>LGYU01000029.1 GCA_001302245.1 Chitinophagaceae bacterium PMP191F
CTTCTACTTCCGATTATATCGTTGCCGGCAATGCGCAACCCAAAATGATGTACGGATGGAGTAACAGCTTTACCTATAAAAATTTCGATCTGAATTTCTTTTTCCGAGGTGTAACCGGTAATAAAATTCTGAATGCCACACTGGCCGGTTTAAACAGTCCTTCCGACGCAAAGAACAACAATATTCCAAAGTTCACATTGGGTGAATCGTATAATGATGATAAAGCATACCTGATCTCTGACCGTTTCCTGGAAAGTGGTTCTTACCTGCGTTTGGATAATGCTACACTGGGTTATACAGTACGTACCGGTGTGCCTGCTATCAGCAAACTGCGTTTCTATGCGTCTGCCAACAATTTGTTTGTGATCACCAAATACAGGGGTATTGATCCGGAAGTGAATATGGGTGGTTTAACACCGGGTATAGACAACAATAATTACTATCCTAAAACAAGGTCATTCATTGCCGGTGTAAATGTGAGTTTTTGATACACCGCAAACGATAAAATAACAATGAACATTATGAAACGTCATATCTTTTTAAGTGCATTATTGCCGGCTATGCTGGTAACAGGATGCACCAAACTGGATGTTAATGTAGAATCTCAATATACATCGGGCAATTTTCCCAGTACATCAGCTTCCTATGCCGCTGCTATCGGTCCATTATATACCCAGTTAGCTAATGGTGGTATCAGCTATGCTGTGGAATACTGGCGCGCCCAGGAATTGTCTACCGATGAGGCTATTATTCCTGCGCGTGATGGTAACTATGATGACAATGGTCAGTACCGTTTTATGCACATGCATACCTGGGGAAAAGATCATCCGTATGTAACCGGTTGCTGGCAATGGGGATTTGGTGGCATCAATACTGCCAACCGTTTGCTGAGCCTGTTCTCCTCAGCCCCGGACAATGCCACCAAGCCAACGGCAATTGCAGAGGTAAAAGCCATGCGTTCCCTGTTTTATTTCTTCATGATGGACCTGTATGGTAATGTACCCATTATTGATACTTTCCCGGTAACAGGTTTGCCTGCCACACAGGACAGGAAAAAAGTTTTTGAATTTATTGAAAGTAACCTGAAAAGCGCGCTACCCAATTTATCATCTGCTGTAGATGCCTCTACCTATGGCCATGCTACCAAATGGATGGCGTTTGCATTGTTGTCAAAGATGTATCTGAATGCTGAGTATTATACCGGCACACCGCGGTATACAGAGGCTGTTGCCATGGCAGACAGCATACTGATCAATAACAAATTTTCACTGGATGCTGATTATGCGTCAATCTTTAAACCCGATAACGGACCGCAGATCAAAGAAACTATTTTTGCCATTCCGTATGATGCCAACCTGATCCAGGGTAATCATTTTACCCGTTTTGGTTTACATCCTTACCTGCAGGCCAAGTACAGCATTCCTTTCAGACCCAGTGTAGCTTTGAGTACAATACCTGATTTTTATGCCTATTTCAACCTGGCGAACGACATACGCAACGCAACCTGGCTGAATGGCAAACAATACAATTGGGATGGTACACCTATTATGGTGGCTACTACCATGAAATCACTGGATGCCACTTATAGCGGTACGGATTACAATATCAACTGGCATGTGGAAATCACACCGGATCTGACACTCGTAAAATCTGCCACTATGGATGTAGGTAATGATATTAAAGGACAGTTGAAAGGTGTCCGTTCTATCAAATTCTATCCTGACCCGAATGCCAATGCTTCAACACGTTACCAGGGTAATGATATGCCGGTATTTCGTCTGGCGGATATCTTGCTGATGAAAGCGGAAGCGATTTTACGTGGTGCCACTGCTACTACTGTAAATAGTGAACTGCAGACGGCTCCTGTATTGGTAACCAAAGTCAGAACACGCGCCAAAGCAGCAGGTGTAACAACCATCGACCTGCAGGGTTTGCTGGATGAGCGTGCCAGGGAACTGGCCTGGGAAGGATGGCGCAGGAATGACCTGATCCGTTTTAACAAATTTGAAGATGCTTGGGGTTTTAAAACAAAGAATACCAGCGAAACCTATAAACGCATCTATCCTATACCGGCTACTGAGCTGGCATTAAATCCCAACCTGAAACAGAACCTGGGATATTAATCTAAGTCGGGTAGGTAGTTTTCAACTTTTAACATTGCCGTAGTTCGCATTAACGAACTACGGCATTTTCTAATACTATACATTTTATGAAGATGAAACAGGTTTTTATTGTAATTGCCACCTGCATAGTGAGTATTGCAGCCGGAGCGCAGGCACCTTTAGTAAAAGATCTTGGTTACAGAGGTGGTTCTATTGCGGGCATCAGGAAAATTGACAACGCCCTTCATTTTATACTGATGGGCGATTGGGGACGTAACGGGGATAATTACCAGAAAGAAGTAGCCGTTAATATGGGCAATGCCGCTCATGATCTGGGAGCTTCTTTTGTGGTAGCAACCGGTGATAATTTCTACCCTTATGGTGTGCAAAGCACCCAAGACTATCACTGGATCAGCAGTTTTGAAAGTATTTATACTGCACAATCACTGCATGTAAAATGGTATGTGGTATTGGGTAATCATGATTATGCATCCAATCCTGATGCACAGGTGGCATATACCAAAATCAGCAGTCGCTGGACGATGCCGGCACGCTATTACACTAAATCTTTTACAATTGGTAAAGATTCTTTGCTGATGGTATTCCTGGATACAGATGCTATTGAAAAAGAATTGAGAGGCCAGGCACACGATAGCGTTAAATATGTAGCCGGCGCGGTAGAAAAACAGCGGCAGTGGCTGGAATCATTACTGGCGTCGAGCAATGCAAAATGGAAGATTGTTGTAGGACATCATCCTTTGTATACCGGTGGCTGGCGTAAAGATGATGAAGACACTGAAAGAATGCGCATTTTCCTGGAACCGTTGTTCAGCCGTTACAATGTAGATCTATACCTGTGTGGTCATGAGCACCACCTGGAATATACCAAACCAAAAGGTAAAACCCATTACATTATCTCCGGTGCTGCTTCAGAAGCCAGACCTGCTTCACTAAATCCTGCAGGTGGTAAATTCATTGCAGCAGAGCAGGGATTTGCCACACTTTCAGTTGCCGCAAACCAGGTACTGGTACAGTTCATCAATTACCAGGGTAAGATATTGAACAGCTCTGTTATCACTAAGTAAATTCTGCATTCCGCTGGTTGGTGAATTGGGTTATTGAAATAAATTTCCGGTTCCGACAGCATTGTATTACTCATCAGTCATTCACCTTATGCATATTTTGTTTTCCATTGCTATCAGCCTGTTATCAGTTGTTGCAGTAGCACAACCGGCCCGGTATACCGTATCCAATATACATGCACACAATGATTATGAAAAGCCTTTCCCGTTCAAACAAGCATACAATGCAGGTGTCGGATCTATAGAAGCGGATGTATTTCTTACAGCGGATGGATTACTGGTGGCACACGATTCAATACAATTGCTGAGCAAACGTACACTGGAGGTATTGTACCTGAAACCACTGGCGTGCTATATACAGCAGCATCATGGTCATCCGTATGCCGATAGCACCGCTTCACTGCAATTGATGGTTGATATAAAAACGGCAGCAGTGCCAGCACTGGATGCACTGATACAACTGTTGCAGCAGTATCCCGCTATTATCCAGTGTCCGCAGGTGACTATTGTGATCAGCGGGAACAGGCCCGACCCGGAAACCTATACAAAATATCCTTCGTGGATAGGTTTTGATGGAGAGTTGCGCAAAACATATTCTGCGGTAGCCCTCAGTAGAATTGTAATGATGAGTGATAATTTCAAAGCGTTCTCATCCTGGAACGGAAAAGGAATTATACCTGCTGTTGAAAAAAAACAAATTGATGCAGTGATCAGTAATGCCCACGCTTTACAGAAAAAAGTACGTTTCTGGAATGCTCCTGATGAGGTCAATGCCTGGTTTCGGTTAATACATCTGCAGGTAGATTATATTAACACTGATAAAGTGGCTGAATTATCAAAGTTTATGGTGCAACTGCCTGTCAATACCTATACTGCTACACAAACTTACCAGCTATATCGTCCTGCATATCGTACAGATGCCGTGAATAAAAAAGTTAAGAATGTTATCATCCTGATAGGAGATGGTACGGGTTTACCACAGTTATACGCTGGTTATACAGCCAATAAAGCTGCATTGAATATTTTCAATATGCGCAGCAGCGGTTTGTCAAAAACCAGTTCGTATGATAGTTTTATTACCGATTCTGCACCCGGTTCTACAGCTATTTCATCGGGCAAGAAAACCAACAACAGGGCAGTGGGTGTTGATCATACCGGTGCTCCGCTGACCTTGTTGCCCACTATATTTGCAAAACGGAAAAAGAAAACAGGTCTTATTACCTGTGGTGATATTACCGATGCCACACCTGCTGATTTTTATGCACACCAGTCTGAACGCAGTAGTTCCACAGCCATACTGGCCGATCTGCAACATGCAGATGTAGATATATTGATGGGATCACGCAATGACACCAGCATTGCGCCACTGAAAGCACTACAACAAACATTCAGTATTGTAGCATCAACAGAACAGGTAACTGATGCAGCCAGGAAATGGATTGTGATAGAACCACGTGCCGGTCTATCTATGCTGAAAGGTCGCGGAGACTGGTTATCAAAAGCATTTGATAAAACATCAAAAATATTGTCTGCCAATAAAGAAGGTTTTCTGATGATGCTGGAAGGTGCCCAGATCGACCATGGTGGCCATGCCAATAACCTGCCTTACGTAGTAACAGAGGTAATGGATTTTGACAAGGTGGTAGGCAAGGCCTTGCAGTTTGCAGATGCGGATGGTGAAACACTGGTGATAGTGACTGCCGATCATGAAACCGGCGGGCTTACCCTGCTGGATGGCGACTATACAAAAGGGTATGTTGGCGGCCAGTTTGCTACTACCGATCATACGGCATTGCCGGTGACCGTTTTTGCATACGGACCACGCTCGTACCTGTTTACAGGTGTATACGAAAACACGGATATCTTCAGAAAAATACTGGAAGCGTTGAAATAAGCCTGTTATCTGTTAATTAAAAATGGAACTTCTTTCGTCAGGAATACCGTTTTAGTTGTTTCTATTGAAACCCTGCAATACGGCATTGCTTATACAGATTATTTGCTGTAAGTTATAGACAGGTATCAGGGTTAAAATATCGGTATATGTACGATTCAATGTGTAAACAACTGAAAAAGACTGTTCTCAGTGTCTGCTTTGCATGTGTAACTGTTATGAGTGGTGTGGCCCAACAAGCCAAATATGTTGTGCTGGTCACCATCGATGGTTTTCGCCCGGAGTTTTACCTGGATGAAAGCTGGGGAATGCCGAATCTGCGGCAGATGATGCAGGACGGCGTATATGCCAAAGCTGTACGGGGCGTTTTTCCTACCGTTACCTATCCCTCTCACACCACTATTATTACCGGCGTAATGCCCGCCCGGCATGGCGTTTATTATAACGCGCCATTTGAACCCCAGGGATCAACCGGTAAATGGTACTGGGAAAGTAAATCCATACAGGTACCTACCTTATTTCAGGCGGTACATAATGCCGGTTTTACTTCTGCTGCGGTATTGTGGCCGGTAACTGTGGGTGCTGATATTGATTACAATGTGCCCGAAATATGGAGCACCGCCAAAGATGCAGACCGCGTAGTACCGATGCGGCAATACACCACACCCCATGGACTGTTTGAAGAAATAGAACAGAATGCTACCGGTAAACTAACGTATTATGATCTGCATGGCGAGTACCTTGCCATGGATGAAAACCTGGCACGCATGGGCGCCTACCTGATCAAGACCTATAAACCCCGTTTCACTGCAATACATTTTCCCTGTGTAGATGAAGCTGCACATACTGAAGGGCGTGATGGTCATGAAGTAAGGCTGGCCGTTACTTCTGCTGATCATTGTATCGGTAAATTGTTGGAGGCTATTAAACTGGCAGGTATCAAAGACAGTACAGCTATTATTGTTACCGGCGATCATGGTTTTGCAGATATACATACGGTGTTATTTCCCAATGTATGGCTGGCGGCTAATAAACTGTTGTCCAAAGATGCCAATACAGTGACATGGAAAGCCATGTTCCAATCAGCCAGTGGTTCTGCTTTTTTATACCTGAAAGACAGCAATGATAATAAAACTCTGCAGGAAGTGCGTACCATACTCAGCAAAGTTCCGCCTGCACAGAAAAAGCTTTTCAGGATCATTGAACGGAAAGAGCTGGATGAAATGGGTGTAGACCGGCGTGCAGCACTGGCGCTGGTTCCGGTAGATGGAGTAGCAATAGGTATGGCATATAGTACAGACGTGTTGAGAGCTGCGGGTCAGAAGGGAACACATGGCTACTTGCCGGATAATAAGAATATGTACACTGGTTTTGTGGCTGCGGGCGCGGGCTTTAATAAAGGAATGATAGTGCCCCTCATGGGACTGGAGGACATGGCGCCGCTTGTTACACAATTACTAGGTATCTCTACATTGCCCGAAGCAGAAGGAGTAGTATACCCGGGTATGCTGAAAAAGATACAGGCTAAATAACCAATAAAAATATTTGTCTCGCGGGTCCGGACAAATGAGAATCAATATTATTTCAGGCGATGTACATGGCTGGTATTTCACCAGCCAAATTTTTATTTATACAATCGTTACTTCTATGCCCAGGCTTTCCAGGTGTCGTACAAAATGCTCCGGAATACCGCTGTCAGTGATCACCTGGTTTACTTCTTCTATACCGCATATTTTGCCAAATCCTTTTTTCCCAAATTTGGTGGAGTCGGCAAGTACGATCACCCGTTGAGAAACTGCGATCATCTGGCGGTTGAGATAGGCCTCATTTACATTGGTAGTGGTAAGACCAAATTCTACATCAATGCCATCCACGCCCAGGAATACCTTGCTGCAGAAAAAGTCCTGTAAAATTTTCTCTGCATAAGGCCCCGCTACAGAAGATGAGTTTTTCCGCAATACACCGCCCAGTTGTATCACTTCCACAGTGGGGTGTCGCAGCAATTCCAGCGAAACCTGCAAGGAAGAGGTGACCACAGTTAAGTTGCCTTTCGGTTGAATTTGTTTGGCCAATGCCAGTACGGTAGTGCCCGAAGCTATCACGATAGAGTCATCGGTTGTGATGGTCTGAGCTGCTGCCTGGGCAATTTTTATTTTTTCGCCGGATTGCAATTGTTCTTTTTCATTCACCGGCCTGTCAGCAGTGTAAGGATTTTTAATGGTGGCACCCCCATGCGTTCTGAATAATAACTGTTTGTCTTCCAGTAATTTCAGGTCTTTCCGGATGGTTACAGACGATACGTTCAGTTCCCCGCACAGATCCAGTACATTGGCACTGCCTTCCCGCTGCAGTTTGTCCAGTATAAATTGATGGCGTTCGGTGATCGTTAGCATAGTTGGTCAAATAAAAGTAACCAAATCCTGGTTCAGAAAAAACTTTTAACTTTCGTTTTGTTTTGTTTAAATTTAATATGAAATAAAATGAAACTTAAAAAGAAAGATAATTAAACAAAATGAAACCAATTCCTTTTGAGCGGGAACGGATGCTGGAATACCTGCAACAAGATATTGTGTGGGATGTGCTGGTGATAGGAGGCGGGGCTACCGGGTTGGGCGTGGCAGTTGATGCGGCTTCACGGGGCTATCGCACATTGTTGCTGGAAGGATATGATTTTGCAAAAGGAACTTCCAGTCGCAGTACCAAACTGGTGCATGGCGGCGTACGCTACCTGGCGCAGGGTAATATTTCCCTCGTGTATGATGCCCTGCATGAAAGAGGGTTGATGCAGAAAAATGCAGCACACCTGGTGCACCGGCAATCATTTATTATTCCCTGTTATAGCTGGTTTGCCAAACTGAAATACCTGGCCGGGCTTACCATTTACGATTGGTTGTCGGGACGCTTCAGTTTTGGAAAGTCGCGTTTACTGAAACGCAAAACGGTACAGGAACGTTTGCCGGGCATCCGGCCTGAATCGCTGACAGGCGGCATAGAATATTTTGACGGACAATTTGATGATGCGCGTATGGCTGTTAACCTGGCTCAAACCTGTGCTGAACAGGGTGGCGTGGTATTGAACTATTGCCGGGTAACAGGATTGATAAAAGAAAATGACCGGGTTTGTGGGGTACAGGTCACAGATACAGAACACAATCAAAACTATACGGTACAATCGAAAACCGTGATCAATGCTACCGGGGTATTTGTGGATGATGTATTGCAGATGGATATGCCCAAAGGAAAACACCTGGTACGGCCCAGCCAGGGAGTGCATATTGTACTGGACCGATCGTTTATGCCTGGCATCAGTGCCATGATGATACCGGAAACAACAGATGGCCGTGTGCTGTTTGCCGTACCCTGGCATCAGCACATTGTAGCAGGTACTACTGATACACCGCTGGAACAACATTCGCCGGAACCGGTTGCTTTGCAACAGGAGATCCGTTTTATTTTAAATACACTGAAACAATATGTGGCACATGTGCCGGAAGAAAAAGATGTGTTGAGTGTATTTGCAGGTCTGCGTCCGCTGGCAGCACCGGACAAAGATACCAACAGCACTAAAGAGATCTCGCGCAACCACAAGTTGATCATAAGCACGTCAGGTCTGATCACCATTACCGGTGGAAAATGGACCACTTATCGTAAAATGGCAGAAGACACCGTGAACAAAGCGGCAGTGACTGGTAATCTTCCTGCTTCAGCCTGTGTTACAAAAGAGCTGGCCATACATGGGTGCAGCACTGCCGTATCTTCAACACATCTTGCTGTATATGGAACTGATGAGCATGGAATTAACCAGTTACTACAACAACAGCCTGCATCCGCTGTATTGCTGGCAGCAGGGTTGCCTTATACAGAAACAGAAGTAATATGGGCTGCCCGGCATGAAATGGCACGTACAGTAGAAGATGTACTTGCCCGGCGTATACGCGTATTGTTCCTGGATGCCCGGGCTGCTATACAGGCGGCTCCGCGGGTAGCGGCAATTCTTGCCGGTGAGTTGCAAAAGGATGAACAATGGCAGCAGCAACAGGTGAAAAATTTTATTACATTGGCACAACAATACCTGCTGGTAAATCCAGCCGTGAAGGAAATGAAGGCCAAGTAAAAGATGTGAAATCAGGAAATGTCTGTAATGACAGGAGACAACGATCTGTCATTACAAGTGTTGATACAGAACTTTTTTCTTAACCATAAAAACGATACGCTTGCCACAGTTTGTTCTTGCACTTGACCAGGGCACTACCAGTTCCCGCGCCATTATATTCGACAGGCAGGGTAATATCCAATCTATTGCCCAGAAAGAATTTACACAACATTATCCGCAGGCTGGCTGGGTAGAACATGATCCGGTGGAGATATGGTCAACCCAGGCCTCAGTAGCAGCAGAAGCTGTACTGAAAGCAGGTTTGAGTTCTGCGGCCATTGCCGCCATTGGCATCACCAATCAACGGGAAACCACCGTGGTATGGGACCGGGAAACCGGTGAACCTGTTTACAATGCTATTGTATGGCAGGACAGACGTACCGCAGCTTATTGCGATTCACTGAAACAACAGAGGCTTGATACGATTATCCGTGAAAAAACAGGTCTTATACCGGATGCCTATTTTTCTGCTACCAAAATCAAGTGGATATTGGACAATGTGCAGGGCGCACGTACAAAAGCCGCGCAGGGAAAACTGGCATTCGGAACTATTGATACCTGGCTGGTATGGAATCTTACCGGTGGTAAAAAACACATTACCGACGTGACCAATGCCTCCCGTACCATGATCTATAACATCCACACTCTGCAGTGGGATGATGAATTACTGCGTCTTTTTGATATTCCTGTTTCAATGTTACCTGCTGTTTGTTCATCCAGCGAAATGATGGGTGAAACTGCAGGAAAAGTGCTGGCGGGTCATATTCCGATTGCGGGTATTGCCGGTGATCAGCAATCTGCTTTATTCGGGCAACAATGCACCAGTACCGGCATGGTGAAAAACACATATGGTACGGGGTGTTTTATGCTGATGAATATTGGTGAAAAGCCGGTGTTGTCAAAAAACAACCTGGTGACCACTATTGCATGGCAGATCGGCAACCGTGTTCAGTACGCCCTGGAAGGAAGTATTTTTATTGGTGGTGCAGTAGTACAGTGGCTACGTGATGGACTTGGTATTATTCAGTCTTCTACTGATGTAGAAGCACTGGCTTTAAAAGTAAGTGATAATGGTGGTGTATACCTGGTACCGGCATTCGCGGGTTTGGGCGCACCGCACTGGAACGGACATGCGCGTGGAACCATTGTAGGACTAACACGAGGTGCCAATGCCTCGCACATTGCAAGGGCTGCACTGGAAAGCATTGCCTTTCAGACCATGGATGTGTTGAAAGCGATGGAGAATGATAGCGGCATGACCATTAAAGACCTGCGTGTAGATGGCGGCGCTACTGCCAATAATTTACTGATGCAGTTGCAGGCAGATATATTGGGTACTACAGTGGTGCGACCTGCAATAACAGAAACCACGGCCATGGGGGCTGCTTACCTGGCTGGCCTGGCTGTGGGTTACTGGAGCAGCGTGGATGATATTCAGCAGCAATGGAAAATAGATCGTCGTTTTGAGCCTGCTGCCATTGATACAACTATTTTGGTAAAAGGATGGCGAAGGGCAGTGGCAACGTGTAAGGCCTGGGCAGACCTGGAAAGCCAGTTTTAAGTAATGAGGTGTAATTTATAGGTTCATTTTGCTCAGAGTACTCGTTGAATGTATTTTACTTATAACCCACACCCTATAACTTATTACCCAGTTTTCCCCATCACAAAAACTTCATTATCTGTTTACAAAAAATTAATACATATGACTGAATTTGCTGCCGAATTTCTCGGCACTATGTTATTGATACTGTTGGGGGGAGGCGTAGTGGCAAATGTGGTATTGAAAGGAACCAAAGGCAACAACAGTGGGTGGATCGTGATCACTACCGGGTGGGCATTGGCAGTGTTTGTGGCGGTAGTGGTAGCAGGACCTTACAGCGGAGCGCATCTGAATCCTGCCGTAACTATTGCACTGGCTGTTGGAGAAAAGTTTAGTTGGAGTAAAGTGCCGTTATTTATCGGTGCCCAGTTTTTGGGAGCCATGACAGGGGCTTTATTGGTGTGGCTGCAATACAGGGATCATTTTAATATAACGCAGGATGCCGGCAGTAAACTGGCCGTATTCAGTACCGGCCCTGCTATCAGGAATACTTTTTCCAATTTTATAAGTGAAATCATTGGAACATTTGTGCTGTTGTTTGCCGTTTTTTATTTTACCAATGCAGAGATTGCTGATACCAAAACACCGGTGGGGCTGGGATCAGTAGGGGCCATACCTGTTACATTCGTGGTGTGGTCAATCGGTCTTTCATTGGGAGGAACAACAGGATATGCTATCAACCCGGCCAGGGACCTGGGACCTCGTATTGTACATGCTATGCTGCCTATCAAAGAAAAGGGAAGCAGTAACTGGTCTTATGCCTGGATACCGGTCATAGGACCAATCGTTGGCGGCATACTGGCAGCATTGTTGTTCCGCTGGCTGAAGTTATAAGGAATGGAATATGTTCTGCTGTAGCTGAAAAGGGTAACACATCAATATCATGAATAAGATCAAAAGGAGCGTATTTCTGCGCCAACTGGCGCTTGTATCAGGAGGAATCATCATTACAGCAAAAACATCCCTTGCTGCTACCAGGAACAATAGCCAGACCATTCACGGAACTGTTTCTGCAAAAGGTAAATCATTGGCTGGTGTTGTAGTATCCGATGGCTATAGTGTGGTTCAAACGGATAAAAAAGGTAATTATGAATTTACGGTGCATAACAATGCCCGTTCTGTATTTGTATCTGTACCGGCAGGATATGCGTTTCTGCATGATAACCATGTGGCCGGTTGTTTCAAAGTGCTTGGATCATCACGCAAAAACCAATACGATTTTGAACTGGAACCACTTACAAAAGATGATACCCGTCATAAATTTATTATTTGGGCCGATCCGCAGGTAAAGAATGAGCAGGACGTGGAAAAGATGATGCAGCAGTCGGTACCTGATGTTCAGCAACTGGTACAATCGCTGGAGCCTGGTACCCTGATCCATGGCATTACAGTAGGGGATATTGTGTGGGATAATCACGATCTTTTCACTGCATACAATAAAGCAGTAAGCTTAATGGGCATTCCATTTTTTCAGGCATTGGGCAATCATGATATGGATTACAAACAGGGTGGTGACGAGACTTCAGACGTGACCTTTAAAAAACATTACGGACCTACTTATTATTCTTTCAACCGGGGAAGGGTACATTATGTGGTGCTGGATAACGTTCGCTACCTGGGTAATGAACGCGAATATGATGGTTTTGTATCGCAGGAACAACTGGACTGGCTGAAAAAAGACCTGGAACTGATGCCGAAAGACAACCTGGTAATACTCAACCTGCATATCCCTGTTCACAACTCCGTTAAAAACAATGCAGATCTGTACGCTATATTACAACCCTACAAGGTGCATATAATGTCGGGGCATACACACTATCACCGCAATGTGATCACCAATGATATTTTTGAGCACAATCACGGAACTGTTTGTGGCGCCTGGTGGACAGGGCCCATTTGCGGCGATGGCACACCACGCGGATATGGTGTATATGATGTAGATGGAACCGATCTGAAATGGTACTATAAGTCTTGCGAACACGATAAGGATTTCCAGATGAGTGTGTATGTAGATGAACTGACCAATCAGAAACGGGTAATAGCGAATGTATGGAACTGGGATCCTGCATGGAAAGTAGAGTGGTGGGCAGATGATCAGTATAAAGGAGAATTGCCTTCCACAAAAGGATTCGATCCGATAGCAGTGGCGTTATACAAAGGTGATGAGTTGCCCAAAGGACGTAAGTTTGTAGAGCCCTCCAAAACAGAGCACCTGTTTATGGCGCATTTTGAACCAACCGTTAAAAAAGTAAAAGTAATATCAACCGATCGTTTTGGTAACAAATACGAAGAAGTTATCTGATAACATTTCTGAATAGAATAGCAGAAATATGTTTTGCAAAGCGTAGCCATTGTTACGCTTTTTTATTGTGGGGTGCTTTCCCGTTAAGAAACTGGTCAAATGGCTGTCTGCAGGATAGAGGCAGGTGATTATATTTTCCTGAAAGTCTACTTATTTTATAGACTAATTGATTTTCCCTTATCTTTGATCCGAATTTTGTATGTTAGTTAACAGTCATATGCAGAAATAACCAAAAACCTGATAGTATGCAATCCAGACTTTTTGCAACAGGTATCGCTGCGGTATTATTAACCGGTACGGCTTACAGTCAGTCCGGTACTGCAGCTACTACGCCTAAAGTATTAAAGAATAACTTCTCCATTACCAATGATCTGTCGGAGTTAAAGTACCCGGTAAAGAAATTATTTATTTCCTGGTATAATACCACTACCAAAGTTCGTTTTACCGACAGTGCAGAAATAACAGACAATAAAAAGAAGGTTACCTTTAACACCTATGTGGATGAACCCATCCTGGCACAGGTGTGGGTAGTGCCCGTGGAACCAACTGCCAATGGCCGTCCTGATACAAAACGCGATTATTACAGCGTATTCATTGAGCCCGGCGCCATCAGCCTGAAGGTAAAAGGTTCATTGGGTAATTCGGAAGTAACAGGTTCTGCTGCCCACAAAGAATATCTGCAATTGAAAGCAGAGATAGAACCGTATGATAAAGAACGCCAGCATTTGTATAATGAGTTGGGTAAAAACAAAAACCTCAGCGATGATAAAAATGTTCCGGAAATCCGAAAAGGAATTGATTCTGTCAATAAGCTGATCAATGAAAAGGTGTATAAAGGATATATACTGGCGCATCCGGCTTCTCCGGTAGCATTGTATGCATTGTCGCAATATGCAGGTTATGACATTGATGTTGAAAAAGTAGAACCGGTATTTGAAAAATTATCACCTGCATTACAACAATCTATTGGAGGTAAATCTTTCCGTGAGAGAATCGATCTGGCAAGAAAAACCGGCATCGGTAAACCTGCATTGGATTTTATACAGAATGATACTGCCGGTGTTGCAGTTAGTCTTTCTTCTTTCAAAGGTAAATATGTATTGGTTGATTTCTGGGCAAGCTGGTGCGGTCCCTGCCGTGCAGAAAACCCCAACGTGGTAAAAGCCTTTAACAAGTACAATGCAAAAGGTTTTACTGTACTGGGTGTTTCACTGGACAGACCCGGACAGCGTGACAAATGGCTGCAGGCTATCTATGCTGATCATTTAACATGGACACATGTTTCTGACCTGGCATTCTGGAACAATGCCGTTGCCAAACTGTATGGTATACTGGCCATTCCGCAGAATTACTTAATTGATCCGCAGGGAAAGATCGTAGCGAGAAATGTAAGGGGAGAGGAACTGGATAAAACGTTGGCGAAACTGCTGGAGTAGTAAACAAACAATTTCATGATTCTCTCAGATACACGGGCCTTGTACATTTTTGTACAGGGCCTTTTTGGCATAAGGAAAAAAGGCAAGCAGGAGCAATACCCGCGGCTATTGCTCCTGTGAAAATGAGAGATGGAACATTGCATGAGGGCCACACCAGTAGTTTAACGGATGCATTCCCTGTACTTTTTTACGTGTTGTTTTTGCTACATCTGTTTCTTCCTTCTTAGCGTACCGCCGGTACGTCTGGTTGTTGTGAGTGTCTTTCGTTTCAGACATTTTTTTGTTTGTATGCATATTTAAAATTTACGTATTTACTTTTTTCGTATCAATCTGGTGAACAATTGTGGCAGTGCCTTCCGCAACTGTTGTAGCTGGTTGTGCTGCCTGTTTCTTTTTCCTGGATTGCAGCCCCAGTATTATACAGAATATGAAACCGGTAAAAGCGAGTCCTACGCCAACATATTGTGGCGACATATATCCAAAGCCTGCTGCAATCGGTAATCCGCCCAGGTAAGCACCCAGTGCATTGCCTGTGTTGGCGCTGGCCTGTAATGCTGCAGATGCCAGCATTTCAGACCCTTTGGCAGCATTGATCATCAGCATCTGCATAGGTGCAATGACCGCAAATGCAACAGCGCCGGTAATAAATGTCATTACAATGGCCGGGGCTTTATAGTAATTCACTACTGTAATGATCAGTAAGGATGCGATCATTGATAACAGTAACAGGCTGGTGGTTTTCAACGGTGAATATTTGTCTGCCAGCCTGCCTCCCATAAAATTACCTACAGCCATTCCTAAGCCCGCAATGATCATAATGATGGTCATTGCATTGGGACTGAAGCCGGCAATCTCTGTCATTAAGGGTGCTATATAACTGATCCATGCAAATAGGCCTCCGGTACCAATAGATGAAATACCGATGATGAGCCATAGTTCTGATTTACCAAAAACTTTCAGGCTGTCAATAAATCTGGTATGTGAACCCGGTTTCAGGGCAGGCATCCATTTTTTGATACTCAGTGCAGCCAGCCATGCTACAATGGCAATAATGCCAAATGAAATACGCCAGCTCAGGTTATGACCAATGAATGTACCGATAGGCACACCGGCAATATTGGCAATGGTAAGCCCTGCAAACATTACAGATACGGCTCTTGCTTCACGGCCAGGTTGTGCCAGCCTGCTGGCTACTACTGCGCCCATGCCAAAAAAGGCTCCATGTGGTAAACCGGAAAACAGCCTTGCCACCAGCAGCAGTTCATAATTGGGTGCAATGGAAAACAATGCATTGAATGTACCGAACAACAACATCAGGGTTATCAGTACTTTTTTGGGCGGAAAATTACCAGCCAGTCCCACCATTAGCGGTGCGCCGATAATAACACCTATGGCATAAGCAGTAATAAGATGACCAGCTTCCGGTATGGATACCTTCAGCGATGTGGCTACATCGGGCAGTACACCCATCATCATAAATTCTGTCATGCCAATACTGAAACCACCCAGTGTCAGTGTCAATAAACTTGGTTTCATCGTTGCAAGAAATCCTGCCTTTTTCATAGCCAATGCTGTAAACGTGTGTGCGAAATTTTTATAAAAAAAATGCCTGCTTTCTTACAGCAGGCAATCAATTGAATAAGGTCGTTTTCACAGGTGCATATTATCCGGCTCACAGGTCATACATCACATTTGCATACCTGGAGGTATATCTCGATCGGGGTTATACAATCCTTACATGTTTTCCGGCTTTCAGTACTTCGCCTACCAAACTCATATCGTCATCGCCGGGCGAAGAAACAATAACAAGTTCAATAGACTGGTCTTGCAGGATGGCCTGTTTATCTGAAACAATTTCAGCCTGCGGATACTCCATCTTAGCTGTATCGGCAGATACATCACCCTGTAAAAGGATCTTTTTCAGTTCGTAACCTTCCTGTTTGCTGAGATCGGGAAGTCTGAACAGTTTTCCCTGGGTACCGCATTCTACCAATCCGAATTTTTTCAACGTTTTCATATACTGTCGTTTTAATCCGTTTCACACACGTTTAAGGTGCAAAAATACATAATTTTGTTTAAACGATTAAACAATGGATAGCACAATCGTATATTTTATCATTAATGAACAGTGTAAAAGCTTGTATTTTATTGATTGTTAGTTGTTAATGATTATTTAACTTTAGCGGTATCATTTATACAGGCAGTTGCTAACCGGTAGTTATGACTAAGAAAGTATCGTTGAAGGATATAGCAGAGAAAGTAGGGGTTTCGGTGGCCCTGGTATCGTACGTGCTGAACAATAAGAAGGAAGGCCGTATCAGTAAAACAGTGGCACAAAAGATACGCGATACTGCCCGGGAAATGAATTATCGTACCAACCAGATCGCCAAAAGTCTTAAAACCAGTAAAACCCATACCATCGGGTTGATCGTATCAGATATTGCCAATCCATTTTCATCCAGCCTGGCACGCATTATTGAAGATGAGGCCGATAAAAATAACTACACGGTAATCTTTGGCAGTTGTGATGAGAACCCGCATAAATCATGGACATTGATCGAAACATTGCTGAACCGGCAGGTAGATGGTTTGATCATTGCATCGGCTGTACAGACAGAAACACAAATTCAATACCTGCAGCAACAGGAAATCCCTTTTATACTGGTGGATCGCTATTTTCCTGCACTGCAAACCAATTACGTAGTGCTGGATAATCACCAGGCTGCCTTTACGGCTACCAAACACCTGGTGGACTGTGGATATAAACACATTGGCCTTATTACGTACAATACATCATTGTTTCACATGCAGGAGCGTACACGCGGATATACTGATGCATTGCAGCAGGGAAAGATCAGTGTTAAGAAAAGTTATATCCGCGAAACTGATATTACAAACATGGAAACCGGTATACAAAAAGCTGTAGACCAGTTACTGGCCTTGCGTCAGCCACCTGATGCTATTTTATTTACCACCAACCTGATAGCCCTGCATGCTGTAAAATACATCAATGCAAGAGGGATCAGGATACCGGAGCAACTGGCGCTGGTTTGTTTTGATGAAGTCGATGCCATGGATCTTTTCTATGCACCACTTACTTACCTGCGGCAGCCATTGCAGCAAATGGGACGAACAGCAACCCAGGTATTGCTGAAGAATATGAACGGCGATACAATGCTTACTCAAATTAAAATGGAAGCAGAACTGGTTGTCCGTGCTTCCACCTACAATGTGCACTGAATTATTTACTGATCGGTATCGTCGTTGTCAATAGCCGTATTACCGGGTTGACGGATCGCTTTTCTTGTCTTCAGGTCAAAAAACTGTCCTTTGCCTACAAAAAAGAACGGACCTTTTACGCCATTAGAAGCAGGGGAGTTGTCGCCTCTGTTGAGTTGTGCTGCATCATAAATAGCTACATAGGAATTACCGATCACTTCAAAGGTGTTCTGCTGCACTACAATACCGGTGCTTTCGTCAATACCAATACCCAGCAGATTGGGATGCGCTTTGATTACTTCAATCAGGTCGAACTGGCGGTTTCTCCGCAATACATGCTGATCAATGGCAACATTGTGTATAAAATCAAGTCCCTGTACATGATCGCCTTCCAGGATGTTATTGCCTTTGGTATCACCACGCAGCAGGAACGAGCCTTGTATGGTGGCACCGGCAGAAGAGCCGCCGATAACACCACCGCGTTGCAGCAAAGCATTGAATTCACGGTGTGCAAGGGTTTGTAAATAAGCATCGGCCAGTTTCCACTGGCGGCCCCCGGTAAACCAGATAGCCGTTGCTTTGCGTAATGGTGCTACAAAATTTTCGGTATTGGCAACTTTCTGATCACGCGTATGCAGAATGGTAATGTCCTGTACACCCAGTGAGGTCAGCATGTTTTTTTCCGGTGTACGGCCGCTGTTGATGGCAGAATCATCGCCGGCGGTGGGAATGATCACAATACTGGCTTGGGAGCCACCAGCCAGCTCTACAAATCTGTTCCATATTTCGGGTGTTACCTTGCCGCCACCTACAATCAGCAGATGACCTTTTTCAGGGCCAATAAAATCGGCAGTATTGGTTTGTGCCTGTGCAGACAGTGCGAACAACAGCAACAGGGAGTATACAAGCAGTTTCATATTGCCAGTTAGTTTGGTTACAGATCAAAATTTCGTACAAATTCTGTTAACACCACAGCAAAATTCCTTTTGTGCAAAGACAACCGGTTGTACGGCCTGAAAACGGGTCGGCCGGTATCTGTAAACCCGGACATGAAGGTTTGTAAACTAAAAGTCTATAAAATAAGTAGGAAATTGCGAAAATAATTGATGTCTTGCCGTACATGGTACATGAAAAGTCTATATTTTAGTAGACTATATGACCTAAACACAGCGTATGCAAAAAATTTATCTCAGTGATGCCGGGCCCAAAGTATCCCCGGCTATTTATGGATTTTACAGGTGGCATGAAGTGAATAATCCTGCTCAGGCAATGGAGCAAACCATTAATCTTTGCCTGGAACTGGGTATCAATACCTTTGATCATGCCGATATTTATGGCGATTATCAGTGTGAAGAACTGTTTGGGAATGTAATTAAACAGAAGTCGTTCAAACGTGAAGATATTGTGTTGTTTACCAAGTGCGGATTGTTGTTGCCCGGCAGCAGTCGCCCGGAAGTACGTATTCCGCATTTCAATACCTCCCGTGAGCATATTCTTAAAAGCGTTGACAATTCACTAAAAAAACTGCGTACCGATTATATTGATATTTTTCTGCTGAATAACCTGGATCCGGTTTCCAACCTGGAAGAAACGGCATTGACATTGCGGCAACTGAAGGAATCGGGTAAAGTGAAAAATATTGGAGTGGTGAACTTTTCTGTTTTCCAGCACCAGTTACTGGCTTCTTACCTGCGTATTCCGATCGTAACCAATCACGTGGATCTGAATTTGCTGAACACTACTGCGCTGGATAATGGCCAGGTCGATTACAGTAAACAGCGTTATATGCGGCCACTGGCTTCTGCACCGCTAGCAGCGGGCAGAATTGCAAATGGTACAGATGTACAGGCCGTACGCGTGCGGGCTAAACTGGAGACCATTGCCAGGAAGTATGAGGCAGATATTGAATCTATTGCAGTAGCATGGCTGGTAAAACTGGGGGCATTGCCGCTGATCGGTACAACCAATGAGCAACGTATCCGCAATATTGCCAATTCATTTACTATAGAACTGGATCACCAGGACTGGTATGAGTTGTACCAGGCATCAAAAGGATAGACTTCGCAAAAAATAACAGCAACCGCCATCTTCAGAACAAAGGATGGCGGTTACTGTTTATACTAACTTAATGATAAAAAGCAGGAGGTAGAAACCACCTGCGTCCGTTTACGAGAAAAAATCGCTGCTGTATAGCTCGCGAATATTTTGCACTGGTGAAATAACTATTTGTATATTCTCTGTATCATGTTGCTGGTGTAAAGCTACTGTGAATACGGGCATAGCAATCGTGGTTGTTACCGAAACAACCAAAATCGACTATGGAGCGACAGTATGTAATTCCGGACTGAAATAACAGTATTTAAAAAAGAGTGCCCGGTGAATTGTATGGCCAATAAAATGGCTTTAAGCAGCAGGTTGTAACTTTGGATAATATACAATAGCCTATATGAAAATTGATAGAATTGATCACCTGGTACTGACTGTTGCAGATATTGAAACCAGTATTGCTTTTTATACTACTGTGCTGGGATTTGATGTGGTAACATTTGGAGAAGGCAGAAAGGCGCTGGTATTTGGCCGGCAAAAAATCAACCTGCATCAGAAAGGTAAAGAGTTTGAACCCAAAGCTGATAAACCTACCTGTGGATCGGCCGATCTTTGTTTTATTGCAGCAACCAGTGTAGATACGATCATGGAAGAGCTGCAGCAAAAAAATATACCGGTCATAGAAGGTATCGTTTCCCGCACGGGCGCTACGGGTAACATCAGGTCGGTTTATTTTCGTGATCCGGATCAAAACCTGATCGAAGTAAGTAATTATACAAAGTAAACAGGGTGGAAGTGTTGCGGCATTTGCTTTCCCGCTATTTTAATTTTATATTGGCTGGCGGTAACATAATAACCCTTCACCAACCCTTCGGCCATGTTTATTATCTGGGGCAAACGCGAAACCACGATCAGGAAATACACAGATCACCAGCAACGCTGTCCGCATTGTAAAGACTTTGATCTGCATGTAGAAGTATTTGGAAAATATTTTCATTTTTACTATATCCCTTTTGCCTCGTTTGGGCCTAAATCAGTTTCCATCCGTTGTAACACCTGTAATGATTTTGTAGGTGATGCAGCACTGGAAAAGGAGTATGAAAAGCGCACACGTACCCCGTTCTATTATTATTCCGGATTGATACTGGTGGGGTTGCTGATCCTCTCTTTAGTAATGGTGTCTATAAACGGCAGCAGGGAAAGAAAGGCCTGGGTAAACGATCCGCATACCGGTGATGTATATGGTTTGCGCATTGACCAAAACGACTCTGTAAGCTATTCTTTTTTACGGATAAGCAGGATACAGGGCGACAGTGTATTTGTTTATCACAGTAATCTTGAATACAGCAGGTATGTTAATACAATGAACAAAGATGACTTTTTTGTAAAAGACGATGAATTGCTCTTCTTTAAAAATGATCTGAAGAATATGCTGGAAAAAGGTGATATCAATGTGGTGAAGCGTGATTATGAAGTGACTTCTGTTTTTAACCGGATCAGGTAAATGGTATTGGTGATCGCAAAGAAGCATTCGGTTCATGTAGCAGTATTTGCTGTTAATGTATCCTTTTATACGGTCTGATCATTTATAGTTGCAACAGTGGTGTCGTATAGTATTTTTATCGAAAATCAATATCGTATGACAAAGCATCTGTTGCGGGGCAGCTTATCATTCCCCGTGTTTCTGCTAGTACTCCTCACATTTTCTGCCTGCAAAAAGAATAAGGAAAAAGAACCTGATGGTGCCGGGAATACTCATCCTGTTATAACTTCTTTTTCGCCCGCCTATGGCAGAGAAAATACCCTGGTAATCATCAATGGTGAAGGTTTCAGTAAAGACGCCGAAAAGAATACTGTATTATTCAGTAATAATGTGAAGGCAGAGGTGGTGAGTGCCACTGCAACGCAATTAAAAGTAAAGGTGCCTGCCGGTATTGCTACAGGTAAACTTTCAGTATCAGTCAATGGTGTTTCAGCACAATCATCAACTGATTTTGTTCTTGGGCCAAAGGCGGTTTTTTCATTTGTAGCAACAACTAATACATTGCCCGGGCAGGCTAAAATGAGCTTTACCAACCATTCAGACAACGCGCTTACATACGAGTGGGAGTTTGCTAATGGAACAGTTGCAACCACTGCTGTACCCGGGGATGTATGGTATTATAAAACCGGGAAATTCAATGTGCAGTTAATTGCCAGGAACGGAAATATGGCCGATACTATTGTAAAAGAAGTGTCCGTTACTACTGATAACAGTCTGACTGCTTATTACATGTTCAGTGGTAATTCTAATGACGCAGTTTATGGTCAACATGGAACTGTTTCTAATGCTGTACTTACTACTGACAGGTATAATACAGCCAACAGCGCTTATAGTTTTAACGGCACCTCGTCATACATAAGATTACCGGATCATTTAATCAGGAACACCGGACCCGCCACAGCTATTTCATTGTGGTTCCAGGCTGCGGATCCCTCAGCAAGCGGGGCTATACTGGGATACCAGAATGCAGGAGTAGGGCCTGCTGCGACGTCTACAGATTTTGTATCAGCTGTCTATATCGGGACCGATAAAAAATTGCACGCCAAACTGTGGACAGGAGCTGCTGTGGTGATGACCCCCGCTGAAGAAGCAAATACAGACTGGCATCATCTTGTATTAACCGGTAACCATTCTGGTCAGAGCCTGTATATTGATGGTGTGTTGAAGGGCAGTACTTCTGATCCGGTGGATAATTCTTTAGAAATGCTCTATAACCAGTTGGGGGTAGCATATGCCGGTGGCGTATGGCCTAAAGTACCCTCTACTCCTGGTTGGTTTTATTTTAAAGGAAAGATAGATGATGTAAGGATTTACAACCGCCTTCTTACCGGCAGCGAGGTGATGGCATTGTTCAATGAATAATAACATTAGTTATACAAAAAGCGATATCATTCCGGAATGGCATCGCTTTTTGTATCCATGCTTCATTATTTTAAACCATTTCTTCCTCAGCGCAAAGTCTGAATACAGCATTCTGCATGCTTTCATTCACCTGCAGTTGGCAGGCCAGCCTGCTGGTGCTTTCTGCGTCGGGCAATGTATCCAGCATATCCAGTTCAGCATTGCTGTGTGCCGGTAAATTATCTATCCCTTCCAGTACCTGCACATGACAGGTGCCACACATGGCCATACCGCCACAGGTAGCCAGTACATTGTATTCGTATGCCTTCAGTACTTCCATCAGGCTCAGGTTCATATCGCCTGGTATTTCCAGTGTACGCCGTTCGCCCTGGTTGTTTTCAACTATTATATTGATCATCATTGTGGTGTCCTTTTTGTGTGCAACGACGGTTAGAATGCATTTACGCCATTCACCGTGGTGTATTTAAAACTCAGTCTTTGTTCAGGATAAACATATTTGAATGCACTCTGCATCATCAGCGCACTTTCATGAAACCCGCACAGGATCAGTTTCAGTTTACCGGGGTATGTATTAATATCGCCAATAGCGTAAATACGTTCAACACTGGTTGAATAATCAAATGTATTCACACTGATGGCTGCTTTTTCAATATTAAGTCCCCAGTCGGCAATAGGGCCCAGCTTAGGGCTCAGGCCAAACAATGGCACCAGGTAGTCCGTAGCAACAGAGGTGACATTTTTATCACTGCCTTCAATGAATACTTCATTCAGTTTACCATTGCCTGCAATCTTTACAATATTCGATTTGAGAATAAGATTGATCTTTCCGGATTCGGCCAGGTTAAATACTTTTTCTGCTGAATCGGGTGCCCCGCGAAAAGTATCGCCTCTGTGCACCAGTGTTACCGATTTTGCCACATCCGATAGATATACAGTCCAGTCAAGGGCAGAGTCACCGCCGCCAGCCAGAACAATATTTTTATCACGGAAAAGCTCAGGATCTTTTACAATATAGGTTACGCCTTTGCCTTCAAATTGCTCCAATTGATCAATGGCTGGTTTGCGTGGCTCAAAACAACCGAGGCCCCCGGCAATGGCAATCACTTTACAATGTACCTGTGTATTGTCTGATGTACTTACAATAAAAGAACCGTCTTCCTGGCATTCTATTGTTTCCACACGTTCTCCCAATGTATAAGTGGGCGCAAAGGGAGCTATCTGGTGTATCAGGTTGTTGACCAGTTCCTGTGCTTTGATACCGGGTGAACCGGGTATATCATAAATGGGTTTGTGCGGGTAAATTTCAGAAAGCTGTCCGCCAACCTGTGGCAAAGCATCCATAACATGACAGCGCATTTTCAGAAGTCCTGCCTCAAAAACGGCGAATAATCCTACAGGGCCTGCGCCAATTATTGCTATGTCAGTGTTTATCATAGTGGTATATACAAATTATACGTTCAAAAGCGGCGTATCACATACCGGAACGCGGTTTCTTCCATTGGCATTAACAATTCTGAAGACAGAAAGTTGGTTTTCTGCAATGAGAAAGTGTAACGGGCCGGTATGTAAGCAGGTGCAAAGAAAAAATGTATTGTATTGTTATACCTGCTATATCGGGAAAAACAGCTTACGGAATCGGAAACATGACGTTGAAATGCATAAGATATATGTGTCAATAATAATATGAATGACTGCCGGCGGTTTGCTGCTATGTTGTTAATTAGCAGTACTTCATTACTTTTGCGCGCTCTATGCAAAAAATAATATCCTTACCATTTATATTGATCCTGGTTGCAGGCAGCACGGCTACTGCACAGGAAGCTACCCTGAACCCGGTTACTGTTGCTGCTTCATTAAGTCAGCAAAGAGCATCTGAAACCGGTCGTAATATCACTATTATACAAGGCGAACGTTTTAAAGATCTGCCGGTACATTCGCTGGACGATCTGTTGCGCTATGTGCCCGGCGTGGAAATACAGGCCCGCGGCCCCATGGGTTCACAAAGTGATATCGTTTTGCGTGGCGGTACCTTCCAGCAGGTATTAGTAATACTGGACGGTATGCGGTTGAATGATCCCAACACAGGACACTTTAACAGTTATATTCCTATTGCGCCTGCAGAGATTGAACGTATTGAAGTGCTGAAAGGAGCTTCCTCAGCTATATATGGAGCTGATGCGGTGGGCGGCGTTATCTATATCATCACCAAATCATTTGCTGCAAAACTGGGGCAACAAGCCACACAGGTTAGTGCAGGTGTTGCTGCCGGTGAATACGGGCTTAAAAGTGCTGATGCCGGTTTTTTACACAGCAATCATAAACTGCATATCGGTGGCGGTGTGCTGACCAATAATGCTGATGGCGTACAGCAACGTGGTACTACCGGTTTTTTCCATAATAGCACTGCATCTGTTTCGGCCAATTACTATATCAACAGCAAATGGAATATAGCCTACCGTTTTGCTTATGATAGCCGCGATTTTGCTGCACAGAACTATTATACCACCTTCCTGTCTGATACAGCCCGTGAAAAAGTAATTGCAAGATGGCATCAGTTACACGTGGGTTACCAGGGAAAAAAAGAAAGTGTTACCCTGGATGCCGGTTTTAAATCGGTAACAGATAATTACAGCTACAACAAATTATCTGCCCCCAATAGCAACATCTCCAGGTTGTTCCAGGCATTGCTGGTGTACCAGCTTAAATTAGGTACATCTGCCACATTGGTGGGAGGTGTTAACTTTCAGCAAAAAAGTATTGCTTCTAACGACAGGGGGGATCATTCGTTACATATCGCATCGCCTTTTGTGTCCCTTTCTCAAAAACTCTGGAAAGGGTTTACCGTACGCCCTTCTGTACAGTGGGTATTCTTTAAAAATATTTCTTCAGAACTGGTTCCGCAGCTTGATCTTTCACAAAAGGCCGGTAGCTGGCAATTGCGTGGCAGCATTGGCAAAACGATCCGTGATGCAGACTTTACCGAACGATACAATAACTACAACAAGTCATTTGTTGCCAGCGGCAGGGTGGGCAATCCTGATCTGAAAGCAGAACGTTCTTTAAGCTATGAAGCAGGGGCAGACTGGTTCTGGCAGGAAAACCTAAAAGTATCTGCTACCTTTTTTCAACGTTTTCACCAGCGCCTGATCGATTATAGCACTACTGCTTATGCAGATATGCCAAGAAAGGATAATCTTTCTCCTACAGGTGTATATGCACTGGCTAAGAACATTGCTTCTGTACATACAACCGGTTTTGAAACAGATATCCAATATGTGCAGTCAATTGGTCAGTATCAAAAAATAACTGCCACAGCCGGGCTGGTATGGTTATCCAGCAACAGCAGTGATACTGTTCCTTCGTTTTATATTTCCTCGCATGCAAAATTCCTGACCAATTTCGGTATCATTTATCAATGTCATGATCTGATGCTGAGTGTAAACGGCCTGTATAAAAAACGCCAGACACAATCTGCTACTGCCATCAACGCGGCCGTAACACCGGATTATTTCCTGATGAATGCCAGGGCACAATATTCATTCCTGCATAAAACACTTGCTGCATTTGTACAACTGGACAATGTGTTCAACAGGCAGTACAGTGATCTGCTGGGTACTCCTATGCCGGGCAGATGGTTTTCAGGAGGTGTACAGTTCAGGTGGAAAAAGGGCTAGTAGCAGATTGTGGATTGTCAACCAATGTGATTAAATTAAGTAATTATTATTCCGGCTGGTGAAACACCAGCCGCGGAAGGTCTGTGGCCGATGTTTCACCAGCCACTTAATTCAAGGGTATTGATGAATGAGTAGAGAATAACGTATAAAGGGAAAACCTGTAACTTGTAGTAGCTTTTGCCCCAACCCTATAACCAGATACCGATAATCCCTTTTGCATGAAAATACTCTGGAAATACCTGCGACCCCATGCGCAGCTCATATTCTTTTCACTGTTGCTGGCCGGGATTGCGCAATTGCTCAGCCTGCTTGATCCCGTTATCTTCGGTAAGATCATCGACAATTACGCCACCAATAAAAATAACCTGCCGGAAGATCAACTGGTACATGGTGTATTGTACTGGTTATTGCTGGCTTTTGGGGTTGCACTGTTGGCGCGCCTGTTCAAATCATGCCAGGAATATATTACCCGTAAAGCTGTAGCACGTTTTGGTATGCAGATCTTCAATGACGGGTTGAAGCAGACATTACGCCTCTCATTCCAGGAGTTTGAAGAAAGCCGGAGTGGTACCACACTGTCCATTTTGCAAAAAGTGAAGACTGACGCCGAACGTTTTATCAATGCATTTATCAACGTATTGTTTTCATCGCTGGTAGGCGTTGGCTTTTTACTCTGGTACAGCATCAATAAGAATTGGTTGCTGGTGCCTGTATTCTTTGTAGGTGTGCTATTGCTGGGATCGCTTACCGGGTTGCTGTCAAAACGTATAAAAAAAGTACAACGCTCCATCAACCGGCAAACCGATTTACAGGCCGGCGTGATCACCGAAAGTCTGCGCAATATTGAACTGGTAAAAAGCCTGGGACTGACCTTTGCTGAGATCAGGAGGTTGAATGAGCTGACATTGAAAATCTTCAATCTTGAAATGTTCAAGGCCCGCCGGGTAACTTCGCTTTCCTTTTTGCAGGGCAATATGCTGAACCTGCTGAAACAGTCGGTACTGTTCATTTTATTATGGCTTATTTTCAGAAAAGTATTGAGTACTGGTGAACTGATTGCCATGCAGTTTATTTCTACGGCCATCTTTACACCGTTGCAGGAGCTGGGCAATATGATCCTGCTGTATCGTGAAGCGGATGCTTCTATGAAAAACTTTGATCGGCTGATGCACAAACCAATTGAGCGTCGCCCGGAACACCCGGTGGAGATCGGCAACCTGCATAGCCTGCGGTTTGAAAATGTAGTATTCCGTCATAAAACGGCTGGCTATAATGCCATTGATGATATTTCATTTGCTATCAATATGGGGCAAACGATAGCGTTTGTAGGGCCTTCCGGGTCAGGTAAGTCAACACTGGTAAAATTGCTGGTGGGATTGTATACACCGGTAGGAGGGCATATTTATTTTAATGAAGAATTGTCTACAGATATCCGCTATAATCCTTTGCGACGCCAGATCGGTTTTGTAACACAGGATACACAATTGTATGCCGGTACCATCAAAGACAACCTGTTGTTTGTAAAGCCTGCTGCTACCGATGATGAAATTATGGAAGCCCTGCACAAAGCTTCAGCAACAGCACTTGTAGGCAGGGCTTCACATGGCATCCAGACTTTACTGGGCGAAAATGGCATGAAGTTGTCTGGCGGTGAAAAACAACGTCTTTCCATTGCCCGTGCTTTATTACGTCAGCCGCGGTTGCTGATCTTTGACGAAGCAACATCGGCACTGGATTCTCTGACGGAAGAAGATATAACCCGTACCATACGTGAAATATCTTCCAGTCGTGAACAGATGACCATCCTGATCGCACACAGGCTTTCTACCATTATGCATGCCGATGTGATCTATGTACTGGAAAAAGGCCATATTGCAGAATCCGGTACGCACAACGAATTGCTGGAACAGAAAGGACTGTATTTTGCCATGTGGCGGCAGCAGATCGGTGAAAGAAGACATTGATCATATCTCAACAGTCTGTTGCTGACGGTTTATTTTTCTTTTACGTGCCCTGAAATACAGTATAAGTCCCACTGCAACCATTAACACCTGCACCAATGCCCAGAACATGGTGCTGATATCCCGGGCTGTTTTGCCACCCCAATCCATAAAATGGTGTTTGTGAAATACAGAGAAGGAGTACCCTTCGGGAATATCTGTATCATCTACACGGGATGCCAGTTTGCCTGAAGTTGTTTCAACATACAGTCTCTCGTTATGATGTTCTTTGTAACTGATCTTCCACACCGGTAATCGTTTGTCAGTGAAATTGTATTCGTCTGTAAACTTGGTAACCACGGCTGTTCCTGTGATTGAGGAAGGTGAATTTTTACTGAACCGGGTTGCCATATAACGTGCATATTCCTCATCACCCTGTGGTAATACAACATAGGTTTGCGTATTTACATAACTGACAGCAGATGGCGCAACACTTTTGTCTTTCATCATGTCTGCTGTATGAGCAGCCATATGATGGCCGGTGCTGACCTGCCAGTATTGCTCATTGTTTATTTTCACCATACTGATATTGGTGACAGGATGTTGTACTGCTTCCTGCAATTTTGCAAGATCAAGATCTGCATCTGCTGTGTGGAAAGTGTTTTCAATAAAGAACTGATCCCTGTTGTCTTCCCTGAACTTTGCCAATGCATGATAGGCTCCACTGAATGTCCACAACAACGTAAAGGTGGCTGCAGCAATGGAGGTAAAACGATGACGTCTTCTTGCCTTGACCAATGTATTCCCTTTTGCATTTTTTGAACGTGTGGTAAAGAAGATATAAATACCCAGCAGGGTAGTGGTCAATGCCAGTAATGCCACCAGGCTGATCACCACCAGTCTGCCCTTTCCTGTAAAATCGAGCCATGCCCAGGTGTGCAGCCATCTGAACACGATATCAAATGCTGCTCTTTTGTTATCCATGGCAAAGGCAAACCTGTCCTGCGTTGTTTCAACATATATCCGTATGCCATCTTCCCTGTCAAATGCTACTTTGTATACGGGTAACAGCCGGTTGATATATTTGTATTCATCATCAAAAGCTGTGAGCTGCGATACGCCTGTTACTTTGCTGCCTTTGTTATTTTTTAATACGCAATTGGTAGCGGCATCACAACAGTCGTGCATAGCACCTTCACTTACAGGCACCGGAATCATTTCCTGGGACACCAGAACCGTTTTATTGAATTGTTGTCCTTCCAGGAATTGCTTTGCCAGGTATTGCGCATACAACCAGTCGCCTGCTGTTAACACCTTCCCATTTACCGCACTCAGGTAAACAGGTGTTTTGTTTTCAGTAACCTGTACCTGGTAAAACCAGGTGGTATCAATATGTATCAGCCTGAAATTGCTGAAGCTGTCTATATGATTTAACTGCAATGCCGTTTGCAGTGACATGTGCAGCCGGCTGCTGTCAACCTGTTCCGGAACCAGGCGTTGTGTGGTTACAGCAGGCCGTATATTGGTCATTAATGGATGCATAAAACCGCTGACGGCCCATAGTAATACCGGTATGGCTATTATCAATGAAAGCGTGCGGTGTATGCTGTATAGCTTTTTCTTCATTACAGGTGTTATAAATGTGCTGCCGGGAAAACCGGCAGCACGCTGAATGATTATTTTTTACCAAAATGATAGGCGAGCCCCACGTTGAACTCTCGTGGATCTCCCAGGTTGTAACTGATGGTGTTGCCGGATTTGGAAGCAAATGTTGAATAGTACCTGTTGGTTGCATTCATGATATTTGTCCAGACCTCAATGCCTTTTATGACATAGGCTACCCGGATATTGATGATATCATAACCGCCGTACTTTTTAGTATTGGCATTGTCCATAAAATAGCTGCCGATATGTTGCCATTCTGCGCCCAGTTTTAACCCTTTTACGAAAACTGGTTTATACTGTACCTCTGCATTGGCTATAAACCGTGGACCACCCGGCAGTTCTTTGCCATTATAGGGTATATCTTTTTCAACATAGTCTATATAACTGTGTTTACTGTTGGCTGCACTGAAACGTGCCAGTATTGCAGACGATGGTTTCCAGGTGATGCCATATTCAATACCGGTATGTTTGGTTTTGCCGGCATTCTTATTTTCAGTGGAGCCGTCTGGGTTTTTGACAGAAATGATCTCATTGCGGCCATTCAGCAGGTACCAGCTCCAGTCTGCGTACAATGTATTCTGAATGATAGAGAACCAGCCGCCCACTTCATAATTGTAAAATGTCTGCGGACCCAGATAAGGCACTTTTACACCGGTATATAGTTCGCTGATCTGTGGTGGTACAAAACCTTCGCTGTAATTGGCATACACCCCAACATTGCGGTAATTGTAGGTAGCGCCTACCTTGGGTGAAAACCTGTTGAAATTGTTTTTTGAAGAAGGTGCACCGGTATAGGAAGAAGGCGGCAGGGAGTTTTCAAAATTATAATGATAATAATCATAACGAAGTGCTGCCGTGATCTTCAGTCCCTGTACAGGCGATATTTCATATTGCATATAAGATGCAAGATTGCTGATGCCGGTATTATACCGGCTTAATACAGAATCCGTTTCCTTATAGCTTACATAATATCCCCTGTTATCACGCCGGATGCGGATATAGTTGCTATGATACTTACTGGGACTGTTTTCAAACGAAATGCCGGCAATAAGACGACTGCTCAGGAAACCCAGTTTTTGCTGGTGCTGTACAATTGCCATATACGTACGGAAAGAGCTTTCATTGATCTCGCCATGTGCCAGTGTGTCGTTGGCGTTCTTTACCCTGTAGGAAGGATTCTGTTGTACTGAATTATTCCTGTATACCAGCGCAAACTGTGTGGCGCTGTTGCTGTTCCACTGATGCTCCAGTCTTGATTTGTAACGTACGGCCGGAACCTTACGGTAAGTAAATGTTTGCGGCGTACTGTAATCCTTATTGGCAAAATGTGTACTGTCCAGCGAGCCCAGCATATCACTGTAGTAGTTGATATATGTTACATCGTTGATCCATTTTGTTTTGTCACTGATGTTGTAATCAACCCTTGCAGTAAATGCTGTTTTGTGAAAATCACTGTGGTCAACAGGGCCGTTGTGCCGGTTGGCATAATAACCACTTACCAGTACTCCCAGTTTTCCAAAAGTACTGCCGGCCTGCAGTTCTGCTCTTTTATAACCGGTGTTACTGCCTTGTATACTGGCATATCCATTGAATATTGCAGGGGGTGCCTGCGTCATGATATTAACTGCTCCGCCAATAGCTTCTGCTCCGTATATGGATGAAGCAGGCCCTTTGATCACTTCTATCTGCCTGGCAGCCGTCATATTCATTTCCAGCAGGGCATTGTGATTGTACAATCCTGTGGTGCGAATGGGGATGCCATCTTCCAGGTACAGGAAAAGGCTTTTGGTGGTCATCGGCTGACGGATGCTCATTTCATGCTGCTCATTGCCCAGGTTCACCATATTAACACCGCTTACCTTATTTAAAACCTGGTCAAGACGTGTGGCTTTGGCATCGTCCAGCGTTTGTTTGCTGATCAATGCAATGGCAACAGGTGCCTCGCTGCGTTTCTGTGCCGTACGGCTGGCACTTACCACCACCTGTTGTAAACCTTTGCCGGTGGCAGCTAGTGAAATGGAAAGTGTTTTACTTGTTGCTGTTACAATACATGTATTATAGCCGGCATAACTGATGGTTAAAATGCTATCGGTAGTATTGATATAAAACCTGCCTGCAACATCTGTTTGTACAGTTTGCTGATGCTGATCCTGTATGGAAGCATGTGGCAGGGGCTCTCTGGTAAGGGAGTCAAACACCTTACCCTGTATGGCGGTTTGTGCTTTTGTCACCAGCGCAGTGAACATGCAAAGCACAATAACGGATACTGATTTCATATTCTTTGTGTTAAAGTATGGATATGGCATGGCCTGTTCCCGCAAAACATTTTCTGTCCGGGAATGAGCATATCCGGTTGCAATTACTTATGCAAACGATTCTATAAGCTGCTTGAACAGGCGTAGTATCCATGTGTGCTGCAGGTACAGGATCATCCCGATCACCAGCCATAAGGCAATGTTGATACGTAATATGACCTTCCTTAACACAGCCGGATCATGCCAATGATATTGGCGAACCATGTGAAAATTGTAAAAAATGATTGAAATTGGAACAACAGGTTAATCAGCACTGTTGCAGCGGCGGATGGAAGATATTGCCCGGAAAACCTGCTGCACAGGCTGCAGGCAGATGGGTATACAACAAACGGGTTGTTACCGCAGGGCGTGTAAATGACCACGAAGGGATATGATCAAGGTAATCAATACTTACAGTGGAAATAGTGCCTTTCTGATTCTGGCTGTCGCTGGTATCGTGAGCCCTGGCCAGGTGTTTATTGAGCAAACATTTACCATTACAATGTACAGATGGTTTGTCCCTGTTTTCGCAAAGATTGGCAATGATGTAATCTTTGTTTACAACATACTGCAGACAGATCACCGGTACAGCCAGCATTTTCAGCAGTAGCAGGAAGGCAATATAGCAGGTCGCAATATGTTGAACGTATTTCTGCACCGGGTGCAAAGGTAAGGGAGAAATGGAGAAATAGAAAATGAGAATTGGGTATGAGTAGTAAGTTTTAAGTTGAATTCGGCTGCGGATCATGCGCTTCGGGCCGCGAGTAAAATACGGTTTGCGTCTTAGCGGCTTTGAATGTATATTTCTTTCGGACTTTCCGGCTTCCGGTATTTTCTCAACCATCAATCCGTTTAACAATCAGGCAACCATTTTCAAATTATTTTCTTGTACTTAAACTCCTGTTTACCATTCACGGCAGAAAAGCCGGATAGTTGCCCTTTTTCATTGCGTATAAAAATGAGCTGCATATTGTATGACCGGAAATGAAAAAAGTCTTTCTTTTCTGCAAATATCTCTTCCGGCTTCATATTACTCCATGTTAACAATAAATGTCCTTGAGAAGAAACAATGATCTCGGCTTTAAATGCGGGGTTGTCTGTCAGCTCATAAGAGCCGGTAAATTTTTGCAGACTGTCATAGCTGAGCGTAATGGTGTTGCGGGGAATATAATAATTGGGATCATGAAACAATATCCGTTCAATGCTGAGGGCGTAGTTATCGAAAGTGAGTTTGTCTTCATTCTGCAGAATGATCATACAGGTGCCTTCTGAAGGATACCGTTTAAATAAAGTTTGAAAGCCCCAGTTGTAACCATTGTGTGCCTGAAACCGTTTGCCTGCGGCATAGTCGATAGTCCATCCATAACCGTAATTAGCCTTGTACGGTGTGAAAGCCTGTTCCAGTGATGCCTGGCTGATGATGGTATTTCCATACAAAGCCTTGTGCCACCTGTACAGATCACCGGCAGTAGTGTAAATGGCACCGGCTGCAAACGTGGCGCTGGAATCTCCGATTCGTGTATGTTTTGGAGTATTCAGGGAAAGGTCTTCATAACCTGTGGAACGTGCAGGACTGGCAAGATGGGCAAAATCAAAACCGGAGTGTGTCATGCCGGCTTTGTTGAAAATGATCTGCCGTACCATCTGTTCATACGTTTTGCCAGATACTTTTTCAATGATATAACCCAGCAGGGTATAATTGGTATTGCGATAACCAAATTCGCTATCAGGTTCAAAGTCCAGTGGTTTGTCTTTGATAATATTCCAGAAATCCTGTTGTGTAAAAGCCTTGTCAGCCTGGTGCGCAAGAAAATACTGATCAGTGTATTCGGGTAAACCGGATGTATGCGTAAGCAGGTTATGCAGCGTGATCTTATCTGCATACAGGTACTGCGGGTAATATTTACTCAGTTTGTCCTGTATATTTAACCGGTGATGTTCCTGCAGCCATAAAATAATGGTAGCTGTAAACTGTTTGGTAACGGACCCTATCTGGAAAACAGAATTAGTATCGTGGAGTATTTTATGTTCAATATTGCGCCAGCCATACCCTTTAAACAGCAGGATACTGTCGTGCCGGGCTACCAGTACCACACCATTGAACAGGCCGGTATTTTGGGCAGCCTGCATTACTTCATCCATCCTTTCACTGTCTGTTTGTGCGGTGATTGCAATGGAATACAGCAGAGAGATAAGGAGTAGCATTTTTTTCATAACAGGATCATTAAGGAGGGAAGAGCATAAAACTAGAACGCGAATTGTGAAGTATTTGTGAAATGAAACAACGGGATACCATCAACAAAATGCTCATGACAGGTTCCTGTTGCTGGTTCCGGAAAACCGGCCGATTCCGTCTCTTTTTTATATTTTTTGTAACGAAATATGGAAAATTGCTACTTATGCTATATAAACACCCGACAGCCATGATAATATTTCCAACACGAACTGCCAGCCATCTGTTTGCAATCATGTTTGTAGCCTGTACATTGTTGTGTACAACTGCTTCACATGCGCAGGTGCCCAGAAATGCCCAGCTATACCGCACTTTATACTCCAAAGACAGCCTGTTGTTTAATGTAGCCTTCAATACCTGTGATCTGCGTCCGCTGGACGACCTGATCAGTGATACGTTTGAATTTTACCACGACAAAGGTGGCCTCACTTCCGGGAAAGCAGCCTTTATTGCCAGTATCAAAAACGGTATCTGCAACCTGAGCTATAAAGCACGCCGTGAACTGGATACTGCCAGCCTGGAAGTATACCCGCTAGAGAAAAACGGTGTTCTGTATGGTGCTATCCAGTCCGGTACACATCGTTTCTATGCACATGAAAAAGACGGTCGCGATTATTTTACCAGCAAGGCAAAGTTTACCCATGTATGGCTGCTGGAAGGCAATAGCTGGAAGTTAAGCCGCGGACTGAGTTATGATCACCAGACAGTGAACATGGTACCAAAGGCTACCGGTCTTTTTGATGATGAAGCTGCTATAGAAAAATGGCTGAAAGAAAACCATGTACCGGTACTGGGACTGGGTATTGTAGATGATGGCAAGTTGCGTTCTGTAAAAGTATTTGGTGAACTGAAGCCGGGTACAATAGCGCCATACAATACTATTTTTAATGTAGCTTCTGTTACCAAAACTATTACCGGCATTCTGACCATGAAGCTGGTAAATATGGGAAAATGGCAGTTGGATGAACCTCTGGATAAATACTGGATCGATCCCGATATTGCAGCGGATCCCCGTCATAAAAAACTTACCACGCGTTTGGTGTTAAGTCACCAGACCGGTTTTCCCAATTGGCGATACATGAACAAGACCGGTAAACTGGCATTTGAATTTGACCCGGGTACCCGATACCAGTATTCCGGTGAAGGAATGGAATACCTGCGCAAAGCACTGGAAAAGAAATTTCATGTTCCTTTTGAAAAACTGGCCGACTCTCTGATCTTTAAACCACTTGGTATGGAAGATACGCGCCTGATCTGGAATGAAAGTAAGGTGGCTGAACGATTTGCAATCGGTTACAACCCACAGGGAGTAGCATACGAAAACAACCGTAACACAAAGGCCAATGCGGCTGATGATATGCTGACCACTATTGAAGATTATGGAAAATTTGCAGTACATGTATTGAATGGTGCAGGCATTAGCGATAAACTGTATACAGAGTTATTCTCACACCAGGTACAGGTGAAAAAAAATAAATACATGTCGCTGGGGTGGGAGGTATACGACCTGGGCAATGGTGATTTTGCCGTGGCGCATGGCGGTGGTGATCAGGGTGTGCAAACAGAAGTGGTATTATTTCCTAAAACGAATAAAGCTTTGATTATATTTACCAATGTAGATGATGGCTATAAAGTATACGAACAATTGTTTGAACATTACCTGGGAGAACAGGGAAAACAAATCGTTGATATTGAACTGGGCCGTCAATAATGGATAGATCACATCACCAAAATCAATCAGCTCCGGAAATATGAACTCTGTAATGCTTCGCCGGATGGCTTTACCGGTTATTGCCATCTTGTTACTGAATACAGCCAATGCACAAAAACACGCCGCATTTAAAGTACTGGCTTTTTATACAGGGAAAAATGATCTTGCACATATCAGTTTTGTACATGAGGCCAACCGCTGGTTTGCCAATGCTGCCACGCAATATCATTTTACTTACGATTCAACCAACGACTGGAGTAAGCTGAACAGTACGGTGCTGGCACAATACCAGGTGATCTTGTTTTTAGATACACGCCCTGATGATTCTGTACAACGTGCAGCTTTTCAGCAATACATGGAACAGGGGGGTGCCTGGATGGGTTTCCATTTTGCAGCTTTTGCATTAACACCTTCTTCCTATCCGCAAAACTGGAACTGGTATCATAATACCTTTTTGGGATCAGGGCAATATGGCAGTAATACCTGGAGACCTACTGCTGCATTTCTGCGGGTAGAAGACAAAAAGCATCCTGCTACCAGGCACTTACCTGCCGTCTTCAAAGCATCACCCAATGAATGGTACCGATGGGAAAAAGATCTGCGCAACAATCCTGATATTGACATCCTGTTGTCTATTGATTCAACCAGTTTTCCATTGGGAACAGGCCCCAAACAATACGAGATCTGGCATAGCGGTTATTATCCTGTAGTATGGACGAATAAAAAATACAGGATGATATATGTAAATATGGGGCATAATGATATGGACTACGAAAACAAAACCAATAAAGAGCTGTCGTTTACCTTCAACAATGATGAGCAGAATAAACTGATCATTAATAGCTTGTTGTGGCTTGGTACAAATAGCAAAAAGAGGCACTGATATTATTTTCAATAGCGCTGCTGCTGCCTGCATACAATGCGCCGGGCAGCAGCGGAATATTACTCAGGCAATCCTTTTCCTGCATCAATAAATTTCTGCAAACTGATTGTAATAAATCTGGTCCATCCTTTTTCGCAATCCTTATAACATTCAATTTCCGGTACCAATCCTGCATGTGTAAAGTTGATCTTTGTTGCATTCTTTTCGGACAATATTTCAAAAACAACTTCTGTATCCGTCCATTCTGTTTTATTTTTTAACCAGGGCAGATAACTGCCGGTTACATGCCACACAATTTTATTACCAGGAACAGCTTCAGTTATTTTGAAGTTAACCCAGGTATCTCCAAATTCTATTCTGAAGCTATCGTCAACCATTAATGCTTTGCCTGTAAAGCTCCTGGCCCACCAATCACCCACCCTGGCTATTTTATTATATGTCTCATGAGCAGAAGCATTCACCGTAATTGTCTGATGAAAGTCTTTATTTTTCATTTTGTTTCTTTTACTGTTTGTTATCAAGAAGTTGTTTTCTGATCTCTGCAGCTTTATCCATTTCCTCAGAGGGCATCCCGGTTGTGATGTAATGATACAGCCAGTCCCTTATAATCATGCTCCAGCCACGCTGGCACATGGCATAACACTCTTTTTCGGGAGTAAGCCCTTCATGTGTAAAATGCAGCAGGTTCTTATTGCCTTCAGTATTTATTTCAAAGATCATTTTGGTATTTGTCCATTCGGCTTTATTGTTTCTGATCCAGTTTAGGTTACTTTCAGTAACAAGCCATACCACTTTTTTACCAGGCGTTACTTCAATGAGCTTTTGTTTTGAATAATGCTGATTGGGATGATGAATAATAAATTCATCATTTAACCGGGAACTATGTCCTGAATAATCCCTGCTCCACCATTCAGATACATGGTTAATTGCATTGAAGATTGTTGCCGGTGACTGAGAAACTTCTATTGTAATGGAAAAATTGCTGTTACTCATTTCTCTTTGATTTTATTATTTAAAATAAATTCCAGCTTTTTAAGTTTGCCTGTCCAGAATTTATCGAAATAGCTGATGAAATCCTGCAATTCATTAAATCCGTCTTGTTTTAATGTACAATAGCGTTCCCGTCCTATATCTGTAATAGAAATGAATCCTGCGTTGTACATAATTTTTATATGTTTGGAAACAGCAGGACGGCTCATATCGAAATTTTCTGCCAGTGCATTGATGGTCATGCTTTCTCTTGAAAGCAGTTGTAACATTTTTCTGCGACCGGGATCTGCAATTACCTGGAAGGCATCCAGCATTTTTATTGTCATGGTTTAATAGTGTTTATCTGGTCTTCAAAACGTTTCAAACAAGCGTTCCAGCCATTGGTATGATTAAGTATGTCTTCCAGCTCCTCAAACCCATTGTGCTGTAAGGTCAATTCAGTTCCATTCTCTTTCGGTGAAAGCGTCCACACTACAATTGAATTGAATTGCCTGCTTTTGTTCTGTGTACTGCCATTCCAGGAATAGGATAGTCTGGTAAATGGTTCCGCTTCCAGTATTTCGCAATGAACAATTCCGTCGTATTTACTGTCGCTCTTGGGTGTGAAAGTGAAATTGAATTTATGTCCTACAATTGGCTTCAGGTCTGATTTCATAAGCCATTGTTCGATAAGTTCAGGTTTTGTCAGGTACTCCCAGACTTCCTGCGGTGATTGCCTGAAGAACCAGGTCTGTTTAATTTCTTTTTGCATAATAAGTAACTTAAAAGTTACCTAAATATATGTAACTTTTAAGTTACTTAAAAAGAAATTATTGAAGTGAATGGTAACGTATTGAGCAGGCGGTTTACTACTGCCATTTCATCCGGGAACATGAATACATTGTCAGAAATTAAACTGTAGCAGGTTTTGTTAAAAAAACTGAAAGGAACGGTAATTTATTTGCAGCAGCTTTTTTTAGGTAGGAATACCTTTTTGAAAATCTTCCATATCCGTTGCCACATATTCGTATATTTGATTGATATAGTGTAAGATACAGGATATCTTGCATCAAACAGCTTGCTAATTACCAGCTCCCTGTTGCTGCCGGGATATTCCTGCATATTGTAATCTATGCAAAAATACAATTATGATCAGGATCGGGTTGATTAAAGAAGGAAAAACTCCTGCCGATAACCGTGTTGCCTTAACACCGGCTCAATGCAAATGGATCCATAAGAATATCCCGGAAGTTTCCGTTGTGGTACAAACCTCTGCCACCCGTTGTTTTACCGATCGGGAATACGGGTCTGCCGGTGTTCCTGTGCGTGAAGATCTGTCGGACTGTGATATTCTGCTGGGCATTAAAGAAGTACCGGTAAATCAGTTGATCCCCCAAAAAACTTATCTTTTCTTTTCACATACCAAAAAAAAACAACCTTACAATCAAAAGTTGTTCAGGGCTATTATTGAAAAGGGCATTACCCTGGTAGATTATGAATGCCTGGAACATGAAGACGGACAACGTATCCTGGGATTTGGTTTTTTTGCCGGTGTTGTTGGTGCTCACAATGGTATGATGGCTTACGGCAAGCGTACAGGTGCATATGACCTGGTGCGTGTATACCAGCAGAAAAGTTTCCGGGAGCTGATCCATACTTATTTCGGACTGCGTATACCGCCTATTAAGATCGCGGTAACCGGTAGTGGCAGGGTAGCCCATGGTATACTGGAAGTAATGAACCTGATGGGTATTCACGAAACCGAACCCGAAGAATACCTGAAAAAACAATTTTCCTATCCTGTATATACACAACTGAAAGGTGCTGATCTGTATAGACATAAGTCGAGCGGACAATACAGCCGTGAGCATTTTCACGAACAGCCGGAAGAGTACGATTGCCGTTTTATGCCTTATGCAAAAGAAACAGATGTGCTGATGAATGGCATTTACTGGGAAGCAGCCATTCCACGGTTGTTTGAAAAAGAAGCGATCACCGATCCTGCTTTCCGGATACAGGTCATAGCAGATATTACCGATGATGAAAATGGATCTGTGCCTATCAACCTGGGCGATCAGACCATTGAAGATCCTGTATATGGGGTAGACCGGAAAACATTTACCAAAACACCTGCTATACAACCCGGCAGTATTGATGTAATGGCTGTAGGCAACCTGCCGAATGAACTGCCCCGGGATGCCAGCCGGTATTTTGGAGAACAGTTGATCAAGTATGTATTGGAAGATTTAGTAAAGAACAATGGCTCCGCTGTACTGGAAAGAGCTACCATGGTAAAGAACGGCCTGCTCACCCGGCACTACAGCTACCTGAAAGAATATGCCGGTGTATAAAAACAACAGTTCAGATATGGAATACAACAGTTCAACTGCCGAATAAACGTTGCCGGATGATTGAAAATTAGCTTTGTATAAAAGCTGTTTTCATGAATGTGCAGTTGTTTCAACCAGGTGAGTTACTGAGTCCGTACATTGAAAATTATATGCTGGTAGATATTGACTGGAGAAACATGTCTTCTCCGGCCACGGTATGGCGACTGATCCCTTTCGGACAGATCTCCATGCTTTTTTTGTATGGCGACGCGCACGGTTATAATGTAACTGGCGCTGCAGCACCGATGGAAAATACTTCCAACGCATTTATGGTAGGCCAGCTTACCAGACCATTGTGGCTGAAATTTTCAGGACGTACACAATTGATAAAGATCCAGTTTAAACCTGCCGGCATCCGCCGGTTACTTCCTTTCAACATGAATGAATGCACCGATGTTCCCTGCATTGACCTGGAAACCATCTGGGGAGCGGCAGTGCGTGCATTACCTGAACAATTACACAGCGCTAAAGAAAATAAACAACGTGTACTGTTACTGGAACATTTCCTGGAAAAAAGGTTACTGCCTGCACACGAACAGGCTGCTTATATTGAATATACCATCAGAAAACTTGAATCGGGCAGGGGCAATATCAATATTACAGGTCTTGAAACCAAACTGGGCATTACAGGTCGCCACCTGGAACGTTTGTTTAAAGCACGTGTTGGATTAACACCCAAAGAAATCGGTAAAATGATCCGGTTAAATTATGCTTTCACTTGTCTTGAAAAAAATCCCGGAATGTCTTTAACCTCCTTGTCACACGAATCGGGATATTATGACCAGGCACATTTTTCAAGAGATTTTAAAAAGATAGCAGGTATCAGTCCTTCCAGGCTATTCGCTGCCAATTCCTCCGAATTGTTTGTTACACATGGTAAATGTTTTATGAAAAACACTTTTCTGCAAAGCGCTTAATAACAGTGTTGCGTTGGTGTTAATCCCCATGAGGCAGGTCGGTTTTGTACAAGTTTAAGGCAGATCTATGCTGCAATTTTGCATAATCAATTATAGCATATGATTATGACAAACAACAAACCTGTAACTGCCGGTTATCGCAATTACCAGGGAGGTTACTTTAAAGTGCTGATCGATCACCAACAGACAAATGGCGGAATGGCATTACTGGAAATGGTATTGCCCAAAGGTGCAGAACCTCCGCCACACATACATGTAAATGAAGATGAAAGCTTTTACCTGCAGGAAGGGGCCATTCAATTTACCATAGGAGAAAAGACAACAGTCGCAAACCCGGGTGACGCAGTATTTGCTCCCAGGGCAATTGCACACCATTTTAAGATACAAAGCGAATATGCACGATTCCTGAACCTGATAACACCGGGACAACTGATGGATTACTTCATTGAGTTCAGTGAACCGGCAACGGGTGCGCTGACCATCACACCTCCGCAAGGCCCGCCTCCGGCAGACCTTATTCAAAAAATGATCAGTCGCATTACCGGTGAATATGGTGTGATCTTTATATAAGCATCTATAATACAAACTAATTATTTCAACACGCTCACAGCATCATGGCTGTGTTATATCATCAGCAAAATTATACAGTATCATGAAGAGGATCGCAACTGCTGTTGCAATTGTGGCTGCATTGGCAGCATGTAAAAAAGACAGTAATAACCACGTTGAATACAAAGTGAACAGGGCCGCTTCCAGGGCAAAATGGAAAGGTGCAGCACCGGATCATTATCATACAGGTTCTTTTGATGTGACCGGTAGTTTTAAAGCCGGTACAAACGGACAGATCATAGAAGGCGATTTCGTGATACCGATTGCGTCTATTCAGAATTTTGATCTGCTCAGTCCCGAAAGAGAAAAATTGCTGAACCATTTACAATCAGACGAGTTTTTAAATGTGCTCCTGCACCCGGAAGCCCGTTTCCATATCAGTAAAGCGATGCCTTATTCCGGTGCAGGTGTTGCCGGCGCCAACTTTATGATAACCGGTCTGTTCAGCCTGATAGGGCAGACACACGAATTGTCTTTTCCTGCAAGGATCAGCACCAGTGCAGATAGTCTGCATGCCAATGCCGTTTTTTCATTCAACAGGTTGAAATGGGGCATGACCAGCTATAGTGATCCGCAGGGAGGGCTGTATATACTGCCCGATATTGAAATGAAACTGAGTATCAGCGCTGCTCTGCAGAAATAGTAACTTCCGCCGTTGCTATTAAAAAAGGCATTCTTCCTGTAGAGGAAAGAATGCCTTTTGCTTAAATATAGCAAAGTGTTTTATTTCGTTTTTGTTTTCAGGTATTCCAGTGCTTTGTCCAGCACAGGATCTTTTTTCTGCAGATAATCATTCAATGTAGACCTTACTTCAATATCAGGTTTTACTCCATAACCTACAAATTCACGTCCGTCGGGATAGGTATCTCTTTTGGTACAGATCCTTGCAGAACCGCCACCGGGCATGTCAAACATATATGGCTGCCCTGTACTGCCAAAAGAATTCACACCCATTTTGGTCATGTGTGGCTGGTTATCCGCATAGATCAGGAAATCTTCTGCCGCCGATGCTGTACCGTGACCAATCAGAATAACAGTAGGTATTACAATCCTTTTGGTACCTGCCGGCAGTCGTACCGCCATCGGTGAATAATCAAAATGATGATAGAACTTATCCTGGTAGGTCAGCAGTGCCTGTTTTGCCCATGAACTGTTAGCAGTATCGCCGGGTGATGTGAATTTGCCCCATGCTTTGAAAGATGGAATATGCAAACGACTGGTATTGCGTGAACCATACAGCAAACTATCGTTGGTAAGGTATTGCAGAATAAAGCTGCCGATGCTGGTGCTGCCACCGCCATTATTCCGCAGGTCAATCACCAGCGACTTAGCCTTGTACAACTGCGGTAATTGTTCCAGGAACAGCGTATCGATTTTCCTGTCGCCAAAACTATTCAGCGCCATATAGGCTGTCTGGTTATTATTGTACCATTTGAATTCCAGCAACTGCTGTCCTGCCGGAAATGCAGGAAATACATCCAGTTCTTCAGAACGTTTGTGCGTCAGTGTCAGTGACACGATCTCGCCCTTCGGCTTTTTGATCTTTACCTGGTAGGTTTCACCTTCCAGTCCCTGCAACAGCCTGTTGATACATTCATCCTGCAATACATAATCGGTAGAAGAGGAAATATAAGGTGCTACATTTTCACTGATATGGGTAGCAATAGGTTTGCCATTTACTTCAATAACTTCGCTGCCGGGTGGTATTTCGTCTTTTTTTGACAGGTTTACCCTAACGATGATGGCTTTATTATCAATATTTTCTATAAAAAAGCGGTAATCACCAAACATGGTATTCATCTGCTCAACTCCTCCCGGGAAATAGATGTTGGTATGGCCATCTTTCAACAAAGCACAGAATTTCTGCAATTCCCGGTAATAGGCATAGTCGTTGGGCGTTTTCTGTACTGTTTCAATCATTGCGCGGTAAGTACTGTCCCACATAGCGCGGTTCACTTTATCCAGGTAAATGAAATTGTAATTGACTTCCATCCAGAATTTTGATAAACCATATACTTTATCAGCCGGTGAAATGGTATTTCGTTGAACCGTTTGCGCATATAGGGTAACGGATACCGAAAATAACAGCAATAAAAAGATCGTTTTTCTCATTATTGGAGGGTTAATGTTTATAATGTAAATGTAATATTTACTGTGTTTGGCGTTTACCCGGGTTTAGTCCGCAATACAGCCGGCTATCCATAAGTACGCGGACTTATTCAAAATGTTACAACAAAAGGTGCAATATCTGTTCACCACCCGTAAGTGTCCATGCGTAAAACGTTTTTTTACTACCGGAATGCACGGGCATAGATTTGTCTAAAATTAATGCTATGGCAATCTCATCCCGCCAGGCATATCATATCGGTGCCATCCGGGCAATGTACTGCACGCAGGAAAATATAAAATACCCGTCTGCAAATACCAGAAAGAGCAAGTGCTGGAAAAGATTGTGAACAACAGGATGTTGAAGAAGTGAATTTGAAAATTTGAGAATGGGCTGATTTGAAAATAGAGATGTAATGATGGTTAGATGACCTGATGGTTGGGGCTTCCTTTGTGTTCTCGGCCGAAGCCCACAGCTCGTAGCTTCTTCCCGGCTTTCGGACTTGTATTGCCTAAATGCTTCCCCCAACACCTGATTCCCAATCCCATATTAAAATTACCCCTCATGTGTGCTGAAATCAGCTATTCAAATTCTTGTTTATCTGCTTCGCAACCAATAATTTTGCGTGCCCAACGGGCCCTTGTAAAGCCTGGGCATAAAACGCTAATTAAATAATTATTCAGGATGGCAAGAACAATAGCATTTCGTGAAGCACTGCGCGAAGCAATGTCTGAGGAAATGAGAAAAGACCCCAATATTTTCCTCATGGGAGAGGAAGTGGCAGAATACAATGGTGCATATAAAGTTAGCCAGGGTATGCTGGCTGAATTTGGTGAAAAGCGTGTAATTGATACGCCGATTGCCGAATTGGGCTTTACTGCTGTTGCCGTAGGTGCTGCCCAGAATGGTTTACGTCCTATTGTGGAGTTCATGACCTGGAACTTTGCCGTACTGGCGCTGGACCAGATCTTAAATACCGCTTCTAAAATGCTGGCAATGAGTGGCGGACAGGTGGGTTGTCCTATCGTATTCCGTGGCCCCAACGGCTCTGCCGGACAATTGGGCGCCCAGCACTCTACCGCTTTTGAAAGCTATTATGCCAACATTCCCGGTATCAAGGTGATTTCTCCCTCAAACCCATACGATGCGAAAGGCCTGCTGAAAGCCGCTATTCTCGACAATGACCCGGTGATGTTTATGGAAAGTGAGCAGATGTATGGCGATAAAGGCGAAGTTCCCGAAGAAGAATATATCATCCAGATCGGTAAAGCCGACGTAAAACGTGCGGGTCGCGATGTAACCATCGTTTCCTATAACAAAATGATGAAGGTTGCGCTGGGTGCTGCTGAAGAGCTGGAAAAAGAAGGCATCAGCGCTGAAGTGATTGATCTGCGTACGATCCGTCCGCTGGATTGGCACACTATCCTGGAAAGCGTGAAAAAAACAAACCGCCTCGTAATTGTAGAAGAACAATGGCCTATGTGTTCTGTTTCTTCTGAAATAGCTTACCGTATACAGAAAGAAGGCTTTGATTACCTGGATGCGCCAATCCTGCGTATCACTGCGGCAGATGCCCCGCTGCACTATGCTCCCAACCTGGTAGCTGCAGCGTTACCGGATGTTCCCCGTACAGTGAAACTGGTGAAAGATGTGATGTACGCTAAAAAGTAATATCTGCAGAGATCATCGTCTCTGGTTGACATAAAAGAAAAACCCGGTTGAATATTCAGCCGGGTTTTTTATTGGTTGATTTTGAGAGATATTACGATGTTGAGAATTTATTTACAAATGTTGTCATCACTGTTGATTTACTATAAGTTTTGGTATTATTATCAGGTTTATAGTGAAAAAATGTTTAATATTACAGCGTGCCGGGTACTCATAAACACATATCATCTGCTCAAAAGCAAGTAGTCCGCAAGATGCTGAAGGCAACAAAAACAGCCAGATCATCTGCAGATGTGATTGTTGTTTCCGGTAATACTCCCTCCAATAAAAAAAGAACCTTCAGATTTAAAGTTATTTCAGAAAAACAACAGCTTAAAGAACGTAATGCTGCTTACCAATTCTTTAGTATCGGTTAATGTTTAATAAGCCATATTCATTCCAGAAACTGGGTGAAAAGCAAACGTTATTGCCAGAACCAGTTAAGAAAGCATGCTATCGTTTCAAAGCGTCTAAAAGGACCTATTTTGTTATTCTTGAAACTTTCAGCTATGGTATTGTTGCCATCAAATATTGTGATGTGAAAGACAAAAATTCGCGTAATGCGTACAAAAAAATATTCAATGATGGCGATGCATTCAGGGTAATTACAACCTGTCTCTTTATTATGTTGTCGTACTGGAAAGAGCATCCTGCAGTAACCTTTGCATTTTATGCAGTACCAAGAGAAAACCTCAATGGTAAATCTTCAAAAAGACGGGATATTGCATTATTCAGAAATACACGTTTCAGAATATACCAATATGCAATGCTCAACCTGTTTCCACCAGCTAAATTTATTCAGTTAAGAGATTCTGCCAATTGCTTGTACGTTCTACTGAATAAGAAACAAAAGAAACCCAAAACAACATTAAAGAAAATGGGTGCTTATCTTTTGGCAAATTACGAAATGATATTTTCACCAGATACTATCTGATCTCTACATCACTCAACCAGCAATTTCAATCTATTGCCCGCCGGGCTTTTTTACTGGCGGTGTGGTGGGCTTTTTAGCAGGAGTAGCAGGTTGCTTTTTGTCAGACTTTTCCATATTCCTGCGCGATGCTTCTTCCAGCTGTTTCTCATTTACATTTCCGGCATCATCCATAATGGTAGCTTCCATTGGAAACTCGCCATCTTTCAGCATATAGTTGAAGTCAAGCCTTTCAATATGCACCCATTGACCATTCTGCCATTTAAAACCTTCAAAGTCGCCTGATGGTACCATGGTAAAAGGTTTATCAGGCTCATTGGTTTCTGATACCAACTGATCAAAAATGATCATATCTTTTTCCGGATCATAATTGAATTGTGTTCGGGCTTCTTTCTTATACTCAATGCAAAATCTTGTCTGTACAGGTTTTTTAACAGAATCTTCTTTAAAGGAAATAAAAGGACCGCCAAACTTCGGTTCACCGTTATTATCGAAATACATTACATCGAGCCATTTCTTATTGGCATTTACACTGAAATCATCAAAGCCCAGCAAGGTGTAGTATTTACGACCCTGGTATTCTTTTTCTATTATGCGGTAATAAATGGCACCAATCCAGTTATTCCGGCCACGTACAGAATCCAGCGGACGCATGGTGTACATAGAGTAATCAAATAAAGGCAACAACTTCAGAGAGCCGTCGGGAGTATTCATCTGTATAGCGCCTTTCTGCATGTACACATACTCATCTTTTTTCAACTGCCAGGTAAAAATGCGGAAGGTGCTGTCCGGGGCATACAACCGGGAAATATTCAATGAATCAAAAGAGTAGTAAAAAGAGTTTTTAACTTTTAACGCCCGTACCAGTGTACGTACAAAGTTGCTGTCGGACCGGAAACGCACGGCAGCATCTTCATCAAACACCATATTGGCAGAAAGCACTTTCAGGGTGTCTTCTTTTTTCCGCAGTTCTTTTTTTTCACCAGCAGTCAGTTTCTGGGCATGCGATATACTGACTGCCAGACAGAAAATAACCGGTAAAATGCTGCGGATCAATATGATGGTAAGGTTCTTCATCCTTTTGTGCTAAATTAAAATATGAGTATACCGGCTTACAAACGATAAAGAGCCGGTAAAATTTTACACCAATTGCAAAGCTTTTGCAAAATCGGGCAGTGAATGGAAAGCCATGTCAATAGCGGGGTGGGGAAGCACCTGTTCGGGGTGCGTTGTTGTTACAAAAACGGTATGAATACCACCGTTGCGGCCAAACTCCATATCACTCATGTTGTTTCCCACAATGAGAGATTTTGCCAGGTCAATCTGCGGATAATCTGCCTGCGCATCCCGTATCATACCAGGATTGGGTTTGCGGCGGGGATCATCATTGGTGGCTGCCGTGCAATAGTAGATCTTGTCAATACGTCCGCCGGCAGCGTTGAGATCGCGCAGCATCCGCTGGTGTATGTTCTCCAGGTCGGCTTCCGTCATCAACCCTCTGCCAATGCCGCGCTGATTGGTAGTGAGTACAATGGTATCAAACCTTTGTGCCAGTATCTTCATGGCCTCAGGCACACCGTCGTAAAAAATAAATTCGTCGTAGTTGTATACATAGTCCTGGTGCTTCTCGTGGTTAATAACCCCGTCTCTGTCAAGAAATAAAGTCCAGGTATTGTCAATAGCTTTCAGGTCGAACATTTGCCATCCAATAAAACAACCCATGCGGGTTGTTGATATGCGAAATAGATTTAAGTTGATATACGTACGGAATTCGAACCCGTATTATTTCACGTATTCAGGGGAAGCCTTTTGGCCAGCCAGCTTTGCTGAACAGGTATCAGCCAGTTGTTCTCCAGTTCTTCTTTAGTCTGTACCAGGTTGTTAAAATACAACGTATCCGGTTGAATGAACTGGTTATTGAAAGCATATTGTAACTGCGATAATGGCAGCAATTCTATTTTATCCCTGATCACAAAAGCCAGCATCTGCCGGTCGAACATTTGTACATTGAACATTTGTTCAATTGTCTTGATCAGCCGTACAGAGCTGTCGGTACTACAGCCGCTTACGCCTGTAGCCGTTTCATCGGCCATCAGTACAATAAAGCGACCAAAAAACAGGTTGGCGTATCCTTTTACCGGGGTGCCGTGCGATTTCCAGTTCTCCGCAAAATCAATCAGCATCGGTTCCATCTCCAAAGCTTCCTGGAAAAAGAACAAACGGCTGCACTGGTACACCCACACCCGTGAAGAGGGCGCGAAGTTATCGGGTAACAATTCCTGGTAATTCCAATTCATAATACAAAGGTACGAAATAAGGACGAAGGAGCATTTTACCGCCTGTTTGTACAACAGGCATTATTCCATACTGGCCGCAACCAGTTCCGCCACGTCAAATACTTTTACATTGTCTTCCTGCTCTTTGTTCTTAACACCATCGGTAAGCATGGTATTACAGAAAGGACAGGCCGAAGCAATAACAGTTGCCCCGGTATCGATGGCCTCATCCGCACGCTCAAAATTGATACGGGTATTGCCTTTTTCTTCTTCCTTGAACATCTGTGCACCACCTGCGCCACAACACAGTCCTTTGGAGCGGCAACGTTTCATTTCCACTAGTTCGGCATCCAGTACCTCCAATACCTGCCGGGGCGCTTCATAAATATCATTGGCACGACCCAGGTAACAACTGTCGTGGAAGGTAATGCGTTTGCCCTTGAAGGTACCGCCTTCTTTCAGTCTGATCTTTCCATCGTTGATCAGTTGTTGCAGCAAAGTGGTATGATGGATCACTTCGTATTGTCCGCCCAGTTCAGGATACTCATTTTTCAGGGTATTGAAACAATGCGGGCAGGTAGTGACGATCTTTTTGATACCATAGTTATTCAATACCTGGATGTTCTGGTAGGCCATCATCTGGAACATGAACTCATTACCAGCCCTGCGCACAGGATCGCCGGTACACATTTCTTCCTTGCCCAATATAGCATAGTTCAATCCAACTTTATGAAGAATGGTTGCAAATGCTTTGGTGATCTTTTGTGCACGCTGATCAAAGCTTCCGGCACAACCTACCCAGAAAAGAATATCCGGTGTTTCACCGGCTGCCATCATTTCTGCAACTGTTCTGATTTGCATACTGAAATTACATTTATTGATAGCCCTGCTTTAATATTCGCACACAACACATTAAACATCCGGCAGGCCCGTGGGTCAAATATAATGTAGAATATTGAATGTATGCGAATGTAGCCGTAACGAAGCTGCAAAAGCAGGTCTGTAAGAATGCCGGTATTCAATCAGAAAAAGTCAATATTTTTACCAGGCATGCAGCATGCTTGTTAACCGGTTTAACAAAAACAGGAATTGCTTTTGATATATTTTTGAGTAAACGCCCCATTATGAAGAGTATCTTATACCTGGCTGTAGCCATTATATTGTCAGCAAATGCTTTTGCACAGAACCTGGTACCGGTTGCAGAAAGCTCTTCTGTAAAATTCAAGATCAAAAACCTGGGCTTCAATGTAGGCGGCTCTTTTACAGGATTGAAGGGTAACATTAAATTCAACCCGGCCAATACAAGCACATCTTCCATCGACGTAACTGTTGATGCCAATACAGTAAATACTGATAACAGCTCGCGCGATAATCACCTGCGCAAAGAAGACTATTTCAATGTTGAAAAATATCCCCATATCCGGTTTGTATCAGAAAAGATCACCGGAAACAACGGTAATTACAATATAACCGGCAAACTCACCCTGAAAGATGTTACCCGGCAGATCACGTTCCCTTTCACAGCCAAAGAAGAACAGGGTGGCTATGTATTTGAAGGCGAATTCAAGATCAAACGCAAAGACTTTCATGTAGGCGGCGGCAGTACCATCAGCGATGAACTGACCGTAATGCTGCACGTAGTTACCAAAAAAGAATAATTCCTTAAAGTTCAGCATTGTTCCTCAAATCAGTAAAAAGTACCATAATCAACGTAAATAGGTCCATAGTGGCTTAGGGTTGTTATTTACCTTTGTGCAGGTAAATCAAAGCCGCTATGAAAAAACAAGGCTTACCGGTATACGATATCTACAGCATTGGCAAGGAAAGCCGTTCGCAAGACCTGCTGGCAGAACGTTTTAGTGACTACCTGGATAAACATTATCACCACCTGCGTAGTGCTCACGGACATTCATTCTATCACCTGGTGCTGTTTACCAGTGGCAGTGGTTATCATACCATTGATTTCAACCGGTTTGATGTAAAGAAATTCCAGTTGTACTGCATGGTACCGGGACAGGTACATAGCTGGCATTTCAGCGGAAAAGCTGATGGCTACCTGATCCATTTTTCTGAAAGTTTTTTCCGGTTTTTCCTGGCCGATCAGCAGTTCCTGAACCGTTTTACCTTTTTCTCCGGCAACAGTGAAGATGGTGTGCTGCAGATACCTGCCAGGTTGCAACAACAGGTAGTGCAATTGTTCGAGACCATTATAAAAGAGAAAGAACAGGCTGCTGCAGATAGTGCTGATGTGATCCGTTTGCAGTTACTGCAATTGTTTATACTGCTGGATCGGAACTGTGTTCAACGCAGCCGTCATGTGCCCTCTCAGAAACTGTTGTTGCTGAAAAATTTCCAGCAGTTGATCGAACAGCATTTCCGCACCTGGCGTTTGCCGAAAGAATACGCCACATTGCTGTATATCACACCCAATCATCTCAATGCTTTGTGTCATGAATTATTAGGCAAAACAGCAGGTGAACTGATCCGCAACAGGATCATGCTGGAAGCAAAACGATTATTGACCAATGCTGATATGACCGTTGCTGAAATAGCGTGGAACCTGCAATTCAAGGATAATTCCTACTTCAATCGTTTTTTTAAAAAAGATGCAGGGATCACGCCTGAAGAATTCAGAAAACAATTACTCACCGATAAATTGTAATTATATGTGCGCCCATGTAGATGACCGCAAGCCTTTTTTGCTGACCAGCATATTACAGAATAAATGTCCCCGTTGCCGCAAAGGCAAGCTGTATAAGAACAGCAATCCGTACAACCTGAAAAAGTTTATGGAAATGAATAAAGCCTGCCCTGTATGCGGACAGGAAACCGATATGGAAGTAGGATTTTATTATGGAACCAGTTATGTAAGCTATGGATTGTCTATTGCATTGAGTGCTGCCACGTTTATTGCATGGTGGGTGCTGATCGGTTTTTCAGTAAAGGATAATGACTACAGGTTGTTCTGGTGGATGGGGGTTAATGCTGCATTGCTGCTCGTATTGCAGCCCATCATGATGCGGCTGTCAAGAACCATCTGGTTGTCCATTTTTGTGCATTATAGTAAAGACTGGAACAAAGGAGATGTGGTGCGGGCTGAAAGAACCAATGCCTCATTACAGAATGCGTGGTGAAGACAGTTACGGGTTACAGGTTCCGTGTTTCAAAACGCAATGTGCTGTAGAAGGTAATATTTTTTCTATAACATCCATTATGATATTCAATATTGCGCCCTTATGGGGCGCTTTGTTTTTTATGCTGCTTTGCTACCGGTAATACGGCCCTACGGGCCGGGTGCTGTGAGTTTTGTGTCTGTACCAATTATTCAGCCCGCCATTCCGGCTGGCAACAGACGTTGTTTATTTCGGGGGTTGTTACCTCGCCCGAAGGGAGAGGTCAGAAAGCTGCACATGCAGCAAGCAGCATAAAGTATAGCATACCTGTTATTCGGGCTTTCAGATCTCTACTTTCAGTAGGGATGACTGCTCCCGAAGCAAAGGTTGCTTGCTTTCATTGAAGGCCATAGCTCTCAATGCCCATAGGGCAATATCCCGGTAGATAAAATATAAATGTATTCAACCGCCCCGCAGGGGTGGAATATTGCCCACAACATTTGTCATGGCATTCAATATAGCAGCGTTATAGGCTGATCTATCATCCGGGGCACGAGCCCTTCGTAGTACATGGAGATTGTTGATTGTAATACTGGAATGTTTATACGGTATAAACAATGATCGCTGGTGTTTGTCCCGTATAGTAGCACGTTGCACTTTATTACAACGTTTCCGGCTGACTGTTTTCTGTACAACACGATCCTGGTACATTACAGTACTCTGTTGTATCAACTCGTATTCAATATCACTGCGAAAACCCAAACTATACAGGTATTGCCATAAAGCATCTGTCAACGCATCGTCTGAATAATGTTCGTTTTTTAACAGGCGGTTGCCAACGCCCACCAGTTTCCGGTACAGACTATGCAGTTTCCAGCCTTCCGGTAACCGGCCATATACTGCAGCAGCAACGGAAGAGGCTCTGCCCAGCTTTGCAGCCAAATGCATTGTTTTCCTGAACCGGGCAGATTGTTTTACCTGCTTACCCGTCAGCGAACTTTTGCTACGTCCAATGTATGCACCATTCAACATGTAAAAAGTGACCCGGTTACTGTGCAGCGTGCCTGTCCGGAAAATATATGCAGGATTATTCTGTATGTTATGCACTTTGTTCATTTCACCTACAGCAGGGCGTTATCTTTTGTTAAAGTTAACATACCTTATCCCGGTATACTGCATACCGTACATTTTTAACCAATCATTGGCTGTACGGGGTATTGATCCGGGCTTTCCTGCATATTTACTGCGGGTAAAAGCGTAGAAACTAAGGGGTGCTTCAATAGAAAGGTAGAAGAAAGCTGCCACATGCAGGGAGGTAGAAACAGCAGCCTGATGAAACACAGGGTATAACAGAAAAGGCGGCCCTGGCGTTGATAATGCTGCAAAATACAGCCTGCTGACCAATAAACCTTATGTACGTGAGATATTTATACAGCACCTCTCCGTATTGTTGCTGCGTAATCTTTCTATAAGGTTTATTGGTGTATTTACGAACAGGAAATTTCTCCTGGTTTGCCATTGGGAATAATAATTCAAAATTGGGAAACAAACCCATAAACACTAATCTGTAAATTATTGATTGACTTGCATATGTAATTCTGGCAAACTGGTTGCTTTTTAGCGCCCGGATATTTATACGGTTATTGTATCTCAGGCAGTTAAAAACAATTCAACATGAAGTCTATTTTTAATTTTGAACAGGATGTATTGGAGATAAAGAATACTATTGCTCAGCAGATCATGGCATTGGGATCTGCGCTCTTTTTTACTGAAAATGATTCCCTGCTGAAATTGCCGGTACATGTTATCAATAATGTACAGGTAGATGATAAACAACAGATATGGTTTTGTATACAGCGTCCTCCGCAGACGCTTGCTGAGTTTGATGCTGAATTGCCAGCACGCCTGGATTTCTTTAAGAAAGGCATGCCTTATCATATTAAGGTAAAAGGCATTGCTTCACTGGCAGATAATGCAGAAAAAGTGCGTGAACTTACCGGCCGTGCATACACGGCTGACCTGGTAGTAGTTAAAGTGGTGATTACGGCCTTTGATTATATTGAAACTGCTCCTAAACCTGTACAAAACTGGTTGCAACTGGGTAGTTTGTTCTCCCGTCAATAAAGCGATAATGTATCAATAAGAACAGGTGATCGATTACCGGTTTGTTACAAACCGTCTGTAATTGATCACCTGTTCTTATTTAAATATGTTGTAGAAGATGTTGATCAGAGTTTTTTCTCCATAATGTAATCGTTCATAAAATAGCCGTTGCCAATATCAATATCTTCTTCGCCGATTACAACAAATCCCAGTTTTTCATAAAATGAACGGGCCTTATTGTGCCTGTTTACATTGAGCAACAGTGCCTGCGCCTCGTATTCAGTCAGTTGTTCTGCAATAAAATCAACCAGGGCCTTTCCAATACCTTTTCCCTGTGTTTTACCATGTACATATATTTTATGCAGTTTGTACTTGCCGGGTGTTTCAGTGGGAGCGTAAGAAGCAAAGGCAACAGGTTCTTCATCCAGCTCTGCTATCAGGAACGTATGTTTAAGTTTCGACACCTGCTGTTGCAATGATGCAGGTGAGTAGAACAGGTTCAGCATAAAGCTGAGTTGTTCCGGCGTTAGTATTTCTTTATAGGTTTCGGGCCATATCTGTTGTGCCAGGTAGCCAACAGTATTCATGTCTTCCGGTTCGGCAAATCGTATAATTAGTTCCTGCTCCATAATTGTGTGATGTACACGGGTGATTATAATGTATTAAAAAAAGCCTGTTTTGAAAGTTCCTGGTGCAATCGTATTGCTTTTAATGCCATACGAACCGCAATACCATAGGTCAGCAATGCCCCGGCTACCAGCAAACCGGTTGAAACGTATTTCGTAGCATTGGGATTGTTCTGGATAAAAAGAAAAAAATCATAGGCCCCATGAAAAAATACTGCCAGCAAAATTCCTTTTATCATATGCAATACAGGACGCCGGGTATTGAATTTTGCCATGCCCACATGATAGCCCATCAGTACTGCAAAAGAAGCATGTGCCGGTACAGAAAGGAACATACGTATAATACCGGTAGTAATTCCGCTATTGGTAACATACAATACATTTTCTACGGTGGCAAACCCCATTCCCACCATTACAGAATATACAATACCATCAAAGGGTTCATCAAAAGCTTTATTACGATAGGCATATAATCGCAATGCCATGAATTTGCAGCCTTCTTCACTGATGGCTACAACACCAAAGGCCCATACCAGGTAGTATTTCAATGAATAAATATCTGAATGCCTGGTCAGCAGGGGGAGCAAAGCACGCTGAATGACAATCGCCGGAATAATACAAAGAGCACCCAATACAAATGCTGTGGTCAGCGCTGCAACAGGCTCACGGTCGTACTTATCTTTACAGTAAATATAACAGGCGATGGCAATGCCCGGTGCCAGTGCCAGGGTAACCAGCGAAAGCATGAGCAAAAATACTAAAGTGTTGCCGGACAACCAATCGAAAATGAGTGCTCCGGAATGCTTTCTTCTTGCCAACAGGAACTACCGGATCAGTTCTACCGTGCCTTTAACAACGGTATTGTTGTCGTCTATTATTCCTTTTATTACAAATACATACGTGCCTGCATTGGCCGGTTGACCTTTACAGGTTCCATCCCATCCCGTATTGATGTCAGTGGTTGAAAACACTTTGTTGCCCCATCTGTCAAACACGGCAAATTCCAGCAACTGCAGCAACGAACCGGAAGGTATCCTGAATACCTCATTAATACCATCTCCGTTGGGTGAAAAGGCGTTTGGCATTCTGAATGGCCGGTATACCTTCACAGGTATATCCTTTGAAACGGTACATCCGTCAGGGCTCGTAACAGTCAGTGTATAAACTGTAGTATGCGTCATGGGGATTGTTACGGGCGAGAGTGTGCCGGTACTTATCAAACCACTGGCAGGGCTCCAAGTGTAGTGATCGATATTCCCGGTAACCGTAGTGAGCAACTGAACCTGTTGTCCGGCCATGATAGAAATATTATTACTGGCAGAAGCATTGATAACAGGAAGATCATAGATGATCATGATAATGATGCCGGATACTACTTCAATACCTGAACACAGACTGGCACTGGTTATTTTGCAGCTTATTTTATCATTGTTTTTCAGCGTAGCAGTACTGAATGTATTGGCATCAGTACCTGTTGCTGCATCGTTCAGCAGCCACTGATAATGTATATCAGTAGTGCCATTCAATACCTGGGCATAAAAAGTAACAGGGGTGCCGGCACATATTGCATTGTCCGAGACACTTATGTTTACAATGGGTAAGGTGCTGCTCAGTACCTTAACGGTAATATTATTAGAAGTGGCTGTTGTACCGGTAATACAGGGCATTGCAGGGTCAATCATCATTGAGCAGCTTACAACATCTCCGTCGGCAAGTGATGCGGTGGTAAATACAGCATTCCCTGTGCCCGCATTATTTCCATTGATCTTCCACTGATATACAGGTGACGTACCGGGATTAATGGCTGTTGCATTAAAGGTAACTGAAGTACCACTGCAAACAGGATTTTTATCTGCTGTAATACTGATGCCTGGTGTAAGTAACGGGTTTACTGTTATGGTAATGGGATTGCTTTCGGCAGCACCTCCCAGGCAGGATGCACTATTGCCAAACCGGCAGGTAATAACATCACCGTTACTGAGTGTGGCATCTGTATAAACCGTATTGTTCGTTCCCACGGTATTGCCATTCTTTTTCCAGGTATAGGTAAATCCCTGGCCTGCAGCAGGGGCACCCGTTGCTGTAAAAGTAACCGTTGTTCCGGCACAGATATTATTGGCAGAAGCGGTAATGCTGATATTATTAACCGGGCTGACAGGAGTATTACTGGTGAGGTCAATTTTCCTGATGCGATGATTGGGCATATCGGCAATAAATAATGCGTTGTTGGCATCCAGCCATAATCCTTCTATTGTACCCAACTGTGCATCCACAGCAAAGCCTCCATCTCCGCTGAAACCAGGCGAGCCGCCGGCAACGGTATTGATAATACCTGTTGCTGCATCTATTTTTCTGATACGCCCGTCATCATACTGGCCTACATAAATATTGCCGGCTGCGTCTACACAAATACCATAAGGATCATAAAGGTTAGCTGCCGATGCCGGGCCTCCATCTCCGCTATGACCATATACATTGGTACCTGCTATTGTTGATATAATACCGGTCACTGCATTTATTTTCCGTATTCTGCTGGTAATGCCTCCGTATACTTCTGTAAAAAAAATGTTTCCGGCAACATCTATACACAGGTACACCGGATAGGGAGTACTGGCTGCTGTAGCAGCTCCTCCGTCACCGGTATGTGTAGGAGAACCTGTACCAGCCACAGTGGTAATAATGCCGGTAGCGCCATTTATCTTTCGGATGCGGTTGTTGTAAGTATCGGCAAAATAAATATTACCCAGTTTGTCAACACGAATGCCGTGAGGGGTATTGATGGCAGCATTGATAGCAGGTCCGCCATCACCCGAATAGCCGGCTGTGCCGGTACCAGCCACTGTAGTAACAATTCCTGTAGCTGTATTGATCTTCCGTATCCGGTGACCACTGTATTCTGCAACATACAGGTTGCCGGAACCGTCGCCGCATATACCAATGATAAATTTGAACAGAGCCTGGGTTGCCGGACCACCATCTCCACCATACCCGTAACTGTCTGATCCTGCAATAGTGGTAATAATGCCTGTAGCGCCATCTACTTTGCGTACAGAATTAGAGGTAGCTATATATATGTTTCCGGCCGGATCTACATACACGTCCGGTGGGTAAGGTATTCCGGCGCACAGGGCCGGGCCATTATTGCCCGTGTTGCCATTGAAGCCGGAACCGGCTATGGTAGTAATGATCTGCGCAGAACCAGCAAAATGTATTAATAAAAAGGGTAATAAAACAGTGCATATCCGCAGATAACATCTGTAAACGATGGCTATAATGGTTTTTTCGGGGTGCATATTTCAGGCCAGCTAAAATAGGCAACTTCCTTTTTTATCCCAAACGGTTGTGACGGTTAAATTTGGAAAAACAATTAACTTCCGTTCCTAACTCATCGTATGCCAAAATACTGTTTGCCAGTTCTGTTTTTACTGCTTGGTTTATATAGTAATGCCCAACGTTTTGGCGGTCATTCACCCGCTACTTCCTGGAAACAGGTAAATACGGATACTGTTCGTGTTGTTTTTCCGGCAGGATTTGAACACCAGGCCGGCATGATAGCGGCTACAGCTCACCGGTTGGGTTTACAAACACAGTCTACTATTGGCAACCGTTTCAGAAAAATCAGTATTGTACTGCAGCCATATACTACTGTATCCAATGGTTATGTAGGGCTGGGACCCTGGCGCAGTGAATTTCAACTGACGCCTTCACCCAACAGTTTCAGCCTGGGTAGCCTGCCCTGGAGCTATACACTGGCGTTGCATGAGTACAGGCATGTACAACAGTATTCCAATTTCAGAAAGGGATTATCAGCCGCTGCATTTTATATATTCGGAGAGCAGGGACAGGAACTGGCTAACAGTGCCACCGTGCCCAACTGGTTCTGGGAGGGTGATGCCGTTTACCAGGAAACCAGGATGAGTGAGCAGGGAAGAGGCCGCTTGCCGTTTTTCTTTAAAGATTACCGTTCACTGTGGACCGGCAAAAAGAATTATTCCTGGATGAAACTGCGCAATGGTTCATTACAGGATTTTGTGCCAGACCATTATGCATTGGGTTATATGATGGTGGCATACGGCAGGGAAAAGTACGGAGATGACTTCTGGAAAAAAGTAACCGGCGATGCTGTTTCCAAAGTTCAGCTATATCCTTTTCAGCGGGCTGTAAAAAGATACACCGGTAAAAATTATAGAACCTTTCGTGCAGAGGCTATGAAATACTTTGAGGATTTTCTGCCTGCCGGAACATTGAAGGATAATGCCGCAGACTGGGCGCAACAGCACAGGCATTTTGTGGCCGATGAAGTATTGCCGCAATGGATGGATGATGAAAACATCGTATACGGTAAAAGCAGTTATGACCGTATACCCGGTTTTTATACACGCAATGTGCAAACAGGCAAAGAACACAAAATACGCACCCGCGATATTTCGCTGGACAACTATTTCTCTTACGTAAACGGCAAAATTGTATACGCAGCTTATGAGCCTGCCCTACGCTGGTCGTGGACTGATTACAATGTGCTGAAAGTGCTGGATGTTGCTACCGGCAAACAAATGCGTGTTACCAGCCATACAAAATATTTCAGTCCTGATATCAGCAGTGATGGCAAACGTATTGTAGCGGTGGATGTACAACCCGGTGAAAAGGCCACCCTGCATATACTGGATGCCGCCAGCGGTGAAGTGCTGGAACGTATTCCCAATCCACAACGGTTGTTTTATACTTATCCTAAATTTTATAACGACAGCACCATTGCCACACCTGTACGCAATACTTCCGGTGCCATGACAATGGTGTTGATCAATATCCGGGATGGTCGTTTGCAGGAATTATTGCCTTATTCCATGCACGTGATCGGTTTCCCTTCTGTACACAGGGATACTATTACCTTTAGTGCTGCCAATGGCATTACCGACGAAGTGTTTGCTATTACCGGCAGCAACCAGCTATTACAGTTTACCGGTACGCATACGATCAACCAGGCAACCGGTAATTACCAGGCCAGTATCCGCAACAATAAAGCAGTGTGGACCGCTTTTACTGCTGTAGGCTATCATCTTTTTCAACAACCGGTACAGGATGCATGGAAAAAACTACCGGTAACACATTTTACAGATTCGGTATTCAGTTATCGGCTACATGGTTTACAGATCACTAAAACAAGTCCTGATACCGGCAAACAGTATCCTGTAACTGATTATGCCAAAGCATTTCATTTGTTCAACCTGCATAGCCGCCGGCCTTTTGTAGATGATCCGGAGTATACTTTTTCTTTTGTGGGACAGAATGTGCTGAACACCATGTTGTCTGAATTGTATTTTACTTACAACCGCAATGAGCGCAGTAAACAATTTGGTGGCAGTCTTATTTACGGCGGCTTTTTCCCATATCTCAATATTGCCAGCAGCTATACATTGGATCGTCACGCATTATTGAGACAGAAAACTGTATTCTGGAACCAGTGGGAGGGAAGTGCCGGGTTCCAGTTGCCATTTAATCTCTCTACAGGCAAACATTACCGTTCATTAAATGTCAGTGGTAATGTAGCTTATAACAAACGTTTTTTCCAGGGTATTTACAAAGACAGCTTTGACAATCGCGGGTTTGCCTATGTAACAGGATCAGTTGGCTATGCCAACCAGTCGCAATCTGCTGTTAAACATATTTATCCGCGCTGGGGGCAAACATTCAGCCTGCGTTACTCTAAAGCCGTTACAGCGCTGGATGCCAACCAGGTAGTAGCTTCCGGCTATGGATATTTTCCGGGATTGTTCCGCACACACAATCTTATTGTTAATGTAGCGGTACATCAACGCGATACCCTGAACAATGCACGCTTTTCAAATACGTTTCCTTTTTCCCGTGGCTATATAGCAGACAATTTTTACCAGATGGGCAAGTTTGGTGTGAATTACCACCTGCCACTGGCATATCCCGACTGGGGTTTTGGCAATATTGTATACCTGATGCGTGTGCGCACCAACCTGTTCTATGATGATACCTATGTAGCTGATTATACAGCCAGCCGTCATAAAACCAGCATCAAACTGCGTTCGTATGGTTCAGAAGTATATGTAGATACCAAATGGTGGAATGAATACAATGTAACCTTTGGAGTACGCTACAGCAGGCTGATCGATGGCAACCGGCAGAGACTGGGTGCCAATCAGTGGGAGTTTATTGTGCCGGTAACGGTACTAAGCAGATAAGCATATACGAAAGACATTAAATCGTCAATGTTTATTGATGCCGGATAATCCTGGCATAAATATTAATGCCCTGTATTGGTATCAGGTACAAATGACGCCCGTTATTACCCAAATCGGTTCATATATACCCACTTACTCCGATAAAATACCACAAACAGGTGATTTTTTGTATGTGAAAAAAATCTACTTTTACGACATCATATTACACTCCAGACTCCTTTAACTCCCACATCCATTCATTGATTCCCAACCATGGTTCTTTCATGAGCAATCATAATGCTGATGATTAGTAAAGCAATTGTTTTAACCATTAAAACCGATTTTGCTTATGATACAGTTGTACAAAGCATTTTTTGTTTTGTGTTTTGTGATGTGCTCACGTTCTGCGTTTGCCCAGCCAGGGTCTGTACTTCCTTTTGTATTTAATGCCGGCGGCGGTTCTTATGACAATGCCGATTCTTATTATCGGTTTGAATGGAGCATCGGAGAGCTGACGCTGATCAATGCGTTTGCACCTGCAGACAGTTCTTTGCTGGTTACACAGGGTGTATTACAACCCTGTACTGATAAAATTGACAAATCTCCTTACATCCTCACTTTTGATGACGGTGATATCAAGGTATTTCCCAATCCTACTGCCAACAGGTTTGAAGTAGACTTTTTTGTACGGCAAACCGGTCGTATGGAAATACAACTGGCAGATCTGAATGGAAGGGTACTTGAAACACGTTCGTATATATACAACGGTTGTTGCCGGATCGAGTATTTCGATCTTACACGTTATCCGAAAGGTATTTATTATGTGATCGCCACGCTGACGCCCGATACTCCACGTCCTGGTGACTACCTGGAAGTAAAACGTCATGGCGGATTCAAGATCCTGAAATACGACGGTAAATAATATTTAATAAGTTCCACACAATAGTTACGGGATGATGCAGACAGTCATTCCCATGTCTTGTACTGTCTTAATTAAAGCAAACTTTTCCTTTCAACATTCAAATCAATCATTTTATGAAGCAACTTCTATTCACTGTGGCAGTTCTGTTGCTAACGGTGCCTGTATTGTTCGGGCAGGCTCCTGGTTTACTGAATTACCAGGGTGTTGCCCGCAATGCGGTAGGAAATGTATTACAGAATAAAACGATCTCATTGCGCCTGAGCATCAGGAACGGTGGTGTCAATGGAACAGTGGTATATTCTGAAACACGCACTGTTGTTACCAATCCTTTTGGTTTGTTCAATATACAGATCGGTAGTACCGGAGCCAGCAATGTTACCGGTACCATTGCCGGTGTAAACTGGGCTTCGGGCAGTAAATATATACAGGTAGAAATTGACCCGCAGGGCGGCTCTGCCTTTACATCTATTGGTACCACACAACTGGTATCAGTACCTTATGCCTTATATGCACAGGGTGGTTTGCCGGTAGGGCCTGCCGGCGGAGACCTGACAGGTACCTATCCCAATCCTGCAATAGCCAATGGAGCTGTGAATACCGCAAAACTGGCTGATGCCAGTATAACCACTTCAAAGATTGTAGATGCTGCGGTTACCACTCCCAAACTGGCAGATGGCAGCGTGGCCACAGCAAAAATTGCCGATGGAGCAGTTACTGCTACCAAAATAGCTACAGGCGTAACGTTGCCTCCTTCCGGCCCTGCCGGTGGAGATCTTGCCGGCACTTATCCCAATCCGAATGTAGCTGCCATCCAGGGAAATGCAGTTGCAGCAACAGCCCCTGTTACAGGACAGGTATTACAGTACAACGGAACTAACTGGACACCCGCCAACAACGTTGCTGCTGCCTTAACGTTGCCTTTCATTACTACGGTAAATTTACCCGGTACAGCACTTTCTATTACCAATAATGGCGATGGTACTTCCCTGGAAGGTGTTAATAATACCACTACGCCCAGTATCAGTGCCGTAAGAGGTATTGTCAATTCCTCTTCGCCTGGTGGATTTTCTACCGCGGTGCGCGGTATCAATAATGGAGCCGGTGGCTTGGGTATTGGCGTATGGGGTTCACAGGCAGGCAGTGGCTGGGGGGTATACGGTGTTACGCCCAATGGTTTGGGTGTGTATGGTAACTCCTCCGCCAACGGTTATGGTGTATATGGTAACAGCAATTCCGGTACTGGTGTATATGGTACCAGTATAAATGGTATCGGCGGCTACTTTGCTATCAACAACAATAGTAATAATAACGCAGCCCTTACTGCTACTACTGTCAGTGATGGTGTTGCCATAGATGCCAGCAGTACTTCCACCTCATCCAGTATAAGTGCTATACAGGGTACCATCAGTTCCACCGCACCCGGCGGATTTTCTGCAGCAGTGCGTGGTATTAATAATGGTACCGGCGGTTTGGGTATTGGCGTATGGGGTTCGCAGGCAGGCAGTGGCTGGGGGGTATATGGCATTACTCCAAATGGTATTGGTGTGTATGGTAATTCATCCGGCAGCGGTTATGGAGTATATGCCAACAGCAATTCCGGCACTGGTCTGAATGCTACCAGTACAAATGGTATTGCAGCCAATTTATCGATCTATAACAACTCCAATAACAATAACGTATTGAATGTAACTACTGTAGGTAATGGTACAGTGGCCGATATTTCCACTACAGGAACCGGCAATGCCCTGAATGTGAGTGTTAACAGTGGTGCCAGTTCAGGCCGGGGTGTCAATGTAGTGAACCTGGGTGTGGGGCATGGCGTTTATGCAAATGCTGCTACCGGTACGGGTGTGGAGGGGATTACAGGTAATATATCGTCTGCCGGTGTAATTGGCCGTAACATGACTGGCGAAGCCATTGTTGGCTTTTCCAGCGGTGGTAATGGAGTAGGAGCAGTAGTAGGACGTAGCGATGGTGCCGGCTATGGTGTACGTGGTTTTAATACCCAGACCGGTATTGGTGTATTGGGACAGGCAGGTATCAGTGGCGGTACAGGTCGTGCAGCACGTTTTGAAAACGTAAATGCAGCCAATACTTCTGCTACTACAGAAATTGTAAGCAATGGTACCGGACAGGGTTTAAATGTACAACTGACCAATGCCAGCAATGGCAGTCGGGTTATTGATGTGTCAAATGCCGGGTTCGGTCATGGTATATTTGCTATGTCCACAGGAGGTACCGGTGTGGAAGGGATCACAGGCAGTATATCTGCTGCCGGTGTAATTGGCCGCAACACGACTGGCGAAGCTATAGTAGGTTTTTCCAGTGGCGGTGCAGGAGTTGGCGCTGTAGTTGGTCGTAGTGACGGTGCCGGTTATGCGGTGCGTGGTTTTAATACACAAAACGGTATTGGCGTATACGGACAGGCCGGTATCAGTGGCGGAACAGGTCGCGCAGCGCGTTTTGAAAATGTAAACGCCGCCAATAGCAGTACTGTGCTGGAGGTGGTTACTAATGGAGGCGGCAACCTGGCTGTATTTGCCACCAGTGGTAACGTGGCAAGAATTGATGCCAGCGGTAAAGGTTTCTTTAACGGTGGTACACAAACCGGCGGTGCCGATGTGGCCGAATTTTTTGAAGTGGAAGGAAGCAAATTACAATATGAGGCCGGTGATGTGCTGGTGATCTCTCAGTCATCCGATCGCAAAGTAGAAAAATCATCTGTTCCTTATTCTACCCTGGTATCTGGTGTATATGCCACCAAACCCGGCGTAATGCTTACCGAAAGAAATGCAGAAGAAGATAAACTGGATGATATGGTTCCCATGGGTATTATTGGTGTAATTCCCACCAAAGTATGCCTGGAAGGTGGTGCTATTAAAAGAGGAGACCTGCTGGTAACCTCATCTGTTGCCGGTGTGGCCATGAAAGCTGATCCGGACAAAGTAAAGGTTGGCCAGGTAATTGGTAAAGCTCTGCAGGATTATAACAATACCGGTGTTGGAAAGGTCAACGTACTGGTAAGCATTAAATAAACTGAACTATATAAACCAAAATATTATGAAATCAATGATCAAAACATATTCATTACTGCTGGCAGGAGTATTGCTGGCAGGTGCAGCCAGTGCACAACTGGCCAGCGACAAACCAACCCAACCGGTAAAAACTACTGAAGCTCAAAAAAGTATTGCGGCACAACCAACTGTAAGTGTATCAACTGCTTCTTCGGTTGCTCCAACAGCCACTAAGCCTGTAGCAGAAAAGAAAGTTGCTGCTGAGAATAAGGCAAAAGCAGTGACAGCTTCACAAGGAACGGAACCAGCAAAGGCTGCAGCTATAAAAACGCCTGTCAAGCTTGCTCCTGTTTCTGAACAGCAGGCAACAGGTGCTCCTGCGGCAACAAAAAAAAGCAATCCATAGTATTACGCTTTATACGTTTATTACAACAGGCAGTTTCGTGACCGGAGCTGCCTGTTGCTTTTATACAGGCGCCCCAACTGTTTACCGGCACCTTTAACAACAGTCTTTATAACAACAATGATCTTTTATTGAATCATACAATAAGCATACACTTATATTGGGGCAGAGCGTTCTTTATATGATAGTAAAGCATGATACCAGATTATTGTATGCATCATATTGATGCCGATGGTAATTTCTGCAGCATGAGTATGCGTGTTTTTGCTATTGCACTAAATACTTTTGAATCATTTCTTTGTGACCGTTACTAAATCTGATCATCCATTAAAAACCCTTATTACATGTTCAGAAACTCAAGAAAACTGATCGGGGTAGCAATTGTTGCCATAATTGCTTTTGCCTGTAAAAAAGATAAAGAAGCACCCGCTTCGGAAAGAATCCTCGGCAAATGGCAACTCGTTCAAAATGTTTACCAGTACCAATCCGGCGGTTTTGAAATCAAAGATACCACACATGGTACCGCTGATGATTATGTTGAATTCAAAAACGACGGCACAGTATATACCCGTATTGATGGCGATGTAGAAACATTTGAATACAAAATACTCAGTAATACATCCATGGTGCTTAAAGGAGATACAGGTGTCATCACCAAACTTACTGCCAACGAACTGGTATATTATTATCAGGATGATAAGATACCAGGCACTATGGAAAGAATCGATATTTCACTAAAAAGATAGATCAGGTAGATTTATTTTTTTTTCAAAGGACTAAGGTTAAGGCTCTGTTATACAACAAAAAGAGCGGTCATTCCTACGGGGGAAAAGACCGCTCTTTAAGTATTATCACAATTGCCTGTTACAATGTTGCCAGGCTTTCCTGTATGATCCTGATCTTATCTTCAGCATCCGCTTTTTTTCTTTTCTCCAGGTCTACTACTTCAGGTTTGGCGTTCTGTACAAAGCGTTCGTTGCCCAGCTTTTTGTCTACAGACACCAGGAAACCTTTCAGGTATTCCAGTTCTTTCAGCAGTTCATCGCGCTGCAAACCTGTATTAACCGGTTGCTCTGTTTCAATATAAAATTTGTCTTTGTCTATTACTGCTGAAATGGTATTGGGCACCGGTGCATTTACAAAAGCAAATGATTTGATGTTTACCTGTTTGGCAAGAATAGCTTCAATAGCTGTGTACAGTTCTTTACTGCCCGCATCTATAGATAAAGCGATCGGTTCTTTGGGTTTGATCTGGTTTTTGTTGCGTACATCGCGCAAGCCGGTAATCACATCTTTCAACAATTGTCCCTGTTGCAGAACAGTTGTATTGATTACAGGAATTGCCCTGAATTGTTTTACACAAAGATCATCCTGTTGTTCATTCAGCAGGTGATAGATCTCTTCCGTTACAAATGGCATGAACGGATGTAATAACTGCATCAGCTCAGAAAAGAACTCCACCGTTTTGTGGTAAACAGCGGCATCTATCGGTTGTTCCATACCAGGTTTTACCCATTCCAGGTACCAGCTACAGAAATCATCCCATATCAGAGAATAGATCGTTTTTAACGCTTCGCTTAATTTGAAATCTTTGTACAGCCTGTCTACTTCTGTTCTGGCTTCAGCCAATCGTGACGCAAACCAGTTAACGGCAAAGTCGCTTGTATTACCTGTTCCTTCCTGCTGCCGGCTTTCCCACATTTTCACCAGCTTCAGCGCATTCCAGATCTTGTTATTGAAATTTCTTCCCTGTTCAGGTGAAGTGTCGTCAAATAACAGGTCGTTACCGGCAGGAGAGGAGATCATGATACCAAAACGAACTGCGTCGGCACCGAACTTTTCGATCAACAGTAGCAGGTCAGGCGAGTTGCCTAACTGCTTACTCATTTTTCTTCCCTGCTTATCGCGTACCATACCGGTAAAATACACATCGCTGAATGGTTTTTCATTCATGTATTCCATACCAGCCATGATCATACGCGCTACCCAGAAAAAGATAATATCCTGTCCTGTTACCAGTACAGTAGTAGGGTAATAATAATTAATGTCTTTATTACCGGGTTGTGTTATGCCTTTGAACACTTCAATGGGCCACAACCAACTGCTGAACCAGGTATCCAGTACATCCTCATCCTGCACCAGTTCATCAATAGTATAAGAAGCGCTGTTACCGGCCTTTGCACTTTCCTGTTTGCACGCTTCAAATGCCGCTTCTTTGGTTTCTGCTACTACAAAAGTGCCGTCGGGTGCATAGTAGGCAGGAATACGTTGTCCCCACCACAACTGGCGACTGATACACCAGTCCTTTACATTCTCCAGCCAGTATTTATAAGTAGCCAGGAATTTATCACCGGGATGAATTTTTACTTCGCCGCTGGTTACAGCTTCCAGCGCTTTATCGGCCAATGTGCGCATGGCCACAAACCACTGTGTAGAGATACGGGGTTCTACTACAGCACTGGTACGTTGTGAAAAGCCCAGTCTTGTCTGGTATTCTTCTTCTTTGGCCAGTACACCTGCTTCCTGCAGCATTTCCACCACCTTTTTCCTGGCGGCAAAACGTTCCATACCTACACATACCTGTGCAGCAGCGCTCAGGGTTCCATCTTCGTTCAGGGTATCAATGATCTCCAGGCCGTGTTTCAGACCCAGGTTATAGTCATTGATATCATGTGCCGGTGTTACTTTCAGCGCACCGGTTCCAAATTCTTTGTCTACGTATTCATCAAAAATGACAGGCACTGCACGGTTTACCAGCGGTACAATCACTTTTTTGCCTTTCAGGTGTGCATAGCGTTCATCATCCGGGTTTACACACACAGCAGTATCGCCCATGATGGTTTCAGGACGTTGTGTGGCAATGGTAATGAAATCGGTAGTGCTGCCTTCTACAAAATATTTTACATAATACAGTTTGCCCTGTACTTCTTTGTATTCCACTTCCTCATCGCTCAGCGCTGTTTTGGCAGCCGGATCCCAGTTGATCATACGCGCACCACGATAGATCAGTTTTTTGTTGTACAGATCAACAAATACTTTGATCACTGCACGGTAATAATCCGGATCCATGGTAAATGATACGCGATCCCAGTCTACGCTACAGCCCAGTTTCTCCAGTTGGTGATAAATAATATTACCATATTTTTCTTTCCACTCGTAGGCATATTTCAGGAAGTCTTCGCGTGACAGTTCGCTTTTTCTGATGCCTTTTTCTTTTTCCAGCATCTGTACCACCTTGGCTTCGGTTGCAATAGAAGCGTGGTCACTGCCGGGCACCCAGCAGGCATTGAAACCGCTCATACGTGCTTTACGTACCAGGATGTCCTGTACGGTTTCATTCAGTGTATGCCCCATATGTAAAACGCCCGTAACGTTGGGTGGCGGTATTACCACGGCGTACGCAGGACGATTGTCCGGAGTGCTGTTAAAATAGCGTTGTTGCTTCCAGTGCTGGTACCACTTGTCTTCGACTGTTGACGGGTTATAATTTTTACCTAATTCCATATTGGTTTTTGCTGCTTAAAAGGACGGCAAAGGTACTGAGAAAATGGGGAAGATGTTTACAGTTTCGCGTTGCGGGTTACAAGTTTCTGTTACAGTGGCGATGGTGCCGGTTGCTGGTTGCAGGTTTGCGGTGCTGCAGTTTCAATTTTGTTCTGATCCCGGTTGTTATTATTGTGGCATAGGTATTTTCAGCCTGCAACAGGCTACAGTACTAAAAACAAGAAAGGCACCTGTTAATACAGGTGCCTTTCAGCGAAAAAAATAAGTTACCGTCCTGGTATAATGTAAGCTTGCCCAGGCGACTTTTTGTGGTAAGAGATCAATTGGGGCCTTTGCGCTCAGTTATTAAGCAAACCAGTACAGGTAAGACAATAACATGATAAAGGTTAAAAAGCCAACAGCGATTAAAACTGTTTTTGCTGTCTGACCCAAATGAAATGAACTTGACTTTTTCATATGCTGCGATTTAATTGTAAACAAACCGGATTATGGTGGTGTTACGACCAATGAACCACGGTTTTCACAGGCTTGTCAGGCATTCAATGGGATAGGAATTTCAGCTCTATGGTTTGGTTTCAGGAAGGAGGAGAGGATAGCACTTTTCCGTTCAATGAGAATCTTAAAAAGTCAGGCTGGTTAGTTGTAAATCCTACTGCAAAGGTAATACAAGGATTCTGAACATGCAAGCGGGGTGTGTATAAGTGGAAAAATACCCGCAGGAGTACGCCTCCCGGGGTATTTTTCAGGAATAAGTAGCTGATTTACTATAATTTATATTGTTTACAGGTACATTAACTCTGGGTAAACCAGAAAGCAAAGGTCATCATTGCTGAAAAGTAAAGAATGGTTACTGTAATCAGTACATAGGCGTTTTCTTCCACGCGGGGTAAAGTGTGTTTGAGCATAGATAATGGATTTGAAGGTTGATCAATAATTAATATATGATCACAGGGTATGGAAGGAATATAAATGGCTGGTTGCCAGTTATTCAGAGGGGTGCGGAAAAAGTACAGCCTTGTTCCTTTAAACTGGTCATCTTCTTACTAACTTTATGACCGTTTTTTATGTATGCTGTAGTTGATATAGAGACCACCGGCGGTTATGCGTCTAATAACGACATTACTGAAGTTGCTATTGTGTTGCACGATGGTGAAAAAGTGATCAGTCGTTTTGCAACGCTTATAAAACCCCGTTTTCACATACCTCACCATATACAGGTGCTGACCGGTATAACCCCGGCCATGGTAGCCGACGCTCCATCTTTTGAAGAGGTAGCAGGTGCTATTTACAATATGTTGCAGGGAAATGTATTTGTAGCGCATAATGTAAACTTTGATTATTCTTTCCTGAAGCATCACCTGCTGCAGGCAGGGTATGAACTGAACTGTTCAAAGCTCTGTACCGTACGGCTTACCAGGAAGGTGTTCCCGGGGTTATCTTCTTACAGCCTGGGCAATCTTTGTCGTCATTTTGATATTGTGATACAGAACCGTCACCGGGCAGGAGGCGATGTGGCCGCTACAGTACTGCTGCTGGAAATACTGTTGAGGAATAATGCACTGCCACATATTGAACAATTCATTAAAAGAGGTGCAAAGGAACAGTCATTACCGCCACATTTGTCAAAAGAAATTATTGAGCAATTACCTTATACTCCCGGTGTATATTATTTCCACGATCAGAAGGGAAAAATCATTTATGTAGGGAAGGCCAAGAACCTGCGTTATAGGGTGCGGAGCCATTTTTCGCACAATGGTGCAGGTAAACAGCGACAGGATTTTCTGCGGAATATCTATAATATCACTTTTCAGTCGTGCAGCACAGAACTAATGGCCTTTATACTGGAAAGCATTGAGATCAAAAGATTGTGGCCTGCTTTTAACCGCAGTCAGAAACGCGCCTCTACAGTTTACGGATTGTATATTTTTGAAGACCGGAACGGTTATATTCGGCTGGCAATTGATAAAAAGAAAAAACACCTGCAGCCGCTGTATACGTTCAACCTGCTGATGGAAGGACAGAGTATGATCAAACAACTGGTGGCACGTTTTGCATTGTGTCCTAAATTATGTTTTGTACAAACAGATAATGATCCCTGTATTGGCCTGGTGGACGAAAGCTGTAAAGGCGCCTGTGAATCACAGGAAACTGTACATGATTACAACCTGCGGGTACATGAAGCACTTGCTTACATTCAGCACATGCTGCCAACGTTTGTGGTAATGGATGATGGCAATCACCGCGATGAGCACAGTTGTATACTAATGGAAAAAGGACGTTTTTATGGTATGGGATATGTACCTGCCGGTTACGAAATGTCTGATCTCAATACATTGAAAACACAACTGACCCAATATCCTGAAAATGATTATATCCGTGGACTGATCTACCAGTTTGCAGAAAGACACCCCGCCAAAAAGGTAGGACTTGCAGGATGATGATCTGACCTGGTATTACAGAATGTTTTTGTTCTTCATCAAACCTGTTCTGTTGTTTTAATATCCCGACACGGCATAATGTTTCAACGCTGTCACTTTTAAATGATTGTTGACAACATACACTTTTTTGTATTCCCGGAACTGGTTGTCTTTGTCCATAAACCCGATGATGCAGGAATATTGTTCCGGCCCTTTTTTGATAACGGGTTTGGGTTCTGTACCAAAATTGGGCAGTTTCAATGTGTCTTTACCGGTAATCTCTTCGTATTGCAATTGCATCAGGTAATGAAATGTCTTGGGCGTTTCATACAGTTTTACTGAAAAATACCAGTCATTCAGCGGGTTTTCTGTTTTTACCTTGTATTCTGCCACAGGCTCTTTGCTGACAGTTTCACGTGATAAGGGAATCTGTGCTGCAGTGCTGGTAACAGCAGGCTCATCTTTTGAGGTGGTGTTATTGTTCTGTTGTCCGCATGAGAACAGGAAAAAAGCCATGCCTGTATAAAAAGAACGCTTCATATTGCTAAGGACTTGTTTGATTTCAAAGTAACGCATAAACAGCATAAATGGTACCAAAGTGCGTACGATTTTTTATAGTGATAATAAGGTGGTAAGTTATAGGTTGTGGTTTATAAGTTGAATACAGCGGCGAACCGTGAGTGAAAACAGTTGTTAGCAGGGAGTACAATTGGAAGTTGGTAATTTACAGTGGTAAAAGGCTGCGAGCAAAATACAAGTTGCATCTTAGCGGCTTTGCGTGCAGGTTCTTCCGTACTTTTTGTCAACCATCAAGCAATCAAACCATTCAGCTATCAGTCAACCCATTTTCAAATTCTCACATTTTCAAATTATTTCATTCTCAAATTCCTTATATTCAGCATATGGAAAAACACATCACTTCATGGTACAGTAATGCCCTGCAAACAGAAATGCCGGTAGCTGTATATGGCTATTATGGCTTTGCCCTGCTGCTGATACCAACTGCTTCGGCCGATTACCTGGAATACGAGCGTTTTCAACTGATCGCTTCTTTAAGCCCCTTTATTGAAAGCGGGAAAGTGAAAGTGTTTTCCATTAACAGCATGAATCATGAAAGCTGGATGAACTATCATATCGATCCGCGGCAACGGGCTATACGGCACCAGCAATGGAACCAGTATGTATTTGACGAGGTAATACCTTTTGTACGTTCACAAACCAGTGCTGAAACGCCCATTATCACCTGTGGTGCTTCATTTGGTGCTTTGCATAGCGCCAACCTGTTCTTTAAACGACCAGATCTGCTGAATGGTTGTATAGCCATGAGTGGGGTGTACGAGCTTACAGAATATACACGTGGTTATTTTGATGAGGACGTATATTACAACAGTCCTATGCATTATATGCCCAATCTTACAGACCATACCATACTGGAGCAGATCCGCCGCAGCCGTCATATTCACTTACTGTCCGGCAGCGGTGCACATGAAGATCCTGAATCTGCACGTCGTTTTGCCGGCATATTGTATGGTAAGAATATCTGGTATGAGCTTGATATCTGGGGACAGGAATGGAAGCACGACTGGCCTACCTGGCAGGCGATGTTACCGCATTACCTGGGAACCCGTTTTTAGCAACAGGAGACCTGTTGATAAGTAGCAGCAACACATGTTTGTATGCGTACACAATACTTTTCAACCTTCTGATTAAAAGCTGCAACTATAGTACGGAGAAAAGCAGGAAATTATTTATTGAAATGCCGTACTGCCGATGGCTGAAATACGGGGATCAACTGTATTGACGGCTTTCCGGGAAATAAAAGATTCAACGGAGTAGATAATATTTGAATGGCTGCTGTAAGTACTTTCAAAATATTCATGGTTCGGATTTCCAACAAGATAGGATAAATCCTGTATTATCAAAATAGCAGACCCGATGTTGTGAAAACTTTATGAATATTTTTTCCCTGAACCATATTTATCACAACTGGTACAAATAGTAACCAATGTACATGCATACGTTACCTTATCAGTACCGTAGTCCCTTTTTTGAACACCTTTTGTCCTGTATCTCCATCGGTATAATTCAATGTCCAGGCGTATACGCCTGTTGGCTGTGCGTAGCCATTAATGGTTCCATCCCATTTTTTTGTCCAGTCTGTAGTATGAAAAACCAATTGTCCGTACCTGTTGTAAATGTTAAAGACAAGGTTTTTGGCTTTGTAGGCATTGAGAGGATAGAGGTAATCATTCTTGCCGTCATTATTGGGTGTAAAACCATTAGGTACTGCAATGAAACAGGTATATACCGATTTTACCTGGTGTTTTACAGTATCAAAACAATGCAGGTCATTTTCCACGACTAATTGTACCGTATACAGGGTAGAGCGGCCAACAGTTACCTGCGGATATTTGAATGGTGAAGGATTCTGCTGTGTGCTGACGCTGCCATTTCCGAAATTCCAGTTCCAGGATATGATCTTGCCAATGCTGCTATCGGTAAAAGCAGCAGCATCTTCCGGACACACTACTTCCGGGAAGCCAAATACAGCTTTCAGTTCATTGTCCAGTAATATCACCTGGTCGGCAGTATCTTTACATACTCCATTGGAAACGATCAGGCGGATATTCTTCGATCCGAATTTTGTGAACAGGCAGGTTGGGTTTTGTGCAGTACTACTACCTTCGTTATTAAAATTCCAGTTCCAGTTGTTTATAAAATGGTCGCCATTATGACTGAAATTTACCGTGTCTGTTTTACAACCATACAATAGTTGGTAACTGAAATCTGCATTTACGGTATCACCAGCTATAAAGCTGATAGCTGATCCGGCTGGCGTGGCTTGGCCACATTCATCAATAATGGTATTGCCATCATTTCCCTGCAACAGTCGTACCTGGTAAGTACCACCTGTTTGTATGGGTGCAGCCAGTTGTAAGGTAATGATCCTGGAGGGTTGTCCGTTGCCACAGTTACCACTGGCACCTGTTATCGTTACATTAGTGGGGCCGGTTACTACAAAGTCACTGCCATTTGGAGCAATGGAACTACATAGCATAGGTTTACGGAACACCAGTTGTAATGTTTTCGGAGAACAGCCTACAGGGGTAATGCTATCAAGCGGTGTAGGTTGTATCGGTATTACGGTGAAAGTAACATGATCACCAACCGATATGTTCCTGTTACAATTGTCGAGTAGGGTATTGTTGTCGCTGCCATTCTTTGCTGTCAATGTATATGTTCCGGGAGGTAATGCGTTGTTCATAGTCAGCACTAATGTGTCCATATCAAAACCGGTAGAGCAGGTATTACCTTTGGCCGCAATGATATTGCCTACAGCCGGCGACAGGCTGAAATCGCTGCCATCTGTGGCAAGACTACTGCATTTCATTTTTTTGTTGAGGAATACTTTTACAGTAATTCCCCCGCAACCAGCTTCTGCACCGGCCAGTTGTGGTAATTTGGGATCAGTGATCACAGCCGTACCACCACCAAACGACAGATCATAACCACTTTGTGAATCGGTAAAGTGACTGACCAATAGCAAATACTGATGTCCCGCAATCAATGTGGGCATGGAACTGAAAGAATTCTTATTGTCTTTGGGGTCAGAACCGCACTGAATATAATTAACGCCAAATGAGGAAGCCCCTGTTTTACCATAGGTACCGGCCCAGTTGCCGGTTACCACCAATGATGTATTGGTAAACACTTCATCGGGATTGTGTCCTGTAATATCGTACAACATCCAGTCGTAGTCATCACCAAGATCCTTGGGTGTTATCAGGAATCCCAGGGTACCTGTAGTATAGCAGGTAAAGCTGTACCAGAAAGGGTTTTTATCCTGGTAGGCTGCCTGGGTTGAATTACAACCGGGAACAACCAGGTTATGGCTGCTGCATATTGGTACATTGGCCTGGTTGAAGGTGGACGTACCGCAAACAGGGAAAGCTGTAGATGGGGTTTGCCCCAGCGTTGTACAGCTTTGTGCATTGATATGTAATGTTGATAATACCAGCAGCAATAACCCTATTATTCTCATCAGCATACGTGTATTGACCCGTAAAAATAACATATCGTTGCAGATGACAAAAAATCATGCTGCCCGGGTGTCAACACTTAACATCTGTACAACATGCAGAAGCCGGCCTCTTTGCAAGGGCCGGTATGCACACTACAACTTAATGATCTTCTGACGGTAAACCGTATTGACAATTTTTACCTCCAGTATATAATTGCCTTGTTGTATACCACTGATATTCAACGGCACGCTGGTATTGTGTTGCTGCCATTGCTTTACCAATTGCCCGCTGATGGTGTATAGTGAAATGTTGTTGGCAATCGTAGTATAACCGGTATGCAGGTACAACTGGTTGCCGGCGGGATTAGGGGTTACTGCAAATGTTGCTGAACTGGCTTTATTGAGGGTTATTATACGGGAATAACTGGTTGTATTATCTATATCTTTTTGCTGTAAACGGTAGTACAGGATATTACCGGCTATTGTACCCGCCTGCTTATCGTTGTAGGTATATTGTTGCGTAATAGCAGAATTGCCCTGTGCAGGTACGGCAGTAAGTGGTGTAAAATGTAATCCGTCTGTACTCCGTTCGGGAATAAACCAGGCACTATTGGTTTCCTGCGTTGTCTGCCAGTTCAGTATTGCATCCTTTCCGTCCATATGACCGGTGAAGTTCAGTAATGTTACAGGCAATGCCGCAGATACCATGCCGGCACCAAATCCTGAAAACCCGGTATTGAAAGTGTATGTGAGCGCGTAGTTGTCGCCCAGTGTGCTTCTTACCGGTATTGCTGCCTGCGGTGTACCTGCTCCATTGGGATTGGCTGGCGTGGAAGCAGATATTTGTCCCGGTACTTTTACCAGTTCTATACTATTAAAAGATTGCCCGGTGGCTGTTTGCCATCCGGCAACTTCCTGTTGTGTATAGTACAGGGTCAGTTCGTATTGTCCTGCCGGGTTATTGGTAGCCGGCAATACCCGGAATGTTTTGCTCATCAGGTAATGCGCTGCATTGTTATCACGAAATGCAACTGCACCGGTACCACTGCGATCAATTACAACCTGTGTACAACCATAATTGAAGGAGGTAAGATTTTTGACCCTTGCCAGTAAAGTACTGTTTGTCTGATCATAGAAATAAATGTCTGCATAGGGCCCCAGGTATTCACTGCGTGAGCTGTTGAGCGTTGTTTGTACCTGTGTACCGGCATCATGCCGTGTAAAGCTGATAACAGGTTTGTAATTATTATTGTAATAAGTATATGAGCTGCCGAAAGCAGTTGCACAATTGTTGAACAGGTAAACAAAAGAAGCATTGGTGGCCGAATAATCATCAGAATAAAAAGACACCTCATCATCTGCGGCATCTACAGTACCGGCATTGTCAAAACAAAGATTTACAACAATGTTTGAAGTCCCATCCCAGATAAGGGGTGTGGAGAAATTGAATGTATTGGCGCCATTCACCGTAGTATAATTGGCTGAATATACTGTTGTGAGTGATGCGTCACTTACCGGTGCTCCTGTATGGTTTACATAATCGGTAATAAATGACTGGGTTGTTTGTCCTGCTTTAATAGTAAATCCTTTGTATACAAAAGCGGCATTACTGTGTTTGGTAATATTGAATGATAGTGCTGTAATGCTGCCCGCTTTCAGACCGGCAGCCGCCAGTTCACCGGCTTTGTAAATGAACTGTGATTTATACTGGTACGAACGTGCTGTGAAAGGAACTGTTGCTGTAAAATTGTAAGTTCCGTTCAACTGGTGCGTATTATCCGATGCCCCATAAGGTGCAGTATCATTATCATAAATGGTAATGGTTTCTACAGGTCTTCCATCACCAGCTACAGCATTGCCACCACCATTGTTTACACTCATGCTTAATATGATCGTTTCTGCAGGTTCTACAATGGCATCATCATAGATCCTGATGATAAAAGATCTTGGATCGTGTGCCCCGGCAGGGAAAGAGATTGTTTTACCAGGACTGGTAAAACTGCCTGTAGTGGTAATATCATAATCCACACCTTCCTGTGCTGTACCACCTGTAAGCAGGGTGACTGTTGCTGCTGCGCCGGGATTGCTGCCGATCAGTACGTTGAAAGTGTAATCTTTATAACCCCGTATGCAACCGCCGCTGGTAATGGTAGCAGCGGTCTGTTCAGTTACCTGGAACTCTGTCCATTCAAAATTGATCTTTGGCGGACAAACTGTACCTGCGCCTGGATCAATATCGCCGGATGAGTTGATCTGTCCCAGGCGATACATATTATTGGCACCGGCCAGCATACGTGTTTTTTGTCCTGCTGTAAATAACCTGGGGTTGATCACATAGCTCATGATATTGTGTTCTGTTGCTATGGTATAGGGAGTGCCGGTACAGGCATTGGTATTGCCTGTTCTTTCAGGATTTGCAAAGTTGGGATTGGTTACCGGATCCGTATCGCTGATCATATCACCATCTGTAGCAGGATTGGCATTGGGTGGACAAGTGGTTCCATTGGAACCTTCAAACGGATGGTACAAGGTAAAGACATGACCCATTTCATGTGGTAATACGGTGCTGCCGGGATACAGATCGCGGGCACGGATCACCACACCATCAATGGTGGGATCGAATGGAAAGTATGCATAACCTCCGGTACCTCCACCGTATTGTCCATCGTTGTCATCAATTTTATTGACGATCCAGATATTGCAGTATTTTGTGGGATCCCAGCGGATGAAATTTTTCAATGTTACATCCGGTGTGCCGTTGGTGTTATTCAGGTTTACGCCATGTGCTACATAGCCGGGCAATGAAGAGCCATTGATATGATTGATACCATTGGTAGGATTACAATTAGGATCGCGTTTGGCCAGTTCAAACTGTATACCAATAGCGCCTACGCTTTCACCATTCTGCCCGGCATCGGTACCATTGTATACCCGGTTCAGATAATCTACCATAGAGCTTACCTGTGTATCTGTAGGATTGTATACACTGCCCAGTGAATCGCCGGTATGTACAATATGGAATACAACAGGCATAATGTATGTGCCGCCCGAGATCCTGGCACCGGATGCCTGGGCAAATGCACGCGCCTGTACTTCGTATTGCTGTACTGCTTTTTTGTACCGATCATTTGTCTGCATCATTTTATTGTGCAGTATTTCAAAACCACAGTTATTATGCTGTGCATGTAAAGTCTGGGCAATACAAACAGCGCATATAACACCGGATAATAACATGGACAGTCTCATAGCAGGAAAATTAAGCGGGGAATGGTACCGCGAATTTCCGCAGGTAGCAGGGGACGAAAAATACCTAGTGTTAACTATATTTTATGGAGCGGTACAAACGGCATGCAGAAGCTGGCGGTGTGTATTAACAAACAACAGGAAATGTCAGATAATACCTTGTTCTTTGGCAAAATTCAGAAGTGCCACGGGGGTGTAAATATCCAGTTTGCGACAGATATTGCGACGATGTGCATTGATGGTAAACTCGCTTACAAACAACTGGTTGCTGATCTCTTTGCTGGTAAGCCCCCGGGCAATCATGCGGATAATCTCTGTTTCCCGTTTGGTGATCTTGTATTTCCGGGTAAAATTATCGGACAGCGGGGCAGGAGAGATGGTTCCGGTGCTGCCTTCTTCTTCAAACCATTTTTTACCAGCTGCTACTGCCATTACAGCTTCTTTAATGGTACCGGAATGACTGGTTTTAAGCAAATACCCGTCTGCGTCGTATTTCCTGATCTCACGTATCATTTTGGGTTGATTATAACTGGTGAATACAATCACTTTTATATGCGGAAATGTTTTTTTGACCGTTTGTAAAAATGCAATACCATCAAAATGCGGCATATTCAGATCCAGCAGCAACAGGTCAACAACTGTATGCTGCAGACAATCCTGCAACTGCCGTCCGTTCTCTACAGGTTTCAGCAATTGTACATTACTGATCTCTTCCAGTACACGGGATACGCCGTCTACCAGCATCGGATGATCATCAGCTATCAGTAAACGCAGTGACATTACATTAATTATTGGTATTTGTTACAGGCAATTCAATGACTACCAGTGTTCCTTTATCGTTCTTGTTCTTTATTTCAAATACACCATTAAGGTACTGAATTTTTGACCGGATATTCTGTAGTCCCATTCCCTGCGAAAGCGCCTGGGCATCAAATCCTGTTCCATCATCTTCCACCATCAGCGAGATGTGCTGCTCATGTTCTATCAGTTCCAGTGTGGCATGTGTTGCATCAGCATGTTTGATAATATTCTGCAGCAACTCCTGTATAATACGGTAAAGATCGATCAGGAAAGCTGTATTGTAACGGCTGGTATCTTCAAATCCTATAATGACTGTTTCTGTATTGATCTTTCCCGACTGGTTAATGGCATCTGCAATATCTTCTACAGCAGCCCTGAACCCGTACCTTTCAATCATCATGGGTGTTAGCCGGTGACTGATATTCCTGACAGTGGTGTTAACGGCAGTGATTGCTTCCTGTGTTTTGTACAGCATTCTGGCTGTTTGTTCATTGTATTCCTTTTTTTCCAGCAAGGAAGAGATATTCAGTGTGGCAACTGCCAGCAATGCATTTACCTCATCGTGCAATTGCCCGGCTATTTTATTCCGTTCATTTTCTTCCGCCTGCATAGCACTTTGCATCCGTTCGATGTGCTGCTGCTTTTCCAGTTGTTCAAGCCGGTTTTGTTGCAATACCTGTTGCTGTTTGTTACGAATCTGCCGGTTGCGCAGGTATAGTGCCAGGAACAGGATCACCAGTATACCCAGAACACCCAATGACGCATACCAGATTCTTTCCTGCCGGATACTTTTTTCGCGTTGTACCTGCTGCTGGTGCAACACCTGGATCTGTTGTTCTTTTTCCTTTACATCCAGCTTGGCCTGTATTTCCTGCACCGCCCTGTAGCGGTTGAAACTGTTGAGAGAATCTTTAATATTATAAAACCTGGTAAGCGCATTGATATATCCCTGCTGGTCACCTTTGGCTTTCAGCAGTTCAGCATAATACAGGTAATAATACAATTGCGGTGCAGAATACTGGTTGGAAGCAATATAGTCCGGCAGTTTTTTAAATACAGCTTCTGCTTCCTGCAAACGGCCATTTTGAACAAGTGAGTGCGCATAATAAAGATCAGTTGGTATTATGTGCAATCCCATGGTGCTGCCTTTAACAAGGGCTGTATGAAAATAACCGAGTGCATCGGCATTGCGATTTTCATGTTCCGCTACCAGGCCCGCTGCTACAAAATAACTGGGATAAACAATTTCACTTTCTGGTTTATTGAACAGTTTACGGCTGTTATCCAGGTGTTGCCTGGCAGCAGCCCATTTGCCCTGGTGTGCACAAACAATAGCAAATTCTGCATTGAATACCGGTGCCTGTACACTGCCGGGATTGGGTGCAATGGCAAGATCATAGTATTGGCGTGCATATTTATCCGCGCCTTCATAATCTGTCAGTAACTGGCATACCTGTAATAATTGGTACGTAGCGCTGAGTTTTGCGTTGCGAAAAGTAAAAGCTGTTCTATCGTATAACCGGTGGGGATAATGATTTAATGAAGAGTCTTTGGATAATTCCAGCAAGCCGGTATAGATCATTACCTGTTCCTGCGGATTATTGCGACAGTAATAATTGGCATAATTGTACCTGGCTGTAAAAAGCGCATTTTTATCCGGTACATTTTCTGCTGCTGCAACGGCTTTTTCAAACAAGATCTTTGCAGAGTCCAGTTTATTGGCCAGTAACAGCGGCAGGGTAGAAAAGGTGTACACAAATGAGAGGTTTTCAGCATCCCCTGCTTCTTTACATATTTTTTCTGTGCTCTGTGCGTATTTAGATACTGAATCACGTTTGTCCCATTCCGCGTACATTAACAGCATTGCTACCATTACTTCCCGGTACAGGCGACCTGTATCGGCATTGAGTTTTGCCTGTTGATACAATGTTTCTGCCTCATCAAAAAAGCTGAATGATTCTTTGGCTTTTGCCCAGCCCATGAGCAATACATGTGTTTGCCAGCGGTTACCGGTTGCTTTCACTATCGGTGTATATTCAGCCAGGATGGCATAGCTGGTATCCAGTTGCGTTTTCCCGATCCTTTGCAGCAGATCGCAAACCTGTTTGAAATTGTTGTCTGTTACAGGCTGTTGTTTCAATTGTTTCCACAACGCAATATCATTCTGTACGGAAGGTGATTGTGCAAGTGTACACATGCATTGCAGCAGCAGGCAGCAGAACAACAGTTTGCTTTTCATATCGGCAGTGGGGGGAATGGTTATGGGGATGATACAATTTATTGATCTTTTTGGGAAAAGCACCTGCGGGAAGATTAATTTTCAGGTATTCTATAAAATGACAGGGCCCGGCAGTTGCCGGGCCCTGGTTATAGGGAACGTTGATTGTCGGTTGTCAATAAGAGATCAATTATAACCATCGTTCTGTTTCAGGTTACCATTGGCCCGGATCACACTTTCGGGGATCGGTAATGTCCACTCCCTGGCCGTAGGCGCCAGTGTACAGTTGCCGGTAGGCGACAATGCCGTATTGCCACAGGTACTGCCACGGGCAATGGTTCTGGTAGTTCTTTTAAGGTCAAAGAAACGATGTCCTTCACCCACCAGTTCTCTTCTTCTTTCGTCGGCAATGGCGTTGAGTAAAGGTGTGCCGGTTAAACCGGTTACAGGAGTATAACCCGTGATGCGTGCGCTGCGCAATGCATTCAGATCATTGAGCGCCAGGTCTTCCTGTGAATTCTTAGCCCTGGCTTCCGCCCTGATCAGGTACATTTCGCCAGTGCGGAATACAATGAAATTGGCATTACCATCGCTCACCGCATTTTTGCCTCTGTATTTTGTCAGGGCAAGACCGCTGCCTACCGTACTGAAATAAGCGCTGTAGCGGATGTCATTACTTTGTATAAGACCCGATGTACCTGTGGTAGTAGCAATTTCAAGCGCCGGTCTGAAATAGCTGCGGCTATTGGTAGCAAAATATACCAGGAAGGTAGGGCCACTCTGGCCGGCTTCAAACTGTACATTCCAGATGATTTCACCGGCATTCGTTTGATTATACATACCGGAAAATGCAGTCTGGTCCAGGTTCACCAACGGACGCAGGTTAATGGCGTTGGTAGCTGCGGTAACAGCTTCCGGCCACATGCCTGCATATAAGTATACCCTTGCCTGGATAGCATAAATAGTTGCCAGATCAATATAAGGACGACTTAGTCCTGCCGAGGGATTGATGACAGCATCAACATTAGACAGCAAAGGAATAGCGGCCGACAGATCTGCCAATACCTGGTCGTAATAATCTTTATTGGTAATTCTGGATGGTTTGGCTGAAGCAGATACAATGAACTCTTTGATATAGGGCATAGCCAGTGCAGTTGTACTGTTCCTGTCGTAAGAACTGGCGAAATAACGCAACAGATCAAAATGAGCCAGTGCACGCATGGCATAGGCCTGTCCTTTATACCTGTTGGCTTGTTTCTGTGTAGCTGCGGTAGTGAATTTGTCTACATCTCTTAATACAATGTTGGCTCTTGCTATTACCGCATACGGCGCAGAATAGAAAGTAGCGATCTGCCCGGTAGAAGAGTTGTAGATCCAATCAGCCATAGCCCGTGAATTGGCCAGCGATTCAATAGTTTCATACAGGTTATCGCTGAGTACATCCGGCATTAATGCCCAGCCGCCGCCTGTACCGCTACCAGAACCAAAGTAATTACCATCACGAAAAGAAGCATAAGCGCCGGTCAGTACTTCACCTACCTGTTTCATACTGGAAGGATTGCTCAGGGCATCCAGGCTGAACTCCGGTGTCAGATCAACCAGGTCTTTCTGCGAACAGCTTTGCAGCAACACTATGGCTGATGCAAGTGAAACGGATATCTTTTTTATAGTGTTAAGCATATAATTTCTTTTTAAGGATTAAAAACCAAGGGAGATACCAATAGTAGTTTGTTTCAATGCGGGATATTGTGCACCCGTTAATGATGTGCCGGTCATTTCAGGATCGAAACTTCTGAACTTAGTGGATGTCCATAAATTCTGTCCCTGTACAAAAATGCGTGCAGTACGGAATTTGATGGTACGCAATACATCTGCAGGCAGATTGTATACAAGCATCACATTACGCAAACGCCAGAAACTGGCATCTTCCAGGAAACGTGTTGTCTGGCTCTGGAATGAATTGCCTCCGCTGGAGGTAGGACGTGGCACATCAGTAACATCTCCGGCCTGGCGCCATTCGCGCAATACATCTGTTGACATGTTGTCGTAGAAGTAAGCAGGATTGGTGAGGTTCACCCGGTCATTGTTGAACATGGATCTTTTCAGGAAGAAATTGAGCTGTGCACTGAGTTCAAATCCTTTGTATTGCAGTGTAGTGGAGATACCACCAAACCATGGGGCATCTGATGTTCCCCAGATCACTTTGTCATTGGCACTGTAAGTGCTGGTGGTGGCTTTGCTGCGGGTATAATACTGCGAATTTCCGTTATCAGGATTTACACCTGCATATTCTACCAGATACAAACTGTTTACAGGTTTGCCTTTGGCAAGAATGGTAACACCGGAAATTACAGAGTCCTGTGGTAATGTCAGTATCCTGTTCTGGTTGTAGGTCAGGTTTCCTTCCAGTGTCCAGGTAAGATCACGTGTTTTGATAACATCGCCACGAAGGGTAATTTCCACGCCACGGTTCCTGAGTGAACCGAAATTGCTGGGAATAGAAGAGAACCCGCTGCCCGAAGGATCAACCGGTACGGAATAATACAGGTCAATTGTTTTACGATCATACCACTCCAGTGTACCGGATAAACGCCTGTTCAGTACAGAGAAATCCAAACCAACATTGATTGTGCGGTTGGTTTCCCAGCGGTAATCAAGGTTGCCGGGAGATGATGGTGTCCATCCGCTGATACCTGCATACGTAGTACGTCCAAAAACAGGAATGGGATAATCGCCGGCTGCTGTAAGGTTATTGCCATTGGTACCGATACTGGCACGCAGTTTCAGTTCATTTACAAAACGTATGTTTTCCATAAACTTCTCTTCACCCAGTTCCCAGGTTGCGCCTGCTGAACCGAAGTTGGCAAAACGGTTGTTTACACCGTAGCGGGAAGAACCATCACGGCGACCAACCAACGATAAGTAATATTTGCCGTTATAACCATAGTTGATCATGGCGAAGTAAGAAAGCAGACCATTCTGCGTACCGCTTCCTGATACGGCAGGAATATAGTTGGCGTTGCTGGTACTGCCTGCAGTAATACCGGCTTCATTGGTAAAGCCATTGGTAAAACCATAGCCGGTAAAACCAAAGCTGCGGGAATTGTTTTTTACTACCTCTGTAAACAAACCTGCTTCGATATCATGTTTTCCAAACGAGGTTTTATAATTCAGTGAAGTAGTTCCTGTATAACGAAGGTTGCGGCTCAATCCGCGAGAAAGTGCACCCTGGCGGGCAACACCGGTGGATGTTCTGGGACTGGTGAATGTAGCAGATTCTGTTTGTCCGTAATCAATACCCCAGTTGGTTCTGGCAAACAGACCTTTTACAAAGGGAAAATGAAATTCCAGGTAGGTGGTACCTACACCTTTCAGTTGCAATGCATAGTTGTAATTGAGGAATAACTCCATGGCGCCGTTGGGCTGTCCGGATGTTAACTGACCGGTACCTGCACCGCCTGTTTCCTGGTAGTCGCCGGTATTGGGATTAATATCACGTTCGTAAGGGTTTGCCCAGCGGATAGCATTCAGCGGCGTGCTGAGCACAGTATTACCTTCTGAGGTAGCAACAGTTTTTGAATAACCACCCTGCAGGTTCAGGCCAAAACGCCAGTTCTTAATAGTATTGTCAACATTAATGCGTGCTGTGTAGCGTTTTAAACCGGTTGTTTTTACAATGCCTTCCTGGTCGAGGTACGACAGAGAAGCAAAAAAACGGCTTGCTGCTGTTCCTCCGCTGGCGCTCAGCATGTGCTGGTGTGTAACACCTGTACGGAAAAGCGCATCACGCCAGTTAAAGTTCACGGCACGTAAACTATCCGCCTTCGCAGTAGTCCATCCATAAGGATTGCCACGTTGCAGTTCGTAATCAATTTTTTGTTTGCTGTTCATTACGATCAATTTGTCTTTGGGCAAACGGCTGAAGCCTACCTGGGCATCATAGTTCAATTGGATCTGGCCGGCACGTCCACGGCGTGTACTGATCACTATTACACCGTTTGCACCACGGGAACCGTACATGGCGGTTGCCACAGCATCTTTCAGTATTTCCACCCTGTCAAAGTCGCCCTGGTTAAGCGTGGCAAAATCAGCAGCAGTGATCTCTATACCATCCATAATGTACAGGGGTACGTTTCCGCCACTGATGGAGCCATTACCGCGTATGCGTACCACGGCATTGGCACCTGGCTGTCCGCTATTGGCTACTACCGATACACCGGAAGCCTGTCCCTGCAGTGCCTGGTCGAAAGAAGCCAGTGGTTGTGTACGGATATCGGCAATCGGAACAGCTGCCGTTGCTCCACTGAATTTTTTACGCTGAATAGTGGTATAACCTGTTACCACCACTTCACTGATCTCTGAAGCCGATGCAGACAAGGTAACGTCATACCTGTTGCGGTCTGCATTGATAGCAATGGTAGTAGTTACAAATCCAACTGCGCTGATCTCAAGTTGTTTTACATTGGGAGCGATGTTCAAAGAATACGTACCGTCGGGCTTTGAGGAGGTACCTCCGGTAGTGCCTTTTACAGTAATAGAAGCGTTTGCAACAGGAAGTCCTTGTCCGTCGATCACTTTTCCTGTAATAGCGCGGGTTTGGGCTGCTAACCTGCCAACAGACAACAGGAATAGCAGAAACAAATAACAAATTTGTCTCATGTGAGTGAGTTTTGGTTGTTGAAATGAAGCAGACCCTGTACTGAGCGGTTTTACCTATTCAAGACAAGTATGAAATGTTAAAATCTGCTTATTATTTGCAATGGTATGTCAAAATAAATAATAATTATCAATAAAATGATAAATAAAAATTATTATAATATTTATGAGGTCGAATAACTTAAAATCAAAATATATAATATAAATCTATGATTATCAATATATAATGTTATAAAATAATCATTAAAAAACCATTTGATCAAGAATATTATAATTTTTTTAATAATTATAATTATTTTTTTATAATATATTTTTTGAAAACATTTTTTTCGAGTGGTTAAATAACTTCTCGCTATTTTTAATGCATGACACAACATGTTGTTTGTCTGCTCATTATATTGGCTTTCCCGTTTTCAGCCATGCCCGGCAATCACCCCCGGTTTAACCATCAGCCATTTGTATGGCGATTTTTATGTGTACGCCACCCATAATGTTTACAACGGCACAACTTTCCCGGCCAATAGTATGTATATGGTTACCTCCAAGGGTGTTGTGTTATTTGATACTCCCTGGGATACAGCCCGGTTTCAACCCTTACTGGATAGCATACAGCAACGTCATCATACAAAAGTGATCATGTGTATCGCCTCTCACTTTCATGAAGACAGAACAGGAGGGTTTGATTATTTCAGGCAACAGGGGATCGCCACACGGTCGTCAACCTACACAAAACAATTATGTACTGAACATAGCGAAAAGCAGGCTGCTTTTGTTTTACCAAAGACACTACATTCATAATAGGCAATCATCGTTTCCGCACCTTTTATCCCGGTGAAGGACATACTAAGGACAATATTGTTTTCTGGTTTGAAAAGGAAAAGATCCTTTATGGCGGTTGTTTTGTAAAAAGTACTGAGGCTTCCGGGTTGGGTAATTTATCTGATGCCAACCCGCATGCCTGGGAGCAGTCTGTTCATAAATTGCTGACTACATTTCCTGCCCCGGTTTATGTAATACCCGGGCACCAGGACTGGCGAAACAATCAATCATTACTGCATACCCTTCAATTAGTGCAACAATACCTGCAACAGCAGAAGGTAAAATGATCTGTCCGGGTATGAGCATATCGCAATAATCAGCTAAATTGCCTCCGTCGTAAACCGGAAATATTCTGATGTATTTATTACTGATAGAAGATGATGAACGTGTGGCCGACCTGATCCAACGCGGACTCAGCGAACAGGAGCAGGAATCGGTCATTGATCTGGCGCCGGATGTTGCTACCGGCCGGCACCTGGTGCACACCAAAGAATATGCGGTGATTATTATTGATATTATGCTGCCGGACGGCAACGGGCTGGAATTCTGTAAAAGCATTAAGGCCATGAAGCCTGATGTGCCGGTAATTATGCTCACTGCATTGGGTACTACAGATGATAAGTTGGGCGGATTTGATGCCGGTGCAGACGATTACCTGGTAAAGCCTTTTGATTTCCGCGAATTGTATGCCCGTATAAAAGTACTGGCACGCCGTAATAAACCGGCTGCTCCCGGCCAGGATATTCTGCGTATTGCAGACCTGGAACTGAACCGTTCCAGTAAAATTGTAAAACGCTCTGGCAAGGTCATTGATCTTACGCCCAAAGAATTCCGGTTATTATTATATATGCTCGAAAATCATGACCGGATCCTGAGTCGCGCAGAGATTGCCGAAAAAGTATGGGATACTACTTTCGACACAGGTACCAACTTTATTGATGTATACATGAATTACCTGCGCAAGAAGATTGATAAAGATTTTACTGTAAAGCTTATCCATACCCGTCCTGGTATGGGGTTTATCTGTAAGGACGAAACCGTTGTATGAAGATCAGGAACAGGCTTACACTGCAGTCTACTATTATCATTGCTGTTATCATGGCACTGTTTGGTGTGTCTATTTATTATGTGTATTCCGGTTTCAGACAGGACTATTTTTTTGATCGTATTCATAAACAGGCAACGGCCAAGGCTCAATTACTGCTTAACGCACAGATACCTGCAGATGTGCTGCAGATCATTTACAAAAAAGGTCCTAATTCTCCCTTCCAGGAGGAGATGGCTATTTACGATACCAGTTTCAACTTGGTATACCATGATGATGTTAATGGCGATTTTGTAAAGGAAAATAAAAGTATGATAGATTCTATCTATCAGAAAAAAGAGATCCGTTTTTTGCAGGGCAATAAACAGGTGGTAGGATTTCTGTTGCTGAACAATAACAAAGAATACATTGTAACAGCCGCAGCATATGATGAACATGGGTTGCTGAAATTGCAGAACCTGAAGTATACTATCCTGCTGGCATTTATTGCCTGTGTAATGATTGTGTTTGCAGCCAGCAGGTTCTTTGCGCGGCAGGCATTGAAACCGGTGTCGGACATGGTTGATAAAGTAAGTGCCATTACTGCCACACACCTGCACCTGCGGGTAGATGAAGGCAACCGTACTGATGAAATTGCTGAACTGGCCATTACCTTTAACCAGATGCTGGACAGGCTGGAGCAGTCTTTTGATGCGCAGAAACAGTTTGTATCAAATATCTCACACGAATTGCGTACGCCGTTGTCTGGTATGATAGGAGAGTTGGAACTGGCGCAAACCCGTGAAAGAACCAGCCTGGAATATAAACAGATGATTAGCCTGGTGTTGGTGGATGCACACAAAATGGCAAGGTTGAGCAACAACCTGCTGAACCTGGCCAAGGCAAGTTATGACCAGACGGAGATCACTTTTACATCATTGCGTCTGGATGAGTTATTACTGGATGCCCGCCAGGAAGTATTAAAAGCAAATGCTGCTTACCACGTTAATATCCGTTTTGACAAAGAGATTGAAGAAGGAGCTTCCATTTCTGTATATGGTAATGAATATCTGCTAAGGGCCGCATTTGTAAACCTGCTGGAGAACGGTTGTAAATTTTCAGCCAACAATACCTGTGAGGCCACGATCGGTTACCGGCACGATAAAGCAATACTTCAGTTTATTGATACCGGTATCGGCATCCGCGAAGAAGACCTGCCGTTTATTTTTACACCATTCTACCGCGGCACCAACAAAAAACACTCAGATGGTAATGGTATAGGGCTCACACTTACCCAGAAGATCATTAACCTGCATGCAGGTAAGATTAGTGTGCAATCTGTATTGCAACAGGGCACTATTTTTACCATTGAACTTGCTCACCTGTAAACAGTCAACTGCATACGCTGTGGTTTGTAAAAGTATTCGATGCTGTTTGTTAAATTGGATTAACATAACCTGTACGCTAATATTGATAACGATTCTGCAACCGTGATTTCTCCGCGTAAATATGTAATTTATAGGGTTAGGCCTCATCATAATCTTTCCGTTTCAGGACTCCACGTTAAAATTCTAAAGAATTTCTAATAACGATTATTCGTAGGTAGTAAGGGCTCCTTATACCTTTGATTGTAATTATTCAGCTTACTGAATTGGTTGAATGACGGTAGTTTATGATAGCAAAAAGAATATTTTTCGTATCCCTGTGGCTTAGTGCTGTTCTGACAGCATCAGCCCAGCAGGCGTTTACGCTGAAACATGCGCTGGAGGTTTCCAAGGCCAATAATCCTTTCCTGAAAAGCGCGGCACTTAATATTCCCATTGCAAAGGCAGATATTGTTACGGCTGGGTTAAGACCCAACCCTGTGCTTAATAACCAAACGCTGTTCCTTGCCAACTCCAGCAATTTTGCGCCTGACACAAAGGTCTACAATCCCAAAAACAGACAGGTATGGTGGCAGTTGACCAAACAGTTTCAGATGAGTCACCAGCGCGAATACAAAATTGAAGTAGCAGAAAAAAATGCTGCTGTTGCCGGTAATGCCTATACCGATGCAGAACGCAACGTGTTGCTGGATGCAGGTACCAGGTGGCTGGATGCATGGTTAAGCAGTGTGAACCTGGAACTGATCAATGAAGCAAAAAGCAATATTGATACACTGGTACAGGCCAATGAGATCAGGCTGAAGAACCAGGTGATCAGTTTGAGTGAATTTACCAGGACACAATTGTTGTCTGATCAATACCTGTTGCAACAAAAATCCGCCACACAGGCATACCTGACAGCATTAAAAAACCTGGTACTGGTTACAGGTATGAAAGATACCATGGCCATCGACACCAGTGATCCGGTAATTTCAATGGCTTTTATTGATAAGGCAGACAGCCTGATCCAGTTATCATTCCAGCATCGTGGTGATGTACTGGCTGCTATCGGTTCTATTGATGCGGCAAAAAGCAATATACGTTTGCAGAAAGCCTTTAGCAAACCTGTACCGGAGCTGGGTTTCATCTGGAACCCGCAAAATACGGTTCCTTACTTCGGCGTGTTCGGCACTATCGAGTTGCCTTTTTTCAGCCGCAACCAGGGTGAGATCAGAAAGTCAAAAGTAGTATTGCAGCAAACTGAACAGTCTTTATATGCGTTGCAACAACAGGTACGTACAGAAGTACAGACCAGTTATGATGCCTATAAGCTGAGTAGCGAAACAGTAAACAAATACACACTGATACTGCAACGTGCAGAACAGGTGCTGCAATCGGTAAAATATGCTTATACCAGGGGAGGCACCACTATTATCGATTTCCTCGATGCGCAACGTACATGGTTTGATACACAGAAAAACTATTACGATGCGGTATATACTTACCGGAAAAATTACCTGCAATTGTTATACGTAACCGGTTTAATCAATCAATTATGAGAAGGCCATTTGTATATATATCTTTTTTAGTGATGGCAGCCTGTGCAGTAGCATGCAAATCGCATGAGGCAGCCAAGCCGGCACCTGTGTCTGTTAAACCAGTTGTGGAAGACAGCGGCAGAACCATCAGGTTCCCGGCAGATAGCAATACCCTGTCGGTATTTAAGACCAGTGTAATTTCCAAACAAAATCTTGATGCTGCTATGGTGGCGCCGGCACACGTAGCTGCTACTGTAACAGGCGGTGGTTCACAGCCTCTGGTGTTGTTTGAAGATCCTGCATTGTCTGCCAGCTATACTGCGATGTTGCAGAACCTGGTGAACATCCGCGAAAAGGGTGGCATCATTCTGCAGAAGCAATCGATCATCAAACAGAAGAACCTTGAACTGTCGAGGTTTAAAGACCTGGCAGAACATGGTGCCGGTACAGGAAAAGACGTGGCAGATGCGCAAACCGATGTGATCTCTGCTGAAACCGACCTGGCTGTAGCAAAGAATGAGCTGGCCAATGAAAAAACGGCGATACTGGAACATGAAGCACGCCTGAAGCTGGCTGGTTTTGATCCGCAGGCATTGTTGCAGGCACCCGCCGGAAAAGTATGGGTGATCTGTGATATACCTGAGATACAGGTAACCAGGATAAAATCCGGCAGCAATTGTGTATTGCAGTTCGGATCTTACCCCGGTGAAAAGTTTACCGGTATCATTGAAGCTATTGCTGATGTAATAGATAATACCACCCGCATGGTGAAACTGCGTATTGCGGTACGCAATGGCAGCGGCAGGTTGCGTGCCGGCATGTTTGCCACTGTAAGTTTTGATGTTACTGAAGGGAACACCATCAGTATTCCGCAAACAGCCATTGTAACTGTACAGGGTAAAGATTTTGTTTTTGTGAAAAAGGATAATGGTGTGTTTGAAAGAAGATGTATTGTTTCCGGTGCGCAGATCAATGACAGGCTGATTGTATACAGCGGTATACAGGAAGGTGATGCAGTAGTAACTCAGGGCGCCATGCAATTGAAGGGAATTTCATTTGGCTATTAAGATGTAATGTCAACGATTCCGGCTTTACGGCCGGTAATACAGGTGATTCAACAGGAAGTGTGCTGAAACCGTAAAACCCGTGGCTGTATGAATCTGAAAAATATTAAAAGCCGTTTACTGCATGGTGACTTCACCAACCTGTTCAGTTTTGGACGCAACAGGGGACAACAGGTACATCCTGCAGAGATAGCCAGGGCGTTTACAGATATGCCGGATGATGCGGTGGTGCAGATGTTTGCTTCGTTTCCTGTAACAAACCAGGTGAATGTTTTTCCGTATCTCGATTTCAGACTGGAGAAAAAGATCGTTCGTCAGCTACCCAAAGAAAAGGCATCCTATATACTGAATGAATTGAGCTCTGACGACAGGATCACCTTTTATTCATCGCTGAAGGGAGTAGAACTGTCCTTTTTCCTTGATTTTCTTAGTGAAGCCAATAAAAGAGCTACGCACGATCTGCTGGGTTATCCGCGCAACAGTGTAGCACAGCTTATCAATACTGATTTTGCTGCTATTGAAAAAGATATGACGGTAGCGGAAGCCTGTGCATACCTGCGCAGGTATCACAAAGACACAGAAGCAACCAATGTTATTTATATAGTAGATAAAGATGGCCGTTTGATAGATGATGTGCCGGTACGCAGACTGGTACTGAACGAACCGGATAAAAAAATTGAAGACATATTGGACGGATTTGGAAACGCCCTGAAAATTACCGATACCAAAGAACAGGCGGTGGCCATGTTTAAAGAGTACGACAGGGTAGTGCTGCCGGTGGTGAATACAGACGATGTGTTATTGGGTGTACTGACCGTTGATGATGTGCTGGATGTGGAAGAAGAAGCGACCACCCGCAATATGCAGCGTTTTGGTGGTTTGGAAAGCCTGGACTATCCCTATGTAAAAACAAAGTTCTTTTCATTAATTGGAAAACGCGCAGGCTGGCTGGTGATCCTGTTTGTAGGCGAAATGCTGACCGCTACAGCTATGGGACATTTTGATGCTGAAATATCCAAGGCAGTAGTGCTGGCCTTGTTTGTACCACTCATTATTTCCAGTGGCGGCAACAGCGGATCACAGGCAGCTACCTTGATCATACGCGCCATGGCGCTGAAAGAACTAACCATTAAAGACTGGTGGTATGTAATGCGTCGTGAAATATTATCAGGACTTACACTGGGCATTATCCTGGGAAGTATTGGTTTTATACGCATCACAGCCTGGCAACAGTTTCACTGGTTTGATTATGGCATACACTGGCTGTTACTGGCCGTTACCATTTTCTTTTCACTGGTAGGTATTGTGCTGTGGGGAACACTTAGCGGATCAATGGTGCCGATTGTACTGAAAAAATTCAGGATAGACCCCGCTACTTCATCAGCACCATTTGTGGCAACGCTGGTGGATGTAACAGGCCTGGTGATCTATTTCAGTATTGCAGCTATTATTCTGAAAGGAACATTATTGTAAGGAACTATATATGGCAAAATGCTTGCCGCCCCTGACCCTGTTGACCGTAGTTGAACAAATGTATCTCTGCTGCTTCAGGCGCACCGATACGGATTGCTCGTCATACAAAACCAATTTTACTTATGCTCCAGGCGCAAATTTTTGTTGATAAAGATGAACTGAAAGGAACATCGCCTTTGTACGAGTTTATTATGCAATTTCTGTTACTGAACCATGTAAATGGTGCTACCGCTTTTAAAGGAGTGATGGGCTTTGGAAAAAATGAACAAATGAAACGCCCCGGTGAATTGTTCTCCTTTGACGAAACACCGATGGTGATCACTTTTGTTGATGAAGAGGAGAAAGTGAAAGATGTGTTACATAAACTCAGGGCTGAATATAAAGGCGGCTTAATAATTACTCACCACGTAGATCCGTTTGAAGCATGATCCGCAATCTTCTAGTTTTTTCGCTCCGTAACCGTTGGGCTGTTATCATTGCAGCCCTGGTATTGTCTGGCGTTGGTTACTGGTGTTTTACCCAGTTAAAAATAGAGGCTTATCCTGATATTGCCGATACCAATGTAATAGTGGTAGCGCCATATGATGGCCGTGCTGCTGAAGAAGTTGAGCAGCAGGTAACCATTCCCATTGAAAGGGCACTGAACAATATTCCACGGGTACTGGATCGCAGAAGTCGTACCATTTTCGGATTGTCTGTTGTACAGCTTACTTTCCAGGATGGTACAGATGACTATTTTGCCCGTCAGCAGGTAATAGAAAGATTGTCCACCATCCAGTTGCCGCAAGGTGTAACACCCGAACTGGCGCCGCTCACCACCGCTGTTGGTGAAATTTACCGTTATGTGGTAGAGGGGCCTATTAACTATACACCCATGGAACTGCGTGATCTGCAGGACTGGGTGATACGTCCTGCATTGCTGCAGGTGCCCGGTATTGCGGATATTACCACTTTTGGTGGCCCATTGAAACAATTCCATGTACTGACATCACCCGATAAACTGCGTAAATACAATCTTACCTTACAGAACGTCATTGATGCAGTACAGAAAAACAACCAGAATACCGGCGGTAACGTTATTGAAAGAGGTGGACAGGGTTTTGCAGTGCGTGGCCTGGGTGCATTGAAAAATGCAAAAGACATTGAACGTATTGTGCTTACGGAAGCCAATGGTGTGCCAGTATTTCTGAAAGATGTAGCGAATGTAGAAGTAGGTCCTCCGCCACCTTCAGGCGTATTGGGTTATACTGTGCCCGATGAAGGAATTGATAAAACCGGTTCACCCGAAGGCATCATCCTGTTGCGCAGAGGCGAGAACCCCAGTGATGTATTGAAAGTGCTGAAAAAGAAAATTGCAGAACTGTCGGAAAGTGAATTGCCCGAAGGTGTTAAGCTACGCATTTTATACGATAGAACTTTCCTGATTGATCACTCACTCGAAACTGTTTCACATACTCTCTTTATAGGTGTAAGTATTGTAATTGTTATCCTGGTATTTTTCCTTGGCAGTATCCGTTCGGCCCTGGTGGTTACGGCTACCATACCTTTTGCGCTACTGTTTGCATTTATACTGATGCGTTTAACCGGTATACCGGCCAACCTGCTGTCGTTGGGAGCTATTGACTTTGGTATTATTGTAGACGGTGCCTGCGTAATGGCCGAACACCTGATACGACGATACCGGAACGCCACCCCGGAAGAAAAATCGGATGGTATTATTAAGATCACATTACTGGCTGCACAGGAAGTAGGCCGCGAAATATTTTTCTCTGTTACCATCATCATCCTGGCCTATACGCCCATCCTGATGATGACACGTGTAGAAGGAAAACTGTTTTCACCAATGGCCTTAACGCTGGCATTTGCGGTGATCGGTTCTATGTTATGCGCACTTACATTGATCCCGGTACTTATTTCTTTTGCATACCGAAGGGCATTGAGTGCAGACAAAAATATGAAGGAGCATAAGAATGTGATACTGGATTTCCTGGAACGATCGTATAAAAGCTCACTCAACTTCTTCCTGCGTTTTCATAAACAGACCGTTATTGTTTCAGGTATAATAGTGCTGGCGTTGATCTTACTGGCAGGCAGACTGGGTACCGAGTTCCTTCCCGAACTGGATGAGGGCTCCATCTTTATGCGTTCATTTTATCCTGCCGGTGTTACCATCCAGGAAAATGCCAAGATCGCACCGAAGATCAGGGAGATCATTGCCAAATATCCGCCGGTACGTTACGTTATTACACAAACCGGTCGCAATGATGATGGTACCGATCCATTTCCGGCCAACAGAACGGAAATACTGGTGGGGTTGAAAGAATACAAGCTGTGGAGCGATACCATTTCCAAAAAAGAGCTGGTACGCAGAATACAGGCAGACCTGGAACGCAATATTCCCGGTGCATCATTCAACTCGGGTCAGCCGATCATTGACCAGGTAATGGAAATTGTAACCGGCAGCGCCGCTGACCTTGCCGTATCTGTAGTAGGTGATGACCTTACGATGATGCGTGAAAAGGCAGACAGTATTGCCGTACTGGTAAAAAGTACACAAGGTTCTGCATCTGTTAATATCGAACAGGAAGGTAAGCAGGCGCAACTGGCTATCAATATCAATCGTGAAAACGCGGCCCGTTTTGGTATCAATGTAAGTGATATTCAAACCATGATAGAAGCGGCAATTGGTGGTATGCCTGTTGGTACGCTGTACGATGGTACACGACGCTATGATATCACAGTACGCTACCTGCCCGAAGAAAGAAATACGATTGATGCCATCAGACGACTGCAGGTGCCCTCTGCTACCGGTGCATTGATACCGATGGAGCAACTGGCATCTATTCAATTCCTGGACGGTCAAACGAATATCTATCGTATTGACGGGAAACGTATGGTGACCGTACGTACCAACGTACGTGGACGCGATCAGGGTTCTTTTGTGAAAGAGCTCCAGGAAAAAATCGGCGATAAGATCCGTGTGCCCAAAGGTTATTCCATTATTTACGGTGGCCAGTATGAGAACCTGGAACGGGCAGGCAAACAATTGTCACTGACCATTCCGTTGACCATTATTATTGTATTTGTATTCCTGTTCATGCTGTTCAAAACCATGCGCCATACCTTCATTACCATGAGCTGTATTCTTTTTGCACTCACCGGTGGTATTGTGGCATTGCTGGTACGTGGATACCACTTCAACGTATCGGGTGGGGTAGGGTTTGTGTCCATATTTGGTATTTCGGTAATGGCTGGTGTATTGCTGGTATCGGCATTGAACCGTGAAATGTATAAGTCACCACTTACTTTACGTGCCTCTGTACAGAAAGTAGCCGTTGATCAGTTCAAAGCTATCCTGATGATGCTGATCGTTGCCATTATTGGTCTGATACCGGCTGCCATCAGTTCGGGTATTGGTTCCGATGTACAGCGTCCGCTGGCAACAGTAATTATTGGCGGTTTAACATTTACGTTATTGTTTACACCGGTAGTATTGCCGCCATTGTATTATTGGGTAGAAAAACGCAGGCAACAGAAAATGCCAACGTCAGCAGAACCAACTGTACCGCAGAACTAATTACGCAACCATAATTTTAACGATACTTCGGCGATTGATGATCTGCAGGAGTATCGTTTTTTTATTGCATATACTTTATATGATCTTCAGTTTCGCCCTGAATTTCAACTTGTTTGTATGATCGCTGCATTCTTCACAAAAAATTAGAATATAAGGCGGTCGTCCTTTTCGGGTTTTTGGCTATTTTGATTACTGAAACCCGCCACCATGAACAAACTGCGCTTCTCGAAAGATAAAGGCTCTGCATTTTATAAAGAGTTGACAGAAGCTCTTGATCGCTACTTCACTGAGAACAGTATTCAGAGATCAGGTGGTAAAAGAATGCTGTTCAAAATAATACTCTATTTCTCACTGGATATGTTGTTGTACGGCCTGATGATCACCAGCAGTACGCCGGTTGCTTTCTATACTTTTTATTTATTGATGGGGTTGTCTGTATTGCTGACCGCATTCAATATTTCGCACGATGCGGCACATGGCGTAGCTGTAAAAAGCAAATACTGGAATAAGATCCTGTTTTCCATCAGTTTCAACCTGCAGGGCAATAATGCTTATGTATGGGGCAAAAATCATAATGAATCGCATCACCTGTATACCAATGTAGAAGGAAGCGATATTGATGTATTGAACAACCCGTTGTTCAGAATGACGGAAAGTCAACCTTTGCAATGGTATCACCGGTACCAGTTCCTGTATGCCCCGGTATTATACCTGTTGTATTCACTGAACTGGTTTTTCTTCCGTGAAACACTGATGTTGTTCAATTATTCCAGCAGAACCATTCATATCCACATCCCGCCACGGGAGGTGATAAAGCTGATTGTGTACAAATTGCTTTACATAGGGTATATGATCGTACTGCCGGTATACCTGTTGCCATTTGGCATTACCACGGTATTACTGGCATTTGTACTGAATCATTTTATGGTGTCCTGGATATTTGTAGGTGTGCTGGGCGTTTCGCATGTATCAGATTATGTCTCTCATCCTGTACCCGATAAGGACAACCGGCTTACAATCAGTTGGCCTACATTGCAAATGCAAACGTCGGTAGACTATAATGCAGGCAGTGTGTTCTTTAACTGGACACTGGGCGGTTTTAACGCGCATGCATTGCATCACCTGTTGCCCAATATCAGTCATGTGCATTACCTGAAAATATTACCTGTATTCAGATATCTATGCAATAAACATGGTATTGTGTACATGGAAATGCCTTATCATAAAGCGCTGGCATCTCATTTCCGTTTTCTGAAAGCCATGGGAAAAAGTCAACATATAAATCCTGTTCCCTTTGCGCGATAAACACATTCATATAGCACAGGATAGTGAATTGCTCAAACTCATTTACCGTCAGGTAGATGAACAACTTGTTGTTGACAAAAATGCATTCAGGCGATTCCTGTGTATAAAGTTTGCAGTTTACTTCCTGTTATCTGCCGGAACATATAGTATGTTGTATGTAATATCAAATGTCTGGTGGTTCATAGCCTGTTTTATGGCCTATGGTTTTTGTTTATTGCTGTTTGCGTTTAACTTTTCACACGACTTCTCGCACAATACTATTTTCAGAAATAAGCAATGGAATAATCTCTGTTTCACTGTCATTTACACCATGGTAGGCGCTCATGCAGCAGCATGGAAACAACGGCATATCCATTCTCATCATTATGCGCCTAATGTAGAGGAATATGATTCAGACCTGCGGATCTCAAAGCTGATACGTGTTATTCCCGGTAGCGAACACAAATGGTATCACCGGTTTCAGCATTTGTATGCACCGCTTGCCTATACCAGTTATTCGATTTTCTGGGTATTTATCAAAGATTTTGTGATCCTGTATTCAAAAGATGAATACAATACAAAGAAGAATACAGTCTATCATCTTTCTTTCTGGATACAGAAAATAATTTATCTCTGCCTGGCATTATTGTTACCGTTGCTGCTTGCTGCAAAGCCCTGGTATATTGTGCTGATCGGTTTTGTCTGCATGCACTTGTTCCAGTCGTTGTTCCTGTTGTTCACTTTCTTTATGACCCATCATGTGGAGAACACCGCTTATCCCATTACAGACCAGCAGGGATATATCAGTACTTCCTGGTTGATGAACCAGGTGAAAAGTTCCAATGACATGCATCCGTTCAGTGAAACGGCCAATTTTCTATTGGGGGGATTTAATAATCATATAGCCCATCATTTATTTCCGCATATACACCATGTCCATTATCCCAGGCTGAACCGGATATTGTACAGCATCCTGGAACAACATCACATTACACCCAATCAAACAAGCTATTGGGGTGGTATTGTATCGCACTGGCGTTTACTGAAAAAAATGGGTCAAGCAGAATGATCATTCTTCCGGAACAGTAGCTCTGACAGGCGAAGCAGTACCTGCCTGTGGTAATTTCAATGCAGGTATGATTGCTATAATGATCAGGAAAGCAGAGACCAGGAAACCATCCTGCAAGGCAAAATATTCCGCTACAGCGGCCGTATGTTTTTTATCAATGTAATAATTATAAATAAAAATGTGCAGCGCACCACTGATGGCAATACCTATTGAACCGCCCAACTGTTGCAACAGACTGTTCATAGACGTGGCAGTAGCTGTTTGCTGAACACTTACTGAATTGAGCAATGCTGTGGAAACCGGCGCCACCAGTAAACTCATACCCAAACCGCGTATGATCATGGGCAACATAATAAACCATACGGTAGCACCCACATTGATACGCGAAAAAAGGAACATGGAAGCGGATACCAGTATCAATCCTAAAATAGACGTATTACGGATAAGTCCACGGTCGGCCATTTTCCCGGCATACGGTCTTGACAGCAACATCATCAATGCATTGGGAAGCAGTAACAGACCGGATTGTATTTCCGAATATCCCAGCAATCCCTGCAACAAAAAAGGGAGAAAGAACAATCCGCCGTATAAAGCAATAGACCGTATCACTACAATGATGGCACAATTGATAAAAGCATTCGATTTAAAAATACTGAGATCCAGTAGCGGTGCTGCTTTGCGTGAGGAACGGATAAACATGAACAGCGCCAGTGCTGTAACACTGATGCCACTTACCAGTTGCCAGGAAAATCCGCCATTTTGCGTTACTGCCGAAACACTATACTGTATACCAACAATGAATAACGAAAAAAAGATAAAACCTGTTATATCAAAAGCTGGTTTGCTGATAGGTTGCAGTTTCAGAAAACCCAGGTAACGAGTGGTCATTACAATGGTCAGGATACCGATAGGGATATTGACATAGAAAATAGATTCCCATCCGAAATACTGGGTCAGTAATCCGCCCAGTGTAGGACCCAATGCAGGCCCCATTACATTGCCGATGCCCCACCAGCCAATAGCGCTGCCTCTTTCTTCTTTGGGAAAGCTTTCACTCAATATAGCCAGGGAAGTGGGAGAGATGGCCCCTCCGCCGGTAGCCTGTATCACTCTTGCAATGACCAGCATAGTAAGGCTATTGGAAAGGCTGCATAATAATGAACCTAAAGTAAAGACCAGTACACTCAGCAGGAATAAAGAGTAATAACCGATGCTGCTTTTTAACCAGTTGGTAAGCGGTATAAACAGGCAGAAGGAGATCATATAAGCAGTGATGACCCATTCTACCTCATCTACCTCCACCTGGAACTTATTGCGGATAACCGGCAGGGATACATTTACAATACTGCTGTCAATGGCCGCCATAGACGTGCCCAGCATCAGGGTGATCAGTATAAGTTGCCTGTTCCTCAACATTCGTACTGTAATATGCTGAAAAAATAAATCATACAATCCCTGAGGGAGTAAAATTCTGGCGCAATGACCGTAACGGATGCAGAGTAAAAAAGCAAGCCGGAGTATGAACATTGCAATCTCTATGTGATATGCTGATGCTTTGAACTGTGCAATACCTCTTGTCCATCTCTTCAAGCTGTGTTTAAAATAAAAAAGGAGCTGCATGGAAATGCGCTCCGATTTAAATCCAATATCCTATGAAAAACCGTGTATGTAATTTCAATTAGGATGCCAATTTCAGAACTGCCTGTATTTAAAGGAGAAAGGAGTATGGCACTTCCACTTTTTATCCCACAATGGGCAAAATGGACCCCAGAATAGGAATACTGTGGAATACAACCTCCCCGTCGCTTATCTTCGTACCCACCGAAAGAATAACTGCGTGACTATGAAGCAATTCCTCGACAAAATCAATAAGCTGTATCCTTTACCGGAAACAGACCTGCAGCAATTACTGGCTGTTACAGAAGCAGTAGAGTTGGCTAAAGGAACAGTACTGTTCCGGGAAGCAACAATCACCAGCAAGGTCTTTTTCATAGAACAGGGCATTGCGCGGGCATTTACCTGTAAAAACGACAAAGAGGTTACGTTCTGGTTTGGCATGGATGGCGATATTGTATTGCCCATGCGCAGTTATGTAGACAATAAGCCCGGCTATGAAACGGTAGATATACTGGAAGATTCACTATTGTATCAACTCAATACAGCCGATCTGCAGCATTTATATGCAACCAATATACAGATCGCCAACTGGGGAAGAAGGCTGGCAGAATATGAACTGCTGCAAACGGAAGAACGCTTCATTTCATTACAATTTCATTCTGCACGGGAAAGATATATTGCTCTGATCCAAAAGGATCCCGAACTGGTACAGCGTATCCGGTTGGGGCATATTGCATCTTACCTGGGTATTTCACAGGTTACTTTAAGCCGTATCAGGGCTGAACTGGCTTCCGGAAGTTTTTAGCATTTGTAAAAAAATGGCATGCTGTGATCTGCCATCTTTGCAAAAAATTATCAACGATGGCATGGATCTTACTCGTAGTAGCTGGTTTGTTTGAAGTAGGTTTTACTACCTGTCTCAGTAAGGCAAAAGCAGCTTCCGGTAGCATGGCTATATGGTGGTTGCTGGGTTTCCTGGTTTCACTGGTGGCCAGTATGATATTGTTATACAAAGCAACGCAAACGCTGCCCATGGGTACAGCTTATGCAGTGTGGACGGGCATTGGAGCAGTTGGCACTGTGCTGATGGGCATCTTCTTTTTCAATGAACCGGCAGATTTCTGGCGTATACTCTTTATTGTATTGCTGATTGGTTCTATTGCAGGGTTGAAACTGGTGGCTGAATAAAGCATACTTACAATAACCAGTCAGGTGCAACTCCTTATACCTGACTGGTTACACAATGTTTTGAACAAAAGATCCGCTGTTTTGTAATACCTTTCTATCAAGTTGTATTTATATGAGTTTTCTGCAACCTGCACGCAAGGAAGGCAATAAGTTCCTGAACCCTGTTAACACTTCTATAGCCACCAACCTGTTCAAGGTACTGGTAGCTTATTTAGCCAACAAGAACCAGGTAAGGCCATTACACGCACCAGGGCCGTTTATTACCGATGCTACTATATACAAAACAGATCCTGCAAATGGCCTGCGGGTTACCTGGCTTGGACATTCCACCTTGCTGATTGAAATTGATGGAAAACGCATTCTTACAGATCCTGTATGGAGCGAAAGAGTATCTTTTTCTTCAGTAATAGGTCCCAAACGCTTTTTTGCACCGCCATTGTCATTACAGGATCTGCCGCCACTGGATGCCGTTCTGGTATCACACGACCATTACGATCATCTTGATAAAGCAACCATTCATATACTGGCCGCGAAAAATATTCCATTCTATTGTTCCCTGGGAGTAGGGAAGTACCTGCAGCAATATGGCATACCGGCCAGTTGCATTACTGAGCTGAACTGGACAGAACAGGCAGCTATTGGCAACAATTGTACGTTGATAGCCACTCCATCCCGTCATTTTTCAGGACGAAGTTTGTTCAACCGGTTCCAGACACTGTGGTCATCCTTTATCATTGGTACATCCCGCCACAATATTTATTTCGGGGCTGATTCCGGCTGGTTTCCGGGTTTTGAGGAAATCGGCAACGCCTATGGCCCGTTTGACCTTACCATGATTGAAATTGGCGCTTCAGACCCTTTATGGGCCGATATTCACCTGGGTCCTGAACTGGCCTTCCAGGCGCACCTGGCGCTTAAAGGCAAACAAATGCTCCCTATTCACTGGGGTACCTTCAGCCTGGCATTGCACGACTGGCGCCAACCCATAGAAAAACTGCAGCAACTGGCCGCTCAACAGGGTGTTCCATTACTGGTACCACGTCCCGGAGAACCTGTAAATGTTACAGGAGCGGATTATAATACACACTGGTGGCTTAACAGTTGATAAATTGCAATGTTAAGAGGTTGATATGATGTTTTAAGGGTGTAAACTGTATGCAGCGCTAAGTACTTTATGTTTCGTGTTCTGCGAAAAACTTATAACTTAAAACCTATAACTGACAACTCTTTATCTTTGCTAAAATTTTTGTAGTTGAAGCATCTTGCCGCGTTAAACAAATATTTCTGGAAGTACAGGTATCGTTTCAGTTTTGGGATACTGTTCATTCTCATCTCCAATTACTTCGCCATACTGGCACCACAGGTTACAGGTTATGTATTTGATGTAGTGCAACAGTCATTCGGCATCCATACAAAACCGCCTGCCAAAGATTATGATATCCTGGTGGTATGGTTCATTCATTTTGCAGAACAATACAAAGTTATTTCTGTAATTGCCCTGTGCGGTATTACCATACTGATACTGGCCCTGATACGCGGTGTATTCATGTTCTTTATGCGGCAAACCATTATTGTAACCAGCCGTCACGTTGAATACGATCAGAAAAATGAAATCTTTGAACATTACCTGAAGCTGGACACAGGTTTTTACAAATCACACAGTACCGGTGATCTTATGAATCGCATGACAGAAGACGTTAGTCGTGTAAGAATGTTCATGGGCCCTGCAGTAATGTATTTTATCAACCTGGTAACGCTTATTTCGCTGGCGCTGTTTTACATGATCAAGAAAGACAAGCTGCTTTCATTGTATGTATTGGCCCCATTACCCATACTGGCAATTGTAATCTACGCAGTAAACACGGTGATCCACAAAAGAAGTGAACGCATTCAATCTTTACTGTCCGATCTTACCACCAATGCGCAGGAGTCCTATTCCGGCATACGCGTTATCAAATCTTTTGTACAGGAAAAATCAATGCTGGGCTTTTTTGAAAAGAACAGCGAAGAATATAAAGTCAATGCGATTGGCCTGGCCAAACTGGAAGCGGTGTATTTCCCCTCAATGGGATTGTTGATTGGTTTGAGTACACTGCTGACCATTATGATTGGTGGTATCTATGCCATTTATGGTCAACGGGGTATACAGATCGGTACTATTGCAGAGTTTGTGATGTATATCAACATGCTTACATTCCCGGTAAGTGCCATCGGCTGGACGGCCAGTATGATACAACGGGCTGCGGCCTCTCAGAAACGCATCAATGAATTCCTGGATACAAAACCAGTTATTGTCAATCCACCAGCCCCACAAACACCTGTATTGCAGGGTAATATTGTTTTTGACCATGTCAACTTTACATATCCCAATACAGGGATCCATGCGTTGAAAGACTTTAACCTTTCTATACAAAAAGGACATAAGGTGGCTATCATTGGTCATACAGGCAGTGGCAAAACTACAGTGGCGCAGTTACTGTTGCGTATGTATGATCCTGGCGATGGTAAGATCACCATTGACAATATTGCAGTGCAACAAATGCAACTGCAGGAGTTGCGCAGACAGATCTGTTATGTGCCACAGGATGTATTTTTATTCAGTGATACAGTAGCAGGGAACATTGGTTTTGGTGTGCCCGATGCCACACCCGAACTGGTGAAGAAAGCTGCACAGTATGCCAGTGTAGATAAAGAGATCATGGCATTTCATGACAATTATGAAACGGTTATTGGTGAGCGTGGCGTAACACTGAGCGGTGGACAAAAACAAAGGATCTCTATTGCCAGGGCACTTGCCAAAGATCCGCAGATAGTGGTATTTGACGATTGCCTCAGTGCCGTGGATGCCAGAACAGAAAAAGAAATACTCGGTAACCTCAATGATTTTTTACAGGATAAAACAGCCATTATTATTACACATCGGGTTTTTTCGTTATTTGAGTTTGACCTTATTGTGGTGATGGAAGAAGGAAAAATAGTTGAAACAGGTAAACATCACGACCTGATGGCCCGTAATGGACATTATGCCTATCTGTATGAGCAGCAACAACTGAAAGAGCGGGAGGTCAGCCCGGATGTCTGATGCCCAAATGCAGACAGGATAAGGATTTGAAGAATACCGGATATATTGACAGTGAGCATTTTCAACCCCTATGAATGTTGTATGTTGCTATAAATGAAGCCCCTTCTGATATTGAAAAATAAACGTATCTATGTATCTCGCGTAGCCGTACAAAAATTAAGTGTGCAAAATTGGCAGGTAAATTTTGCTGAATCTAAAACAATATTATATTTGTATCTACTTTATTTGAATTCTGACAATTCTTAAACTGCTAAAACTTAAATGACTGTGGCGTACGAAAACAACGACAAACGAATGGAAAGCGTTTACAGCAAACGTATCAGGGCTGGGAAACGAAGAACCTATTTCTTCGATGTGAGAGCAACTCGTGGGAATGATTATTACATAACCATCACAGAAAGCCGCAAGAAGTTTAATGAGAATGGCTACGACAGGCACAAGATTTTCCTGTACAAAGAAGACTTCAACAAATTTTTAAAGGCACTGACTGAAGCTGTAGACTATGTGAAGACTGACCTGATGCCTAATTTCGATTTCGATGCGTACAACCACGATCAGGCTCCTGATGATGCTGAAGACCTGGGTACTGATGGCGCTGAAGTTGAAACTGTAGTAGTAAACAACAGCATCGCCGATAACAGCAGCAGCGCTGTGAACAATACAGGCGAAGAAGTAGACAAATGGTAAAACATCACATAGTGTAAAATACATTGAAAGCCCCGGAATACCGGGGCTTTTTTATTGCATTGATTGCTGCAAAAAAGAAAGGCTGCCACTTACACAGGTGGCAGCCTTTTCGATGTATACGGTCTGTTTATTCTTTAATAAATCTTGTTGTAACCGGTTGCTGACCACCAATTACCTGTAAAACATACACCCCTTTGGCAAGTGCTGATACAGGCAATGTGCGGATATTGCTGCCCTGCTGCACCACAAAGTTGCTTTGCTTAACAAGACTGCCTTTACTGTCAAGTATACGCACCTGTATGTTTTCACGCTTATCGGTAATATACTCCAGTGTAAGTTTGCTATCAACAGGATTGGGGTATACAGAAAGTGCTACAACAGGTTGCGACATATTGACGCGTGCTATATTGCTCAGTGTAGTATTTCCGTCAAGATCCACTTCTTTTATCCTGTAATAATTCCAGTCTGGCAATGGATTATTATCGGTGAACTGGTAGTTCACCACCACATTGCTATTGCCCCTGGCCGGCACAGAACCCACCAGATGGTCGAAGGACGAACCATTGGCAGAACGCCATATTTCAAAATGCCCCGTATTCTGTTCAGATGCGGTACTCCACCTGAGCTCTGCCGTATTGCCAACCTTATACGCTTTCAATGGCAACAATTGTGCAGGTAAGGATGCTGTTACTGTAACCGGCACAGAGTTAGTGCTAAGATTACCACACACGGATGCAGAATTGTACATCAAAGCATTTTGCAATGAAGTGAACGGGCTGCCGATATAGCCATTCAGTACTGCTGGTGTTACTGTATTGGAATAGGAAAGACCATATACTGTATATGTACCTACAGGATAAGTGGCTCCACTACTCAGGTTTGCGGTAGTACTGATAGCTTTAATATTACCGGTACTGTTGTCTACAATTACGTATGCATAACTGAACCCTGCTCCGGGATCAGGTGCACTGCTGTAAATATTACCACCAGCCGGAGGAGTAACTGTGTATCCATAAGTGAAAGGCAATGCAGGAGAACCTGTATTGAAAGTACCTACAGCCAGCGTATAGTAAAACCCGGCTACAAGAGAATATGTGATACTGCTGCCAATAACTACAGAAGCTCCGTTATATGTGCCATTGGAGATAAGCATGCCTGCACATGGACTGGATGGTGTAAACGTCCCCTGGTATAAATTAAATATAAGATTACTTGCAGCTGTTCGTGTAAATGTATAATTACCCGATACGCTGGGTGTAAAATAGAACGTATTGTAGCGATAAGTATTACCCGCAGTTGTACAGGAACCTACCGAAAGGTTATTCACTGCTAAACTGGTAGCCGGGTCTGAATTATTTAATGTACCTGAAAGAGCAACAACAGATCCGAATACCGGTGATAATGAAAGATTAAGTGTTGCTGAATTTACTGGTGCACTCACTGCTGCAGACGGCGTAATGGTTACACCGTTGGCAGTACATGATGAAACAATGGAAACATATGCACTGTTAATATTAAAGAAGATATTATTACGCGAACGGATCATGATACGCCCGCTGGAGGTAGGCAAACTTGGAATGATAATGATCTCCGAACCATCATTGGCTGTATTGGATGCTAATGTGTAAGGGAACGTGTTACCTCCATCAGTAGAAAACAGGATATCTACAGCAGTACAATTCACCGGCGCAGCATTAGTATTGGCCACATTCCATGTAATAGTAGCAGTATTGGTTCCATTGGCTGTCCAGTTGGTGGCTGTATTTTGTGAGGTTACCACAAACGGACCGGCTGACGCGTTGGTAGTAACGGCCACAGACGTTTGTGCCGTACATCCGCCACCTGCTGCCTGGTCGCGTACCATATCCTGGAAAGTCATGGTACGGCTTACAGAAGGTAATACTTCATACGCAAAACCGGTTCCACTGAGTATGTAAGACAGGGCAGGGAAGATGCGGTAAGAATTGGTGGTAGGTGGATAGGAACGGAAATTGGGTCCTGTAGTGTTGGTAGCCTGCGGGGACAGATTGGTTACCAGGCCGGCATCCATTTGTTCCCAGCAATGATACAGCGTATTACCGTTGGCATCGCTGGCGGTTGCATCCAGCCTGAATGGTGTTGAAATGGGAATGGTATAAGCACTGGCTGCTACACTCACAGTAGGCGCCACATTGCTCAATGCACTGGTAACAGGGCAAGTAGTGGATAGCGCAAAATTGCTGATCTGAAGAATATTGCCTCCATGGAAATACAAGTCGGAGTTAAATTGATAATAATTTCCGCTGCAGGTACCGGCATAAGCCATAATGGTGGAACCGCCTCCTGGCTCCCAGGCAGAAGCTGCCGTTGTATTACCGGCACAACCGCCATTATTGGCAGCAAAAGAGTGGGTAGCACTGAACAGATGTCCTATTTCATGGGCTACAACGCCCGTAAAAACGGCCCCCTGCGGACCAGGGAGTGGGTTTGAACCGGTTCCGAAATTTAGACCGGCAGCAGCCATTCCCTTAGAAGAATTATTACAAACAGCCGAAAGTCTTGCCAAACCGCCGTTCCAGCCATAATTTAATACAATACCCAGGTCAAAGTTGGCAGAACCTATAGTACTGTTGAGGGTTGAGTGATTTAATTCAAGCGTAGAAGAACCGGTGCCTGATGTAGGAAATCCAACCGTTGGATATGGGTCAGTTGTTGAATCCGTGAAAATAATACTGTTATTGGAAACAAGATTAAGCCTGATCGTTACATCCCGTTCATAAATGGCAGAAATATCATTCACCAGGGTAGTCATATAGGTAAGCGCGTTGATTTGTCCCCCTGCCCAATAAGTATAACCACCGGAAGCTACTACAGCCAGCCTGTATGTACGTAACTGGCAATCACCAGCAAGCACAGAACTACCGCGTTGTCCGTTAGCTACCTCATCTTTTACACCACATAACAAAGGCGAAGTGACAGGTACATCTTTTACATAATATACCATGTGCAGGTCAGGATAGTCTTTCCCCAATGGAGATATGTATACACTTCCGGTTGCAGTAAACAGTAACCCGGTAATACCGTCCGGCGTAATAGTGATACGTCCCTGCAACGTGTGTGTAACAGGGTCTGTAAGCTCATAGGTCTTTACCGTGGTAAGCTGTACCTGCAGCTCGGGCGATAAAATGGGAGATTCTGTAATAGATGTTTTAAGCATGCTGCCATCCGGCAAAGGTATCGGGAACTGTACATTGGAAATACCGGTACGTGCCTGAGGTTTTTCCAGCGGAGCACGCTGCTGCAATGTTGCCGCCAGTGAACGGTTTAATTGTATCAACCTGTATGTGGAAGGCAGGTTTGCACTGCGGGCGTTGGTATAAGGTTTTGCACGGGCCGCATCTGCATCAGACCACAGATCTTGTGCAAGTACAGGGGCTACAAACAATGAGGAAAACACCAGTACGAGTAGTAGTCGTAATCTCATAAGCATTGGTTTTGTTGTTAAGCAGATGAATAGGTTGCTGCAATAGAGCAACCGGTTTTCCTATACATGCAGTTACAACAAGCATGTATACTACTGCCATACAGCAATAATAACGAACAGATGTGGATCTGGTGTATTCCGGAGCAACTATTTATCAGGAGTCACCTGTTGGGCATCCGGAACCACTTTCCAGGGCTTGTACAGGTTAGGCATATTATAGTGTTGGGCGGGGTCTGATTGTTTATTGGGCATGGTAGTCACCTGGCGCATATCAGGTACCAGGCAGGGCATATTATCAACCGGTAGCTTGTATACTGCTCCCCGGCTGGTGTTGTGTGAAAAAGTGGCCATAGCCAGGGCATTGCCGTTGTCTTTGCGCCCCTGCAGCAACAATTGACGGAGTTTGCCGGTGTCAACAATCATTTGCTGGTTATCAGGAAAGGAGGGGCGTGTTACGGTCATTGAACGGTTCCTGTCATATATAATCACGGGTTTATCCTGTGCATAGGATAAACCCGTGGTCAGTGTAAAAAACGTAACTATCAAAACCTGTTTCATATCAGTAGTTTGGTAGTACGATGCAATTACATTTCAATATACACAATTAATTCCGCATTTTTTTCCATGCGTTTATCAGGCCATTGGTAGATGCGTCGTGGGTATTTACCGGTTCATTGTTCTGCAATTCAGGCAATATTTTATTAGCCAGTTGTTTACTCAGTTCTACGCCCCATTGGTCAAAACTGAAGATATTCCAGATAACGCCCTGCACAAAGATCTTGTGTTCGTATAAGGCGATCAATTGACCCAATGTATACGGTGTGATCTGTTTAATCAGGATAGAGTTAGTGGGTTTATTGCCCGCAAACTCTTTAAAAGGTACCAGATCGGCCACATCTTCAGGCTTTTTACCTGCTTTGGCAAACTCTGCCTCTACTTCTTCGGCAGTTTTACCATTCATCAGGGCTTCTGTCTGGGCAAAGAAGTTCGACAACAGTTTTGCATGATGGTCGCCTACCGGGTTATGACTGATAGCCGGGGCTATAAAATCGCAAGGGATCAGTACCGTTCCCTGGTGGATCAATTGGTAAAAGGCATGTTGCCCGTTGGTACCCGGTTCTCCCCAGATAACAGGGCCGGTACTGTATGAAACTGGTTTGCCTTTGCGATCCACGCTTTTACCGTTACTTTCCATATTCCCCTGCTGGAAATAGGCAGCAAAACGATGCATGTACTGGTCGTAGGGCAAAATAGCTTCCGTTTGTGAACCAAAGAAATTAGTATACCAAAGACCGATCAGGGCCAGTATTACGGGTATATTCTTATCAAACTCTGTATTACGGAAATGCAGATCGGTAGCATGTGCACCGCGCAGCAATTGCTCAAAATTGTCGTACCCAATGGTAAGCGCAATTGACAGACCGATAGCGCTCCATAAAGAATAACGGCCGCCTACCCAATCCCAGAACTCAAACATATTGGCCTTGTCAATACCAAAGGCCGTTACTTCTTTTTCGTTGGTAGATAATGCCACAAAGTGTTTTGCCACCTGTGTTTCGTCCTGCGCGGCACGTAAAAACCATTCACGCGCGGTATGCGCATTGGTCATCGTTTCCTGTGTGGTAAAGGTTTTGGACGCAATCAGGAACAGTGTTTCTTCCGGCTTTACCTTTTTGAGTGTTTCCACTATATGCGTAGCATCTACATTCGATACAAAGTAAACCTGTATATCACTGATCCAGTAAGGTTTCAATGCTTCTGTTACCATATAAGGCCCCAGGTCACTGCCACCAATACCAATGTTTACAATATAGCGGATCTTTTTACCGGTATAACCTGTCCAGGCACCGCTGTGTACACGCTGGCAGAAGTCTTTCATCTGCTGCAATACTCTTTCTACTTCAGGCATTACATTGTTGCCACCGGAGTAAACTGGCTGGTCTGAGAAATTGCGCAAAGCTGTATGCAATACAGAACGGCCTTCGGTTTCATTAATGGCATTTCCGGTAAACATGGCTTCAATAGCATCTTTCAGCTTACATTCTTCTGCCAGCTCAAACAGTAACTGCAATGTTTTGGAGGTAATGCGGTTTTTGGAATAATCTACCAGGATATCTTCTAATTGTATAGAGAATTTTTCAAAACGTTCGGGATCTTTTTCAAACAACTCACGCAGGTGGTGGCGTGATACTTTTTTATAGTGTTCTTCTAATTTTTCCCATGCTTCCGTACGATGAGGCTTAACTTTTGGTAACATAGCTTGCGTGTTATGAATTTCAAAAATAACGAATTACATAAAAAGCCAGTTGTTAAGAATGAGGTCATTTTTAATGAAATATCTTTCCTTACCATCTGTAAGCGGTAAAACAAAAACGGCTCCTGGATAACAGGAGCCGTTGAAACGTTTATTTTACAAGGATCTGTTGTTCGCGTAGTTTGCCGTATACATGATACCGGACTTCGCTTTTTACCCAGTCGGCCTTGCTGACATTGGTACACCAGAAACCGATAGTAAACGTCATTTCATTTTCATTGACACTATCTATCAACACTACAGGTTTGGGATTTTTCAATACAAATGTAGTAGCAAGCGTAGCTTCGGTAATACATTCGATCACTTTATCCTTTTCTTCCGTGGTCTGCACTGTAAATGACAGTTCCAGCCGGCGTTGTTCGTTGGTCAGCGTCCAGTTGGTGATAGATTGAGACAGGATATCACCATTGGGAATAATGATCTCTGCACCATCTGCAGTAAGCAGGGTACTGGAACGGATGCCTATTTCTTTTACCCGGCCACTATGTCCTTTGATCTCTACAGAATCACCTATCTGCAATGGCCTGTCAAATGCCAGGATAATGCCGGATACAAAGTTGTTTACGATATTCTGTAAACCCATACCAATACCAACACCCAAAGCTCCCAGTACAATCGTGATCTTGTCAATGGGTAACCCGGATGCAGCTACTGCCAGCAGGTAGCCAGAGCACAATACAATCAAACGGGTAATGAGCAGTTTGGAACGGCTGTTCTTGTTGATCTCATCATCATTGCCGGTATCGCCAAAAAAGTAGCTTACATAGCGTTGTAACAGGTGCGCCAGCCATACTATTACCAGGAATAATACAATGCTGCCCAGTGAAAAATTAGCACTGCCGATATGTATGGGGGCAGTGAAGATTATATTAACCCCTGTTCTCAGCATGGCATACATATTCAGATTGGCAGAGAACATAACGCCCCAGAGCAACAGGATAATGATCTGCAATGGCCTTTGCAGGCTTTGGGTAACGGCAGTATGATCAAATGTTGTTTTTAAACCATACCGTACACGGCTTTTCAGCAATTGTAACAACAATAATTCATGTATCACCTGTTTAAATACGGCCAAAGCCACTGCCTGTGTAATGGCAATAATGGCCGTATTGGTAAATCCCTGCGCAATGGATACCCGGCCATACAGGTTGCACAGGATAGCCAGTACATTCAATACAATATGTATCATGCAAACGATCCTGATGAACCGTTGCAGATAGGTAAACTGTTTTACCTGTCGCATCAGCAGCAGGCAGGATGCTATAGACAACAGGTTGATACCAATGAGCATATAACGCTGTGCTGTATTAAAATGGAAAGTATCCATAATAGCAATGCACAATAGCAGTGCAATGAACAATAACCACGGCGTTCGCAGCGCTTTTTTAGGCCCCGGTGGCAATGCTGCCAGCACTGAAATGGTAATGATCAGCTGAACCAGTTCAAAATAACTCCAGGGCGCATAGATGTCAAAAAAAGGGGCCAGGCAAAAGATGAAAATCAGCAGCGCTGCAATACGATGCCTGTACAGGTAAGTGAAATAATTACTGTAAATACCTGTTGCATCCGGCAACACTGCCAGTGCTTTAAAATTCTTTCTGACCCACCAGAATAAGAACAGGAATATAAAAAGCGGCAGCCAGAACGTACCGCCTGCATTAACGCTCATATAGTAATTGAGCACCTTTTTTATGTTGGCAGAATTTGCTTTTACGGCTGCAGCGGTATTCTTGCTGGCTGTAGAATCCGGTTGCCACAGGTCATTATAATCTCCCTTCAGTTCCTCTATACTATTCTGTCGTATTTTATCATCAATGGTACTCAGCATTTCGCCAATACCAATGGCTTTCATGGCAAATGATGCACTCCAGTTATTCAGCGTATCCAGGCTGGCATTTAACTGTGAATCTGCCTGCGCCCATTTTGTTTGCAGTGATTTTAACCGCGAGCGTTTGGCCAGCGTATCCTGCATGGTAATACGGATCAGTTGTTTCAGTACAGAATCGCGGGTAACGGCATACAGGCTACGCTTGGCCTGCTCCAGCCTGGCAATTTCTTTACTGAGCGCCTGGCGATTGTTTTCATTATTGTCGTGAAAATCGCCCAGCATACGTTTGTACAACTGCAGATTGCGAAGGTTGGTCTTACTGCCGCCTTCCAGCATTTTGTGCAGTACGGAAAGTATTTCACGGTTTTTATCAGCTTCCTGTTTCAACAGAAAAAAGCCATGACCTATTTCAGCCTGGTTCTGTACCGTGTTAATGGTCTGGTATGCTCTTTCTACACTGGATATATAGTCGCTGCGGGTTAGCTGCGTGGTATCTGACAATATAAAAAAAGAAGTATCATTTGCCGGATGTTTATCCTGTGCCCTGGCACTACCGGAGGTGATAACGAATATTACAACAAACAAAACCGGTAATCGGTATAAAGAGGTAACAAAGGTTTTCATGCATTGCGATTTTGTAACGGGCAGCCAAAATATTGCACAGGTACATGTAAGCTGCCCTTTTTATAGCAAATACCTGTTGGCATATACAAAATAAAGCAAACGGTATAAAATAAAGAAACCGGGCGTATTGCCCGGTTAAAAAGATATTATCGATAGTTTCTCTTTATTACAGATTATAATTTTTCAATCACTGCAATTACCTGTTGTACCATCTCAGTAGTAATATCCAGGTGTAGTACCATACGGATCTGGGTAGGAGAGAACGGTATGGCCAGTATGCCATGTTCTTTCAGTTTAGCAGTAATGGCGGCCGGCTGAAAAGGAGCTCTTGTTTCAAAAATGATGATATTGGTTTCTACAGGTAACACTGCAGCCGTAAATTCCTTTTGGCCCAACGCTGCAGCAATATCCCGGGCATGCTGGTGATCTTCCGCCAGCCTACTGACATGATGATGCAGTGCATAAATACCAGATGCAGCCATAATACCTGCCTGCCGCATACCGCCGCCAAACACCTTACGCACACGGCGCGACCTCTTAATAAAATCAGCAGATCCCAGCAGGATGCTGCCAATGGGACAACCCAACCCTTTATTGAGACAAATGGAAATAGTATGGAACAGTTCGCCATATTTTACCGGTGATTCATTATTGGCCACCATCGCGTTGAAAAGACGTGCCCCGTCAAGATGCAATTTCAGGCCACGTTCATCGCATACATTCCTGATCTTACTGATCTCGTGCAGGTTATAGCAGCTACCGCCACCTCTGTTGGAAGTATTCTCAACACAAACCAACGATGTATGGGCTTTATGAACATCTTCCGGGTTATTAATAGCTGCCGCTACCTGTTCGGCGGTAAAGCGCCCGCGGTCGCCATGCAGCAGGTGTACCTGTGCACCGGAATTGAATGCAATGCCACCACCTTCAAACTGGTACACGTGGGCCGAAAAATCGCAGATCACCTCATCACCGGGTTGCGTATGCACCTTGATGGCAATCTGGTTCGACATGGTGCCGGAAGGGCAGTACAGGGCAGCCTCTTTACCAAACATGGTAGCGGCCATGGCTTCCAATTCATTTACGGTAGGGTCTTCGCCAAAAACATCATCTCCTGTGGGAGCCTGCATCATGGCCTGCAGCATGGTCGGTGTGGGACGGGTTACTGTATCGGAGCGTAAATCGATGAGCATAATTGATAAGTATGGGGCACTAAATTAAGGAATGTGCTGATGTGCTATGCCCGGAATATTGAATACGGGAGGTAAGCAGTGATGAAAGGCAGCCTCCGTTTGTTTGACAAAAAGCAAATCAGCCGGTGCCTGAGACGCCCTTTTGCAGCATTTCCGGCGGTTTAAAAAATATTTTAACGTGATTTTAAACCTGGCGCAACAAACAGCTTCCAATACTCAATAAATAATACAAACTGCCCGGTTATACAGTCTGTTTCCGGAACAGACAGGTTAACCGGAAACACCAGGGAAAATTCATCGTGCATTCCCTTGTACACATAACCTGGTAACAGCATTCCCCTTTATCAAAATAATAATTCGTAAACCTGATTAAAAGTACAATTATGAAATATTCATTTCGTCATGGGATCATTATGTCCGCACTGGTTACTGTATTTGCATTCAGTGCCTGTAAAAAGGACAACAGTTCACAATCTGACACGCAGAACGATGCCATAACTGCCAGCCAGGAAACAGCTGAAGCAGAAGGCGAATATGATGATGCTACAGAGATCGGGCTATCTGCCGGCGCCGGCCTGGATGCCGGAGCTACCGGACGTGTGGATGGCAGTTCTAATGAAAGAGTTTACCTGTTTGCCGATCTGCAGTTCAAGATCGGTTTAAACACAATCGTCACCGTTACACCCGCTGATTCTACTTTTCCGAAAACAGTGACCATTGATTACGGCGCCGGTACTATCTGTCGCGATGGCCGTTTCAGAAAAGGCGTGGTTGTACTTACATTCTCTGCTCCATTCCGTACCACAGGCGCCACTGTAACCATCACTTTCAAAGATTATTATTCCAACAGGTTGCATATTGAAGGTACCAAAACCATTGTTAATCTCAGCAGCGGTGGCGTACTGAAATATTCTGTAGATGTAAAAGACGGTAAAGTGTCATGGCCCAATGGCAGATCATTCACTGTTACCGGTACCAAGGTGGTAACACAGGTAGCGGGTAGCGGTACAGCAACTGTACGCGATGATGCTTATTCAGTAGAAGGCTCTGCTACTATTGTATATGCCAATGGCACCACTGTTACCAGAAGCACAGTAACCCCGTTGATCAAAGCAGTATCCTGCAACTGGATAGGACAGGGTATATTAAAGATCACCGTCAACAACACCACTGTTACGATTGATTTTGGTGATGGCACCTGCGATAACAAGGCTATATTGAAATGGAACAGCGGACAGAAAGAGATCACATTGCCGTAAGAAAGAGACAAACAGAAAATAGTTATAGTTGGAGTTTATAAGCAAGCTATGGGTTGTGCGCAACCTATAGCTTTTTTACTTTACGGGGCGCTCCCATACACTGTAGCAGATCTTTTTGCGCAGCAACACAATACATCCTGCTGCCGGAAGTAAGGTGGCCGGAAAAAAGGCTGCAAGCCCCAGCGGAGCAATGATCACAAGGAACAGTAATGCCAGTACACAAGCCATATTAAAAACCGTATTTTTCAGTAACAACCCAACACTAACAAACAATTGCACAACAGCAATGATAATACCCGCAGCAGGAAGATGAGCAATAAAAGGCTGTACAATGTAATGACCATACCAGGGGAAGAGTACAAAATCATTGTATTGATGGTAAATACCAGGATGCTGCGTAACCTGCACCCAGGTAATACAGGCTGTAATGAAAAGCAATAAAGACAGCACAACACGACCGGCTAATGGCAGAATGATCATCAGGCACAGCATAAAAAATGCAATGATAATAGCGATGCCATTGAATTGTGTATAGAACTCAGCAGACATGAAATTCAATTTCAGATAAGGTTTGCAACTGCAATACTAATGTAGCACAGTTACCGGATAATGTGCTGTATTGATTTTTAACGTGCTTTTAATCATACCCGGGATAAGAAACTTAAAAGCAACTTCACAAAAACAGGTATGTAGAAGTAATACCTTTGACAGGTATGAAGTTACTCATTATGGGTGCATCAGGTGCCGGTTCTACAACCCTGGGCAAAGCATTATCTGAACGTTTGCACATCCCTTATTTTGATACAGATCAATATTTCTGGTTACCATCCGAACCGCCATTTACGGTTCGTCGTTTACCGGAAGAAAGAAATGCTTTACTGCAGGCAGACCTGGATGCCGCAGGGCATGGTATAGTAGGCGGTTCGCTGATCAACTGGAGCAAATACTGGGCATCGGCCTTTGATTACATTGTATTCCTGTATCTGCCCAATCACATCAGGATGGAAAGACTGCAGCAACGCGAGTTTGAACGCTATGGCACTGTGATCCTCAATGATCCTGAACGCAAAAAACAGCATGCGGCTTTCCTGGAATGGGCCAATGGTTATGATGATAATACCACACATGGCAGAACACTGGCGGCACAGGAAAAATGGCTGCAACAGGTAAGTTGCCCGGTAATAGAGATCAGGGGAAATTATGCGCTCAGCGAAAAAATAACCATGGTATTGCAGACCATTACTGCCGGCAATTGATTCGCCTACTCGTTTCTTAAAGCATTGATAGGATTGGCCAGTGCTGCCTTTATGGTCTGATAGCTTACAGTAAGTACAGCAATCAGTATACAACTTACACCGGTAGCAGCAAACATCCACCAACTGATATTGATACGGTATGCAAAACGCTGCAGCCAGCTGCTCATGCTCCACCATGCAATGGGCGATGCTATTACAAATGCAATCAGCACCAGCAACAGGAAATCTTTTGACAGCAGGGTAGTGATGGCTGAAACCGAAGCCCCCAACACCTTACGCACACCTATTTCCTTGATGCGGTTTTCAGCCACATAAGCGGCCAGGGCAAACAGTCCCAGGCAGGAAATAAAAATGGTAAGCCCCGCAAACAAAGCAGCCAGGGTACCAACCTGCTCCTGACCTTTGAACTTTAAAGCAAAGGCCTTGTCTACAAATGTATACTCAAACGGATAATCGGGATTGTATTCTGTAATGACCTTTCTGATAGTTTCAATGTTATCAGCTGTATTATAAGCCGGGTTTAGTTTAAAAGTAATGGTACCGGCCCATGCTGAAGGCCCTGGCATAACAGTGGGAAATACGGATTCGAAAGGAGATGCAGGCATGAAGTTTTTCACTACTCCCACTACATGCCAGTTGATAATACCATCCTGATTAATAATTTCACCAACAGGATTTTTCAGACCCATCTGTTTTACAGCAGCTTCATTCAGCAGCATGGCTGTGGAATCTGAAGGATACAGGTTAGTATTGATATCCCGGCCTGCAATGATATCTACACCCATGGTCTTACTGAAATCATTGTCAATATGGAGCTGTGCAAAAGCCATACGCTTGCCGGAATCATAACCGTTCCATTTGTATCCATCACCAATAGACCATACTTCAGTAATAGGAGAGTTGGTCCTGGTAACAGCCAATACAGCTTTACTGTTGAGCAATGCCTGTTTGATCAACGGGTATTTTTTATTCATTTCCCCTTTTACGTATACATACGCCAGATGATCCCTGCTGTACCCGGCTTCACGTTTACGTGCAAAATTGATCTGCCGGTATATAACAGTGGTACAGATAATGAGTGTAATGGCAAATGTAAATTGTACTACTACCAGTACCTTTCGGGGAGTAATCAATGCACGTGTGGCTTTGAATGTACCTTTTAACACACGGATAGGCTGAAAGGCCGACAGGTAAAACGCCGGATAGCACCCTGCAATAATACCCGTGAACAATAAAAAAGCAAAGAGCAACATCCAGAAATACGGATTTGCCCAGGGAATGGAAAGTCTTTGATACACCAGTTCATTAAACCGGGGAAGTACTGGATTTACAATTGCCAGCGCTATCGCACCTGCTATAAAAGCAAACAATACAGATTCACCAATGAATTGTCGTACCAGTGCGCTCCTGCCTGCGCCCACCACTTTGCGTATACCTACTTCTTTGGCGCGTTTGGCACTGCGCGCTGTACCCAGGTTCATGTAATTGACACAGGCAACCAGCAGCACAAAAATGGCAATGATAAAAAACAACCGGATGTATACAAGGCGTCCGGCAGTGGCTACGCCATTTTCGAAATTGGAATACAGCCACCATTTGGTCATGGGGTGTAAAAAGAATTCATTTTTTATGGTCGCAAACCGGTCAATAAAATGCCGGATCTTTTTATTGAAAGCAGCTTCGGTAACACCTGGTTTCAGCAATACAAATGTTGAAATGGAATTACTTTCCCAGCTATCGTTTTGCCAGCCTACCTCTTTGTTATAACTCCAGGGCACCAGGTATTCAAAATTGAACATGGTATTACCTGGCAGGTCTTTCATTACACCGGTTACAGTAAAGATGGCATTACTGTCAATCCTGATCTCACGTCCCATGGCATTGGCCTCATCAAAAAGCTTACGCGACAGTTTTTCCGTGATCACTACGCCACGCGGATTACTCAGCGCCGTATTGGGATCGCCTGCCACCAATGGAAAATCAAAGATGCGCAGAAAGCCGCTATCGGTGACATACCCCTGTGTTTGCAGGTGTTTGTTGCCTGAGCTAAAAGTAAAAGCGCCTACCCAGTTAGCACGGGCAAACGCTTCCACCTCCGGAAAGGAGGATTGCATAGCAGGCGCCATCAACATAGGGGTGGAAGACCAGCAACGTACCCGGTCATCTATATTTAAGCGGGTCATTACCTGGTAAATACGATCTTTTTTGTTATGAAACTGTTCATAGCTGAACTCGTTCTGTATCCACAAAAAGATCAGTATTGCCGTAGCTATGCCCAACGCAAGACCGGTAATATTGATAAAGGAAAATGTTTTGTTACGGGCCACATTACGCCACGCTATTTTAGCGTAATTGCTCAACATACCATTGCTGAAAGGCAGAATGAACAACCTGTTTTTGCGCCGCTTGTTCCAGGTAACAGCCCGTTTACTCAATGCTTCTTCGGCTTCGCGTGCTTCCTGCAGCGTTGCCATGCGGTGCATATGCCGGTTAAATGCATTCTCTGTTTCGTCGTTGTTGATCTTTTGATCGGTAGGTTTCCAGATAGCAGATAACATTCCAATAGACTGGATCATTTCTGGATGTTGTTGCAATAACTGCTGCAACTCTTCCAATTCTTCTGCTGTCGCTTCTCCTGCCAGTTTTTTGGCCGCGAGATTCCATATATGATCCCGTTCTTTCATATAGTGTCAGGCTATACTCAACCTGGAATGTCGTTAATATGCTGAAACAAGTACGATGAATACCAGCAAAACATCTTGATTGTTTTGCATTACGCTGTTAATTGGTAGCCGGAAGGATGGAAAGATACGTTTTTACCTTCATTTATCCATCATACGCCTCCAATAGCATCTGTAAACGGACATTTTCAGTTATGATATACAATATCTTCCTGACACAAGACAACTTTGGTGTTATAGTACTTTCCCTTCAGCAAGTTTATCCTGGATGTTTTTCCAGCGCTGTACAGGCAGTTCTGTTTCCAGCATCTGCAGCATCAGGTCAATTGCCTGTGCGGTACCGGTTTTTTCAAAATACCGCAGCAAGTTGATGATCTCAGTGTTGTTGGATCCGCGCATGATCCAGCGGAAATATACTGCCAGGTGTTGTACCGGGATGGCATTGAGAATGGTTTGCTGCAGCCCGATTACCTCCTGTTCGGTATAATAGGTTTGTAAAACGGTAGAAAGGGTAGCTTCTTTAATAGCAAGATGTTCCAGTTTTGCGGCCAGGAAAGAGGTATAGGCCCTGATAATGGCATGGCCTGTATCCTGCCGGCTGCGGGAGGTAGATGCCTGTTGCAGTAATTGCAATAACCCTTTGAGTTGCTGCGACAATGCAACGTTTATTTCATGTGCTCCTTTAAATATGGTCACTGCTTCAGCACTGTACTTTTTTATTGCAGGCAGCATATATTTTTCCTCCATCCAGGCATAACCGTTAAACAGGTGAAGGGCCTGCTGCATTTCCTCCAGTGATGCCGCAGCTTCATCGCGTATAGAGAAATCTGTTTGCTGCAGGGTCAGGGCAATATGGTACAGCAATGCTCTCGCTCCTTTGTACAGCTGGGTGCACAGATTATAATTTCTCATGTGTATTGGTGTTCTTTTGTCGTTGTAATGAAAAGCAGGGTTGCAGCAACCGGTGATGCATTCAGCGTTCATCCGGTGGTGCAGGCAGATCCGGTACTCACAAAATTGCCATATCAGCCTTTAAACATCAATGGGTGGCTGGGCGAACTGTTATAAAACCCCGCTGAGGTGCCGGATAAGCACGTACAGTTAAACAGACCGGCGATCTTAAAAGCTTTGACGACAGTGGCAATAACGCAATACCGGCGGCGGTTACCGGCCGGAAAATGCATGAATTGTCAAAAATGATGCATGAACTGCACCATATCCAATGCCCGGAATATTAATTTTGCTGTTTCAAACCACCCCGCTTGTTCAAAAGATCAGTTTTTATTGTATGCCTGCTGGCAGTCTGCTTTACTGTAGCGGCCCAGCAACAATTCACATTTCAGCGGCATGTAACCGGTACCAAACTGTTATCCGGCAAACCCGCTTTTGATGTTATCAGCGTTCCTCATACGCGTAAATACCATTTTGTTCATTTCAATTCTGCCAATGGGCTGCGTTCCAATATTGTTAAGAACATTATACAAGACCATAAAGGGTATATCTGGCTGGCTACGCTTGACGGTCTGCAACGTTATGATGGCAATAAGTTTCTCACTTTCAGAAATGAGCCGGGTAACCCACGCTCTGTTCCTGCCGATGTTATCGGCCAGGTGATGGAAGACGGGCATCACAACCTGTGGGTATTGGGAGGGGGAAAAGTAGGCATCTTCAATACATCCACTTTTACATTTACCAATGTGCCCATAGCAGACCATGCGGGCCTGATGAGTAATTATGATCCTAATTTTTCTTCCGCCATGCTGCGTACAGACAATAATGGCAATATGCTGTTATTTGTTATCAATATGGGCGGTTACCGGTATGATAGCAGCCGGCAGCAGTTTGTACCGGTACCTTACCTGTCCAAACCACCAGGCTGGTGGCTGCAGGATCTGTATTGTTCTCCCTCAAAAGGTCAGTACATTATGGGTGCACACCAGGGATTTATTGTATACAATGAAAAAACAGGTCATACCAATTATGCAGGACACAATCCTGATAATATTGCCCTGATAGAAGATCTGAAAAATGAAACTTTTATCATAAATGTGATCGGGTACCAGGGAAATTATCTCTGGTATTCCAACTGGCCATCTGGCGGAATGCCCTTTTTACATTCCTACAACATCGTTACCCGCGAACGAAGGGAATACAATCTCAGCGCTCTGTTCCAACTGGGGTACCACGAAATACAAGGCGCATTACTGCAAGAGAACGGCCGCCTGTGGGCGTATGGCCGAACTTTTATTGCAGAATACAATGAAGCTGATAAAAGTTTCAGATTGATGCGCAATGAATATGTAGATGAGCAAAGTATTCGGTTTGACCAGGTATACAATATGTTTGAAGACAAACAGCATAATATCTGGGTCTCTACAGAAAATGGTGCATTCATTTTCAATCCCGATAAGGAACTTTTTAACAACTACAGCCTGGTACGTCCTGATGGTTCCGGTATGATTGACGGCCCTGTGATCACAGCGGCACAGGTAGGTGCAAATGAAATATGGATAGGGTGCTGGGGTACGGGTCTCTATGCTTACGATACCAGTTTCAATCCTATTGCTTTACCGCCTGCACTGCAGCGTTTCGGTGAAGGAATGAGCTTATGGTCTATCCAGCAACACAAAGCTTCCAATACCATCTGGGTGGGTATGCAGGAGGGAGGTTTACTGGTGTACCATACCAAAACAGGCAAAGCAGACTGGTTTTACGATAAAATATTCGCCGGCAGTACCATCCGGCAGGTAGTCGAAGACAGACAGGGTAATTTATGGTTTGGCATGCAGGGTGGTCATATTGTAAAATGGGATGCCGCAGTTGCAGGTAATGATGTACACAAAGGATTTAAGCTGATACGTAAAAGAGATGGCGCCAGGATCTATAAACTACTGATTGACCACGATGGTTTTTTGTGGGCTGGCAGCCTGACACAAGGACTTTTTAAATACAACACCGCTACCGAAGAACTGTTATTACACATCAGCAAAGATGGGCCTGACGGAAAACACCTGCTGGACAACACGGTGTTTGACATTGTACAACACGACAATTCCACATTGCTGGTAGCCGGTGGCGCCATCAACGTACTGAACACCCGTACCAATAACATTTACCAGATTACAACAGTAGATGGTTTGCCTTCCAACAACGTGCAATGTTTACAGAAAGACAAACAGGGCATTTACTGGATAGGAATGGCTCATGGTCTGTGCCGTATGAATTTTGAAAAAAAGATCTTCAGCCTGTACGACCGGCGCGATGGCATGGCGTATGATAATTTTAACCCCGGTGGTGTAAATGTATTACCTGATGGGCGGCTGGTGTTTTCTACAGACCGCAGTTTAACTGTGCTGAACCCTCTTGATATTAAGAAAGTGCCGCTGCCCGATGAAGTATTGCTGACAGATATCAGGTTGTCCAATCGCTCCTTGCCGGTTGACTCTGTATTGGCTGCCGGAGGCATCGTTTTACCTTATGACAACGCTGCTGTTACCATAGAATTCAGCATCCTGGATTTTATGAAACAGAAAAAAGCACACTACAGGTACATGCTGGAGCATCTTGATAAAACATGGAAAGAAGCCAGTGGTTCCGGTCAGGCTATCTATACCTATCTGCCGCCGGGTAGTTATACCTTCCTGGTAAAAGCTGAAAATACAGACGGTATACCGGGGAAAAACATTACAACTATCAATATCACCATCACGCCGCCATTCTGGCAAACCTGGTGGTTCTATTGTATACTGGCACTTATTGTAGCTGCTGTGTTGTATTGGATAGACCGTGAAAGAGTGAATAAAATGAAAGCATTGCAGCGTGTACGTACGCAGATAGCCGTGAACCTGCACGATGAAGTGAATACCACGCTGGGCAATATTAACCTGCTGAGTGAGATGGCCAGGCTGAAAGCTGATAAAGACATTGCCCGTTCAAAAGAATACATCAGCCAGATCAGTTCCAAAAGCCAGCGCATGATGGATGCGATGGATGATATTTTATGGAGCATCAGTCCGCAGAACGATAGCATGGAAAAGACCCTTGCGCGTATGAAGGACTATGCTATAAAACTGGAAAAACAATATCATATCCGTATACATTTCCGTTCAGAAGAGGGAGTGGGGAAATTAAAGCTGGATATGAAACAGCGGCACGAATTGTTTGTGATCTATAAACAATGCGTGGATGACACCATTACCCATTTTAAATGTAATAACCTGGATGTGTTTATTGACAGGGATAAAAACAAAAACCGGTTATCGCTGAAATTGCGCGGAGAAAGTGAAACGGATATTGTTTATGCTGCAACGCCATACCCCGGTACACTTGCTATCCGGAAACGGGTGGAAAGTATTGGCGCCACACTGGATATGATAGAAGATAAGCGGCAACTGTCAATAATTCTGCAATTGCCGCTATCATAACAGGTTTTATTTGCCCATCCATTTTTTAAACTCTGTTACTTTTTCACGGCTTACAATGGATTCCTTGTCCAATACCGGTTTGAGATGCAGCAACAAACGATTGCCGAAATAATCATGGATCTGGTCAACACTTTCTACTGAAATATAGAAAGAGCGGTTAATACGGAAATAACGATCCGGATCCAGCATTTCCTCCAGTTCATCCATGGTATAGTCTACTACAAACTTGCGGTTATCGTATGTTTTAAAAAAATTCAGTCGTCCGTCGCTGAAGAAATAAGCGATCTCTTCAATTTCAATAGAAACCAGTTTCTGTGCGTGTTTTACCAGGAACCGTTTGCGATATTCACGCGGTTGCAGCTTTTGCTGCAGCTCTTTCACCAGCGCATCCATATTCATCACTGTATTTTCTCCACCCTGGTAAAGGGCTTTCATCTGCCGGTATTTGTTCAAAGCTATTTCCAGGTCTTCTTTCTGAATAGGCTTTAACAGGTAATCAATACTATTTACTTTAAATGCTTTCAGTGCATACTCATCGTATGAGGTGGTGAAAATGACCGGGCTTTTCAGATCTATGCGTGTAAAAATCTCAAAGCTCTGCCCGTCAGACAGCTCAATGTCCATCAGTATCAGGTCCGGCGAAGTATTGCTCTCCAGCCATTTTACAGTAGCCTGTATACTGTCTGTTACGCCCACTATTTCGGCTTGTTTGTCTACATCCGACAGTGTTTTGGTGATCTTTTTCACTGCCAGTTCTTCGTCTTCAACAATCAGGATTTTCATGTTCACTGTTTTATAAGTTAGTTAAGATGACCGTACGACTCCCGGGCAGTCTGTTCTGCAGCAATATTCCAGATAAGCGGCAACACCACGGTAAAATTCTTTTCATCCTGGAATACCTGGAAACCCTGCTGATTCAGTAATGCATATTTGGTACGGATATTTTCCAGCCCCACTTTGTTGGAAGGGCCTTTAATGATGCGGGGCTGCAGGTTGTTATTCACTACCAGTTTGTTACCTGCCATTGTAAAAATGTCTATTGTCAATGGTTTGTTCTTAGAAAGCATATTGTGCTTTACCACGTTTTCTACCAGCAATTGCAGGCTTAACGAGGGAACAAAAAGCTCCAGGCACTGAATGTCTATGTCTACATTGTAAAGTATAGCTTCACCATGACGGGTTTTCAGCAACCGGAAATATGATTCGATAAACTGTAATTCATTCTGTACGGTAGACAATCCATCTTCATTGTTACGCAGCAGGTAGCGGTACACCTTGCTCAGCTCATTCAAAAAAGTATCGGCCCGGCGCGTATCTTCTGTGATCAGCGACGACAGGGTGTTAAAACAATTGAACAGGAAATGGGGATTTACCTGGCTTTTCAATGTTTCAAATTCCTGCCGGATGGCCATCTGCTGCAAGGCTTCTTTTTCATTGAGACTGACTTTCCATTGCCTGATGGTGTAATCAGCTTCCCACGTAGCTGTAGCCAGCATGGTAAGTGCTACCGCCAGTAATAACGACAGGATCAGTTGCCCCATATCAAGCCTGTACTGCAGGAAATGGAAATAATCATAGCAATAGAAGATCAGTATAAAGGTAATAGAGGTGAGTACAATATGGGTAACAGTAAGAATAGACAGTCTTACAACAGTTTGGCGGATATCAGGAAACCGTTTACGCAACCAGTGCATACTGATGATGTGCAGGTACCACGATACAAAACCTTCCACATAAATAAAGGGAGTTGAATATACCATTACATCCCGGTGATCCCAGCGATCAGGAAAAAGCATGCTGTTCAGCAACATACACAGTACCGGCATCAGCAGCACAAAAGTAAGCCATTCCATTTTGGTAGGTTTCAGCCAGCTTCTCATGCTTCGTTAAGGGTTTGCTGGTGAATTAATGGCAGCCGTACAATACGGAAATGATCACTTTCATGCACCAGTATGTTTTTGCGGCAAAGTAAACGGTACTTGTTAATAATGTTTTCCATACCGGCGTCACGGTCGCTTTTTTCGGTACCGATGCGCAACTGTACATTGCTTTTGATACAAAGCCAGTGACTATCCTGTGAACTGATGATGATAGACAGGGGATTTGTTTTGCTGATGGCGTTGCGATTGAATGTATTATCAAAAATGAGTTGTAAAGTAAGCGGTGGTATCAGCATATCAAGGTGTTCCTGGCTGATAGCAGTTTCTACATGCACTCCCTCTCCATACCGTGCTTTCAGTATATGATAATAAGAAAGTATGAACTGCAGCTCTTCCTGCAGGGAAACAAAATGTTCTTCATTATTGCGCAGCAGGTACCGGTATACTTTACTGAGATGATTCAGGAAATCTTCTGCCTTTTCAGCGTTTTCATTAATAAGACTTGACAATGAATTGAGGCTATTGAACAGGAAGTGCGGGTTTACCTGGCTTTTCAGGCCCAGCAACTGGCTTTGCATGTATTCTTTTTTCAGTTGCTCTGTTTCAATCAATGTAGCCCGGTAACTCTGGAACTTGGAAACCCCTTCGTGCAACACGGTCAGAAAAATATTAAGGACTACAGTAGCAATATAGGCACGGGAAAAACTGCGGTCACTTATTTTATACTCAAGAAAACTAATGAACTCAAAGATCTTCAGCAGGAACAGGATCAGTAACCCGGTCATGATCATAAAAAGCGTCAGTAACACCAGCGTCCGTTTCAGAAACACTTCCTCAGAAGGGAAACGATTACGCAGTGCCACCGCAATAGATCCGTATAGAATGTAGGAAAAAGAAAGCACCAGTAATGAAACCAGGAAAGTAACCAGGAAAAATTTCCACCCTGAAAAAAAACGCATCCCAAAAATGAGACTATTCTGCAACAGGATAAAGGGGATCAGCGTCCATAGCATGATCGTATTATCTTTTCCTGAATATTGTGGCAGTCTCATAAACGTTATTAGGGTGGTACCGGAAGACCGGCAATAACGGATACAAATTACTGTGTTTCTGCTGGTTTACAGATACCGGTTTCAATAAACTGGGGTTTTCCGGGCATGAATTGGTGAAGGGAAGGTATGAACTGACACTGAAAATGACCGTTTTATCTTATTTCTACCTGCTGCCGGTTACTCCGCTGTGATATAACATGCTGTTCTGACCATTCAACCTGTTGCTGCATATTCAATTCAACATACACAATCGACTTTTCAAGAAGCACTTTATACAGCTCGTGTCATAAGAGGTTTACATACAGGTTAAACCGGTGCATCTTTGCACAGTTAATCAATAACCATTATCTATTAACCTTTTTACTATGAAACAGCGTTTTGTGCTGGCAGGGAAACGCCTGGTGCTACCATTACTGGTAATGGCAGGCTGTGTATCGTTGTACGCTTTCCGAGTTGCGGATATATATGCTGACCTGTGGCAGCAACTGGGCATGAGTAAAGAAAGCGGCACCAGTTCTATCAAAGAAAGCTTTCTGGGCGGCTATCTGCAGCATTATGGTGCGCGCAATATCAGGAACATTGCATTGGGCGACAGGGTTGCTGTTACCAAAGATCTGTTGACGTTTACCAAACAATATGTTGAAAGCGATGCTTTTAAAAAAGAGTATGCAGCAACCCGTGAACAACGCAAACCTGCCGAACCGAAAAAGCCAAAAACTGAAACAGAGATCCGTACAGAACAGGTAAACAACCTGAAGAAAAGTATTGCAGAAATTGAAAAGTCAATGAAAACAGCGAAAGAGGACATGAAGAAGATCTTTAGTGAATCGCTGGAAGTGCTTCAGAAACAGTTGAAAGACTATGAAGATCCGAAAAATGAGATCATTCCACTGATGGCGCAGGGTGAAAAGTCGCAATACGAGTACTACATGAAAAAGTACCAGGAAGAGACGGAAGCGTGGCAAGAACTGTTTCCTGAAAACAGCCGTGCATTTGTGAAAAAGCGCTTGCAGCAGATGCTGGAAGATACCAAAGGCGTTGATTACAATGCTGAACTGGTAGAACGTAGTAATAAAAAGAAATACTTTGTAAACCCGGTATACGAAAAGAAACCCGGCAACTGGAAATATGCTTTCCGCGCAGGTAAGGAAGTGACCGAAACCGCAAGGGCATTTGTACAGGATTGGCTGAAATCTTTATAGAACCCTATTATTTTAACACACAGGTATTCCCGCTATCCAGGGCAGTAAAGGGTGGTTGCCCGAAGATACAGGAGTGCCTGTGTGTTTTATTTATTGTATATTATTCATTCTTTAATGCATGAACAGGATCCATCAGTGCAGCTCTGGCCGAATGATAACCCACCGTTAACGACGCGCTCAGGAAGGTAATACCAATTGTTATTAAAGAGATACCGGCAGGAACAGAAATACGGTATTTTCAGGCAATTGCAAATAATAGCAGAGATGCGCTCCGTAACTGCATTATGTCTATAACACTTCCATCCACGTATGGTCTGCCAGTAACTTAACAGCCGCAATAAATCGTTTAAAAGGACCGCTGCCGCCGCCCCATTCTTTAGGACTAACCAGTGACAACAGGTGACTGCCGTCATTCTTTTCATACAGGAAATAAGTTTGTCCTATGACCGGTGAAAAGTTCAGTTTTGCCTGGTATATGATGAATGATAACTCTTTGCGTTTCTGGATCTCCTGTGCCTGCAACGCCAGTAGTTCAATCTGTTTGCGGATCTGTTCCAACTGCATATTGGTTTGTTCCTCCATAGCAGTAAGCGCCTTATGACGGATCACACCTTCTTCCGTAGGTTTAATAACGGCACCGGCTACAGAAGCTGAATAGGGAAGAACACTCAACTGTTTATGATAATATTCAATATTGGTATAAGGCTGCTGATCTGCAGTAGTGCCTTTCTGAGTAATACGCAGATAACCATTGGGCATAATCTCATTCATGATATGCAAAGAGGGTTGCCCGTTCTTATAGAAATGAATTTCAAAGGTAATCCCGTCAATAAAAACTGCTTTCACGGTATCTGCTATCTCAGGGTTTTCAAAAGGATGCTCCTGTCCATCGGGCACCAGGGTATAGGCAGCGGTAAATGCCTGGTTTTCCAGTGTTACCCAATTGGTATTTACAGACAACATGCGTTCATTCTCAATACTTGCAATACTGAATGTGCCTGATCGTGGACGTTCGCCGGATTGATAAGTGCCTTTCTCGGGGAATAACTGCCAGTTAGCCAGAAAATTATACGCCTGTACCATAAGTCATTGGTTGATTTGATATCAGCAATGCGCAAATGTCAGAACTTTTCCAATCTTAATAAAGACAAATACAAAAGAAGATAAAGTGCAAGCGTTTTAAAGCAGGTAACAGAAGGTAAAGACAATGTTTTTAACAGGATGTTAATACAACTGCTTGCAGGCAATAAAGTGGCGTGAAAAAGAGCGGTATTAAATGTGGAAAATACTCTACAGCAGTTAATGAAACTACTGTAGAGTATTGCCCGGAAGCCTTAAGAAAGGGCTTCTGCTTTAATGTTATTAGCGCTGGCTTTGGCGGTTTTAATAAGCGTCAGCACACGTTCGCGTACATCATCTTTCAACCCATCCACTTCATGTTCAAAAATATCCTTTAGCTGATCCAGTTCATCGCTGGCATGGCCACGTAAACGTTTCAGCTTCCTGCGCAGGGAGTCTGCAGAATCGGCAATTTTCTGACGTGTTTCGCTGCCGCTTGCGGGTGCTACCAGTAATCCTATCAATACGCCGGCTGCAAGCCCGGATGCTGCTCCGATTAGAATGTTTTTTGTGCTCATAATTATTGATATTTAATAATAAGGTATATGGTACTCTTTTTCAACAATCTTGCCAATACCCGGGTGGGGAGTGTTAAAATACAGTTGTGGATTAAAGGTAACAGCGTACCGGCTACAACTTACAAATGGTTGTATGCTGTGACCCGGAATACCACAGGTTCTTAAACAAACTGTTGCCGGAACAGTCATCTGTAACCAGGTGCTATTTTATAAAATTGTTCCCTGTTCCGGCAGTGCATGTGCACGGGGAATTACTTTTATTACTGCCATACCTGCTATAGCCGCTAAACAATGCCAGATACTGCCGGGATAAAACAGATAAAATCCCAAAGATAAATACAGGGTTCCGCGTATATGGAAATGTCAATCGGTTACATCGGCACATACGTTTGTTTACATTTAATTATTACTGTTATGTTGACATTGTGCCGAATATTTATGTAATTTATATCCGCATATGCTAACCTGAAAGATTAAACTTTTATACAAACATGCACAACCAACAATCACCCCAAACCAACCCTTGCAACAATCTGAATACAAGTGCCAACTACCAGGCATATTTCACCTGACCTCATATTGATTCCCGACCCGGACAATAAGCTATCTGAATTACTCATTGCCTCAGTTATTGATACGCATACAGGCATCATCTGCAAAACCGTTGTTAATCAACAACACACAATAACCATTTCCTGACTTTTAAAACAAAAAATCATGCTCAAAACAATGAAAAGCTTACAAGGTGCAGCCATTTTAAACAGAGATGCATTAAAGAAAATAGCCGGCGGAGAAAACTACAACTGTGCATTTACTTATATGGTTGACACTGGCAATGGTCAAAGCCAGGCGTTTGGCACCACAACCGTAAGTGGCGCTACCTGCCAGGAGCAAATGGCGGCCTGTCGCAGATTTGCTGACAATTTAGCGGTAAACACAGGCAGCCGTGTAACTTTTGATTCAGGATGTGACGGATGGGGACACTAATATAGCACCAGGAACTGTTCATGGCAATAATGAGCAGTTCCTATTGTTGTTTTTTCTCAACATGCTTTATCCTTCATGCCGCATGCCTTCTGCCACCCTGAACAGGTGTATAATGTAGGGGAAAAGTGCATCCATGGTTTCTGCGGCACCTCTTGTAGAACCAGGTAATGTAATCACCAGTGTTTGTTTAATAAAACCAGCTACCCCGCGGCTTAACATGGCATAAGGTGTACGCTGTTGCCCATAACTGCGTGCTGCTTCCATAATACCCGGTATGCCCCTGTCGAGTAATGGCGAGATCGCTTCCGGAGTTACATCACGTGGTGATAGCCCGGTACCGCCTGCAAACAATACCAGTTGAAAACCAGCCTGACTCAGTTCTGCCGCTGTAGCCTGTATTGTGCTAAATTCATCGGGTATTATTTTGTACAGTTCTGTGGAAATATAATGTTGCTGCAGTTTTTCCATCACCGCTTTGCCAGCCTTATCCTGTTTACTGCCTGCCGCTACGCTGTCTGAGCATACAATAACAGCACATCGCAACGGGGTAGAAAGCGTATCCCGAAAATCTGATTTGCCGCCTTTTTTCTGTTGCAGGCTGATGTCTGTGATCTCAACACCTTTATCAATTGGCTTCAGCATATCATACATGGTCAGTGCAGTAATGGCAGCGCCATGCATGGCTTCTACCTCCACACCTGTTTTATAAATAGTATGTACTTCCACTGCAATCACAACGGTCAGGTTTTCCAGTTGGTAACTGATTCCAGTATATTCAACCGGCAGCGGGTGACAATCAGGAATAACATCACTTGTCTTTTTTACTGCAAGCAAACCGGCTGCACGTGCAAATTCAAACACATCACCTTTTGGTACCTGTTTGTTCCGGATAGCATCCATTGTTTCCTGCCGGGATACTGTTAACCGGGCTATCGCTATGGCTGTACGCAGACTACTGACCTTGTGTGTAATATTGATCATGTAACGAAGGTAATAAAGTATAAGGTGGCAATGTGAAATTGTAAGACAACAACTTATTGCGGAAGCATATGGATATCTACAGGTTGTCCCTGTGCAAAATCCTGTTGAGCGGCCGGTAAATGGATCAGGCAATTACTGGTGGCAAAAGATTGCATCCTGTACGATTCCTGTGCATGCAGGGCGGTAACACCTTCCCCGTTATAATAGCCTTTCAGGAAATGCGTAAGCCCTGTTTTTTTGCTGTATGCATGTAATAACGGTACCTGTAGCGTATGTAATTCCGCAACAGGAAACTGCATCATCTGTCGTATACAGGGATACACATATTCATAAAAGCAGGTCAGTACTGAGGATGGATTGCCGGGCAGGCCAAATATGACCTGGTTGTTCCGTTTACCAAAAAACAAAGGCTTACCGGGTTTCTGCTGCAACCTGTGAAACACTTTTTGTACACCACAATGCTGTAATGCATCTGCTACATAGTCGTAACTACCCACGCTAACACCTCCTGTCAGCAATAACATATCTGTATACTGCAGGGCTGTGGAAATAGTTTGCTGTAATAACTGCATATCATCCTGTACACGATAAACAGTTACATTGCTGATATGCATTTGCTGTAACACCGCCGTCAGCGTAAAAGAATTGGATTCATATACCTGCCCGTATTGCAAAGGCAGTCCCGGTATTTGCAGTTCATTGCCTGTCACAATAATACTGATAGCAGGCGCAGGATAGATCTTTACTTCCCGTATACCTGCACCGGCAATGAAACCAATGGCAGCCGGTGTTAATACATTACCACCGGCAATAGCCAATGCGCCGGCCTGCACTTCTGAACCTGCATCGCGTACATTGGCACCAGCCTGTAGTTGCTCGTCCTGTATATGCAGTATATCACCGGCAACCCATATTTTTTCCTGCATCACTACGGTATCCGCACCGTTGGGCAGGGGAGCACCGGTAAAGATACGTGTGGCCTGCTGTGGTGTAATGGCAAGCGGTTGTATGGCCCCTGCAGCCATTTCGCCGGCAATAATAAGTTGCCGGTACTGTTGCCAGCCGTTGAAATTAACAGCATATCCGTCCATGGCAGATTGCCTGAAAGCAGGTATATTCTGCGGAGCGTATACATCAGCGGCCAGAACGCAGGATAAACATTTTTCCAGTGGCAGTGATACTGCCTGCAACGCCACTGTATGTTCACGGACCAGTTGTTTGCCTTCTTCAACAGGTAGTAGCATAGTTCACAGATTTTATGTTGCCGGTAGAGCTATTCCTCGCCATACGTTTTTTTCATCAGCGCCTCACTCAATAGTTTGGTTACAGGCCCTGTAACACCATTACTGATCACCACACCGTTAAAACTGCTTACCGGCAGAATACCTTTGGTAGTACTGGTAATAAAAGCCTCCCGGGCATTTTGTACATCATCCAGGTTAATATCAGCTGTTTCTATTGTAATACCATTCACAGCAAGCTGTAACACCTGTTTGCGTGTAATGCCTTTCAGGACATTTCTTTGCGGTGTAAGCACTTTCTGCTGTGTGGTTACAATAAAAAAATTTGAACGCGGACATTCTGTGATAATGCCATTCCAGTGATACAAAACATCATCAGCCTGTTGTTCACGGATGTACGATTGCAGCCAAACAGCAACCAGGTAATCAATGGTCTTCACATGAGGCAACTGGCGTTGGTGTTCGTAGGAAACAAGCCGGATGCCTTTGTCAGCAACCTGGCTATTGAAAGTGATCGGTTGTTGTGTGATCAGCAGGTTGGGGGCAGCAATATTGTATCCATCGACAGCATAGCCACCGGTCAATGTAATGCGCACACCGGAATCGGGCAGATTGTTTTTTTGCAATAAGGCATTTAACAATGTCTTGAATGTCTCCCTGTCTGGTAAGCCGGCAGACAACAACATTTTTTCCGCCGAATAATACAGGCGATCCAGGTGATCTTCCAGGAACACCGGTTGTCCGTTCAGCGTTTTAAAAAAATCAAAAATGCCATAGCCCCGCTGTATTGCCAGGTCGCTGATATGTAACGACGCTCCGGCAGCGGGCAACAGTTCTTTATTGACGATAGCAAACAGGTTACTCACTTATTGATACGATTGTATTTTTTCAGAATATTGATCACTTTGTCAACAGGCAACGGTGCAATCGTATGCCCGGCCTTACCGGTCACAGCCGTGGCTGTAAACAATGAATTGATAATTGCTTCTTCCGTTGCTTCAATAGTGGCCATAAAAAGCTGAGATGTATAATCATTGTGTAATAGGGAATAATCCTGTACTGCAGTTGCCGGTTCATGCGGTATACGTGATGATGTTGCTGTTGAGAACGCAATGACATAATCGCCGCTGCCATTGGATGCAATACCACCCGTTTTAGCCATACCCATAATGGCTCTCTTAGCCATGCGTTCCAGGTTGCGACTGTCTACCGGTGCATCAGTAGCCACTACCATCATACAGGAACCGTCTACATTGTTCAGTAATTTATCGCTGAATGAAAAAACGCCCAGCTCTTTACCTACAGGCACCCCGTCTATCTGCAATACACCCCCGAAATTGGTTTGTACCAGCACGCCTACCGTATAGCCTCCCAGGCTGGCAGGCAACTTACGCGATGCAGTGCCGATGCCTCCTTTAAATCCAAAACAGATCGTACCTGTACCGGCTCCTACACTTCCTTCTGTAACAGGGCCAGACGTAGCATTGCGGATAGCATCCTGCACATCCTTTTTTTGAACATGCCTGCCACGGATATCATTCAGCCATCCATCGTTGGTTTCGCCCACCACTGCATTTACAGATTGTATCTTTTCATTACCGGGTTGTTGCAAGGTATATTCAACTACTGCATCTATGGCAGTAGCCACATTCAGAGTATTGGTAAGAATGACCGGGGTTTCCAGGTTACCCAGCTCCTGTACCTGCGTGCTGCCAGCCAGCTTGCCAAACCCATTACCGGTATAAATGGCGGCAGGTACCTTCTGTTGAAAAATATTACCGGCGTAGGGCAGTATGGCAGTAACACCGGTGCGTATAGAATCGCCCTTCAGCACTGTAGTATAGCCTACCAGTACACCCGGCACATCCGTAATGGCATTCCATTTTCCTACAGGCAATACACCAATATTAATTCCTTTGTCGCGTGCCCTGCCTGCAGTTTGTGCCTGTACGGAAAGTAATCCCAATATACCCGGTATCAGTAACAGCAACAATCGCATGGTAGTATTCTTTGCAGCAATTTACAGGAAATTTGTACTGCGTTTACCAGATAGAGGCTTTGCCTCAACTGATGCCAGTTGTTTTTTATGCTTATTTTAGTTGCAGCAGACGGTACCGGAATTCAAAAAACTATGTATTATGCTGATTAAAAAGCTTTGTGTAGCATGGCTCATGATCACTGGCAGCTATTATCTGCACGCCCAACAGGCAACAGCGGGCAATCCTGTTTTTCCCGGTTGGTATGCCGATCCGGAAGGGGCTGTTTTCAATCAGCAATACTGGATCTATCCCACCTATTCAGCCCCTTATAAACAACAGGTGTTTCTGGATGCGTTTTCTTCTCCCGACCTGGTACACTGGACCAAACACCCGGCCATTCTTGATACACAACGGGTAAAATGGGCCCATACGGCCATGTGGGCACCTGCCATTGTTTACAAAGACAACAAATATTTTCTCTTTTTTGGCGCCAATGATATGCAGAAAGATGGTGCCGGTGGCATTGGTGTGGCAGTAGCAGATAAACCCGAAGGTCCGTTTACAGATCACCTGGGTAAGCCATTGATCAGTGAGATCAGGAACGGTGCACAACCTATTGACCAGTTTGTGTTCAGGGATAAGGATGGCCGGTATTATATTTATTACGGTGGCTGGGGGCATTGCAATGTAGCCCGGTTGAAAAACGATTTCACAGCACTGGAGCCATTTGCTGACGGTAATATTTATAAAGAGATCACTCCCAAAGAATATGTGGAAGGTCCGTTTATGTTCATCCGCAATAACAAATATTATTTCATGTGGTCTGAAGGTGGCTGGGGCGGCCCCGATTACCGGGTAGCGTATGCTATAGCCGATTCACCGCTGGGTCCGTTTGAAAGGATCGGTACCATTCTGCAACAGGATACCACCGTTGCTACCAGTGCAGGACATCATTCTGTAATACAGGTGCCGGGCACCGACGAATGGTACATTGTATATCACAGGCGTCCGCTGGGCGAAACAGATCGCAATCACCGCGTGGTATGTGTGGATGCAATGCAGTTTGATACCGAAGGAAAGATCATTCCTGTAAAGATCACCCGGGAAGGAGTAAAGGCCAGGAAACTTAAATAAGAAATCAATAACATCACCAACAATACTATACCTCCAAGTTATCACCTAAAACCTGTTAATTTACAACTCACAACCTATAACCCGCAGATGATTATGAAGCATGTAGTTTTTTCGTTGCTGGCTTTATTGTATATAGCTGCAGCAGAGGCGCAGTTGGTAGAACAAATAAGCAGTCCGGTAGACTGGGTAAATCCTTTAATGGGTACAGATTCAAAAGTAAGTTTATCCAATGGTAATACATACCCGGCCATTGGCCTGCCATGGGGCATGAATATGTGGACACCACAAACTGGTGTAAATGGCAATGGATGGCAATACACCTATGCGGCAGATAAGATCCGTGGATTCAAACAAACCCACCAGCCATCACCGTGGATGAATGATTATGGACAATTCTCCGTTATGCCGGTAACCGGCAAATTGGTATTCACAGAAAATGATCGCGCAAGCTGGTTTTCACACAAAGCAGAAATTTCACAGCCACACTATTACAGTGTTTACCTGGCAGATCATGATGTAACTACGGAAATAACGCCTACAGAACGTGCTGCAAGAATGCGGTTCACATTTCCTAAAACCGATAGTGCGTTTGTGATAATAGATGCTTTTGACAGGGGTTCTTATATCAGGATCATTCCTGAGCAAAACAAGATCATCGGTTATTCTACCCGCTACAGCCGGGGCAAACTGCCCAATTTTAAAAACTATTTTGTACTGGTATTTGATAAACCTTTTACACTTACTTATACCTGGCGTGATTCGGTGCTTGAAAAAAGCAAACAGGAACTGGAAGATAAACATGTAGGAGCTGTGGTAGGCTTTCGCATCAGCAACAGGGGCGAACAGGTAAATGTAAAAGCAGCTTCTTCGTTCATCAGTGCAGAACAGGCTGAACTGAACCTGAAAGAAATTGGCAATGATAATTTTGAAACTGTACGGCAGAAAGGAAAAGATACCTGGAACAAAACACTGGGACGCGTGAAGGTGGAAGGTGGTACTGTTGACCAGACCCGCACCTTTTACTCCTGTTTGTACCGCACATTGTTCTTCCCCAATAAACTGTATGAAATTGATGCTGCCGGAAAGATCATGCATTACAGTCCATATACTGGTGAGGTATTGCCGGGATATATGTTTGCCGGCACCGGTTTCTGGGATACTTTTCGTGCATTATATCCTTTCCTGAACCTGTTATATCCACATATCAATAAAGAAATGCAGGAAGGGTTGATTAATGATTATAAAGAAGGAGGGTTTCTGCCGGAATGGAGCAGCCCTGGCTTTGCGGATATTATGGTAGGCAACAATTCTGCATCAGTAGTAGCAGATGCTTATATCAAAGGATTGCGTGGATACGATATTGAAACCTTATACAAAGCATTGCTGCATGGAGCTAATAATGAAGGCCCCATGTCTGCCGTTGGCCGCAAAGGCGTGGAATATTACAACAGGCTGGGATATGTGCCATACAATGTAAAGATCAATGAAAATGCAGCCCGTACGCTGGAATATGCGTATGATGATTTTGCTATTTACCAGCTGGCAAAAGCATTGAACAGACCTAAGGAAGAAGTGGAACTGTACGCCAAACGTTGCCAGAATTACCGCAACCTGTTCGATCCTTCTACCAACCTGATGCGGGGCAAGAATGAGGATGGTACATTTCAATCGCCTTTCAACCCGTTGAAATGGGGTGATGCATTTACTGAGGGTAACAGCTGGCATTATTCATGGTCGGTATTTCATGATATACAAGGCTTACAGAACCTGATGGGCGGCAGGCAAACGTTTGTACGCATGCTGGATTCGGTGTTTATCATGCCGCCTGCATTTGACGACAGTTATTACGGCGGTGTTATTCATGAAATACGCGAAATGCAGATCGCCAATATGGGACAATACGCGCATGGTAACCAGCCCATACAGCACATGCTGTACTTGTATAACTATGCCGGTGAGCCCTGGAAAACGCAATACTGGGTACGCGAAGCGATGAACCGGTTGTACAAGCCAACGCCCGACGGCTATTGTGGTGATGAAGACAACGGACAAACTTCTGCCTGGTATGTCTTCTCTTCATTAGGCTTTTACCCCGTATGTCCTGCTACCGATCAGTATGTACTGGGTGCACCGCAGTTCAGAAAGATCACATTACAATTACAGAACGGCAAACAGTTTATCATCAACGCACCGGGTAATAATGCCAGCAATCGTTATATTCAGTCAGTATTATTCAATGGAAAAAGCTGGAGTAAAAACTGGATCAGTCATGCTACACTACAACAAGGTGGCAGCATGCAGGTGAACATGGGTGCTGCGCCCAATAAAATAAGGGGTACCCGCCAGGAAGATTTTCCTTTTTCAGTTTCCGCACCGGTTAAATAAGTTTTTTACACAAAATCATGGCTGCGCGATAAAAAATGCGCAGCCATTTTTATTTATCTATATTTGATGCCCTTTTTTGCAAAACTGTACTTCAATCTGAAATATACTGTTATGAATCATCTCTTTCCTACACGCTACTCCATGTTATCGGCAGACGCGCTGAAAAGTACAATTGCAGAAAGATATGGCATACCGCTGGAACATTGCAAACTGAAGCTGCATGGCGTAAGTGATACTTATATATTACAGACCGCTGATGAAAAATATATTTTTAAAGTATACCGTGCAGCGCATCGTTCATTGGAAGAGCTAGAGGGTGAAGTAGCATTGTTGCAGATACTGAAAGATCAGGACGCAAAGATCTCCTGGCCAATTGCAGATACAAACGGACATTTCATCCAGGCTTTCCCGGTAGCAGAAGGTGTTAAACATGGCATTTTGTATACCTATGCCAAAGGAACCGTAAGCCAGGTACCGGATGATACGCAGTTGGAGGTTGTTGGTCGTGAAATGGCTTTTAATCATGATATCCTTTCAACAATTGAATTGCCTTATCCACGCATGGTGTATGACCTGGAAACCATTGCACACCGTCCCATGCAATTGTTAAAACCGGCTTTTGAAGAATATTACCCGGAAGGGTATACGTTATTACAGCAGGCCACAGAAAACGCACTCGCAAAACTGAACCAGACAGATACTTCTGCTTTCAGCTATGGTTATTGCCATTACGATTACTTTCCCAAGAATTTCTTTTTTGATGAAAACAATAAGCTGACGCTTTTTGATTTTGATTTCGCCGGAAAAGGATTCCTGATGAACGATCCTGCATCATTACATGTATTTTATTACTTATTACGCTCTGTAGGCAGGGTAGATAAAACAGCAGCTGATAATTCTTTCGGGGTGTTCATGAAAACCTACAAGGCTTACCGTACTGTATCGGAGGCGGAAGAAGCCATGATACCCGTACTGGGATATCTGTTGTTGCTTTTCTATCTGGGTTACCAGTACGAACATTTTGAAGACTGGTCAAACAGCTTTTTCGGAGCCAGGTATCTGCAGGAGAGGGTAGGTCTGATGGTGCAATATGCGAAGGAGTATTAGTTGAGTTACAGGTTACCGGCTGCCTGTTTCCGGGTGAAAGCCATTTTGCATATTTGCCTCCGCAGCGACCGGTCATTCCGACCAAAGGGATGAATCCGGGAGTTACGTATAGAGCAAGTTTTATTCAGCATGGCTGAAAACAAACAGCCATTGTCCGGAAGAACAATGGCTGCTGGTATATTATAACAAAGATACTTAGCGATTATTGCGCAGATAAGGGAAAGGAGGTGGCACCATATTAGGGCCTTCCTCACCGGTAGCATTGCGCAATTCCACCATATTGGGATCACCTGCTTTCTGACTATATTTAAAAATAAGGCGATTTGAACTGATGCCTTCATTTTTAACCAGGTAATTGATAATAGCATTCACACGTTCCCAGCTCAGTTGTTGTACGTTTTTTTGTACACTGCTGTAACCGCTTACTGCCACCACACAATCAGGATTATCACGCATTTTCTGGGCAACACTGCTCAGTAAAGCTTTGTGTTCATTGGTGATCGCATTCGATTTACGGGCAAAAGTCAATGCAGGTAATTCACCGATAGGACATTTTACCGGTTTATTATGGATGTACTGTTGTAAAGAATCACAGCAGGAAGGAGGCGGGCATTTACCAACACCATCTGCATTCACCGGCTGACATTGTGTAGGTGTGATCAACTCATGATCTTTATAATCAGGAACACCATCACCGTCTGTATCACGGCTTACACCATGATTGTCTACAGGCGCACCGGCGGGTGTATTGGGTTCCAGGTCAAACTGGTCAGGTACGCCGTCGCCATCACTGTCGTCCAGTACAGGTTTGGGCAATTTCATATGACGCGGGCTGTTGATTTCATGATACGCATAGCTCAACGGGTTCAGCCACCACAATGGTTCTACAGCATTGCGACCGATTGCCAGGTTTAAACCAATGGAAAGAAAATTGGCTTTATCATAATAACGGGTAGTAGCAGGCAGTGTATAAGTGCCGCCTACATTCGTTGCATTGTTCTGCCACTGCTGACCATCCAGCAGATCGGTTGTAGTGAACGTAAACCTGTCTTCAATAGACAAACTGAGTCGTTTATTCAGTTTAAACTGTACACCGATACCGGCTACCAGTACAGGCGTAAACGGCTTACCGAAAAGTTTACCACGGGCACTGTCAATTTCGCCGGTGGTTTCATATTTACCATCCATGGCGCCTTTCAGTGCTTTACGGATGGCCTTGCGGTCTTTGTATTGAAAACCGCTGGCACCGTACTGGCTGATGATATTATTAAAAGCAGTAGCGTAGGTACCGCCATTACCATCCAGCGCATCAATTTTTGTATCCCAGATCATACCACCGATACCGGCAAAACCATACAGGCTAAGCATGTTTTCGTGCCGGTGAAAACGGATATTGTTAATAGCAGCCACCAGTTGAATACTGGCATCATACATATTCGTTTTATAATTGTAAAAAACCGGCGTGGTGGGATTGCCACCAGCGGTATAAGCACTCCAGGCGCTGTTGCGTGCATAGCCCATTGATGGTCTGAAATCAAGACCTTTGGTGGTACCAAAACCAACTTCGCCACGTACAGACAATACATAACCCAATGCCTTGCGTACATGCAGACCTGCACCAAAACCGGGATAACGGTTCCGTACATCGCCAATGATACCAACAGCACCAGCCTTAATGCCTAATTCCCATTGATTGCGGGGTTTGGCCGGAAAAGGATAGCGGTTGTTGATAAACTCCGTATGTTGCGGCATACGTTTGGCAGGAATAACAGAAGAATCTAACCAGTAGGGAGCAGTAGTAGAAGCATCGGATTGTGCATTTAATAATACCGGCGCACTGAGCATACCGATAGCCAATGCCCATCTGCAGACAGGGGTGTTACCGAAATTCATGGGATTATCAGATTTTAGTTTGGGCTCGCAGCATATAACGAACGAACCGCCGCTAAATTATAAGATAACATTGTGAAAATGAAACTTTCTCATCAAAAATTCAGTATCGCGCAGATGTATGACAGTTAAAATATATTCTTGTTTTTTTAAATACAACAAACTACATTTTGTTCTATCAATGTATTCTGATCTTCAGTACATGACACTTTCACCATACCCTAAAAATCTGAATCTGCAAATACTACTAAGTGGTAGTTTGTTTGCTGTTCAAAAAATCACAAACTTTATAAATATTAAAAAAACTAAAAAAAATAAGTTGAGTGCTTTTTGTATCACTCTATATTTTAATTTCGGTTGTGCCTGTAGTAATATGCATTCATCGCCAGATTATCTGCAGGCATAGATTTTTAAACCCCAACCCCGACCAAACCCAATGTTCACCAAACATCTGCAGGGCATTATATTACCCAGGATTCGCCATTTATCTACCAGTGCGTGGCGCTATACAGATATTATCACTCGTATAGCTGTTTTCCTTCCATTTCTTTATTCTATCGCAGTAAAGAAACTCCGGTTTAAATATCACAGAACCTTTATCTGCCTATGCAATTCATTACAGGTACAAAAGCCTGAATGTTTTTTTGCATATACAGATTGTGGCTCATCTACACAACTCATGTAATATACATCCAAAGTCTGCCAGGTGCTTTGCCATGCTGCAAAGCGGTGAGGATATCCTGTTTGTAAGCATGATAGTTATAATAATATTAGTATGAATAAATTAAAGTATCGTTTCCTGATTGCAATGCAACTGGCAACTATGTTGCTGGTTGGCACGCCGTTCATTTCCCATGCACAGGTAGAATTACAAAAAGCTATAGCTGGATTCAGTACAAGCATTATCAGTCGGAGATATACAGACCAGGTATTATGACAGTGTAGCCAATGTGTCACCCCAACTGGATGCCGACGCACGTAAGAACCGTATGCACCAATTGCAAACCTGGCGCAATACCGCATTACAAACGGTGTTACTACCCGCACAATGGACCTTGAACCAGCAGTATATGGAAGAAAAAAGGATAGTGTCAGAGCAGCGTATACAACAACGGCGTGAGCAACGGAAAACATCCGGACAATAAACAATATGTATCGCATTTAAGTTACCTGCAGTAACAAGATGCACATAACCAGAACAAATATTTTTATGCTACCTGAAAATAAACGTTTCAGATACCAGCTATCCGGCTTATTATTCCTGTTGGTGTTTCCTGTATTAATACGGGCACAGTATTCACCGGATACCAAGATCAACTATGTGCGCACCTGGGAAGCAACAGCGCCTGACACCAGCCGGGCAAACATCGTTACCCGTCCATTAAAGGATGTAAAAATGGCCACGGCGTATGTGGACGGGCTGGGCCGACCTTTACAATCTGTTTCCAGACAAGGCTCATTCCCCACAGGCGGCAGTGCCGTGGACCTGGTAAGCCCGGTGGAGTATGATGCGTTTGGCCGGGAGGTAAAAAAATATTTACCCTTTGCCGCCAACAATACCAATGGCAATACCTCCCTCAGTGATGGTGGTTTTAAACTGAACCCCTTCCAGCAGCAACCGGTGTTCGGTGCCGCACAGTACAGCGGGGAGAGTTATTATTACAGCCAGACGGACTATGAAGCCTCGCCACTGAACCGGGTGAACAAGGTAATGGCCCCCGGCAATAGCTGGACCGGCAGTAACCGTGGGGTACAAAATAAATACTGGATCAACACGGCCACCGATGCGGTGAAGATCTGGACAGTGAGCAATGTGAGTAATGACTGGGGCACCTATAGTGCAACGGGTAGTTATGCAGCCGGTGAGTTGTACAAGAATGTAGTGGTGGATGAGCACGGTAAACAAGTCGTAGAGTTCAAGGATAAGGAAGGGAAGATCATCTTAAAAAAAGTACAGCTGACGGCTACAGCCGATGATGGCAGTGGTGCAGGCTACACCGGATGGTTGAGTACTTACTATGTATATGATGACCTGGGTAACCTGCGATTGGTCATCCAACCCAAAGCCGTGGAAGCACTGGCTGCCGCCAACTGGGAACTGTCTGCCACGCAGTTGTCAGAGTTGTGTTTCCGGTATGAATACGATCCACGCAACCGGATGATCCGTAAAAAAGTACCGGGTGCGGGAGAGGTGTGGATGGTGTATGATACCCGCGACCGGCTGGTGATGACGCAGGATGCGAGCCTGCGGGGTAAAAAGCAATGGTTGTATACGCAATACGATGGCCTGAACCGACCGGTAGCGACCGGACTATTGACCGACAGCGATCATTATAATGATCTGGTGTATCATCTCGGACAAGCTTATAGCAGCAGCGCCTATCCCAACCTGGCTTCGTATACCAGTGAGGAGCTGAGCCGCACATTTTATGACAATTACAACTGGCGCAGCAGCTATGGCAATCCGCTGAGTGCTACCCGCAGCACTACGTATGATAGTTACCTGAGTACTGCCAGCAACAGCACCTGGCCCTATCCGCAGGCGCTTACGCAGAGTAATACACTTACCGGGCAAGTGACCGGCAGCCGTATCAAAATACTGGGTACCAGTACCTGGCTCTACTCCATCCCGTTTTATGATGACAAGGGCCGGGTGATCCAGGTACAAAGTACCAACAGTACCGGTGGCACGGATATCGCTACCACACAGTACAGTTGGGCAGGACAACCTTTACTAACGATACAACAGACCCAGAAAAGCGGTACCAACAGCCAGACGACGGTGGTACTGACGCAACTGAGCTATGATGACCTGGACAGACTGGTACAGGTGAACAAAAAACTCAGCAACAGTTTAGTGAACAGTAGTACGATGCCGGGTAGCTGGACCACGGTGTTACAAAACGAATACGATGCATTGGGCCAGCTAAAAAAGAAAACACTGGGAGCAGGACTGGAAGATATTACCCACGAGTACAATATCCGTGGCTGGCTGACAGGGATTAACAAGGGCTATGTAGCGGGCAGTGGTGCGCATTACTTTGGGATGGAACTGGCGTATGACAACACCACGTCTGCGGCCGGCACCACCAGTTACAGTGCCGCACAATACAATGGCAATATTACCGGTACGGTCTGGAAAACAGCCGGGGCCGGTATCGGCCGCCAGTATGATTTTACCTATGATGCGGCCAACCGGTTAACGGGTGCTGCGTTCAAACAAAATACCAGCGGCAGTAGCTGGAACAACAGTACGGTGAACTTTACCGTAGACAACCTGGGCTATGATGCCAATGGCAATATCCTGGGCATGCGGCAGTATGGCTGGCAGCCGGGCAGCAGTAACCCGATCGATAACCTGAGCTATACGTATTACGATCATAGCAATAAGCTGAAAAACGTGATTGATGCCAACAATGATCCGAACACCAAACTGGGTGACTTCCGGGCATCACAAAGCTACCTGACTGCTTTAGGCGGCACCAAGACCAACAGTGCTACGGATTATACCTACGACAACAATGGCAATCTTATTAAAGACCTCAATAAAGATATTGATGATGCTACGACCAACGGCATAGAATACAATCATCTCAATTTACCATCGGTGATCCATGTAAAGGACAAGGGCACGATCACGTATACGTATGATGCCGGTGGGAACAAATTGCAGAAAGTAGTGACAGAGACGGGTAAACCCACCAAAACAACACTCTATCTCGGTGGTGCGGTGTATGAAGATGACCAGTTGCAGTTTGTGGGACAGGAAGAAGGACGTATCCGTTACGCCAAAAAGTACTTTGTGAGTGGTGACAGTGCGTATTTGTTTGTCTATGATTACTTTATCAAAGACCACCTGGGCAATGTGCGGATGGTGCTGACCACGCAGAAAGATACGGCGCAATACATGGCC
>LGYU01000003.1 GCA_001302245.1 Chitinophagaceae bacterium PMP191F
ACACAGTTTTTGCTATAGTGTCTAAAGTAAACGCCCCGCTGTGCGGGGCGTTTACTTTTTATAAGCTTTGCTTGTTCTGTAATCGCGGAGGTAAGCGTCCATGACATTAAAGAGTTCTGTTTGCTTAGTGGCTGGCAGCTTTGCAATATCTTCTAAGCGTTCCAGCATACTGGCATCTTTTACGAGCAAAGAAGATTTACCCACCAGAAAATCCAAACTTACTTCTAAGGCTTCCGAAATCTTGGTAGCAATCTCAACCGAAGGCATCATATCGTTACCTTCATACCGGCCAACGATAGGGCCGGACGTACCGATCTTCTCCGCCAGTTCCTCGCGGAACATCCCTTCTTCTTTACGGGCCTGCATCATTCTATTGCCCAATTTTACATTCTCAAATTTTCAAATTATTCTGCCGTTTCTGCCGGAAATGCCGTTTTGTGTTTCTTTTAACTTTAAACATTCTTGCTGCCCCCTGGTTCGTACCTGGCCGGTATTTCGTTCGTACTTTCTTCGTATCACCTCCGGTATTAAAGCGTACAAAATAAGGGTCAGGACCTTAGGATAAGCAGAGAAAGATACTGGTTGGATACAAGAAGAAGGGGAGTTGTTAAAAGCGTTGCAGCAGGGGGTGTAGGTTATATGTTATGGGATTTACGGAATGCAAAATGCCGAATGCCGGTCTGACCTGTCATTCGGGCAGTAGTACGCAGTTTCCCATTAAAATGTGTCTTACAACTAAATACATAGCATTTAACTATAACAGGCACGCCACTCCCCTTAAATAGGCTCGTACCTTTGTATATACACCCGCTCTCTGACAGGCATCGGCAATAAGATCAAATGAGCAGGAATTACAGCCCAATCTTACAACGGAAATGCGGCTACTCTTAAACGGGTGCTCCCGTAAGGGACCAGGGTAATATTTTCAATCGCATTGGCAGGTGTAAGTTGTCCCGGTACCGGAAGCACGGGTGTATACCGGTTTTCCAGTAGCTGCCAGCCGGGTAATTGCCGGGCAGGGATCTGTATCACTACAGGTGCATTGCCAGGATCCAACGGATAACCGGCAACTGTTTTTTTGACAACACGCAGCGACAGACTATCTGTAGCAGCCAGTGTATAATTCCAGGTACCTGCCGGGGTAAGCGACAATGCAGGAAATGCCGGATCATTGGATCTTTTGCCATTCAGATTGGCATAGGTAGCCGTATCAATGGTTACATGCTCCGGAATAGGATAGGCATACAACAACGGTCCACGCTCTACTGTAACGGCCTGTTTGTTCCAGGGGATCAGCCTGGCTGTCATTGGTAACAACAGTTCAATTTTATCTCCCTTGCGGAAAGTGCGTCGAATGGTCGTGAAACTGCCCGGTTTGCCAATCTCCCTGTACACTTTTCCATTGATACGTACAACAGCCTGCGTACACCAGGATGGTATGCGGAAAGTAAACGGCATGGTAACAGGCGCAGACATATCAAACGTAAAGACAATACTCTCACTGAAAGGATATCCGGTAGTTTCTGTAATGGTAACCGACTGGTTATTGATCTGCAACTGCTCTACAGATGGGCCGTATAAGGCAGCTACCGGTCCGCCGTCTTTATTGCGCATCCACATGCGGGCTACATAGTTAGGCATGAAGCGATGTACATTACCTGCGCAACATTCTGTTTCATGACAGGGCCAGTAAGCCATCCAGGTTGATCCATGTGCCAGCTTATTGGTATTGGAGTTGCCCGTGGCTATCACCTGGTTCACACTCGAAAAATATTGCAGATTCTTAAAATCTTTTGATATAGCACCTGGTCCCGCGTTGAAGATCGCTTTCTCAATCCGGTCGGCATACAAAGCCTGCCCTGTAGCCATTAACAGGTAACCGGCAGACCAGGTATAATCTGTTATATCACAGGTTTCATGGCTTTTTATCGGGTCTTTACCTGCCAGGAACTCATTGGAACTGGGAACTCCATCCGGTAACATGTGATCACGATCCAGTTTGGCAAAAGCATTGATCGCTGCATCAAGATATTCCGTTTTACCGGTATAGCTGTATAGTATTGCCGGCAGTTTCGCCATCTCCATATAAGTAACGCCATGCATAACAATAGTATCTGGCGAAAGGCATTTACGCTGGTTCAGATCAAAACCACCCAAAGCCCACGCATCTTCCGCCAGTTTCAGCAATGCAGGATCTTTGGTAAGTCCATACGTCCATAACACGCCTTCTATATTCATAATGGCGCGTCGGAATTTTCCCGGCTCGTTTCCCAGTTGCTCCGGAGTATAACTCAGGTAATGCGCGTGTAATGCCTGCACAATGCGTTCATCGCGGGTGGCCATATATTCTGCCTGCAATACCCTGAAATAAACTGCTATGGGCCACTGACTGCTGAATTGTATTGGCCCCAGGCGTTGATTGGCTTGCGGATGTGTCAGGGTATAATTGATCCCGGCCCTTGCTTTTTGAATAAAAGAAGTATCCTTTAACAGGTAGCCCAGGCGCAACAATCCATCAGAATAATAGGCTGTTTGTTCATATCTCCACCAGTTGTCTCCATGTTCGCCAACACGTTCAATAAGGCCCGCCCACAACGTACCATTATAAGGGTAGGAGAGTACTTCAGGGTGACCGGTAAGTCCCGATTGCTGCCTGTTTAAAAACTCACGCAACCAGCCTTCCGGTGTCACTGCAGTGATGGGCTGTTCGCCAAACTGGCTGAATGGGGCTTTGTAATCAATACTATTTTGTGCCTGTATGGTTGCGGATATGATCAGCCAATACAATACAGATAATAATGTCTTCATATTGAACATATTAAAGCTATTCGCCGGGATTTCTGCACAACAGAGTTATTCTTCTTTTTATGCCTGGAGTTGAAATTAAGTTATTTTACGGGTACGTACACTATTTTAACCGGATATTATCTTATTGAGGAAAAATTACCTGTTTTAAGATGAGTGAAAAGTTTTCTTTAATCCGCATCAAAATGATCCGATCTGCCGGAAAAATAAATATCTGAAGAGATAGACATTAATAATAATATTCCATAAGCATCAGAAACAAACAATCACAAGATCTATTAAAAACAGAAATCATCATCCGTTATCTCTTGAATTACGCACGAACAGTAGTAACTTAAAGTAGTAATCGCAAATGTAACCGCAAACAACTTACACATGAAGCATCCTACTTTCGGCAATGGTAAGATCTGCTATATTGAAATACCTGCGGATGATATTCAACGCTCATCAGCGTTCTATAAAAATGTTTTTGGCTGGAAGATCAGGACTGACCACCAGAAACATATTTCTTTTGATGACGGTGTAGGAGAGGTGAGCGGTATGTGGGTAATCGGTCCGAAACCAGCGGCAGAACCAGGACTGGTGATCTCGATCATGGTCAACGATATTGAAGCATCAATAGCACTGGTAATTGCACACGGTGGCACCATTGTGTTACCATATAATAAAAATTCTTCTATGAAAGTAGCACGCTTTACTGACCCGTTTGGCAATGTATTCGGCTTATACCAGCATGGTGGCTGATACATTATTCCGCTTTTATACATTGCTGCAATTGACCCAACCCGACAAATCACGACCATGAAGGTAAAAGATATTTATTCCTGTGCCGGCACCAATATTTTCGTTGTTACAGATCAAAGCGATGACGATGAACTGAACTGGGATATTGAACCGACAGACCTTGAACTGTTGCCGGAAGAAGAAAATTTTTATTTCGTTAAAGCATACGAGGTTTCCTCCGACAGCATCACCGGATGCTACCTGGGCATTATGACCCCTGAAAGAATTGCAGAATCTGTGATACGACAGACAGGCAATGGCCAGTCACGTTCTGAAAGTATCTATGATCAGAAACGAACCATTATCCCTGCAGTAGCTTCCAACTGTTTTGGTGACTATACATTGTATTATTCAAAAGAAAATCCGCAAACCGGTATTGATATTTTAAGAAGCGGATTGGATAAAGCCATCAACAAAAATGTAGTGGCGGAAGACCTGGGATATATTTTACGCGATGAGGGCAGACTGGCAGAAGCTATTGAAGCATTTAAGATCAGCGAAGCAGCCGGTCCCTCTTCTGAATACATCTACCTGGAACTATCAGAGCTGTATAAACAATCAGGACAAATTGAAGAATCCCTGCAATACGAACAGAAATTTAAAGAACAGGAAGAGGATAATTAACCGAATGCAAAAAGTGGCGAGTGAAAACAAGGTGTTGGCTGTTAGGATTTAGCTGTTAGCAAATACAAGTCCGAAAGACGGGAAGACCGGAAGAAAGAAGTCTGTAGAAGTTACGAGCAGTGAGCAAAAGCACAAAGCAATCCCCAACCATCAAACAATCAGGCAACTCATTTTCAAATTACTACATTCTCAAATTTTCAGATCCTGCTATCGCTTTACCCATATTTCGCACATTCCTGCTGCTCTTTCTCCGTATAAGCATACCCATATTGCTTTAATACATCATCCGGAACACCATTCCAGGCATTGGGCTTGTTGCCGGCATAACCAATATCTTTTACGCCGATCTCTGAAGTGTAAAAACCGGTAGCTGTTAAATTGCGCATCAGGTTAAAAAAAGCTACCCCCTGTGCAAATTCTCTTTTTGCTTTTGCAGGATAGGCAATATCATCTACCACCTTCAAACGCTGTTGTTCACTGCAATCTGTAAACGATTTATCAAACCGTTTTAAACATTGCACATCCAGCCAGCGCAGTCCGCCGCGCATGGGTATCTGGTGTTCGGGCATATCCTTTACAATGAATTCAATAAAGTCTGGCACTTTGGCATCAGATGCACTGCCGCTCACTTCATCGCGTGGAATGATAATATCAGCCAGCACCGTAATGGTAGCCATTTCGTGTGCAGAGAAGAATGTTTTAGCAGTGATATTGTTGTAATGTTCAATTTCTTCCGGTTGCCTGTCCAGCGTAAAAACAGGTTGCTCTGTTTTAGGAGCGCCGCCTGATTTTTTATCATTGCTTTTGCAGGCTTCCAGTATAACACCCGCGGAGAGAGTACTTACAGCAAGCGCTTTCAGGGTTTGTCTTCTGTCCATGGTTTTGTTTTTAGGCAAATCATTTTAAGTATTGATTACGAAATACGAAGTAAGGCAATCTGAGCACTCCTGTTCCGCAATCCATTATTAAAAATTTTGAATAAAAGCAGGAATATAACAACAGTAACAATCCGTACCTCGTACTTCCCACTTCGTATTTACTATAAGTTTTGTTTTTTCATTTCACTGACAATATACTCACTGGCCCGCATAGACAATGCAAGGATGGTCCAGGTAATATTTTTATCCGCCTGTGATACAAACTGTCCCCCATCTACGCAAAAAAGGTTCTTACAATCGTGCGCCTGGCTCCATTTGTTCAATGCAGAACGTTTGGGATCATTGCCCATGCGAACTGTACCTGCCTCGTGAATGATCTTACCCGGTGTATCCAGTCCGTAATTATTTTCTTTGGTACCATCGTTCCCCCAGGTAATTACAGCCCCCATGGCATGCATGATCTCTGCAAAGGTTTCTTTCATGTGTTTGGCCTGGTTGATCTCATGCTCTGACGGCTTTACATGAAAACGCAATACGGGAATGCCATACTTATCTACAACAGTAGGGTCAATTTCACAATAATTGCTTTCAAGCGATAATGCTTCACCACGACCGGCCATGCCTACAGTAGCACCATAGAAGAAGCGGAAATCTTCTTTCAGTGAAGCACCATAACCACCGGCTTCTTTTGTTTTACCATTCACCTGGTATTTACCGTTCATGCCTTCAATGCCAAAACCAAACCCATAAGCTGGCTGTCCCATACCACCCCAGTATTCAATGTGATAACCACGGGCAAAATCCAGTTTCTTATTATCGCCCCACCAGGGAGTATACACGTGCATACCACCTACACCATCTTCATTGTAACGTTTGCGGCCAAAAAGCTGTGGCAGTACACCGCCCATTGCCATACCGGTAGAATCGTGCAGGTATTTACCAACCACATTGCTGTTATTGGCCAATCCATTGGGATGACGATCGGACTTTGAATTCAGCAACAGGCGTGCAGATTCGCAGGCACTGGCAGCCAGGATCACCACACGGCCATTCACCTGGTATTCCTGCATGTCCTGTTTGTTCACGTACGAAATACCGGTTGCCAGGCCTTCACGATTGGTCAGCACTTCGCGCGCCATGGCATTGGTGATCACATCCAGGTTGCCGGTTTGCATAGCAGGCTTGATCAGCACTGATGAAGAAGAAAAATCTGCATACATGGTACTGCAGGCCCTGCCGCATTGTCCGCAATAGATACAGGCACCGCGCTCTTTATTATTCTCAAGAGGTTTGGTTAAAATAGAAAGGCGGGAGGGAATCACCGGTATACCGATACCGGTTGCCGCTTTTTTGATCATCAGTTCGTGCAAACGGGGTTTGGGCGGTGGCAGAAAAATACCATCCGGATCATTTTCCAATCCCTCGTTGGTACCAAACACACCGATCAGGCGATCAATAGCATCATAATAAGGTTTGATATCTTCATAACCAATGGGCCAGTCTTCGCCCAATCCGTCAATGCTTTTACGTTTGAAATCTTTGGGGCCGAAACGCAGCGAGATCCTTCCCCAGTGATTGGTACGTCCGCCCAGCATACGTGCGCGCCACCAGTCCCATTTTGTATTGTCCTTAGTAGTATAGGGTTCACCCTCCACTTCCCAGCCCCAGTAACAGGCATCAAAATCACCAAAAGGTCTGAATTTAGTGCTGGCACCACGCCGGGGTGAATCCCACGGATTTTTGAATTGGGTTACATTGGTACGGGGGTCATACATAGGGCCTGCTTCCACCAGGCAAACTTTCAGTCCGGCCTTTGACAGAACATACGCAGCCATGCCGCCACCGGCACCGGAACCTACAATTACGGCATCGTATTGTTTTGGATTTTTCTTAAACTGGATATCTCCCATATAATGTGCTGTGGATGGTTGAATATAAATGTAAAAGTATTGTGGCAATTGAGCATACTTTTTTTTAATATAGTGAACAGTAATGCGGTACAATATTATTATGGTTATGCCGTGCAACTCCGCCGGATGTGCATTTTCAAAACCGGAAACGATTGCAGTAGTACAGTTTAATAATATTGCGGAAATAAAAATGCCGGTAGCATGATGATGTTACCGGCATTCATTGTTAAATATCTTTCTACATAAAGAATTGTTCAGAAATGATCTTACCATCTTTCACTTCATACAAACAAAGCTCTGTCATCTTTTCTCGTGGTCTGCCCTTCATAGTGGCATCCAGTGTTAATTTCATGGCAATGTGCCCGTCTGTAACCAGTGGTTCAGATACATCAGTACCATGTACTGCTTCTACCATTGATTGAAATTTCTCTCCTTTTTGCAGGATCTTATCCCTGCCTTTGGTAACCTTTTCAAAAAGGGGAGATTCATGCTGCTCTGTACTGGTGGCATTGTCTGCAAACAACTCTTTCTGGGCTTTTTCATAATCACCCTTTTTGCAATATGCGACCAGCTTTTCGGCAATCTGTTGTGTTGTCATATAGAAGCGATTTAATGATGAATACAAATCAGCAAACGCTTTCCATGGAAAAGGAGTGGCAGGTACAGTAGGGTAGTAACCGTTATTTTTTTCTGCGGGATGCAGTCGTTTTCTTTTTGGGAGCAGCTTTGGCGCTGCTATTATAATCCAAACACAAATGTACCCAGTATTGTAATGCATTGGTTGTTTTTAACACATCCATATGCACATATATAAAACCTTTCATTATCCTGCCACTGTGCATCATCGGGCGGCAACCGTTCTCTTCCAGTAAAGATTCCCAGATAGCAGGATCTATTCTGCACATCAGCTCATCATTGGATACACTAACACACATTTTATCATTTACCATAAATGTGATGCCACGGAACATTTTCTTCTCTTCCACATGAGGCTGGTTTTCCAGCAACTCACGCACGCGGTTGGTAAGTGATTCATTGGCTGCCATGAGCGGATTTTTTCAGACTGTAATCGTAAATATACTGTATACTTCTTTGTGTTACAGCTACATAGTTACCTGTAAATTATTGTCTTTGGAATGATATTCACCGGCAAAGCAGACAATTTTATGTAAAATACATCGTTAATGGAAATATATCCGTGTATCCACCAAAACCCAATTTAGTATCCCTATGAGCCGTATTTTACAAAATGATCAGGATTACCTTGCGGGTAAATACCTGATGCTCGAAAACCACATTATTCACTCCAGTAAAATTGCTTTACTCAAAATTCAAAGTTGGAAATTTGCCCTGAAAACCCCTGAAGTAGGCAAACAATACCAACAGGCTGCCGAAGACATGGTACGACTTTCCCTGCTCCGGTATGTTCCCAACACACACATTTTAAGCGAAGAAGGATATTATTTTTATCCGATCGAGAATTAACCAGTACTTACCTGTTATATTATTTGAAAAGATGAGCAGCATAGCCTGTTCATCTTTTCTTTTTATACAATAGGATGTAAAAAAAATGTAGCAGTGTTGTTGAGAATATCACTTGTCTGCGGCAGCAGTTCTATCCATGCTTTTGCCAATAAAATATCCACTGACAGCTCCCACCAGTATACCGGTAAGTAGCCAGAGCCAGCTAACGCCTGCAGCAATCAGTGCAATACCAAAGCCCAATAGGCCAATGAAAATGATCATCATGGGAACCGCACTTTTTTTTGGTGCTTCCGGTACATGCCCTGCAGTATGAGGATGAGCATGTGAGTGTTTATGACGGTGTCTGCTTTGTGGCATATTTTACAATAAGTTACAAATAATTATTGTATTTATCCTGATTTACAATCTTTTTTATTGCATGCCGGGGCTCCCTGTAAAGTTCAGTTTCTTTTTGTTAATCAATTGTTAGCAGCCCGCATGGTGATGGTATTATGATTGCAGTAATACCTGCAAAATATTATAGTATGACCACCGCCACCACCCATAAAAAGAAGCCCGTTATAAAAAGTAAAAAGCCGGTAAAAAAATGGTCTGCTCATGTTGCCGCTACCAGCAATGCATTGGATCTGCAAAAAGGGATCTTTAAGATGAAAGATCCTGGTAAGATTGCACGTTCCCTGAAACGTTCTGCTGAAAAAAGCAAACGGCGTAAGGGTACAGCTTACCAGTCGGCCATGTCTATGCTGAACTTTTATATTAACCGGGCAGGAAAACATCTCGGCAAAAGTGCAAAAGCGCCGCTGGAAAAAGCGAAGGCCAAACTGCGGGCCCTGTTCGGGAAAGACAGGTAGATCATTATTACAGCGATTGCAGCCACATTACAGCAGCCCCCTTTACCGGGTCTTCATAGCGGCCTGCACCGGCTGTTGATACCGGTTCATCTGGCATTACGCGGCCATAACATATTTTACCTGTTCTGTCGGCCTCCCTACAAATGGTCAACACCAGCATGGAACGGTTGGACAATGTATACGTGGCATTGGCCGTTGTCAATCCTGCCGTGGGTTCGCCGTAAATATAGGTCTGCTCTTTTCCTTTAAATGCCAGTGCCAGCAATTCACCGGAGCTGGAAGTTTTTGCCCCGGTAAGCACTGCAATATGTTTCTGCTCCACTTTTGTACGATAGCCGTTGTTACTTGCCTGGCAACGTATATAACGCCCCTGGTAAGCTGCGCCGTTGCGATAGCTGATCGCCACTCTTTCTGCGTCTGATATGAAATAACCACAGACACCCTCGCCCAATAATGGGCCGATCCCCGCCAGCATGGGCCAGCAATTGCCACCACTGTTCTGTCGCAGATCAACGATCCAGCGGCTGATGCCACGCTGATCCAGTTGGGCAATGAGGTATTGCAGGCTATCGGCCAGTTGTGTACAAACCAGTTCATCAGTAGTACTGACCCAGGGTATAGCAAGATAGGCAATACTGTCATCCAGCATTTCCGCTTTTATTTCGCCCATCAGTTGCTGCAGGGGCGGGCGCTGACAAAGCAATGTCGTATCGTAGTTGTATACGGCTGCCCTGGAGGCAGCCATCAGGTAACTGTGTTTTTCATCCAACTGCGACAAGCACCAGTTGATCACATCATACGCTTCTTCACAACTACCCGCTGCCGATAACCTGGTTGTTGCCGCAGTATACAAGCTGTCCCAGGAAATGCTGTTCCTTTTGTAATAGTTTTTCTGCATTATACTGAGCGCTTCATTCAGCAAACGCGTGACGTTTTCCTTACAGGCCAGTTGTGCAGTATCTTTTGTACCGGAGGCAATACCCACCTGTGTAAGCAGGATACAGAATACTAACAGTAAAGTGTGCATGCGCATGCTGAAAAGTTTATAAACACAATGAGATGCGTGCCGGTCAGGATTGCATAAAAAAAAGTAAAAATTATAACAACAGTGTGTGCATCAGTACTTTTATTCTATATTGTTGTTAATTACCTGTTCATGCGCTACCTGTCAGCAGTACTGCTTTGTATTGCCCTTATTCCATCCATTGTTTTTGCACAGAATGAGAAGGACATTCTGATGGCCAAGGGTGAATGGCTGAGGGCCCGCGCAATAGCCCCTGCACGCCCGGATGTAGCTATTTCAATACTACGCGATTGTATCAAACTCGATCCTGCTTCCATTATATACCCGCTTGAAATAGCTTTTATACATTTTCGCAATAAGGAACTGAATAAGGCTATTGAAAAACTGGAAACATTGCGTTACCATAAACAGGTCAACGCTTCCGTATATCAATTGCTGGCCCGCTCGTATTTTAATGCAGATAAAGAGTCCAAAGGTGTGGAAACACTGGAAAAAGGACTGGCACTGTTCCCGGAATCGCCTTTGCTATGTTCGGAGGCCGGAGATTATTATCTTTCAAAATCAGATACAGCAAGAGCCCTCCGTTGTTTTGAAAAGGGAATGATGAGCAAAAAAGATGCGCTTTCGTGCTATTACAGCGCTGCTATTTTACATGGCACACAAAAGAACTATCCCGCTGCATTGGCCCTGGCAGAAATTGCCATGAATATGGATGTGAGCGGTAAATACAGAAGACCACTCAGCAACTTATACTTTTACTGCAGCCGTTATCTTTTCAGATCAGGAAAGGAACTCTCCGCCGCACGTGACTCCGTATTAAATACTGTGGCGCCGCACCACGCTATTACTGCGCTGGATACGCTTTGCCAGTATATGCTGGTAACAACCATGCCAGATGGTATATACCAGCGCGATTCCCGTAACCAGGCATTGATAGACGGTCGTAACCAGATCAGACAGGCAGGGCATGCAGAAGCTTACCTGTACTGGCTGATGCAGAACGGTGACAGAGATGGTTTCATTAACTGGCGGAATGACAATGTTGAAAAATGGGATGCATTTGTGATCTGGTTCAGAAAACGTCCGTTGGTACAGTGGTAATATTAAATAACGATACAAAAAGGCCCCGCAAATGCGGGGCCTTTCTTATTTTGTCAGCAACAGTTTATCACTGAATGCGGTTGTTCCTTATACTTACTGTCCGCCGGCTTCAATCAGCTTGTACAGTTCATCCAGCCTGGGTGTAAGAATGATCTCCGTTCTTCTGTTACGTGCCCTTCCTGCAGGTGTAGCATTAGAATCTACAGGATCGTACTGGCTGTGACCTGTGGCTGTAACACGCACGGGGTCGATATGATAATCTTTGGTCAGCACACGTACAATGGCCGTAGCCCTGGCAACGCTCAATGCCCAGTTGTCTTCAAAACGACCGCGGATAGGAATAGAATCTGTATGTCCTTCAATGTTGACATTGATATCAGGATTCACATCCAGTACTTCGGCCAGTTTGCCCAGCGCTTCTTTACCTTTTAAGTTTACTACTGCACTACCGGAAGGGAATAACAGGTTTTCCTGCAGGCTTACGTATACCTTCCCGTTCTTTACTGATACAGACAGCTCATTGGAATTGAATTTTACCAATGCATCTGACATTTTACGACGCAGCTCATCAGTAGTTCTTTTCTGCTGATCGATCATTGCCTGCAATGCTTCGAGTCTTTTTTGCTGCTGTGCAATGGTGCCGGCAGCGCTTGCAGCATTCTTGTTAGAGGTTTCCAGGGCACTGGAAGTAGAATTGAGCCTGCGATTGGTTTCATCCAGTTTACCCGAAGTTTCGTTCAACTGTTGCTGCAGTGAACTGTTCTTTTGCTGCAGATCGGCAAACTCTCTCTGCAACTGATTTAGCTGACCTGCAAGACGACCACTGTCTTGTTGTAATTGCTGAATGGCAGATTGCGCTGCAACAAATTTCTTTTTGGCAACGCAGGAGCCCAGTTGCAACATCACTAATACAAAACAGCACATTTTGAGGATAGCAGTAATTTGTTTCATACTGTGGATTTTTCGATAGTATTAAAAAATTATGCCAAAGATAGAATGCAGCAATGAACCAATACGAGCATTTAATAGACTCTTAATACCATTAACAGCTATTTTGCAATCAATAAAAAGGCCCATTGCATTGCAACGGGCCATATCCAGCGCAACAAAACATTAGTGTTTTTCAAAATCAAACTGAGGGTTCTGTGCAGCCTGAAATGCAACAGGATCACCATAAGGCCCCAGGTACCTGGCAGAACCAAATCCCAGTATTGGCCAGAAAATAATACCCAGTAAAACGAGGCCAACAGTAAAGCCTTCGTCCTTACCAAAGCTTTTTGAGATCATGTTGATCAGCCAGATGAAGAAAACAAAGTTCACAAATGGCAGGAAAAACATCAATACCCACCAACCGGGTTTACCGGCTATTTTGGTCATAATGTAAATGTTGTAAATGGGAATGATACATGCCCAGCCTGGTTGACCAGCTTTGGTATATACCTTCCACATAGCAACAATTAAAAAGATCTGGATAACCAGCGCGAAAATAATCAGTCCCGTAGGGAAATGATATTCATATCCATATTCTTCCATAAGCTTGAAAAGGTTTAGTGCAGATCAATATAACAGTATTTTTCTGTGTGTGCAACAGGGTAACCATCTTTTCATATCCTTTCCGGATTTATCTTATAAGCATTATCTATAATACCACCGTTTACAGATATCCTTTGATCTCTTCTACAGTATCCCTGAATGCTTTTTCGTGCCGGATATCTTTCTGCCAGGCCAGCCCGCGGGCTACCAGGTCTATTTCCTTTTTAATGGTAGCACCTTTAATGCCCGGTTCTTCTCCCAGTATAAAAACAGTATCAGAAATGGCAATGGCAGTATCAATGTCGTGCGATACAATGATGAGCGTTTTCAATTCATCAGATACAGACACCTGCAATAACAACGAGATCACTTTATCCAGCATCAATATATCCAGACCTGAAAAAGGTTCATCCAGCAACAGGAAGTCGGAACCTTTCAACAGTTGTTGTAAAATACTTACACGCTGTCTTTGTCCGCCGGATAATTGCTGCGGGTATTTCTGCAGGTGTTCAGCCAGTGAAAAATTGTCTGCATACGCCAGTATCGTTTCCATTTCTTTACCAGCCAACTGCTTATTCTTTTTAGCCGCCAGCATCAGTGTCTGGAAAATGGTGCGCCATTCAAACAGGTAGTAATGCTGGAAAATAACGCCCATATCACCCGCCTTTACCTGGTGTTGCTGCTGAATGGTAATGGTACCGCTGTCCGGTGTATTCAATCCTGCTAACAGGCGAAACAACTGGGTTTTACCAATGCCACTGCGGCCTACCAGCGATACTACCTGTCCCTGTTCCATACCGGGACGTACAACATTCCTGATCTCAAAATTGATATCTCTTAATACCGGGCGTTTATCATAGCTAAGCTGTACATGCAATGCCTGTAGCAATATTTCTTCTTTGGTATATGTCATTGTTGTATAAATTAAAAGTTCTGAACAATAGGTTACACGGCCAGTTTTGTATACGGGAAAAACCATTTTTTTAATGCTCCCAGCAGGTAGTCAAAACCAACTCCCACCAAAAAGATCACACCCTGCAGAGCCAGCACATTGGTCATGTCATTGTATTTGTTGTATTTGATCAGCAATGTACCTACACCACCTTCACTCATACTTAAGCCTTCTACCAGTGTGATCATTAACCACGCAATGGCAAAGTTTTGTCGCATGATCTCAAACACCAGGTGCGCCTTTCCTACAATGATCACTTCGTATAAGGTGTGCCAGCGTGAATATCCCAGCGTCATACACAGATCATATTCCTGCCGGTTGATATGTACAATTACCGATAAAAAAGACGTGACAAAAAAAGGCACTATACCAAATATCAGCAATGATAGTTTTAACTGGCTGCCGTTTTGTGTCAGCAGGGTAAAAATGAAGATGAGACCGGTTAAGGTCAGGTACCTGCATTTTACCAGCAGTTCTGCCAGGTATTTAAAAAAGGGTATTACCGACAGATAGCAGAATACCAGTGTAATGATGATAGCGATGAACATGGCTTTTAATGTCAGCAGCAGGCTGATAAGAATATTGTCCAGCAACAGGGTTGAGGTAACCTGGTTAAAAAAAGCCTGCGCTACTTTTAACGGTTGCGGTATCAGGCCGGTTGATAAGGTATGCCATGCTGTTACTGCAATGATCAGTTGTATCAGCAACAGTATGCCCATCGTTTTCCGGTTGATGGTTTGAAATGGTTGAAATATCTTTTTCATGGTCAGTGATGATTTGTTGATTGATTGAATCTGGTATTAATGATAGCTGATGCCTGGAAAAAAAGCGGCTGGTGAGAACACCAGCCACGTAAAAGGAAAGGCGCGGCGTATATTCCGGCTGGTGAGACACCAGCCGGGGATTACATTTCACTTTTGACTTTTCACAATTACTCACCCAGTACAATCTCCACACGACGGTTCTGTTTTCTGCCGGTTTCAGTATTGTTGGAAGCAACCGGTTTGGCTGCACCAAAACCACGGGTTTCCATACGGTTTTCTTTCAGACCTTTTTTCAGCAGGTAACTCCTTACCGCGTTGGCACGTTGTTCAGACAACGGTATGTTCACCGCATCAGCACCGGCATTGTCGGTATGCCCGTATATACCCAGTTTCAATCCTTCTGCTACCACAGCCGATTCAAAGATCTCATCCAGCATCTTGTAGGAAGAAGGCCTGATATTGGCCGAGCCCGTTTCAAACTCAATGCTGTACGATCTTGATGACACTTCTGAAGTGATCTCACCGGCATATTTTGTTTCGATGGCCTTACCCTGCAACAGTTCGGGGTGATTGGCCATTACAGAAAACAGGAACGATTTGTCTACTGCTTTTTCATAAGGAACAAATGTGGGCATCAGGGCAGGATACATTTTTACCATCAGGTTACCGAAGGTGTTGTACACTGCTTTATAACGATCCACTTTGTCTTCCCCCAGGCCATACATATTGGCCATGTCAGACAGGTTGAACACCATTGAACCACCCAGGTTTACTTTCAGCCCCTGGATATCTTTTTCTTCCACACCATTATAATACTTTAACCAGTAATCGGCAGATTGTTCCTGGTAAAGCGCTGTGCTTACTGTAGCCGCAAAACGTTTGGCTTCACTGAATGAACGTACCTGGTCGCCGGCCTGGGCCAATGCCACAATGATGTTCTCAACATCCGTTCTGTGATCATAAGCCCATTTCTTAATGGCAATGGTCTGGTTCGGCATCTGCGATGCATATTGTTTTGTACTGGCAATGGTTACCAATCCACCTTTTTTAGTGGCTACATTCACGTCGCCGGGTGTCCAGGTTGCCACACCATCCACGCCAACAGTAGTATCGCCGCCATTGGTCTTACCATTTACAATCAGCTTTCTTTTTTCACTGTAGCCGGTAATGTATTTGGCAGGCGCATCCAGGAAGTCGGTAGCTGCAATGATGTTGATGGCATTGGCATCGTAAGTGGTTTCATCGGGGTTTACTTTTAACCCGTTGTCACCGGCCCATTTCAACAATATGTTGATATCTCCATCGCGCAATACACCAGCCACACATTTGCCCAACGCATTGCGGGGATCCTGTTTCCAGCTTTGCGGGCCCATCACCTGGTCTTCACCATACGATTTACCGTGGGTTACCGGTATAATGATGGGCTGGTATTCTGCACCCAGCGTTTCCAGCTCTTTTGCCAGCGAGGTCATAAAGGCAGGCATACCATCTCCCATGAATGTGATCAATACACCGGGTGTATTAGGATTATTCTTATAATCACTGGCAAATTTTACCAGGTCAGCCATCTGCTTGTTACAGTCGTCCTGGCGTATGTAGGTAATATCTACATGTGCCTTGTCGAACAATGAACCTTTGGCAGTGCGTACACCGCCATTGGCATACATGGCAGAGAACTGGCTGTTCCAGGCCATACGTTCCCAGGTAATGGCAGTACCGCCATTCACCGCAGGTTCACCGGATGGTAAAGCAAGTTGTACGGCATTGCTGCCCAGTGATGCGTCCGGCGCATCGGGCAGACTGACCTTACCGATATCTACTGATTCTGCTGCTGCTTTAGGACGTGCCTGATACCACCTTACACCCAGGATACCAGCAGCTACAATAACTGCTACTATAAATAATTTACCGGCGGGTTTTAATTTTACTGACATTGTTGTGTTGTTTAGATTGTTTTTATGATTGTTATAGGTTGCAAGTTTTAGGTTAAAACAGCTGCGAGCTGACAAAGGTGTTAGCTGTCAGGTTTTAGCTTTTAGCAGAGACGATTCTCGCTTCACGTTTCTTAGTCTAGCAGTCCTCTGTACCTGTCATTTACCTGTACGCCTTTCAGCTTACCGCTATCCCTGTTGTTATCCAGCGCATCACGGGTATAGTTGAAATCACTGTGCAGATCAAAACGATTGATGAGTTCAATGGCCTGGGCAGATTTTGCTTTGTCTTCCAGCACACGGTCATCCATAAACCTTGATGTAACATCAATGGCCGATTTGATATGCCCGATCTTTTCACCAATCCTTTCTTTCAGTATCGCCAGTGCTTTTTCTGCATCCCTGTTCAGATCATCATCACCTTTAAAGGCTTTCATGGCACTACTTACAGCAGACAGACCGGTAGTGACAGAATAGTACAGGTCTTTCTTGGCTTCCAGGTCCAGTTTTGCGTCTTCCAGCATAATGCCGCTTTCTTCATACGCCATATCGGCAAATCTTACCAGTTTGTCCAGGTCGCCTACAATGGGCGTTACATTGTCAATGTATTCGCGGCAGCGTAGTACGTTGTTGGCGTACAGATCTACCTGGCGTGGATTACCTTTTTCAGTCTGCAGTATCTTTACTTTCTGCGCGTTCAGTTGCAGTTCTTTTTCTTTCTCCTGCAGCTTACCCATCAGTTCACTTTGCTTGCCCTTTAACCGGGCAGATTGTTTGAACAGCGTATTCCTGTCTGCATAGCCCTGGTCAATTTTGGCTTGCAGAATATTGAACGGGTTCAGTTCAATGGCAAGACCAATGGTGTAGTTGGCAATGAACGCTGAAAAGTATTTCAGTGCTCTCCAGAATTTTTTATTGGTTACTATCATCAGTAACGTACCCAACACCACACCACCTATCACCAGGTTTACCAGGTTCCATGTTACGGTAACCAGCCAGGGCAATACGTAGGTAAGAAATCCATACGCCAGTCCGGCTGCCAGTGAAATACCGATTACTGCTATGGCAATATTTTTAGGCTCCGATAGCCAGGCTGTTTTTTTTGTTGTTTGCATGTTGTTCATGGTTATGTGTTTTGTTATGACAGATATTGTTTTATTTTTTCAACATCGTGCTGTATCCTTTTCTGCATGGTATCCAGTGCTTTTTTATAGCCACCGGTATTACTTTCTATTTTTTGTTCATTCTCCCTGACTTCTGCATCCAGCGATACTATTTTCTGTTGCAGGTTGCTGATTTCCTGCGTCAGTTGCTGAATACGTTCAGTAGCAGCAGCTACTTCCTGTTTACGGGCATGTACTTTTTCTTCCAGCGCTACCGAAACAGTTGACAGAAAGTTTTCCGCATCTGTATCCAGTATCTGCTGGTATTCGTTTGCTGTTGACAGTAAGCGCTGCCTGTCAAGCCCCTGCACCTGCAATCCTGCAAATGCGGCACAATAGCGTGCCCGTTCATCAGGTATGCTTTGCATAGCCTCGATCATCTTTGAAAACTCGAAATAGTCGGGCCCCGGAATGTTTGCTTCTTTAAACAACCTGTCAAAATAGTCCCTGAACTTATCTCCGGTATCATGCCATGGAGCATGACCATCTTTTACAACAGGGAAGGAAGCAGGATCGGGTACTGCCGGTTTTTCTGTAACAGGTTTGCTGTTATCAGATACTTCCACAAAAGCCGACAGGATCTTTTTGCCAATACTGGCCATAGTTGTAGGTTTTATTGTTAGTGAATAATGCTGTTGCCGGACATACCTTCCGGGCATAGCATTCCCATTACGTATACAACACCTGTTGCTTACGCATTCAGTGCTTCATGAAAAGACATAGCTTTCCTATTGCATAACCATGCAGGTTATGCCGCCTTGTTGTGTTATGCCGTAAAAAGGGATTACTATGGCACCAATAACAGGCCGGTATTTACCGTCAGCTTACAAAAAGCCTTTGCGGTACTACGCACAGGTGCTAACACCTGTTTTGCGGCAGCAGTTTTCTTTTTAGTATACTTATTTCCGTTATACCTTCCGGCATGCAATAGCAGTGCCGTGCTGATAATTACAGCCAGTAATGGTTGCATGATCAACGATTGATTGATTGTGTGTAATAGAATAGCCGCAATACCTTTCAGGCAGTACGCAAACTCGGTGAAATCTTTACTGTTTTTGGAGAAGACTACAGGCTGGAGAATTCCGGTGGTTTAACCCTTTGACGATAACGGGCAAACAAAAATTCCAGATATGTGTGACTCATAGTCGGTGGAGATATACTCCTGTTTGATTTGATGTATCAAAGATATTGGGGTTTAACGTTTTGTTATAGCCGAATAGGGACAAGCGGGACTTGCGTTCATAAGAGCGGCAAAGCATGAATGATGAACGGCAATATACTGGTCTCGGCGGCCTTATACTGGTTTAAGCGGCACCGGTGCTTGCAGCCGGTTGCGGGCCCTGATGAGAGATATCATAATGTTCTGTATTGATGCATAATGAACTGATAATGACCTGGCAGATGTTCGCAAAGAAAAACAGTTGTATATGTTACCGGTGGAAAGAAGGATATAAATCATGGCGGATACCATGATTTTCTTTTACGGCATACTACAGTTTTGCATTAAAATAATTCAATCATGTACGAGAGCAAGTTTGTAAAAATTACATCGATGTTATTGCTGGGCTTTTCAGCACTGGCTATTATGATGGTTGCCTTCATGGCATTTGGCAACCCACAGTCTGTAATGGACCTGGTACAGGTAAAGCTTCCCAATACAGATGCGTACAGCTCTATCAGGGGTGTGTATGGTGGTGTTGGTGTTACTATTGGTGTTACATTGATCTACCTGTTGCTGAAAGATCGTCGTAAGGGTTTGTGCTTTGCAGCCTTGTTATGGGGCGGATATGCAGTTTCCAGAAGCTTTACCATTGTGCTCGAAGGAGCGCTGGGTGCATTCGGAACACAATGGCTGATCATTGAAAGTATATTGTTTGTGCTCAGCATACTGTTGCTGTTAACTGGTTATCGTAGTAGAAAGTGATTGGATGGGCATGTGGCTATTTTGTAATTTTTCTTATACCTGTAGCTGATAACATTGCGCCCATAGGGGCGCATAAACTTTGTTTCATTACAATTGCCGGTGGCATGGTTATATGGGCCAGGATCGTGTAAATGCAGTTCATAATAGGTGTATGGAATATCCAAATACCTGAAAGACAACCATGCACAGCGAAACCGCCCTGCCCGTGGGAGTTGTACGCCAACGATCTGCAATGACAGCAATATTGTTTACGAATTACGGGATTTTGTATTTGCACTAACAGTTGTTAGTATTATCTTTGCATCCTGTCACGAAGTAATACGTAAACAAAAGTCAGGCTATATGAATAAACGCGAAGTTGTTATTGTTGCTGCAGTGCGTACTCCTATAGGAAGTTTTGGTGGTGCTTTGAAAGATTTTTCAGCCACACAACTGGGAGCCATTGCCATTAAAGGAGCGGTGGAAAAGGCAGGCATTCAACCCGCACAGGTACAGGATGTACTGATGGGCTGTGTAATACAGGCCAACCTGGGACAGGCACCTGCAAGACAGGCGGCTAAATTTGCCGGTTTGCCCAATGAAGTGAATTGTACTACTGTAAATAAAGTATGCGCCAGCGGCATGAAAGCTATTGCGCAGGCGGCGCAGAGCATTGTACTGGGTGATGCAGATATTGTTGTGGCCGGTGGTATGGAAAGCATGAGCAATGTACCTTTTTATGCAGACAGCATGCGCTGGGGCAACAAGTACGGCAATGCCACATTTGCTGATGGTTTGGTGAAAGATGGTCTGACAGATGTTTATGATGGCAAGGCCATGGGTAATGCTGCCGAACTCTGTGCCCGCGAATGCGGTATAAGCCGCGAAGACCAGGATGCATTTGCTATTTCCAGTTACCAGCGTTCACAGGAAGCCTGGAGCAGCGGCAAATTTGCCAATGAAATTGTACCGGTCTCTATTCCGCAACGTAAAGGAGATCCTGTACTGTTTGCAAAGGACGAAGAGCCTTTCAATGTGAAGTTTGATAAAATACCAGAGCTGAAACCTGCTTTTGAAAAGAATGGTACAGTAACAGCTGCCAATGCAAGTACACTGAACGACGGTGCTGCTGCACTGGTACTGATGAGCCGCGAAAAAGCAGAGGAACTGGGTATTCAACCGCTTGCCAGGATTGTTTCGTATGCAGATGCAGAACAAGCCCCCGAATGGTTTACTACCACACCTTCACTGGCTGTACCCAAAGCGGTAGCAAAAGCCGGTTTGAAGATGGAAGATATCAGCTACTGGGAACTGAACGAAGCATTTTCTGTAGTAGGTATTGAAAATACCAAACGCATGAAACTGGATCCGGCAAAAGTGAATGTGCATGGCGGGGCTGTTTCAATAGGGCATCCGTTAGGTTGCAGCGGCGCACGTATTATTGTAACCCTGTTGCACGTTTTGCAACAAAACAAGGCTCAGTATGGTGCTGCAGGCATCTGTAATGGTGGAGGCGGGGCCAGTGCAATGGTGATAGAAAACTTATCAAGATAGGATTGTTGTTTTAGTGTTTTACAGTTCAGCCCTGCGTATGCGGGGCTTTTTTATGCCGCATTGTTTCCTTTATTACCGGGCGTATTCTATATTTGAGCCGTTAATTTCTATTAAGTATAGCAACTTTAACCCTTAAACGACTATTTGAAATGAAAAAGATCGCCTTATCTCTGGTCTTATTCTTTGCAGTGAGTGCTGCTTTTTCTCAAACCTTCATGCATGGCGCAGGGGTAAACATTTTTGTAAGTAAAGTATCAGGAGCTGATGCCAGCGTATATGGCGGTTTCAGTTATTCACCCCGTGTTACCTTCCTGGAAACTGAAACGCTTTCATTGTCAGCAGGCATTCCCGTTAGTATCGGCCTGGCTGGCAGCTATTCTTACAACAGCAGTTATTATGGTTATGAAGAACAAAATTCACTGCGTTTTATGGTCAATGCACCATTGATCGTTGACCTGAACATCGGTGCCGGTTCTACTAAAGAAAATGAAAGCCGTTTTGGCTTTTTTGTAGGTGGCGGTTTTGGTATTCACTATGGTGATTTTCTGGTGGAAAAACCCGATGGCTATGGCTATACCTACCAGGCTAAAGCATCTTCTACAGTGTATGGTCCTGCGGGCAACGTTGGTTTCCGTATTGCTGTGGGCAGTCACATGAAAAATATCGAAACAAAGCTTTCCTATATGAAAGGCATTAATGATTTCAAACCTACTATTGGTGGTGTTACGGTATCATTTAACTTTTAATAGCAATAGCTTTACATTATTAAAAAAGCGGGGAATGCCCCGCTTTTTGTTTGGTACTTATCCATAGCTATACTCAATTATTTTCAGCCAGTTGTTTTAACAGTGCCAGCGCTTTGGGCCATGTATTGGTAAAATAATCCAGGAATTCCTTTGTAATATCCATATCTATCGTAAGCTCTGTTACACCATTCACAGCCCGAAGGGTATAGTTTTCATGCGCACCTGCCCATCCTTTTACAGCATCACTGCTGGTATCTTCCACGCCGTTGTTCATTAACCCAATATGTTTAAAGGACATATACTCATTGGGCTTGTTCTCTTCAATGATGGCTATCATCCCTGCATTTTTATCATCCAGGAATAACACCCGGGTTCCTTTTTTCCAGTGATCTGTTTCAACCCTCGATCCTTCTGAAAAGGCAGCGGTCCATTTGCGGTAAGACGCGTCATTCCATAAGGTTTCCCACACTTTTTCGCGGGGAGCATTGATTGTAATCGTAAATTCTTTTTTTTCCATGGCTTGTTTGTTTTACCAAAATTGTGTCTTTTATTCCTGTTACAGGAGGGGCAGTGACGACTATTAAGGGGGAAATTGCGACACCTGCCAACGTGCTGCATACATACCAATGCGTATAAAGTATTAATTTGCAGCATGAACGAAGTGATCATACGTGAGGCAACCGCAGCAGACGCATTTGTGATTGCAGATCTTAGCCATCGTACATTTTACGACACCTTTGCGGCAGTGAACACGGCTGCCAATATGGATAAATTCTTTGCAGAACAATTCAGGCACGAAGACCTGGTACGCGAAGTAGGGCTTCCCGGTAATATCTTTCTGCTGGTATTGCGCAACAATACCCCTGTTGGCTATACGCTTTTACGCGAAGGAGCGTATGCTGCACCCGGCAATACAGATGCTATAGAGATTGTACGTATCTACCTGGACAAGACCGAACAGGGAAAAGGAACAGGCAGCATGTTGATGCAATATTGTATTGACCTGGCTGTTCAATTGAAAAAAAATATAATATGGCTGGGCGTGTGGGAACACAACACAACCGCTATTGCATTTTACCACAGATGGGGGTTTGAACAGGTTGGTTCACACGTTTTTATGCTGGGAGATGATGAACAAACTGACTGGTTAATGAAAAAGGAGCTGTAATACAACGTTTTTCCGGGTAATAATGTCATGCTGCAAACTACTGCTATGCATTTCGTTCATACATTACTGATCATAACACTGGCGTTTACTGCAATGACCGCCTGCAAAAAAAGCAATACTACAAATGATGACAGCAATTGCTCTTCGTTTATGAGCCAGGAAACCATTCGCGCCATCAGCCTGCAGCCCGCCATCATTCAACAGGAAGGTGACCTGTTTTTCGTTGTAGAAGAAGGTGCCATTGACAAGAAATTACGTCCCTGTTATCTTACGCAGGACCTGCGCGTACATAACCTGAAAGTGGTGGTAACAGGTGAGGTAAAAAAATCATCTTTCTTATCATCTTATTGCTGTGCAGACGCTCTGCTGATCCTTAAGATCGCACGAAGATAATTGTTCATATGTTGAACACCGTTGTAACTACATGTCGCCCTGGAATGTTAAATTTCCAGGTGAGGATGTGTTTTTGATGTGATAATTATCAAAATACGTTGCATTTACACAATCTGCATTTTATTTTGCGACCATGATCCGATATGGAGGTTTCCTGTTAGCATGGATATTTATTTTCCTAACCGGTCCTGAAACAGCAAGAGGGCAGAAGGTATATGTAAATACCCCTGATCAGGTATATGAGCTGACCGGCGGTCCTGGTAGCTGCAACTATACGCCTTTGGGCGATTTCTGTTTCAGAAATGACGGTACTACGCTATACAGTTCTGCACTATTCAGAGATACATTTTATTTCATTACATCACGCAACAATAATCTGTACCGGGTAATTCCCGGAACTTCATGGGGCTGCGAATTTCTCACCGACTTTATCCTTACCTCACCCAATCCGGCTATCTCCGCGCTAAATGCGCTGACCGTAGATAAAAATGGGATTCTATATATAGCCTCTGCTCTTAACGGTGAATTGTTCCAGTATGATCCGCATACCAGAACAAAAACACTGCTGGGCAGGTTGCCTGTACCATCGGGCGGAGATCTCATCTTCGTAGATGATAAGCTGTTGCTGGCAACCATTATGGGCAATATTTATGAAGTAAATATCAATGATCCTGCGGCCAGTACGCTGTATATGAATACGGCACCATACCTGTTCTATGGCCTGATCAGTATGCCATTTAATTGTAATAAAAACAAAATATATGGTTTTGCACCCGACGGCCCTAATACCAACCTGGTGGAAATTGATATCGAAAACAAACTGATATTGGGCATCCAATGTTCATTTCCTTTCCAGATATACGATGGTGCCAGCAGCGTGGAAAACGGATCTACCGCAGGTGTTTCCATTGACAGCCTGGTGATGTATGGAGCCTGCGATCCGCAACAACAAACAGGCGGTGTAAAAGTAATGGCATATTCTGCTACTTCAGGCCAGATCACTTATACCATTGATGGCAGCATTACCAATAACTCTGGAATTTTTAATAATCTGTCATTGGGAAATCACCAGTTGAAGGTTACCAATGCGGCAGGGTGCAGCAAAGATTCTTCCTTTGTCATTGCACATGGGCTTTCACCTGCAATCGGACTTACCTTTACCCATCCGGAAAGCTGTACCATCGTGAACGGAACCCTGGACATACAGGCTTCATCTTATTATCAGCCACTGACATACAGCATGAATAACCAGGCTCCCGTTTTCAGCAATCATTTTGACAACCTGGATGCCGGCAATTATCGAATTACCATACGTGATCAGGGCAACTGCAGCAGGGATACATCCGTTACACTACGCTACTTAAAACGACCGGACTTTTTAGATGTCATTACAGCCTCGCCTACGTTGTGCAACAGTAAGTCCGGCGAAATCACTATTACACTGAACAATGGTTCCACAGGTGTTACTGCTGCTTTGAACAATGGTACGCCGCAAACATCATTAACTTTTAAAGGTGTTGACGCCGGCGTTCACAAAGTATCCTTGTTTCAGACCGGTAACTGTCGTTATGATACAACGATCACCGTTACCAGACTCTACAATCCGCCCCCGGCCATTACCATCCGTTCAGAAGCACAGGTGTGTTTTGAAAACAACGGTCGTACCAGGATAGATGTATCCCGTACGGGCGGTACGTTTATGATTGATTTTAACAACAAAGGCTTCAGCACTGCAATTATATATGATAAACTGGCACCGGGCATATATCCTGTTACCGTACGCGACAACGATCTTTGCTCATGGGATACTGTAGCTGAAGTATTGCCTTATCCCAAAGTATCTGTATACTATGCTACTGACCTGAATTACCCGAACTGTAAAGAGTTATTGAGTGGCAGTGCAGCTCTTCATATTACCGGTGCAGATGCTCCCTACCGGTTTACCTGGAACAACCAGTCTTTTGTAAATGGAGAAACAGTAAAACTATCTGCTGGTGAATACCGTTTCATGATCACAGACAATAAAGGCTGTACAGTAGATTCGGCATTATTCGCATTACCATTACTCCTTGATCCCGCATGCAATACGGTAGTGATGCCCAATGCATTTACGCCCAATCGCGATGGCAGGAATGATGTACTAAAACCATTGCATAGTCCTTACCTGAAAGATGTACACCTCACTGTATTCAATCGTTATGGACAGATCATATTCCGCAGCACACCCGCACAACGCGGATGGGATGGTACACAGGGAGGTAAGCTGGCAGATATAGGCACTTATATCTGGACAGTTCAATATCTCGATTTCCAGGGTGCGCATCGCAACATGAAGGGAACCGTATTGCTGATCCGGTAAATGCAGTAATTTTGTTTTACACAACCAGTGCAAAGTTCCTGATACTGCTGTTGATATGGCTGTGCAGATCATTTACCATCAACAGGCCGCCATGGAAATGCTACCCGCATATATTGGAATTGCTTTTATACTGACCACCTTCCTGACCGTTTTCTTATTCTGGAAGGCTGCACATTACCATCGTGTCACGATTGTTGTAATACTGGCCTGGCTGTTTGTACAGGCTATTGTTTCATTACAGCATTTTTATACAATAACCGATACCAGGCCACCACGTTTCCTGTTGCTGGCAGCGCCACCGGTAGTACTGATCATTTTATTATTGCTGTCAGGCCCGGGACGCAGGTATCTTGACAATCTCAATGCTTCTACACTTACTGTATTACATATTATCAGGATAGCGGTAGAACTGGTATTGTGGGCATTATTTGTACACAAAGCCGTTCCTCAACTGATGACGTTTGAAGGCAGGAACTTCGACATTGTTGCAGGACTGTCTGCGCCACTGATCTGGTACCTGGCATACCGCCTGAAAAAACTCAGCAAAACAGCATTGCTGTGGTGGAATATTGCCTGTATTGTTTTACTGTTGAATATTGTTATCAACGCTGTACTGTCTGCCCCCGGACCTTTACAGCAATTTGCATTTGACCAGCCAAACCGGGCTATCCTGTATTTCCCGTTTGTATGGCTGCCCTGTTGTGTGGTACCGCTTGTGCTGTTATCGCACCTGGCAGTGATCAGGCAACTGGTGAAAAAACACTGATTCCTGCCGGCAAGGGAGAGTATTTTGTCCACAAAAACAGGAATATGACTGCAAAGCATGAAAATGAATGGTTTACCTGTTTGTGAAACCTTTCAAAACCTTCCTGAACCTCGTTCCTTTTCGTTACTTTTGCGGACTATTTTGAAAGCTGAATGAAGAATATCCGCAATTTTTGCATTATTGCCCATATTGACCACGGTAAAAGTACCCTGGCAGATCGTCTTTTACAGACCACCAATACCATCAGTGAGCGTGAAATGATGGACCAGGTACTGGACGACATGGACCTGGAACGTGAAAAAGGTATTACTATTAAAAGTCACGCCATCCAGATCAATTACAAACACAAAGACGGACAGGAATACATCCTGAACCTGATCGATACTCCCGGCCACGTAGATTTCAGTTATGAAGTGAGCCGTGCACTGGCCGCCTGCGAAGGCGCTTTGCTGCTGGTGGATGCTACCCAGGGTATACAGGCCCAAACGATCAGTAACCTGTACCTGGCAATTGATAACGACTTGGAAATCATACCCGTTATCAATAAAATTGATATGGACGGAGCAATGATCGAAGAGGTGCAGGACCAGATCATTGAACTGATTGGTTGCAAAGCCGAAGATATTCTGCTGGCCAGTGGTCGTACCGGTATCGGTATAGACGGCATACTGGAAGCTATTGTGGGACGCATTCCAGCTCCCAAAGGCAACCCTGATGCACCATTACAGGCCTTGATCTTCGATAGTGTGTTCAACAGCTTCCGTGGTATCATTGTATACTATCGTATCATCAACGGATCAATCAGGAAAGGTGATAAAGTAAAATTCGTTTCAACCGGACAGGATTATGAAGCAGATGAAGTAGGGATCCTGAAGCTGAAAATGACCGAGAAAAAAGAAGTGACCTGTGGCGATGTAGGCTATATCATTACTGGTATTAAAAATGCCAAAGAGGTAAAAGTGGGTGACACCATTACCCTCGCTGCCAATCCTACACAGGATGTGATCAAAGGTTTCCAGGAAGTGAAACCCATGGTATTTGCTGGCATCTTCCCGGTAAATACAGATGAATTTGAAGAGTTGCGCGATTGTATGGATAAACTGCAATTGAACGACGCTTCACTGACATATGAGCTGGAAACATCACAAGCCCTTGGTTTCGGTTTCCGATGCGGTTTCCTGGGCATGCTGCACATGGAAATCATCCAGGAACGCCTGGAAAGAGAATTTGATCAAACGGTAATTACTACTGTTCCCAACGTAAGCTTCATCGCCTATACCACAAAAGGCGAAAAAGTGATCGTGAATAACCCGACAGAGTTTCCTGATCCGGTAAAAACCGACAGGATCGAAGAACCTTATATCAAAGCACAGATCATTACCAAACCCGAATACATCGGCAACATTATGACGCTGTGCCTGGGTAAACGTGGTATTCTTATTAACCAGAGCTACCTTACCACTACCCGTGTAGAACTGCAGTTTGAAATGCCGCTGACCGAGATTGTATTTGACTTTTATGATAAACTGAAAAGTCAGACCCGCGGTTATGCATCATTCGATTATCATCCTATCGGTTACCGCGACAGTGATATCGTGAAAATGGATATCCTGCTGAACAATGATAAAGTGGATGCCTTAAGCGCACTGATCCACCGCAGCCGTGCCCAGGACTTTGGTCGTAAGCTATGCGAAAAACTGAAAGAATTATTACCCCGTCAGCAGTTCCAGATCGCTATCCAGGCAGCTGTAGGTGCCAAGGTACTGGCCAGGGAAAATATTTCTGCCATGCGTAAAGACGTTACTGCTAAATGTTATGGTGGTGACATCAGCCGTAAACGCAAACTGCTGGAAAAACAGAAAGAAGGTAAAAAACGTATGCGCCAGATCGGTAACGTTGAGGTGCCACAGGAAGCATTCCTGGCGGTATTGAAACTGGATGATTAAATTACTCGCAAATGTGCAGATAAAGAGTAATCACAGACAACTCAATTATTTGTATTTCATACATGATATAATCCCGGAATTATTCCGGGATTTTTTTATTTTCAGCATTATGGAAAAAACAGTCGTTCTGCCTGCATCTGTAATAACAGCCCGCACAGGGTTTCTGGGAATGGAGAAAAAAATTACCATTACCAGTGAGTCCATTACCGTTGAGGAAAAGAATGGCTTTATACAAACTATATACTGGAAAGATTTTGATCGTATCCGGGTTGGCGGAAAGTCTATCCGTGGGTATGCTTTTTATATTGGCATGCATCGCCTGATAGTGATCAGGGACATTCATGCAAATGAGATATATTGAAGATTGGAACAGTATACTTTATATGCATTTATCCAGCATATAATAAGAATAGTACAGGAACTGCAACAATCACAATAGCTTACGGATTAAGTGGCAGGAGGTCTCTCCAGTCGGAATGGTTAGTATGCCGGTATAAAAAAGCCCGGCTAACCGGGCTGATAATATCGTAATAGAAGTAAAGTACGAAAAACAGGGTTATGAACCACGCTGTGAGCGGCTGGTGATGCGGTTGCTGGCTTTTGCCGCAGCCTTACTGTTGCCTTTACCAATGTTAGACGGCTGTCCTGGTTTGCCGGTATTGTTGGTATTGCCTTTCTTTTTGTCTTTGTTTTTGTTGTTATTTAAAAGTGACATGGGCGTTAATTTTTATATTAACGTAAAGATAAGAAACCTGGTATAAATGAACGTTAAAGTGTCAGAAAGTCATAAAATGACATATACACGACGCTTTGTTCGCTGTATAACAGGTAATAACTGCCTGATGATAGGTGAAAAATATTCAGAGGGGTAAGCTACAGGCCGACGCTGCTATAAACGCAGCAGAAGTAATAAAAGTATCAGCCCGCAGCAATTATTTTTAGAAATTCTTCTTTTTTTCTCCGGGCCACATCTATTACATCACCATTCTGCATAATGACCTGGCCGCCTTCACCGCGAACATATTTACAGATACAATGTAGGTCGATAAGATGAGAGTTGAGTTCATTCACCAGTTCAGTATTACGCCTTCCTGTAGCATTATACCTGATGTAAGATCGCATACTGTAAATGGTAATAACAATTACATGTTATTGAAAGACTTTAACGTAGTAACAGCTCCTAACAACGGATTGATGAAATACAGATCACTGGCTTCCGGAAAAACCAGCGCAGATCACACGGTTACCATTACCGTTCAATAACAAAAAAGACACTCATAGTAGCTATGAATATCTTTCTATAGGATCGAAGGTTATGTAATATCTATGTATCCAGTACAGAAGCGGTTGCAGCTGTTTTGACAGTAACGGTTACAACCTGTTTCTTTTGTGCGGGTTTCTTTTTCTTCTTTTTGCCCCACCAGATGTAAAACCCGGTTACAGGTAATGAAGCACAGATAAAACTGGCAAAAAAAGCAATGCATTTACCCGGTAAACCGGCAACTGCTCCCACATGAATATCATAGTTCATGCGATAGATCTTTTCACCTGCACCGATCTCTGAATATTTTTTGGCATACATGCCCTGGACGGGCAATTCCTTTAAAGTAGTACGGTCAAAATACCTGAATTCTCTTTTGTAATAAGTGCCCTCCTGCGGATTGTAATTAAGAAAATAAGCATCCGGTCTTTTTTCAGGAAACTGTATCTGTAAAGCACCGGTAATGGTACCATATTCCTGTAAGGCCCGTTGCCACAACAGGTCTTCGTTTGGTATAGTTGCAGCAGTGGTTACAGACAGGGTAGTGTCTGACATTATTTTTTGTGCTTTGGGAAATGATTTGCCACCACTCAGAGCCCAGTAGTAAGATTGTGAGAACCATTTAAAACCCCATACCAGTCCTGTTACAGCAATGGCAAATGCCAGTAACAATACATAAAAACCAAGCACATTGTGCAGATCATAATTCACCCGCTTAAAACCTGCTTTCCATTTTACTTTAAAACTTTTATCACGGTTTGCCTTGTTCCATTTTTTCGGCCACCACATGATCAAGCCGGAAATCAGCAGTATTACAAAGATCAGGATGGCAGTGGCTACAACCGGTTGCCCGATCTTTGGAGGCAGCCATAAGTAAAAATGTCCGTTCAGTATAATTCTGAAGAAATCATTATTCAACGCTTTTTTCTTCAACACCTGCCCGGTATAGGGGTTGATATAGATCATACTGTAACCGTCTTTCTTGTGCATAAAAGCAGCAATGGCAGCCCTGTTGGCAGTTCCATAGGTTATACCCAGTATATGATTGCCGGCAGAATCTGCTTTATTACCAAACGCTTCTTTGGCTGCAATGCTGCGTAGTTGTGAGGGTAGCAGGTATGCCTGCTGTTGTGGGGGTACAAACTGGTAGGGTTGTGTAAATTCACGGATCTCGCGTTCAAATGCATAGATACAACCGGTAATACTTACAATCAGTACAATCAGTCCCGATGAAAGCCCCAGCCAAAGGTGCAGCCAGTCATTGATCCGGCGGAACAGCGATTTGTTTGTTTTCTTCCGCACAGGTGTTTTTTTTGATGCGGTAGCTGTTAATGAGGTGCTCATCGGTGAGGCAGTTGGATTTCTTCACAATACAGCAACTGGTAAATTGATCCGCCGCTGGTTATTCTTAAAAAAGGTAAAATATTGGAAACCGGATGGTTGAATATCCGGTTTCCATACTGTTTCCCGGGACATAGATATTTATACGTTCACTTTATTCAACCGCACATTGCAATGGAATACTACAACCGTAAACCAATGCTTGCCGCAACACGGCGTGGCATCTGGGGTTCTACAGTTGTCCATCCACTCCAGTATTGTTTATTAAATGCGTTATCCAGTTTCAGTGCAAAACGGAAGTTTGATTTTTCGTAGAAGATGGTGGCATTGGCAATCGTATATTCCGGCAGAATGAACTGACCTGTAACAGTTCCGTTGGTAATGATATTTTCGCTGGCATAATTACCGCCTGCACCAATACCCAATCCCTGCAATTTTCTTTTATTGATCTTATAACTTGCCCACAGATTGGCCAGGTGTTTGGGTCCGGCAGAAACAGAGCGACGGCCTTCAATACTTTTATCCGTTTTTTCGTTCTTGCTATCGTTAAAGCTATAGCCGGCAATAATATTCAATCCGTTCAGCGGGTTGGCAATGATATCAGCTTCAAATCCCCTGCTTCTGATATTACCATCCTGGATATTGAAACCTACCGCATCAGGATCAGGACGTGAAACATTGGTTACCCTGATATCGTAATAGCTCAGGCTACCGGTGATCTTCCCGGCCAGCATTTCCGTTTTAATACCTGCTTCGAGTTGATTGGCCTGTTGTGGTTTTCCGGGAACAGAATTTACAGGTGCAGGTCTTGAAATATTACCTGTGTTCTGGAAACCATTCATATAGTTGCCAAAAACAGAAACCCTGTTCTTGATCAACTCATATACCACACCAAACTTGGGCGACCATGCTGTTTGTGCATACGCACCGGTAGTGGTATCTGTTTTAAAGGTATAAGTACCCCTGTTGTCAAAACGGTCTATACGAAGACTTACCATTGCCATCAGGCGGTCAGTAATATTCAGTACATCCGATATATACGCACTGTAAGTATTTACAACAGAGGTGTTTTTAGAAGGAGCAACCGTACTGGCAGCAATTTTGGCATCCAGTGCAGATTTGTTCAGATTGGTATAATTGGGATCGGGAACACCATTGTAGGTATGATACCTGATCACATCAAAAGTAATATAGGGACTGCTGTTGTTATCAGTACGGGTTGAAAGAAAATCCAGTCCCGCCACTACACGGTTTTTAAGTCCGCCGATATTAAAACGCCCGATAAAGTTTTGCTGTATATCAGTAAAGGTGGTCAGCGCATTTTGATTACTGATGATGCGGGCCAGCGAAGTGTCACCGTCAATCATGCTGATATAGGAGTAATAACCATCCGATTTACGGCTGCTCCTGGATAAAGCTGTCTGCGAGATCCAGTTATCAGAAATTTTATAATTGATTTGTCCGTTGATATTCACCACCGGGGTTTTGATGGTAATATCATTGGAGGTAAAAGAACGCTTGTAATCTATTTTAATATCCTGTGGGCGGAATACTTTTAAAGCCGTATTCCTGGTCAGGAACAACATTTCTGCATTGGTGCTTTCACTGTTGTAAAATTCCGCATTCAGTAAAACAGACAGCTTTTCTGATAACTGGTAGGAGAGACCGGGAGCTATAAAAAAGCTTTTTCTGAAACCTGCATCCTGCCAACTACCTTCATAGTGATAGGCAGTGTTCAAGCGAAACAATAATTTCTTAGCAGAATCCAGCGGTGTATTGAAATCTGCTGTAAAACGGTTGAGTCCGTAAGAACCACCGGTATAATTTATTTCTGCACCGGATTTATCATAGGGCTTTTTGGTAACAACATTAATTAAACCGCCAAAGGAAACCAGGCTGCTGCCAAACAAAGTGCCGGAAGGGCCTTTGATCACTTCAATACGCTCAATGTTTGCAGGATCAGGACTGCCATTAGATGCACCGGCAATACCATTTATCAGTTTAGGTTGTACGGCAAATCCACGCAGTGAATAGTAAGCACCCCCATCACCACCACGGCCGGTAGAGGTCCAGAGTTTATTCAGACCGGGAGTGTTTTTCACCGCATCATCAAAGCTGGTGATCACCTGTTCTTTCATCAGCTCTTTTCCTACAACACTGTACACCTGTGGGTTTTCAAGATTACTGAGCGGCAGTTTTGCAACATAATCGCTTTGTTTCCTGGCAAATTTGTTGTTACCACTGGTAACTACCACCTCTTCCAGTTGAGAGTGAGAAAGCTGCAACTGTAGCTCAATGCCGGTTGCTTTCCCTGCACTGACAACAACTGACTGTTCCTTTGTTTCGTATCCAATAAGAGTGATCAGTAAAATATAATTTCCTGCAGACAGGTGATCAATTTCAAACTTTCCATTTTCGTCGGTCAATGCTACCTTCCTGGTATTTTTAACCTGCACAGTAACAGAGGCGGCCACCTTTCCATCAGCAGTGGTCACCTTTCCTTTAATAATGCCATTACTGCTTTGTGCCATGGTAAATTGGAAAGCTATCACACAAAGAAGTATACAGACAATAATTCGTCTCATAATAAATAACAGCTTGAAGTTTTTAATGTAATCAGTAAGCACTCTTCAACGGCGTGGCAGCAATCGGGAAAAGGTTTAATGATTGTGTTCTACAGGTTTAGGATCACCGGTTATGAGAGTCTTACAAAACGCTGCAAAAGTATTATGACGGGATGCTGCTATCGTTTGCAATCGGGAAAACTGTTTACGAAATAAGTAACATGACTAAGTGATGACAATGCAGTTTTATTATAATATGTACCGGGTAGAATAGTGATCATAGTATTGACAAAGTAATTGTGGGGCTGTTGATACAATGTTGCATACAGTTGCACAGTTTTTGCTATTTATCTGCCGGTTTTTCGCTGTAAAGCCCTCCATTCATTACACATTGTTGTTAAATTCACCCATGCAGGAGAACCAGCCTGCGGAGATTTTTGTTCATTCAACCAATGCTACCATATGCGCTTTTTATTTGCTATACTTCTTTTAAGCAGTTATTGCAGTTATGGTCAGTTCAAACTTCCCCGTCTTATCAGTGATGGGATGATCCTGCAACGCAATATGCCGGTAAAAGTATGGGGCTGGGCTTCTTCCAGTGAAAAGATCACGTTACATTTTAAAACCAAACAATACCAGGCAGTAACCGGTCAGGATGGTACCTGGCAGATCACCCTGCCCCCGCAACAGGCCGGCGGTCCGTTTGTAATGACATTTTCGTCAACCGGTAATAAAACTACGGTATCAGATATTCTTTTTGGAGATGTATGGCTATGCAGCGGGCAATCGAACATGGAGCTTACCATGGACAGGGTGAAAGATAAATATGCCGGCATTGTGGCAATTGTAAATAATCCACAGATCAGGCAGTTTGAAGTTGCTGACAGGTACAACTTTGAAAGGCCCGAACAGGATTTGGCCGGCGGACAATGGTTACAGGCTGATGACAAGAACATACTCCGGTTTTCTGCCGTAGCATTCTTTTTTGCCCGTGAACTTTACAGCAGGTATAAAATTCCCATTGGTCTTATCAATGCAGCACTGGGCGGTTCACCGGCAGAAAGCTGGATCAGCGAAAACGCACTCCATAAATTTCCCGATTATTACAATGAAGCGCAGAAGTTTAAAAACAAACAACTGATACAGGATATTGAGGCTGCAGGAAGGGAAACCAACAATCAATGGTATGGTGAATTGAACCGCACTGACGAAGGATTAAAAAACAATTGGTCATCTGCAACCACCAACGACCAGGACTGGAAACAAATTTCCATACCCGGTTACTGGGCTGATACAGAGCTGGGATATGTAAATGGGGTGGTATGGTTTCGCAGAAATATTGATGTACCACAAACTATGACAGGCAAACCGGCACGGATACTCATGGGCCGTATCGTAGATGCTGATTCTGTTTTTATCAATGGGGTATTTGTGGGTACCACCACTTATCAGTATCCACCAAGAAAATATGATATACCCGCAGGAATACTAAAAGCGGGAAGCAATAACATTACTGTGCGAGTAGTAAACAGTGGCGGCAGAGGCGGTTTTGTAACAGATAAACCGTATAAACTGATCTCAGGAAATGACTCACTTGACCTGCAGGGAACATGGAAATACAGGTTGGGTGCTAAAATGTCTCCAATGAAAGGTCAGCCCGTAGTACGGTGGAAACCGGCAGGATTATACAATGGTATGATAGCACCGCTACAGAATTATGCCATCCGTGGCGCACTGTGGTACCAGGGCGAAGCCAATACCGGGAAAGCTGCTGAATACGGTTCATTGATGGAAACACTGATCACCGACTGGCGTACGCAATGGCACCAGGGAAGTTTTCCATTCCTGTATGTACAGCTACCGGGGTATATGAATACGGTGACTACACCTTCTGAAAGCAACTGGGCACAGTTACGGCAACAACAATTACAGTTGTTGTCTGTGCCCAATACAGCGATGGCGGTAGCTATTGACATAGGAGAGTGGAACGATATTCACCCGTTGAATAAACTGGATGTGGGCCGGCGGCTGGCATTGCAGGCAGAACGCCTGGTATACGGCGATAAAAAGATCGTGGCATCCGGCCCGTTGTATAAGTCCATTACCGCAAAGGGAAATAAACTGGAGATCACTTTTACCAATACTGGTAGCGGATTACTGGCAGCAAACAATAAACCGTTACAATATTTTGCAGTAGCCGCTGAAAACGGCAAATATGTATGGGCACAGGCTGTTATACAAGGTAACAAAGTGATCGTATGGAACGACACCATCAGCCACCCGGTATCAGTACGATATGCGTGGGCTGATAACCCGGAAGGAGCCAACCTGTACAATAAAGAAATGTTGCCAGCCTCTCCGTTTGAAGCACGTATTCCCCAACCATAATAACCTGCCATCATCAGTGACCTGATAAATCGTCAATCATGTGGTGATTGATCATAGCACCTGCACGGTTGCCCGCTGCTACAGCAGAAGCAACAGAACGTAACGGTGAAGTATTATCGCCCGCTGCATACACACCCGGTATATTGGTTTGCATAAAGTCATCCACTTTAATAAACCCGGTATCGGTACATTCACAACCCATTGCTACCAACTGGTCACAATGTTGTTGCATCACCGGCCTGGAGTACAAAGCGGTGAGCGGGAAATTGCTTCCATCTGTAAATACCAGTTGCTGCAGGTAACCATCCTGATGATCGAGTGCTTTGATCGTTTTTTCTACGACACCAATTCCTTTTTGCTGTAACACATTTCGTTGCTCAGGCTGCAAAGTAGCAGGGCCATTGGTAAACAGTGTAAGTGTTTTTGTCCACTGATGGATCAGGTTACTGAACACTAACGCTATATCTCCATTGCTGACAATACCTGTTTGCTGTCCCCGCACTTCATACCCATGACAATAGGGACAATGGATGGCAGATATTCCCCAGCACTCAGCAAAACCCGGTATGTCTGGTAAAATATCCTTAATGCCAGTAGTAAACAGTAAACGCTGTGCTGCAAATTTTTCCTGCTGCGCTGTTTCCACCAGGAAATTATTGACGCTGCCGGATGTTTTAACAACCGTATCCTGCAGCCAGGTAACAGTTGCATACCGCAGCACCTGTTCACGCGCACGGACTGCAATGACAGCCGGATTTTCACCATCGTGCGTAATAAAATTATGAGAATGAGGCGTTTGCCGGTTACAGGGTTTGCCACTGTCAATGATCAGTACCGAACGCAATGCACGGCCTAAGGCCATGGCAGCCGATAAACCGGCATAGCTACCGCCAACAATAATAACATCGTATGTTTTCATGATATAATACAGTAGATGAGGCGCAAATTACTCTTTTGCATCATCGTTGCAAAAAATATTATATCCTGTACGTCATCTTACCTGTGCCGGGCATTTATATAAGAAACTGCATTATTAGTATAAATAAACGTATAGGTTGCTATTTTAAATGCGTACTTGCACACGATGTTCAACAAACAGGAAATGAAAGGAAGATGGAAAAAGTAATCCGTGCAGATATCGGCAAATTCAATGTCCAGCACTGGTTACTGCGTTTTATACTGGATCGTAATACAAGAGTGTTCCGACATGTAGGTGTATTGATATTGCTGCTGTTTATCACCAATGATGACAAGCAGGAATATGTTGCCCCGGCAGACCTGTATATTAAAATAGGTGCATTGGTATGGCTGCTATCGCAGATATATATCAACATCTATGTACTGGTGCCGAAGTTATTGTTCAAAGGCAAGCACCTGGCTTATTGCCTGGGAGTATTGGCGGTATTACTGATTTGTTATGGCACCGTTCTACTGACAGAACCGGTTATAGCACCATACAGGATCACTCCCACAGAACGGCAACCGGATACGGTCCGGTCATTTGTAGCGTTTCTTTTCATCTTCAGCATCCTGATTGCAGCCTCTACTGCCCTGAAACTATTTCAACGCTGGATAAGAGACAGCTACCGTATTCATGAACTGGAAAAACTTACACTGCAAAGCGAACTAAACCAGTTGAAAAGCCAGATCAACCCGCATTTCCTGTTCAACACACTCAATAACGCGCATGTACTGACCAAAACAGATCCGGCAAAATCATCGCAGGTATTAATAAAGTTGTCGGAATTATTACGATATCAGTTGTACGACTGTGCTGAAGAAAAAGTATTGCTGGTGGCTGATATCAATTTCCTAGCCGATTTCCTTAACCTTGAAAAGATCAGGCGGGATAGTTTTGAATTTGTTATTGAAGCTGATAACAATATATCGCACAACTGGGTACCACCTTTTATATTTATACCGTTTGTTGAAAACGCGGTAAAACACAGTATGGATGCCACAGATCAGTCTTATGTACATCTTAAGTTTTCCCGTCAGCAACATAAGTTGTTGTTTGAATGTATCAACTCTGTGCCGGCAATAGCAACTAGCAAAGGGTTACCGGGAGGAATAGGGCTGGCCAACATACGCAGGCGACTGGAACTGCTGTACCCATCCAACCATACACTGACAGTAACGCAAACAAAAGAACGTTTTCACGTAGCATTATCTATACCATTATGACTTGTATAATTATAGACGACGAGCCGCTGGCAAGAGAAGGCCTTCGCCTGTTGGTGAAGGGAGTAGAGCAACTGGAATTACTGGGCTGTTTTGGCAGTGCCGAACAGGCAAGCACTTTCCTGGCAGATAATCCTGCAGATCTTATTTTCCTGGATATACAAATGCCCGGCACCAATGGGCTGGAGTTTGCACAATCATTGCCCGAACAGACACTGGTTATTTTTACCACTGCCTATGCTCAGTATGCATTAAAAAGTTACGAACTGGATGCTATTGACTACCTGGTAAAACCGGTTCAGCAGGAACGTTTTCTGCAGGCTGTTAACAAAGCGATATCTTATCATGCATTGCTGGGTGCGCACGAAGATAAAACCAGCATTGAGAGTGTGTCCAGTGATTTTATGTTTATTAAAGCAGACAGGCGGTATCACAAGGTATTGTTTTCCGATGTGTTGTATATAGAGGGATTAAAAGATTATGTGGTGATCTATGTACAGGATCAGAGAATGATCACGGGCATGAATATTAAAACCATTCAGCAGCAATTACCACCTGCTGTATTTACACGGGTAGCCAAGTCGTACATTGTTAATGTGCATCATATCAGCTCTTTTGATAATCATACGATATACATTCGCAATACAGATATCCCTATGGGAGTAAGTTATCGTGAGCAGTTTTTTGAACTATATGTTCGTAAAAATCTGTTGAGCAGGTAAATACTATGTTGAAATATTGCAGTGGTGCACCCATAAACCTCAAATACAAAGAAATCCGTCCGGCTGTGCATCACAGTGAAGGATGGCTTTTCTGTTTTCATGCATCCTTCAGCTACCATGTGCGTGTTATTGATATAAAACAACTTCCGGGTGCTAATAATGCAATTGTCAAACAGGAGCTGGCCCGTATTCTATTATTCGGCTACATCGACAGAAAAGATACCATCCTGGTAAACCGGAACAACGACGGAAGCAGGCCTAAAATTTTTAAGGCTATGAAACAGATGCTGAGTATGCACATGTGCATTTATCCTGAAAGAACACGCAATAAAATAACAGCACCATTACAACCATTTTACAGCGGTGCTTTTAAATTGGCTGCAGATACCGGCAAGCCTATTATACCCGCACTGATCTTCAACACAAGACAGGTAGGTATTGCCACCCGGCAAATTCTTTTACCTGTGGCCGCAGCGGCTGCACATTCATTTTATGCCGCCGGTGTATGTACAATCACAGGACACTCCGCAAAACCTGAAACAGGAACTGTTTGCAAGAATGGCTGCATACTATGTGGTCATCCACAGTATTCTGTGTGAAGAGTTAATGGTCCAACCGGACCAGGCTGATATTGCCCTGTAAGAATTTCGTCAACAACTTTTTTAACATTCTTAAAATATCCGGGCTTTTCGTTCGTCTTCCAATAATAGGAACATATTGTTACAGGCTGCAGAGAGGGTGTATATTATTTGCCGGAGCGGTTTTCAGTAACTTTATAGTTCTGAAAAATCATTTATATGGCAAGACGAAATAACGGCGGCAACGGATCATTGAAAGATGAGGCTCCTAAACTAAAACTAAATCTGCAAAACCTGCGGGAAACACTGCTGGTGTTTTCCTATATAAAACCATACCTGGGTAAATTTATTACAGGCCTGCTTTTTATTGTATTGTCGTCATTGACCACAATGGCATTTCCATACCTGTTAAAACAGCTTATCAACAGCATCGGGCACACTGAAACCAATTTCTTGCTGTCTACGCCCGGCCGTATTGTGAGTGTAATGTTTGCAGTACTGGTGGTACAGATGTTGTTCTCATTCATGCGCATTTATCTTTTCACCTCAGTAGGTGAGCATGCAGTGGCCGATATGCGCAGGGATATCTATCGCAAAATGATCACGATGCCTATGGATTTCTTTGCACAAAGACGGGTAGGTGAATTGTCCAGCCGCATCAGCAGCGATCTGTCGCAGATCCAGGATGCAGTGACCTCAGTACTGGCAGAGGTGTTGCGCGGTCTGCTTACATTGGTGATCGGCATTGGTTTGATATTATATATTTCACCCAGACTAACCGGCGTCATGCTATCTGTAATACCGGTGATCATCCTGATTGCCGTGGTATTTGGCAAACGCATCCGCCGTTTCTCCCGCCAGACACAGGATCAACTGGCCGATTCCAATACCATTGTGCAGGAAACATTACAGGGCATCAGCAATGTAAAATCCTTTGCCAATGAATGGTTCGAGATCAATCGCTATACAAACAATCTTCAGCAGGTAGTAAAAATGGCTATCAAAAGTGGCAAATACCGCGGGTTGTTTGTTTCCTTCCTGTTGTTCAGCACCTTTGGCACTATTGTATTGGTAGTATGGTATGGCATTGGTCATCTCAACTTTGGTGATCTTACAGCCTTTGTAGTGTATACAGCTTTTGTAGGTGGCAGTATGGCCGGTTTTGCTGATCTGTATGGCCAGTTGCAGAAAACCATGGGGGCTACACAGCGCGTACGTGAATTGCTGAATGATATTCCGGAAGCTGTGTCACAACAGGATGACCCCATACTTCCCGAACACCTATTACACGGACAGGTAAGCCTGCAGCATGTAGCATTCAGCTATCCGTCGCGGTCTGAAGTACCTGTATTGAAAGATGTTTCAGTAACTGCCTTGCCCGGAGAACAGATCGCTATTGTAGGCCCAAGTGGTGCAGGTAAATCAACCATCGCAGGGTTATTGCTACGTTTTTATGAACCAACCGGCGGTCAATTATTATTTGATGATAAACGCGCTACCGAAATTCCGTTAACACAACTGCGTAAACAGATGGCGCTGGTACCACAGGATGTATTGTTATTTGGCGGCACCATTCGTGAGAACATCCTGTATGGAAAACCCAATGCCACACAGGAAGAAGTAGAACATGCAGCCAGACAGGCACACGCACATGAATTCATCATGAGTTTTCCCGAAGGATACGATACCGTAGTAGGAGAGCGGGGTGTTAAATTATCCGGCGGACAACGTCAGCGTATCGCCATTGCACGTGCCATTCTTAAAGATCCTGTGATCCTGATACTGGATGAAGCTACCAGCTCGCTGGATGCTGCTTCCGAATCGCTGGTACAGGCAGCACTGGACAACCTGATGAAGAACCGCACTTCTTTTATCATCGCTCACCGGTTGTCGACCGTACGCAGTGCAGACAAGATCGTGGTACTGGAAAAAGGTGTTGTAAAAGAAAGCGGCACACACCAGGAATTACTGAACCTGCCCGATGGTTTGTACAGGGAACTGAACAGATTGCAGTTGGAGATTACGGGGGTGGAGTAATTTGGAAATGAGTAGATTTGAAAACGGGATTGCCTGATTGTTAAATGATTGAATGGTTTGATTGTTGAGGATTGCTTTGTGTTTTTGCTCGCCACTAGAAGCTCATAGCTCGCAGCTTCTTCCAAACTTATAACCTACAACTTACAACCTGCCTTCGCTTACCTAAACAAATACCCCTGCAGCTTCCCTTGTCCGCTGAGAGAAATAGCAGGAGCGGGGATCTTGATCATGTTGAGTACAAAAAATGCAGAGCGCAGGAATTTGCTGCGGGTTTTAATTTTGGTAAGGTCTATATCCGGCGACAGGTAGAAATGACGTACACGGGCAATATCGGTTCTGTCGTGCATTACCCCATCTTTATCCTTCCAGGTATTTTCCACACCGCCGTACATGCCGTCTGATGAATAACCAAAAGAAATATTCAGCCATTTGGGTAAGGAACTGTTGGGAAAGAATGAACGCAGGTTGGCACTGAACCAGTATATCTGAGAATTGTAGTCTTTCAGCATTCTTTCCTGTAAACTTTTACCAAACAACTGATCGCGGCGCGTGCGCAGTTCTGCGGTAGGATAATCGTGGGCCCAGTAATTCATTTTAACCTGGATGCGCTGTTCTTTCCAACCAAGTTCCTGTGCTGCAAAAGCGGCAGCACCCACCACATTGGCGGTCATATCGCCCCAACTGAATCCCCATTCGGCTGAAAATCCGTCCTGGATTTCAATGATACTCTGGTAGGCAATACCACTTAAACCACCCAGTATAACGCTTTTATTACGGCTCAGACCGGCCCATTCCCACATTTCGGCAGACAGGCGGCTTACATGGTAACATGTCCAGATATGGCCCATTTTATCCATCTGGTTCCATTCGTCATTATCATTAAAAAAATGGAAAGAAGAACGGGGATAATCAGCATACCAGGCCTTGTTGAGGGCAATGAAAGAACCCGTCCACAGGGCAACATTACCACCCGCTACCAGCCATACACGCGTTTTGCTGGCATGAACCGTACTGTCCTGCGCATAGCAACAGGAAAGACTGAACAGGTTGATAAAAAGTACGGGAATAATAATACGGAAATAGCTGAATATCTGGATTCGGGGTAGAATGGTCACAGTGGTAATGATTATTAGTGCATCAAAAATACGGTTCCTGCCCGTTAACGGATTACAAAAGCACAAAATTATCTACCTTCAGCCCTCAATTGAACCTAATTAAACACGTTACTATGGATGTAGCAATCGCAGATAAAGTAGCTGTCTGGCTTAATGGAAATTTTGACGAGCAAACCCGGCAGGAAGTAGCCCGTTTGCAAAAGGAAAATCCCGCAGAACTGGCAGATGCATTTTACCGCAACCTGGAATTTGGCACAGGTGGTTTGCGTGGCATTATGGGTGTGGGTACCAACCGCATGAACAAGTACACAGTAGGGATGGCCACACAAGGTTATGCCAATTACCTGAAAAATTCCTATCCCGGCGGCACCGTTCGGGTAGCCATTGCGCACGACTGCCGTAATAATAGCCGTCTTTTTGCAGAGATCGTAGCCAATGTAATGGCAGCGAATGGCATTAAGGTATTCCTGTTTGAATCATTAAGACCTACTCCTGAACTGAGCTTTACCATCCGCCACCTGGGTTGCCAAGGAGGTGTGGTATGTACCGCTTCACACAACCCCAAAGAATACAACGGCTATAAAGCATACTGGAACGATGGTGGTCAACTTGTACCCCCACATGATAAAAATGTTATCAGGGAAGTAGAAAAGATCGCTTCTGTTGATGAAGTGAAATGGAGCGGCGGAGAAGCCAATATTTCGCTCATCGGCAAAGAACTGGATGAAGCCTACATCAATATGGTAAAAGGCTTAAGCGTATATCCTGAAGTGATCAGCCGTCAGCATGATCTGAAGATCGTTTATACGCCTATACATGGTACGGGTATTACACTGGTACCAGAGGTATTAAAACGTTTCGGGTTTACCAATGTAAACATAGTAACAGAGCAGGCTGAACCCAATGGCAATTTCCCTACCGTGGTGTATCCCAACCCTGAAGAAAGCGAAGCCATGAGCATTGGTCTGAAAAAAGCAAAAGAGCTGGATGCTGATATTTTACTGGGTACCGATCCCGATGCAGACAGGGTAGGTATTGCCATTAAAGATAAAAAAGGCAATTGGGTACTGATGAATGGTAACCAAACGGCTGTACTGGCATTCAATTACATGATCGAAGCTCGCAAGGCGAAAGGCATTGCACAAGCCAACGATATGGTGGTAAAAACCATTGTAACCACCAACATGATCGATACCATTGCGCAGCAGAACAATATCAAATGTTACAATGTACTGACCGGTTTTAAATGGATTGCGGAACTGATCAAAGAAAAAGAAGCATCTGAAAATTATATCATAGGCGGTGAGGAAAGCTATGGCCTGATGATCGGTGCACAGTTGCGTGATAAAGATGCCGTATCTGCAGTAGCCCTGTTGTGCGAAATGGCTGCTTATGAAAAAGACAAAGGCAGAACACTGTTCGACAAACTGATTGACCTGTATGTACAATACGGTTTCTATAAAGAGCACCTGATCTCTATCACCAAAAAAGGCATGAACGGGCAGAAAGAGATTGCCGATATGATGGAAGGGTACCGTAAGAATCCTCCGGCATCCATTGATGGCGCTGCGGTAGTAGAGTTGCTGGATTATGAACTGCGTAAAGGTAAAAACCTGCAAACGGGCGAGGAGTGGGATATCAGATTACCCAAATCCAATGTACTGCAGTTCATACTGGCCGATGGTGGCAAGATATCTGCACGTCCTTCGGGCACAGAACCCAAGATTAAATTCTATTTCAGTGTAAATGCACCGCTGACCAATGCTGCCGACTTTGAAAAAGTAGAAGCAATACTGGATGCAAGAATCAAATCCATTATTAAAGACATGGCATTGTAATGCGGTTTACAAAAATTATATAAGAAAGGCCGGGACATTCCCGGCCTTTCTTGTTTATTCCATGTATGTAACTGTATTTAATTACGGATGCAGGTTCACAATAGCTCTTCTGTAATACTGGTAGTTAAGACCGGTATTGTAAGGAGCCCAGTTGTCAAAACCATACCAGCCGTTGGCTGTTCCGTCCCAGCCCCAGTTCATGTGAAAATACAGGTAACCGGCACCACCGCCTGTACCATCGGGATTGCACCAGAAAACATCATAGGTCATATAGCCATCGCATACCCACTCGTGTCCGTCCTGGTATTCTACCACCAGTCCGAACCAGGAAGTATTCTTGGTATTGTAACCACTTAAAATAACAGGCCAGTTATAGTTCAGCTGAGATTGTACGGTAGAATAACTGCTCAAACCATAGCTGATGTTCTGTGCAGATGAGAATCCAAAAGTACCGGTCATGGCACCTGGAATATTGGCGTGGTTGGCACCGGAGCCATTGTCGCCATAACTCATTCCCACAGCACTACCAGCATCACGCATCAGTCTTGCAACTTCGTAGTTGCCGGCGTTGTTAGGCATGGAAGCCCAGTTGTACGAAGAAGGCGTTTGCCAGTAACGCATTACCTGCGCCATAGCTGTAGCCACGCAACCGGTAGGGAAATGCCCGCAACGCCATCCGCTGGTATTGGCGGGGCAAAGATCATTGTACCCGCAGCCTTGTCCCCAGGTAGTGTTCATCAGGGGCCCCTTGGTATACGTGTTACTGTACTCCTGGCAACCGGGATCTTCAGGCGGCATTAATTTTGCCAGTTGGGCAATTTTGTAATCTTTCGCTACCATGCCCCATTCAGCATATGCTTTCTTTTCGGTGTCAAATTTTCCTTCGCGGATATTGTCAATACTTTCTTTGGTAGTTTCTACCCAGGATATGATACCGTAAGGGGCATTCTCCAGTTTGAACGATCCCTTATCACTATAAGCCAGGATAGGGTGTTCTTTCTGTTCCGCAGAAACAATTACAAATCCACCTTCATTTTCAAAATTGAATACATGGAAATAAGGCGACTGCGTTTCGCCGATTGTTTCCTCCTTTTGTATTCTCCGGGCAAGAGGAATAGCCTGTCTGCCTGCGCGGGAACCAGGCTGGTTAAAACTTCTTGCTGCAAACCCCTGGGCAACCTGTCGGGCAACATCAACCGATACCACTTCGGCATTTTTAACCGTTGGGATATCCAGTTTGTCTTTTTTTGAACAGGAGAACAAGAGCAATGCAGAAAATAGCAGTAATGAAAAGGATAATACTCTCATGTTTTGGTAAGGTTTAAATGAAGAATAGTGGTAGCGTTGAGGAAACAACGCTGTAGGTATAAATATACTGTAATGCCTACTAATGTAAGTGGGTATTTACACAAAAAAATGATATACCATATATTTGCAACCGAAAACTACGAACACTCGTTACGGTTATTAATATATAGAAAACCAAGTGCATAAAATATTACACTCAGATAGCCACTGCTGGTCCGGCAAAAACACAAAATGTATTTTTTCCTGAACTTTTAAACATTGACACCGTATATTCCACATTCGCAGCTATAATTTTCCTCATTTTGATATTTACCGGTTTTTTATATATTTGTATAAGCACTTATACATCTTATGAGTTTTTACCAATCTCTCGGATACCTTGTTTTTGGCAGCCGGCTCAGGCGGCTGAGTGAAACCTTTTTGGCCGACGTGAACGCCATTTACAAAGCACACAGGATCTCGTTTGACGCATCCTGGTTTCCTGTATTCTATATCCTTTCACGGCAGGAAACGGTTTCCATCCGCAATATTGCCGATGAGCTTTGTATTTCACACTCAGCTGTAAGCCAGTTGATCAGCAGTCTGCAACAGAAAGGACTGATCAAAACCACTACCGATACTACAGATGCCCGCAAAAAAGTGGTATCCTTTACAGCAAAAGGCGCTAAACTGCAACAAAAGATAGCGCCGGTTTGGGATGCACTGGGTACAGCCATGGAAGAACTGGCATCCGAAGGCCAACACAGCAACAGTATACTGCCGGCCATTGCTGAAATGGAACAGGCCCTGGCTAAAAACTCCATTTTTGAACGTGTAGAACAAAAACTTTCCCGATAATATGCCACAGGAATTTCAATATGGTATAGACCATTTAACGGCGGGCAAGGCCTTACAGATCGCTGCCGGTCAGCAGAAAGGAATATTGAGTGAAGCCGCTATGGCAAAGGTGAAGGCCAGCGAGCGATACGTACAGGAAATTGTTGATGCCAATAGAACTGTATATGGGGTAAACACTGGTTTTGGCATACTGGCCAATACACCTATTTCAGAGCAGGATACACAAACGCTGCAACATAAGATACTCCAGAGTCATAGTGTAGGAGTAGGTGACCCGGTGCCTGTGGAAATTGCCAAGCTGATGCTGATCACTAAAGTACATGCCCTGGCAAGAGGCTATTCCGGTGTACAACCCAAAACACTGGAACGCATTATCTGGCATATAGAGAATGATGTAATACCGGTAGTTCCTGAAAAGGGCAGCGTCGGGGCATCGGGCGACCTGGCTCCGCTGGCACATCTGTTTCTGCCATTGATAGGCTTAGGAGAAGTATACCTGGAAGGGAAACGTATAAAAGCGCAGGAAGCATTACAGCAAACCGGTATGCAACCGCTGCAGTTAGGCCCCAAAGAAGGACTGGCATTGATCAACGGTACACAATTTATATTGTCGTATGCCGTAAAGGGCGTACAACGGATGCACAACTGCCTGGAAGCAGCAGATATCATTGGCGCCATGAGCCTGGAAGCGCTTACCGGTACCAAAGCACCATTTGATGAGCGACTGCACCAGTTGCGTGCGTATACCGGCAACAGGCTGGTAGCACAACGTTTGCGGTTGCTGCTGCACAACTCTGATATTATGCAGAGTCATGTGGATTGCGGACGCGTACAGGATCCTTACAGTCTGCGTTGTATGCCACAGGTGCACGGAGCATCACGCAATGCATGGCTGCACCTGAAAGAACTGACAGAAACAGAATTGAATTCAGTTACCGATAACCCGATCATCCTGAGTGCAGAAGATACCATCAGCGGAGGTAACTTTCACGGACAGCCATTGGCACTACCATTGGATTATGCCTGTTTTGCAGCGGCGGAGGCCGGCAATATTGCAGACCGCAGGTGCTACCTGTTGCTGGAAGGCAAATGGGGATTGCCGATGTTGCTGATGAAAGATGTAGGTTTAAACAGCGGTTTTATGATACCACAATACACTACAGCCGCACTGGTAACAGAAAACAAAACGCTTTGTTTCCCGGCAAGCGCAGACAGCATTCCTACTTCACTGGGGCAGGAAGACCACGTAAGTATGGGCAGCATCAGCGGACGTAAGTTGAATAAGATACTTGACAACCTGGAGCATATCCTGGCCATTGAATTACTCAGTGCCTGCCAGGCAATAGAATTCCGCAGACCGCTTAAAAGCAGCAGTATACTGGAATTTGCACATGATTATGTGCGCCGTTTTGTTGGCTTTGCAGAGGAGGACAGGATCTTTGCAGAAGATATTAATGAGATCACCCGTATTATACACGATCTTTCATTTGTACAGGAAGTAAATGCATTTGCTACATCACAAAAAATACAACTGAACGAAAACTTCAATGCTTTTGAATTATAAGCGTATCGCTTACCACATCACGGTCATTAAAAAATAAAAGACATGAGTACAAGTTTCGATTTTGCCAGGTACAAAACGCCCACCGGCAATACTTTACAATGCAAGGGCTGGATACAGGAAGCGGCCTTGCGCATGTTGCTGAACAATCTTGATCCGCAGGTGGCAGAACGCCCGGAAGACCTGATCGTGTATGGCGGACGTGGCAAAGCAGCCCGCAATATCGAAGCACTGGAAAATATCATTGCGGCATTGAAAGTGCTGGAAAATGATGAATCATTACTGATTCAGAGCGGTAAGCCTGTGGGCATTGTACAAACACACAAAGATGCACCACGTGTACTCATCTCCAATTCACAATTGGTACCCAGATGGGCAACCTGGCAGCATTTTGATGAACTGGAAAAGAAAGGCCTGATGATGTATGGACAGATGACTGCCGGTAGCTGGATCTATATCGGTTCTCAGGGTATTGTACAGGGTACTTACGAGACCTATGCGGCAGCAGCGGATAAACATTTTGGTGGCACGCTGGAAGGTACACTAAATGTAACTGCCGGTCTGGGTGGTATGGGTGGCGCACAACCACTGTCCATTACCATGAATGAAGGGGTGGCACTGATTGCAGAAGTAGAAGAATGGCGCATTGACAAACGGCTTGATACAAAATACCTGGATATAAAAATTACAGATATTGATGCCGCCATAGACCGTGCATTGGTGGCAAAACAACAAGGAGAGGTATTGTCAATAGGCGTGCTGTGTAATGCAGTTACTTTACTGGAAAGATTACTGGAACGCAATATTATTCCCGATACATTAACGGATCAGACCTCTGCGCATGATCCGTTGATCGGTTACTGGCCGCATAGCATTTCGTATGAAGCTGCCAAAAAACTGCGTGAACAGGATCCGGAAAAATATATTGACCTGGCTTATCAATCCATGTACAGACATGTGGAACTGATGTTGCAATTGCAACAACGCGGCGCTATTACTTTCGATTACGGGAATAATATCCGCGCACGCGCACAGGAACGCGGGCTGACCAATGCATTTGATTTTCCAGGTTTTGTACCGGCCTATATCCGCCCATTGTTCTGCGAAGGCAAAGGTCCGTTCCGATGGGCAGCCCTTAGTGGTGATCCGGCAGATATTGCAGTGACCGATGCAGTGATTGCAGAAATGTTCCCGCAGAACAGGTCATTACAACGCTGGTTGAAACTGGCTCGTGAAAAGATCGCATTCCAGGGATTACCGGCACGTATTTGCTGGCTGGGACAGGGAGAGCGGGAAAAAGCAGGACAGGCATTCAATGAACTGGTGAGAACCGGGAAAGTAAAAGCACCAATCGTGATTGGTCGTGATCACCTTGATACAGGTTCTGTGGCATCACCCAATCGTGAAACCGAAGCGATGCTGGATGGCAGTGATGCGGTAGCAGACTGGCCATTGCTCAATGCGCTGATGAATACTGCAGGAGGTGCCAGTTGGGTAAGCCTGCATCATGGCGGTGGAGTAGGGATGGGATATAGCATTCATGCAGGCATGGTGATTGTGGCAGATGGAACAGAAGATGCTGCCAAAAGACTTGCACGTGTGTTACGCAATGATCCGGGAATAGGTGTGATCCGTCATGCAGATGCAGGATATGATATAGCGAAAAAAACAGCGGCTGAAAACAATCTTGATCTTACTGCACGTATTAGCAAATAAAAGATATCACAAAGGCAAGGTTTATTCGCCAGCCTTGCCTTACTAACTCCTTATTTTACAACATTATTTTGCCAGATTCAGGAGCATAATTATTTTTGTTTTCCGGTTTTGAAACCAGGTAAGCGGTTTCATCAAAAAGGCACGGGATGTAGCGCAGCCCGGTAGCGCGCTTCGTTCGGGACGAAGAGGCCGCTGGTTCGAATCCAGTCATCCCGACTTGAACAGGACAAATCTAACCAGTTTAGGTTTGTCCTGTTTTCTTTAAGAAGATTACTCTTTCACCAGTTCCTTTAAAAATTCATCAGGTGTGTATACTGGCAAAGTAGGGATGGCTGCTTTTTGAAGATCTTTATCCCTGCTAATAAAAATATCCACTTTATGATGGATGGCTGTATAATATTGAAGGGCATCTTCAATATCTTTTATTTTGGAGTGTAAAGCGGTTAAGGTTATTTCATGGCCTATATCGATAACACCTACGTCTGCTAGCAGAGTCAGCAATAACTCCTTGGCTTTAGCATTGCCATATGCCTTGGTGAGCCAGTAGCCGACGATATGTACGATGGAGGGAGTAATAAAAGCTTGAATCTGCCCGTTTATCGCAAGCTCCATTATTTTTCTGGCAACAGGGTAAGCTTCTCTTTTTAAAATAAAATCAAGCAGGATATTAGCATCCAGAAATACTCTAGAAGCCATATTTTTCTGTTTGTTGCTCGTAAAACAGTTCTTTCAGATTGGCTTTCTGACCAATAGCAGGACTACTTAGTTGGTCTACCAAATGAAGAATGTTTTTTCTCTTGGCAGGCCTTGAAATCCTTTTAAAATAAGTTTCGACCAACTCTGAAACACTGGTATGCCTGTTCGCAGCATATACTTTCATACTTTCCAGCAACGATTGATCAATAGTTAAATTTAATCTTGCTTTCATTTTATTTTCCTGTTTATTTACAAATATACGCATTTTATTTATTTATGCGCATATCAGCTTCTCCGTTTGAATGTGCTTACTAGAGTATTATTTGCATGTTTGATTTTCAACAATTTATCAATAAACGAGTTCGACAATTGTGCATCCTTCCCGACCAACAAGAGCCCTTCAAATCTTTGGACTTTGGAGGACTTTTTATTTAAATAATTCTAGCTCTACTCGTCGCTAAAGATTTGTTGTACAAAAGCCGAATGAGTTAGTAGAAGTTCGAATTCATTTAAGTTTAAAAATCTTATTTACGTTTAATCGAACAGCTTCAGCCCTTTAATTCTTTTGTCGCTGCTTTAATAAATGCAGCTTTGTCTTTTTTAACTTCTTTCAACATCACCTTTCTGTCTTCTGGTATAGAAAAATATTTTTCAGCCCATAGATTTATTTCAATCATTAGAGGGAGCAAGTCAATTCATTTATTGGTTAGTTTGTATAATACTTTTGCTTTACTACCCGGATGATCTAATTTTCAATGATTTTATTTTCTTCAAGTGCCTGTATTCTGTGTATCGGCTTAAAAATAAAAAAATCGGGATTACAACCCCGATTTTTCATTTACACAGTTTATGAGATAGTGTCGCAAACTTATTTCTATCTCTGGTCCACCTGATCCCGGTTTTGCCGAAGAAATCAGAGCGCCCTGGTTCGTAAAACTAATAATGAGCATTTTGAGCGCGGGAGTGAGAAAAAAAGCAAAACGTCTTCATGTAAGCTTCTCATTTCTTTTTATGAGGGCAGAAGGGAATCAATTAAGCCAAATTACTTCACTTATTGATGCTGGTGTTATAAAACCGGTAATAGACAAAGTATTTCCATTTCTACAAATCAATGAAGCCATAGCATATGTAGAAACAGGCCGTGCAAAAGGAAAAGTTGTTATCAAAATCAAATAAAGATATTTTTCAGCCACTCAGGTTCGCCATTTTGTTACGTTAATTAAATCACGAAGTTTCTTTTCTTATCAACCGTCTGCTAAGCTTTGCTAAGCATGTTATTGCCTTTAATTCCTGTATCGGCAGGTTCGAAATCTGTCCAGTTCGCCCGACCAGAAAAAAAGCCCCTTAGATCGTTGGATCTGAAGGATTTTTAGTTTTAAAAAAAATATTACTACACCTTCTCTCTATTCCGATTTATTGTTTCCAAATCATTTACATTAATTCGAATTAAAAGATTATTCGTCATTCTTTCTTTCGAAAAAAAGCTCTGGCAGAATGATTTTTATTTCTTGTGCAGTTCCTTCCTTCTGCCAATAGACAATGAAGTTCACCTTGGCATTCTTGAATATATATTTCTTTCTTTTCATTTCTTCAATTTGCGCAATAAATGTTCTTGAGAATTTCAAAACTGATTGTCTCTCTGAATTCAAACATTCATCTCCGTTCAAAATCAAAGTATCTCCACTCGATAGCAGAGCAATGAGCTGCTGCTTATTGATGAAATAGTCCAGCCAAACATCTCTGTGACTTGGACGCAGAGCGATGTCGTTTGGCGACAGGTAAACTTCTTGATCCTCTATTTGTTCCAGATTTTCTACTGAAATCCCATCAAAATGATCTGCATTTGAATGCACTGTCAAATTTTGTTTTGCTCTCGTCATGGCAACATACAACTGCCGTTTGGCCTCATCGGTGGCAGTGTTGAAATTTTCAAGTATTAAAAATACATTGTCAAACTCTTTGCCTTTGGCTTTATGTATTGTCGAGACGAATATTGTCTCTCCATTCTCGTTGAAAAAGTCTTCCAGTTTGGATTCACGGATGAAGACTTCTAAGTCAGATTTGTATTTTTTCTTTGTATTAGTAGATTCAAAATCTCTTATCAAGTTAATGCAAATATCGAGATTGGTGCTGGTGCGAAATCTGTTCATCAGTTCTCTTTTTGCATTCTCCCAAACTTCATCACTAATTACGAAGACATCTTCAGCCTCATTCAATAGACTTAAAAAATACCTAACTTCCAGTAGATTAAAGAGACTGAATCCGTCATTTGTCTGAATCAATTTCGCCTGCATTCCATTTTTCAATAAAATACCCGTGATATGAAGTGCTTCTGTGTTCGTTTTTGTGAGCACACAAGTAGTCCCGATAAGGTCAGTTGTAATTATATCGTTCACCAGCGGTGTAACAAGATTTTCACTTTTATGGTAAACTAATCTAATATATCCGTTGCCAGTTTGTTGGGGGATAATTGGAGTTTCTTTCAGCCGGTTACTAATATGTGTTACAAATTGATTGGCAAAATTAACCAAGTTACTCTTACTTCTGTAGTTTTCAACCAATTCATGTTTAGTAGCCTTGTTCACCTGAATAAACTGTTCAAGATATTTTGAACTTGCTCCTCTGAATTCATAAATATTCTGATCATCATCTCCAACCGCAATCACTTTCATTTCTTCATTATGTTCCATTAGCGCATTTATCAAATTGAACTCATCTTCATCCATATCCTGTGCTTCGTCGATTACCAATACAGTTTTTGTAATTCGGCTTGCTTCAACTTCTTTATTTTTAATCCTTTCTGTTGTCTTTTTTAGTATCGCATCTGATTTTTCGAGGCTTCCAACTTTTCCGAGTAAATCGAAGCAGTAAGAGTGGAATGTTTTTATCTCAATGTAGTTGGCGGCATTGCCAATAAGCTTTAATAGGCGCTTCTTAAATTCCGTTGCTGCTGCTCTTGAAAAAGTGACCATAAGCAATTGCTCATGTTTTACATCTTCCATCAACAGCAGCGAAGCTAGTTTGTGAACCAATACTCTTGTTTTACCGCTCCCTGGTCCGGCAGCAACAACGATATGCTTTGATTCGTTGTCTTTGATTATTTTTAGTTGTGTTGGAGACAGTTCTCCAAAGAGTTGTCTAAATTTAGCAGGTGTCAAGTTTTGCTTGATCTCATTCTGTCGTGCTCCCTTGAAATATTTATTAAGGAATGATGTGTAATTCAGTTGGAAATAATCCTCTGCAAACTGCAAAGCATCCCGGTAGTCACTAATCATCTTTTTTGCATACTCTCCAACAATATGAATCTGCTGAACTTTGTTTTCGTAGAACTCATTTAACTTTTGGTAATCTTCCGCTTTGTATCGCTTCTTGTTATCTTGTTCAAGTCGCTCGATAGTCAATCGGTTATAAATAACAAGAAATCCCCCTTCAATTTTTATTGCTTCAATTCTTGAGAGATAAAACAGTGCATCTTCTATATCATCAATACTTATGTTCGATTTAAAGAGATTTGGACTCGATTCATATAACTCTTTTAGCTCGTGTACTGAAAATTCAACTAATACTTCCTCGTTCAAAGCTTCACTTTCCTGCGAAACTGAATTGCTCCTTTTATAAAGATCTTCAACTATGAACTTTGCCAACTCATGTCGTTTCTCCAGTCTTTTTTTCAGTATTTCTTTTGGATGCAGGCAGATTACCAAGAGTTGGTTCTTAGAATATTCTAAATTCTGACGCTTGATCCAGTTTTTTATTGACCAGAAGTTGATGATGGTCTTAATCTTTTTAATATCAACATCTTCACAGCCTTTTACTTCAGCATCTTCGTTCAGCTGCTTAATGTGAAATGTTTTTTCTTGTTCTTCAAATACAAAAAGCAGGTAGTTTTCAATCTTGCTGAAAATTTCAACGATGTTAAGAGAGCGATTTTTATTTTCCCTTCTTTTAATAAAAGCGGTTAGGTCTTTTGCGTCTGCGAGAATTTTTTCCTCCCGCAGGAGATTTACAATATTTATCACTTCCTCTTTTACAATTCCAAGATGATCACTAATATAATCGATCCTTGATTCCGCAGTCTCATCTTCTGATTGCTTTCTGCTTTTACTTGAAAAAAGCTTCTTAATAATCCTGATTCCTTTTTCTTTCTGTTTTTCTTCAAACCTTGGCGAGGTATTTATCTTGTCAATAGCTTCCTGGGCATTCCTGGAAAGTATGCTGTTTGCAAAAATCCTGGGCATATTCTGACCGCGCCTCAAATATCCCGACTGTTCCAAAGCCGCGATCGCTGTGGTTACTCTCGTTTCAATTTCCACCACATTGTCATCCCAGCCTGCCTTTCTTGCAATTTCTAAGGCCGAATTCGAAACTGTTGACCGAAATCTTGTAATTTCTTTTATCGCTTTCCAAACCTGTTGAATTTCTTTGATGGAAAGCCTAGTTTGATTTAATAGAATAAAATGTTTGCTAAGATCTTCTTCATTGAATAATACAAAACAGTCAGCCTCCATATTTTCATCTCGTCCGGCTCTACCTGCTTCTTGAATATAGTTTTCAAGGGAATCTGATATTTCATAATGAATCACCATGCCAATATCTTTTTTATCGACTCCCATCCCAAAAGCAGAAGTAGCAACCATAACTGGAATTTCTCCCGCTACAAAAGCATTTTGGTTGGCAGTTTTTTCCTTTACATCCATTTTCCCGTGATATGGTTTTGCATTAAAACCATCTTCCGTTAATCTCTCTGCCAATGAATATGCTTTTTTTGTTCTTGACACATAGATAATAGTCGGGCATTTCTTTTCTTCAATTAAGTCTCTTACTGTCTGAAACTTTTCTTCTTCATTCCCTTTTTCATAAACTTTGTAGCGCAGGTTTGTTCTTGATGATTTCGAGGTGAATAGTTCAAGGTTCAGCGATAATTTTTCCTTGAAATAGTTCCGAATGTCTTCTATAACTTTTTGTTTTGCCGTTGCCGTAAAACAGGAAACGGGAATTCCTTCTGTTAGGTTTTTCTTTTCCTGGATCGATTTGATAAAATCGCCGATGTACAAGTAATCGACTCTGAAATCCTGACCCCAGGCGGAAAAGCAGTGTGCTTCGTCAATTACAAAACGAATAATTTTTCTTCCCAGGATCAATCGTTCAATGGTTCGTGAGCGCAATGCTTCCGGTGAGATATAGAGAATGGAAGCCGATCCGTCTTCCACTCTTTCAAATGATTTGGCCCTCTCAATGGGGTCAAGCAACCCGTTTATGGTAACAGCCTCGGTGATCCCATTCCTTTCAAGATTGTCAACCTGATCTTTCATCAAGGATTGTAAAGGGGATATTATCACCGTCAATCCTTTTGAACTTTCACCACTCATTAACGCAGGAACCTGAAAAGTAATCGATTTGCCCCCGCCTGTAGGGAAAACAGCTAGTATTGATTTATTATCCACAGCGGCCTTTACTGCTTTCTCTTGAAGTGGCTCAGATCCATAAGTTCTGAAAGTATCAAATCCAAAAAAACGCTTCAACCCTTTGTGGGGGTTCAATGCGTTGTTACAATATTTACAGCCACTTATACAGGGTTTATTTCTTAGCCTGAACATGATTCGTTCAACCTCAGGGTAGTTTTTGAGTACCCAAGGTGGTGTAATTGAATGTATTTTTTTATGTTGAATGAAAGAATTAATAAGTGATAAACAAAATGTCAATTCTACCGGGTTAGCTGAAATTATTCTTGTCAGGTCAACTTGCTCACATATTTCATTTTTAAAGTTCGTATGAATTAGGCTTTCCAGCTCTGTACTGGTACTGACGTATTCAATAAAACGAAAGAAAGCATGAAACTCTTTTTTGCTATTTAATAGCAAATAGAAAATTTGTTTAAGTGTTTCATGTTGTTGTTTGAAAGCGGCTATTTCATCATAAAACAGATCCTTTGCTTTGATTGAATCGTTCAAAGGATTGTTAGCATCTTCTGATTGCAACTTGTCGTCCTTTAATAAAGCATGATAAGGTTTTGTGGGGAATAGCAGTGGAGAAAGATACAAGGTATCAATAATATTTTCAGGACTTATCCCTGCATCTTTAAGCGCTTGCCCAATATACTTTATGTCGTGGTTGAAAATATTATGCCCACAGACAAATTGCGTTCCGCTGATGAATTGAACAAATTCGGTTATTGAAATATTGTGAAAAGAACTTCCATCATTCTTAACACTTCCAATGTCAAGAATCTTTCGGCTCTTTGGCTCGATCTCGGTATCAACAAATGCAATCGAATTCATTTTTAATAGCTGGCGACCTATTCCCGAATATACGTAACTTATTAAAACACAACCCCACTATAATTACCACTGCTCACGGCTATTACTGTTCGCAAAAACACAAGTGAGTGAATTTCAATAGTATTATTACTAAACCAGCTACACATTTGCCCGGTCACCCTGACTTTACAGGGTAAGTCACGGTCAATTTAACGCGTCCTTTCTATACTATTACAAGTACACGTTGAGGCAAATCTGACAGATGGTCTTATTTCCGGCAGAAGGTTAACCGGATTCGAATAATTATTAAATGCACTATTCCTTCAAACTGAAAGACAATTGTACATTTAAAAATCATCTTGCTGATACCAGCCAAAACAAAAGAGACATTAAATGGGATACACCCAGAATTCTGGGCTTATTGATAAACAATGAAGTGGCACATTGTTGGGGACAATATGTAACACCAGGCAACAAGCATTTGTTTTATATCCAGGATACCAGTGAAAAAGATTTTCATACTTATTGGGTAAGATTTGATCAGCTTTAAAAAAAGTTAAGAACATCCATAAGAAATTGAACTAATTCATTTTTAATAGCATCAATAATATTAAGGAGTTTATATAGTTTACAATACTGGCAAAGACTATTTTAATAAAAGCGAAGGGTTGATCTGACAACTGACATACTTTCACACCGTTATTTCCTTTAAGCCTTTTTATACTGCATCCCTATTACACCGTTGGTAAAGGTCTTTGAGCTTACCAATGTAAGCGGCGTTGTTTCGGGCACATTTTTGAAAAGCGGAATACCTTTGCTCAGTAAAATAGGATTTACAAACAACCAGAATTCATCTACCAGACCATATTGCAACAAAGCATGTGTGGCTGAAGGGCTGCCAAATATCAGTATTTCCTTACCGTCCTGTTGTTTTACTGCTTTTATACGCTGCTCCACCTGCTCACCAATGAAAGTAGTATTGAGCCGCTGCTCATGCTGCATTGTTTTTGACAGTACTATTTTATGAGCTTTTTTGTACCACGCAGCATGCTCTATGTCGTGCTTGCTGGCATTGGGTTGGTCTGCTGCGGTAGGCCAGTAGCCTTCCATCATTTGCCAGGTAACGCGGCCGTACAAAGCGGTATCGCTATTGTTGATACGATGACCAACATGGTCAAATATCTCTTCATCTACTTTTATCCAATTCATTTCACCGTTGGGACCAGCCACAAATCCATCTAAGGAAACATGAAAAAAGGAAACGAGTGTACGCATATATTCCTGGTTATTGGTTGATTGCTATGATTGACAAGACAAACCTACGACCCGTAGCTGACCTGAACAAGGGACAATTGCAACAATCCGTTCGAACCGGAGATCATTACCGGCCTGTTCATTTCCGGCTTTTTTATTACTGTAATCAATGCAGTGTTTGCATGCTCCCAAAAGCAACAAGATTTTATCCTTTATGCCTGGGCGTAAAGTCAACCATCCATTGAACACCATACTTGTCGGTAAACATTCCAAAATACGCACCCCAGGGGCCATCTGCAATGGGCATTTCAATTTGTCCACCTGCAGAAAGTCCATTGAATAATTTGTCGGCTTCCTCACGACTTTCTGCACTGATCGAGATCGTATTCCTGTTGTCGTTTTCCGTTACCCGTCCCATAACTTCTAAAACATCGCTGCCCATTAACAAATTACTTTTACCGATTGGCAGGGAAATATGCATAATCCTATTGGCATCATTTTCTGCGATGGGGTGATCAGGACTTGACAAATCTTTGTAACGCATAACTTTTGCGAACGCTCCGCCAAATACTGATCTATAAAATGTAAATGCTTCTTCGGCATTTCCATTGAAGTGGATGTAAGGATTGATTAATGCCATTTCAGGATTGGTTTTGTTATGATACAAATCTCGCTAACAAATATCACGTTATTCCAGTCTGAATGCGACAATCTTGCAGGTTAAATACGACACATCCCTCTCTTTAATCAACCCTTCAACGATAAGTGCAGAATCCGTGCAGCCGTTCTGAAATGCATATCTGACAGACACAAAACATTGATTTTGTGCCTGTTTCGTTTCCCGGGGGGTTACATAAAGCTCATTGTCATTGTTTAGCTGGTTTGTACGCTTCCTTTAACTTCCTCATCATTTGCAGAACAGCTTCATTAAAATTGCCGGAGGAAGTATGCTTATCCCATTCTTTTAGCTCCTGTACCATGAACGGCAGGTAGATGAATCCCTTATTGATATTGTCCTGTAAACTACTGGCAGCCCTGGCACTGTCACCGATCTTCTCGGCTACAATCACCTCACCCGCTCTTACAAGGTGCTCATACAGGCATGTCAGCCAGGAATTATAAGCCTGGTTTTTCATTTCCGCTTTGATAGGTTCATACAGGTAAGCCGTTTCAGTAAGGAGTGGGGAGGGTAGGCTGTCGATAGCAGGATTAGCAAATGAGTGCCCGAATTCATGTGCCGCCAATGCCCTGATCCTAACAGGATCGTCAAAGCCCATATCGAGGTGGTTGCTGTCGAATGACTGAAAAGTAAAAGACCCAAACGTATTATAGATCTTCCGGGTAGATTGGTTCATAGTACCAAATCCCATATCTGTAAAAAGCGTAAGACTGGGTACAAGGCTATACTCGCTGAACTGTTTGCGGTAGTATTGCTCCATAACCGGCAGGAAGTCACCACGCGGCACATTTTTCATCACTGAAGCAAGGGCTAGATCATAATACGGTTTGTTCCTGGTCAGATAGGCATCCATGTCTATCGCCCGGGAAAAGTCGTTCAGAGCATCAAGAAAATCGGCTGCTCTTTGCCTGGCTTCCGCCATGTCTCCATGCGGTGAAAAACGGGCGATCTGTTGATGATCGGTAGTGGCATTGATATGGGCAAACGGTACTTCATTCACCTGGAATAAAAATCCCACAAAGAAATCATAGAAATAGCCTTCTGTCTGCATCTTCCGGTAAATACTCATTATACGGCAGGTGTCAAAAGCCTTGTACCGTTCATAATTTTGAAGCACCATGCCATACCATTGCGCCCAGACAGCCTTTCTGCCGTTGAATACCATCGTATCTTTTCTACTGAGCATCTCAGGACCATCGTCCAGTACCATCATCAATCCGTATAATTCAATATTCCGGTTGGTTATTACCTGTACTGTTTTGGGTAGTACTGTTTTGTATGTTACATTAAAACTACCGGCAACATTTTCACCACTTACGGTAATGGTGTAGCGGCCGGTTGAAAGGGCTGCCAGGTGGTGCTCTGCAGTATCGCTTGTTCCAGTGACCTTTTTCTCCCAGATCACCACACCGTTATGTGAAACAGACAATGTGATATTTCCATTGACGGCAGTAAGGGAATATTTCAGGAATAAAATTTCGTCCTTGGTTAAGTCTACCGTATGTTTTTCCCTTCCATTGAAATAAGCAAAAGAAGCGCTGAATTTCCCCGGCAGGTCATTGCTTTTCCAGTTCCTGGTTGTAGTGGCACAGGAAGCCAGCAATGCTGCAGCAAGTATGCTGATAACAATAAAACGCATAGTTATTGATTATGCATACAATGATAAAGAGACGGGCAGAAATAGTACTTGTATAAAATTGCTATTTTTTACAGCTCCCTGTACACACTGGGCGATACTCCGAAATATTTTTTGAAACTGTTGGTGTAATGGCTGTGATCATGAAACCCAAACGTATGGGCTATATCAGCTACCGGCCAGCCTTCCAGCAACAGTTTTTTTGTTTTAGAGAGCTTGTAGAGCATAATGTATGCCTGTGGCGTAACGCCTTTAGCCTGTTTAAAAGAACGGATGAAATGGTATTTGCTCATCCTGAACCGGCTTCCCAGCCAGGCAGTGTCGATGAGTTTATCGGCACAGGTTTCAATGATCTCGTCTATTTTGTCGAAATAGTGTTCAAAATGATTCCCCTCAAATGGGGTAGTAGCATAACGGGTCAATTGTATCAAAGGGGTTTCCCAATCTGAAGGTTCATGATGATAACGGTGAAACAGGGATTGGAGACTGGCAAACAACTGCCGGTCGTCAATTACCCGGTCAAGTGCCAATACTTTTTTGCCCTGGTTGAAGTAAGCAAACACATCGGGGTTAACATAGATCGTTTTGTAACTGTACCCGGCTTCACTCAATGCATAATTCCGGTGTACTTCATTGGCCTGGGTGATACTGATAGTTCCGGCTGGTGCAATAAATTCCTGCCGCGTATTATGCAATAATTCAGTGCCATTGATAATTAATGAAACACAATAGTAATCATGAAAATGAAAGGGAAAATAACTGTGTTCATTTTCTGAAGAAAATAATTCAATATTGTCCAATACCGGCAACCGGGCAAAGTCGAAGGAGTGCATAGTTTGAAGTTACCGAATTTCTGTACATCTTCAACGCCTGAACATGAACCCGGAGGTAACTAAAGGGATCAAACAGATCAATAACGTAATGCCTTTCGTAACTAAATGAAACGATTTTCACAGCTCACCAGAATCTGAATGAATTCTATCAATGTTTTTTCCGAACAACTGTCTTCCCATTCTTTTCTGGCCACCTGTTGCTTCCGGTTCTGCCAGAAGCCTCCCTCGCTTTACAGGAAGCTCCTGACAGAGCTAAATGCCGTTAATCAAATTTGTTTTACGTAAATAAACTGTACCTATTTCACCAAAATGCAATAAGCAACGGCTGAGCTTGTACCATTTGTGAGATTTACCGAAACACCATTTTTCCAGTATTTGGCAGTCCTGTCTTCGTTTCCTGCCACATATACGTCATTGCCCCACACAACAACAGAATTGGCATAAGCAGCTTTTGTACCATCACTAAGCGAAACAGGTGTTCCATTTTTCCAGTATTTGGCAATGGGTGTGCCACCGGTATAGTAGTCATACTCATATCCTGCCACATACACATCATTGCCTGCCACAAAAACGGAGTTGGCAACAGCAATGGTAGTAGTTCCGGTAGTAAGCACTGTTGGGTCATCATTTTTCCAATAGCAGGCCATTGCCAGTCCCGTTGTGGCATTTTCCTGCGTACCTGCTGAATATATATCGCTGCCACTCAGGTAAGCACCATTAATATAACTATGCCTTATATTATCGTTCAGTGCATGCCCGGTACCATTTATCCAGCGCACCGGTACACGTCGTCCATTCCATGTAGGGCACCAACCCATAATATACATATTGCCATCTTTTATAAAAATACTGTTGCCAATGGCTCCGGCACTATCATAGGCGGCCGGGCCGCCGTCATTACTGATCCCGCTCAGCTTATAAGTAGTTCCGTTTTTCCAGTACCGGCCATAGTCAAAACCATTTTTAAGTTCATGCCCGGTAACATATACATCGCTGCCACTCACAAAAATTGATTTTGCTTCAGATACATCTGTGCCAAGCGTTACGCCTGTTCCGTTCTTCCAGTATTTTGCCAATGTTGTATTGCCGCTGTTTTCATATCCTGCTGCATATACATCATTGCCCGATATAAAGATAGAATAAACACCAGCTGCCATTGTACCATCAGTAAGAGATACCGGTGTTCCGTTTTTCCAGTATTTGGCCACAGAAGTTAAACCATTGTTTTCATATCCTGCCACGTATACGGTGGGAACATAATTAACAATAATGGTCACAGAGGCTTCGCCTGTTGCAGCTTTGTTGTCGGTTGCTACTGCTTTTATGGTGTGACTGCCTGCTGTTAATACACCAGGCGCAATCGTAAACTCGAATGGTGGTGCGCTTTTAGGGCTTCCTGTTGCTACATTGTCTACGAAAAGCGCCACTTTGGAAATGCTACCATCTGCATCGGAGGCTGTAACGGTTACAACAATATTATCGGTTGTATTAAAAGTGGCGTTATTTGCCGGTGTGGTAATGCTGCAGGTGGGCGCCTGGTTTGCAGCAGGTTCATCCTTTTTACAGCCTGTAAATAGCATACCAGGCAGATAAGATAACAGTACTACGTTAATGATAAATTTTATTTTCATAATTTGTTGTATTGATAATTTTAATTCCTATTTGATTCAGTCTACTGTTGTATCCTTTGCCCTTTCGCGAACACAGAAGCCGGCCAATAAATAAGCACCGGAAACAGTAGGATCGTTGTCTGAGAACCCTGGTTGCTGTATGCGTTCATCCTCGTATTTTTCTCTGCGAGGCGCATCAGTTAGTTTCATGATGTGGAATTGATGCCGTAAAACTAACAAGGCAGGCCAGGAAGAACAATCGTTAAAAAAGATGATTTTTAGCAGGATTCTGAAAAATCATTTAAAAAGACGATAGTCTGCCATATTTGAATTATATTAATTTGTGCCAGTAAATATGTTCAACAAAATTTTAATGAAAGGGCTACTACTGCTTTTACCGTTTGTATTTTTTTTCTGTCCGTGCATGGCACAGGAAACTACTGGTACTGACAGTTTGCTGGCGTTGCTGCCGATGCAAAAAGAGGATACTATTAAGGTGCAACTGTATTTAGATATCGGCAATAATTACGAGTTAAACGATCCGCAAACTGCGGCACAATACTATCGGCTTGCAGGAGAGTTAAGCAGGAAATTAAATTATAGCAGGGGAGTCATTAAATACATTAGTAATTATACAGGCTTATTGAATCAAAAAGCCCAATTCGACAGCTCGTTATTATTAAACAAACAAGCTATCGCATTAGCGCAAACCCTGAATGACAAACTTCTTTTGGCTAAGTGCTATGCCAATACAGGAAACGTATATCAATATACCAGTGATTACGAAAATGCTTTACAGCATTATGAAACGGCCAAAAGATACTTTGAACAGATCGGTAATAAAAAGTTAATTGCCCGCATGTGTGATGTAATGCAGAATACATACAGAGAGTTAAACCAACCGGAAAAAGCAATGCAACTCGGAAGAGAGGCAGTCCAAATTTTACGCAATGAGGGAGACCCATTTTTATTAGGCCTGGCATTAGTCAACCTGGGCAATAACTTTAATAAGGCAAATTCAGATAGTGCCTTAAAATATTATACTGAAGCATTGGCCATTTTCAAAGATCAGAATTTTACCCGTGGCATAATGACCTGCTTTCTTGATATTGGCAATATTTATCTGCATCGCTACAATGCCGATAGTATGAAGCCCTGTTATGAAAAAGCGCTGCAACTGGCCCGGCAACTACAGGAGCCGGAAAGTGAATGCATTGCTTACAGAGGTATGTCACATTACTTTTTATATACAATGAATTTCGCCGAGGCAAAAAAGTATATCACCAATGCATTGGCTATCAGCGACAGCCTTTCATTAAAATATGAACACACAAAGAATCTAAAATCTTTATCGGCCATTTTGTATGCTTTACAAGACATAAAAGGCGCAGAAAAAGCTTTAGACAGTTCAAGCATATCTGAAGAAGAGATCAACAATGAAGAAATACAACAAAAGACACTAACGCTATCTAAAAAATTTGAAACAGAAAAAAAAGATGCCCTGATCCAACTGCAACAATCGCAACTCCAACAAAAATCAACACTCAATTATTTTTTGGCTTCCGGGGCAATAGGCTTACTCGTTATTTCTTTACTGGGATACCGTAATTACAAAAACCGTCAGAAGCTGCAACAGTCAAAGATTGAGGAACTGGAAACCGAAAAGCAGCTTGCCGCTACCGAAGCAGTGCTGAAAGGTGAAGAGCAGGAGCGAAGCAGGCTTGCCAAAGACCTGCATGATGGACTGGGTGGTATGCTCAGTGGCATCAAATATTCTTTAAGCAATATGAAACAGAATTTAATAATGACCCCCGATAATACCCAGGCATTTGACCGTAGCCTGGATATGCTGGATAGCTCCATAAAAGAAATGCGTCGTGTAGCACATAATATGATGCCTGAAGTATTGGTAAGATATGGTCTGGATGAGGCTTTAAAGGAATTTTGTTCAGAAATTGACCGTAGCGGTGTACTGCAGGTCAGCTATCTCTCTATTAAACTGGAAGATGCCCGGTTAGAACAAACAACCGCTCTTACCATTTACCGTATTGTGCAGGAGTTGGTGAATAACGTAATAAAACATGCCGCTGCCAAAAGCGCATTGGTACAACTGCATTACTCAGAAACAGAAAATTTATTAACTATTACAGTAGAGGATGATGGCAAAGGATTAGATATTACTATCTTAGCCCGATCTGGCGGAATAGGATGGAGCAGCATTTACAACAGGGTAGATTTTTTAAAGGGAAAAGCAGATGTAAAATCTGCCCCGGACAATGGCACATCTGTACTGATCACCATACCCGTTGAAAACGAAAAACTATGAACCTGCAACGCATTCATCAATGAAAATAAGCCTTTTTATTGTAGATGATCATTATATAGTGATAGAAGGCATCCGCGCTTTGCTACTGAACGAAAAAAACATTGAATGGATGGGACATGCTACTAACTCCGCGTCCTGCCTCAGTTTTCTGAAACTACAACAGCCTGAAATAATATTGATGGACATAAACTTACCCGATAAAAGCGGTACGGAATTATGTAAGGAAGTAAAACAATTATACCCGGCCATAAAAATAATAGGTCTCAGCACTTTCAACCAGCAAGCCGTTGTTAATAATATGATTGAAAACGGGGCATCAGGCTATGTATTAAAAAATGCTACCAAAGAAGAACTGCTGCTGGCCCTGGCCATTGTGCAAGGCGGCGAAGTATATTTAAGCGAAGAAGTAGCCACCGCTTTACAGAAACCTGTTACTAAAAAACCGCCCATTACCCGGCGAGAAAAAGAAGTGCTGCAACTCATTGCCCAGGGTTATACAAACAGCCAGATAGCCGAACAGCTTTATATCAGCATACCTACAGTAAACACACACCGCAAAAGCCTGCTGGAAAAATTCGAAGCAAAAAACACCGCTATTCTGATCAGTATAGTGATCAGGCTGGGAATTATATAACCACTGATCAGCCAATAGCAGCACCTATTCATTACACCAGGTTCGTGAAATTAAAATCTTCTAACCCTTTATACAGCCATTACCCAATCATAATGCCCTTCCCACGCAACCTGCCCCGCCAGTACCTTTCAACTGAACAATATCCTTTCCATACTGCTGCAGAACCATGCAATAATTGCATGACCACTCCCTGAACTCCATCACCAGTGTACTTTCCTACCTTATTCGGTCTGCTGTTGTATCTTTTATCCTTCCGATGACACAGAAACCATAATCGTAATCCCTATACAGAAAACGGTAAAAATCATTAGTTTCATGATGCGAAACAGATGTCGTAAAATGAACCAGGCAGAACAGCTTCTCTGCATGATTTGCGACAATTAAAAACAAGGGTTTTGAACAATGATAAAACGTATAGTTATACAGTTCTTTTGCCATATGTGTATTTGCTTTTTTACAAATGCACAGCAATCAATGAGCAAAGACAGCCTGCTTCGGCAACTGAAACTGGCAAAAGAAGATTCATTCAAAGTGAAAGTATACTACAATCTTTCCATCCAATACTATAAAGACGATCTGAAAGAAGCCGAAAGATATTGCTCACTGGGGCTGGCATTAAGCCATAAAATCAAGTACAACCAGGGGGTATTGAGTTATTATACTCATTATTCCAATATTTTAAATGTGCGGGGCAATTTCGATGCGATGTTGGCAACAGGTATGGAGGCTGTTGACTATGCAAAGAAGTACGGCGACTCTGCAGATATCGGCCGCACCATGCTGAATGTGGGCATTGCCTACCTGCAATTGCGGGATTATGAAAATGCGGTAAACTATATAGAACCAGCAAAAGGCATACTGATCAGGAATGGTGTTCATCAATATGAAGCAGAAACTTTTAACCTGCTGCAAATGCTTTATAATTCTATGCATCAGTACAGGAAGGCTGCCAACAACGGACTGGAAGCAATAGCCGTTGCTGAAAGTTCTGCCAACAAAGATCTGATGCAGCAGGCTTATAATAATCTTGGATTGAACTATGTGAGCCTGCACGTTTATGATTCCGGTATGTTCTACCTGCGCAAAGCAGGTGTACTTGCAGATGAAAGGGGAGATCGGGTAATACAGATCACCACAAATCTGAATTACGCTTTGATATCACTGCAACTCCGGCAGTATGACAGCATCAAACAGTACGTAGATAAAGCGCTCAGCTATTCCAGGATGTACAATGCACACGAATATGAGGGACTGGCGCAATATGGCGAGGCTTACTATTACCTCCAGAAAAAGCAATACGCCGATTCAAAGCTATATGCCGATTCTGCCATGGCATTGGCAAAAAAATACAATATGCGTAGTTTAAAGCAAAAGCTTTATGCCCTGCTATCAAGCCTGAACTATGCCATGCAGAACAGTAACGAAGGCCATGGTTATTTTTATGAGTACGAACTGCTGAATGACAGTATATTGAATGAATCTATCACAAACAGTACGATCTATATCGAAAAAAAGTTTGATACCGAAAGAAAAGAAACGCAGATCCAATTGCAGCACACACAACTTCGCCAGCAATCTGTACTTAATTATTTTCTGATGGCAGGTGCAGGTGCCCTGCTGATCATCTCCTTGCTGACCTACAGAAACTACAAGAACCGCCAGAAGTTGCAACAGACCAGGATTGACGAACTGGAAAAAGAAAAGCAGCTCACAGCTATTGAAGCCGTGCTGAAAGGCGAGGAACAGGAACGTACCCGGCTTGCCAAAGACCTGCACGACGGACTGGGTGGTATGCTAAGTGGTATCAAGCATTCTTTGAGCAGTATGAAAGGCTACATGCCGATGACACCGGATCATGCGCAGGCATTTGAGCGTAATATAGAAATGCTGAACAGCTCCATTAAAGAAATGCGAAGGGTAGCACACAATATGATGCCGGAAATATTAGTCAGATACGGACTTGACATCGCCTTAAAAGAGTTTTGCAACGAGCTTAATAGTAGTGGCGTCATCAATGCCAATTATCAGTCTATAGGAATGGATAAAGTGCCCATTGAACAAACGGTTGCTGTTACCATTTATCGTATTGTGCAGGAACTGGTAAACAATACTATCAAACACGCCACTGCTTCAGCTGTTTTAGTTCAATTGAACATGCTGGCCCAGGAACAATTACTAACTATTACCGTAGAAGACAACGGCAAAGGATTTGATACTGCATTGTTGAAACAGTCGTCTGGAATGGGCTGGAGCAATATTCAAAACCGGGTGGACTTTTTAAAAGGAAAACTGGATGTGAATTCAGCGCCGGGCAAAGGAACCTCTGTACTGATTGAAATTAATATTTAGCTTCATTGAATCATTAAAAACAATACAGGGGTGAAGGCAAGTATGTTTATAATGCATAACCATTATTGCAAAACGAAATGGACAGCTTAAAAGGGCAGGAAATTTTTACTTACAACAACAATATGCCACAGCCATTAAGTTCCACTTATTTTGTAAAACAGCCGCAATTCAGATTCAGGCTTAGTTCAGTGTTTATATTTATTGCGGCAGCATTGGTTGCCTGGGTATCAGCTTTTTCAGGCCAGACAGCTTTTCCTTCTCAAAACCTGGTGCCCTATATCTTCCGTACAGCAATAATACTCATCATTGACCTGGCTTTAATATACGTTAGCTTTCGTTTGTTAAAACAAAATAACCTGTCAAAAGAAGCACTGGGACTGAATGTTTCAAAGAAAGCCATCGCTGATATACTCCGGGGAGCACTTATTGGTATTCTATCCATAGCAACAATAGCAGCAGTACTTTTTTTGTACGTGCCATATCATTTCGTTACCGGTCCTTTAAGCTGTTCACAGGCATTCCAGGAAATCAGCTCGTATGTATTGATTAACTCGCTGGAAGAATTAATGTTCAGGGGCTTTCTGTTTATAATATGCTGTCAGTTGGCAGGATGGCGTTTAAGCGTTTTGATCATGGCGCTGCCTTTCGGCCTGTTCCATCTGCAGGGAACCGGCTTTAACATGAACGGATTGAAAATGTTTGCAACAACAGCCTGTTACTCTTTTGTATTTAGTTTGTCGTATGTGCTTTTTCGTTCCATGTGGGCTTCAATAAGCGTACATGTAGTGTCAAACTTTCTTTTGCATACCGTTACAGGTCTGGATGGTGCAAACAGAGCCTTGTTGATGCCTGTCTTTGAAAAAGACTGGCCAAAAGGTTATGATACAGGCCTTACTGTATTCATATTCAGTACTGTGATAATATCCGGCTTACTATTCCTGTTGATTATACTATCTGGCAAAAAGCTTAGGTCAACTGGCCGACCAGGTTTGCCCAACTTATGATGACAGGGGAGATAAACAATATTTTATGCAGGTATATCAAATCACCTGGCGTCCGTAAAGGTTGCATTGCCTGAGCCGGCAAGAACTGCTGAAAGGATCAATGGCACCTTCATCAACACCACCATTCCGCCGGCATTGTCGTTACCGGTCGCAAAACTGACTTCACCGTTTATCTCCTGCATCCGCTTTTTTATATTCTTTAAGCCATTGCCAAATGGGTTTGTCCCGTAAACACCTTTTCCATCGTCATGCACGGCAATGGTCAGCAAATGACCGGTTATATGAATAACGATCCATGCATTTTGAGCACCGGAATGTTTGTAAATGTTGTTGAGCGCCTCTTTTACGCAAAGGAAAATATTCTTGCGTTGCAATCCGCTGAGTTGTACGTCTCCATTCTTTTCGGGCAGATCATTTCTGAACACGATGGGGCTGTGTTCAAAAAAAGAGCTTCCGTATTCCCGGATATATTCAACCAGGTTCTGCAACGTATTGTTTTCCGCGTTGAGGGCCCATACAATTGTATTCATCCGCTGTGTAACATCTTTGGTAATACCAGAGATCTTTAATGCATACTGGTTTAACTGTGCTGTCTGCTCATGCTGCCGGGCAATCAGGTCGCTTACCATCCTGATTGTACTAAGACCGCCACCTACATCGTCGTGCAGATCGGAGATGATCCGTTTTCGTTCCTCTTCTTTAGCATTGTCTATTTCTGCACGGGTCCTGGTTTCATTTTCAAGAAGGATATCCTTTATCCGTTGCTGTTGTTGCTGTCTCCTGATCTTCAGTACCATGTAACCGGTAACGATCACCAGCAAAAGAAGTCCCAACACTGCGTAGATAATAGCCCGCTTTCTTGCAATATTATATTCCTGCTGGATGATGGTATTTTCCTTTTTTGCTACCTCGTACTTTGTCTGCAATTCAGCCAGTGCAGCAGCTGAATTTGCCTGGTAAAGGGAATCCTTAACAGAGATCAGGGTATCCAGCATGTCGCCATAGGCTTTGTAATCTCCCAGGTCCCGGTAGTCGTACGCAAGATCCTGGTATTGAACTATGTCGATCGGTACATGATTTGCAATGCAGTAATCTCTTTCGAGAAGGTCATATTTCAATGCCTGTTTATAATCTTTCTGTAAACGGTAAATATTCCGCAAAGTACTGTAAGACATTGCGATCCTTACCGGGTCTCCGATCAACTGTTCCAACGCCACTTCCTGTTTATAATAATATATGGCAGAATCAGTTTTGCCCATTGTACTAAAAATATTCCCCCTGGCCGCAGCACAGGCAACCAGTATACGAAGCTGTCCCTGCTCACGGGCATAGATATCTGCCAGGTTGATATAATACAATGCCGAGTCATTTTTCGATTTTGGCAACTGAAAGTAAGTCATTCCCAGGTTAGCCAGGATCCGGTCATACTTCCTGTAATAGCTGCTGTCTTTAAACAGTGAAATTGCCTTCAAGTACCATGTTATGCATTTTCGTAAATAAACATCATTGGCGTTCGGATCGTCAAACCCGTTTAGCTGACCGGCTACAACGGTAAGTAGATTATAAGCATTGATCTGTCCGCCGGTATCATTGTATTTTTCGGCGCTTGCCAGCATCTGGTAAGCCAGCGCCATCGCTTCCCTGATCTGGCTTTTTGCTTTTAAACACAAAGCTTTCAGACACAGTATATCGTGATAAAGAGAAAAATCTTTACCCCGCCCGTCAATTGATTTTATCAGCTTATCGCAGATCAGCAGTGCGGAATCTTCAAAAGAACGTTGTTGCAGCGAAAAAGCATAGATATATTCCGCCTCCCGGATCTTTGATTCATTTCCCAGTTGCATAGCCAGTTGTAATGATTGTGTTGCATATTTTTTCAGCGTATCTACAGGCATAACACTGCTTCTTCTGCAAAGCATCTGCAAGCAGGATAGCTTTTCTGTATTGTCCCTGGCTGTGATGATGCGTTCTTTCAGACTATCAGCCAGCAACGACAGGGTGCCTTTGATCATGCTTCCACGCGGGTCCTCGCCTTTGGCCCGGGACTGTGCTGAAGCATTGAAGGAAACCGCTGTAAAAAGCAATAACAAAACTGACAAAACGGTGATTCTGAGTATGGGTATCATTACGATCTCTTAAGGTATAAATTGACAGCTTCCACCCGTGTGTTAACCTGCAGCTTCTCATAAATGTGCTGGATATGCGTACGCACGGTTGCCGGGCTGATGTCCAGTTCACTGGCTACTTCCTTGTTCATCATTCCCCTGGCCAGCAGGTCCAGCACCGACTTTTCCCGGTCAGTAAGGATCATCACAATTTCATTTTTCACCTCCTGCTGTTTAAAACTGCTTACAACCTTGCGGGCAATATTACTGCTCATCGGACTTCCTCCCCGCAGCATTTCTGCCAGTGCCTCCATGATCTTTGCAGGTCCTTCGCTTTTCAGGATATAGCCACTTGCTCCTGCTTTCAGGGAACTAAATATCTTGTCATTATCCTCATAAGCAGTGCACATCAGGAAAAGCATTTTCGGGAAAAGGTTTTTCAGCGCAGCCACACAGGCAATACCACTGCTGCCGGGCAGGTTGATATCCATCAACACTGCATCTGGTAATATTTCAGAAATAGCGGGCAAGGCCTCTTCAGCGCTGGCATAGCTACCGCCGGCGATCAACCCGTCCGTAATTTCCACCATCGTGGTCATCGCATGACGTAATTCTTCTTTGTCTTCAACAATACAAATGATTTTTTTATCGGACATCCGGCAAATTTAAAGTTTCTGGTGATCCTTAAATGTCCGTAAAAAGTATGATATAAAATACCCTTTTAGCCTTTAACAGGCTATAGTACGAACAATTGCGTATTGTTCAGTTTATGCAGGTGATCCACATTTACAGCATATTTAATAAAGCACTTTAATTAATCAAGACTATCATGAAATTCATTAAAATTACCTGTCTGCTTTTTGTATTATCTATCGCCATATTGCCGGCAAGCGCACAATTTTCCGCTGGCGCGCGGGTTGGGGTCAACTTTGCAACAGAACCGGCTCCGGATCTTTACCATGTATTTCTGGCCAGACCTTATGTTGGGCTTTTCGGCCAGTACAATGTAACCACCCCCTTTGCAATACAGGTTGGGTTAAATTACTCCGGTGAAGGCGCCAACTACAAAGACCTGGGAACAGGCAATACCTACCAGATCAGACACGCGTTCCTGACCATTCCCCTGATGATTCAATACAAATTTCCGTTCGGCGCTTATATCGAAGCTGGTCCGCAGTTTGGCATTTTGCTCTCTGCAAAAGAGAGAATGAACGATAAGCCATTTGTTGACAGCAAACGTTATTATAAAGGAACTGATTTCGGTGCAGGAATAGGAGTGGGGTACGAATTTTTGCATAACAAACTGAAAGGATTCGGATTCAGTGCGCGGTACATGCGTGGCATAACTGCTATCAATAAAATAGACGTGGTTGGCAGTGACATCAAAACGCGCGTATTGAGCGTAGGTCTTACATACCGGTTAATGGTCAGGGAGACCGCCCGGAAGTAAAACAATAAAAGTGTTGAAAGCATACCAAAGTGGAAAAACAGGAATAGCGAAAAAAATACAACATGAAAAAGTTCCTCATATCGTTCTCAATAGGCTTGTTCAGCTTGTCTTTGCTTATTGGTTGTAACAAAAACAACAGCACCGACAACAACACCCCCGGTGATTTTCCGGCAGGTGTTAACGACAATATTTCCTCCGCACTGATGGATACCCTGAGAAAAGCAGGGATGATCATTCACCCCGGTACCCGTCCACCAAACGTAACCGGCTTTTATGCCATGAAGTTGGATAGTACCATCTATGCTGGTGGTATGAAGATCAACGATACGGAGAAATTCGGAGACCCTTTGGTATTCAGTTTTTACAATCAGGACACTGTCAATAACACGATAAAAGTTGCCTTCAAAGACGCACTCGATATCAGTTTTTCAGGGTCTGCCATTTCAAAAACGTATGTATCTGGTTCTGGAAATGATTTTACCATTTTTTCAAGTGCCGCATATCTTTCCGGTTACGGCGCTTCGGTTACCTTTATGCTGGTGATCAGCGGAACATTAACGAAGGGAGGAATCAGCAACTTACAGTCACTGACCTACGTATTGAGCAAAACCGATGGCAACAATTCAGGTTTTATTAACCCGGTAGGATATATTTCCATAGATGTAGAAGCGTACCCGTTCTTCACACCTAAAGTAAGCTCCTATTAATTAAACAGCACATCCGATAAATGTATACACCGGCAGCCCCGGTGTTTTACTTTTTATAGTCTTCTGTAATACTTTTCATCTGTAGTATTGAAGATAGTCTGAGCCTTTCAGTTTTACGGGATACTATGGTTTCCCGTAAAGTAGTTATGTATAAAAATCTCATTTTACAGGCCATATAAATCATTGAGTATATTTAAACATCAGGTTGCCTGCATCAGCAATCAGGTATTGCTGTGGTATTTTGCATTGCTATTAGTAATGGTGTTTTTGATTAAAAAATATGTAAAGGCTACAACAATCTTGTATAACATATCAATCAGAATATATGACCTGGACTTTTCGCAGACGAATCAAAATAATACCGGGAGTTCATTTAAACTTTAGTAAAAGCGGTATAACAACTTCTATTGGGGTTAAAGGAGCAAGTATGACTTTTGGTAAGTCAGGTACTTATCTGAATACAAGTATGCCTCTTCTCGGTATCTATAGCCGTCAAAAATTATCAGGGGCAAGCTCAGATCCCAAACATGATATCCACAAACCTGAACCGCCAACAACACCTTCTGACAATATTTTTAGCGCAGATATCCATGAAATTACAAGCCAGAATATGCAAGGTGTAAAAGAAGCAATTATTTTGGCAAGCCAGCAAAGGAAAGATCTCCAGAACGACCTGTTGAAAATACAGGCAACACTGAGAATTTCAAAGGCAAAACTGATGTTTAGCTACATTCTTCTGTATGGTTTAATCAAAAGAAGTATACCTGAAGATATCAGAACAGATATGGAGGCCCAAAAAGAAGCAATTGGGCAAACAAAAGAGCAAATAGAAAATTGCTATGTAAAGCTTGATGTTGATTTTGAACCGGAGATCGGGAAAAAATATGAGAAACTTGTAGAAGCATTTAAAAAATTAATAACCTGCAACAGTATCTGGGATGTTACAAGTTCTCATTATCAAAATAGGGTTGCAGCCCGCTCTTCAGCAAGTACAATCGTAAGGAAAACAGATGTGAGATTTGGGCTAAAGCCCATTCCGGATGTAAAGTCTGAATATGAAGCGCTTTATTTTCAAAATGCAAACGGTTCTGACCTGTACTTCTATCCTGGGTTTATTGTAATGTATTCAGATAAAACAGATTTTGCAATAATTGGATTTGATGAAATTATATTTAATCACACATACGTAAGATTTACAGAAACGGGTCGAGTACCCGAAGACTCAAAAATAATAGATAGGACATGGAAAAAAGTGAATAAAAATGGCACGCCTGATAAAAGATTCAAAGACAACTATCAGATTCCTGTTGTCCAATATGGTGAAATCAGTTTACAGACAACTACAGGGCTTAATGAAGAATACGAATTCAGCAACTATGAATTTACGGAAGAATTTGGCAAAGCTTTTATAGAGTATCAAAAGGTAATCAGGTCATTAAAAAAACTATGACTAAAAGCTATTTTAAACTCCAATTGTTCTATTCATGCAGTCTTTGTTCTTTCTTTCTCAGATCAATCAATGTAAACCGGTTATGAGCCTACTTCCGGATAAATCAATCTTTACTGATCAATAACTGCCGTTGTACCTAAAAAAAGCACAACATTTCTTGTAGTTGATTTTTTTTAGCTGTCCGGTCCGGATTAGCATGCATATGTGCGATATACCTCTTCCTCTAGTTGCTTCCTGAAAATAAATTTGCGCAACCGAACAGTTGCTCTTATATTTGCAACCGAATAGTTGCTTAAAAGTACTACACCAATGAGAAGAGATATTTTTCAGGCGATAGCAGACCCTACAAGAAGGGCCATCCTGGTGTTAATTGCCATACAGGCCATGACGCCCAATGCTATTGCCGAGCATTTTGATATGACACGACAAGCAGTTTCAAAACATTTGAAAATACTGTCTGAATGCGACCTGCTGAAACAGGAATACCAGGGACGGGAAATTTATTACCAACTTGAAATTGACAAAATGAAAGAGGTAGACAAATGGCTGGAACAATTCCGGAAGATCTGGGAAAACCGTTTTCAGCAACTGGATAAACTTTTATTACATCTTAAAAAGCATAATCAATGAAACACAACCTGCAATTTGACTTCGTTGTAAATAAGCAAGACAATACATTGACAATAAGACGTGAATTTTTAGCCGACCGTCAACTGGTCTGGGACTGTTATACTAAAAGCGAGTTGCTTAATCAATGGTTTGCGCCTGCTCCATTAACCACCAAAACAAAATCCATGGAATTCCGGGAAGGTGGTCACTGGCATTATGCCATGGTAGAACCCAATGGCACCGAATACTGGGGCTGGACAGACTATCTCGAAATCAGACCTATTGATTATTACACTTGCTCTGATGCATTCAGCAATGAAGCTGGCGAGATCAATAAAGATCTGCCCCGTGCTGACTGGCGTATTTCATTTATCGATAAGGGCGGGAACGCCCTGGTAGAAACCATAGTAACCTATAAGTCGCTTTCAGACCTGGAGAAAGTTGTTCAAATGGGCATGGAACAAGGTATGAAAGCTACCCTGGAAAAACTTGACAACCTGTTATTGACTATAAGGGAGAATAAATAACGGATATAAACCATTCATTGATTGCCGGTCAATGTTGGTGAATAAAAGTGGCTGGTATCTCACCAGCCGGAACCATCGCTGCCGGGAAATTATCCGACAGCATCAAACCATACTGTATAGCGACCTGTTCATCAGGTCGCTTTGAAGGAATAAACAACTCCGTCATTCCTGCCGGAGAACGCTCATCCCAGGTGATGTCTTTTAACACAATACTATCTGATTGTGCAAAGACCTTCGTCGTGACCAGGGATATAAACAGTATGAACGTGAAGAATAATTTTGCAGCGGAAGTATACATAATGGCAGCCTGACAGTTTACAATATTACTTCCTACTATAACGTTTGTTTCAGCCTGGTCCAAATAAGGATTCACCATTCAATTCCTGGCTTAAAAAATGCCATGACCATCCAATTGATATTTGCTATTGCTCAGGCCAGAAAGCGTTTGAATACACCAATTCCAAGGTTGATGATATATAGTATTTGTGCAGCAACAAAAAACCAAAAAACAATTATCATTGGTTCGCTAAATCTGCTAACCACATTGAACCAGCCGGATTGGCTATAATCAAAATATCGTCTCGGCATACCGGCCAATCCCCGGTACGGGTTTGCAAGCAGGTAAGGCAAAACGGGTATAAGAATACAACAAGCTATTGTAACAATAATATGTGCCCAGGTAAGTCTTTGGGAATATAAAATTTTATTAGAGAACAGGTAAATTATCCAGATCAAAAAAAGAAAAACTGCGCACCCGGTATAGTATAAAGATGACAATACAATATAGGTATCATGCAGATGGATATCCGGCACTGAATCGCCCGGCATAAGCTGGCCAGCTATTACCATAACAATAGCTGTCAGTAAAAGTAAGCGGAAAGGATGTGTTTTAAACTTCACGCACCAATAGCTGTCTTTATTGTATTGCTTTTATAAATGCTTTCATTTCTTCCATTGTACCAACAGTGATCCGTGTCCATTTTCCCTGTTCTTCATATATTTTTGTGCCCAGGATATTATTGTTCTTCAGCAACTGAAAATAGTCCTTCTTAAAGTCTGACAAAGAAAAATATATAAAATTTGCATAAGATGCAATACAGCGAAGATTTAATTTTTTGAGCTCATCAATAGTATACTGTCTTGCCGCTTCATTTAGCGAATAACAATCTGCAATAAACCTGGTATCTTTTAATGATGCCATTGCTGCTAACCTTGACAAAACGCTAACGCTGTTGTCTGGCGATGACTGAAGATTGCTTAACCGGTCAATTGTTTTCCGGTCGGCAAGTGCATAACCGATTCTTGCACCGGCCAGACCATATATTTTAGAGAACGTTTTGACAATAATTAAGTTGGGATAGATAGTAATAAGATTACTGAGAGATTGTTGTTTTGTAAAATCGAGATATGCTTCATCAACCAGAATAATGGTGCTTTGGGGAACCCCGGCAACAAACTTCACCAGCAATTCTCTTTCACAAATTGTTCCGGTTGGATTGTTGGGATTACAGATATAAACAAGTTTTGTATCCTGGCTGATGGCACCTGACATGGCCTGCAGATCAGTTCTCTTATCTGCAGTAACCGGAACCTTTATTTTCTTTAATCCAGAATTATCTAACGTTACAGTCCAGTAGTCATAGGAGGGGTCAGCAATAACATAACTTCCTTTTTCTGTTGAAACATATTTTGACACCAGGTCCAGTAACTCAGTAGAACCGGCCCCCAGTAAAACATTCCCGTCACTTACATTATTGCTTTTTGCAATAGCCGATATCAGTTGTGAGGCAAGCTCCCAGTTATACCGGTTGCTAATATTGAGGTTGCCTGCCAACGCTCTTCTGGCCAGCGGAGAGGGGCCATAAGGATTTTCATTTGAACGTAGCAGGATAGCATTATCATTGTTTCTCAATTCTTTCAACCCTGGTATTGCCGGTGCAGCGAATGATTCAACGTTTGCTAACCCAATTCCGGCTAATCCCAGGCCAATATGTTTTAACCAAATTCTTCGGTTTGTTGCCATACCTGCCATTTTCACTGATTAGTCGTCAGAACGTATAATTTATTACAGATACCAGGTTACGGCACGCGGGACTTATGATATTTTGTTTATCAATCGGAATACAATGAAGACATGAAAAGTTGAGGTATAGTTGGTGTTTTTTCTGGTCGTATACATCCTGGTGAATTGAGATAGCCTGACCACAAAGCATACACGACATTATTGTGTTATTTATTTCAGATCTTACCTGTAATACCGAACAGCTTCTTTGCAAAATCCAGGAAGGTAGCCTTCTCTCTCTCAATTGTAAGAAAATAGTTAACCTGCCAGCTTTGGGTTTTCACAGCCTGGTTACTGGTGGTTTTGTCCCATGTCGGATACACCCTGATACCACGTTTTCCGCCTTTTCTGTTCTGCGAAATAATACCTTTGTCAGCAAGCACCCTTTTATTAAAAATAAACTGCCCGATACTGCTGCCATTTTTTGAGGTTATCACTACAAAATCAATATTATCAGAAACATCAAAAGGTATGGTTATTCCATGTTCATTGCGTTTCCAGATGGTTACAAACTGGCCTGTTTTTGTTGGTGTGGTTTTAGAAACCCTATGCTCAATGATCTGCCCGTTCAGTTTAAATGAACAGGCGCCATATTCCATACTTTCTGTATGCAGTTTCATATCTGTCAACATAAAACCACATTTGTCATAAACCAGCTCTTTTACAATTGCCAGGTCGTTATGATGTATATTTGTTGTTGTCATGATACATGTCTATTCATATTGTCTTTTTACAATACCCGTTCACGTCCAAATATATACAACTTATTGATTTTCAAAATGGCAGGCCTGCTTCATCATTTTTAATCCTGTCAGGCACTTTGCACCAGGCATTTGTTGTTTTACTTCTTGATTTACTGCGTTTTCCTTGCATATTGCTCTCCGAGCAACCCTTAGTTTTTACGCTTTTACCTGCTGCAAAGACGCAGGAAAGCCGGGAGAAAGCCCCTGTATGTGGTCTTCAGATCCCCTGCCCGAACGATGTTCAGTCAGGCGTGCTCCCGCCTTGTGGGAATGAATGCCGGCGGGGCAATAGCAGGCATTCACAAAACTCATTGCATGGTGCCAATTGAAAGAAAGTAACACCTGCTTTCGGGAGCTGTCATTCCGGCCAGGCCAGCAACAATGCAACAGTACCCAAGATTAACGATGCAGGGAGGAATCCGGAAGGCGGAATAGCAGGTATGCAACCGGCAATATAAGCGGCCTTCAAATGCCTCCCGGAACGACGAACAGTACCGTCTTTCTCTAAGGCTTCTGATTTCGCTTTTCAGGATAACCGGGGATATTTAAACCGAGAATAATATTGTGTTCTGCTATTTGCAGACTGTCTTTCCGCAATACTTTTACTACGCCGCTGCCTCCGCGTTTTTGCTGTGGGTATTTTTTTAAATGAGTTAGGAGAAATTTATCATCATCAAAATTAATTTCATCAGTATAATATTCATTGGCAATATCCGGCTCTTTGATGGATAAATGAATATGCGCAGGTGTGGCCTCCCCGGGATAAGGTGCAGGGCGAATGGTTCTGATTGTATATTTTCCATTGGTATCGGTTTTTACCCAGCCACGAATATGTCCGTGTCGCTTTGCTTCTTTATTCATGCCTGTGGCTGGCGAATAGTAACCATTGTTGTCGGTTTGCCAATAATAAATGATCACATCCGGGGCTGGTGTTTTCCCATCTACCTGGAAAACAGTTCCGCTTACCAGTAACTTTTGCCCCTTTTCATTCCACCCGGGACTGGTACCGGTTGAACTGATCTTTTGTGGCATACCGGCATACATCAGTTCGCAGCCATCACAACCGCCACCTACAACACCTTTCTGAGTTAATGGTCTTTTAGTGATCTGTCCGTTGCAACCTGTCAGTAATGAGCAGGCGAATAGCAACATTTTGCAGAAAATAAATCTTTTCATTTGCATTTCTTTTTTGACAAAGGTGTTTTTATAAACCACTGATCTGCAAATGAAACAATGCAACACGAGGTTATTTTACCGTAAAACGATGACGTTGTTCAAACCGTAATTTGAAAATGGTTGCATACATACGGCTTACCCGCAATACGGTATTGTCGGTAAGGGTGAGGTCATAGTCACCATTCAAACGGGACTGGTAAGAAATTACCTTACCAACATTTACAATGCAGGATTTGTGTATACGGATGAACAGGTTGTTATCTAACCGTGTTTCGAGGGATTTAAGTGTTCCGGTATGCAGGTATTTCCGGGACTGATGATAAATATTGATATAGGGGGCATTAGCAGAAAAATATAAAATATCGCTGGTGGTGATCAATACCTTTGTGTTATTACTATCCGAAACAAGCATTGAAGTGATGAAAAGCGGTTCTGTAGTATTTTCCGTTCCAACAGCTACCGGTGCAGGGTTTACAGCAACATTTTTGTGCAAAACGATCATTAACAACGATACACTGTAGATGATGGCAGTTTTAATGAAATATGCCGTCAATCCGTAATTAAAAGTCTGCCCGTAGGAGAAGGTATGATAGTAAAAGCTTTGAGACAAAAACCAAACGATTGCCGGATAGCAGGATAAATGTACAACCGCAGCCAGTGTCGTTATCAATAGCCCGGATGATAGTTTTGGAGAGCGTTTAGCCAGTTTCCATTGTATATGCAGCAAGGGTAAAAACAGCAGCCAGTAACAACTGAAAAGCAACGATTCTGCAATGTAAAATGAGCTTTGCTGAAACCGGGTAAAAAGAAAATCAATGCAAATGGTTATCAGCATCAGCAATAAAATTGCAGTTACGATCAGGGTGTTTCGTTTTTGTTTATTCCGAAATAGCTGGTATGTCTGCTGTATGGTCATGCTCATTTTGTTGGATAGTTCCATCAGTGTTATGATCAAAAATTATAGGCCAGACCTACGCCGTTATTGGTTAACTGCAGCTTAAGATCATACTGCAGGCAGGATGTGCTGTTGCCTGCCGCGGCATTGTATGTGTTGACCGCTTTTACTACTTTTTTATTGGAACTGATGCCAAACGGAATAGAAATTGCCACCAGTCCCGCACCGGCCCCGGCAAGGGCCCAATTGGGACTTCCACCGGCAATAGCGGTTCCCAGCGGCCAGCCGATCATAAACCCTCCGGCTACTCCCAGCACAGTGGCAACAGTTGCCGGCGCTTTTGATGATCGTACCAGCCTGTAAGCAGCTTCATTGGATTGAAGCATTTTTTCCAGTTCTTTTAATTTCAGTTGTTTTTCGCCAACAAAGAACTGACTGCCGCCAAAGGTCTTTTTTATACGGATAGTATCAGTAGTTCTCTGCCGGCTAGTGTTATCTGCCTGCGCCCTAATGATAGTGGAAAACAGTAAGCATGTAATGACAAGCGTGAATATCTTTTGCATGAGTGGCGCGTTGAATTGTATATAGAGTTTTAATGAACGTCTGAAAAACTCTCCCTACCGGTTTGATCTCACATTTTACGGCTCACTAAACTAAATATTATACGGCAATATTCAAACGAAGTAATAAATTTTCGTCTCAATACACTTGGGGGTAAATCCATTCCAGTCTTTATGAATCTTCAGATACTATGGTTACAGCTTCACTGCCCCGTAAGCGCCGGATACCGGTAAATAAAAATCATATATGTTCACCCGCGCCGTAAACAGGTGTCCCCATGCCAGCCCGGTGGTAACAAACGGCTAACCGATACCATTATTTTTTTGCGGCTTCTGTTGTGCGTGTCTTATGCGGCTTAAAGTTTCGCGCGATACACCCAGGTAAGAAGCGACCATATGCAGCGGGATCCGCCGGAAAATATCAGGGTAAGAATCAATAAAATCCTGGTACTTTTCTTCAGAAGTATAGCTGATGTTCATCAGTATTCTTTCCTGGCTTGCACTCAGCGTATTGGTTTTTAGTTTTTCGGAAAAAGATCTGAGTGCGGGAATAGAGTTCAGCAGTTCATCAAAATTTTCGCGGGTCCAGGTCACCAGTTCTGTGTCTTCCAGCGCATCAATATTATACCGGGTAGGTTTTTGGGTATTGAAGCTTTCATGCTCCAGCGTCCACGTGTTTTCGGGTGCAAACCGTATAATGTATTCCGTACCATCGTCCTTCAGACGGTATGTTCTTAATAATCCCTTAGTAACAAATACCTTATGCCTGCAGATCTCACCTTCCTGCAACAGGAACTGTTTTCTGCGCAGCTTTTTTATCACAGAAAGTGAACGCATATGCTTCAACTCTTCCCTGGTAAAGTGTGCTTCGGTGGTAATATAAGTTTCAAAAACCTCAAACATGGACTATGTATAAACTGAAAGTACAGCAAAATTAGGTCAAATGACCTCAAAAAAAGGTGTAAAATGTCCTTGTTTTCAGTCAGCAACCCGGCTCAATTTTGTGCCACAATACCTGGTATTCAACCAGGTTCATTTCACTAAAAAAAAGATATATGCGTGTTTTTGTAACCGGTGCTACGGGCTTCATTGGCTCAGCCATTGTTCAGGAACTGATTGATGCTGGTCACCAGGTACTGGGGCTTACCCGCTCTGATGCAGGTGCAAAGGCACTTGTAGCAGCAGGAGCCGAAGTACACCGCGGCAACCTGGAAGACATTGATAGCCTGAAAAGCGGAGCAGCTATGGCTGATGGCGTTATTCATACAGCCTTTATTCATGATTTTTCAAACTTTAAAGCAAGTTGCGAAACAGACAGACGGGTTATCGAAGCACTGGGCTCTGCACTGGCAGGTACCTCCAAACCGCTGATCATTACTTCCGGTATTGCAATTGTATCGCCGGGCAGTATAGCAACGGAAGATAAAACTGCTGCAGCCGGTTCTGCCTCCATACCCCGGATTGCTTCTGAAGAAGCCGCTGCTGCAATGGCTGCACGTGGTGTAAACGTATCGGTGGTACGTCTGCCGCCATCTGTACATGATGATGGCGACCATGGTTTTGTACCTGCACTTATTGGCATAGCCCGTGAAAAGGGTGCCGCTGCTTATGTAAATGATGGCAGTAACCGCTGGAGCTCGGTACACCGGCTGGATGCAGCCCGTGTATACAGGCTGGCACTGGAAAAGGGCAGTACAGGCGCTTTTTATCATGCAATTGGTGATGAAGGAATTCCTGTAAAAAAGATTGCGGAAGTGATCGGTCAGCAATTAAACCTGCCGGTAATAGCGAAATCAACCGCAGAAGCAGGTGAACACTTTGGCTGGCTGGCACATTTCATTGTACTGGACATCCCCGCTTCCAGTCAAAAAACCCGTGAGGCACTGGGGTGGGCGCCCAGCCACATTTCACTGATCACCGATCTGGAACAGGGAAGTTATTTTAAATAATAACATAAAAAAGCAGCAGACCCGGCAATGGGTCTGCTGCTTTTTATCAGTTTGCAGTCGCTGTAAATTGATTGCAGTATATATTTTTCTGCAGCCTTTTGTTCTTAAAACAATGTTGCTTTATTTGTCTCCTGCCAGCTTCCCTCCGCTATTTCTGTCTCCAGGTCCTGGTCATCCCAACCGCAATACCCGATAAATAACCGGATATCTTTCCCGGTAATGGTGCTGTTATTGATCAATCGCACCGCCTCTTTGAAATCGCCGCCCAGGCAGATATTGCCTGAGATGGGCATACCATCTCTGATCAGGTCCGGGCGCCGGTGTATAAAAAAAAGATGTTCACGATCTACCGGGCCGCCATCATGCAGCGGAAACGGAATGCTTGTTTTAAATTCTTCCAGTTCATTGAACTTACGGGGGAACAGTTTATTGATCACAAAACCCATTGCACCTTTATCATTGTATTCAGTGATAAAGATGAGCGCTTGTTCAAAAAAACTATCATTCAGCAGGGAAGTACCCTGCAAAAATGTACCGGCTGTCATAGGCCACAAAAATAACAGATTGCAGCGGGCCTGCCATGATCAATACACAGTGATCACCTGTCCGGTTCCTGCACCCAGAACACTTTTATGAAATCCGGTTACCACGCGGCTCATAGCAACCGGAATATGTCCGGGGAAATAGGGGAAATATCCCGGCGATTCTTCTACTACTGTGGGAGATACCGCATTGATACGGACTCCATTTTCCAGCTCAATGGCAGCAGCCCGTACAAACGCATTAATGGCTCCATTGGCAGCAGATGCGTTGGCTCCACTTACTACCGGATCGTCTGACAGTACACCGGAGATCAGTGTAAACGAGCCTTTGGGGTTGATATAGTGCTGGCCAATGAGTACAAGATTTATCTGTCCCATCAGCTTGCTGTCAATTCCTTTTCTGAAATCTTTGTCGGTCATTGTTTTCAGCAGACCAAAATGCGCATCGCCCGCAGTAGATACCAATGCGTCAAAGGCTCCGGCTTTTTTAAACAGGTTCTCTATGGATTGGGGAGCGGTAATATCGGCCTGTATATCGCCGCTTTTTGAACCGACTTTAATTATTTCATGTTCTTTTTCCAGTGAGGCGGCCACGTGTTTCCCGATAGTTCCGGAAGCACCTACAATAATTATTTTCATGTATGTGAGTTTTATTCTTTAAAAGATCCGGTTACCACCTGTTAACATCCAAAGCCGAAGGATTGTTTACACCAGGCCAATGCCGGCGGTTACAGGCTTCCAGTTTCTATTGATAAACTGTTACCGGCCGCCTGATACGTTCATGATCCAAAGATCATTTTTCAACAACCAAAAAGTGGTATTGCCAATACGAAAGCAGCATATTGACACTTTACACAAAGAGAAACAAAAGGATAAAAACAATCAGCCTGTTTTCCGGAAGCAGAGCTGCAACCATATTTTCACTGGCATGGCATCTTCCACACATCAAAACGATGCTGGAGTATCCGCATTTTGGCATACATTCGCGAATGCCTAATAATGAAACCCGGCTCATTCTTGCAGACGATGATCCTGATGATTATTCCTTTTTTCAGGAGGCATTGCAAGAGCTTGGCGTTTCTGTACAATTGCAGTATTGTGAAAACGGCGCTACCCTGATGCAGTTACTATCTGCTTCACAAAACCGGGAACTGCCGGAAATTCTTTTCCTCGATCTGAATATGCCCCGTAAAAGCGGGTTCGACTGTCTGAAAGAGATCAGGGGTGATAAAAGATTCAGCGGCATTGATGTGGTAGTGATCTCCACTTCCTATGAACCCGAAATTGTTCACCTGCTTTACGAAAACGGGGCAGACCGCTACATAGTCAAACCCTGTACGTTTGCTGATCTGAAAAAAGTGATCCACCAGGTATTCAGGCTCAAAAGCCGGGCTGGTCTTAAAAGCAACTCAAAAAGCGACTTTGTACTACAACCGTAATGACCGATATGCCGCAAACAATGTCAGCAGATGAGCTTGAATGGTTACTCCGGCACACATTGCAACAGGTGCCGGTGGGTATTGCTATTCTGCATGGACGTGATTATATTATTGATTCTGCGAACGATGCTTATCTGCAGATTGTGGACCGGACTGCAGAAGAGGTTATCGGCAAATCGTTGTTTACGGCTTTGCCCGAAGTAAAAGAATCTGTCTCCGGGCTGCTGGATGGTGTAATGAGCACCGGTAAACCTTATCACGGTTTTGAATTTCCTGTAACACTCAACAGGTATGGCCAAGCAGAGCTGACCTATTTCAATTTTGTATATCAGCCCTTAAAAAAACGGGATGGAGAAATTGCAGGTATTATTGTGGTGGCCAATGAAGTTACCACACAGGTAAAGACCAAGCAGTTATTGGAAGAACGCGGCCGCGTATTTCATGGTATGGTGATGAACGCACCCATTGCGATGGCCATACTGAGAGGAGAGCGTCATGTAATTGAATTGGCCAACACTTTTTTACTGGAAAAGATCTGGCGCAAAAAGAATGAAGAGGTAGTTGGCAGAAGTATACTGGATGTATTTCCGGAACTGGCCACCCAGAAATATCCTGCGCTGCTGGACAGGGTTTTCCAAACGGGTATTACATACCAGGAAAAAGAATCGCATGCCCTGGTGGAAAGCGGTGACGGTCCCAGAGACTTTTACCTGGATTATGAATATGCCCCGTTGTTTGGAGAGCTGGGTAAAGTGACCGGTATCATGATCACGGTGTACGATGTTACAGAAAAGGTAATAGTACATCGTGAGCTGGAAGATGCCAACGAAAAATTCCGGCAGGCTGTGGATTTTGCAGGTATCGCCAACTGGGAGCTGGACCTGGTGAATCACAGCATTCAGTACAGTCCCCGGCTGATGGAAATATTTGGCTGGCCTCCTGATACAATAATCACCCACGAGCAACTTCGCGGACAACTTTTACCGGAAGATTCACCTTCTGTACTGTCGGCTTTTAAAGAAGCCCTGCAAAAAGGTTGTTATACATACGAAGCACGCATCCGCAAACCCGACAGGAGTGTATCCTGGATTAAAACACTGGGACGCGTATTCTACAACCAGCATGGAGAAGCAGTTCGTATCATCGGCACCCTGCGCGACATCAGCGAAGAGAAGATGTTTGCACAGGAAATGGAGCGGCAGGTAAATGAAAGGACCAGGGAACTGGCCGATAAAAATGCAGCTTTGGAAAAAATGAATGCCGATCTGCAAACCTATGCCTACATCTCCAGCCATGACCTGCAGGAACCCCTGCGTAAAATACAGATGTTCTCCAGCAGGATCATTGACCGTGATCTGCCACAGCTTTCACCGGCCGGTGCAGATGATTTCCGCCGTATTCAGAATGCAGCACATACCATGCAGGTGCTGATCAAAGACCTGCTGGCTTACACAAGAATGAGTACCGGTGAAAAGATGTTTGAAACAACCGACATCAACCTCTTGATGGAATCGGTACGTGAAGCGTTGAAAGAACAACTGGACAGCAGGCAGGTAAAACTAAAAACACAGGATCTGGGGAAAGCCTATGTAATCCCTTTCCAGTTCAAACAACTGCTCATAAACCTGTTAAGCAACTCCATCAAATTTACCCGTGCTGATGTTACTCCTGAGATCGAAGTACATGCAACGATTGTAAAAGGCGATACCCTTCATTTTGCTGGTGCCGATAAACACATCAACTATTACCACCTGGCTGTATCAGACAATGGTATCGGGTTTGAACCCATCTATAAGGAAAAGATCTTTGAGATCTTCCAGAAACTGAACAACCGCAGTAGCTACAACGGTACCGGGATAGGCCTTGCCATTGTAAAGAAAATTGCGGAAAACCATAACGGGTTTGTTTCCGCCAGCAGCGAATTGGGACAGGGGGCGCATTTCCATATCTACATTCCCGAACTAACACAGCAACCCCGTTTGTAGCGGCTATGAACAGGAGGAAACGGTCATCAATTCAGCCCATTCCAGTCCTGCAGGCAATTTGCTTCTGCTGAATTCAATATGTATCACTCTTCTTGGCTGATGATTAAGCGTACGGCCCGATGCATGCAGCAACAGGGGTTTCATAATCATTACACCACCTTTGGGCACAGTACATACAACAGCTGTTTCATCTTTCAGATCAATAGATTCCGGTCTGCGGATACCATTCAGGTGTGAACCTGGAATGACGCGGAGAGCGCCATTGCTATGGTCTGTTGCATCAAGATGAATGCGGATGGTAAAATTGTCCTGCAGAATATCCAGCGGGGGCTGTACCGCATACTGGTTGTGTTTGATGGTCCACGGACCATAACCGGCTGTATCCACCTTTTTGTTTACAGAGATCGTAAGGTCCTGGTGCCAGGGTACAAACCAGTTAGAATCACCGGGCTTATCAAAATAAATAGACTTCACTACAAAAAAGTCATCTCCGGAAAGCCTGGCTACCAGTTGTTTCAGCACATCATTAAACACAATATCAGCAGCATCCGGCACCTCCCGGAAGAATTGCCGGATAGCAAAAAGATCCTTTGTTTTGCGGAATGCAGGTCTGGATGTATCCGTAACAGATAACAGGGAGAGTAGATGCATTATCTCTATGTCTGTATACACAGCATCAATCACCGCAAAACCATCACGGTTAATCTGCTCTCCGGGCAAAATATAATCAGTCATCTTTACTGCTGTTTGTAGCAAAAGCCGGTACTATGCGCGAATATAATTCAAGGCCACTTCGCCATTGGCAAACTGGTGGCATGTCAGCAACCGGAGTTTTGCTTTACGTGTATCATCGGTAAATAAGGGAATGCCCTTGCCAAAAATAACGGGATTGATAAATATCCAGTAACTGTCTATCAGGTCAGCCTGCATCAGAAGCCGGGCAACTGAAGGACTGCCAAAAATGAGTATATCCTTACCGGGTTGTTTTTTCAGATCGCTTACCTGTTGCTGAATATCTTTACTGATCACGATGGTATTGTCTGGCAGTTCACCAGTCATTGTTTGTGACGCCACCATTTTGACAGCTTGATTATACCATCCGGAATAGGTCATTTCGCCCTCCGTAGCACCGGCACGTTCACCGGCAGCAGGCCAGTAGCTGTTCAGCAACTGGTAAGAGATGCGTCCAAACAATGCAGTGTCTGCACTTTTCGTCAAATTACTCACAAACCGGAGATTCTCTTCACCGGCAGGAAAATCATTCAATTCTCCCTGTGTACCGGCAACAAATCCATCCATGGAAAGATGTACCAGTAAAGCCAGTTTACGCATATTTGACCGGTTTTTATAGTATATAATCGTGGTACTATACGTTGGTATAATCAGTCTTCTTCAGCTTATTGGCCTTCAGATAAATATATTCCCGCTGTGCATCTATCACGATATTGAAACGCTTCAGGATATCACCTCCCATAACACTCATTTTCTGTCTTCCGATAGCACCATCAAAAAAGCCTACCGGTACATCGGTCAGTTTTTCATTGCCAATGATCAATACAGGCAGAATAGCTTTTTTGGTTTTCAGCACATTGCCATAAGAATCTTTCAGTTGTTTTTCATCAATGATCTTTAACTGATCAGCCAGTTTATTTTCATTGGAAAATTTATCATCAAACAGTATTCCACCAGAGTATCCCGAATGAATCAGGAATTTATTGGAAAATGTATTGTTGCCGATTGTGCAGCTTGCCTCCACAAACATCATGCTGCGCTCAAAGGTTAATTTAAGCTTTTCGTAGTTTTTAACCTTGACAGGTAAAGCCGCACTGACAGTAATGAGCTTTTTATCAAAATCAATTTCTATCACCTTATTCTCAAAAAGATTGGGTCCGAACTTTCCATCTGTGTGAGGACCGGAATTCTTATTCTCCCATATCTCAACATGATTCCAGCTTTGTGCGCCTATCTGCAACAGGTTACTTTTGCTGAAGCGGGAAGTATTGTCTGCACCTCCCCAGCTTTTTACACTGTCTGCACCCGCAAAAACAATCGTAGACAATCTTTTAACAGCATCTTCGGTAAGCGTTACATCATCCGCAGCGGTATGGAACATTAACTGTACGGTATCTTTATTATTCAGGATAGCCTGTACAGAAAGATTATTACGATCTGTTAACTGAAATGGGATGGTATATGTTTTTTCTGCTGCTGTTTTCTTCTCCTGTGCGTGAACAGTTTGCGTGCATAAAGACAATACTGCAAATGCGTAAAATGTAATTTTGCTCATTTTGGTTGTTTTGGTGCATTACTAACCAAATATAAGCAACTGCGCCCATCATCCGCAGACGGCAAATGATTATTCAGATTGTTCTTATCTTGCAAAAAGATACTTACCAGGGCTGTTCTGTCAACGAATTACTATAACCGGTAAGCAGTGTAACCGGAAATTGCCGGATAACATCCTGTAATGCCAATACACCATTGGTCCTGATAACCTCTCCCGTACATTCATTTTTCCATCTCACCGGTATTTTCTCCGGCAATATTACCAGTACGTTATTCAATGCATCGGGTTTCATACGCCCGTTTGCATCCATATACAACACCGGTTGCAGAGGTGCTATTACTATTGCATATGAGGCCTGGTAATGCCGGGCAAATGCAATGATTGGCTGACCGGGTACTGAAAGTTGCAAAGGGATATAATCACCCTGTAAAAAAACATCCGGGTATTGCCTGCGGCACTGCAATACCTTGCGGATAAGGAACATTTTCTGCACACCCGTTAAACGGTTTTCATGCAGGTAATGCAACAGTTCTTCTGCCGGGCCTTTTTCCAGCTCAATAAGTTGTTCCAGGTGTTTTTTATAACCGGTATAATCCACCGGTGTTCTGTTATCGGGATCTACGTACGCCAGGTCAAACAATTCACTTCCCCGGTAAATATCAGGTATACCCGGAGCTGTCATTTTCAGTAATGCCTGTACCAGGGAAGGCAGGCAGGCATAATTGCAAACCTTTTTCACAAAAGGCAGTAACCGGCTGATAAAACTATGCTGACCATCCAATATGCGATCAATAAAACCAATACAGGCTGTTTCATAGAGTTCATCAGGATCAGCCCAATTACTGTTTACTTTTGCCTCCCGCACCATTTTGATAAAATAGGCTTTCAGCCTGTCGCGGAATGTATCTGTCACTACAAGATTTTCTGGAAAGCCACCGATAAGCGATTGATAAATAAAGTATTCGTCATTGCATGAAGGAGCGGGAGCATTATGTACCCTCGTGCGCAGGGTAGCATTCAATTGCATCCAGCCTGTTACGTTATGGCTCCATTCTTCTGCCAGTTCTGCCAGTACATTGATACGCATCCTGGCATCTTCACCCCGTTTGGTATCGTGTGTGGAAGTAGCATTCATGGAATGTGGTGTACCTCGTAACCGGGCCTGCATTTTGTGGTGAAACTCCTGTATGGTTTCACCCAGCACAGCAGGGGAGTCGCCTACTTCTTCATGCGAGATTAACGGGTTAAAAATATAGAATGCTGTATCCTCCACACCTTTTGCGGTTAAAGGACCCGTAAACTGCATCAGTCGTTTAATAAACAATAACCTGTTTGTCTGCAATGCTTCATCTGCATCTTCTGCGGTAAACAATTGCTGTAGCTGCTGTAACAGGCCAGTTAACTGAGGTGCTTCAGTATAAGCCCTGTTAAATGCATGGGTAATAACCTGTTGCTGTTCCGGTTCCAGCGGTATACGTTCAGGATAAATGCGGTATGCCGGTAAACTGCACATGAACGCTTTCAAACCTTCTGCAAGTTGTTGCTGTTGCATGCCTGGCGACTGTAGATTCAAGGTAAAGAACAATGTTACCAGGTTATCCAGCTCCCCCTGCATATGGTTTTCCAGCATCTTCTTTTTACTGTCGTACACCAGGTCTTTATAAGCAGGGATCTCCGGCATCAGCGAGTGATAGAACGCGGAAAGCTTTGCCGCGCCTTTCCGGTTGGTAAGCAACTGATTGGTATAGGCAAGAAATTCATAACCACTGGTACCTTCTAATTTCCATGATGCCGGAAGCACTTCCCGGCCACTCAGTATCTTTTCAGCAATGATATAACAATCGTTGCCGAACAGGTTTCGCAACCTGTTAATATACTGTTCAGGATCATACAGCCCATCAATATGATCAATCCGCAATCCCTGTATCAGACCTTTACTATACAATGAATGGATCAACCGGTGATATTCCGTGAAAACATTGTCATTTTCCATTGCCAGGCAAATAAGGCTGTTCACTGTAAAGAACCGGCGATAGTTGATACGGCGATCTGTTTCCCGCCAGCAGGTAAAAATATAATGCTGCTGTTGCAGCAACAGGTTCAGCAATATCTTATCCTGGTTCACCAATGTTACTGCCTGTTGTATTTGCGTTGCAATAGTATCATCGCTTTCCACTGCAGACAGGAATTGTTGTTTCCTGTTGCTCCAGCTTTCTATACATGCCGGTTGCAATCCTTCCTGTTGCAGCAATAACAGTTGCTGCCTGGCAGCAGACCTTGCCGGCAACAGGCCGGCCACCAAAGCATAGCCACTTACTGACAGGGGGAATCCGTTTATTGTAAACCCGTTTACGGCATTGAATTGCAATTGCAGTACGCCTTTTTCTATGCTTTGCGCTACACTATCAGCCAGAAATGGCGCCATCAACCGGCCTTTTAAATGTTCATCAGGATGTTGCCAGTTGATATCAAAATACCGGTAGTACTCAGATAAAGCGCCCCGCTCCAGTACATCCATCAGTCTTCTATTGGCGGCAGAATAGGTCATGTGGTTGGGCACAATATCCTGTATCCAGCCCATGTGTTTTTCCTTCAGCCAGGCAGCCAGTTTTTCCAGTTCGTGCTGTGTACCTATTTCAGGATTGATGTAATGCGGGTCTGCCACATCATATCCATGCATACTGCCACTTTCTGCCTGCAGAACAGGAGAGGCATATATATGCGTAATGCCCAGTGTATGCAGGTAATCCAGTATCTGTTCAAGATCTTTAAATGTAAACGACTGGTGTAGCTGTACCCTGTAAGTGGCCAGCGGAATGTTTGTCATAGTGCCTTATTTGTATCAAGAATGATAAAACCATAATGCTCCAGAGTCAATACATCACCCGGTTGCACTGCGAGATCTGTTGCTCCTGCTACTGAATCATATATCTTTTTACCGGCAAAAGCCTCAGCTTCCCATTGCAAAGCAACAGGTGAAAAATTCATTACACTCAGCAATACTGCCGGTCCGTGAAAGCGTTTCAGGATCAATAATCCATTGGTAGTACTACGCACTTCCATACCTTCTCTGCCTGTATATTGCATAGCAGGGTGCTCTTTCCGCAAACGGATCAGGAAACGATAACATTCCAGCAATGCTTTATTCTTTTCACTGCTGGTATTCCATGAAAGCACACATTGCTCAAATGTTTCCACTGCCTGCGGATCAGTAAAATCTTCCTGGTGTTTAAAACTGGCAAATTCGGCCTTACGTCCTTTGCGTACCTGTTCAACCAGCGAATTGTCTGTATGGCTGATAAAGAACAGGAAGGGATTTTCCTCACCATACTCTTCACCCATAAACAACATGGGTATATACGGCGACAACAATACCGCCGCCGCCATCAGTTTTACGCTTTCTGCAGAAAGCAGTTTACTGATCCTGTCGCCCAGCAGGCGATTGCCTACCTGGTCGTGGTTTTGTGTAAACACCACAAACTGATCATAAGGATTGACTGTAGTAACTCCAAAATAGCGTTTACGGTGCTGGGAATACTGCCCGCTGTAAACATAGGTATCCCTGTAAGCCCTTTCAACATGTTCTATGCTGCCAAAATCTTCATAATAACCATTCACTTCACCGGTTAGCAGCGCATGCAGTGCATGGTGAAATTCATCCAGCCATTGGCCGTCAAAACCATAACCTCCCGATTGCACGGGATTGATATATCGTGGATTGTTCAGGTCTATTTCAGCGATCAGTACTTTCTTTCTGCCCGTATGCTGTTCCAGCTCACGTACCCTTTGCTGTAATGCCTCAATAAAATGTAGCGAGCTGTTATCAGCTATGGCATGTACAGCATCCAGCCGTAATCCGTCTATATGAAAATCATCCAGCCACATCAATGCATTCTGGATAAAATAGTCACGCACACCAAAACTCCATGCATCATCAAAATTCATGGCATGTCCCCAGAAAGTATTGTACCTGTCTGTATGATATGGTCCGTAGTGTGAAGTATAATTGCCTTCAGGCCCCAGGTGGTTGTATACCACATCCAGGATTACTGCAATGCCATGTGCATGCGCTTCATTTACCAGCTTTTTCAACTCCTCTATACCACCGTATGAATATTGTACGGCAAAGGGATACACACCATCATATCCCCAGTTGCGCGAACCGGGAAACTGTGCTACCGGCATTATTTCAATGGCAGTAATGCCCAGTTGTTGCAGGTAAGGCAGTTTTTCACGGATGCCATTAAAATTACCCTGTGGCGTAAAAGTGCCGGTATGGATCTCGTAAATGATCATATCACGCAAAGCCATTCCTTTCCAGTCATGATCAGTCCAGCCGGTATAGTTCCTGTCTGCCAGTATGGAAAAGCCGTGCACATCCGGTTGCTGTAACGATGCAGGATCGGGCAGTAAAAATTCATCATTCAGCCGGAAACGATACTTTACGCCTGGCTGAGCGCCATATACATCACCAGACCAATATCCTTTATCATTTCTTTGCAATGGAAATGCAGCCTGTACCGGCTGTTCTATTACCAGTTCCACCTTCTCAGCAAAAGGGGCCCATACCATACAGGTACACGGCCCCTGGTCATTGTAAAAAAAGCCGACCGTAAAAACTTCAACCATTTGTTGCATATAGCAGCATACTAAAATGTTATGCCATGAACAATATCAGCCATAAAAAATAAAAGCCCTGCATTGCAGGGCTTTTACAATATCATTTATACAAACTGGTTATCAATCTGCAGTTACCAGCAGTTTGCGGCTGTATTTGTTGCGATACTGGATAGGAGACAGGCCGGTAATACGTTTGAAGGTAATACGAAATGCTTTGGGGTCCACATAACCTACATTGTACATCACCTCATTTACATTTTCACGCGAATTTTCAAGGCTCATTTTGGCTGCCTCAATTTTTACACGCTGAATATATTCCACCACAGTATTGGCTGTTGCTTTTTTAAAACGACGCTCAAGATTACGGCGGCCAATAGCCAGCATAGAAGCCAGCTCATCTACCGTAATCTTGTTCTGCACATTCTTTTCAATAAAATCCTGTGCTTTTTTAATATCGTTGTCTTCATGTTCCTTTTGTCCCCTGAAGATCATAAAGGGCGATTGACTGTCGCGCTGAATATCTATCTGGAAAGCTTTGGAACAGAAAATGGCAATATCCCTGCCTGCAAATTTTTCTATCAGGTACAATACCAGGTTCAGGTAAGAAAAAGCGCCACCACTGGTATAGATACCCGCCTCATCGGTGATCACTTTATCTTCCACAAGGTCCACATCCGGAAACATTTTTCTGAAATCATTGGCAGCCATCCAGTGGGTTGCACATTTTTTTCCGTTCACCAAACCTGTAGTAGCCAGCAGGAAAGCTCCTACACATAAACTGGCTACTTCTGCACCGATATTGTATTGGTGCAGTATCCAGGGAATAAAACCTTTATTGTCTTCCAGGTTCTTCAGCATATCACCATCCATAGCCGGAATGATCACCAGGTCAGTTTTTTCAACGTCTTTTACCAATACATCCGCCTTTACCATGTACATACCGTTATTCAAAGGTATCTCTGGTGTAAGTCCCGCCAGTTTAACATTGAACAGGGGAGGCTTTCCCATACGTTTCAGAAATGCATTCACTTCTGTAAATACCTGTCGGGGACCTTCAACACTGCCCAGGATAGCGCCTGTGGGAACAAGGATGATTATGTTTTTCATGTAATAAAATTAAAAATAAAATCTGTCGCATCCAACCCCGCAGAATGCCGTATTTACACCCTGTGGGTTTTGATGAATACAGGTAGGTTTGTGTTATGAATACCGGCCGGCAATTTGCAACGAAAACAATACTAATTGAATCAAACAGACTGATAACTTCTTATTATTTATTAATGCTGCAACATTAAATAATGCCGTGTATCCACCACAAACCACCAACATGGTAGAAGTTTTTAAAACAAATATAACTGACAGGGCGCAGGCAAATACATTGCTGAATCATATCCACCACAGGTTTGGAAACTACATTGCCAATTTTGACCTGCACGATTGTGATAATATCCTGCGTGTAAAAAGTACAGAAGGTACAGTACAGGCGGCAATGCTGATCAGTTTTCTCCATAGCCTTGGCTGTTATGCCGAAGTACTGACAGACGAATGTCCGCCTGCCGGCAAATTCCGTATCATGCAGGGTTTGTATCCCATTTCATGATCTGTTATCTCGCTTTTATACAGACCTGGTTAAAACAGCAGCACAGTGATGGATGTTTGCTGTGGCTTCCTTTCATGATCATACCAATTACCCACTGACCCGGGAAAGTCTACATCCGGCGCTATTTTATTCTGCAAAAGCAGATTAAATATCTATTAAAACAATATGTCTGCATACTACCGGGTTACCCTCCCTTGCGCGTTTTTCTCTGCATCAAACCGATGAACATCAACACAGTGGTGCACAGGATTACGAATCTTTCACACAAGTAAAGTCACCGGCGTGTAATACTATAGTTAAGCATTTCCTATCAGCCCGGCAGGTATTCAAAAAACAACGGAATATTTGTTAAATTGAAGGTATAACCTAAACAATCAAAAGTATTAACATGAGAAAGTCCGTCCTCATTTGTTGTGCGCTGACGTTGCTTGCCGTCACCTGTGCCAGAAGCCAGGAGATAGCCTCGTACCCTGCGAAACTTTTATTTGAGAACAGCAGGATGAAAGTGACCGAATTTCAGGCTGAGCCCGGTAAAGATATCTGCGGTACAGGGAAACACAGCCACCCGGCCCATCTTACCATTGTAGTTACTGACGCCAAAATAAAACTGATAAAGGCTGATGGAAAGGTGATTGAAACGCAGGTGCCTGCCGGCAGCAGTTTCTGGAGTGAAGCCGAAACCCATGAAGTTATTAACAACGGCGATAAACCCGTGAAAGTCTTTATTGTAGAGCCCAAACAATAACGCTGAATTTCCCCCTTCTGCAATGAGGGGGAAATTTCCTGTTGCGAGGTATTGCAGGAAAATGTAGCAGCAATACTACATTTTGTATCCACTTACCACCATCTGTATTTTACTTTACGCATACTCCCTCCTTTTATGACTTTAATCAAAAAAGAAAATCCGATAAAATTGTTGAATGTGCTGCGGAATAATTAATATTATACTTTGCCGTTGTGCAACCATATGCCAAATGCTAAATATTATACCCAAAGGCCTGTAGCAATTTATAAATATGCCGAAGCACTGACCTGGAGCATACTATTGCTGGTGCTTTTTTGCATTGATACTTCCGGTAACACTTTTTCTTTCTGTTTATTCAAACTGGCAGGCTTCCGTTCCTGCTGGGGTTGTGGCATTGGTCATTCCATTCATGATGTACTGCATGGGGAATTCCGTCAGTCGTGGCAACATCATATAATGGGTATACCGGCTACACTTGGCATTATATACCATATCATTAAACCTTTCATTCCTTCAAAAAAACACTACCATGACTTCAGAACAAATGCTGATGATGTTACCCGATCTGCAGCCGGATGAACTGATGACGATCCGTGAACTGGCACAGAATATGAACGAAGGGCAACAACAGCGTTTTATTATGTTTTACCGCGGCAAAAGAAAAGATCAGCAAACAATGATGCTGCTTACCATTATAGGATTTTTTGGTGTGGCTGGTATACAGCGGTTTGTGTTTGGTGAGGTAGGATTGGGTATCCTTTATTTTATCACAGCAGGTTTTTGCGGCATAGGTACTATCATTGACCTGGTGAACATTAAACGCATGACAGCCGACTTTAACCGCAAACAGGCCATAGAAAGCGCCAGCATGGCCAGGATGATGTGATCTACCGGAAAAACAAAGATATCAGCACTATAATTGACAGCAGGGAGAACATGGTTCTCCTTTTTTTATTTCTTTTCCCGGTTATTGCTATCCATGCCGGACAATACACCAAGCCATCATGTTGCTATATATTCATCAATGTATAGCAGCCGGCTTATTCCAATAAAAAACAGAACTTTAGGCAAATTTTGTTTCTACCATGCCCGGAAACTTTTTAACAGCAGAATGGCGCAAACTGGCTATAGCTAATTACGCCATTGATCCGGAGTTACTGAAACCTTTCCTGCCCCACAGAACTGAAACAGACCTGTGGAAGGGTACCTGCTATATAAGCCTGGTGGGTTTTATGTTTGTCAATACCAGGTTGCTGGGCATCCGTATTCCGTTTCATACTGATTTTGAAGAGATCAATCTGCGTTTTTATGTGCGTTTCAAAGAAAATAATACCTGGAAACGTGGCGTGGTGTTCATTAAAGAAATAGTTCCCAAACCAGCACTAACGTTTGTTGCCAATACTGTTTATAAAGAGAACTATGAAACACTGCCTACACATCACCTGTGGCAACAAACCAAAGAGCAACTTACAGTAGAATACCAATGGCGTAAACAGGTATGGCTCTCATTGAAAGTGATTGCCGATCCTATACCTGTGGAAATTGCCGAGGGCAGCGAAGAAGAGTTTATTACAGAACACTACTGGGGCTATGCGCGGGTAAATAATACGGTTACTTCCGAATATGAGGTAGTACATCCGCGCTGGATGGTATATCCTGTACAACAATACGCCATCAATGTAGATTTTGGTGCCGTGTATGGAACATCATTTAGCTTTTTACAATCATTATCACCACAGTCTGTTTTCCTGGCAGAAGGATCAGAAATACAGGTGAAGGCCGGGAAACGGATATAATTCACAGGCTTAACTTTATAAAAAACGCAGCCATGTCAGCCGTTAAACCACCACACGTAGAAGGAGTACAGGTGCACCCTTCATTGCGGGTGCCCGATCTGCAGCAGGCCATTGACTTTTACACCCAAAAGCTGGGATTTACATTTGGCTTTACCTGGGGTGATCCACCGGATTTCGGCGGGGTAAACCTGGGCTCGCTACAGGTGTTTCTTTCCGAACAGCAAGAAAAAACACTGATTGGCAACACTGTTTTTTTCGTTATTGAAAATCCTGATGAATTATTCCTGTTTCAGCAAAACAATGGGGTAGAAGTAGTGGTGCCTCCCGGCAACAGACCATGGGGCATACGTGATTACGAGGTACGTGATCCATACGGCAATAATCTTGTTTTTGGCCGGTACATTTATAACATGGAACCGCCCATCAGCATCGAACGCGTGGATGTGCCGGTAAGACTGGAAAAAAGACTGGCAGCATTGCTATATGACCTGGCTGAACACAAAGGCATGTCACTGAACAGTACACTGGAGGAAACATTGCTGCACACCTTTGAACCAATGGGCAATGGCGTAGCCAGTCCGCATACCAAAACTACCTTACGCTATATTCAGGAACTGAAAAAGAAACATGGTATTGATTACGACTCTCACGGCAGTTACCATTTTGTGGAAAAGGACAACTCATAAACGCCTGAAATCTGATGACACCAGCTTGGCAATATGCATCTTCAGGAAAGTTGTTCAGAAGGCGGGATCGTTATCTGTTGCAGGTTGCGCCACCCATATCCGCCATGGAACTCACCATTGCCGGCATATAATCTTTCACCACCCATAGCTTCGTAAAACACAATAGAAGGATTCTGCGGCGTGCTGAACAATACCATATTGTGAATGCCCATCTGTACAAAACGTTGTACGGCATGCTGCAATAACCGGCTACCCAACCCGATACGCTGGTAAGCCTGTAACAGGTAAATATGATTGAGTTCACCTGAGAAATCAGGCAACTCATCAGTATGGTATCTTGAGCCTTTTACAAATCCTACCAGTTTACCTGCTTTATCGGTAGCAACAAAACAGAACCAGCCTTCTTCCTGCTGCGCAAACTGCCGTTGCCATTGTTGCTCACGTATCTGTAAAGAAGGTTTGTGCTGTGCGTGCGGGTATGTTTCATTCCATGCCTGTACGTGGAGGGCAGACAGTGCAGCAATATCGTTCATCGTAGCTTCCCGTATCTGAAAAGAATCAATGGTTTCTCCGCGCTGGCGCAAATTGCGGAGGTTACCGGCCTTGGATGGCCGCCAAAAACTGGCTATAAAACGCAGAATAGTATCAACAACGTTTTTCACCTGGCTATTTTAAAGGATTGATCATAGTTACTTTATCTGTTCGCAGACCATGTGCATGATTAAAATTACAGGAAGTTATTTACATTTTAGCCAACCGTTTAAAAACTGGTATGCTCCCGGTATGCTATTCCAGGATTATAGCTTCGAAGGATCATTCTGTTGCCGCTGGCAACATGCAAATGCTAATACAAAAAATCAATCTTCATAATTCCTTTTCCGCTTTCATAATTACAAAAGCAATTATTTTCAGGTGTTTGCAGGCTCTGCAATACTGAAAACTGCCAATAATAATATCGCGGTAGCGCTGCCGGCTGAAGAGATCTATCCTTTCAAGAGCAGTCAAGATATTTGAACATGATAATACAAAATACGAATACACATAACAGGTACACTTTATTAACAGAAACAATAATTACAGATGTCATTGCCACAGGCAGTAAAGTAATGGCCCGGTACTGCAAGTCCCGGACAGCATATAAACGGCATATGGCATTACAATACACATCACAGCATTTTCATAACGAAGCCCGAATTGCCACAGGCAATAAAGTAATGGGTCCTGAACTGCAAGTCCCGGACAGCCACCGTAGCTATAGAACAGCACATAGCGCGTATTGGTGTATATTTACACTTTCTACGGATTTCAATTATGCAACTGGCCCGGAAAGTAATAGAACAGGAACTGGCTCATTTTGAAAAGTATTACCACGAAGTTTTACAGAGTGATATTCTTTTGCTCGGCCGCATCAACAACTATCTCTTCAGCAAAAAAGGTAAACAGATGCGTCCGATGTTTGTGCTGCTGTGCGCCAGGTTGGGAGGAGCCATCAACGAAGCCTCTTACAGGGCTGCTGTCATTGTTGAAATGTTACACACCTCTTCACTGGTACACGACGACCTGGTAGATGATTCCCCGGAAAGACGTGGCGCCTGGTCTGTCAATGCACTATGGGGTAATAAAACAGCCGTTTGGACAGGCGATTACCTGTTTGCACACAGCGTACTGCTGTCGCTGACCAAAGGCGATCACCAGATCATCCGGTTCTATTCAGATGCCATCCAGCAGATGATTGAGGGAGAACTGGTACAAATGGCCAAATCGCGCAAACTGAACCTGGAAGAGCAGGTTTATTTTGACATTATCACCGCTAAAACTGCATCCTTTCTTGCGGCTGCCTGTGCAGCAGGTGCCAGTACCACATTTCCAGGTAATGAGCAGGTACAGCAAATGCACCTGTTTGGCAAAAAAACAGGTATTGCCTTCCAGTTGAAAGACGACCTGCTGGATTACGGCAAAGCAGATATCGGCAAGCCAACAGGCAACGACATTAAAGAGAAAAAACTGTCGCTGCCACTGATCCATACGCTCAATACCTGCAACCAACGGCTCCGGAAAAAGTTACTGAACATTATCCGGCATCACAACACAGATGAGGAACAGGTGCAGTTTGTGATCAACGAGGTGATAAAAGCCGGCGGTATACAGTATGCTACGGAAAAAATGTTCGCATACAGAGACGAAGCCTTGTCATTGTTACACCAATTTCCCGATTCTGACACCCGCAAGGCGCTGGAAGAATTGGTACGCTACACTACCGACCGTAACTATTGATCCTCACATACATTGCTTCAGGGTTACTACAGATTTGCCCGGTACTTTTGACTTTTAATAACCGATTATTACAGCATGAGACGTTTATTAATAGCGATCCTCAGTATTACCCTATCTGTTGCAGCTAATGCCCAATACACTTGCAAAATAGTGGCACGTGACAAAGACACTCATGAATTGCTGAACGGCGTAAGCATACAGGCTAAAAACAGCACAGGCGCAGGCGGTATTACCGATGCCAATGGCTTTGCGCTGATCAGGAATATCAAGATTTCTTCCATTACTCTTCAATATAGTTTTGTTGGCTATAAAACACAGGAGCAAACCTATACATTGCCCGACACTGCCATTCACTATATAGACCTGGAGCCCGATGCCGCCGCACTCCATGATGTAGTGGTGGTAGCATCAACCCGTGGTAATGACCGTATTGAAAATGCCACTACCAAAGTAGAAGTACTGGGACAGGAAGAAATGAACGAAGAAAGCACCATTAAACCCGGCAATATCGCCAGCATATTGGGTGATGTAAGCGGTGTCCAGATACAACAGTCTTCAGCCACCTCCGGCAACGCCAACATCCGTATCCAGGGACTGGATGGCAGGTATACCCAATTATTAAGAGACGGTATGCCATTGTACGGCGGTTACTCCGGTGGGTTTGGTGTATTGTCTATTCCGCCGCTGGATCTGAAGCAGGTAGAACTGATCAAGGGTTCGTCTTCCACTTTGTACGGAGGTGGTGCTATAGGAGGCCTGGTAAATATGATCTCTAAAAAACCGTTGTATAAGCCGGATGCCTCCTTCCTGATCAATCAGTCAACTTTAAAGGAAAGCAATGTCAATGCATATTACGCGCAACGCTGGAAAAAATTTGGGTTTACCTTTTTTGGAGGTCAAACGATCCAGAAAGCGGTAGACGTAGACAAAGACGGTTTTAGTGATGTACCGGAAACCAACAGTACACTTATACACCCCACCTTGTTCTTTTATCCATCTTCCACCACGTGGTTATCACTGGGCTGGTCGGGTAGTTTTGAAAAAAGAACAGGCGGTGATATGATTGCCGTTGATGGCAAAAAAGATCCGGCACACCCGTATTTTGAAAAGAATAAACTGCACCGCAATACTTTCACCCTGTTGTCTGAAAGCAGGCTCAGCAATACACTTACATTATCTGTAAAAGGAAGTTTCAGCATTTTCAACAGGGATGAAACCACCAATACTTATTTCTTCAGTGGGGCACAGGACAATTATTATGCCGAAGCATCATTGGTAAAGCACGCTCATAAACACAATATCATTGGCGGTGTCAATTTTACCGGCGACCGTTTTACACCATCTGCCGCAACACCTGTTCCGGTAGGCAAATTCAACAATGCCACCACAGGCATCTTTATACAGGATACATGGCAATTAACAGGCAATACCAAACTGGAAACAGGTATCCGTGCAGATCATCACAATACCTACGGCAATTTTGTATTACCCAGGGTGGCACTTTTTCACAAGTTGAATGAACACTGGGGTGCCAGGGCCGGTTTTGGTATGGGTTATATAACACCCAATGCCCTTACACCGCAGGTAAGAGATTATTCCATTTACCAGTTGCAGCCTATTGCAGCCAATGTAAAAGCTGAAAAATCTTATGCAGGCAACCTGGAAGTTAATTATAAAACATCCATCGGAGAGGGGGGAAGCCTGTTCATTAACCAGGCATTCTTTATCACCAGCATCAATGATCCGCTGGTTGCTGATGAAAATGGAGCTGGCAATGTAACCTTCTCCAACAAAAACAAACCCTTGCTGACACGCGGTTCTGATACTTATGTACAACTGCACCTGGAAAGCATGGAATTTTACATTGGTTACACGTATACGGATGCATTGCGTACCTATCTGCCTACACAACAGTTTATACCGGTTACACCACGTCACCGTGCGGCAGCAACAGCATTGTATGAAATAGAAGGTAAATTCCGCATTGGTATTGAAGCATCTTACAACAGTTACCAGTATCGTGAAGAAGATCATACCAAAACACCCGGCTACCTGTTCATGGCAGCTATGGCAGAGGTAAAATTTGGCCCCAAGTGGAGCCTGGTACTGAACTGTGAAAACCTGTTCGATGAACGCCAGAGCCGGTATGAATCACTGTACACCGGCCCGGTTACAAGCCCCGTTTTTAAAACCCTGTGGGCGCCGATTGATGGCAGAGTAGCCAATCTGTGTCTGCGTTTCCAACCCTTTGCACACTAAACTATTTGTTGGCTGATCTGTTATTGTTGCAGTCATCGTATCCCCCGCCATTATCCATACGGCGGGGGATATATTGTACTATATTAGCACAGGTAAATCTTTTACCGCATCCATTACCATTTATTCAGCAGATCATGTCAAACATTAACCTGATTATTGAAGAGCGTCCGGCAGATATCGGCAATTTTATGGTGGGCAGATTGTTGCCTTTCCGTGGTAAAAGAATGGTAGGTCCTTTTATTTTCATTGACCACATGGGGCCGGTGAGCATGGATGAGCGCCATAACATGGATGTGGCGCCACACCCGCATATTGGCCTTTCTACATTGACCTATCTTTTTGAAGGACATATCATGCACAGGGATACGCTGGGTACCGTAATGGAGATCAATCCCGGTGAGGTAAACTGGATGACAGCGGGGAAAGGCATTGTGCATTCAGAAAGAACGCCTGATTACCTGCGTGGTCTCAATAAAAACCTGCATGGTTTACAGATCTGGGTGGCATTGCCCAAACACCTGGAAGAAATGGATCCGGAATTTGTTCATATATCCAAAGAAAAGATTCCCGCCTGGGAACAGGATGGAGTGCATTATAAATTGATTGCAGGCGAAGCATTCGGTAAAAGATCGCCGGTGCCTGCATACTGTAAGCTGTTCCTGATCGAGATCAAATCAAAGGAAAGAACCACGGTAAAGATTGGTCATGAACTGACTGGTGAAGCAGGTATGTACATCCTGGAAGGCAGTGTGGAAAGTGAAGGTTTTACCTATGAACCCAAACGTATACTGGTGGCAAAAGACAGTTCATTATGTGAGTTTACCATAAACGCCAATACAACAGTATACATTTTTGGCGGAGAACCCTTTCCCGAAAGCAGGCATATTTACTGGAACTTTGTAGCCAGCAACCTGGAACTGATCGAAAAGGCAAAAGCCAACTGGGCTGCCCAGCTTTTTCCGAAGATTGAAGGTGAAACCGGTTTTGTACCATTACCACCTTCTGATCCTTCCGTAAAACAAAAGCAATAAACTGCAGTTTGGTCAATCATTAATATGGAACCCGGTCTGTGCTATTTCAATTCTTCAAAGTGCCCGGTCAGTTTGTTTTTCCGTACATTATCCCAGTTGTAATAACGACCGTTCATAGCCACATACACACCAACAGGAAGTGTTTGGGCAAAAGCAAGCGCGCTACCCAGGTTAAAAAACCCGTCGGAGCTGCCAAATTTGTAAGGGATCATGGCGCCGGTCAGTACAATGGTTTTATCCGGTACTTTTTCGGCAAGTACCTGTGCCGTAACCGTCATGGTGTCTGTGCCATGGGTAATTACGATCTTATCTTCCTTTGCACTGCGGCACTGGTGTACAATCAGTTCGCGGTCTTCACCGGTCATCTGCAAACTGTCGATCATCATCAGTGTACGAACGGTAACATCAAGCGTACTACGGCTGCGCTTCAGCATTTCCGGCAAATGTGTTTCCTTAAAAAACAGCTCACCAGTTAGCTCATTATACTCTTTGTCAAATGTTCCGCCTGTAACAAAAATCCTAATTGAAGACATAGCAACGTGATTTGGGATGCCAAAAGTAAGAAAGTTTACAGTTTAAGATGATTATAACATTGCTTAATCCTTTTTTCAGCCACTTCCTAACCGATTTGTAATACCTTCAGTTGCAGTAAGAACCCATTTGCTAATGACCGGCCGTATTTCAATTTCATACCTGTTACGCATCTGCCTGATAGCTGTTATTATAACGTTTTGCTACAATAGCAGGGCACAACACAATACCCTGCTACCGGGTAAATGGACAGGCGTACAATACATCAGCAGTCCTGGTAAAAAAGACAAAGCCTACCGTACCGTTTCACTGCCCGAAATTGCAGACAGCACCTACATGGAACTTACCATTAAAGAAGTGAATGGCAATTATTTTTCAGGAACCCTTTACAGAAGTTTTTTTCAGAAAGCTGAAGAGAATTTTTGCATGGCTACCGTAGATGGTACGATCTCTGGTAACAGGATCACGGTTAAGGTGCTGAACTTTGGCAAAAACCAGTTGAAAAAATATCCCGGGTTTTACTGGTGCGCAGGCACGCTCAATCTTACCTGGAAACAGGACGAAAAAAGCAATGATGCAGAATTGTATGGCAAATCATCTGATGCAGAATGTTTCAGCGGGCCGGTAACCTTGCAAAAGAAAGAACCCAAGCCAAAACAGGAAAAGCCTGCCTACGCCGCACGGAAAGATTCTGTGTTCCGCACCATTCCACTGATCAATAAACAATTTACACTGGAATTGTTTGACAATGGAATAGTGGATGGCGATAGCGTAACAGTGTATTTTAATCAGAAAGTAGTTGTAGCCCACCAGTTGCTGACCGGCAAACCCATCACCCTTACTTTAACGGCTGAAGAACATGCCGGTAATATATTGGTAATGTACGCCGATAACCTGGGCACTGTTCCTCCCAATACAGCAGTAATGAAGATCCGTGCAGATGGAAAAGTGTACGAAGTGTTCATGAAGTCAGACCTGCAATCCAATGCCGTGATCCGTTTTACAATGGCCGGTAAAAAAGAATAAGAATCGCATCGGTCAGTTAATGAAAAAAGACAGGCTGCTCCTGAGCATCACCTGTCTGTAGTTATAGCCATTAAAAAGTACTATTGTTTACGGTAGCAGGAAGGGCTGCAGCCGTAGTATTTTTTAAAAGCGCGGATAAAGCTGAACAGGTTTTTATACCCCAGCGTAAGCCCGATAGTACTTACCGATTCATTGGATTGCTTCAGCAATACCAGGGCCCGCTTCATCCGTATACGCAATACAAAACCAAAAATGCTGATTCCAAATAACTGCCGGAATCCACGCTTCAGTTTAAAGCTGTTGATCCCTACACGATGGGCTATCTCTTCCATACTTCCCGGCTCATCACTGTTTTCGGTAAGCCAGCGTTTCAGGGCATGCAACTGTTCAGTATCCCATTTGCTGAGCTTTACTGATTTATTACTTTCTTCGGGACTCTGGCAAAACTCATCCAGAACGGCCAGTAACAACTCAGTGGCTTTGGCACGCAGATACAATGAGAACAATTCTGGCTGGTACGTTTTGTACTGCAGACTTTCCAGTTGCTCTACCATATGACGGCTTACCGTTCTGTTGCTGCTGTGCAGCCAACCTACCTGTTGCAGGTTGATCTTTTCCAGCAACACCCGCAATAACGGGTACTGTTCCGGTAATTGTTGTACCTGGTCCTCCGGGTAATACAATACCACCAGGCTGCCCTGCAGTTGCAATTCACTGTGCAGTGAAATGGTACCTGCGGGCACATACAACAGGTTACAGGTCTGCTCGCAAAAAACACGTTCGCCAATGCCGGAAGCGTTACAGGAAAACTGGTTGTGCAATGATACCAGCAGGAAAAAGGCACCGGTATCCGTTGTGATCTCCAGCCTGTTGTCTGATTGCTGAACGCTCATGTTCATTGACTGCATTGCATGTGCATGGTGCTTTTTTGCCTGCAGCAGACAATACCCGAAATCATGTGTTGGTGACGAGAACGGTGTATCAGAAACAGGAAATGTTTGTAGCATTTCTGATACCACAGGAGAAGAGGATATTGTGCCGGCTACCCTGGGCGCGACATTAAAATTCATAGTAAAAGGTTTATAATTCGTGACAGTCAATGCTACAGCAGGCATGTCCTGCTAAGCCAGCATCTTCTGTGCTAATGTACCAGTACTACTAATCTTAAGCCTTGCAGAGATCAACCGGAATACTACTTTGTTGGCAAGATAAAATGTAGTGTGCAGCAGGGCATTGATGTTTATGTGTTACCAACAGTCAATATACATTCCGGTGATGTGTAAAATGACACCTTAAATATACTTACAATACCCGAAAAAAACATTTAGAGTACAGATAAATTTGCATATTTAACGAATCGTAGTTCATTCTGAAACCTGCGTCACCACTGACATACAGGAATACACTTACACACCAGCATAGCTGTTTTTTTAACAGCAGATAAGCATGTGCGTAAGGCGTCGGAAAAAACTACTGTTCCTGAGTTTTTTCCGACTTTTATGCATGAAAAAAGGGAGCAACGGCAGGTCGCTCCCTTTCTATCTGATACGAAATGTAACTTTTTAAAATCCTTTTTTCTCCACATCTGCTTTTCCCTGGCGTGTCCATTCGATCATGGATGTCAATTCCTCTACCAAGTTGTCTGCACTGCCGCCAAAACCTACTGTTTTGAAACGGATATTATTCTCTTTATCAATTACAAATTTGGTAGGGATACCGGTCACCTTGTATTGCTCAATGACTTTACTGTCATAATCCATCAATACGTGGAAGGGATAGGCATTTTTCTCAATAAATTCAGAAACCACTTTACGGGTTTTGTCTTTATCATCGAAGGTTTCGCGGGTGTCAATAAATACAAACTTTACATCGGGATCATTCTTGTATTTCTCCACCGCCATTTTCATACCGGGGAAAGATGCTTTACAAGGACCGCACCAGGTAGCCCAGAAATCAACGATTACGATCTTTCCTTTCAGTGAAGCAAGGGATACTTCGCCCCCTGAAAGGTCTTTCAGTGCGAATGCAGGAGCAGATTCATTGATCATCTGTTTGGCCAGTTCCTCACGTTTTTTTGCCATTTCTACCTTGCGTTTTGCACGCACATCTTTTTCCAGTTCGTCAATATAGGCAGTCCACTGGTTTTCAGTATTTTTCTGTGACAGGTAAATACGTTTCAACTGGTCACGCATCCTGGGTGTAAATTTATCCGCCTTGATAAACGCTTCCAGTTCCTGGCGGGCAACCGCGGCTCCTTTTGCTTTTTCAGCATATTCAGCCAGCGCTTCATTCATAGAGGTTTCATTGCGCTTATTTTCCTCTACCGCGTGTTTCTGATGCTCGTAGGCATTTTTATAATCTTTCAGATGGTACAACAACAGCGAATAAGTATCCTCGAACATTGCGTAGTTCGATTCCTGTGCTTTTTTCCATTGAGAGGCGGTATAATAGGAGGGTTTGGCACTTACATCGGTCATATTGGCTTTTACCATTTCCAGACTCTGCCAGGAAAGATCTTTGCCTAATTTCACGTCCTCAGCTTTAGGCTTGCTGTCTACACTTTCGCCGGATAATTTCCAGGCGATACTGTTGTAAGTTCCGGCCAGGCTGTTCTTGTTCTTTACCAGGGCAACATATTCTTTCATTTTGGCATAATTGCCATCGTTACCATACAGGCCTGCCAGCGATACGTATAAACTGTTCTGCGTGTTTTTCTCGTTCTCAGTTTTAGCGGGATACTTTTGCACAAAGGCTTTTACCAGCGCTTCACGTTTTGCAGCATCCTCTTCCTTGTAAATAGCATTCAGCTTTTCTGTTTTTACCCATGCACCATCGGGAAATTTCACTTTTTTCAGCGAATCCACTGCAGCGCTATGCGCTTTGTCTTTCACACGATCGTAATATACTTTTACCAGGGAGTAATCAGTTTCAGAAGCATCAGGATTGGCAATTGTTTTTTCCAATACGTCTTTTAACAGGGCTTTGTCATTCTCATCTTTCGACAACGCCAGCATATTGAAATAATCACCTTTGCTTTTTTCTTTCAGTGATGGGTTCAATGTAAAATCTTCTTTTACCAGGGCAGCACCTTTAACGGGATTTGGTTTCAGTCCCCAGATACCGCCATAACTGTTGAACACCACTCCCACAGCTTTGCGGGCACCAGGCACAGGATTGCCGGAACCATCATATACCATTACATAATAGCCGGAATCCTTATTGTTCTCCCGGATATTGCCGTCAGTAAAAGTGACAAAAACGGCTTGCGTAGTATCGTTGATCTTGAAGGAGCCCTGGTACACATCACCGTTTTTGGTCAATGGTATTTCTTTTGCCAGGGGTAGAGCGCCTTCCTGCAGAAAAGCTATGGCATCAAAACTTTTTACATCAGCCAGCGGCGAACCAGCAGCCTTATACGTAATAGTAATCGTTTCTCCCGGCTTGGGAGCGGCAGGCTGGAAAGTAAGCGACTGGGCAGATGTTTGCATACCGGCCAGTGTAAGACCGGATAACATGGCTACAGACAGAATTCTCATGGTGCGCAGGTTAATGATTTAGAAAATAATTTGCTGATTAAATATAAGAGTTATCCTGCGTAGATGATCCATTTCCTGTCGATTTCCATAAATTAAAATAATTTAAATACAACATAACAACAGTATGCGGAATGGTCAAACCGCTTTATACATTATAATGTGCATTATTAAGTACCCGGTTACCCGCATACTGCATGGCTGACACAGATATTTTTTATCCCGGCAGTCACATTATAAATACCCGTCAACTATTCATGAAAACTAAATGATCTCCATCTTATGCATCAGGAAAGAAGCATTCTTGTTCTTGGCTACGCCACGCTGCAAGGTATAATCAAATATCAGTTCATCATTACAGATCACACTTTCAAAACAGTAATTACTGATCTTTCCCGGCAGTTCCTCTTCCAGTCTACTCAGGGCAAGATCGTGTGTGGCAAACAGCGTAAAGCAGTTGTGTTGTATTAATTTCCGGATAAATTGTTCGGAACCGTGGGTTTTATCATCTGAATTGGTGCCACGCAGAATCTCATCTATCAGCACCAGCGAGGGCTGTTCATTTTCCACGCGACGGATAATATACTGCAGTCTTTTCAGTTCTGCCATAAAATAAGAGGTCTGCTCCTGCAGGGAATCACTTACACGTATAGACGTAAATACGCGCATAGGCGTGAACTGGAATCGTTGCGCACAAACAGGTGCACCGCATTGCGCCAGCACAATATTGATACCAATAGCGCGCAGAAAAGTAGTTTTGCCCGACATATTGGAACCTGTTACCAATACCAGTTGCTCTTTTTGTCCCAGCCCCACATCATTGGCTACGCGTACATTAGCGGGTATCAGCGGATGAGCCAGCGCAGTAGCGGTAACAGATAAAGGCGGGATTACAATTTCAGGATAAGCAAAATCCGGCACATTAAATGCAAATGTAGCAAACGACACCAGTGTTTCAATAGTTCCTACACAGTCGATCCATTCCGGAAACTGTTCTTTATGATCTACCTTCCATTTTTCCAGCGCCCACATACATTGTATATCGTACATTACCAGGCTGTTCAGGAACAGTATCACCAGCATATTCAACCGGTGATCGAATATACCTGCCAATGATGAAAGTTTGCCGGTAGCACGGTGCGCAGCAGCAGCCATCTTTTTTTGTTGTTTCAACAGTACTGCATCACCTGTATTTACACCACTGAACAATTGCAGAATGGCTGCATATTGCTCCAGTATCACCTGTTTTTTTCCCAATAGCAGGTGCTGACTATTGATCCGTTTTACAAAAGCACCAATCACAACCCAGCTAATGATCACTCCTATTGCTAATGGCTGATATTTATCTGCAAAAATATAATAAAGCAGGGCAACCAGGTTGTAAACCGGTAGTGCCACACGCAGTATGCGTACCCATGTACGGTGCAGCAACAGGGTAGGCACCGATAACCATGCCCGGATATCGTGCAGGTTGCCTTCTTTTTCCCCGTGTAGTAAACCATGCGCAGTGATAGATTGCCTCAGTTCCTTTTGTTCACTCAATATCTTTATAGCCTGTTGCTGTGCAATTATTGCCTCTGGTTGCAGCAACGGTTCTTTCAGCAACGAACTCAATTGAGCAGTGCCATGTTCCGTAGTGGTCCTGTTGAGTAATTGAAACAAAGATCCCCTTCCAAAAATATCAAGATCAGATGTATAACCTTCACCGGTTGCAAACTGTTGTCCGTCGCTGAAACGATTGGGTTCCTGTTGCAAAATGCCGGCCTCGTTGGTATTGATAAATAGTAATTTTTCCAGCAATGCTTTTTTATCACGCAAACGAAAGGCAATACGTACCAGTACTACAAAAAATACAGCGCTTACAATGGTAAGGGCAGGCCACAGGTTACCATCTTTGGATATCCAGCAATAAACAGCAGCACAAAGTGCAAGAAAAAAAAGTAAACGAAGAATAGCAACCCGCAAAGATTGTTGTTGTACCTGCGTCAGTTGCCGGGAGTATTGTGTAATGTTCTCCTGGTAAAATGCCAAAGGGTTCGTCATGGTTGAAATTTGGTCGTGAACTGATTAGTAGCAGAACATTATTTTTCAGCAGCAGCACTTTTCTTCATCACTACCTGTACTGTATCCGGTGACTGCTGCAGCAGGTCTACCGTATATCCTTTGCGCAGCTCCTGCAACAGGGCATCGGTATAATGACGTATGGTAAGTAAAGTAAGCCCTTTTTCAATCTGTACATCAAAAGTATCTGATGCGGCAAAGGCCAGTTTCTCTATTTTCTCTGCACGGTCGTCCAGGCATAGCTGAATGCTCACTGCACCGGTCTGCATCAGGTTGGGTTTATATTTAATATCCGCAAATATTTCATACAAACGCGCCAATGGTTTTTCACCAACAAATGAAAAGTCTTTGGAATGCAGTTGCATCAACACCTGCTGTTCTTTAAATACAATGATCGGAGGTAATCCTTTCAGCGACTGGTTATGGATCACTGTACCCGGCAGGTCTTTGTTCAGAAAACATTTTACATACAACGGGATACTTTTATTCTGCAACGGCTTGATGGTTTTCGGGTGAATGACCTGCGCACCGTAATACGCCATTTCAATCACCTCCACATAGTTCAGTTCTGCAATGAGCTGTGCATCCGGAAACAGTTTGGGATCAGCGTTCATAACACCTTCCACATCTTTCCAGATGGTAAGGCTATCAGCCGGCAGCATATTGGTAAATACGGCTGCGCTATAATCACTGCCTTCACGTCCCAGCGTAGTGCTTTCATTTTCATCTGTGGCACCTATAAAACCTTGCGTTACCACAATACTGCTTTTGCTGAACAGTGGTAATACTTCGTCCTGCACTTTCTGCCGGGTAAAGGTCCAGTCAATACCCGCATCACGGAAATTATCGTCTGTACGGAACACATCGCGTACATCGATCCAGGTATTGTCAAGATGTTCTTCACGCAGATAGGCGCTGATGATGGCTGTTGACAGCAATTCGCCCACGCAAACGATCTGGTCGTAGTAATAATCAAATTCGCGTACCGGTTTATCATGCAGCAGCCATTCCACTTCAGTAAAAAAGTCAACCAGTTGTTGCAGGGTTTTATTGTATTCTGTTACCAGCAGGTATTTGGCAGTAGTAAGGTGGGTTTGTTTGATCACTTCAAACAATTTCAGGGCTTCTTCCTGGTGATTGTTGAAAAACGCTTCTGTTACTTTCTCCAGCGCATTGGTGGTTTTACCCATGGCAGATATGACTATCAGCAGTTGCTCACCGTGGTAAGCGCGGATAATGGACGCTATATTTTTGATCCTTTCTGCACTGTTGGCACTGGCACCGCCGAACTTAAACACTTTCATGAAGCTGTAATTTGTGGATTAGGCAGCAAAAGTAGGGGATTGGGGTAGAAGGCGCAAGAACAAAGGGGTAAGGTACAACTGTTCTTTTTCAGCCTGCTTTCTGTGGCTTAAATCCCGGATCCCGGTAATTTTTTCATGTGTTTGCTAAACACGTTTACTTGTCAGCTTATTAACTTCCCCTTACATTTGTCCACTAACTATAGAATCAAAACTTGCCCCAATTATGAGCACAATCAACCGGAAAGTACTGACCTTAGACGAGTTTACCATTCAGCAGCTACGCGATTTCCCCCATGCAACCGGAGAACTGAGCGGATTGTTACGCGATATGGGTCTGGCCGCCAAAAGGGTGAATGTGGAAGTGAATAAAGCAGGATTAGTGGACATTCTGGGTGATGCAGGCTCTGTAAACGTACAGGGAGAAGATGTAAAAAAACTGGACATTTTTGCCAACAACCAGTTTATGGGCGTACTGCAGCACGGCATCAGTTGTGCCGGTATTGGCAGTGAAGAGCTGGACGAATATGTGGCTTTTGATGATGTTGTAAGCAGAAACTCCAAATATGTGTGCCTGTTCGACCCACTGGATGGCAGTGGTAATATTGATGTAAATGTTTCCATCGGCACCATTTTCAGTGTATACCGCCGCGTATCGCCACAGGGCACCGTTGCTACTAAAGAAGATTTTCTGCAACCGGGCCGCAACCAGGTAGCAGCCGGTTATATGGTATATGGTTCTTCTACCATGCTGGTATATGCTACCCGCCGTGGCGTGAATGGCTTTACACTCGATCCTTCTATTGGCGAGTTCTGCCTTAGCCATCCTAATATCAAATGCCCTGAGTTTGGCAAATTTTACTCCGTTAACCACGGCAACTATTTCCAATATGCACCGGGTGTGCAGGAATACATTAAACGCTGTCAGCAAAAAACACCGGCTACCGGCGGACCGTACACGCAGCGTTACATTGGTAGTATGGTGGCCGATGTACATCGCAACCTGATCAAAGGCGGTATTTTTATGTATCCGGGTACTGTAGAAAAACCCAAAGGGAAATTGCGCCTGCTGTACGAATGCAATCCTTTTGCATTTATTGTAGAGGTGGCGGGTGGTAAAGCCACCAATGGGCAGCAGCGTATACTGGATATTCAACCTACCGAACTGCACCAGCGTTCTCCGCTCTTTATCGGCAGCAAAGGCATGATGGAAGAACTGGAAACCTGTTTGTGATAAAATCAATAAAGCAAAAAGGTGGCATTTGCCACCTTTTTGCTTTACATCCATACAGCCCATGTTGTAATCTATAACACTTATTAACATATTCTGGTACACAATTAGTCGATATTTGATTCTAAATCCACGTTCATGAAAGTACATTTGCTCCCTGCATTCATTGTATGCAGCCTGCTGCTGGCTGAAAGTACTGCCATCGCCAATCCTACTTTACATCCCCCAAAAACACATGTCACCATCGCCCGCTCACTGGAAGACGATATTCTGCAACTGGTGAATAAGCACAGGGCTTCACTGGGATTATCACAACTCACCACTGATGCGGTGCTGATTGCAGAAGCCGAAAAACACAGTCGCAATATGGCCAACCGCAAGGTTCCTTTTGGTCACAAAGGATTTGCAGACCGCATGAAATCCATTTCCTCACAGGTAGCCAACGTACGCAGCGGTGCCGAAAACGTGGCACATGGCGATATGACAGCCGAAGAAGTGGTAAAAGCCTGGCTTACCAGCCCCGAACACAAAAAGAACATCGAAGGCAGCTACCGCCTGACCGGTATCGGTATTTCAAAAGACAAAAAAGGCGGCTATTACTTCACCCAGATATTTGCCGGATAAAGGGGAGGAACATGAACCGGCAACCGGCAGTGGTTGCTCCTGCTCATAACAATCAAGCCATACAGCCATCAAACCATCTATTGACTTTTCCGGACCTACAACTTACCACCTAAAAATGTACAACCCGGCTCCAAATTCCTTCTACCTTGCTCCTTGCACCTTAAACTTTGTATCTTGTGCCCATAAAATACCGGTAATTCATGAGCAATCCTGTTATTTCTGTAAAGAACCTGGTGAAGAACTATGGCAATTTTGAGGCTGTAAAAGGGATCAGTTTTGATGTATTTGAAGGGGAGATATTTGGTTTACTGGGCCCTAATGGTGCCGGCAAGTCCACCACCCTGGAAATAATAGAGACTTTGCGTGAAAAAACATCCGGAGAAGTATGGGTAAACGGCATTAACCTGGACAAAGACCCTGATGCTATTAAAAAGGTGATCGGAGTACAGTTACAGACCTCCGGGTTCTATCCCGGTCTTACCCTTACAGAACTGATCAACCTGTTTGCCGGTCTGTATAATGAAACTGTAGATGCCGCCGCACTGCTGAGAACGGTGAACCTGGAAGATAAAGCCAAAAACAAATTCAAAGACCTCAGCGGTGGTCAGAAACAACGTTTTTCCATTGCTACTACGCTGATCAATCATCCCAAAGTGATTTTCCTGGACGAGCCTACCACCGGTCTTGATCCGCAGGCACGCCGCAACCTGTGGGACCTGGTAAAACATATCCGTCAGCAGGGTACCACTGTTATTATCACTACACACTATATGGACGAAGCCGAAGTTTTGTGCGACCGTATCGCTATTGTAGACTCCGGTAAGATCATTGCCCTTGGTACGCCCGATGCACTCATTGACGACCTGGTTGCCACCGGTTTTGAACGTCCCAAAGAAATGAAAAAAGCCAACCTCGAAGATGTATTCATTCATCTTACAGGCCATGCTTTGAGAGAAGAGTAGTTAATATGCGAATGTAAGCAACCTGCATTTTCAAATTGGTACATTCTCAAATTTTCAAATTACTATGGATTTACGTTATCCCATCGGTCAGTTTGAGCCCCGGCCTTTTTCAGAAAAACTATTGCGTGAATGGCTCACTGAGATCCAGCTATTACCTCAGTTGCTGGAACAGGCCATCAACAACCTCGATAAAGCCCAGTTAGACACTCCTTACCGCGAAGGCGGCTGGACAGTGCAACAGGTAGTACATCATGTAGCCGATAGTCATATCAACGCCTATTGCCGTTTTAAACTGGGATTAACGGAAAACAATCCTACTATAAAGCCTTACGAAGAACAGTTGTGGGCCGAATTGAGCGATACCCGCGATCTGCCTGTCAATATCTCCATTACGCTGCTTTATGCTTTGCATGCCCGCTGGTATGAAGTATTACGCAATATATCGCACAATGATCTTAACCGCACTATTTATCACCCTGCCAGTCAGAAAACCATTTCTCTATGGAACCTGCTGGGCAGTTATGCATGGCATGGTCAACACCATACAGCACATATTACCACACTGCGTGAAAGAATGGGATGGTAGAATTAAGATTTGAGATTTAAAATTTGAAATTATGGCGGCGATCTCCCGTTTTGAAGATATTGAGGTGTGGCAGGAGAGCAGCAGGCGTTCCCCGAAAGTATTTGAGTTAACCAACAACGAATATATAGCCAGGGATTTCAGATTACGAGATCAGATCAGAAGTGCAGCAGGTTCTGTAATGGACAATATTCCAGAAGGATCTGAACGTTCAGGCAGAAAAGAGTTCATTCAATTCTTATGCATTGCCAAAGCATCGTCTGGCAAAGTTCGTTCACAATTATACAGGGCAGTGGACCAGCAATATATTTCGGCAGAAGAAGGCGAATCACTAATTGCTGCATGTAGCTTATTGGCGTCAAAGATAGCCGGATTCATCAGCTACCTGAATAAAAGCGACATTCGGGGGCAGAAATTTAAAGACAGGGCATGAAGCCGCCTAATATCAAATCTCAAACCCATAATATCGAATGGCAAATCATCACCTGGACTGGAAGTTATTACGGTCGGAATATATTTTTAAAGCGCCATGGTGTACGGTCCGTACCGATACCTGCGAGCGGCCTGACGGGAAAATTGTAGAAGATTATTATGTATTTGAATTTCCTACATGGGTCAATGCACTGGCTTTTACTGAAGATGGCCGGATAATACTGGAAAGACAATACCGCCATGCCATTGGAAGAACCGATATTGAATTGCCCGGTGGCTGTGTAGATGATACTGATGCATCACTGCAGGATGCCGTTGCACGTGAATTACTGGAAGAAACAGGTTATACTTTCACTGAATACGAATACTTGGGTAAAACAAGTGCCAACCCTTCTACCAACAATAACTGGATGCACATGTTCCTGGCACGTGGCGGTAAAAGAGTAAAAGCACAGGAACTGGACGATAATGAAGAGATCGAGATCTTTCTGGCCACTCCCGGCGAATTAAAAACAATGCTGAAAGAACAACAGATTATACAGAGCATGCACGTTACTACCATCTGGTATGCATTACAGCGACTGGGATGGATAAACTGGTAACAGATGCAAAATGCGTAATGCAGCATGTATTCAACATACTGCACTACGCATTTTATACTGGTGAAGAACTATTTCAACCGTTCCCGGCGATTCAGTTTGTATGCAAAGCCAATGCCCAGCAGCTCTTTGATCTGCGCTTTGGCACCTCCTTCCGTTTTGTCACTCTTCAGCGTTTTCACATCATTGTCATAGATCACATCTACAGATACGGTCATATTAATAAATTTTGACACTTTTACTGCCAGCAGGTTGGTCCAGAAAATATCTACATTGAAAGGATCATGACGGTAATTTGAAAACAGGTCCAGCCTGGTTTTGTACGTAGTATTGGCGTTGATATTTTTAGTAAAGTTCAGCGACGCATACGCACCTACTTCCATCTTTACATGTTTACCGGAATCTACTCCAAAAGCACCTACAGAGGCCAGCGAATCATTGGTAACAACTACCCAGCGCGCAGTGATTGGTGATACAAACAACGAGAAATTATCTTTTGGTCTATAGTCAAAACCTGCAGACAATACAATGTAAGCAGGTGCAAAAAAGTTAGAGATCAGCACTTTTGATGTATCCGTAGGATATGTATAACCCTTTGCAAACTGGCTGCGTACGTTCACCAATCCGCTCAGGTACACATTCTTGCCAAGATCATAACCATATTTCGACAGCACATCAAAACGGTCATCGGCCTTGCGTTGCCCCAGGCTGGTGGTTTTTACCAGGCCATAGGCAAGATCTATCGTGTTATCCCATGAACGACGGCCTTTTTTGTAATAAGCATACCCGTTTAACAGAGAGGTCAGTGACATGGAAAATTTATCACCACCGGAAGCCCAGTTGCTGAGAGCCCCCTGGTTAAAGTTCAGGCTGTAAATACTCCCCAGCTTCCAGGTAACGGAATCTGCTACAATTTTTTTGATCTGCCGGCTGCTTTCGCTTCTTAAGTTCTGTATGGTTCTGTCCTGTGCCTGTACCAGGGTAGCGGCAACTATACAGGCAATAAATAATACCAATAGTTTCTTCATGACGGGAGTTGGTTAGAAAAAAAGCCTCCCGATCAAAAAAGTTGCCAATTTATCTGTTCAATAACATCCTGTCGTGTTGTCTTTATACTTTTAATAAACGGCAGTCATTCATTTACTGCTTGCTGTTGTTATGACAGCCCCGCAAACATCAAATAAATTTCAATACGTTGCCATTGTTATATGTACAGGAAAAGAATAATGTGCCGGAATGATAATGCATGATATATCTGTAGATATTTTTCGGAAGTATTCTATAAAAAAGGATGTCCCTGCAATAACTGCAGAGACATCCTGAGAGGGGGTCTGTATCAAAGAAAATTGGATTATCAGTGTCTTACCAGTACCTGGCCACTGAATACGCGCTGACCGTTTTCATTTACTACATTCAGTATATAAATACCGTTCAGCAGCTTGTTGGCATCTACGGCAAGTGTACCGCCAACAGTAGCTGTTTTCTGTTCCTGTTTCAATATACGGCCTGCCAGGTCTGTTACCTGTATTGTTACCCTTCCCTGCAACTGACTGCCGGTAGAAACAGTAATGATACTGCTAACCGGGTTGGGGAAGATCTCAATAGCAGCAGATCTGCCAATGGCAATACTTCTGATAAGAGAGTTCTCAAAACGTCCGTCAATATCTACCAGTTTCAGGCGGTAGTGATTGATACCGTTATTGGCGGCATTATCTGTATAGGTATAGGATGATGCACCTGTATAATCTACAGAACCAATAGTGCTGAAGTGTATACCATCTGAAGAGCGTTGTACTTCAAAACGCAAGAAGTTCAGTGCATCGGCAGTGGTCCAGTTCAATACCACACCACCATTATTGCCTTTTACAGCATTGAAACTTACCAGTGTAATGGGCAACGCTGCATTAATAACCAGTGAGTAAGTATTGGTAGCCGCTACATTACCATTACTGTCGGCAGCCTGTGCATCGAATACAAATGTCCCCATTACAGTAGGCGTACCGGATATGATACCGGTAGAGGGAGACAATGTAAGTGTAGCGGGCAGTGATCCGCTGGTGATGCTATACGTGAACGGAGCCAGGTCTGTATCGCCCGTTAGTTTCAGTTTTTGCGAATAAGGCGAGTTCCTGTTGCCGGAAGGCAATGTAGTAGGATTGAAGCTTACTGCCAGCACCTTAAGATAGGTGGTATCCCTGGCCGATGTTTCTGTACAACCATTCCTGGTCACCACTGATACATAATTGCCCTGGTTGGCAGCCTGCACATTGGTGAGCGAGATCTGGCTGGCACCTGTAGTAGTGGATGTGATCAGTGTATTGGCATTGTTGTACCAGTTCACACCATCCGTAGCACTGACAGGTGTAGCTGTTAAAGTAACATTTTGTCCGGGATATACCTTAATAGTATCTTTCATCACTGCCACAGGCGTACCCGTTACAGCCGGTTTCGGAATAATGCGGCTTACATCATATACGCGCAGGTTGCTCAATGCACTGACCGCTCCACCCATATAGATATCCACCCTGTCAAATACACCGTCTTTCACCGCCGCTGTAATACGGTAAATATTATTGCTGCCCGATAGCAATCGCAGATTCAGCAACGGAGAGTTAACAGCAATGGCATTTCTTGCCGTATCGCGATTATAAGGTGTGATAGTGAGACCAGACAATACAGTAGCGTCCAGCAATCCGGCACCCGGCTCCTGCAGATAGATACATACTGAATCGCCTATTTTAGAAGTTGTATTGAATACCACGGTCTGAAATACACCACTCAAAACCTGCACACCGGCAGTCATTAAGTTGAATGTGGAAATGGTGGGATCTGTATCTATGGCATTGTATGGATTGGTAACGCTGCCGGTTGCAGTAAGCAGGTTAGCCAGGCTATTGGAACGAACACCATACAATACATCTATTCTTGAGTTACAGGCCACTGGCGGAGTAGCATTTTCCATGATGTATGCATCATATATATACGCATTCAGTGCCACGGCCAAACCATTTCCGGTCAGCTTTACATATACACCCTGGTAAGAGGTGGTAGGATGGAGGGTGATTTCCACTTGCCCCGACCCGTTCAATGCACTTAATAATGCAGTACCGGTGTAAGCAGCATTCATGGTAGACGCCGTATACCCCGCCTGGTTGGCTGCACCGGTATAAAGAGGTGTAATGGTAGTGGCTGCTACAGTGCTCAGGTTACTGAAAGTACCTACTTCAATACCACTTAACAGATTCAGTGCACTGGAAGGCAAACCAATTTTTACGGTAACCGGCGTGTTGGCAGCAATTGTTCTTGCAGTAGCGTTCGTTCCGGCAGTAGTAAACTCCTGGAACTGGGTGGCTGAAATCAAACCCAGCGCCGCCACAGGCACACTTAGTGTATCTGCTGTTCTGGGATTGCCATCCACTGCATTACCGGCACTCAATACTGTACCGTAAGGAAGACCTATACCTGCAACATAAGCTGTAGTAAAATAGGTTCCCTGAAAATTAGCATAGGTACGGGTTTTTATCTGTGCATACGATGCAAGAATGCAACATTGTACGGACAACAATAAAAACAGTCTTAGCTTAACAGATAGTAGTGTATCCTTTTTTTTCATAAATAGAATATTTAGTAATAAAAACTTTGATATCGCTGAATATTCTACTGAATAGGCAATAAAGGATACGTTCTGCAATAAACGCAGATACGAATGGAGTGGATATAATAAATCTGATAGTGTGTTACGTAAGCACCCTGTGAAGGTTGAACAATAAACACCTTTACGTACAATAATACGTGTGCAAATAATCAGGCCGGGATGGATTGGGAATTCTTAGTTACTATTGGGAATATCAGAAAATATCCCGAAGGTTTGGCGAGTACATGGTTTCAGGTAGTAAAACTAATATAAAATATGAGTTTTGTTTACTGCCGGGTGAATTAAATTTTATAAATACAGATAAAAATACAATCAATGTTCAATGATACCCGAAAGCGGTCAAAAAACAAACCATTTGTTTAAATCTTATATTGAAAAACACCCACACCCTTAATCGCTTTTACTCAATAGAGGTATAAAGTCCATCATAAAATCTATCCAAATTCTCGCTATCAGTGAAAACTATGCTACTGCGATTTAACAATTCAATTGTGCATGCATGCTACCATTTTATACATCACATCTCAAACATTCCTACTAAATATTGCTTATATATCGGTTATGGCGAAACAGGTACCTTTGCCTACCTGATTGTAAAACAGCCATTGGATGAACACCACCGCATTACAGCCATTTGCCAAAGCATATATGCAGATCTGCCAGCCACCGTTTTTGAAGCTTTACCAAAAGTACCGGCAGACCGCGACCAGCATATGTACATAAAAAAATCCGAAATACGCAAATGACGTATTCCGGATGGTAGTATTTGATACCGTTGAACCAGATGGCCGGTGACACACAGCCACGGCTTCGGCTGTCAGGTTTTGCTTTTATTGAAATACAGGTTGTGTCTTAGCAGCGTTGCGTGCATTATTTATGCTGAACGCCTTACGCTGAATACGGCAGTGGCTACTCATGACTGACATTTCACGTCTCACGTTTGCCTCCCAACAATCCAGCTATTTAGCCATCAAACAATCATCACTTAGTTACTCCACATACCCCAGTATTCATAGAAATCTTTATCGTCTTTAAGCGTGTAGGTTTGCGACTTACCATCTCTCTGTAAAGTCAGCACCACTTCTTTACCCGGAGGCTTATTCAACCCAATATACACCAACCCGCGCTCACTGGTTTTTGCAATGACTTTGGAATCGTATAGAATTTCAACATCTTTTGCGGGAGTTTGAAAATTTTTATCCCCGGCAATATGGGCTATAAATACTACCGGGTATTGAAAGCCAGAAAGATCAGGGGTGATGATGGTTCCGCCAAGTTCATCTTCTATTTTACCAAATCCCAGCTTTTTTCTTTCCCTGTCGACCACTTTCACGTCTTTTACAGGATACAGGAAATTATTACCTAATGGATCTGCACCGGTCTGTAACCCGTATACCTGGAATTTTCCCTGTCTGAACAGCAGCCGGTCTACAAAACGTGCATAATCAAGATTGGTGATCTGTTTAGACTGGTAAGCCTTGTCAATATATGCTGCATATTTTATCTGGGCAGGTAGTTCGGCATGCTGAATTACAAAATAGTAAGCACTGCTTGCTTTGGCCGATGTTGTTTTACTATCCAGCCAGCCATATTGATCCAGTAACGGAAATATTTCCGCCTGATTGACAGAATCTATATACCGTACGGAATCCCGCAACATCTTATACTCAGGACTTCCGGGTTTGGCTTTGGCAAACTTTTCCCGTATGCCCTGGTCAAGATCGTATATACGCTCCAGCTTTTTGGTGATATCTTTTTTATCTGCAGTATGCTGTGCATGCAGGTCAGTAACCAGTAATACCAGCAATATGCCAGGCAGCGCGGACTTATATTTCATTTTTATCTGAAATTGATTTTTTTTATTACTACCATAACAATTTACCCTGGTAGTAATCCAGTATTTTAATGCGGAACAGGTAGTTGTACCGCGCTGTAATAAGGTTTACATTGGCACGGTCTACGTTGTTCTTGGCTATCATATAGTCTACCGAAGTAGCAGCGCCTTCATTAAAACGAACTTCTGCAGCGTGGAATGATTCTGTAAATGCGCTTACCTGTTCTACCGCAGCCTTGTAGGTTTCCAGCGCAGCGGTCATATTGAAATAATTCTCTTCAATAGACTGTTTGATCTGGGTCAGTGTTGTTTTTTGTGCAAACTCAGCTCTTTTGAATTCGTTTTTTGACAGTTTTAACTGGTTGCGGGCATAGAAATTATTCAGGATGGGAATATATACATTGAAACCAAAATAAGTACCATAGTTATTCTTGATCTGGTCAAAATATTTGATCTTTTGTGCATTGGCATCAGCAGCCAGGCTTGAATAGTTATCTGATACACCACCATTTAAACTAAGTGTGGGCCACAGGCTGCCACGATTGGCTTTTACAGCCTGCGCAGCACTTTGTTTTCTCAGATCAACTGCTTTTATCTGTGCCAGTTCTGTCAGTGCCACATCATAAATATTATCTACAGTAGCTGAATACTGCATGGAAAACTCTGCCGGATTTACCGGTATCAGCTTCATATTCTTGTTATAGGGAACATTCATCAGTTGCGCAAGTGACAGCTTGGAAGCGTTTAAAGCATTGCGGGCGCTGGTAACGCTGATATTATCGGTGGCCAGTTGTCCTTTCAGGTCGTACAATTGTGAAGGACTTACAGCGCCTTCATTATTCATTACATTCATACGCTCTACCTGTTTGCTGCTTACCACATACTGTTTTTCTGCCTGTGCCAGCAATTCTTCGTTGTTCAATACCTGCAGATAGGCCAGCATTACCGACAACGTTGTTACATCTTTGGCCTGCTGCCATTCCATTTTACTGGCGTCGTATGACAATGAGGCTCTTTTCAGCGAGTGAAGCAAACGGAAACCGTTGAAAATGGTAACCTCAGAAGACAACCTGTAGTTGGCACTGGTAATGTTGTTGTTTACATACGCATTGGAAAAGGGATCAATATTACGTCCCTGGCTGAAAGTATGTCCTACATTACCGGTAACGGTTGGAAAAAGATTACCTACAGCCTGGTTATGGTCAACCGACGTGCCCTGCATCTGAAAATAACGCTGCATTACATCGCTATTATTCGCAATGGCAGCATCCACGCACTGCTGAAGGCTATATATTACCGAATCGCCCTGGCTACTGGCCTGCCCGTACCACAGTATGCACAAAAAAGTAACAAATAACTTACTAGCCCGCATAAATATTCCTCTTTAAAAATGATGATGGTATCTGTTATTGTTTTTCAATCCTGCCATCCAATAGTTCAATGATTCGTGAACCATAGGTAGCATTTTTTTCAGAATGGGTTACCTGTATAATGGTTACACCATCCTGGTTAAGCTGTTTGAATAATTGCATGATCTCTTCGCCCTGTTTGGAATTGAGATTTCCTGTAGGCTCATCTGCCAGTAATAATTGCGGGCGTGCAATCAGTGCACGCGCAATACCTACCAACTGTTGCTGACCACCGGAAAGCTGTGAAGGGAACAGGTCTTTTTTGCCAACAATCTGGAACCTGTCCAGGATATCGGCCACCATGGCTTTACGTTCAGAGGTTTTTACATTCTGGTAAATAAGTGGTGTTTCGATATTTTCATACACGGTCAGCTCATCAATAAGGTGATATGCCTGGAACACAAAACCGATATGCTGTTTGTATAACTGTGACCGTTGTTTTTCTTTCAGGGTATGTACCGGTTGGTCAAGAAAGAAATACTCACCTTCAGAAGCATCGTCCAGCATACCCAGTATATGCAGCAGGGTAGATTTTCCGGAACCGGAAGGTCCCATAATAGATACAAATTCGCCGGTGTTGATGGTAAGGTTAATGTCTTTCAGAATAAACGTAGGTTTACCTCCTACATTGACCCATTTTGAAATGTGCTTCAGTTCTATCATGACGCTGTGTTAAAATATTTTAAATGCCCCTAAGATATATGTTCTGCTTATCAAAGTCGATTTTTGCTGCACGATGTTTCATAAAAAGTAATAATGCATAAATGTTATTCCTGTTACGGCTTATACGCTATTCGCTCCGCAATGATTTTACCGGGTTGTCCATAGCCGATCTTATTACTTTGAAAGCCATGACAAGTATGGCAATCAGTAACATGATACTGCCACACAGGGCAAATATCCACCAACTGATGGCTGCACGATAGGCAAACCCCTGCAACCATTGATGCATAGCCCACCAGGCCAGGGGTATTGCTATTACAAAAGCCAGCAGTACCAGTTTTACAAAGTCTTTTGACAGCAATGTTACCAGTTGGGTTACAGTGGCACCCAGCACTTTTCGTACACCTATTTCTTTTACACGCTGGTTGGTGGTATAAATAACCAGTCCCAGTAAACCAAGACAACTGATCACCACAGCCAGTCCTGATGCCCATGTCAGCAGACGTACTGTTTGCTGTTCGGTTTTATAGAAAGAAGCGATGCGCTCATCCAGGAATTTATAGCTGAAATCACCAGCAGGGTATATTTCTTTCCATGCCGTTTCAATACGCTTCAGTGTGTTTTTCCAATTGTCAGCATCATTTCCCCGCGGCTGTAATGCCACATGAAAAACATTGTGAAAGTTGCCCGTACTGGTAAGTGCCAGTGGTGCTATTGCTTCACGCATTGACTTGGAATGAAAATCGGCTACCACACCCACAACAGGCGCTTCCCAGGTACCCCGGTCAACAAACAATTTCAATGCATCTTCCGGTTTTTTACATCCCAGAAAACGTGCATAGGATTCATTGATCAGGTATTCACGTATTGTATCACTGTTGTGCAGGTTACGGCCTGCCAGCAGCTTAATACTATACAATTCCAGATATGCGCTATCTGCATTCTTGATCTGTACTGTTATATTTGTTTCTTTTCCATGCACATCCTTTACCTGCATGGTACTGAAATTGATATCATTGCTGGCAGGGGGTGCTCCGCCCAGGCTTACGTTACTGATACCGGGTATGGCATGCAGCTTTTCCAGCAATACATATTGTTTATGATCAGGTTCGTCATAATTAACGGGAACTGAAAAATTCACAATGGCATCTTTACTGAAACCAAGATCCTTATTCATTGAAAAACGGATCTGCTGGCTTACTATAAAAGTGGCAATAATGAAAAACTGGGCTATCGCAAACTGGGTTACAGTTAAGCTTTTACGCAGTAATGCTTTGCGGGTGGTACTGCCTGTGGCAACTGCCTGCCCTTTCAATACCTGAACAGGTTTGTAGCGCGATAATACCAGGGCGGGATAAAAGCCTGATATTACACTTACAGACACCAGCAACAACCCGGTAAATAACCATAACTGCGGGTTGGCGGTAAGACTGAATGTAAGCCCCTCAGGAATAAAATCAGCAAATATTTGCAGGATCAGTGGTGTTAACAGCAACGACAATATAGTTGCCATCAATGTCAGCACAAATGTTTCAGCAAGGAACTGAACCACCAGTTGTGCCCGTGAGCCACCCAATGTTTTGCGGATGCCAATTTCTTTTGCGCGTTGTACTGCCTGTGCAGTAGTAAGGTTTACAAAATTAATACCGCCCAGCAGTAATAAAAAAGCTGCTACTGCCAATAGTCCATACAGGGTTGGCTTATGGGCTTGTCGCTGACTAAAAGCATCAAAATCGCTGTTGAAATGCACATCGTTCAATGGCTGCAGATAATAATCCGATTTCAGGCCATCGTTAGTTTTTTTATACTTTTCCCGCAGCGCTGAAAGCTTTTTATTGAGTTGCTGTATATCTGTACCAGGCTGTAATTTCACAAAAAACTGGGAAGCTGAATTTATACTTCCCCATTCATCGGTGTAGTTTCGTTCTTCCAGCCCTATGGACTTGAAAGTAGCCGCAGATAAAAATTCTTGAAATACAAAATCCGTAGGCTTTGGCAGGTCTTTTACAATTCCCGTAACAGTTGCATGAATGGTATCCTTGTATGTGATTATACGTCCGATGATATTATCATACGGTATATTACCAAAATAATCTTTTGCCCTGTTTTCGGTCAGTACCACTTGTCCGGGCGCATTCAAGGCGGTTGCAGGATTACCATACAACCATGTATACGGGAAAAGATTAAAATAATTCCCGTCTGCAAAAACAATCTTTTCCTGGTTCCTGATTACACGTTCTTTCCCGTTATTACCAGGCAGGGTAATGCTGGCCCCGTTAAAACCATCCCAGAAAGCTGCAGATGCAGTAATACCCGGAATTTCATTTTGCGCCAGTTTGGTCAATGGTCCCGGTACACCTGAATTTTTAAACTCCTGGTTAGGAAAATGCATGATACTTACTACACGATATAGGTTTTCTGTTCCCTTTCCAAAGCGGTTATAACGAAATTCATATTGCACAATCAGGTAAATAACCAGCGCTGCACTGATACCAATTGCCAGTCCTGATATATTGATCAACGAGAAAATTTTATTTCCCCTGATATTCCTGAACGCTATTCTAAAATAATTACCGAACATACTGTTTTATAAATTTCAATTATTCAAACTTTGTCAGGCTCTCTGTATTACTGCCGGTCAGTTGTTGCTGCAATGTGCTGTTGCAAACAGGTTGTGTGGTAAACACAGTGGTTGTGCCGGCCACTGTACGTACTGCATACAGCCCGGGAGTGGCCGCATGCAAATGCCCTTGTTGCGCAGCGATGGGCCTGGTGTACATACGTACATCATCTTTGCTGATACGGCCGCCGCCGGGGATAAAATGTATTACAGGATAAATGATCATGGCTATACTGATACCGGCCACCAGCCCGAAGATGCTGTGCAGCCACAGGCTTTTGTTTTTGAAAAAATGACCGGTTGTTAATTCATGGCTATACATTGCTATACCTTTTGTGCTATACGAATGCCTTCCATACTCTCAACTACATGCCAGAATTGTAAACTAAATGGTTTTCAATCAATTACAATACAGCCATATACGAACCAGTTCGTTTCCGATACAAAAAGTGTACGGTTTTGATACAGTAAAAAACAGAAAAGGAACCACCTGGAAGTGGTTCCCCTGCAACGTATTATAAATGAAATTGATTATTGTTCCGTGAAAGCTGTGCTATTCACTTCTCAGGTTTTTTGCCGGGTTTACCAGGGCTGCTTTTATTCCCTGTATACCTACAATGGCCAGCGTAATGAATATTGCAATAATACCCGCCAGCAAAAATATCCATACATTGATGTGAACGCGGTATACAAAATCTTCCAGCCATTTATTCATAGCCCACCATGCTACCGGTGTGGCAATGATGATAGAAAGCAATACCAGCAGTAAAAACTCTCTCGACAGCAATGACACAATACTGTTGATACTTGCTCCCAGTACTTTGCGAATGCTGATCTCTTTCTTCCTGCGTTCGGTAGTAAAAGCGGCCAGCCCCAGTAATCCCAGGCATGATATAAATACCGCAATACAGGCAAACAGTGTCATCAACAAAGAGATCCTGTTCTCTGAACGGTATAATTTATCAAACGATTCATCCAGGAATGTATATTCAAGGGGTTGATTGGGCACCAGGTTGTGCCATACTTTTTCAACACCAGCCAGTACCCTGGACGCATTGCGCGGATCGAGCTTTACAAAATAGGTTCCACGCCAGTTTCCGCCGGTGTGCATTACCAGCGGGGTAACCGCTTCACGCAAACTGCGGAAATGAAAATCTTTAACAACACCTACTACACTGCCCGTATCGCCGCCAAAAACAAACCGTTGCCCGATATATGGTTTATGCAGGTTAAATTGTTTTACTGCTGTTTGATTCAGGATAAAGCTTTTTTTAATATCAGCTTTATTACCGGGCTCAAACCAGCGTCCTTCTGCCAGTTGTAAACCGAACATAGCCGGAAAATCTTCATCGGCCGACAAACGTGACACACTGGGATTAAAATCTTTTGGGCGGCCATCCCAGTCTGCAGACCCAGCAGTCATGCTCTGTAAATTGATAATCGCTTCATTGGCATAAGTTACCTGTTCTACGCCGGTTACCATTTGCAACTGTTGTTTAACAGAGCTTTGCAGGCTGTGTACTTTTTCCACATCATTGCGGAAAGGCAGCATCAGTTTGTAAGGAATACTAAAACTGAATATCTGCGAGCGGTTGTAGGCTGCATTTTCCCGCTGTATAAATTTCAGTTGGTTAAAAATGATCAGGGTGGCGGCAATCAGCATTACTGAAATGGTGAATTGTGTTACCACCAGTACTTTCCGCAACGTGGCATCTTTCAGTTTCATAATACTGCTGCCCCTGAAAATGCTTACAGCACTAAAAGAAGACAATAACAGGGCAGGGTAGATGCCGGTCAATACGGTAACCGTAACCAGTGTACCGATGATCAGCACCCAGAAACCGGCCGATGCAATGGGCAAGGTAAACTGCTTTTCGGCAATACGATTGAAAACGGGCAGACTCAACTGTATAAAAACAATGGTCAACACCAATGCAAGCAAACAGGTCAGTAATGATTCGGACAGGAACTGACCGAACAATGAACTGCGTGCAGCCCCTACTATTTTACGGATACCTACTTCACGGGAACGTATATTGGCACGCGCAGTGGTAAGGTTGATATAGTTGATACAGGCAACTACCAGCAACAATGCCGCCAATATGGCAAAAACGTAAGCTGCCTGGCGGTTACCTGTTACAAAAGAAGAGTTTTGCACGCTTTCGTCAAAATGCAGTTCTGACAAGGGTAGCAATGTAGTGGTGACCTCATTTTTATCCCTGTTCTGATCCAGTATCTTTTTCAGTTTCTGTTCCACCTGTTTGGTATTGGCACCGGAACGCAAACGTACAAAAGTAACATAGTTGAAATTACCCCAATCCTCATCATTTTTTTTCTGACTGGCATTTGACTGCAAAGCAGCAACCGGCAGCAACATATCAAACTGGAAGCTGGAGTTGGCCGGGTTATCTTTTACAACAGCCTGTACTTTGTAATCTACTGTATCCAGGCGCATCACCTGTCCTACAGGCTCTCTTCGCCCGAAATATTTTTTTGCTGCTGTTTCTGATAATATAACGCTGAAGGGTTGCTGATTGAATGCATCAGCAGAACCATCAACAAAATCATAATGAAACACGTTGAACCATCCCTTCGATACATAGGCAGCTTTCTTTTCGCTTAACAATTGCCCGTTCAGGTTGATAACAGGCTGGTTGTATACAGCAGCTTTCAGCATGGCCACGTCCTCAATATCCGGAATTTCCTGGCGGGCTTTTTCAGACATCAGGTAAGGCGAGTTTTCCCAAACCCAGATGTCCGTTTTAGAAATGGGCACAGTACAGGTAACCCGGTATATATTACCGGTTTTTGAATGGTAGTTATCATAGCTCCATTCATTCTGTACCCATAGCATAATCAACACAGCAGCCGTCATGCCTATGGCCAGCCCTGCAATGTTGATAATACTTTCAGTCTTGTTCTTCCAGAGTTTTCTCCAGGCGATTTTGAATTGGTTAGTCAGCATAGTTGTAAGAGTTACAAGTTATCAGATAAATACCGGACAGGTCGTTGTGAATACTATTCACTTCTCAATGCTTTTACCGGGTTCATCAGCGCGGCCTGTATAGCCTTGATGCTGGTGGTAAACAATGTTACCAGCAGCGTAAGTGCAACAGCCAGCAGTGGTATCCACACACCGATATGAATTCGGTAGGTAAAATCCTGCAGCCACCCGTGCATGACGAAACAGGCCACTGGTATTGCTACCAGCATAGCAATACATGATAAACGGATAAAATCACGGGACAACATGGTAACAATAACTGTAGCCGAAGCACCCAGCACTTTACGTATACCGATCTCTTTTACACGCTGATGTGCGGTATAGGACGAAAGCCCGAACAACCCGAGGCAGGCCAGTGCAATGGCAATGCCCGTGAAAAGGTTCAGTATATTGCCCAGCTTGGTTTCCGCATGGTACAACCGGTTAAAATCTTCGTCCAGGAACCGGTATTCAAATGGTTGATAAGGTACCAGCGATTGCCATTTTTTCTTTATATAGCTGATCGTTTCCGGTAAATGATGGCCGCTTACTTTCACCAGCATGGTATTACCCCGTATTTCATTGTACAGTACCAGTGGTTTAATAGCATTGCGCAGCGACTGGAAATGAAAATCTTTTACTACTGCATTCACTGTTCCAGGACGCTGATTTCCCAGAAACATTCTTTTACCAATGGCTTCCTGTGGCGTCCACCCCAGCATACCGGCAGCCGACTCATTCAATATGTAGTGATAATGTTTATCCTTTTGCTGTTCCTTATCCACGTCTTTAATATCCTGTTCAGAAAAACCGGTACCTGCTATTATCTGCAATCCCATGGTGCTGATAAAATCCTCATCTACCGGGTTGCCATTTACTGAGAACTGTTTATCCTCGGGCATAGCAGCACTGCGCATATTGTTGCCGCTTACAATTTTTGCAGGGGTGCCCACAGACCGCGATACACTTTTTACATCGGCATTGGCAGTCAGTTCATGTTTGATCAGTTGCCACTGCTTCAGCATTTTTTTGTCCAGCGGCAGAGCCAATACATGTTCCCTGTCAAAACCAAGTTTTTTATGCCGTATGAAATACAATTGCTGTTGTATGACCAGTGAAGCCACCACCAGAAAAACAGAGATGGAGAACTGGAATATGATCAGCGATTTTCTTACCCATACGCCAGAACCGGTATTCCTGAACATGCCTTTCAATACACGTACAGGTTGAAATCCAGATAATACCAGTGCCGGGTAAGCGCCTCCCAGCAAGCTGACAAAAGCAATAATACACAGCGCAAACAAAATGAACCAGCCAGACAATAATGAAGATATCTGCAGCTCTTTTTCAGCAAGCTGGTTAAATGCCGGCATTGCTATAGCGATCAGCACTATACTGAATAATAAAGCCGCTATGGCAAGCACTGCCGATTCGCCAATGAATTGCCAGAAAAGCTGTTTTTTCAATGCGCCCATTACTTTACGAATGCCTACTTCACGCGCGCGCTCCATAGACCGTGCAGTAGCAAGATTGACATAAGTAAAACAGGCAATACCCAGTATCAACAGGGCCACACCTGCCAGGATATAGATATAAGTAATATTGCCGGCAGGTTCAAAACCATCGTAAGGAGAATGCAGGTGTACATCACGGAAGGGTTCCAGCGAGAAATTAATGGCAACCTTGCTTTCCGATGCCATCTCTTTTTTCATAAAAGGGCCGATCTTCTGTTGCAGGGAAGCAAAAGAAGCCTTGTCTTTCAGCAACAGGTACGTAGTATAATTGGCTTCCCAGTATGTTTGCTCCTGTATGGCTCCCAATGAGGAAAACGATGCCAGAAAATCGAATTGTATCTGCGAATTGGCAGGGAAGGGTTCTATAACACCCGTTACCTCATACACCTGCTGGTCGGCGCCAACAAGCAGGGTTTGCCCTACAGGATTGGCATTGCCAAAATATTTTTGCGCCGTTACTGTTGTAAGAACTACTTTACCTGGGCCGGCCAGTACTGTCTGCGGATTTCCTTGCACCAGTTTATATGTAAAGATGTTGAAGAAGGAAGAGTCTGTATACAGGAATTCCTTTTCGGTAAAAACCTTTTCATCATGCGCTACAATGCTATTGCCCATCCACATACGTACGGCAGATTCCACTTCCGGGAAATTTCTTTTAAAGGCCGGCGCTACTTTTGTACTGGTATAGTTTCCTTTGTTTGTTTCGCCGCCATCAAAACTATACTCCATGATAACACGTGCAATGCGGTCACCTTTCTCTTCAAACCGGTCATAGCTTACTTCATGCTGAATGTATAACCCTATGAATAAACAGCAGCTCAGGCCAATGGTAAGCCCCAGCAGGTTAATGACAGAAGAGGTAGCATGCTTCCAGAGATTCCGTATGGCTATTTTGAAATAACTCAGTAACATATAAAAATGATTATGGCTGTGATCAGCTATCTGCTATCATAGCCCGTGACCGGTTTATTTATTCACTGCGTAACGCATGTACAGGATTGGCTACCGCAGCACGGACAGCCTGTCCACAAATGGTAAGTATGGCGATCACCATCGCCAGCAAACCCGCAAAAGCAAAGATCCACCAACTGATACCTGTACGGTAAGCAAACTGTTGTAACCATTGCGTCATTACCCACCAGGTAAGCGGGCAGGCTATTACAATGGCAATAGCTACCAGTGCTAAAAAGTCTTTCGACAGCAGGGCAACAATACCTGCCGTACCGGCACCCAGTATTTTCCGTACACCTATTTCTTTCACTCTTTTCTGAGCCGTATACACAGCCAGCCCCAGTAAACCCATACAAGCTATTACTACGGACAATACAGCCGCAAGCTGAAACAGTTGTCCCAGTTTTTCTTCTTTGCGGTACTGACGCTGAAAATCATCTTCCATAAATTTGTATTCAAGCGGGTATCCTTTGAAAACATGATCCCACGCTGTGTGAACGGCCTGTGTTGCCTGTTGTGCAGACACGCCTTCAAACCTCAGTGCAAAAAAACTGATGTAGCTGCCAATACCCAGCACTACAGGCCGGATGTTCTGTTGCAGTCCATGCTGGTGATAGTTTTTTAATACGCCGATTACCGTTCCTTTTTTACCGGAAGTTTCCAGTTGTTTGCCAATAGCAGTGGCAGCATTGCTCCAGCCAAATGATTTAACAGCGGCTTCATTTACCAGGAACGTTTCTTCTTCATCTGTTTTACTGCCAGTTATAAAATCACGCCCCGTAGCCAGTTGCATGCCCATGGTGCGAACATAGTCTGCATCTACCGGTATATATTCTACAGTAACAGCCTGCTCTTTTGTCAACCCTTCAGGATAGGCAAACTGGCCGTCCCACCCGCTTCTGCCGGGCACAGCATTACAGGCAGTTACCATCCTGATACCATTTTCAGCCTTTAATTCATTCTTAAACACATCTGCCTTGTTATGCCGCAATGTCCAGGGAACCTTGTTCACATTTACCAGCAATACATTGTCTTTATTAAAACCCAGTGTTTGCGATTGCATAAACGACATCTGTTTCAACATCACTATGGTACAGATGATGAAACCTACAGAAATAGTGAATTGTGTTACAATAAGTGCTTTACGCAAAGCAGTGCCGGAAGCAGAAGCAGCAAAACGGCCTTTTAATACTTTGATGGGCTGGTAAGCAGATAGTATCCAGGCAGGGTAGAAGCCTGCCAGTGGTATCAGCACCAGTACAATGATTGCCATCATTGCAATATTACCCGCAGAAAAAAGATCATTCACCGTAAACTGTTTCCCGGTATACTCATTGAACCACGGACGCAATACCACCAGCAAACAACAACTGATCATTGCTGCCACCATACACATCAGGCCGGCTTCGGACAAGAACTGCCTGATCAGTTTGCCGCGGTCACTGCCCATTACTTTACGGATGCCGATCTCCCGCGCACGTTCCACCGATTTGGCAGTGGCGAGATTAATAAAGTTCAAACCGGCTATCAGCAGAATGAATACGCCAATAGCCAGGAATAATTTTACCGTGGCATAGTTGCCCACCGCAGCGGTACCGGTGCGCATACCCGAACGCAAGTAAATATCTTTCAGCGGACGCAACAGTATTTTTGCATCAAAGCCCGTGGCAGCCACAGCATCTTTACCTTCAATGCTTACAATATTCCTGATCTTATTACCCACCGTTACAGCATTGGCATCCTTACGCAGTTTTACATAATTGTATACATTGATATCAAACCAGCCTTTGGCAAACTCCTGTTCACAATCTTCACGATTGATGGCACAATAAGTTTCAAAAGAGCCGATCATATCAAACTGCAGGTGTGCCTTTTTTTCATCCTGTATCACACCTGTTATACTATAAGGTACACTATCATTCAGCATCAATACTTTCCCGGTAACAGATGCTGCATCACCAAAATACTTTTTCTTCAGTGATGCGGTGATCACTACACTGTAAGGTTTCTCCAATGCTGTAGCTGCATTGCCTTCCAGCCATTGATAACTGAATATTTTAAAAAAGTTATTGTCTGCATACAGACCGTTTTCATAAAAACGGTTGTCGTTCATTTTTACCATGGGCATCCAGTCGCGCATGTACGAGAGATACTCAATTTCGGGATACGCGGCCACCAGGTGACGGCCTACAGGCCAGCCCACATTCTGGGTTAAAGAAGAGCTTCCGTCGTTTACCTTCAGATCCGATTCCACGCGGAAGATCCTGCCGGCCGACTGAAACTGATCATCGTAAGAAATTTCATCTTTGATCCAGATGGCAATAAAAAAAAATAGTGTAATGCCGATGACAAGACTGAACAGACTGATCGCCGTATAGCTACGATTACGCAGTGCATTCCTGAACGCTGTTTTAAAATAGTTTCTGAACATGTTTCAAAAATTTTTTGTTAAAGCGTTTCACATTACACTTGGTTATGGTTACCGGGTAGTTTGTATTATCTGATGAATAAAGCCTGGTAGCAATATGAGTACTACCAGGCTTTATTTTTTATTCACTTTTGAGCGATTGCACGGGATTGGCAACAGCCGCTTTTATTGCCAGGAAACTGATGGTGATAACAGCTATCACCAATGCCATGATACCTGCCAGCAGGAAGATCCACCAGGACATGTTTACCTGGTATGCAAAATCCTGCAACCATTTGTGCATACCCATCCAGGCAACCGGTGTGGCTATTACAAATGCAATGGCAACCAGCTTTAAAAAGTCTTTCGATAGCAACTGAACAATACCGGTTACAGTAGCTCCCATTACTTTGCGGATGCCGATTTCACGCGTGCGCTGCATGGTACTGTAAGAAGCAAGTCCTAATAAACCAAGACAGGAAATGAAGATGGCAAGAACCGCAAAGTTCAAAAAAAGTTTGCCGAACTTTTCTTCTGCACGGTACTGACGGTCAAAATACTCATCCAGGAAAAAGTAGCTATAAGGCTTCTGTGGTGATATTTCTTTCCATTTTCCTTCAATGGCAGCCAGGGTTGCCGGTAATGCTTTGGGATTTATTTTTACCGTAACCAGGTCACAACCACCGGGCTCAATACGCATAGACAGCGGTTTGATCTGTTGCTGTAAGGAACGGAAATGGAAATCTTTCATTACACCTACAATGGTGCCTTCGCGGCCCCATTGTTTAAAGCGTTTACCGATGGCCTGTTGCGGAGAAGCATACCCGAACATTTTCACAGCCGCTTCATTCAATACCATGGCATGTGTGGTGTCAGAACCAAAATCTCTCGAAAAAGGTCTGCCTGCCACCATCCGGATTTTCATCTGTGGTATATAATCAAAGTCTACAAAATACAGGTCAAGATTGGCGATCTGCAGTTCACCTTTGCTATTCTCTATTTCAGAATAGGCACCGGGATTGCCACTGCCGGGCACACTGGAGGCAGCTGCTGTGGATACAACATTGGGTATGCCGGTCACAGCCTGCTTAAACGCATCCCTGCCGGGATCGCTATTGGTTTCAATAACCAGTAACTGGTCTTTGTTAAACCCAAGATCCTGGTTGCGCATATATTGCATTTGCCTGTATACCACAATGGTGCCGATGATCAGTGCAATGGAAATAGAGAACTGTGCTACCACCAGGCCCTTGCGTAATAAAATGCCCCTGGTGCCTGTGGCAAAACGTCCCTTTAATACCACTACTGGTCTGAAAGAAGACAATACCAGCGCAGGATATATACCTGCCAGTAAACCGATCCCAATAGCTGATGCGAACAGGATGACCAGGTATTGAATATTGGAGAAAATACCGGTACTGATCACTTTACCGGCTACCTCGTTGAACAGCGGGAGTAACAATAAAGAACTGATGACCGTCAACACAAATGCTATGCAACAAAGTATTACCGACTCGCCAATGAATTGTAAAGCCAGTTGCCCTTTCATGGCCCCCACCACTTTACGTATGCCTACTTCTTTGGCACGTTCTGCCGAACGGGCTGTGGTAAGATTAATAAAGTTGATACAGGCTATCAGCAGAATGAATACGGCAATCACCGAAAAGATGTACACGTTATTGATATTACCGCTTTTGTTACCATCGCGGGTAGAGTGCAGGTATACATCACGTAAAGGCTCCAGCAGCAGCGTAGCATACATCTGGTTGCGTTTCATTTCATCACCATTACGTCTTTCCAGGAATGCCGGAAACTTGGCCTGCAATGCTGCAGCGTTGGTACCGGGCTTCAGCAACAGGAATGCGCCCGCTCCATAGTTACCCCACTGGTTGTCCAGTTCACTGTTGAACTTGCGGGTAATGGTAGTCATGGATGCCACTATATCAGCTTTCAGCATGGTATTTTCCGGCATATCTTTCATTATACCGGTTACTGTAGCAGCCTTACCTTCACCGCCAATCAGCAGCACCTGCCCCATGGGGTCTTCATTACCAAAATATTTCCTGGCGGCAGTTTCAGATAATACCACACTGAATGGTTCAGACAATGCTTTGTCCGGGTTTCCTTTCAGCAGCTTATAATCAAACACCCGGAAGAAAGCTGAATCAGCCCACAGGGATTTTTTCTCACGAAATTTGAGGTTATCGCCACGGCGTACCAACAGATCATCGCCCATTACGCGTACTGCTGATTCTATTTCGGGAAATTCATGTACAATATGAGGCGCCACAGCCCAGGACGGGCCACCGGCATTGATCACTTCTGTAGGTGTTTTGATATCGCATACCACGCGGTAAATACGATCCGCTTTGGTGTTAAATGCTTCATAGCTCAACTCAAACCGCACATACAGAAAAATAAGAAAGCAGGCCGTTAATCCAACGGTCAGCCCCATGACATTGATGAACGAGAAGACCCTGTGACGCCAGAGGTTTCTGAATGCCGTTTTAAAATAATTTTTGATCATTGTGTTGGTTTTAACAATGTGAATCTCTTAGCTGATATTTTTACCTGCCTGCTGAAAAGCCGATCGAGTCTTCAAACTCCCGCACCAGTTGCTTTCTTTTTTCTTTGGAAGAACCGGTTGCGTCTATAGCCTTTTCATAATTTTTAGGGTTGCCATCTTTCTGAAAACGGTATTGCATTTCCAGTTTACCCGATCTTTTATCCCACGATATTTTTTTGTAGTAATCTTTGCCACCGTTGGAAGTAACTTCTTCAGTTTCTATTTCTACATTGGCCTGATCTTCTGAAGAAGCCGTCATCTTAGCAGGCTCAGCAGGAGCAGCCGGTGCTGTTGGTGCAACAGGTGCGGCTACAGCCGTACGCCGTGAACCGGAAGGCGGTGCAGGTGGTGCCGGATGAGCGCCAACCGGGCTTACTGTCAGTTCCAACGAATCCATGACATGTTTTTGCAAATCGTAACGCTGGCTTTTTGACATTCCCCTTACATCAAAAACATTGTAGTAATCAACACGTTTACCATCCGCATTGCCGCTGATTTTAATGGTCATTTTGCTGCCATCATCATCAATGCTTTTACGAATGGAAACTTTTTTCTGCGCTACGGCCGCAGTGCTCAGGGTGCTCAATGCAAGGATCAGAATTGTTTTCATGACTATTTGTTATGTTTTACACAAATGCGGATCACAGGCTGGAAAAAGGCTATAGCGCCTGTGGTCCTTATGGCGACTATACTATATTATCATTCTCTGCGTAACGATGTTACCGGGTTGGCAACGGCTGCCTTTACAGCCTGGTACCCGATAGTAACTGCCGCTATTCCCAGCGACAATACGAATGCCAGTATAAAATGTATTGCGCTCAGATCAATACGGTGCGCAAATGTTTGCAGCCAGCTGTTCATGGCAAAATATCCCAACGGAGCTGCCAACGAAAAAGCGATCAGTACCAGCCAGGTAAATTCCTTTGAAAAAAGATATACAATGCCGGATACAGAAGCACCCAGTACTTTACGGATCCCGATCTCTTTTTCACGTTGTAACGACAAAAAGGCTATCAACCCATACAAACCAAGACAACCGATAATGATTGAGAGTACAGAAAAGATCCTGAAGGCCTGGTACATGATATCTTCCATCACGTAAAAAGCTTTCACCCTGAAATATTCGTCCAGCATCAGGGGTTTGAAAAACTGGTCAGGGTACAACTGCTGCCATTTCTGCTGAATGAAGGCCATAGTACCGGCAGCCTGCTGCAGGTTGCTCATTTTAACAGTTGCCATATTTACCCAATTGGTGCTGTAGAACAGCATACACGGATTGATATTGCGCTGCAGCGATACATTGTAAAAATTATCAGTAACACCTACAATGGTCACTTCGTCCTTTTCATTCAGAATAAACACTTTTCCCAGTGCTTCTTCAGGACTGGTATATCCCAGTGTACGTACAGCCTTTTCATTGACCAGTGCATTATAACGGTTAACCGTGTCGGCCAGGTTTATTTTATCAGACTCACGCAGATCACGGCCTGCTGCCAGCTTGATATTGTATGTGGTAAGATAATTGGGGTCTATAAATTTGCGCTCTACGGAATATTTCTCTGCAGTACCTGCTGCTTTGTTCCTGAAATCACCAAAACTATTGGAAGCAGAAGTAGGAGGGCCTGAACTGAACGATACATTACTGATATTTGATTGCTCCATCAGTTCATTGCGGAACAACGCCAGTTTCCGGGCATCATTTTCCGGTACCGGCACGGTAAGAATATCTTTTTTACTGAAGCCCAGATCACGGCTATAGAAATAATGCATTTGTGTAGCCACCACAATAGTGCCAATGATCAGCAATTGTGTTACTACAAACTGGGTTACCACCAGTGCTTTGCGTAAGGAGAACCGGTTTGAGAAACCTGTATTCTTTACGGTAATGCCATTTTTTAAAGCATCAATAGGTCTGTACCCCGACATCATGCGGGCAGGATAGTAGCCTGCCAGCAACGTGATCAGCAGTACCAATGCAACCAGGAAATAAACAACAGAGCTGTCGATATGCAATCCCAGGTCAACAATAAAAGCCAGGTAGTTATTGAATGAACCGATAAACCGGTCTGCAATAAACACGCCTGCCAATGCAGCCAGCGACACCAGCACCAGTGTTTCGCTCATAAAACGTACAATCAGTTGCCAGCGGTTACTGCCCAGTGTTTTACGGATACCGATCTCTTTGGCACGTTTGGCAGCGTATGCAGTAGCCAGGTTTATAAAATTGATACAGGCAGTCAGTAATACAATCAAGCCCATGGAAATGAATGCAACCAGCAGGATACCGGGCGTTACATAGTACGTTCCGTCATAAGCAGGATCGGTATGTACCTGCAGCAATGGCTGAAGCCGCAATGTATAGCGGGCTGCAGCTTCCTGGTCCATGTATTTTTTTACCAGCGATTGCATACCGGCCTCTATACGTGCAGGCGATACTCCTTCCGGCAACGTAACAAACGTGTAGCTGTCTGAATAGGTATCTTTCCAGCTCTGCATAATATTGGGGTTCCTGGCTGCATAGCTTTTAAAAGATAATAACACTTTAAAGGTTATGTTGGTATTACGGGGTACATCCTGCAATATGGCTGTAACCCTGTAATCATTTTTATTGATAGTGATCACCTTACCGATCACCTCATTATAGGTATTATTATGAACTCCGAATATCTTATCGGCAATACTTTTGGTCAGCACTGCTTCACCTGGCTGTGATAATAATGTGGAAGATGCATTGCCTGCCAGTACGGTATAGTCGAAGGTTTTCAGGAACCATTCATCTGCATAGGTCATTTCCGGCTCTTCAAAATTGCTGCGTTCACCGGCACTATCGGTTACGGAGATCACTGCATGGTTATTGTAAACCTGTGTAACATTCTCCAGCTCAGGAAAGTCATTGCGCAGGGCAGCAGCCACCGGAAAGAACATGAACCCGTTGTGTTCTATGCCTTCTGCGGCCTTGTAATCATACACCACCCGGTAAGTTTGTTTTGCCTTGCTGTGGAAAGCATCAAAAGTACGTTCATGTTTTGCCAGCACATAAATGAATATGCAGCAGGCTATGCTCACTGCCAGACCGGTTACATTAATAACTGTATTAACCTTGTTCCTTGTTAAATTCCGGAACGTTGTTATGAAGTAATTTCTGAACATAGGCTGAAATTTTTAATTTGTAAGTTTTAGGTTATAAGTAACGCGTAAGACCACTCAGCACTTCCAGCCACCTTCGGGGCTACACTTATAACTTACAACTTATGACGTATAACCATTTGCATTATTCACTCCTCAACGTTTTCACCGGGTTGCTCAGTGCTGCTTTTACCGCCTGCACGCTGATGGTACCCATGGCTACTACCAATGCCATACAACCCGCTGCGATAAAGATCCACGCACTGATGTTGGTACGGTATGCAAATCCCTGCAGCCATTTGTTCATTACCCAGAAAGCCACAGGAAAAGCGATGACAATAGCAATCGCCACCAGTTTTATAAAGTCTTTTGATACCAGCACTAAAATATTTTGTACAGAAGCACCCAGCACTTTACGGACACCGATCTCACGGGTGCGCTGCATTACAGAGAACAGGGAAAGACCAAATAAACCCAGGCAGGCGGTGAATACAGCAAAACCGGCAAACAATCCGAATACTTCTCCAAACAACCGGTCATTGCTATACTGCTCCCGGAATGATTTGTCCAGGAATCCATAATCAAACAAATTACCCGGAAAGAAGGATGCATATTTCTGTTTAATGGCATCAATAGTCTGAGGCAAATCTGTCACATCTACTTTCACTGAAATATAGTTGCTGGTACTATATGTCGGCAGCATGATCAATGGCTCTATAGCATAATGCAATGATTTCTGATGAAAATTATCTATCACACCCACAATATCCCAAACTTTCTTGCCCACTATCACCTGTTTACCAATGGCATTTTCTGCATTTGCATAGCCCAGTTGTTTTACTGCTTTTTCATTCAGTATAGCATTGTGCAGGTTTTTCCATTTGGGATCATGGTCGGTTGGTGTAAACGCTCTTCCGGCCAGCAGTTTAATACCGTAGGTAGGAATAAAATCATAATCGGCACCCAGGTTACGGAAAGTGTAGCGGGTATCATCAGTTGCGTCGGCACGTTTTACATTGAACTCGCGTCCCAGTTCATCACCAGGCTTATGATAGGAGCTGGCAGCAGCCTTTACATGCGGCAATTGCTTTAGTTCGTTCTTAAAGCTATTGATACGCGTAATAAAGGTAGAGTCCCAATTGGTAAGTACCGGAGGGTTGATGACCAGCACCTGGTTTACATTGATACCAAGGCTTTTTTCACAGACGTACCGCAACTGCCGGTATACTACCAGCGAACCAACCACCAATGCTACAGTAATACCAAATTGTCCAACCACCAGTACTTTACGAAAAGTGATTCCCTTAGACGACGCACTGAACTTACCTTTTAATACCTGGATAGGCTTAAAGGAAGACAACACAAAAGCCGGGTAAAAACCAGACAATAAAATACCGGTAATCAATACAAGCGCTATTCCTACTGCAATGCTATAACCACCCAGTCCTTTCATCAACAGGTAAGAAAGCGACAAATGCTGTTGCAATAACTGGTTGAATAAAGGCTGACTTACATACACCAGCAGCAACGCAATTATTAAAGCAACGGCATTTATTAAAACCGATTCTATCATGAACTGGGTAATAAGCTGCGTACGAAGACTGCCAACAACCTTGCGGATACCTACTTCCTTTGCCCTGTCCATTGACCTGGCAGTGGACAGGTTGATATAGTTTACCCATGCAATGGCTATTATAAACAATGCTACAATTAACAAGCCCCATACGGTGGCGGCATTCCCGGTTTTACCGATCTCATATTCCATATCAGAATACAGGTGTGCGTTTCCCAATGGCTGCAGATAAAATTTTTCATTGCTGCCAGAAACAGCGTTGCCCCTGAAATGACGTTCGCTAAAAGCCGGAAGTTTTTGTTCAAACGTTCGCTGATCAACGCCCGGCTTCAGTTGTATGTATTGCCAGAAATCAGAGTCAGTAAAATCATAATCTGCGCTTTTCCAGTTGCCATTTCCACTATACAATGAAGAGTAGGAAAGCAGCATATTGAATTCCAGGTGCGAATTCTCAGGTATATCCCTGCAGATACCAGTCACTTTATAAGGCAGTGAATCGCGGGAGATCACAATGGTTTCTCCCAATAGTTTACTGAAATCATTGCCTTTAAAATCAAATACCTTTCGTGCCAGTTTCTCCGAAAAAATAACCGCATTGGGTTCTTTCAGTGCCGTAGCCCGGTCACCCGCCAGCAACGGGAAAGAGAACATGGTCAGGAAAGAATTATCCGCAGCTAATATGCGTTCATTCAGTTTTTTATCTTTATAAATGATTATTTCACTGCCAAAAGGTTCTACTCTTGCATAAGCTTCCACATCCTGCGGAAAATCATCTTTCATTGCCTTGCCAATGGCAGAATAGGTAATGGTACCGTGCTGGATCAGCTTACCATTCTGGTAACGATCGTTCACTACCCGGAATATGCGCGATACATTGTTGTGAAACTGATCATAGCTCAGTTCAAAACTTACGTATTGCAGTATCAGCAAACAGGCAGCCATACCCAGTGCCAGACCTGAAATGTTAATAACCGCTGCTATTTTGTTTTTCGCAATACTTCTCAGTGCAATTTTGACATAATTCCTGATCATGGCAATATTTATAAGATGAAATGCAATTTGTTCCGCTTGAAGTGGCACTAACCAACCTTTAGCTTTTACCGTCTTTGCTAAAACCTAACTCCTGAACGATAATAGCTCTCCGGGCTACTCACTCTTCAACGCTTTCACCGGGTTGCCCAACGCGGCTTTTATAGCCTGCGCACTTACAGTTACAACAGCAATCAGCAGGGCAGTTAAACCGGCTACGCCAAACATCCACCAGCTCAGATGAATGCGGTATGCAAAATCCTGCAGCCAGGTATTCATTGCCCACCATGCAATGGGGATCGCGATGATAATAGCCGCCAGTACCAGCACCACAAAATCTTTTGCTATCATGGAAGTAATATTGGTAACAGATGCACCCAATACTTTACGGATACCGATCTCCCTGGTTCTTTGTACCGTAACATAAGCGGTTAGTCCCAGCAAGCCCAGGCAGGCCAGCACAATAGCTACAGTAGAAAACACTGTAAACAATTGCACGGTACGTTGTTCGGTGATGTACATGGCAGCATATTCATCATCCAGGAAACGATAAGAGAAAGGACGATGGGTTACACGCCCTTTCCACAATGCCTGTAAGGAATTGATGGTCGCCTGCATATTTTGTCCTTTCACCTTTACAAGGAATTCGCCCATCTGATCCTGGTTTACAAACAATACCAGCGGCGTGATAGGCTGATGCAACGAAGCGAAATGAAAATCTTTGAATACGGCTTTTACCAGGCCTTCTCCACCTTTTTTAATGGTTTTCCCTATGGCTTCCTGCGGAGACCATCCAAGTGCACGGGCGGCAGTTTCATTCAGCATGAACGTATGCCTGTAGTTCTTATAATCATTGGAAGTATCCTGTAACAAAAGATCTGCACGGGAAAAATCTTCACCTGCAATAATTTTAACGCCCATGGTTTTCACAAAGTCCGGATCAACCGGCATGGCATTTACATGTATCTCTACCTGTGTTCCGCTTTTCACTGTGCTGATGCCATCGCCCCATTCAACAAATGAGGGGCTTTCATAAGCAGCAGTTACACCGCTTACCGAAGGAAGATTTTTTATAGCAGCTTTCAGGTCCTCATAACCGGCATGCATCTTCCAGTCAATAGGCAGAATAACAACATGGTCTTTATCATAACCCAGCGGTTTGCTCTGTATGTATTTCATTTGCCCGGTTACTACAATGGTGCAAACGATCAGGAAAACAGATATAACGAACTGGAAAACGATCAACCCTTTGCGAAATCCACCTCCGGATGAAGTAAGCCTCATACCGGAACGCAGCATACCGCTGAGCTTTGAATTGGACAATATAAAAGCCGGGTAGGCTCCTGAAGATAAACCGGTAACCAGTGTGATCAGTAACAATACACCTATCACCATTGGCTGTGATAGCATGGAAGAGGAAATGGATTTACCGGTCAGTTGGTTAAAGCCGGGCAATAATACAATTGCCAGTATTACGCCTGCTATTAAAGCAATAAATGCCAGCAACAACGATTCTCCCATAAACTGACCCAGCAATTGTTTTCTGTTGGCACCAAAAGTTTTGCGCAATCCAACCTCACCACTTCTGCCGGCTGCCTGGGCTGTTGCCAGGTTGGTATAATTAATACAGGCTATTAAAAGGATCAACGTGGCAATAACGGCAAGGATATAAATAGTAGTAATGCTTCCATTGGGAACCATTCCTTCCAGTTGGGAATAAAGATGCACACGCAACAATGGCTCCAGGTGATAGGTAAGATAATCACCGCTTTTCATTTTTAATTCATCTGCACATACCGTTTTCATATAAGCAGCGATCTGCTGCTGCAATGGCAGTATATCATCTTTGCTTTGCAGCAACAGGTATGTCTGGTAGTTAGCGCTCCACCATTGCTCATTTTTAGCGGCATTGGTACCGGCAAAAGAAGTTACAAAATCAAAATCGATCTGTGAATTGGAAGGCACATTTTTCACCACACCACTTACAATATATTGTTTGCCGGAAGAACCAATATTGAGCGTTTTGCCTATGGCATCCTGTGCACCAAAATACTTCCTGGCCATGCTTTCGGTCAGCACTATTTTATCCGGTGCATTCAGCATGGTAGCAGCATCTCCCTGCAGAACAGGAAAAGAGAACATGCTGAAAAAAGAAGAATCTGCAAATACAAATTTCTTTTCTTCAAATACAGATTCACCCTGCTTTACTATCATGGTGTATTTATAAACCCTGGCAAAAGCCTTTACAGCAGGAAATGTTCTGGCAAATTGTGGTCCCACCTTCGAACCGTTTACAGCAGTTTTATTGCTTTCACCCTCCCGGCCGTAATCCATTGTTACACGCACAATACGATCGGCGTTTTTATTAAACCGGTCATAACTCAGTTCGTGCATAATGTACAGACCAATCAATACACAAGCGGTAATTCCCGTGGTGAGACCAATGATATTGATAGCAGAATAAAGCTTGCTTTTCATTAATCTGCGCCAGGCAATTTTAAAATAGTTCTTTAGCATTGTCGGAGGGTGTTTATTATTTATAAGGTGCTTTTCAAAGTCATTGTATCGTGCATCCTGTACACAGTTCCCGGATATCTCATTTCGCCGCATCATACAGTCATCTCAATACCCGCAAAAGGCTCATTCGATATGACCGGTCACTGATCGGAGCAGCTTACATTTCATATCCCATAACTGGTATCCCGTATACAGCTCCCGGATATCTTACTTCGCCGCATCATACAGCCATCTCAATACCCGCAAAAGGCTCATTCGATATGACCGGTCACTGATCAGCTTACATTTCATATCCCGTAACTGGCATCGGGCATTATCATATTAACCTGTCAGCTTTTCAACTCACTTCCCATCACTCGCTCTTCAAGCTCTTCACCGGGTTGGCCAAGGCAGATTTTACCGTACGCAACCCTACCGTTAAAGCGGCAATCAGGAATGTACAGCCCAAGGCAACAGCAAATATTTCAACACCGATGTTAATGCGATACCTATAGTCCTGCAGGTACTGGCGCATAATGTACCAGGCCAGCGGCGCAGCAATAACAAAAGCAATGAGCAACAGGCGCGTAAACTCTTTACCGAAGATCCACAGGATGTTGTGCATACCGGCTCCCAGCACTTTACGGATGCTGATCTCTTTGGTTTTGCGTACTGCCATGAACGATACCAATCCATACAAACCAAGACAACCAATAAATACAGCAATGGCGCAGAAGATCTCGATCATCTGCAGCAGAATGTTTTCCATGCGGTAGAAATCAGCGATCCTGTCGTCCATAAACTGGTATGAGTAGAGATAGTCAGGGTAGGTTTCACTCCATATTTTTTCAAAAGATGCCAGTGTGTTTTTTGCCTGGTGCATATTGATCTTAACGGCACAACTGCGATATTCATTGGCCTTGGTAGCAATACATACTGCATCTATATCGTTGTGTGAAGATGCATTTTTAAAGTCTTTTACCACACCTACAATCGGTCCTGTTACTTCACCCCGGTTTACATTCAGCATTTTACCGATCACATCCTGCGGTGAAGGCAGGTTCAGCTTCTTAACAAATGTTTCATTAACCAGGAACTCACGGGCCGTATCTGATGCAAACAGGTTTCTGCCTGCTACCAGTGGAATATTAAATGTAGAGATGTACTGGTTATCGGCATACTTGGTATTGACAGACCATAATTCTTCCTTCGCACGGTTATCATACAAGGGCCCGGTATTGTTATTGGAACGTGAAGCGGGAGACTGGTAACACAAAGAAATTTTCTCTACACCCGGCAACTGTGCAATCCTGTTCTTCAGGGTGTTCATTTTTACCTGGTTCCCTTCCGGTAGCGGCAGCATTACAATGGCATCCTTATCAAAACCCAGGTCGGCATTTTTTGAATATTTCATTTGCCCGGCGATCACAATGGTACCGATAATCAGAATCTGTGAAATAGCGAATTGGGTGATCACCAGTACGCGGCGCAGCGAAAAACCTCCGATGTATTTTTGTGACAATTTTCCTTTCAGTGCCATGATGGGTTGAAACCGCGCCAGTACAAGTCCGGGGTAAGAACCTGCCATAAAAATGACCAGTACGGCCAGTGCCAGCGTAAACACAGGAAGCTGCCAGCTCTGGAAAAAGTTAATACTGATCGCCGCATTAAACAACCTGCTGAGATAGGGCAGGGCAAGATAGGCCCATCCGTATGCCAGCAGCACAGCAATCAATGTGATCAGGGTGGTTTCAGCAATGAACTGCCAGAATAATTGAGCGCGACGGCTGCCCATTACCTTGCGTACACCTACCTCTTTGGAACGGTTCAGCGCCTGTGCGGTAGCAAGATTGATAAAGTTAACACAGGCTGTAATGATCAGGAACAGGCCAATAAAGCCCAATGCCCATAAAAACGATTTGTTCACAGCACCACCACCCAATTCTGTATTAAAATGTATATCATGCAGCGGCTGCAGTTTGAAGTTGAAAACTTCTGCATCCTGCCCGGTATAATATTTATGGCTGAGCGCCTTCATCTGGCTTTCCACTGAAGCCTGGGTAAAACCCGGTTTCATCAGCACAAAACATTGTGAACCGCTGTATACACCGCCCCAGCTACTGTCGGAAGCCAGCCATGCATTCCGATCTTTCAGGTTATAGTACGACAGGTATACCTGCTGACGGCGGCTGGTGTTGGCAGGCAGATCTTTCAAAATACCGGTAACAGTGAAAGTTATATCATTATTTACCTGTATGGTTTTACCTATAGCATCGGTAGTGCCAAAATATTTGATAGCAGTTTTTTCGGTAATCAATGCTGTATTGGGATCTTTCAGTGCAGTGCGTTTATCGCCTTTTACCAGCGGGAAATTGAAAATATCAAAAAACTCAGGCTCCGTAAAGGCCACACCATCTTCTTCCTGGAACTTTTTAGGAACACCTTCGCCGGGAACAGCAACCAGCGTATTGGCATAAGAAACCAGTCTGCCCACTTTATCGGCAAACGTATATTCGTTGCGCAATGCTTTTCCCAGCGGTTGCGGTACTGCCCCGGTAAGGTCTATCGTTTCAGAATGAAACTCTGTAACCGCACGGTATATCCTTGCTGAATCCGGATGGAAATCATCAAAACTGGCGTGAAACCTGATGATGGTAAAAATGACAATGCCACATGCAATACCCAGCGACAAACCAATAATATTGATCGCTGCAAAGGTTTTGTTCTTCTTCAGGCTGCGCCATGCTATTTTAAAATACTTGCTATACATAGAAAAGGTTATAAGTTTTAGGTTATAAGTAAATCTGAGGCCAGCGGCATGAAGTTGAATTAAGAGTTCCTGATTCCGGCGTGTGCTCACACGCCACTTAATTCAACAAGATTGATTGCCGGTTCATCACTCACTATTCACTTCTCAAACTCCTCACCGGGTTGGCCATCGCCGCTTTGGCTGCTTTATAGCCCACCGTGATCCACGCAATGATCAATGAACTGACTATGGCAATGGCAAATACGCCCAGACCAATATTGATACGGAATACAAAATTGCTCAGCCAGTCCTTCATCATAAAATAAGCTACCGGTGCGGCAATTACGAAAGCAATGCCGATCAGCACTGTAAATTCTTTTGAAAACAGGTAAAGTATATTGGTAATGGAAGCACCCAGTACCTTGCGGATGCCCACCTCTTTTGTTTTTTGTACTGCCATGAACGATACCAGTCCGTACAAACCCAAACAGGAAATGAAAATAGCCAGACCGGCAAAGATCTTATACAGCAAAGACAGTTGTGATTCCTGCCTGTAGAACTGTTCAATAGATTCATCCATAAACCGGCTGGTATAGGCATACCTGGGGAAATATTTATCCCATGTTTTCTGCATCACTTCCCTGGAGGAAGCAAGGTTGGCAGAATGCAGTTTTACAGAAGCAACATTGTAAAAATCCTTCCGGGCAGCGATCATCACCGGTTTGATATCTTCACGGAGTGAGTTCGTTTTAAAATCAGCTACCACGCCAACAATCGTTCTCCACGGATTACGTCCCATCCTGATGGTTTTCCCGATGGCATCCTTCGGATCTTTAACACCCAGTTTTTTCAGCAGGGTCTCATTCACTACCACTTCGCGGATGGTATCACTTTTTGAATAGCCCTGACCCGCAACCATTTTCAATCCAAAGGTTTTGAAATAGTCTTCATCGCCAAACTTCAGGAACAAACTAAAATTCTCATCCGGGTGATGATCATAAGCAAAGTTGGTACTCCAGTTATTATCAGAAGACGGTACATCTGTAGAAAAGCTTACTGATTGTATACCGGGTTGCTGCAATAATTCTTCTTTAAACGACTGGAGATTACTGCGGAAAGTGCTGTCGGCATTTACCTGCATAATAAATACCGCGTCCTTATTAAAACCCAGGTCGGCATTGCGAACAAAACTCATCTGGCTAATGGCTACCACGGTACCAATGATCAGCAATTGCGAAATGGCAAACTGCGTTACCACCAGCGCACGACGCAGTGAAATACCTCCGATGGAAGCAGAAGTGAGCTTATTCTTCAATGCCAGCACTGGTTTAAACCCTGAAAGGATCATTGCAGGATACATACCGGACAGGGCTGTAACAGCCAGCATCAATACTATGGCAAAAAGAACGGTTTGTATATTCAGTAATGAAAGATTTCCCTGTATTGCTATTACGTACTTAATATAGGGTAGTGCTATCAGAGCCAGTATTACGGCCAGTATGCCGGCAATCACTACCAGTACAAAGGTTTCACCCATCATCTGCCAGAACAGTTGCCAGCGTTTTCCTCCCAGCACCTTACGCACGCCCACTTCACGTGAACGGCCGATAGCCTGTGCAGTTGACAGGTTGATAAAATTGATACAGGCCATGATAATGATCAGTACACCGATCAGCGATAATGTAAGCAGGGTAGAACGTTGGGTAATATGATCACCCAGTGTGCCAAAGCGGTTGTCGAAATGTATTTCACTCAGCGGCAGTAAAAAGTTCCAGCGCTTATTACCGGCACTGGTATTATTCTTATAATAACGGTCGCTTAGTTTTGTCAGTTGTGCTTCTATATTAGCCTGTGTTACATTGGGTGGCAGTAACATAAACAACTGGAAATTGCTGGTAGTACTGCCCCATTCAGCAGAGTAGGTAGTAAGCTCCGGGTTACGTTTGGCACTTTCAAATGAAACGATCACCTGTAGCGGGAAATCTGAATTATCCGGCACATCTTCCAGCACACCGCCTACTTTTACCAGCAGGTTGTTGTCGATCATCAGCGATTTACCTATCGCTTCTTCCCAGCTTCCGAAATACTTCTTTGCCACTGTTTCAGACAGCACTACAGTATTTGGCTCTTTCAATACCTTTTCATTACCGGCTAGCCAGTTACAGTGAAACACCTCAAAAAATTGCGGGTCGCCGTAAAACATGCCATATTCTTCAATAAATTTTTTGTCAGGAATACCGGCAGTGCCGCTGTTCAGAACAGTAACCTGGCTGCCATAGCTGGAAAGCAGTGCACCTGTTTTAACATTGGGCAGGTCAGCACGCAACGCATCCAGTGCAGGGAAGGGAATGCCGGGCGTGTATGCCATACCTTCTGCTGTCTTATCAACTGTTACTACGTGATAGATACGATCATAGTTCGGTTGAAACTTATCGTAACTCATTTCGTAAGTAACCACTACATATAATAACAAACAGGCGGCAATACCAATTGCCAGCCCTGAAATGTTAATAATACTGAATCCTTTATGACGTATCAGATTCCTGTACGCAAGTTTTAAATAGTTCTTAAACATATCCATCAATTATTATCAGGCACAGATGGTTCAATACAGTGCTTTTCACAGGATAGATGGTATTGTATATTTATTCGCTCTTCAGACTTTTTACCGGGTTCAGCCTGGCCGTTCTGAACAATTGGAAACTGATCGTTGCCAGTGTAATCACCATTGCTGAAAACATGGCCAGTATAAATACGCCCCAGCCAATACTGATGCGATACGCAAAATCCTGCAGCCACTTGTGCATTGCCAGCCATGCCAGCGGTGCGGCAATAACAAAGGCTATTGTAATCAGGACCAGGAATTCTTTTGAAAAAAGCAGCACTATATTGGCAACGGATGCTCCCAGCACTTTGCGGATGCCCACTTCTTTGGTTTTCTGTTGTGTAATGAAAGAAATAAGACCCAGCAAACCCAGACACCCGATACCAATAGCAACACAGGTCAGTATATTGATCAGTGTACCGGTACGTACTTCCGTTTTGTAATATTCTTCAATCTGCTCATCCAGGAACTGGTATTCAAACAAATTATCCGGAAAAGCAGCAGTCCATACTTTCTCTATCTGGTGTATAGTGGCGGTAAGGTTTTTAGCAGCCACCTTTACACCTACACGACGATAACTTTTTGAGCTGTTCACAATAAAGCAGGGAGGTATCTTTTCCTGCAGGGAGAACAGGTGAAAGTTCTTTACCACACCGATCACTATTTCCGGCTTGTTGCCACCCAAACGGAACAGTTTACCAATTGCATCTGCTGGTTTTACATTGAACCGTTTCAGCAGCTCTTCATTCACCAGGAAACCATGGTGTGTGGAATCGCCTGAAATATAGTTGGTGCCCGCTACCAGTTGAATACCATAGGTTTTCAGGAACTGATCATCGGCCATGATGCCATTTACAGGGAAATCAGCATCCTTGGCCATATTGTCAAATGCAAAATTAAACTGTGCACTGGAGGCTGACAGGGGCGCCATACGACTGAAGCTGCAGGCTGTTACACCGGGTAACTGGCTGAACAGGTTGCGCAGTACGGTCAGTTGTTCTTTCTGCGATTGCGGCAACGGCAGCATTACCACTGCATCCCTGTTAAAACCAATATCTGCCTTGCGGAAATAGCTGGTTTGTGCAGCTATGATAAAAGCACAGATCACCAGTACCTGCGAGATGGTAAACTGCAGCACCACCAGTCCGCGCCGTAAATTAATACCGCCGGCTTTTTGTGCAGATATCTTATTCTTCAGCGCCAGTACCGGTTTAAAGCCCGATAAGATCAATGCCGGGTAACTGCCGGAAAGGAAAATAACCAGTACTGCCAATGCCAGGATGAATAACAATACCTGTCCGCTGTACCAGTCACTGGCCTGTAAAGAAACCTCCATTAACCGGGCAACATAGGGTATAGCAAAATATACCGCCAGCAATGCAAGTATTACGGCAAATGTTACAATCATCGTGGCTTCAATAATAAACTGCCAGAAGATCTGCTTGCGCATGCCACCCAGCACCTTGCGTACACCAATTTCGCGTGAGCGACGAATAGCCTGTACAACAGCAAGATTGGTAAAATTGATACAGGCTGTGATAATGATGAACAGGCTGATCAATGCCAGTGTCCATATATACGACCTGCTGATGGTTGGTTTATAATTATTGTAGTCAGCATTAAAATGTATGTCAGAAAGCGGCTGCAGCTTGTAGCTCAGCCGCGCAGCATCTTTCTTGCCATTGTGTTTCTGATTAAAGGCCGGCAACAGTGCATTTAACTGTGCAGGTTTGGTATTGCGCGATAACAATACATAGCAATTGGTATTGCTGCTGATACTGCCCCATGAATCCCAGACGGCTGTAGCCCGTTCTGAATAGCTTTTCAAAGCATCGGTAGAAATGAACACTTCAAAAGGCAGGTCGGTATTTCCGGGAATATCCTTAACGATACCGGTAACAGTAAAACTGGTCTTTTCCAGTTGCAATACTTTTCCCATGGCATCATCGGTACCAAAATATTTTTTTGCTTTGGAAGCTGTGATGATAATGCCCGAAGGTTGTTGCAATGCATTGGTGCGATTGCCGGCAAGCCACTGGTAATCGAATATATCAAAGTATTCAGGGTCAACGGCGGCAATGCCTTCGTCTTCCTGGAAACGTCTGCGCTCCGCATCTGTATTTGTGGGAATGGTAACAAGTGTATTGTAAATACCTTCCGTCATGGCTACTTTCTCAGCCTGTGGAAATTCAGCACGGAATGCCCTGGTAAGAGGAATGGGCACGCCCGAATAGTTATCTTCCGGATCTTTTTCATGCACTACCACGCGATAGATCCGATCTGCATTGGCATGATAGGTATCTGTGGTAAGATGGTACCTGATCAGCAAAAAGATCAACACTGCACAGGCTATGCCCATGGCAAGCCCCAACACATTGATAACAGAAAACACTTTGTTCCTGTTGATACTCCTGGCTGACGTTTTAAGATAATTACTAAACATATTCTGTTGGGTCGGTTGGTTATTGTTGATACGGATCTGTATACTGTTTCAGGTTTGAAGTTGCAGGTTCCGTGTTCTGATATTCTCATATTCCTGATAAAAAGCAGGTTACTCTTTCTCGTGAATCGTGAGATGTCAATCGTAAATGGTCAATGAAAACAGTTTCGGGTTACGTGTTTCTGATTCTGCAATTCCCGAATTCCTGCTGAAAAGCAGGTTACTCTTTTTCGTAAGTTGTGAAACGTCAATCGTGAATAGTCTCTGAGCTCCTTATCAACTTTTCAACCTTTTCCTATCTGTATTCACTCGCGGTTTTCTCTTGAACCTTGTCCCTTTTCAGATTTCCAGACCTCAGACTTCCGACTTCACGGCTGCACACTTAACTCCCGACAGCTAATAGCTATTATTCACTCTTCAAACTCTTCACCGGGTTTACCAATGCTGCCTTTACAGCCTGAATGCTTACTGTTGCAACGGCAATGACAACAGCTACCAGACCGGCAACCGGAAATACCCACCACGGGATATTGGTACGATACGAAAAGTCCTGCATCCACTTATACATCAGCCAGGCTGCCAATGGAGATGCTATGATGATCGACAACAATACCAGCTTCAGAAATTCGCGTGAAAGGAGGGTGGTAATGCTGAATACAGAAGCGCCGATCACCTTACGGATACCGATCTCTTTCTGTTTCACCTGTGCCGTATAGGTGGCCAGGCCAAACAATCCCATACAGGAAATGAACACGGCAATGCCTGCAAACACTTTGAACAGCACGCCCGCCTGTTGATCGGCCTTGTACATGTTCTCAAATGTTTCGTCCATAAAGCGATAGGCAAAAGGAAAATCAGCGTTGTATTGTTGCCATAGTTTTTTTGCAGCAGCAATTGCATTGGAAGCATCTTTGCCGGTAGTTCTGATATAGATCAGGTTACTGGCAGCACGGTACATGAATATAGCCGGTTCGATCTGCTCTTTCAAGGAACGGAAGTGAAAGTCTTTCACAATGCCGATGATGGTACCATTCACATCGTGCAGGGCAAATCTTTTACCCACGGGATCTTTAAGTCCCATTTTTCTTACCGCAGTTTCATTCAGGATATAGTGCGTGGAGTCGGCCGGACTGCCGGTAAATCCTTTTCCTTCCTTCAGCTCCATTTTCATCATGGGCATAAACTCCTTATCCATGCTGAGCTGGGTGATGATAAACGTACTATTGGGTTCTTTACCATCCCAATCAGTATCGCCGGTAGTGCTACCCAGGCTGATCACATTGCCACCTGCTGAAGCTACGCCGGTAATACCCGGTTGTTTCAGTAATTCGTTGCGTACAGCATCATAGTGTCCAAACATATTGCGCAAACGCATGGTAAATACGTATGATCTGTCGTATCCCAGTTGTTTATTGCGGACATAAGAAAGCTGGCGGGCAATAATGATCGTTGAAATAATTAATATAACAGAGAATACAAATTGCAGCACTACCAGGCTTCTGCGCAGACCGCCGCTGCCTATACCGGAAATGATCTTGCCTTTCAGTGCTTCAATAGGTTTAAAAGAAGAAAGTAACAGGGCGGGATAGATACTGGCTGCTGCCAGTGTACCCAGAATGGTAATACCAATCACCTTCCATACGCCAGGTTCTGCCAGGTTAAACGTCAGTTGTTTGCCAGACAGGCCGTTGTACAAAGGCATCATGGCAAAGATCAGTATGCAGGCAAGGATGGTGGCAAGCAAAAAAAGTACAGCCGTCTCTATCACAAACTGCAGGAACAACTGCCATTTGGGGGCACCGATCACCTTACGCATACTCACTTCGCGTGAACGCAGTAAGGCACGTGCTGTAGACAAGTTTACATAATTGATACAGGCTATTACCAGCAGAAAAACAGCTACTGCCATAAAAATGCGTACAATCTGCATGGCACTGCCGTTGCCATCTGCTGTATACAGGTGTATTTTATCAAAGCTCTGCAGCGTATAAAATGAACTTTTATCATATTGATTGTGCTCATGCTGCAGTTTGGTAAGCTTCTGCTCAATACTGGAAAGCGGTGTGCCGCTCTTTACCTGTAGAAAAGTGGAATAATTGTAATTACCCCAATCCTCATCCATAGATTTCCAGTAATCATTGCCGGTATAAAATTTTGCAACAAGTTCATTGGAGAACAGCATATCGTACTGAATGCTGGAATTGGCCGGGAAATCGGCCATGATTCCGCTAACAATAAAATTGTCTTTTTTATCGCCGGTAATTACTTTGCCAATAGGGTCTTCATCACCAAATATGCGTTTGGCGGCTGTTTGACTGATAACAATAGAATGATCGGTGGGGAAGGGGCGTTGTTTATTGCCGGTTATTAATTGAAAGCTGAAGATGGTGAAAAAAGTAGAATCGGTATATGCCGGTTTCATATCCGAAAACTCCTTGCTGCCGTAACGATAAGTGGCATACTCACCATTGGGCATTATACGTATAGAATTGACAACCGCCGGAATTTCACGTTTTGCATATACAGCAATAGGAGCGGGTGAACCATTCCATGCCTGCTGACTGCTACCGTTGCCTATATTGGAAACAACACGATACAGCTCTGGGGTATTCTTATGAAACCTGTCATAGCTCAGCTCATCTTTTATCCACAACAGGATCATAATACCGGTGCCCAGCCCGATGGCCAGTCCCAGTATATTCAATCCGCTGTAAAATTTATTCTTCCAAAGGTTGCGCCAGGCTGTTTTCAGATAATTAAAAATCATGGCTATACTTTATGTTATCACAGATGCTTTTACAATGCAGAACGCCCCACGCGCAATACAGCTAGCGAGCTTTGAGCTACCAGTGGCGCGCAAATACAGCTAGTAACTACTCACGATTGACGTATTCCCTTATACCATAATATTTTCCAGCACTGTCTGGCCGTCCAGCATACGGATAATGCGATGGCTGTAACGGGCATCATGCTCAGAGTGCGTTACCATTACAATGGTGGTGCCCTGCTCATTCAGATCAGTCAGCATTTCCATTACCTCATTACCATTGGAAGAATCCAGGTTACCGGTAGGCTCATCCGCCAGGATCAGTTTGGGTTTGTTTACTACAGCCCTTGCTACTGCCACACGCTGTTGCTGACCACCAGACAATTGTTGCGGATAGTGATTGCGGCGATGCATGATCTGCACTTTGTCCAGTACTTCATCCACCCTTTTCTTACGCTCTGCTGCCTTTACACCGGTATAGATCAGCGGCAGCTCTACGTTTTCAAATACGGTCAGTTCATCGATCAGGTTAAAGCTCTGGAAAACGAAACCGATATTGTGTTTACGCAGATCAGCCCTTTTCCTTTCATTGAATTTAGCCACTTCAATACCATTGAAAACAAAGCTGCCTTCATCGGGATCGTCCAGCAGTCCAAGGATATTCAGCAAAGTAGATTTGCCGCAACCGGAGGGGCCCATCACGGCTACAAATTCACCCTCTTTTACTTCGAGAGACAATTTGTTCAGGGCTACCGTTTCTACTTCCTCGGTACGGTAATACTTTTCTAGGTCTGTGATCTTGATCATATTTTTTGGTTTGAATGAAGTTTGCGGTTACATTAAATATTGTTCAGCATGTGCATTACCGGCGAAAAAACGCCGTCGTCATTGCTTCCGGCAACTGTGTATCCCTGGTGCGGTGCTACTACAGCCTTTTCCCGTACAGGCTTGTCAGGAACACTGGCGCTACCGCAACGGTTGGCCTTTCCCGGCTCATAGCTGCACAACAACAGCAGAATGGCATACACAAATTTGCTTTTCATGGCTATACTTTTTTTATCGTTTAATCTATACGACGTACATGCAGGGTAAAATGTTTCAGTTTTTTTTAAAAAAGTTATAGGTTGTATGTTTTAAGTTACAGGCAACCCTTCCAACTCAAAGCATTTTTCCCTATAGCATTTTCAAATTTTCAAATCGGGAAATCTGCACATTTGCTTACGGTTTTTTCAGAATCAGTTCCTGCATACTTTCATAATTCTCGTAGCTGGAAGTCACCACTTTATCGCCGGGTTTCAATCCATCCATCACTTCAAAATACTCAGGATTCTGACGGCCTAACTGGATATTCACACGGTAAGCAGTATTACCATTATCGCTTACTTTAAACACCCAGTTGCCACCGGTTTGCTGGTAAAAACCACCTTTTGCCAGCAATACTGCCTGTGTCTCATCGCTCAATGCCAGCAATATCTGCAGCGTTTGTCCGCGACGGATACCCTGTGGCGTTTCACCAACAAATTCAAGATCAACCTGGAAACGTCCGTTGGTAACCTGTGTATACACTTTTCTGATCTTCAGTTTGTACGATTTACCTGCAAAGGAAAAAGTACCTGTCAGCCCGGTATATACATTGGAAATATAATGTTCATCAATATCTGCACGTACTTTAAAACCACTCAGTACATCCAGTTGTCCCAACCGGGTACCGGCAGTAATGTTCTGGCCAATCTCTGCGTCAAATGAAGTAAGCTGTCCGGCAATAGGCGCTTTCAGCACCAGGTCGCCCACTTTTTTCTTCATCAGCTCCAGCGCTTTGCGCATGTTAACATACGATTGTTCGTTCTGCTCCAGTTGGATCTTATTGGTAAGAGAATCCTGTTTCATGATCTCTTCTGTCAGTTTTTTCCTGCGCACCTGGTAATTGTAGGTGTTTTCAGATTGCTGAAATTCCTGCGCACCAATAGCTTTCTGATCCAGTAATTTTTTATTCAGTTTGTAAACACGCTCTGCTTCTTTCAGCGCATTGTCTACCTCAGCCATCTGGTTCAAGCGGTTTACGGTATTCTGCTGAGCGTTGTTACGCGCAATCTGCATTTGTGTCAATACATTGAAAACCTGTGTTTCCTGGTTAGCCAGGCTCAGTTCAAGATCGGGGTTGGCCAGTTTCAGAATGGGTTGGCCTTCTTTCAGAACAGTACCATCTTCCACATATTTTTCCTGCATTCTGCCTGCTTCCTGTGCATCAAGATAAATAGTGGTAAGGGGTAACACAATTCCGTTAACGGGTATGGAAACCTGGAAGGGAGCTTTTTTAACTTCACTGATAGTGATACGTTCAGTATCCACATTCAGGCGACTTTTACCGGAAGTGAAATAAATACTGCCTGCAATCAGCAACGCGATAGCTGCAATACCTGCGATAGTTAAGATTCTTTTGGCTGACCATTTCTTTTTGGCAATGACTCTGTCCACGTGTATTAGTTTTTAAAGAATTTTTGCTTTTCAAAGTCACCCGGGACTGCACCGGGTGACTTGTTTAATTGAAATCACATGAGAAAACCAACTGGTTCCAATACTCTCAACAACATGCCAGAAAGCAACACTGCTGATTTTCAGCCCTTTAACTATTGTATCTGTACGAAGCTGTTCGTTCCCGATACAAAAAGTGTACGCTTTCGATACACCGGGCTGCCTACCAATATTGTTTATAAAAAATTGTTTGTCACAGCTTTATAATTATGGTATAATTGTAGTTAACTTTTGTTGCATCCAACCAGCTATTTATTTTTTTCGCCATGTTATTAAAGAATGCCTCCGTTCTGATCATTGATGATGATACTGATGTTTTAACCGCAGTACGCCTGTTGTTGAAAACAGAAGCCAAAGAAGTAGTAACAGAAAAGAACCCCGAAAACCTCCGGTGGCTTCTTTCCAAACAGACGTTCGACCTGATTTTGCTGGATATGAACTTCAACAGCTCTATCAATACCGGCAATGAGGGGCTATACTGGCTTGGTAAGATCAAGGAATTTAAGTCAGAGGCCGCAGTGATCATGATCACCGCCTATGGTGATATTGACCTGGCAGTACGCTCGTTAAAAGAAGGTGCTACCGATTTTGTGGTAAAACCCTGGCACAACGAAAAGTTGTTGCAGACCATGAAGGAGGCCCTGAAACGCAAAGACAGTAAAAATGCATCGGCACCGTCTTTTCATGCCGATTCTATTATTGGCAATGAGCTGCTGGGTGAATCGGAAGTAATGAAAGACATATTTTACAAAATTGAAAAGATCGCACCTACAGATGCCAATATACTGATACTGGGTGAAAATGGTACCGGTAAAGACCTGATAGCAAAAGCCATTCACCAGCAATCACTACGTGCCGATAAAGCATTTGTAAAAGTAGATGTAGGGGCACTGACCGAAAGCCTGTTTGAAAGTGAATTATTCGGTCATAAAAAAGGAGCGTTTACAGATGCGCGTGAAGACAGGGTAGGACGGTTTGAGGCTGCCAATGGCGGCACCCTGTTCCTGGATGAGATCGGTAATATTTCACTGCACCAGCAGGCCAAACTGCTGAGTGTGTTGCAGAACAGGCAGGTGACCAGGCTGGGTACCAACGACCCCGTTCCCATCAACATCCGCCTGATCTGTGCTACCAACGTACCGCTTACTGAACTGGCCAATGAAAGCCGTTTTCGCAAAGACCTCATCTACCGTATCAATACCGTAGAGATCATGGTACCACCATTGCGCAGACGTGATCACGATATCATTTTGCTGGCCAAACATTTCAGCAGATTATACAGCAACAAGTACCTGAAACCAGTAATGGAGTTTGACGAAAAAGCCATGGACAGATTGCTGAGCTACCACTATCCGGGCAATATCCGGGAACTGCAATACACCATTGAACGTGCGGTGATCATGGCAGACGGACATGTTCTGCAGGCCAAAGACCTTATCTTTTCGCCCATTGAATCCACACAGGTGTCAATGGATGATGAACCCGATGAACTGAAACTGAGTGCGGTTGAAAAAAATACCATCCTGAAAGTGATCGAAAAACACAACGGCAATATTACCAAGGCTGCCAAAGAGCTGGGACTGACACGCACGGCTTTGTACAGGCGGTTGAGCAAATACGATATTTAAAGTGCTAATTTGAAAATGGGGTAATGTGTAAATGGGGGATTTGAGAGTTAGCAGATTGTTTAATGGTTACATTGTTTGATTGTTATAATTGTTAACCATACAGTCATCTGGTAATTCGGGCATTTCTGTTTTAAGGAAGCCAGGATTCAGTCAAGCCAGGTTAAGAAAAGAAGCAGCCTGAAATCAGAAACAAAGAAATCCCGGAACCTGAAATTTTTGAGGTTTTTGCGCGTCTTTGTAACCCGGCACCCACAACCCTTACCCGACAATTGCTAAACGACCAATATGTTTCAACGAATTGAATGGCGGATCTTTATACGCATCGTTTTATTGTTCATTACACTGACAGTAAGCGCTTTTTTACTGGTAAAAGGATTGTTCATTTACATGGTGATCTTTGTACCTGTTGTTGCGTATCAGTTGGTTGACCTGTATAAATTGCAGCGTAAAGCGCATGATGAACTGAACCAGTTTGTGGAATCGGTACATTACCGCGATTTCTCCCGTTATTTCGATGTAAAACATGCCCCGCAGGAATTACAGGCACTGCGCCAGGGATTCAATGAGATCAACAGCACCTTTAAGGTGATCAGCAAAGAAAAAGAAACACAATATCAGTATCTGCAGAAGATACTGGAACTGATCGATACCGGTATTTTATCCTACCATGAAGAAAGCGGGGAAGTGGTATGGATGAATGATGCATTGAAAAATATGCTGCAATTGCCCTACCTGAAAACCATTCATTCCATGGCACGTCGCGATCACGAACTGTACAAAGAAGTGACGGGACTGAAACCGGGTGAAAACAAGATCGGTACCGCACACCACGATAAAACCGGTTTCAAAGTATTGATGTCGGCCACTGCATTCCAGACGGGCGACATGAAGTATAAACTGGTAGCGTTCCAGAACGTGAACGAAGCACTGGATGAAACAGAGTCGAAGGCATGGCAGAAGCTGCTGAGTGTAATGACGCATGAGATCATGAACTCTGTAGCGCCCATCTCATCGCTGGCCGAAACATTGAAAAACCGTTTACACGAATCTATCAACAATCTTGATAAAGACCCTGCAACGGTAGAAGATCTTGAGCTGGGTATAGATACCATAAAAAGAAGGAGTGAAGGGCTGCTGAAATTTGCAGAAACCTATCGCAACCTGAACAAGATCACCACGCTGAACCTGAAAAAAGTTTATATCCGCGATCTGTTTGAAAGTCTGCACCACCTGATGTTGCCTACACTGGAACAGAAAGGTATTGAAGTGGAGATCATCCTGAAAGATCCTGATCTTTCTATGGCGGCAGATACCAACCTGGTAGAACAGGTATTGATCAACCTGCTGGTGAATGCAATGGAAGCAGTCAAAGACCGCCAGGAGCCCCGCATTGTATTATCAGCCTATCTTGCTTCCAACCGCAAAACCATTATCAAGGTGGCCGACAACGGCAGCGGTATGCCCGAAGAACTGCTCGATAAAATATTCATTCCTTTTTTCAGCACCAAAAAAAGCGGCAGTGGCATTGGCTTAAGCCTGTGCAAACAGATCATGCTCTTGCACCGCGGTACCATCCAGGTACAGTCTGTAGAAGGTGAGGGAACAGCATTCATGTTGGTGTTTTAAGCAAACTTGAAAATGGGGTTTGCTTCATAGATTGATTGTTAAAGCTATTAAGACACAAAGCTTTTGTATTGCCCGGTGCTAATGGTAGAAGTCCGGAAGAAAGATGCGCGCTAAGCCGCTAAGACACAACCTGTATTAAACAAGCGTATTAACATCGTTGCAACGTTCATCCTCCCACCGGTGTCATCTGCAAACCAAAAGAAACACCATGAAATTATCCTGTTCCGCCGCGCTGGTGATATTGCTTCCACTTTTCATTGCCTGCAAAAAAGACAAACATCGTACAACAGCCTGTGGAGTAGACGATCCTGTTAAGAACATTGCCTGGTTGAAAAATACAGTAGATAGCTTATCCGCCAAAACAATGGGAGGAACAATAACACTGATGTCTTATAACGGAAATGACTATTTTGCGCTTAATATTATTCCCATGTCATGTGCATACTGCTATTGGTACACCTGTACTGGTGCAGCACTTACTTACCCTGCAGATACTACCCTCATCAAAACGCTCAGTACCAATACCGCTGTAGAAAGAAAAGTGTTATTGCAATACGGCTTACAGTAAGCATCCAGGTTCAGTATGAGCAATGGTAACGTAAAACCTGCCTTTTTTGCACTGATAACAATATTGACCACGAAAAGGGTCAGTCGGCAGGATTCCGGATGTCCAACCTGCTATTCCCAGCCATTCCGGCAGCAACCACGAACCGCAACCCGTCATTTCGAACAAGCAACAGTAACCAGCGCTATCACACTGTACCGCGAAGTGAGGACACCGTACTGATCAGAACACTCAGTATAAATACAGATGTACAAAGAAAGATTGTATTAAGATACGGCGTATATTAACATCCCGGTGCAGTATAAGTAATGGTAACGTAAAAACAGACCTTTTGCGCTGATAATAATGTTGATCACGAAAAGAATTCAGTCGGCAGGATTCCGGATGTCCAACCTGCTATTTCTAGCCATTCCGGCAGCAACCACGAACCGCAACCCGTCATTTCGAACAAGCAGCTGTAACTAGCGCTATCAACACCGCTCCGCGAAGTGAGGACACCGTACTGATCAGAACACTCAGTATAAATACAGATGTACAAAAGAAAGATTGTATTGAGATACGGCGTATATTAACATCCCGGTGCAGTATGAGCAATGGCAACAAAAAACCTGCCTTTCTTCGTAGTCAACAATATTGACCATGAAAAGGGATCAGTCGGTATCGGCCCGGATGTCCAACCTGCTATTCCCAGCCATTCCGCGCTATCAACACTGTACCGCGAAGTGAGAAATCCGGTTGCAACACAGAGAGCATGCTTGTTACAGAAATGTTCAAAACACCTGCACCTTACTTCAGTATATTATGCCAGTATACTTCTAAGGGTACAACCCTTAGTTTTTACGCTTTAACCCGCAGCAAATACGCAGGAAAGTCCGGAGAATACCCTGATCATATCTGGTCCAATCTATCAGTAATACTTTACAATGAATACGTTAGCAGACAGTGCCAATAATTGGTTAAAAAGGGAATAGGGGCCTGGCAGGTAAAATAAGGTATGCTAACTTTAAAGAAGCCATAACGCCTTGCCACAGGTGAAATGATAGAAAAGCATACCATACTGCACCATGCTGCCACCATTTTCCGGACCGGTATGTCGGCTCCCCGTGTTTTAGA
>LGYU01000030.1 GCA_001302245.1 Chitinophagaceae bacterium PMP191F
CAATTGCAACAGCACAGCAGAACAGACACAAAACCCAGAATCAATGAAAACTTTATTAATTATTAACCTATTACGGGCCAAGCCTTGAGCATTAAGCATTACACTCAAAATAACCAGAGGGATAAATCACCTGTACCAGGAACAGGCCATGACCTGGCACTGCGAAGTCGGCTTTTGAACAGTCTTTTGCCTGTATAATATTGCGGAAATCTTCTATTGTGATCCTTTGCCTCCCCACCCGCAACATGGTTCCTACCAGCCCGCGGACCATGCCACGCAGAAAACGATTGGATCGCACCCGGTATACTATATAATGATCACGCTGTTCCCACTCACTGTGCTGAATGGTACAATTGAATGTATGTACCTGCGAATTGCGTTTGGAGAAACTGGTAAAATCGGTATACTCTTTTATAGTGGCTGCTGCTTCACATAGCTTTGCCATATCAAGATGATAAGGATAGTAATAAGCCCTATCGTATATAAACGGATCTTTTTGCTGGTATATATAATATTCATACTCCCGGGCTATCGCATCAAACCGGCTGTGTGCTGTAGGCTTTACGGGTATAAACCGCTTCAGCATTATATCCGGCGGCAGCATGGCATTGATATTATATACTGCCTTTTCTGAAAGTGTAAGTGCTGTATCTACATGGAAGAAGTTCTGCCTTGCATGTACGCCTGCGTCTGTACGCGACGAGCCTGTCAGTTCAAGCGGCTGCCGGAAAAATGTTTCCAGTACCCGCTGTAGTTCGCCCTGGATGGTCATTGCATTATCCTGCACCTGGAAACCTGCATACCGGTTACCTTTATAAGTCACCTCCAGGAAATATCTGTTCATCTATGCGCGGATTTTAGGGCACAAGATACGGTAGAGGGATATAAATGTTGCTGGTTTAGCAGAGGCAGTTAAGTTGGCAATTTGCAGTTCCGTTATCTCAGCTTGCACCTAGTTCCTTTTTTGCCTCTCAAACTACTTCACCATTTTTTTAAACTTATTAACGTATTCTTCTGTACGGAGCAGGGTTGACAGTTCGCGGAAGCGTCCGGGATCTGACACATTGGGATAGGCGGTTTCCAGGAACCGGTACAAGCCTTCATCATTGGCAAAAAGTTCTGACAAGGCTTTGATCTGTTGTGTAGAATAACATTTTATACGCAGTATCTTTTTGGCTACTTCTGTTCTTTCATAAGCAGTAATCGCATCCATCATTTTGATACGGAGTTTGTCTACATCCTGGTCTGTGGCAAAATTGCGGCAGGTCTTATTCACTGCATCCACGGCAACCGGCGGCTCGGCCACTACCCTGGTTACGGTATCTTTTATTTCCTGTTTTACTTCCTGCTGTACTGGCGGAGGATCGTTTTTTACTACCACTACGGGTGTATCTTTTTTCTCTTGCACTTTAGAAGTTCCTGTATCCTGCGGTTTGGCTGCTGGTACGTCCATGGTTACCTGTGCCTGGATCGCTTTTTCAAACGGAATAATGATGGAAATGGTATCGGCACCGGAAGCGGATATATCTGCAAAGGTCATTTTTTTACCTTCTTCATCATCAGTCTCACTAATACGGGTAATCACCGGTTTCACCGGGGCCTTGCCAGCCGTCTTTTTTGTATCTGTTGCTACTGCATCTCTTTTTACCAGTGTAGTATCAGGTGTTGTAACAGTTTTTACTACCGGGGCAGTTACTGCCGTATCCTTATTAACGGGTTTCTGATTGTTGGTTGTTACTATAACCGGTGGAGGATCTTTTTTTACGGCCACGGACGGATCAGCCGGTTTGTTGATAGGTGTTGCCAGTTTAACAGAGGCATATAATACAGCAGTATCATTTACCACCCCCGACATGAGTTGCGCAAAAGCATCGTTGTTCTTTTTTTCACCATATAAAGTATCGCTGGTAGCTGCGGGAGGTTTAATAGCGTGTAGGGATTCCTGGTTCTGCCAGTTCACAAGCGACCAGTTCTGACCGTTCTCGTTTTTTAACAAATATCCATGATCTTTTTTGTGTATGCTGACGGTAAAGAACTGCTCCGGGTAATGGTTGCCGGGAAAACCGATAGATAACGGGTAAATAGTATCCTTGCATCCGGCAATTACCAGATGACCAATGGAGGATGAACTGTAGACCTTTCCCTGGGTACGCACATAAAATGGCTGGCTATCATCGGATTGGATAAACAGAAAATAAGCCGGTTGTTGTGCCAATACTGACAGGCAGGGAAATGCTAAAAGAATAACTGCCGACGCAATTCGCTTCATGCTAAGATTGCTGATTATAGCAAATCTAGGCATTTGCTGTTAGCCTGCAACCACTTGTACATTTTTTTATATATTAATTGAGGGCCGATTATCTTTATGCCCCTTAACATAGTTTACCATGAAGAAAGTTATTCTATTGATTTGTTTATGTGCAGCACTACGCCCGGCAATAGCCCAGGAAGACGCCGCTCCGCAGGATACTACCTGGAAAAAAGTTTACCGTGCCAGTGCTCCCAAGATCAACGACCTGGTTCATACTAAACTGGATGTAAAGTTTGACTATGCCAAGTCGTACATGTACGGAAAAGCCTGGATTACGCTGAAGCCACATTTTTATGCCACCGATTCACTGGCACTGGACGCCAAAGGCATGGACATTCATAAAGTGGCCATTGTAAAAGGCGGTACCCAAACACCATTGAAATATCAATATGATGGCTGGATACTGAACATTAAACTGGATAAAAGCTATAAAGGCGGCGAGAACTATACCATTTTTATTGATTATACATCCAAACCGAACGAGTTGCAGGTACAGGGTAGTGCCGCCATTACCGATGCCAAAGGATTGTATTTCATCAATCCTACCGGCGAGGAAAAAGATAAACCCACACAGATCTGGACACAGGGTGAAACTGAAGCAACTTCTGTATGGTGCCCCACTATTGACAAGCCTGATCAGAAAACTACGGAAGAGATCACAATGACCGTTCCGGCCAAATATGTTACGCTCTCCAATGGTTTGCTGGTATCACAAAAGAAAAATACAGACGGCACACGTACTGATACCTGGAAAATGGATCTGCCCCACGCTCCTTATCTTTTCTTTATGGGCGTAGGCGATTTCAGCATTACCAAAGACAGTTACAAAGGCAAAGAGGTAAGCTACTATGTAGAAAAAGAGTATGCTTCTGTTGCCAGAAGAATATTTGGTCATACACCAGAAATGATCGGTTTCTTTTCCAGGGCACTGGGAGTTGATTTTCCCTGGGCCAAATATGCGCAGATCGTTGGTCGTGATTATGTAAGCGGTGCTATGGAAAATACCACTGCCACCCTGCACCAGGACGGCGCCCAGCAGGACGCCCGTGAACTGGTAGATGGTAATGCCTGGGAAAGCACCATTGCACACGAACTGTTTCACCAGTGGTTTGGCGATTATGTAACTGCTGAAAGCTGGAGCAACCTGACCCTGAACGAGTCATTTGCCAACTATAGCGAAACCCTGTGGGATGAATATAAATATGGTAAAGATGCCGGTGATGCCCAGAACTATTCTGACATGCAGGGTTACCTGCAAAGCCAGAGCGATAAAAAAGACCTGGTTCGTTTCCACTACCGCGATAAGGAAGACATGTTTGATGCTGTAAGCTATAATAAAGGAGGACGCATTTTACACATGCTGCGCAATTATGTTGGCGACAGCGCTTTCTTTAAGGCATTGAACCTGTACCTGAACACCAATAAATTCAAATCGGCTGAAGCGCATCAACTACGCCTGGCTTTTGAAGAAATTACCGGCAAGGACATGAACTGGTACTGGAATCAATGGTATTTTGGCGCCGGTCACCCCAAACTGACCATTGATTACATTTATGATGATGCCGCTAAAACTGTCCAGGTAGTTGTTAACCAGACACAGCAGGGACAGGTATTTGCACTGCCGGTTGCTATTGATATTTATAATGGTGCCAAAAAAGAGCGTCACAGTGTTTGGATTGATAGCAAAACAGACACTTTTACCTTTAGCTACAGCAGCCGTCCTGACCTGGTGAATGTTGACGGTGATAAAATACTGCTAGCTGAAAAGAAAGACAATAAAACACTTGACAATTATATTCACCAGTATAAATATGCCGGTCTGTACATGGACCGTCGTGAAGCTGTGGAATTTGCAGCCCGCAATACTGACAACAGTAAAGCCATTGAACTGCTGAAACTGGCACTGAAAGATAAATATTTTGGAATCCGTGGCCTGGTGCTCTCCCGACTGGACTTCAAAAAAGACGCTGTAAAAGCTGCCTTTGAATCAGAAGTAGCCACTATTGCAAAATCAGACAGCAAATCAACTGTTCGCGCTACCGCTATCGGGCTGTTGAGCAACTACGATAAACCTGAATACAAGACCCTGATCGCTAAAAGTGTAAATGACTCTTCCTACACTGTAGCGGGTATGGCACTGGAAGCATTGTCTAAACTGGACAGTGCTGCTGCATTTAAAGAAGCTGTACGTCTTGCCAAAGTTCCGGCCAAAGGCAAATTGTCTGAAGCTATTACTGTTGCCATGATGAAGGCTGCCAACGAAGAGGCTTTTGATGTAGTGGCTAAGAATTTTGAGGATATGCCCTTGTCTATGGGCAAGATCAACATGATGCAGTCTTTCTGTAATTATCTGGCTAATATTAAAAGTACAGAGAAGGTTAAAACCGGTATCAATGCTATGGTGAAACTGCGTGAGTCTATTGCTCCTTACGGATACGGACCAGTAGTGGACAACCTGCTGAAAGGTATTGTTACCAAAAAAGAAGCAGCAAAATCTGTTGCCGCTGACAAAACCGCATTGCAGGATCAGATCGATTATATTAAATCAAAGATCGGCGGTGGCGATAAGAAATCAGGCTTCTAACATTGTATAATGGCTCAATGATCTGATTGTTGAGTTACTCCTTATATAAAAAGCGGCAACCAATGGTTGCCGCTTTTCTTTTAACACAGCCTTTGCCCTACTTCTTTAAACAACTGTTTTGCCTAAACAATGTAATTTGCCTATCATAACACAACACCATGGCTAAAGCAATCCTGGAAGTATGCGCCTTTAATATTCAATCGTGCATCATTGCTGAAAAAGCAGGCGCTTACCGCGTGGAACTGTGCGATAATCCTGTAGAAGGCGGTACTACGCCCAGCTACGGAACCATTAAAAGAACCCGTGAAAAGATCAATATCAAATTATATCCCATTCTGCGTCCGCGTTGTGGTAATTATTACTATGATGAAGATGAACTGGCTATTATAGAACAGGACATTGCTGTTTGTAAAGAACTGGGATGCGATGGTATTTCGATCGGGGTGCAAAAAATAAACGGAGAGATTGACGTTGACCGGTTGAAACGTTTTACAGAACTCGCCTACCCGATGGGTGTAACCTGTAACCGTGCGTTTGATGCCACACCCGATCCTTTTAAAGCACTGGAAGATATTATTGATGCCGGATGTGAACGTATTCTTACCTCCGGACAGCAAAGCGGTGCACCTGAAGCTGGTAAACTGCTGGGACAACTGGTACAACAGGCCGGTGACCGTATTATCATTATGCCGGGTGCCGGAATCCGTGCGTCCAATATCAAACAACTGATGGATGAATCAGGAGCCAGAGAGTTTCATGGCTCTGTAAGAAAAGCAACTGTTAACCCGATGAGCTTTTCCAATCCGCTGGTACTTGATTTTGGCAATGTGTATCTGCCGGATGAACAGGAATTGAAAGGAATACTGGAACAGATGGCTTGAAGAAGAAACAAGGTTCAAAGATTAAGTGTTCAATGATGGACGCTCAATGAGTAATGTTCGATTTTCAATATTCAATGAAGAGAAAACAGGAATTGGGAATCGGGGATGCAGATGATGCATGCTTTATTGAATGTTCAATCAATAATCTTCAGGGCTTAACACCAAGATCTATTATAAATGAAAAAGCGGTCGCTGGTTGCGACCGCTTTTTATTTGAATGCTCAATGAGCAATATTCATTTTCAATATCCGGTTGCGCATTACCAACTGCCGCTGGCTCCTCCTCCGCCGCCGCTACCGCCGCCGAAGCCGCCAAATCCTCCTCCGCCACCAGACCAGCCGCCTCCGCTTCCTCCGCCCCAACCGCCGCCGCTACTGCCACGGCCTATCATATTGCCAAGGATGAAAGGACCAAGCCAGCCGCCACGATAACCACGACGACTCATAAAGCCACCTCCGCCACCACCACGTCCGCCACCAATAGCAGCAATAATGATGACAATAACAATCAGGATAACGAAGCCGATAATACCACTGCCTTCGCCACCTTTGCCGCGATAACCGGCAGGTGCTTTGTATTCACCGGCAGCAGCTTTTATGATCGATGCTGCAGCATTGTTCAATCCTTCGTAATAATCTCCTGATCTGAAAGCAGGCCGGATATCATTCTGAATGATCTGGTTAGCAGTAATATCAGGAATGGCACCTTCCAATCCGTATCCTACTTCAATACGCACTTTCCTGTCCTGAATAGCAGCCACTATCACTACGCCGTTGTTGGTCTTTTTGTTACCAACACCCCATTCGCGCAGTATCTTCAGGGCATATTCTTCAATAGGATAGCCATCCAGTGTATTTACCAATACTACGGCCACCTGGTTGGAGGTGCTGTCGTCGTATGCTACCAGCGTACGCTCTAACTGCATCCTTTCTTCGGAAGACAATACATTGGCATAATCGTTCACCAGCCTGGGTGGGTTAGGCCTGGCAGGTATCTGTTGCGCAAAACCCGCTACAGAAACCAGTAATGCCATGGCTACCAATATGTGTTTCCACTTCATGTAGTATGTTCTGTCTATATGATCAATGTCCGAATACAATATCGTCCGGCAATTCATTTTTGTCTGTAGCGGCATCGTACGGAAAATGCTGTTTTAATGCAGCACCGATATCCGTGATCACACGCTTCAGTGCATCTATGGTTTCATTCCTGGCAAGATGCTGTTTCATTACTGTCACTTCATGCTGCCAGAATATTTCACCTGTTTTTTCATGAATGCCCTGATCGGCAAAAATGGCAAACTGGTGATCGCGCAGGGCAATGTATACCAGTACCCCGTTGCGTTCTTTGGTCTGATCCATCTTTAACGCCCAGAATACCTCTGCGGCCCGCAGCAGCGGATCAACAAATTTGCAGCGGTTCTCTACGTACAAGCGTATTTCGCCACTGGTTTGTTTTTCTGCTTCGCGGATGGCTTCCAGCAATATCTGCTGATCATCCAGCGCAAAAAGGTCTTTCTTCCTTGTAAAAGAGAATATCGGCATGTACAGAATTGTTATTTAGAGAAATCTACCTTGGGGGCATTTTCAGAACCTGCATCTGCTTTGAAACCTTCTTTCACTCTGAAGCTGAACATACCGGCAAAGATATTATTGGGAAATCTTCTTACAGTAGAGTTGTATTCCTGTACAGCAGTATTGAAATCATTGCGTGATACTTTGATACGGTTTTCAGTTCCCTCCAGTTGAGACTGCAGATCTCTGAAGCTCTGAGTAGCCTGCAGCTGGGGATATTGTTCAGCAACTACCAGCAAACGGCTGAGCGCGCCACCCAATTCGCCCTGTGCTTTCTGAAATGCTTCAATTTTTTCCGGTGTCAGGTTATCTGCATTAATGTTTACCGATGTTGCTTTTGCTCTTGCTTCAATTACTTTGGTAAGCGTTTCCTGTTCAAAGTTGGCAGCACCTTTTACGGTACTAACAAGGTTGGGAACAAGGTCTGCGCGTCGTTGGTAATCACTCTGAACATTTGCCCATTTGGCCTTTACATTCTCATCCAGGTTTACCATTTTGTTATAACCACTACAGCCGCATCCACCTAAGATCAGGATAGCAGCAACAATTACAATCAGTACGAGGTTACGCGATTTCATAATCTGATAATGTTTGATTATTATAAAAATACACTTTTTGATGGATACTAATAACTGGTTTCTTCACCCTTACGTATTACATTTAGTCGTACCTGGTGTCTTTTTGTTACACAGTAGCGCTGCTGTTGTATAAAAAACCCGTATTATTTCCTCGCTTGTCTTTCGAATGTTATGATAGCAGTTGATTTGTTGGCAATTGCATACCGGATGCCTTTTTTCTTCTGTGTAGAGGTTTCTGTTACAGAGGAGCTTACCATTAACCTGTTCTTGTCAAATTCAATCCGTGCACCGGTAACACATTCAGGCGTCATGCCCTTTCCTACGCCTGTTATTAAACAAGGATTAAAATATATTGAGTCAGTTCCTGCACGCTTATATTTTACAACTGAACTGGCAGGAGGCAGTGTAAACTGGAAAGGTGACCGCACAGAATCGGTAAGTTTGTTATTTTCATAAATATATGCGCGGGCAGTTGTTTTCAGTGTGTAAGTAAAACCTTCGCCGGTAAGTGTGTCTGCTGAAATATGCAGTGATCCTCCATTGTCAGTAGTTTCTGCATCACTGAATGTAACGGTTTTCAGTACGTCTGTTCCATCACTGTAGGTAACAGTATTAACCGTTTTTAAATGCATACCGGTAAAAAACCAGTCTCCGGTCAATTCATGATCTCCGGAATGATTGTTGTTTTTTCTTACGCAGGATACCAGTAACACGATGGCTATGAGGGTGTACAGGCAGGGGGTGGCATTCTTCATACTAAGATAGGGATCGGCTCTTTATTATAGATATTGAAGATACTACAAATGACTACATGATGTACGGGACAATTGTCAAGAAAATTATAGTTGACATAAGACAAATGCGAAGGTCATTCCTCCACAGCTTCTTTCGTGGTTTGCCAGCATTGATATAAACAATAGTACTAATAGAATGCTGACAAAATAATAAAGCCGCCTGTGATACAGGCGGCCTGAATATTTTTGCACAATGTTGCCGATCACTGACGTTGTAAAGTAGTTACCACTGTTGCTTCATTGGTAATTTTCTGAATCATTCCCATTACATCCTGTGTAGATGTTTGCAGTATGTTCATGGTAAGTATCAGCTTATTCTGATCCTTTTTTATTTTCGCTCCTACAGGAAGAGAAGGTATGCCTCCACTTCCCATATCAACAAAACCGCCTGATGTAAAATACATAGAGTCGGCATTGACCCTGATGTAGGGAGCCTGTGAACTGGAAGAAGGTACTGAAAAGTCAAATGGCATAGTCAATGATGTCAGCAAATTGCCGTTCTCATACATTTCAGCATAGGCGTCGGCAGACACATCATAACCAACGCCGGTACTTATAAATTTATCACCGCTAATTTTTACGCCACCCTTGTTATTGATGGTAGTGTATTCGCTGGTAGTAATACTTTTCATAACGTCACCACCATCATCGTACTCGATAACATTTTTTGTTTTAGCGCTCATGCTCACAAAGATCCAGTTGCCTGCAATATCAGATGCCTGAGAGGCTTCGAGACTTTTTTCCTTCTGGCAGGAAGTAATGACAATAGCCAATGCTGCCAGTAAGGGTATAATTTTTTTCATGCCGGTTTATTAGGGGTTCGTAAAAACAGGTGCAATGTCGGATAAATTACATAAAAAGAGTCACCCGATAAGTGACTCTTTTTTTTAATAGTATGTTGTGTTATTATTACTGCTGAATAGCTGCAATACCGGGTAATACTTTTCCTTCAAAGTATTCCAGCATAGCGCCGCCGCCGGTTGACACATAGCTTACTTTGTCGCTAAAACCAAATTGGTTAACTGCCGCTACAGAATCGCCGCCACCTACCAGTGAGAAAGCTCCTGACTGGGTTGCTTCCGCCACTGCAGTTGCAATAGCTTTGGTACCATGTTGAAATTTTTCCATTTCAAACACACCCATCGGCCCATTCCACAAAATAGTTTTGGATTTTTTAACCACATTGGTAAACTGGTCTACGGCACTTGCGCCAATATCCAGGCCCATCCATCCATCGGGTATATTGTTGCTGGGAGCGGTAGATGTTTCCGCATTGGCATCAAACTTATCTGCAATGACAGAATCGGAAGGCAGGTGAATACAAACACCTTTTGCTTCTGCTTTTTTCAACAGGTCTGTGGCTGTATCCAGGCGATCATTCTCACACAGCGAGTTACCGATCTTACCACCCTGCGCTTTCATGAATGTATACGCCATACCACCACCGATAATGATATCGGTTGCCTTTTCCAGCAGGTTTTCAATGATCAGGATCTTGTCAGATACTTTGGCACCACCAATAATGGCCACGAAAGGTTTCTGAGACTGGTGTAATACTTTTTCTGCACTGGCAACCTCTCCTTCCATCAGCAAGCCAAACATTTTTTTATCGGCCGGGAAGAATTTTGCAATTACGGCTGTGGAAGCGTGTGCACGGTGTGCTGTACCAAAGGCATCATTTACATACACATCACCCAGTTTGCTGAGTTTTTCGGCAAATGCATCATCGCCTTTTTCTTCCTGCTTATAAAAACGGAGATTTTCCAGCAGTAATACCTGTCCGGGTTGCAGTGCTGCAGCTTTTTGCACCGCCTGTTCGCCAATGCAGTCGTCTGCAAACTGTACATCAACACCCAGTAAGGAAGAAAGATGGCTGATAATATGTTTCAGCGAAGATTTGTCTTCCGGGCCTTCTTTGGGCCTGCCCAGGTGACTCATCAGTATTACGCTGCCACCGTCTTTCAATATTTTTTTAATTGTAGGAACAGCGGCTTTGATACGTGTATCGTCTGTAATGGCCAGTGTTTGTTTATCCAGCGGCACGTTGAAGTCAACGCGGATCAATGCTTTCTGACCGGCGAAATTGTATTGACTGAATTTGCTCATACGCTTCAGTTAACGAATGAAAAATTTTGATTAGGCTATAAAAAGAAAAAGCCGGAACAAGTCCGGCCAGTTCTGTTGTATTCTTTTATTTGCTGATCAAGCCTGCAAAGTATTTTACAGTGCGAACCAGTTGGCTTACATAGCTCATTTCATTATCGTACCAGCTTACTACACGTACCAGTTGGGTATCGCCTACAGTCTGTACCCGTGTTTGCGTAGCATCGAACAGAGAGCCATAATGGATACCGATGATGTCGCTGCTAACGATCTCGTCTTCAGTATAACCAAAGCTTTCGTTGGAAGCTGCTTTCATAGCTGCATTCAGTTCTTCTACAGATGTTTTCTTGCCCAGTACAGCGGTTACTTCAGTTAAAGAACCGGTAAGGGTAGGAACGCGTTGTGCAGAACCATCCAGTTTGCCTTTCAGGTTGGGCAGTACCAGGCCGATAGCTTTGGCAGCACCGGTGCTGTTGGGTACAATGTTCTGTGCGGCAGCGCGTGCGCGACGCAGATCACCTTTGGGGTGCGGAGCATCCTGTGTGTTCTGGTCGTTGGTATATGCGTGGATGGTGGTCATCAAACCATTTACAATACCGAATTTGTCGTCCAGTACCTGTGCCATAGGCGCCAGGCAGTTGGTGGTACAGGAAGCACAACTGATGATGGTTTCGCTACCATCCAGTGTATTATGGTTTACGTTGAAAACAATTGTTTTAAGGTCGCCGGTGGCGGGCGCAGAGATCACTACTCTTTTAGCACCTGCAGTGAGGTGAGCTTCAGCCTTTGCTTTATCAGTAAAGAAGCCTGTACATTCCAGTACTACGTCAACACCGTGGTCTTTCCAGGGAATTTCAGCAGGATTTTTCTGTGCGTAGATCTTTACTTCATCACCATTTACTACAATAGAGTTTTCGGTAGCTTTCACCTCGGCATCAAAACGCCCCTGGGCACTATCGTATTTCAACAGGTGAGCCAATACTTTCGGGCTGGTCAGGTCGTTGATGGCCACAACATCAATTCCTTCCATTTTATAAATCTGGCGATATACCAGGCGTCCAATACGTCCAAAGCCGTTGATCGCAACTTTAACTGTGCTCATTGTCAGTAATTTTAAAGATGGTTATTAATAGCGGGCCCGAAGTTACATTATTTTGAAAATAATTCTTCGTTACATAATTGCTACAAAATGGGATCCCCAAATATCGGGGTAAGAAGAGTTTTTCCTTGTTTTGCAAAGGTTTGAAAAGCTTTACAAAACCTTCTCCACCTACGTTTACGGATACGCAACCCTATGTTGCTCAAAGTTTTTTCTCAAAAAAAGCAGTTTTTTTTTGGTAGAAATACAAGTACCCCTATCTTTGCACTCCCAATTCAAAAACGCCGCGTTCGTCTAAGGGCTAGGACGCCTCCCTTTCACGGAGGTAATACGGGTTCGAATCCCGTACGCGGTACAAAACGGGATTTTTCCCAAAGAGTCTAAGGGCTCCTCGATATCGAGGAGCCCTTTTTCTTTTGCCTTCAGTACATTACATCTGAGGAAGTTTCTATAGTGAGCGTTCTAAACGTTCCATCTTTATACAATAGGGAATGTTTGAACACCGCCCGTATCAATCAAAACCGCTGTAGTAAATGCTTTCCGAGTGTTTATACCTAGTCCCTGCGGAATCACGAAAACCACTCCTTAGCGTGGATTTTCTTATTTGCACGAACTGAACCCCAAATGGAATCATCCTTATTGTATGGTGTAATCTTTCACCGCTACTTCCGATAATCTGAAATAGCCATAAACAACACTCACCTTAAAGTTTGGGTTTACTACCTTTCCTTTTGTCTACATTTTAAATTAGCGTTGCATCATTCAAAAACTATAAGATTGCTGAACACAATTGCGAGTAACCGAAAGACGGCTTGACAAAAAAAATCATATTCGCCTACCCTGGCTAAATAAAAAGAGATGCTATGGACAATAATAAACCGGGTATCATTACAATAATGCCCAGCTTTAAAAATTGCCAGGCGCTCACGTGTATTCCTTCTTTTCGCAGAATGACCAGCCACAAAATGGTAGCCAGCGATCCTGTTACCGATAGGTTGGGTCCCAGGTCTACACCTACTAAGATTGCTCTCTGTATAATTTCGGGAAGGTGGCCGGTTTGCACCAAATTGGCTGCCATAAGACCGATTGGCAGGTTATTAATCACGTTACTAAAAAACGCCAGACCAGTACCGCTGATCCAAACCGTTTTGTATGTGGAATAATGTGCTTGCTGCATTAACCATTGCTGGCCTAATTGAAGGATTCCGGTTTTGTACAGACTTTCTATTACAACAAACAAACCAGCTACCAAAGGCAGCACACTCCAGGATATTTTAAAAAGGACATTTTTAAAGTGCAGGTTTCCAGAAATGGTTATAGATAAGAAAACGACGGTGCCAATAATAGCCGTTGGCAATCCCAATGGTATGTTCAATGATGAGCAGACCAACAGAACGATTGCTGAGGACAGTATCCCTAAACCAGCCAGTTTACCGCCCATGGATAACGGAGGTATGACTATAGCTTGCAAAGAGTTTTGTTCCAGCTTCTTTTTTTGTGTATAAAAAAGACAGAAACAAGTAGTTACAATCGCAACAATGGAAGGAATGGTATATTGTCTCAACCATATTAGCAGGGATGGCATTTTCGACCCGTAAACCACTAGATTGGCGGGATTGGAAATAGGCAGCACAAACGACGCAGCATTCGCTACAAAAGCGCATATAAACAAATAAGGTAACGGATGCTTTACCCTGGCTGCCTTTACCGCTGCAAACACTGCCGGGGTTAACACAACTACCGTAGCGTCATTAGACAGAAAAACAGTAGTTAAAACACCTACAGCGTATACCAGGAAGAATAGCCTGACCGGCGATTTACCGGAAAAGGCAATGGCCCACGCAGCAAGCCAGTCAAAAAAACGCTCCTCCTTTGCAACTTCAGAGAGCAGCATTATACCCGCCAGGAAAAGATAAACATCGGCGCCCTTCAATACCGCTCCAAGTGCTTCGTCCGGGCTGATCAGCCTGCAAATTAAGAGCAGGAAAGCTCCTCCTACAGCCCAGTACGCCTCTGCTAGTTTGAACGGCCGTATGATTATAGATACAATAACAAGCGCACTGATGATAAATATTAAGATAGTAGGATTCATCTGGTTTATTATAACCGCTATGTATTAACGCCTGGTGTTTTTGATTGCCCGAAAGTAGGCATTTAACCCACATCGCTATTAAGAACACGACATTAATACTACGCTTATAGTTAATTACCTGAAATATGAACTCACCTTTAGATCAGTAAGGCTGAATGATATCTTTTGCCAAAAGTCAAATTGCAAGAGCATAAGGATGGCTACCTTTAAGGGTATGGAAGCATTTATTGACTACATTTTACAATTCGGCAATCTGAACAAGCGGCAGATTGATCTTATTGCCGGCAAAGCTTCAACCTTAACATTACACAAGGACGACTATTATTGGGAAGCAGGTAAAAGAGTGAACCAGATCGGCTTTCTTACCGAAGGGATTATACGGGTGTATTACTACAATCATAAAGGCGAAGAGATCACCCGTTATTTCATTGATGAAAATCATCTGATCTTATCAGGACATACTATCGAAGAAATGTACACACCTTCCGAGTACCTTTCAGCCGTTACGGATTGCACCTTGATCGTATTTTCAAAACAGGACTGGAAGGAAATTGCCGATACCATCATAGGGTGGGATGCTATTCTTCAAAAGATAACTGCAAAATACCATAAAGAAAAGATAGTGCGAAGAAGCGAACTGGTTTCGCAGGATGCAACGACAAGTTATCTTGACTTTATAGAGCAGTTCCCGGCATTGGCCAACCGCGTTCCCCTGTCCTACATTGCTTCTTACCTGGGCATCACACCATCTTCTTTGAGCAGGATCAGGAAAAATATCCGCTAATACCGCTTTTTGCCAAATGGCAAGTGTTTTCATTATTTACCGGGCAACCTTTGTGTGGTCTATTTAAATAACAAAAATGAAAACAAGACAATTAGGAAACAGCGGGTTAACTGTATCAGCATTAGGCTTTGGCGCCATGGGGCTCAGTTTTCCCAATGCACCCACCAAAGCGGAAAGCATCAGATTATTACGTTCAGCCGTCGAGCTGGGCATTACCTTTTTTGACACAGCACAGGGCTATGGTGACAACGAGTTGCTGATCGGTGAAGCACTTGAACCCCTGCGTAAAGACGTGATTATCGCCACTAAGTTCGGGCTGAAAAATGGTGATGTACGGCAAGGGCTGGACAGCCGGCCAGCAACGATAAAAGCAGTTGCTGAAGCCTCTTTGAAGCGACTAAGAACCGATATGATCGACCTGTTTTATCAGCACCGGGTTGATAGGGATGTGCCTGTTGAAGATGTTGCCGGTGCAGTAGCGGATCTAATCCAGCAAGGCAAAGTAAAACATTTCGGTCTCTCTGAAGCAAATGCGGAGACCATTCGCCGGGCACATGCCGTTTTACCGGTAACTGCTCTGCAAAGTGAATACTCCATGTTTTATCGTGAGCCTGAGCACGATATCATCCCCGCATTAGAAGAGCTGGGTGTCGGCTTTGTGGCATTCAGCCCGCTGGGCAAAGGATTTCTGACCGGTACCATAAACGCAGACCTGGTCTTAGACAAAAATGATACAAGGAGTATGCTGCCGCGATTCAGTAAAGAAAACCGGGAAGCCAACCAGGTATTGGTGGACTTAGTCACTTCGATTGCCAAAGATAAAAACGCAACACCTGCACAAATTTCATTAGCATGGTTATTGGCCCGGAAACCTTTTATTGTTCCGATACCCGGCACATCAAAACTGCAGCGCTTACAGGAAAATATCGCTGCACTCAACGTCGTACTGACCCAGGATGAGTTAGATTACATTAATGCTGCACTCGCGACTATTAAAATTGCCGGCGAGCGTTATCCTGCATCTATACAGGCAGCAACAGGAAGGAAATAACAGCGGGAAGCCGAATCCGATTCCCCGTTTTCAAATAGCCAATTGTTGAAAAAAGCGTCGTCAGCTAAACCCTGCCCTGAACTCCAGTGGACTTTGGTTCGTTTTGTTTTTAAATAATTTGCTAAAGCTTTGCGGACTCCCCGCAAAAGATGGGGATGTTTCAGCAATATCCAGCCTGACAGATCATCCTCCGGGCTTGGCCCCGCACCACGTAAGACCTGGTTAGGCACTACGAAATACATCATTCCTTCATCAAAGTCGTATGTCTGCTGCCCGTAAAAAGCTTATTGGAGAATCCCACCTCGCTACCATTACCTTATCATTGTCTCAGATAATGAAGTGCTATACATCCGGATTTGAAATGTATGGTATCGGCCAGCTTTAAATCAAGTTTTTCCTGAAGACTTCCTGCATCCAGCAATGGTCGTCCCTTTCCCACGATCGCCGGGTGAATAACCAGGTTAAACTCATCAATAAGACCCGCTGTGATCAACTCCGGAAGCAGGCTTACACTGTCTACTGAAATCTTTTTCCCCGCCTGCTGTTTTAATTTCAAAAGCGCTGCTGCGGGATCGCTACGGACAATCTGCGTTTTTTCATCATGGCTATCTAATGTTCGGGAAACAACAACCCTATCGATAGCACTAAATGTTTTCGCAAACCGATTTTCACTTGCTGTGCCGGATTGATCTTTTGCAACATCGCTCCAATAGGGAAACATGAGCTGGTACATGATACGTCCAAAAAATAACAGATCTACGTTGTCCATCGTTTCTGTGAAATAATCAAGTAACTCTTCACATGGATTGAAGGCAGTATGATCGCAATAACCATCTATACTTATGTTTATGCTGAATGCTACAGTTCTCATTTTATTGGTTTTTGTTAATATTAAAGCCAAAATAAGCTATGATATTAAATATATGAGGAGTATTCTGCGACAAAAAAAGGGCCTTTCAGGTAAATGTAAAATTTACCATTGTTGAATTAAGCATCATCAAGGTATTGCAACAAACTTTCAACCACAGCATAAAAAAGGGAACAGACGCATCTGTTCCCTTTTCTTTTATTCATTTTCCTGATCATATACAACTTTATCAGGGATTTTCCTTCCTTTTTAATTGCTGCCATTCTGATGTACTTCCATGATCAGGGTTGACTGAAGGGTCATCTGTACCCAGTACCGTTCCCTGCCGGTCTATCCAGTAATATCGATATTGCGTAGTCAGTTCAAGAGGCATATTGTTATTGTATGGATTGTAATAAGTAGTAATAGCGCCCAGGTTTTCCCTGAACTGGTAATGCCGGCGATCTACAGATCTGTTGCGGTCATCGGTAACCTGTTGCCATTTTTGTTGCGACCACTCTCTATATGCGCTCATCGTTTCCCCAAAGGCAATAGAGTTTTGCAGGTTTTGCTGCATAACGCCCCGCATACCAAATGCCGCTCCGTTGGTGGCAGCTATCTGGCGCGACACCTGTGGCAACCAGCATGCATAAGAAGACCATTGCGTATTTTCTGCCATCGCAGCCGTCATTGCCATTACACATCCGCCATAATAACTGGCAATATGACAAACGGCTTCGCCTACATAATGACCACCGGGTAAATTATAGGATACCTGGAACTGGTATGCATCCTGGAAACCATGAACCGGTTGGGTTCTGACCGGCTGGCTCAAAGAAAGGTTATGCGGCCCCAATGCCATGAGTTTTTCATACACAAAGTTTCCCGGAGGATACCCCGGCATCAACCCTGCATTGCCCACCATTACCGTAATGGCTTTTATTGTCCGGTGCTACCAGTGAAAGGGCGAACTGTCCATCTTCAGCCACTCTCCACCCCGGTGGTAATGCAAAGGAGAAATAGTTGCCATGGCCTATCTGCAGTTCTTCACTGGCATTATTCTGTAGAGAAGAAGGTGTGTGATGCATAGTATTGTTTTTTGATACTGGCTGAACGACATACAGATTTGCAGGTACCCTGACATCCTCTTTTTTGTACGGTACATTTTGCCCGCATCCTGCAAGCACAATACCTGTTAGCAAAGCCCGGGAAATAACCGGTGCTCTTATACTGCTCATTTTTTCTGCAAAAATTGTATTGTAAAAGTCGCTCTGCGCATGGCTTAAAAAAATACTCAATTTGTATTACACACTTTCCACTCAAAAAGAAAACTACCATTACCTGTTCAACCAATAAAAAACCCGTTCCGCTAATACGGAACGGGTTCACTTTCATATACTATTGTTTATAGATATACTTTATTTCCTGGTCCTGAACCTGATGGTATAATCTTTTATAGGGTAACCCTCCTTGCTTTTGAACGACCGGCCGGTAACCACCATCTCATATACTGTATCCGGCTTTAGTAATTCCAGTTGCAGTTTCACCGATTGATTGTTGTTGGTATATCCTATTACTGATTTAACCGGGAAAGCATCTTTACCTGCCTTACCATAGTTAATAGAATATCCTTTACCTGTCATTACCCGGTCGAAGTTGATAATGAGTTCTGCAACCGAAGGATCTACATCCTGTGCATTATTGGCAAAAGGTTGCAAAGAAGCTATTTTCGGCAATTGATTTTCATAATAGATTTTTGCAAAAGCAATACTATCTGCCGTTGATTTAAAGAAGCTGATAACAGAAGGATAAAATTCATTGATGGAAGGATATTTTTTCCTGTTTGCTTCGTACACACCCAATAATGCCACCAGGTCTTTCATCCACAAAAAGCCCCGGTTTACCTGGATCATCAGTTCTTCTTCTGCTACCTGCGGTTTGTCCGGGTTATTGAACATCAGGTACCGTACTACAGAAGCTCTTACCAGCGATTCATTGACAATGGTTTGCCAGTTGCCATACGCCTGGCGCTGCATTTCTGTACGCATGGTATCTAATATTAACTGTGCACTGTTCTTTAATACCAGGCTGGTATCATACCTGTTCAGCAAGGGATTGATAAACGAGTGATTGAATTCATGTACCAGCGTTGGCAGGTAATTGTCTTCTTTAAAAACAGGATCACCATGGGTGTCAAAGCTCCAGCTTCCCATAATGGCGTATACCTGTTTTACATTTTTACCAATCGTTATGCCGGGACCAAAATTGCCGCCACCATTACCGCAACCTATTATAATGGTGAATTTATCCTTTGGCTTAATACCATAATAACTGAAATACCATGACTGGTTAAAATTGGTCAACACCTGTCCGAAAGCACTTAATACTTTGGCATAATATGGCGCCTGCTGTTCAAAAAAAACAGCAGCGTAGGTCTTTGCATAAAACCTGCTGAGCAGGCTTACAAAATGCAATGCATCTTCGGGTTTCCAGCGTTTATCAAGATCAGTTTTCCAATTGGGTTGTAAGGAAAACTTATTTTTATGCTGTTTCAGGTTCACCGCCATTGACATCACTGCGTCAAAACCGATACCCGATTGCTCTCTTACCCGTTGTGCAAAACCAATCAATGTATCTGCTTTATAGGCATCAAACCACGAATGAATTGCAGCTACATAGGCCGTGGCATCTTTTGAACTGTATTCTTCGTATTCTGCAAGCCTTGCCACCAGGCTCATGATCTCAATACGCTTATCTGTTTCAGGTACCAGTGTTTGTGCATATGATTGTAAAGTACCCAGGATAAAAACAAGCTGGAATAGCAATTTTTTCATGATTCATTTTATTATTATGGCATACTTGCAATAAATATACAGAAGTTTTAAAAGCATTTTTTTTAAACTATACTTTCTGTTGTGAACATTCTTCCCCAGCCATCAATATGATAAATCCTGTACAGGTTTTTGTTTATGCCAACATCACTTTGCAACATATTACAAAGCTGCTATTGCATTCAGGCTACTGTTATCATGATGCATTACAAAAAACCAACTATCTTCAACCAGAATAAAAAAAATGGAAAAGCCACTGGTAAACAACAATTACCTGCTTCAGAAATTTCCCGGCAAGGGTGGCTGGACGTATGCTTCAATACCTGAAATATTACCTGACAAAAAAGCTCCCTTTGGCTGGGTACAGGTAAAAGGGACTATTGATAATTATGCCATTGATCATTACAAGCTGATGCCCATGGGCAACGGCAAACTGTTCCTGCCCGTAAAAGCAGCTATCCGGAAAAAGATCGGCAAAAAAGAAGGAGAGTACATACATGTGATCCTTTACGCAGACAACAGCCCGGTTGAGATACCGGAAGAACTTTTGCTTTGCCTGCAAGACAGTCCCGAAGCCAACGAGACATTTATGAACAGTACAGAAAGTGAAAAGAAATTTATCATCGACAGGATATTTTCTGCTAAAAACATGCATACAAGGATCGACCGGATGGCAGCTGCTATCAATGAACTTGAAAAAAACCACAAGACCCACCGTAAATAAATGTAACAACCGGTTACGTTCACATTAACATTATTTCCATTAATTAACACAGTAATTACTTTTTTTCGCATACCCACTGCAATAAATGGATTAAGCCTGTTTTCTACAGAACAGATCAGGATGCCCGTTAGCACTGCATTACCAATCTTTAAGCACCGTTTATTTTAACGATTGCTTCATCCATTAAAATTTATTCTCCATGAAGAAGATTGCAATGCCAGGAACTAAAGCTGCTTGTGTCATGATAGCAGTTCTATTCTTTTCAGGCTGTTCAAAAAAACAGGTTGCACCCACCACTCAAAAAGAAATGCTTCAAACCACTGCTGCAGTAGCAGCGGTAGCAGCAACCAGCAGTGGTGAGGTAGTAAAGATCGGTAACGATTTCCGGGCTACGGTGAACGGTGTTCAGAAATACCTGGGTACCGATTATATCGCAGCTATTAATGCAGCTATTGCCGGTTTAACATCCGGCAGAACCACTAAGGAATGGGTAACCATTAAAAACTCCGGAAGTTCCGGCAATTCCGGTGGCACCGTTAAAGCAGTGAATATGCAAAGCTATACCGGTCTTGATTTTTCCAATACCACTTTTACCTGTAATGGGAACGATCTGCTGATTGTACCGGTACAGGCAGACCGTAAAACGCAGATCGAGGTAAAGAACCTGAAAGTAGCCGGCAATCCCCGCTATGGTATCTGGTTTAAGGGTTGCACCAATATGATCATCAGCAACATCACGATGAACCTTACCAATGGCTCCGGACAGTATGGGCTGGGCATCAGGGTAGATCATAGTACGGCTGCTACCAGCAACCTCACCATCAATGGTAATATCAATATTAACGGGGGTGATATGTCTATCGAAACCTACGGGCTTGATGGTTTTACCATTGGTGATGTTACTTCCAGCAACAATTACGGATGTGGTGTATTGCTGAACCAATCCAAAAACGGAACAGTGGGTACTGTTACCGGCAATTACAATTGTAATGGCGGTGGTTATGCAACCTTCCGCGTGGCCAACAGCAACGGGCCTAATGTAACCTGCGCAAAAGTATACTCCCGCAACAGCGGACGCGGTTTCTTCAGCGTATCCGGCAGTAACGGCACTACTGTAAACACGGTAGATATTGCTAACAGTACCAGTCATGGTATTTTCCTGGAAGATGCGTCTAATACCAAAGTGAATGCAGGCACTGTGTCCGGTGGTCACCCCAACGTACAGCATGTAAGAACCAGCAACTGTACCACCAAGGTGAACGGGCAGACCTATACCGCCGCCAACGGTTCTTGGTAATTAACTGCCAATTGTTTTAAATTCTAAATAAACCACTAAGCAATCGCGTAAAATAACGGGCAGCACCCTTACCGTGCTGAACAGGATCATGTACCGGAAAAAGGTACATGATCTTTGTTATCATCTCTTCATTGCAAACCTCAATTATGCGTATTACCATTCTGCTGTTGCTGATCTGTACAGCATGCACAAACCACCGTGCAGGACCCAAGGCGTTTGTTTTACCACAAACACTATCCATTGCGGCACCCGCTATACCGGTTGGTGTAACAGATTATACCGGTCTTCATTTTCCGGGATGGAGCATTGTAACAAAACAAGATTACCATACCGGCTTCTGGTCGTTCTATGATGAAAAAATATTACCTTTTTTTACTGCTGTTGACATCAATGATGATGGCTATGTGGATTATGGCATACTTATAAAAAAACAGGATACTGTACAGCTGGTGATCCTGTTGAACAAGAACAATTCATTTACTCACCAGGTTGCCGGTAATTTTCTTCTTCCGCATTATCCTGACAATAAGGCACTGCAATATTGTTTATTGCCTGAACCACCCGGACAGATCGATGTTGTAAAACCATCCATCCGGTCACTGATCCTTACCACCAATGCCATTCAACTAATGGAGATGGAAAACAGGATATGTATCTATTACTGGAACAACACAACCATTGCCGCTTTTCAAACCCTTTAGCCATGATGCAACACGCTTTTAAGGCGATACGCCTGCTCTATGCTTTCCTGTTTATTTTCCTGGCAACCGGGTGTAATGATCAACCTGCAGATACGGTTACAGATATTGACGGCAATGTATATCCTGTTGTCAGAATAGGCAACCAGGTATGGATGGCACAAAACCTGCGTGTAACAAGGTACCGCAACGGGGTTCCTATTCTATTGACTTCCGGCAACAGCGAATGGAGCAACGCCCAAACAGGCGCATTCTGCTGTTATAATAACGACACTGCTTATACCGGTAACTACGGTTTGTTGTACAACTGGTATGCCATCAACGATAAACGTACTATTGCACCTGAAGGCTGGCATATACCAGATGCAGATGAAATTGCCATCCTGGTCAATACACTTCGGGGAGATACTTCAGCAGGCGGGTTCATGAAAACACCGGGTACTCATGACTGGTTATTTCCCAATACCGGCGCTACCAATGCCAGCGGATTTGCCGCATTACCCGGAGGTTATAGGGATGGGAATGATGGCAGGTTTCATACTTTCAGCAGTAACGGCTACTGGTGGCATACTACCGGCAGTTATGAACTGTATTGCTGGAGCAACCGTTTTTACAACTACTTTGCTGAGGTGAAAAGAGATCCGCAATATTTCACATTCGGTTTTTCTGTACGATGTATAAAGGACAACTGATCATTTCCGGTATAATAAAAAAGCCGGTAAGAATGGATCATGATCTCCATTCTTTACCGGCTTCTGATACCAGGTATGCCTTATTGTTTCAGCAATGTACCACGGTATAGTTTTTCAGCCGTCCGTAATGTGATATAATATATTCCGGTTCGTAATGCTGTACTGTTGATGTATTGTCCGCCGGTAATACGTTGCTGCTGCAGCAACATACCTTTTGCATCAAAAATGCTGAGTACCGCCTCCTTCACACCGTTGGGCAATACCACCTTAAACTGGTTCTGTACCGGGTTGGGGAAAATACTGATCTGTTGTTCTTTATCTTCCAGGTGAAGCACCTGTACTACAGAGCGGGTAAAATTACCGTCTATGTCTGTCTGTGTTAAACGATAATAAACCTTGTTTCCGGTTGCTGAAACATCAGTATACGCATACTGAATTACCTGGTTGCTGTTTCCTGCGCCTGCTACTGTAGCAATGCTTTCAAAACGCACACCATCAACACTACGCTCTACTGTAAAGAAAGCATTGTTCACTTCCTGTGCAGTAGCCCAGTTCAACTGAATACCTGTACCTGTTGCTCTGGCTGTAAACGACAGAAGTTTTACCGGCAGTGGTGCAGACGTAATGGTTGTACCCGTTACCGCCATCGTTGCATTGTATACCGGTGCCGCTGTGCCGTTATATTCTATAATGCTGTAGTAATAAGTAGTATAAGCGGTAAGTCCGGTTATCTTTACTGTAGTACCTGTTCCTGCATATACCACATACTCGCCGGCAGCTACCTGTGCCCCGCTTTTGAAAACTGCATTGGCAGGATATGCACTGAGGTCTGCAGGTTTACCGGTCACAGCAGCACCTTGTTTTACAATGACCAGACGTCCTTCACCATTCCCCTTGTTCCAGGTAAGCGTAATATCTGTAGCGCCGGTTTGCATGGCTGTTACAGTGGCAGGTACAGACGGTGCCGTTGACGTGGCAGCACTACCTGACAGTACAGAGCTAGTAAGATAGCGGATCAATGAACCGGTACCATTGTATTCAAATATTGTAAAGTAGTAGGTGGCTGAAGGCTCCAGGTTGGTAATATCCACTTTATTTCCCGAAGCATTGAACAGCACATATTGCCCGCCACCCAGGTCTGTACTACTGCCCATAGCTGCATTTGCAGTATAAGCTGTTCCTGCCACAGGCAGAAAATCAACCGGTATGCCCTTGCGCATTACAACAATACGTTTCTCGCCATTACCATTACTCCATTGCAATGTCAGCTTATTACCATCTACATTACTTACCGTTGCATTTACTGCAGCAGTAGTTGGCGTGGTAGCACCTGGTACATCCGGCGTGGTAAATGACCAGGATGCAGGTGATGTACGCAGGTAAGCAGGCTCTGCTGATCCGTTAAACTCAAAAGCATTGATAAAATAAGTGGTGGCAGGTTGAAGATTACTTACGATAAAAGAACCGGTGCCCCCTGTGATGTTCACGATGTAGTTTCCATCGCTCAATAAGCTTCCGGCAGTACCAAAAGCCCCACTGTAAGAATACTTACTAAAATCCTGCGGTTGTGCGCTTACAGCACTCCCCTGTTTCATTACAAATATCCTGCTTGCACCATTGCCCTTTGTAAAATTGATGGTGGCCTGGTTAGAAGTCAAGCTGCTTACACCACTGATGACAGTTTGTGTGGTAGGCCATGTAATGGTTGATGTAGTTGCCGAGAGCCAGGATGAGGTAAGATAATCGGGTTTGTTATCAGAACCCGCATTGTATTCAAACACCGCAATATAATAGGTGGTGGAAACCTCCAGGTTTTTCAGATCAACATAATTTGAATTGTTATCATATACCACGTATTCACCTGCCCCCAGTGTTTCACCCATCCCAAAATTGTCATTAGCTATATATGTTTTATTGTCCAGTGGTTTGCCAGTTACCGGGCTGCCTTTTTTTGCCACCACAATACGACGTGCACCATCTCCATTTGTCCACACCAGACGCAAGGACCTGCTTTCTGCCAATAATGTTGACATATTTTTTGAGGGCACTACAGGTTCTAATGGTACAGTAAAACTATAGGTACCCGCTGTTTTGGAATACACGGGCGCGTCATATCCATTAAACTCGTACACTGCTACATAGTAAGTAACACCCGGCTGCAGACCGGCAACATTGAACTGGCTGCCGTTAAAACCCCATGCGATGCAATAATTGCCGGTTTTTGTTTCAGCGCCACTGCCAAAATTATTATTGGGTGTATACTTCAACAGGTCTGCCGGAGCTCCGTCAACTGCACTACCAGCTTTCATAACAGCAATTCTGTAATTGCCATTGCCGGCAGTAAAATTAATAGTGGCACTATTACCTGTAAGTGATACTATATTCAGATTGGTGGGTGGTGCAGTTGGCGTAGTAGCCGTACTGCCGCTTTTGGAGGCGGAGCCACCCGTGTAGTAATACGTATTACCTGCATTATCCACATCATATTCAAATACCCTGAAATGATATACTGTATTGGGTTCAAGATTGGTAACGGCGACTGCTGTTCCTGCAGTAGCTCCTACCACAAACTCATCATCTGCTATTGTTGTGCCGGCAGTTCCGAAAGCAGCATTGGCAGTATAGGCAATACCATTCTGTGGTACGGATGTTACCGGCGCTCCTTTTCTGGCAATGAATAATCTGCGATTGCCATTACCTGCAGCTACACCAATAGTCATCCTGTTCCCTTCTACATAACTGAAGCCAGGCGCTGAAGGAGCCGTAGTGGGTCCCGTATTGGTAGTAGTTGAAAATGCAATGCCCGGTTTTAAGAACACAGGTGTTGCGTTACCATTGTATTCAAATATTGAAAAGTAATAGATGGTATTAGGTTCCAGGTTTTTTACCGCGGCAGCATTACCAGTTCCTTTAAACACTACATAATTATCTGTTCCTAATTTAGTACCACTGCCCAATGCCGGATCGCTGAAATAAAGTGTAAGATCAACCGGCGTTACATTTACAGGAGCGCCTTTCCTGGCTATTACCATTCTGCCCGAGCCGTTTCCGGAGATCCAGTTCAGGGTAAGCGCATTGCCGATAACAGCAGCAGCGCTGACAGACGACACCGGTACTGTGGGAGCTATTACAGTAGACTGGCTACCGGTAAGCGGCACCTGCAGATACTGGGTAGCAGTGCCCATACCGTTGTACTCAAAAACTGCTATATAATACAGGGTACCCGGGTTCAGCTTGCTGACACTAAAGCTACCCCAGCTTGTTTTAGCGATCACATATTCACCGGGTGAAGTAAATTCACTGCCTGCAGTGCCAAAAACACTATTCGCCACATAATCTTTGCCGTCTACCGGTTTGCCTTCAACAGGTGCACCTTCACGCATTACGATAATACGGTTAACACCATTACCGATATCAAAACTGCCTGAAAACTGTGATCCATCAATATTGCTGAATTTGAGGTTACTGGAGGGCACTGTAGGAGCAATGGCAAAAACAATGCTCTGACAGCATAGCACAAGAAAAATAAGAATAAAATTTTTTTTCATAAAGACCTTTAAGTTTAACAAATAACAATTCACTGCCACAGATAACACTGTAGCTCACAGTTTTTCATAACAGAAGCGTATGTGGATAATAATGATGTGGTGTATTGTCCTTCAACAGGACCACAGATACAATCTGTATGCGAAAGTAATAGCCGGAAAATATTCTATTTCCTGAGGATGCCTGAATTGAAAAAAGTACCGGACAAACCGGGCAATTGCAATCATGAATCGTTTCCGGTTGACCGCACTTTTCCAGACTGATTATTTACAGTAAATGGGAGTAAACAGTATTGTATATGAAAAATATATTCTGCTGTACTTATTAGGACCGCTGCGGTGCTGTACACTCAGGTTATCAAAGAACATTGTAAGCTTCCCCCTAACATGAGCCAATATCGGTTAGAGTTAATGACCAAAAGCTTGT
>LGYU01000031.1 GCA_001302245.1 Chitinophagaceae bacterium PMP191F
ACACATCACTCCCCCTGAAATCTTTTTCGTATATTAACTGGCCATATACAGCCATATGAAAAAGATATTCCTGCTCCTCACCATTGCCTGTACCGCTTACACTACTTATGCCCAGAACGGATGGATCAGCCTGTTCGATGGCAAGTCTCTGAACGGATGGAAAAAACTTTCCGGTAACGCAGAGTACACTATCGAGAACGGAGCTATCACAGGTATTACAATGCCCAACACTACCAATACCTTCCTGGTCACAGAAAAAGAGTACGGCGACTTTATCCTGGAACTGGAAGTAATGATAGAAGATACCACCTCCAATTCCGGCGTGCAGTTCAGAAGTCATCTGAATCCTGAAGGAAATAACGGTAAAGGACGGGTATACGGATACCAATATGAAATAGACCCTTCAATACGCCGCTGGTCAGGTGGCATATACGATGAAGCCAGGAGAGATTGGTTATATCCACTTACATTAAACCCTGCTGCCAAAACTGCGTTTAGAAATGGTCAGTTCAATAAAGTGCGGATAGAATGTATCGGGTACAACCTGCGTACCTGGGTGAATGGTATTGAAGCAGCCTATGTAGTAGATACTTTTGATGCAAAAGGATTTATTGGTCTGCAGGTACATAGCATTACCAAACCTGAGCAGGCCGGTAAAAAGATCTGGTGGAAGAATATCCGGATCAAAACAACCGGTTTAACGCCAGCTCCGTATAATAACAACCTGTATGTTGTCAATACCATTCCGAATAACTTGTCTGCAGCAGAAAAGAAAAGTGGTTATAAACTATTGTTCGATGGTGTAAGCCACAGGGGCTGGAAAGGTGCTTATAAACCGGCATTTCCCGAAAAAGGATGGGAAGTGAAAGATGGAACGCTCACTGTCCAATCTTCTAATGGTGCTGAATCTACCAATGGTGGTGATATTGTAACAACAGACCAGTACAGTGCATTTGATCTCAGCTTTGACTTTAAGATCACCACAGGTGCTAACAGTGGTGTGAAGTATTTTGTAACACTATCAGAAAATAATGCAGGTTCAGCTATCGGACTTGAATACCAGGTATTGGATGATAAAGTACATCCGGACGCCAAACTGGGCAGAGATGGTAACCGCACATTAGCTTCATTGTACGACCTGATCGCTGCTAAAAAAGAAGAACGTTTTGTACATCCTCCGGGACAATGGAATACAGGCAGGGTAGTAGTGTATCCCAATAATCATGTGGAACATTATCTCAATGGTATTAAAGTACTGGAATACGAACGAGGCTCGCAGGCATTCCGTGATCTGGTGGCCATCAGTAAATACAAAGTATGGCCTGCTTTCGGTGAGGCAAAACAAGGACATATTCTGCTGCAGGATCATGGCAATGAAGTCAGCTTCCGCAGTATTAAGATCAGGAAGCTGTCAAAGTAGTAAAATGCGATTAAGTATTTACGTTATACATTGGGTTCCCAGCCTTTTTCATAATCACGTTTCCAGAGTTTCATAGCTTCCGGATCACGTAATATATGTCCGTTGGAAGGATCGGTATACAATGTTCTGCCTGTGCGTTGTGCAATATTGGCAAGCAGGCAAAGCAGGATACTTTTATGGCCTTCATCAATGGGAGAGTTGATCTTTTCTTCGCCACGGATGCTGTTTACAAAATTGTTTAAATGGTAAAAATCAAGATTGCCCGTTGAACTGACCAGGTTGCCCGTTTCAGCTTTTGTTTCAGACTTTATTTCTTTTACCAACTTCTTGTCATTATTGAAAATCTTATAATCACCGCCACCATAATTCACCAGCGTTCCTTTATCGCCATAAATACTGAAACCTCTTCCGGCACCCTCTACCGGGAAATCATTACAGCTTCTGCCTTCCCAGGTAATGGCTTTGTTGGCGCCAAATTCAAAAGAAGCTATTTGTGTATCGGGTGTTTGCCAGTCATCTTTAAAAGCATAACGCCCACCGGCAGAAGTAACTTTTGACGGAAAATCAAGACCCATGAACCAGCGGCAGCAATCAATTTCATGTGTACCGTTATTACAGGTTTCTGAGGTGCCCCAATGCCAGAACCAGTGCCAGTTATAATGTACCAGGTTGTCCTGGTAGTCGCGTCGTGGTGCAGGACCCTGCCACAGATCAAAATCCAATGTAGCAGGCACCGGAATTCTTTTTCCATAACCAATTGATTTACGGTTGTTGGTATACCATGCTTTACCCAGATAGGCGTTGCCGATAATTCCATCACGTACCTCTTTGGCAGCATTGATCAGCGTAGGAAAAGAACGCCGCTGATTACCCATCTGGATCAGCTTACCATATTTTTTCATAGCCTGTACCAGCAGTTCACCTTCGTATGGATTGTGGCTGCAGGGTTTTTCAACGTATACATGTTTACCATTTGCCACACCCAATATGGCGGCCGGGGCATGCCAGTGATCAGGAGCAGCGATCACCAATGCGTCAAAATCTTTCTTCTGTACCAACTGGCGGATATCTTTTATGATGATAGGTTTCTGGGATGCATTTGCAAAAGGTTTAAGCCCATTTTGAATGGCTTTTTCTTCTACATCACACAAATATGCAATGGCTACGTTGGGCAGTTTGGCAAAAGATTCTGCCAGGTAAGCACCCCGGCTGTTAACGCCCATTACAGCTATTACCACTTTGTTACTGGGAGCATTTTTACCAAATACAGGAAAATTGAGAATGGTAATGCCGGCAGTGGCCAGGGAAGTATTTTTAATGAAATCCCGTCTTTTCATAAACAATCGTTTTGATGTGTGCGGCAATGGTGTCCCGCATCCTAATTTATCTATTCTCCGGCGGTTTGTAAAAAGATTTTGATGAATGAAGTCTTTCGTGGAAAAAATAAACCCACCCGTAGCCGTGCCATGGTGGGTTTCATATTGTTCTGTATAAATATATATTGTTTTATGAGGCAGATGATACCTGGTCGTTATTCTGCTCAACGGTGATCACCGGTATATTAGAGCCGTAGGATAACAGTTTTTTAGTAACACGGCTCCACCAACCCGGCATGTGAAACTCTTTCAGTGGGTTGGCCATGATCAGGTCTGCATTGATACGTCGTGAAAATTCTAATGTACTTTTTGCCAGGTTCTTGCCTTCCAGCATAAAACTCTGCACCGGGATGGTTGACAGGCTTTCTATTACTTCCAGTGCTTTGTTGAGCACAGTATCGGCTGGATGATTGTCCTGGCGCAGACTTACCAGGTACACGGTTGATTTGAATGAGCGGGCCAGCATAGTGGCCATCTGGATCCGTTTTACCGGAACATCGGTCGTAACAGGAAGTACAATTTTCTTGAAATGACATACCAGTCCGCCAGAGCGTATAGCCAGTACCGGTACATTTGTTTTACGTGCCAGTTTACTGATAGATACTGAAGACCAGATGCGGTGGATCAGGTTGAAACGGGAAAGACCGATCACTACCAGATCCATATCATATTGTTCGATATATTTTGATAATTGCTGACTGGCATTGCCCTGCAGCAAACTGATCTCGATGCTGCCACCACACAGGTGCTGACTGTAAGTAGCTTTTAGCGACTCCAGTCTTTTGCGGGCGTTGTTCATTTCAGCAGTTACATCATAGGTCAGTAACATGCCGGAATCAACGGGTACCATTGGCAGCAGATGCTGGCTGACCACATGCACCAGGTGAATATTGCAGTGGAAATTATTGGCAAGTTCAATGGCTTTGGATATAGCCCATTTGTTGCTGTTGGTAAAGCTTACCGGAACAAGAATGTTATACAAGGTCTTTGGCATGGCGGTTTGTTTGAGGTAATGAATGATGGTGTTGCCGTTTTTTCTAGGTTAAGCTTAAAAGGGGTTGAAAACTATAATCACGGATATTGGTGGAAGCAATGGTTGCCAGCACATCATCTTTGGTACGGAATGAAACTCCATGTCCTCCATGACCTACCATACAACGGTCATCACGGCTATCACCGATCACAATACAATTCTTCAGTTGCACATTGTATTTTTCACAGGCATATTGCAATGCATTGGTTTTGCAATAGGCATGTCCGCAAACACTGCCCGGAGAACCGAAAAAGTAAGAAGGCAGATTTACTTCACCGGTAGCACGACCTTCAAAAAATTCCATCTGGTTGGCAAATGAAAAGTCTGCTCCTATCTGTTGCCGTACATAATTGGTGATAAGCGTATAACTATTGCTGATAATCCCTATGATATAACCTCGTTCTTTCAGTGCAGATATTACTTCCTTTACATCAGGTACCATGGGAATGTTGCCGGCAATATCCAGCAGATCATCCATGGTACGTCCTTTCAGCAGCAGACCGATGCGTTTGGTAAGAATGATGGGATCTTTTTCCTGGGCGCGCAGGTCTTCCAGTTTAGCCGTGAATCCGAATGTTTGTGCGCAGGCGTCAATGGTTCTGCCCATCAGGATGGTATCATCCATATCAAAAATGGCCATCTTATGAAAACCGGAAAGCTTTTCTCGCAGGGTACTATTCATTTCACGGTTGATGGCTTCCAGTGAATTGATCTCTTCTTCACTGATCTCACCGGCATGATGCACCTGCGCTTTGGTAATGATAGCACGGGAAACCTCCTTGCTCATTTTACCCAGTGCCTGCCAGGGTTTACTTTTATTTTCCAGGTAACCGATGTTCACTTCCTGCACACGTGCCTTCATCAGGTACATATCGATCAGGATACCGATATCAACACCATAATCATTAAAAAAATCAATTTTATTGAAGTAAGACTTCTTACCGGCAATCATACCGCTCAGGGGCTGCGAGAAATGCGCAAGGCCGGGATAAAAGATATGCAGCAGGGGTTTGGCTACCAGTTCGGTAACACGGCCTGCATTGCGTGCAAAACTGCCTTTTACGAAATCAGTATCATTTAACAGTAGCGGAGTGGCCAGCAGGGTGATGGTTTCTTCAGGATAAGGATCAATATCACCATCCAGGAAAACGATCAGCTCGTTGGCGGCATGCCTGATGCCATCCTTCATGCTGATTCCCTTGCCGCGTACTTCACTGGTAACCACAATGGCTCCCGCTTCTGCTGCAACTTGTGCTGTGGCATCCTCTGATTTGTCATCTACCACAATAACTTCCGTTACGAGGGGATTTTTTTTACAAAAGCGAACAACATTGCCGATGGTTGCAGCTTCATTTAGAACGGGAATGATAACTGTGAGCACAAATACCTCCTTTTGTTATTACTACGGTGAGTGAATTGTATATCTACCGGGGCAATTCGTTGAACACAAAAGTCGTAAGCTCTCAACCACACAGCATACATTTTTAAAGGCAAAAGATATGCCTTTCATATTATCCGTACATTAATTACCAGGCCGGAAGACACGTTAGTTTTCCACACCAATCCTATGCCACACACAGGGTGATTGTAAATCAACGTTTTTATGTAAAGCTGGTGGAGAAAAAGTTGTGTTCAGGAATATTGAATCATGGGAATAATATGCAACTATAGTATTTATGCCAGATTAAAGCAATATTAAAAGACTATTAAAATGAAAAGTTGCAGGTATTAATACATTGGAGTGCTGGTAGTAATACGAGGAGAGGGAACGATTGTTCAATAAGAATGATTGATTAACGGAAATGTATAGTTGTAAAAATATACAGAATAAAAAAAATCCTTCTGGCTTCAGAAGGATTTATGTTGGTCAATAAAAGACAATTTGGTGTGGAGATTAATAGTCCCTGTTGTAACCACCGCCACCGCCGCGGTTGAAGCCACCTTTTTTGTAGCCGCCGCCACCGCCGCCGCCACCGAAGCTTCTCTTTTTGAAACCGCCACCGCCGCCGCCATTGCCTTGGGGTTTTGGTTGAGCTTCGTTAACGATGATCTTTCTGCCGAGCACTTCAGACTCATAAAGGCTGCTTAAAGCATTTTGTGCTTCACCGTCCTCAGGCATTTCAACAAAACCGAAGCCTTTGCTGCGGCCGCTTACTTTGTCTTTAACGATTTTAGCAGAAGTTACTGAGCCATATTGCTCAAACAGGGTCCTAAGATCCTCATCGGTCATTTGCCAGGAGAGGTTCCCTACATAAATGTTCATTGTAACAAAAATTTTTAATGTTCTGAAAACCGATAATGACAATTAGTTGCTACGATGAACTGAGGAACCTGCTGGTAAGCCAATTTCCAGAACATAGAGAACTAAGGGACAATTATCAACCATGAAGATAGGAAATAATTCCATTTATGCAACAAAATTATACTATATGTCACCGTAGCTCTATGCCGGGTATAAATACGGCTATGCAACAGTGTAAACGATTGATTTGCATGGTCTGTGACAGATCGTTGCAGGAAGGGGCATAAACCGGCGGGAAAACAGCAATAAAAAAGCCCCTCCGTTTCGGGAGGGGCAGGAATATTAACAGTAAGCTGTAATTATTCTGCTACCACTTCAAATTCCAGTTCGGTGGTTTTACCGTTACCGAAATCGATGTTGGCTTTATAAGTGCCCAGTTCTTTTACTTCATCAACGATAGTGATCTTGCGGCGATCGATATCGTATCCTTTGTTCTCACGAATGGCACGGCTGATCTGCAGAGAAGTTACACTACCGAAGATTTTGCCACTGGTACCGGTTTTAGCGCCGATTTTCAGTACACCATCTTTCAGTTTAGCGATTACTTCGTTGATTGCAGCCAGCATAGCGGCTTCTTTCTTACGAACCTGTTTCAGCCTTTCTTCCAGTTGTTTCAGGTTTGAGCTGCTTGCTTCTACAGCAAACTTCTGGGGAATGAGATAATTGCGGGCATAACCGTTTTTTACGGTTACTACTTCATTAGCACCGCCCAGATTATCTACATCTTTTATCAGAATAATTTCCATGATTTAACTTTTGTTCACGCTACCAATCACACCGCTTGGTATGACTGTCACTGCACGGGGCAGATTAGGTGAGGTTTACTTTAAAAGGTCAGTTACATAAGGCAATAATGCCATCTGGCGGGCTTTTTTAACAGCCTGGGCCACTTTGCGCTGGTATTTCAGAGAGTTACCAGTGATACGACGGGGCAACAGTTTACCCTGATCGTTCAGGAATTTTTTCAGGAACTCAGCGTCTTTGTAGTCGATATACCGGATACCGTATTTCTTGAAGCGGCAGAATTTCTTCCGGGGCTTTTCGGTTTTAATAGCGGTCAGGTACTTAATTTCATTTGCTTTAGCCATAAATTATGCCTCCACTGCTTTTTCTGTTCCGGTAGGTACACCACTTCTCTTTTTAGCATTGTACTCAACGGCGTATTTATCGAGTACAGTAAACATGTGACGAAGAATATTCTCATCACGTAAAATCTGAATCTTGAGAGATTCATTGAAGCTGGCTGGCGCTTTGTATTCCATTACCCAGTACAAACCCGTGGTTTTTTTCTGGATGGGATACGCCAGTGATTTCAGACCCCAGGGATTTTCGTGCACAATTTCACCACCATTTTCTTTGATAAAGGCAGTGAATTTTTTCTGGGCGGCTTTAAAGTCGTCGTCAGAAAGCACAGGGGTGAAAATCACCATCAATTCGTAGTTGTTCATTAAACCCTGTTTTAAATTTTAAATTGGTTTTTTACCCATTGGGCATCCGGCTGTTACACTGGATGATTCTGCCAAAAACAGAATTGGGGCTGCAAAGGTAATAAAAACCCCGTATATTTAAAATAGAAAAATCGTGTGTTAAAACCCCACACTTATGATTTTAGGGACAGATTGTTAAAAGTTAATATTTACTTAATCATCTTAAAGTCATAAAACCCGGTAGTTTTGCCGCCTTACCTGTTCCTGCGATTCTTCTCTAAACTCAATATCCATCTGCAAGACCCCTCCCGGGAGGCTTCTTCATTTTAACATGTAAACACTTTTTGCGGATCTAAAACAGGGATTATGACTAAAAATCTACTCAGATCAGTGGCATTGTTTCCACTGCTTTTTCTTTTTTTCCACGGCGTTGCGCAAAATTTTTCGGTAACCTATAGTTTTGCCAGCGTTACTGCCAGCACAGGCCGTACAGACCCAACTCCTGTACCTAGTGCCACAGGACTTACTTTTGGCAGTTTTACGGCGGTGGCGCCTTCCGGAAACCCTTATTCCTTAAGTGCAAACCCTAATGCAGGCGGCCGCTTCAGCTTTACCGGCTGGCCATTAGGAGCAACTAATAGCAGCGACGTATTTGCAGGAAGTATTGCTACCGATCAGTATTATGAAGTTACTCTTACTCCTAATGCGAATTTTAATATTAGTATTTCTGACATCACATTTACTATTCAACGTTCAGGTACAGGAGTACGCCAGTATTCGGTACGTTCCAGTATAGACGGGTTTGCTGCAAATCTGCCTGCATCTATCAGTCCTTCCAATAGTGCATTGCAGGTGGTAACAGGTAATATATTCCAGATTACAGATGCTACCACTACAGCTACTACCGGTAGCAAACTAAGCCCGGCTATTACAAATGCTACTTCACCCATTACTTTCAGGTTTTATGGATGGAATGCAGAAGCCAATGGGGGAACTTTCAGTATTGCTAGTGTGGCAATTACGGGTTCTGCCACTTCTACTGCTACATCACCTGCAATAAGTTTAAATGCAACATCCATTGCATTTGGTAATGTAGAGATCAATACTAACTCAGCTTCTCAAACCTATTTAGTAAATGGTACCAGTCTTACAGATGATATTCATTTAACTACTTCGGCGCCTTATTCCATTTCACTTAATAATACAGATTTTGCAACTACTGCAACCGTTACGGCTGCAGATGCCGCTACCGGAAAAACTGTATATGTAAGATTTTCACCTACTGTATTGGGAGCAGCACCAGCTACTGCTATAACCCATACAAGTACGGGGGCTACAGATAAATCGTTAACACTTTCAGGCACTGGTATCTATCCCTATATCGTGTTGAATTCATCTCCGTTTACAGAGCATTTTGACAATATCGGAACCGGGTTACCAATGGGCATTTCTGTCCGTACAGGTGCAACGGCGTCTGCAATCGGTACAGCAGCCGCCTTTAATGTAGCTAAAACAAACTGGACTGCTACCGGCGGAGGCTTTTTCAATTATGCTTCGGGTAATATAGGGTCTTCTGAATCACAATCAACTGCAACCGACAGAGCTGTTGGTCTTCGTCAAACCGGTTCAGTAGGTGATCCTGGTGGTGCGTTTGTATTCCAGATTGCCAATACTACCGGTAAGATCAACTTTACCATGGATTTTAATCTCCAGTCACTGGATGCTACCAGCACCCGTACTACTACCTGGAGAGTGGATTATGGTTTGGGCAGCAACCCAACTTCATTTATTGTACCTACTACAACCGGTACATTAACAACCGGCGGAAGCACATTCTCCGATAATCCCATACATGTTGATTTTGGCAATGCGCTGGATGATTATACAGGCATTATTACCGTACGTATTGTAACCGTGGCGGCTTCTTCCGGAAGCAGTAATCGTCCTACATCTGCTATTGATGATCTGTCTATTGCCTGGGAAAATTCTTCCGGCAAAACCATCAGTATCAATACTACGGCACTAAACTTTACGGCTACCAATACCGGAAGCAATACAGTGCGTTCATATACTATCCTGGGGCAAACAAACCTTGATCAGCCAATTGTAGTAACAGCTACAGGACCTTTTACAGTGTCTACAGATAATATTAATTTTTACTCAACATTAAATATCGTTCCTGCAGATGCAACCAATAAGGTAGTGTATGTAAAATTTGCTCCTGTTGCAGCGGGTGTATTTAGTGGCCAGGTAACCAATATCAGCACAGGTGCTTCTACCAAAACGGTGTTGTTATCCGCCGAAGCTATTGATCCTGCAGCGCTCAGCTTCAACTTCAATACCTGTACGGTTTCCAGCATACCGGGTTCCGGCTTCTTATCAATTAACACTGTTGGTTCCCAGCAATGGGGCTGTAGCCAGTATGGCCGCAACAGTACCAATGGTGTAAGTGTGAATGGCTATGTATCTGGTGCGCAGAACAACGTAGCATGGCTTATTTCGCCCAAACTGAACCTGAGCGGAATTGCATTTATTCCTGCATTGAGTTTCTACAGCAGGGGCGAATATACCGGACCTAAGTTAAAATTGCTGGTATCAACTGACTATGATGGTAGCAGCAGTCCATCTACAGCTACCTGGACAGAGATCACTTCCGCTAACTTCCCGACACCTCCCGGCTCGGCTACTACCGACTGGACACTTTCTGAAGACATTGATCTTTCTGCTTATAAAGGATTGTCCAATGTTTATATCGCATTCCAGTATACTTCATCACCTACAGATAATGCAGCGCGCTGGTCAATTGATGATGTAACCATTACAGACCAATCTACTTTATTAAGTGTAAGCCCTGTACAGTTAAGTTTTGGTGAAGTGTCAACTGGTAATCATTCTGCTGGTCAGGCCGTAACCGTTAAGTCTGACGGTGGAACAAATATTACTGTAACGCCTCCTACGGGCTACGAGCTGTCCTCTGATAACAGCAGCTTCAGCACCAATCCGCTGGTGATCCCTGCAGCAACTGCAGGTGCCGGAACAACTATCTATGTTCGTTTTTCACCGGTAACCAAAGCGTTGAAAGTAGAGGGAACGCTGAACTTCAGTGCTCCAGGGCTTAATAAAAACAACGTTACATTAACCGGTTCTTCTTATCCCAAAGCAGAAACCTTTGATGTGGCTTGTTATAATATGAGTTTCTTTGGCGCGAACTCAACCAATAGTGCTACGCCTGCAGAGGTAACCACCCAGGTGAATAACATTACCACTGTTATCAACCGGCTGAATATGGATGTGATCGGGTTTGAAGAAATGTCAAACGACGCTGCATTGACCCAGTTACTGTCACAGTTATCTGGTAGCTACGCTGCTACTGTTTCCAACAGGTGGTCATATTCTTTCAATGCACCGGATCCTACCTTCCCACCACAGAAGATTGGCTTTATTTACAATACTGCCACTATGACGTTGTCGGCTGCTGAGCCTCCCCGTGTAATGTTTGAAAGCATGTATGACAGTGCAAGACTGGGATTGCCGGGTGCGCGTTTGGGTAACTATCCTACAGGAAGCGGATCCAGCTTCTGGTCTTCCGGCAGGTTACCTTATATGGCTACATTTGATGTGAATATCAATGGGCAAACGAAAAAAGTAAGACTGATCGTTATTCACTCCAAATCGTCATCAGACCAGGCCAGCTACAACAGGAGGGTATATGATGTACAGGTGCTGAAAGATTCAGTTGACCTGTATTATAAGAATGACAATGTGATGATCATTGGCGATTATAATGACAGGGTGGAAGGATCTATCTATACCGCATCAACAATATCTCCGTACAAATCATTTGTGGATGATAATGGATCTTATACTGCACTGACACGTCCGCTGGATATTGCAGGCAGAGTAAGCTTTATTGGTGGTTCAGGATTGATCGATCACATGATCATTACACGTCCTTTGTTAACCAATAACATCAGCAATTCTACAGATATCGAAGACCCCAGGTTATATATTGCTACTTACACTGCTACTACGGCTTCGGATCATCTGCCGGTATACACCAGGTTTAGCTTTGCTACGCCATTGCCGGTAACTTTACTGGAGCTGAAAGCACAGTCAGCAGTTGCTTCAGTACTGGTAAGCTGGAAAACAGGTACAGAACAAAACAGCAGTCATTTTAATGTATTGCGTTCTGCCGATGGTACCAACTTTACTGTAATAGGAAGCGTTAGCAGTGCTGGTAACAGTAACAGCATTGTATCGTACCAGTTTAATGATGTACAACCGCTGAGTGGTACCAGTTACTATAGACTGCAACAGGTTGATATTGACGGTAAAGCTACGCTTTCACAAGTGGTAAGCGTACGCAGGAATACAGAAGAAAAAGCAGTATTGAGCCTGCAGCCAAACCCTGTAACCAATGTGATCAGGCTGGTAACAGCCAATGCCGGAAAAATCTACACTGTAAATGTAACCGGTGTGGATGGCAGGGTTGTGTTAAGGGCATCAGGAGATATAAACCAGGTAAATAGCCAGTTGAACAATCAGTTGGGACGTCTGAAACCCGGTATGTATATTCTGAGTGCAGATAATGCTTCTGAACATTATACGCTGAAATTCATCAGGCAATAACCTGCTGAATTAAGGTAAAACTGATTCCGGATATGGAAAGGACTGCTTTCTGTATCCGGAATTTTTTTCTGCTCTTATTGCATAATCCTGTAACTGGTCTGCCATTTTTTCGCAATTTTGGCGCCCTGACGGTGCTGGCATCAGGTTTGTCGGGCACAGCAGGTAATCTTATTATTAAAAAAATAATCATATATGGCTACGGGCAATATCAGGGTGCAGACCGAAAACATTTTCCCTATTATTAAAAAGTTCCTGTATAGTGATCATGAGATCTTTTTGCGTGAATTGATCAGCAATGCCGTGGATGCTACACAAAAGCTCAAAACATTGTCTTCCATTGGTGAAGCCAAAGGTGAGCTGGGCGATCTGAATGTGGAAGTAAAGCTGGATATTCCCAATAAAACCATCACCATTTCTGATAAAGGTGTGGGCATGACCGGCGAAGAAGTAGAGAAGTACATTAATCAGGTGGCTTTTAGTGGTGCAGAGGAATTTGTGAAAAAATACAAAGGGCAGAATGAGAATAGCATCATTGGTAAATTTGGTCTTGGTTTCTATTCTTCCTTCATGGTAAGCGATAGGGTGGCGGTGTTGACCAAAAGTTTCCGTGAGGATGCAGTAGCGGTTCGCTGGGAGTGTGACGGCAGTCCCGAATACACCCTGGATGAGACTACCAAAGAAACAAGAGGTACAGATATTGTACTTCATATTAATGAAGAAAGTGCCGAGTTTCTTGATACAGAACGCATCCGCTCTATTCTTAATCGTTTTTGCCGCTTTTTACCTGTTCCCATCTTTTTTGAAGGTGAGCAGATCAATGTAACACAACCTGCCTGGGTAAAAAAGCCATCAGAGCTTACCGCACAGGATTACCAGGATTTCTACAAACAACTGTATCCGTATAATGAACCACCATTGTTCTGGATCCATCTGAATGTTGACTACCCGTTCAATTTGACCGGTATCTTATATTTCCCCCGTATCAAGCAGAGCTATGAAATACAGAAAGACAAGATCCAGTTGTACAGCAACCAGGTATTTGTAACCGACGAGGTGAAAGATATTGTGCCGGAGTTCCTGATGCTGTTACAGGGTGTGATCGACAGCCCGGATATTCCACTGAATGTGAGCCGCAGTTATCTGCAGGGCGATCCGAATGTAAAAAAGATCAACAACTACATTACCAAAAAAGTAGCTGATAAACTGGAAGAGATCTTTAATAAGGAAAGAAAAGACTTTGAAGAAAAATGGGATAGCGTTGGCCTGTTTGTGAAGTATGGTATGATGACCGACGATAAGTTCCTGGAAAAAGCCAACAGATTCTGCTTACTGGAAAGCGCCCCAGCAGCAGATACGGATACTAAGTTCTATACCCTGGAAGAATATCGCCTGGCTGCAGAAACACTCCAGAAGAATAAGGAGGGGAAACTGGTTATTATCTATACCACTGACCCTGTGCAGCAGGATGCTTTTGTAAAGTCTGCACAAGCTAAAGGATACCTGGTAGTAAAACTGGATTCTTTAATTGATGCCGGTTTCCTGAACCAGATGGAAACCAAATGGCAGGATGTACACTTTACACGAGTGGATGCTGATATTACAGACAACCTGGTAGATAAACAGGATAGCGCAGACAGTGTATTGTCAAAAGATGAAGAAGGAAAACTGAAAGACCTGTTCAGCAGGGATATGTCGCAACTGCATGTAACCGTAGAAGTAAAAGGACTGAGCACCGAAGCCCCGCCTGTAGTTGCCACCCGTCCTGAGTTTATGCGTCGTATGAAAGATATGGCTGCCATACAGGGTGCAATGGGTAGTTTTTATGCCAGCATGCCCGATGAGGTAACTTTAACAGTAAATGGTAACCACCCCATTTATCAGCAGGTATTGGCAGAATCAGATAAGGATAAACAGGACAAAATTGTACATAATCTGGCTGACCTGGCATTGTTGTCGCAGGGACTACTGAAAGGCGGAAATCTTACTGCGTTCATTAACCGCAGTGTGGACCTGCTGAAAAATGAAATGCCGGTAAAAGGTTAGTAAGATACCAGTGTTGATACGAGGTGCAGAATACAAAATACGATTGAAGAAGTAGCAATACATTCAGAAACGGTGCTTTGTATTCTGTACCTCTTTTTTATTCCTCGTGTTGTCTGAAGTCGATCACTTTTAACTGAAGATGTTTGGAATTGTTCCACTCGTTTTCATCCAGTGTAAATACCACATCTACTGGTTTTTTTTGTTGCAGCAAGTGGAACTTTTGTGCCATGTTGAACCCGATACCATTAAAGAGGATATTATCCTGCCGGAGTGAAAAACGTATATGCTGTTCTTTAACTATCCGTGAATACCCGCTGTCAGTTACATTTTTTACTACAAATACAGGCCGCATGTTTTCAGGACCAAAGGGTTCCATCTGGCAGATAATATTGTAGAAAGCTTGTTTGATATCCTTGAACTGTAATTCTGAATCGATCAGAATTTCCGGGATCAGCAGCTCGGGGTGGATAGTAGCAGTTACTACTGCTTCAAAACGTTCACGGAAAGCTTCCACATTTTCCGGTTCAAGAGTCATGCCGGCAGCATAGAAATGGCCGCCATATCCCAGTAGCAGATCTTTGCATTGGTGTACAGCTTCATACACATTAAATCCTGTTACACTACGGGCTGATCCGGCTACATAATCTCCAGAACGGGTTAATACAATAGTAGGCCGGTAATAATGATCTATCAAACGGGAAGCTACAATACCTACCACACCTTTATGCCAGTGCGGCTGAAATACCACTGTTGATTTCCGGGCTACCAGGGTAGTATCACTTTCAATAATGGCAAGAGCTTCCTGTGTAATCAGTTTATCAGCTTCTTTACGGTCTGTATTATCTGAGTGTAATTGCTCAGCGTATTGAATGGCTTCGGCCGCACTCCGTGCTATAAATAGCTGAACGGCTTTACGGGCATCATCCATTCTGCCGGCGGCATTCACCCGCGGAGCGATCATAAATACCAGGTTGGTAATATGTAGTTCTTTTACCAGGCCGCTCAATTCTTTTAACGCCAGTATGCCTGCGTTGGGAGACTCGTTGGCTTTTTTGAGCCCAAAATAGGCCAGTGTACGGTTTTCACCGGTCATGGGAACAATATCCGCTGCAATGGCCGTAGCTACCAGGTCAAGATATTCAAAGGCGTCACTATCGGGAAGGCCCAAGCGTTTCACAAGAGCGCTGATGAGTTTAAACCCCACGCCACAGCCACACAATTCTTTGTAGGGATAATTACAATCTTTTTGCTTGGGGTTCAGAATGGCTACCGCGGGTGGTAACACTTCATCGGGCATATGGTGATCACACACAATGAACTCAATGCCCAGGCTACGGGCATAGCCAATCAGTTCCACGGATTTGATACCGCAGTCAAGCGATACAATTAATGTAAAACCCTGCGATGCGGCAAAGTCAATCCCTGCTTTTGAAACACCATATCCTTCGCGGTAACGATGGGGGATATAAAAATCGAGCAATTCAGGCGCATATATTTTTTGCAGAAAGCTGAACATACAGGCTACCGAAGTAGTACCGTCTACGTCATAATCGCCAAATACCAGTATCTTTTCCCGGTTGTTAAAAGCATCCAGCAGGCGCACGACTGCTTTCTCCATGTCTTTCATCAGCCATGGGTCATGCAGGTCTGTAAGCTGAGGGCGAAAGAATTGTTTCGCCTTGTTGAAGTCATCAAGCCCTCTCTGGGTTAATATCCTGCATAAAACGGGATGTATTTTCAGGGAGTGAAATAAAGCATCAGCTTTGTCTTCTGCTACCGGTAATATGTTCCACCTTTTCTGTTCGGGCATGCCTGGTGTGTGGATTAAAATTTTCTATCGGTAGTAAATCGTACCAGTTCTTCCAGTCCGTTACGCACCTCAATGTTGTCAAATTCGTGTAAAATACTCAAAGCTTCGTCACGATAGGCCAACATTTTTTTATTGGCATACTCAATTCCCCCGGATTGCTTTACCACAGCAATTACTTCCTGAACTTTTTCAGTGTTCTTATTCTCGTTTTTTATAATATAAATGAGCTTTTTGCGTGTAGCCTTATCGGCGTTGTTCAGTGCATATATCAAAGGCAGGGTCAGTTTCTTCTCTTTAATATCATTACCGGTGGGTTTGCCTACGGAATCACTGCCATAGTCAAACAGGTCATCTTTGATCTGGAAAGCCATGCCTACGTTTTCTCCAAACTGCCGCATACGCGAAGCGATTTTTTCGTCGCGTGTAGAAGAGTAGGCACCTGCCGCACAGGCAGAGGCCAGTAAAGAAGCAGTTTTTCCACGTATAATATCAAAATATATATGTTCTTCCAAATTAAGGCTACGCGATTTTTCCATTTGCAGCAATTCACCTTCGCTCATTTGACGTACTGCTTCAGACAGCAACTGCAATATTCTGAAATCATCGTGGTCCAGCGACAGTAATAAACCTTTGGCCAGTAAATAGTCGCCTACCAGTACTGATACCTTGCTTTTCCACAAAGCATATGTAGAAAAAAATCCCCTTCGTTCAAGTGCTTCATCTACTACATCATCGTGTACAAGTGTTGCGGTATGAAGTAACTCTACCAGTGATGCTGCCCTGTAAGTGACCTCATTTACAGGCCCACAGAGCTTTGCCGCCAATAGCACAAACATGGGGCGCAATTGTTTTCCCTTGCGGTTAACAATAAAGCGCATAATGCGGTCAAGCAGTGGCACATTACTTTTAACGGCTTCCTGGAACTTCTTATCAAATAATAGTAATTCTTCGTGTAATATTGACTGTGATAATTTCATGATACAAATACTGGGAGAAAGTTTACGTTTTTGTAGCTGTATTATTACAGCGTTTTTCGACTATTTATACATGTGTTAGTAAATGAAAAACAGCAAGATAAACACATTGCAGTTGGGTAAAAAAATTTGGTATTTAGGTTGCAATTAATATTTTTGCACAATATAGGGACATTGGACTTTCTTTATTCCTTCACATAAATTTTAGTTATGGCTAGCAAAAAGTACACAGGTTTGTTTGGTTTACTGTGCCTGTTTGTGTCTGGGGCTTTCGCTCAAATTGGCGGGAGCTATGATGTACAGGACTCCTCTGTAGTGCCATCTAAACGATTACCGCAGCACACGGAATTCATGGCAAATAATTATCCTTATCCTGCCTTGCCTCGTAACCAGTGGGAAATCGGTTTAAAAGTTGGTACTTTCGGTATAAGCGGTGATGTTCGTAACCGTTTCCCTGGCTTCGGCGCAGGTTTACACGTTCGTAAAGCTCTGGGGTATGTAATGTCAATCCGTGGTGAATTCGGATTCGGAACTACCAAGGGGCTGAACTTCCAGCCTTCTATGGGATATGCCCGTAACCCAGCATGGAAGAGTTATACAGTAAGCGGCAATCCGACTGTGCCCGTTTTCTACAATTACAAAACGAATATATATGACGCGAGCCTGGAAGCTGTGTTCACACTGAACAATATCCGTTTCCACCGCGCCAAAACTGGCTTCAACCTGTATGGTTTTATTGGTGTTGCAGGTATGATCTACGATACCAAGATCGACGCCCTGAACGGCAGCGGAGCTAATTATGATTTCTCTTCTGTAATTGCTAAATATGGTCCTACCGGTTTCAGGTATAAAGACCGTAAAAACATCAAAAAAGACCTGAAAAACATTCTTGATGGTAAATACGAAACACCCGGTGAAACTGATAACGGTCAGCCGAAAGTGTTTGGTAAACCCTTCAGGCCAGCCCTGGTACTGGGTGCTGGTATAGCCTTCAAACTCAACAAACGTCTGAGTCTGGCTATTGAAGATAAGATCACAATTCCCAAAACAGACCTGTTAGATGGTCAGCAATGGCAGGAAAATGTGACTAATATAGGTGGAACTTATACAGCACCTGCGCAAACACGCGACATGGACCTGTACAACTTCCTGTCAGTTGGTTTGAACATCACTATCGGTGGTCGCAAGTCTGTTGAACCTCTGTGGTGGCTGAATCCATTGGATTATGCTTACAACGAGATCAACAAACCCCGTCACATGAAGATTCCAAAACCTGTTCTGGATGATTCTGATGGTGATGGCGTTACTGACCAGTTCGATATGGAGCCCAATACACCTGCCGGTGCACCTGTTGATTCACATGGTGTTAGCCGTGATACAGACGGTGATGGTGTTCCTGACTATAAAGATAAAGAGCTGATCACACCTACTCAGTGCCAGCCTGTAGATGCTGATGGTGTTGGTAAATGTCCTCCTCCTGCTTGTTGCGATTCACTGCGCAAATACATTGAAGAAAATGGTATCCGCGGTGGTGGCAAATGCAAAATTGGCGACTTACCCAGCATTACCTTCAAAGGCAGAGCGGTAGTTCTGAACAACGATTCTAAAGCCTTACTGGCAAGCGTGGCTCAGAAAATCCGTGATAACTCTGATTGTAAGATTGCTGTAATCGGCTACTGCTCATCCAGCAAATCTGAACAACAGTTAAGCTGGGATCGCGTAAATGCCGTGATTAACTACCTTGTTGAAAAAGAAGGTATCAGCGCTGACCGCTTCATCTTCAAATATGGTGAAACCGGCGGTGATTGTAACACAGTTGACCTGAGAGACGGAACCGGCGAAGAAGGCCCTAACAGCGTTCCCGCCCCGCACCCCAACCTGCGTAAAAAATAGCCTGGCTAAATCCAGTTATATATTCAAAACCTCCCCATACGGGGAGGTTTTTTCATTAAATTAACTACCCATTTTTGGTGGCCAAATGCAATCCTTTAATATTTGTATGTAAAACCTTAACTTTGCCCACTTTTATGAGACTACTGTTCACGGCTATTGTTTGTAGTGTTTTGATGGTTTCCTGCTCTAACTTTGCCAAAGTGCAAAAGAGTACGGACTATGACTATAAGTTGCGCATGGCAGAAAAGTACTACCTGGCTAAAAAGTATAATTTTGCCCAACAGTTGTACGAAGAGTTGTTTCCCCTGATGAAGGGGCAACCCCAGTTTGAAGATCTTTTTTATAAATACGCATATTGTTCTTATTATCTGCACGACTGGATGAATGCAGAAAACCTGTTCAAGCAATTTGTGGAGGTTTTCCCCAATAGTCCTAAGGCAGAGGAAATGGAATACATGCGGGCATATACTTATTATCGCCAGTCGCCCAAACAGGACCTGGATCAGACCAATACGCAGAAAACGATTGGTTATATGCAGGCATTTATTAACTATCATCCCGGTTCTGCCAAAACCAAAGAAGCAGCCGAGATCATTGATAAATGTCGCGAAAAGCTTGAGAGTAAAGCATTTTCGAGTGCCCAGTTGTATTTCAATATGGGGCATTATCGTGCGGCAGGAGTGGCTTTCAACAGTTTGATGAATGACTTTCCTGATTCACACAAAAGCGATGAATATAAGTTGCAAATAATAAAATCTTATTATTTATTTGCATTCAACAGTATTCCTGATAAACAGGAAGCCAGGTACCTGCAGGTAATAGCAGAATGTCATGATTTTGCAGACCGTTTTCCTGAAAGCAAACTGGCAAAAGAGGCAGAGAGTTATGTAGCATTATCTCAAAAAAACATTAAAGACCTTAATAATGAGCAAATTAAGACGCCAAATTAGTGCCAATACCGCGAATGTGGCCGAAACAAAAGATCTGAATGTGATCAAGGGCAAAACCGGTAATGTGTACGAATCCATTGCCATTATTGCCAAACGTGCTAACCAGATTAACATTTCGTTGAAAGAGGAGCTGCACAACAAACTGGAAGAGTTTGCCAGCCATACAGACAGCCTGGAAGAGATTCACGAAAATAAAGAGCAGATCGAGATCTCCCGTGCGTATGAGCGTATGCCCAACCCGGCATTGCTGGCTACCCAGGAGTTCCTGGAAGATAAAATCTACTATCGTAAGAACGAAGACGATCTGTTCAGCTAATAATCAGCATCTGATGGTATAAATATATTACAGGCGGCAGGAATGAAATTTCCTGACCGCTTTTTTAGTTTGACAGAATACAATGCAGTTTATCTGGTATGCATATCATTGATATAGCCTGTTTTACCGCTTTCGCAAAAAGGACTAATTTTAACCCATGTTGCAGGGAAAAAAAATTTTGCTGGGAATTTCCGGAAGTATAGCTGCTTATAAATCTATATTACTGGTGCGTTTACTGGTAAAAGCCGGTGCCGAGGTAAAGGTGGTAATGACTCCGGCTGCCAAAGATTTTGTAACGCCACTCACACTTTCCACGCTGTCTAAAAATCCTGTTATTACAGAACTATTTAGTGAAGCTGCGTGGTCAAACCACGTAATGCTGGGACGTTGGGCCGATGTGATGGTAATTGCCCCGCTAAGCTGTAATACGCTGGCTAAAATGGCGCAGGGTATTTGTGATAATATGCTCCAGGCTACTTACCTATCTGCTACCTGCCCTGTGGTAGTAGTACCTGCTATGGACGAAGACATGTGGAAACATCCTTCCACTCAAGCCAATCTGCAAAAACTGCAATCGTACGGCAACCATATTATTCCGGTAGAGAAAGGCGAATTAGCCAGTGGTTTACATGGCGATGGGCGTATGGCCGAACCGGAAAACATAGTACAGTTCCTGCAACAGAAATTCTTTACCATAGGTAAGCTGGCGGGTAAAAAGGTATTAGTAACCGCAGGACCAACCTATGAGGCAATAGATCCTGTACGTTTTATTGGCAATCGCTCATCCGGTAAAATGGGTGTGGCTATTGCTGAAGAACTGGCAGCCAGGGGAGCATCTGTACATCTTGTATTAGGGCCAACACATATAGATGAATTGTCGACTGGTATTACTGTTCACCATGTACAGACGGCAAACCAGATGTATGAAGCCTGTATAGCTGTATTTGCAGATGCAGACGTAGCAGTAATGGCTGCTGCCGTGGCTGATTATACACCATTACATACTGAAGAGCAGAAAATAAAAAAGACCTCAGAAGCGTTTTCCCTGGAGTTGACCCGTACCAAGGACATTCTGAAAAGCCTGGGACAGCAAAAAAAAGATGATCAGTTACTGGTTGGTTTTGCCCTGGAGACCACTAACGAAAAAGAATATGCCCTGCAGAAGTTAAAGACCAAGAATGCAGACATGATTGTTCTGAATTCTCTGAACGATGCCGGAGCAGGATTTGGCTACGATACCAATAAAATAACCATTTTTGATAAAAATGGTGAACAGGCAGTGTATGAGCGTAAACCTAAAACAGAGGTTGCGAAAGACATTGTAGACAGAATTGTAAACTTATTATATGCGTAACAGTTTCGTTGGAGCAATGTTGTTGTTGGCGTGTTGGCATACCGCTGTAGCGCAGGAGTTGCAGGCGCGTATTACTGTTAATGCTAACCGCATTAGTTCACAGACAGATAAGAAGGTGTTTCAGACGTTACAGACATCACTGAACAACTTTTTGAACGGTCGTAAGTGGACAAGAGAAACATTCCAGAGCAATGAAAAGATCATATGCAACTTTTTATTAAACATCAGCGAGGCTTCAGGTAGTAATGTATACAAGGCCGCATTGACTGTACAGGCTGCACGCCCGGTATACAATACCAGTTATGAAACGCCACTGATGAACTTTATGGATGAAGCTGTTACGTTCAAATATGTAGAGTTTCAGCAGCTTGATTTCAACGAGAATAGGGTTTCCGGTTCCGATCCTGTAAGTTCAAATCTTACAGCCGTATTTGCCTATTATGTATATATGATACTGGGATTGGATTTTGATTCCTTCTCATTGCGTGGCGGAGATCCGTACTTTCAGAAAGCATTACAGATTGTGAACAATGCGCCAGAGTCACGTGAAATATCCGGCTGGAAAGCTTTTGATGGCTTGCGCAACCGTTACTGGCTGATTGAAAATCTTACGAACAGCCGCTATACAACAGTACATGATGCCATTTACAGTTATTATCGCCTGGGGCTTGATATATTATATGAAAACGAAACGGAAGGCCGTAATGCCATGATGAATACACTGGCCCTGCTGAATACCCTGAACAACGATATTCCCAATACAATGATCATCCAGTTCTTTTTTCAGGGTAAATCCAATGAACTGATCCGTATTTTTAAAAAAGGTACACCTGAGGAGAAACAACGGGCAAGGGATATTCTGATGAAAGTTGATATCAGTAATGCCAATACATATAAACAGGAGTTGAAATGAAGTTAATTGTTGCAGGTACCCTTGCTTTGATGCTGATTGCAGCCGCATGTTCGGATAAAGGACGTATACCCCGTGGCGTATTGTCGAAAGATGAAATGGGAATGGTAATATGGGACATGATACAGGTAGATCGTTTCTCTGTTCAGTATTTACTGAAAGACTCTGTAAAAAGAGATGTGAAGCCCGAAATGTTCACCCTATACGATAACGTTTTTCAGTTGCATAAAGTAACCCGCGAAGAATTTACCGAAAGCTACAGGTTCTATGTAAGCCGGCCTGATATTGCGCGTGAAATGTTCGACTCACTGGTTACCCGCGCTACCCGTATAAAAAATGCAGCGGATACAGCAAAACAATTGCCACCTCCTTCATCACCTGCTGCCACGTTGAACAAAGCAGAGGTAGAAGTTCCTGCACCCGTACAGTCGAAGTAGTACTTACCAGGTTATTGCCTGTTCTACTTTTGCAACAGCATTAACGCAATGTGGTTTTGCCTGTATTATATACATAACATTGTATTAAATAAATTAGCCGGGCATTCTGGAACGGATTAAATATTTTTACCTTCTAAATTGCTGCTGATATGAATAAAGTTGTTGCCAATGCGCAGGCGGCTATTCATGATATTGCTGATGGCGCTACTATAATGCTTGGTGGTTTTGGTTTATGCGGTATCCCCGAAAACTGCATTACAGCCCTTGTTCAGAAGGGTGTTACCCATCTTACCTGTATTTCCAATAATGCCGGTGTGGATGATTTTGGTCTGGGACTGTTACTCAAGACCCGCCAGATCAAAAAGATGATGAGTTCCTATGTAGGTGAGAATGCTGAGTTTGAACGCCAGTTGCTGAGTGGTGAACTGGAGGTGGAGCTGTTGCCACAAGGTACATTGGCCACCCGTATTCAGATGGCTGGTATGGGTATTCCTGCTTTTTTTACACCTGCCGGCTATGGCACCGAAATAGCTGCTGGTAAAGAAGTGCGGGCGTTCAACGGGAAAAATTACCTGATGGAACATGCGCTGCATGCTGATTTTGCCATTGTAAAAGCGTGGAAAGGTGATAGGTTCGGTAACCTGGTATTTCGTAAAACGACCCGCAACTTTTCTACTTCTATGGCAAAAGCCGGTAACATCACCATTGCCGAAGTAGAAGAACTGGTACAGCCTGGTGAACTGGATCCGGATGCGATCCATGTACCGGGTATCTATGTACACCGCATTTTCCAGGGAGATAATTATGAAAAGCGGATTGAACGCAAAACAGTAAAGATGTAATAATACCCTGAATAGGGTAACTGCAACATCAGGCTTCACTCACTATTTAACGAACAATGTATGGCTTTAGATAAATTCGGAATTGCAAAACGCATTGCGCAGGAATTGCGCGATGGTATGTATGTAAACCTGGGTATTGGTATTCCCACCCTGGTTGCGAATTATATTCCTGCAGGTATTTCTATTATGCTGCAGTCTGAAAATGGTATGCTGGGTATGGGACCTTATCCTGCTGAAGACGAAATAGATGCTGATCTTATCAATGCCGGGAAAGAAACGGTAACAATATTGCCAGGTGGGGTATTTTTTGACAGTGCAGAAAGTTTCGGAATGATAAGAGCCGGCAAGGTAGATCTGACGGTACTGGGCGCTATGGAAGTATCGGAAAACGGTGATATTGCAAACTGGAAAATACCCGGTAAAATGGTGAAGGGAATGGGCGGTGCCATGGACCTGGTTGCCAGTGCCAAAAACATCATTGTAGCCATGATGCACACCAACCCTAAAGGGGAGTCGAAAGTATTGCCTGTTTGTACATTACCGCTTACCGGTGTTCAGTGTGTAAAACGTATTGTATCAGACCTGGCAGTTATGGATGTATTACCAGGTGGAGGCTTTTTATTGGTTGAGCGTGCACCGGGAGTAACGGTGGAAGAAATTCGCCAGAAAACGGCAGGTAAACTTACTATTACCGGCAATGATGTACCGGAAATGGCTATCTGAAAAGCTGTAAGTAAGAAGATGATCTGACACTGATAGCGGCTGTAAAGGCAATAAGCCGTATACTATTGCTGATGGTTGTCAACAGAAGTTTTTGCTGTTGTATCTGCGGTGAGGCCGGTAATGCAGCCGCCAGGCATTCAATCAGTATCTTCATGCTGTAAAAGATAAGTATGCCGCATGCTATCCAGAAAACCGGCGAGCGGAATATTACAATATGCCGCTGTGTGGCCAGTTGTACCAATGCCACAAATGATAAGAATACAAGTAATCCCGCCTCTGTAAGCACCATCTGGCGCTGATACACGGCAGTGCCCTGCTGCCAGTATAAAGTAACTATTGAAGATAAGAATGCTACCAGCAACAGCTGCATGATATCTTTTGCTTTTGCCTGCGCAATGAGTTGCCGCAACAGGTAAAACTGTATGGTAAATTCAGCCAGTTCTGTAAGAGGAGAAAGAACGGGTAAATGGTGTTGCACCGGTGGCAGAAGTGGTAGCAGGTTGCTACAGCAAATATAGATACACAAAACCAGCAACCAATTGGCCCATGGAGTCCGCTCGGTACGGACCAATAATATCCACAATGGCCATAGCGGCAACAAGATATTTATCAGTGAAAATGTACTTAATATGCTACTACCGGTTATTACCATGTTTAATCAGTTCCTGCAAACCGGTTCTTCATAGAGGCTGTGGTCTTCGATAGTATCAGAAAGAGGAATCGTAATGGAGCGTGCAAAAGTAATCAAATAAATATATCCTGCCTGTTCTTTTCATGATCGGCACAAGAATGACCTGTCCGTTACCGGCAGAAGAGCAAATAGATGTTTTTAAACCCGGGAGTTAGTCAATCAGGTTGTTTTTAACGGCAAAGAATACCAGCCCTGCAGTGTTTTTTGCCCCAAAACGCTCCATCAGGCGGTCTTTGATGGCCTCAACGGTACGTGGGCTAACCTCCAATTTCTGGGCTATTTCATGGGCTGTGAACTCCATGCAGATGTATTTGATTACATCCCGCTCACGGTCGCTGAGAGTAATTTCATTGGTAAGACTGGGTACTACCTTTACCCTTGCATGTGATTTTTTAAGTAAAATGCGGTTCACGAAGTTATTGAGGTAATATCCTTTGCTCATTACCTCCATGATGGCTTTTTTAATTTCTGCGGGGTCGGCGCTTTTCAGCAGGTAGCCGTTGGCGCCTATTTCCATCATGTGGCTCACGAAACGCTCATCTTCGTACATGGTGAGTGCTATAACATGGATGTGGGGAAACTGTTTGGCAATGATCTTGGTGGTTTCGATGCCATCTTTTTGTGGCATGCGAAGATCCATCAGAATAACGTCCGGTGATTCGGCAGCTCCAGGAAGGGTATCCAATAATTCCTGCCCATTTTCTGCCTCGAGTACAAATCTGATATTGGTATAAGGCCGTAATGACAAAATAACCCCTTTCCGGAATATTTTGTGATCGTCGGCTATAGCAACTTTAATGGGTCCCATTGTTTCTATTGATATTGGCGTTGATATTGGTTCTCTAAGTTACTGAAATAAAGCAAACAGTGAATGTTTTTCATCAATAGTTGCATCAGCAGCTCTTTTATTACACTGCGCATACTGATAATATTTGCAACCTGCACTTCTTTGTCTTATATCACCATGCTGTCGCTGGCCAGTTCCTCTCCCTGTTTGGGTATTTCAATAGTAACTTTATAATAGGTCTGCGACATGTCTTTTTCAAAAAAGATACGTCCGTGTAACAGCTTCAGGCGGCTCTGGATGTTTTTAAGTCCCAGGCCTACATTGCTTTTGTTCAGCTTTTCAAAATCGGCCTGTGTAATGCCACGGCCGTCGTGGTGAAGCCGGATGTAAAGTTTATCGCCACCCAGGTTCTGGGTAAGGTGAATAAAGCTGGCATTACTGTGTTTTAAAATGTTATTTACCAACTCCTGTATTACACGGAAGATGATCAGTTCCTGGTCGGCATGCAATCGTTCACGGTAGTCGTGAAAACGGCAACTGGCGTTCATACTGCCGGAGCCACTGATCTTTTGAAAAAGGTCGTTCACAGCCGATTCAAGCCCGAAGTTTTTCAGCGTAGGGGGCATCAGGCTGTGTGATATATTGCGGATAAGCTGAATGGTATCGTCAATGATCTGTTTGGCATTGTAAATGCTCTGTAGCTGTGTTGTTTTATCGAGGTTCACCAGGTTTTCATTCAAATACAACCGGGCTGTAGCCAACAGGGGACCGGCATCATCATGCAGATCGGCAGCAATGCGCTGGCGTTCTTCTTCCTGCAGGCGGATAGATGCATTGAGCAGCATTTTCTGTTGTTCCTGTTCCAGTCTTTGCAACCGCATCTGGTAGCGGATAACCTTTCTCTGGTGAAAGATGATAAATACAATCAACCCTATAGTTAATGCCAGCATACCTACAGTGCCAAAGAACAGCACTACCGAAACGGGGCTTCCGGGGTTGTTGGCTTGCAGTAGTATTGTGGGTAGTTTGTACAAGGGCTTTGGGTTAAATGGGTTTTAAAGCGTTCGGTTATAAAAGGGGTCGTCATACATTTTATCTTCTGCCGAAAGGTTATTGCTTTTTTTCGGCAGGCAGGCTGCTACACTGAAGCATATGTTCTTGATCCATGTAAACACATAGTTGATAACCTCCCACTTGCTCCATTCCTCATAGCTTAATGCCTGTGAATACATGAACAGGAAAAATGTTCCTGTTGAATAGATCAGGATACCTACAATAGCCCAAAACTGAAACGACGAATAAATGAACGTGGTATTGGGCTGGTTGATCTCTTCAAAGAAGTACAGCAGCGCAGAAACGATTACCAGTGAGTATTCTACCGTGATGGAAATCGAGTCTGCAGTGTCTTTAACGATAAAAATGAAGCTTAAAATATATGCGGCTAAAAAAAGAGGCACGCCAAACAGCACAATGCGCTTGAACAGTTTCTTTTTTAGTGCCAGGTAAATGGCAGTGGTAAAGAGTGAGTATTCAACCAGGGTAAAGACGCTGAACAGTACCTGGCTGTAGGTGTGATTGTTGAGTGTAATGAGCCTTGCCATTACCATCTCGTTCAGGAATGAATACAGGCAGTATAATACAACTACCCTTATTATTCGTTCTTTATTTCTGTTCAGAAACAGGAGAAAAAATAATAAGGGTAGTAAATGAGACGCTATGCTAATATCTGTGATGTATGCCTTAATTATGAATAATTTGCGTCAAATATAGAAAAGGCACACTGAAATTCAAATAATATGAAATATATCTTTAATCTATATTCCAACCCCATTGAAAATCTTCAGATTCTTCAGTGGTGGTAGTTTGTGGCGGGAAGCGTGGGTTGATGATACGATCAGCTACGATACCTTTTTCAATACCCAGTTTACCTTGATTATCAACAGTAGTGTATTCCAGAATGGTTTTGCCTTTTGCGTCAAGACCTACATAAACCAATGTTTTTTCACCCATTTCGTTGTAAGCATTGTAAAAACGCATACCTACACAGCCTGGTTGAGCCAGAATCTGGTCGATAATGTTGCGGCCAATTACATAGGAATGAACATCATTTGGATTTGCTACCTGAAAATCGTTTACCATTTGGGTACCGAGCTCATAACCGATCTCTTCACCAATAGAAGCAATAGCTTTTTTTGTGGTGAGTTGATTTTGCGTCATAGAAGTAGTTTTTAGAGGTTTAGAATGACAGAATCGGATGTAAAAAACCTCCAAAAAAAAAAGACTGACAACGGGTAGCTAACATGCACTAAATAGCTTAATTTGGCTGAAGTGAAGATGTATAGTGCATTTGCGAGGATTTTTCGGGTAGTAATACGATTTAAAAATGCGTATAATTTCCCTTGTAAAATAGTAATTTTACGGTCGTGTTTTTCGCATATGCGGTATGGATTTTTACGAATGCGAAAAAAAGTTGTCAACATTTTTGCACAAGCTGTGGATAAGCCTGCGGATGTGTAAAATGGTTTCAACGGATTTTAAAAACGGGACTGCGGGTTGCCGGTTTCCGGAATGTGCCAAAAGTGCAGGGCGGCCGGATATTCCGTACAACAAGGATAATAGTTTGGGGAATTTGCTGAATGCAAGATCGGTTATTCATTTATCCTGCATCTAGTGCTTTGTGTATCAGTTATTTCAGCAAAAAAGAAGAAGTTGACTGATATTGGATTTGACTGTGCTTTTCATAAGATTATTGGAAAACTTTTATTGGACGGTAAACTAGGACATTGGATAGTTATGAGGTTGCCGTATCCGTCTACCAATCAACTTCTAACTCAAAAGTAGTACCCATATCATCAGATGGCAAGAGCACATTTGCCCGTTTTTATCAATACAGAAATTACCTTTTTGCTAGTAAAATGTCGGTTTTGTATATCGTAAAAATACCAATGTTGACAAAGAGCTAACATACCGGCCCTATAAAGGTTTATTATTTTTTACGAAATTAGCCCGCCGTTTTTACGTTTGTAAAAGTGTGATTTTTATACAGTTGAATTAGGCAAAAGAACCATAGCAGGAAAAGGAAGCAGGGAATGTAAGTTGAACACAGTGCCCGGAAAGTTGTATCGAGGCGGAATACAGGCTTGAACCGCATTAGCGGCCAGGTGATGAGGTCCCTGTATAAATACAGCGATCCGTATAAACTAAAAGCTAAATGCTTTGTCCATTAAATTAATAACCCATTAAAAGCCAAACCTACCCCACTATGAGCACTGAGCTGGTTATAAAGGTATCTATTGCGGATGACCATAAGATATTCCGCGATGGTATTAAGATGGCGCTGAAAGGAAAGGAATATCTGAAGATCCTTTGGGAAGCTGAAGACGGTAAGGACCTGATGCACAAAATGCAGCTTAAGAAGCCGGATGTGTTACTGATGGATATCCGTATGCCTGAGGTGGACGGTGTGAACGCTATCGGCATATTGCGAAAGGAACACAGCGATGTAAAGATCATTGTACTGACTATGTACGATGACCAGGAAATGATCACCAAAATGATGGAAATGGGCGCTAACGCCTACCTTACCAAAACAAGTGATCCTGAAGAAATTTACCAGGCAATCCTTACCTGCATGAATGATGACTTTTACTTTAATGATCTTGTTAATAAAGCTGTACTGTCAAAACTGCAAACCAAAAAACAGGTTCGCCAGTTTTATCCCAATCCCATCAAATTTTCTGAAAAAGAAGTACGTATATTAAAGCTGCTGGCAGAAGACAAAACCACGGAAGAAATATCCAAGGAAGTATTCCTTAGCCCCCGTACTGTTGAAACCATCCGTCAAAACATGAAGTCAAAAGTGGGAGCTAAAACCATTGCCGGTCTTATTATGTATGGCATGCGGAACAAGCTGATCGATTAACGCTATAGCATCGTTTTTTAAGTATACAGGTATTGAAATCAGCATTCTTTATTGAAACCCGGTATTAGTTTTTGAAAGTGGGGCACCAGGATTGCCGGCGATCGCCATTGTATTCATTATAAGAACCACTTTGCATCAATGCAAATTCAAATGCCCCGCGGCTGCCGTTGTATTGATTTAATGATGAAGTGGTAACATCATACGTAAATGTAAGCTTCAGCGTTTTCCACTGAAAACCTACCATTGGTACTACTGCGTCGTTGTGGCGATAGTAAATTCCCCCGATCAGTTGTGTGTCACCATCCCCGCTTAGGTTGTATTGCAGATTTGCTCCACCCACTATTTCACTGCTGCCACTCTGGGTACTGTAATAAGCCATAGGATTGACGATCACATCTTCATTCAGCTTTATACTGGAATTAACAAATACATTATAGCGTGGTTTGATACGGTTATCAACCCCGGATGAATTGTCTTTAAAAAATGATTCACGCGCCTGGTTAAGATGCATAACAGATACGCCACCATTGATGTAGATCTTATCGGTAGGGAAATAGGCATAATTCACACCTATCTGTACGTCAAAATAATTGATAGAGGGGTTATCCAGCATTACACTGGTAGGCAGGTTTGAATCGAAAAACTTCCCATCAAACTGGTCGGGAAACTTCAAATCAATACTGTTGATGCGTTTATTGACCCATCCGGCATTGAAACCAAAAGATAGCAGGTGAGCTACACCCAGCATCTGGTGATATGCTGCAGAGGCATATACGCGGGTTGTAGAAAGTTTCCCTGAACCTGCCACATCTCTCAATATCATGCCACCTAACCCTACCCAGCCGCTTTCAATACGATCGCGCAGTACCTGGGCATCGCCCCATACACTGTATGTTTTGTAAGGAACACTCATTACCGAAGACCATTGGTTGCGGTAATTGGCGCCCAGGCGATAATCAGCATCCGGAATAAAACCTGTATTGGCAGGATTGGTTGAAAGCGGTGAATTGAACCATTGCGAAAAGTGAAAGTCCTGTGCCTGTGCCTGCACCCCCAACAGTAGCGAACACACCAATACCGGCAACAGGTATGGGATACGGTAAACGGAGGAACGTGTTTGTGCAGCAGGATTATTGTGCTGCGGCATATAACCTGCCCCATTAGCCGGGCCGGTTAATGTTTGTTGAATCCCCGGTAATATCCTCATAATATTCATCCTCCTAAAATTAATGGTTCAGTGTAGCTATTTTACCTGTACTAATTTCTTTAACAATACACTTGCAATATTGGTTGTGTGAATATTGCTGCAGTGATACTGATACATACAACATTACAACTGCTGTGTATTGATGTAATTAACGGATCAGGGTGATATCACCTGTTTTCCGTGTTTTGGTACCATCAGTAAATTCTACATCAAGGGTGTAGGCATACACTTCCATTGGCTGGGGTTTGCCATTGAATGTTCCATCCCAGCCCATTCTGCGGTCATTTGTTTCAAATACTTTTTGTCCGAAGCGGTTGTATATTCTCCAGATCATTTTGGCAATGCCGAATCCCTGTACCGATACTACAGCGTTGCGGCCAAAGCGTCCTGGGGTAAAGGCATTGGGTACATCCAGCAACGGGTTGATGATGGCATCTACATTTTTACATGCAGTATCAGTACAACCAAACTGGTTGGTGGTGATCAGGCATGCATTGTAGGTGCCGGTAGCATTGTATTGGTGCATTACTGTATCCATGGTGGTCCTGATGGTAGAATCGCCATCACCAAACAGCCATTTGTATTGTACACCGCCTGTAGACAGGTTGGTGAAAATGGCAGGTTTGTTGGCATCCGGTGGAACAGGTGCTACTGAAAAATCTGCTGTAGGTTTGGGATTGACCGTAATGGTAAATTCGGTCTGATCTATCTTGTTACAGGTATTCGGATCTTTTACTACCAGTTTTACGGTATAAGTGCCCACATTGTTGTATCTGTGTACTGGATCTAAATCGGTTGATGTACCGCCATCACCAAAATCCCATTCATAGGTAGCGCCTCCCAGCGATGTATTGGTAAATACGGCATCGTAAGGGACGCAACCCATTGCCGGTGTTTCAAACCTCGCTACTACATTGGCTGCGACCGATAGCCGCTTGATTACCGAATCCGGAGCATTACAGAAGTTGGTATCTGTCAGTATCAGTTTTACATTATAGGTTCCCGGTGAGGCATAGGCATGCGTAATGGCCGAAGGTCCTGATACGACCCGTATGCCGTCGCCAAAATCCCAGGTGAATGATGTATCTGTAAATACCTTACCCGGTGAAGGGGAAGACAAGTTGTCGAAACGGTATGATAATGATTCGCAGGGATCCAGTTTGGTGATAGCAAAATCCAGGCTTGCGGGGTCATTTCGTACACGGATGGTTGTATAAGATGTATCTGCAATGTTGCAGGTTGTAGAATCAATTGCCACCAGCCGAACACGGTAAGTACCTACATTCACATAAGTATGTGTTTGTGTAAAATCGGTAGTCGTGATTTCCGGGCTGCCATCACCAAAATCCCATATGTATTTTTTTGCGTTCCGTACTGTATCTCTGAACTCAACAGTGAAGGGAATACAACCCACTGTATCAACAGCACCATTTACAAATGCTTTTACGCCGGTACCTACACCGGAGAAGTTGAATGCGATCTTAACTGCAGCCAGGTTACACGCACCATTGCCTCTGCCCAATGCGCCATTGGTCTGGGCCCATACACCGGGCGTAGTAGGGAAGGGGAGTGTGATAGGGGATCCTGGTAGACTTCCTCCGCAGTTGGCGCAAATGGCCTGGTAGATCACGCCGTTTTCGTCATAACGACTGGTTCCTCCGTCAACGTGTTCGCCTTCACCACCATTCTGACCAAAGAAAGTAGCGTACAAACGTGAAACGGCATCTTTCCTGATCACTATAAAATAAAAGTCTTTGTTATCTGATCGTGCTTCTGTTTTCAAAGCATCGGTTGTAGAACCCATACCCACAGGACCTGCCATGCTGAAGATAGGATTAGGAGAATCGTCTATCCAACCGCCCCAACCTGATATATACACGTTTTCACAACGGTCAACCAGGAAAGCTACCGGTGATATATTGGGCCTGCGTGAGCCACTGCCGAAAACAGTAGAATAAATAAAACCGGACAGGTCAGTTCTTAGCTTTGCTATAAACTGGCTGGAACCGGGTACATTGTAAGCTGCGTTGATGATGGGCCAGGTTCCTCCTTCAGTAGTACCCATGATATAGGGAATGCCTGTTTTGTCGAACTGTATGCCGTATACTGCATCATAGGATGCTGTACCCAGGTACGTTTTTTTTATAATGGAAGATCCATTATTGGCGATCTGGGCAACAAATCCGTCAACACCACCCTGCAGGTTTGTCTGGTAAACGCCTGTTGTATTGCCCGGGAAAGAAGTTGCATTACTTTGAGTAGCGCCACCTACAAAAATATCATTGGTAAGCGGGTTTACAGAGATCACAAAAGCACCATCATTCTCAGTGCCCCCGAGATAACTGCTCCATATTACATTGGTGCAATTGGGATTTATTTTCATCACAACACCATCCTGTTTACCGCCCAGGTTTGGCTGAAATCCGCCAAAAATGGGAAAATCAGAAGAGTGTGTCTGTGCCGCAACATAGATATTATCGGCACCATCAAGTACTACTTCACTGCGGGAATCATCACCATAGAAGTGAAGAGTGGTGGTGAGATCTATGGATCTGCCTTCCTGGATATCAGAGATGTTTACACCATCATCCTGCGAACCGCCAATACGCAATGAACCGATAATAGCAGTGCCGGCAGCATTGAGTTTGGTAACAACAATATCGCAACCTTTGGCCTGGCCAGGTGATGTTTCGACAACGGTACCGGGATAATTACTGCCGTAGGTACGGCCCATTACAACAAGATTGCCCTGTGCATCAGAAATAATGCTGTGCGGATATTCATTGCCGTTTGAACTTCCTATATAAGTGGCATACAAACGTTGTGAGCCGTCTGCACTGAATTTAAAAATGCCGATATCTTTCGGCACACCACTACCACCCTGGAAACTTTCCTGGAATGCACCGGGACTGGTTCGGAAACCTGCACCGAAAACAATGCCTCCTGAAAAGAGCGTACCACCCGGGCCGGGAGTGGCTGTAAATCCATACTGGCTTGCTGTGCTACCGGTAAATGAGCAGAATATCAATGTAGGATCAATGATCAGTGTATTGGTTTTGGAATAATCTGCTATTTTGAATTTTACTGTGTTGCTTGTTGTCAGCACATAAGATGCTGCTATTTCTTTTTTCCCGGAGACCTTATCAAACTGGTAGGAATAAGGTGCCAGTTCTTTAAAATCGCCGATGGAAGTTTTAATAATGAGTTCTTCTTTTTTGAGAGAGAGTTTGTCAGCGCCTTCGTATTTCATTGCAATCTGGCTTGCATCACCGCCGGGATTTACAATAATGTCGTATTTTAAACGTCCGTTTTCGGAGTAATATCTTACATCAATATTGGGATAGATGTTCTTGTAGGTTACACCCTGGTACAAAAGCACGTTGGAAGCCCATTGCGTAGGATCGTTACCGATAAAGTAGTTGTTGTAAGTAGGTAACGGTTTGTCGGGTATGATGATGGCGTTGTCTGAAGCTCCTTCAAAGGTTACGCGATACATGTGTGAATGCAGAATAATATCGCTGCCTGCGGAACCGCCGCCACCGCCCTCAACAGGCATTAGCACATCGCCTAGGCTGCTACGGCTGGTTTTGGTATTCGCTTTCTGTTTGGTATTGTTGTTACTACCTGCCAGTGACATTCCCTCGTGGGTTCTGTCGTGAATGGCTTTCAGGTCATTGCTGTTGTATTGAACAACAGAGAAGCCTTTTTGTTCCAGGAAAAATGCGCCTACCGGAAATTCGCCTTTGAACTTTACTGCCTTGTCCCACTGGCCTTTGTTTTGAACAAATTCAAATGCAGATGCATCTTGTGCAACTACTCTACAAAGGGCTATTGTGAGGAACGCAACGATTATTAAACATTTCCTTCCCAAGATTTCCTTTTTTACAATTTACTTAATAAAACGTTTTTTACGGTTAAATCGTGCCGGTTAATGAATGAATTTTAATTTCATCTTTAACTGACAGTCAGGCAGTAATAAGCAGAAGAGAATTGGTTGAGAAAGGTCGGTTTCCAAAGGTACTGAGGATCATGAAATTTTGCTCCATATAGTTTTGCCCTGCAACGACTGCAGAAAGTTTCTTAACCGCAGGTTTTCAGCAGCATTCAGATCAGGATCTTGGTCCATCAGTTTATCCGACAACCGGCGTGCTGCTTCCAGCCAATGCCGGTCCTGTATAATACTGGCCAGTTTGAAATTCAGCATGCCACTTTGCCTTGTACCTTCTATATCACCGGGACCACGCAGCTCAAGATCTTTTTCCGCTATTTTAAATCCATCACTGGTAGCGCACATGGTTTTCAGGCGTTCGCGTGCTTCATTGCTGAGTTTGCTACCTGTTAATAAAATGCAAAAGCTTTTTTCACTACCTCTTCCTACACGTCCGCGTAACTGGTGTAACTGTGACAAACCGAATTTTTCAGCACTTTCTATCACCATTACACTGGCATTGGGTACATCTACACCTACTTCAATAACTGTGGTGCCAACCAATATGTGAGTATCGTGCTGTTTAAAACGTTGCATGTTGGTTTCGCGTATTTCGTTGGTTTGTTTACCATGTACCATGCTGATCCAGTAGCGGGGCTCGGGAAAATATGCTTTTACGTTTTCGTACCCTTTCATCAGGTCTTCATAATCGAGTTTTTCGGATTCTTCAATCAGTGGAAAAACGATGTAGGCCTGTCGCCCTTTATCCAATTCTGAGCGGATAAAGTCCATTACCTGACTTCGTCTGCTCTCATTACGATGTACGGTAAAAATGGGTTTACGGTTGGGTGGCAGCTCATCTATTACGCTGTAATCGAGGTCTCCATAAGCTGTCATTGCCAGGGTTCGGGGAATGGGAGTGGCGGTCATGACCAGTATGTGCGGCGGAACAGTTGCTTTTTCCCATAAACGTGCGCGCTGGGCTACTCCAAACCGGTGCTGCTCATCAATAATGGCCAGTCCCAGGTTATGAAACTGCACAGTGTCCTCTAATATTGCGTGGGTGCCTACTAAAAAATGTATTTCACCTGCGGCCAGTTGTTGTAATAGCTGCCGGCGTTCGGCCGCTTTTACTGAGCCGGTTAACAAGCGTACCTGTAACGGAAGGTCTTTTACCAGTTTACTGATATTGAGAAAGTGCTGTTGTGCAAGTATTTCGGTGGGCGCCATCAGGCATGACTGGTAGCCGTTATCAATAGCCAGCAGCATTATCAACAGCGCCACGATGGTTTTTCCGCTGCCTACATCGCCCTGCAGCAGCCGGTTCATCTGTACGCCACGGCCAGTATCCTGCCTGATTTCGCGAATTACTCTTTTTTGTGCGTTGGTAAGCTGGAAGGGCAGGTGTTTTTCGTAAAAAGTATTGAACATTTCGCCTACCTGTCCAAAAGTGATGCCTTTTGAATAACGGTGGCGTTGTCCTTTGATCAGGGCCATGCGTAGCTGCGCAATGAACAGTTCTTCAAATTTCAACCGGTCGGTAGCTTTTTGCCAGGCATTGGTATCGGGCGGAAAATGGATATGTGAAAACGCGCGGAAACGGGATACCAGCGATAGCGGTTGTAAAATGCTATCGGGTAAATTTTCAGGAATATCTTTTTCCTGTATCAGTGTCAATAAGGTTTGTGTCAGCTTGGCAATCTGTCTGCCGCCCAGCCCACGCGCTTTTAATTTTTCTGTACTGGGGTATACAGGTTCCAGGAAATTTTTGCCATCGCTTGCCTGCGGTGTAAAAATTTCTATTTCCGGGTGAGTGATCTGCGGTTGTCCCTGAAAAAAACTTACACGACCATATACCAGGTAGATCTGTCCTACGGATAATGACTTTTCTATCCAGGTGATGCCCTGGAACCATGTCAGTTCAAGTGTACCGGATGCATCACGTATTTCACCTACCAGGCGTTTGCCTCTTTTTTCGCCCATTATGTTGAGACTGGTAAGACGGCCGGCAATTTGTATAAATTCTGTTTGGGGGGTGATGTCTTTGGTAAGGTTGACCTTGGTTTTATCAACATGCCGGTAAGGAAATAGCTCCAGCAGATCCCTGAACGTAAAAATGTTCAGCTCTTTTTTAAGCATATCGGCACGCTGCGGGCCTACTCCCTTCAGGTATTCAATCGGATTGGCTAATATGTCAGTAGTTCCTTTGATGGGCGCAAATTAATTAAATGCAGTGAGCTTTGGAGTTCGGGTTGGGGGTAAATGCAGGTACGGAAAAAAGTATGAAGCCGGAAGTCTGAAAAAGCTTTGAGCCACGGGCATTGAGCTGCGAGCGAATACCAGTCCACAGGAATGAACAAATGGTTTGATAGCTATATGATTTGATTGTTATGGCAGCAACGATCATTCACGATTGACGACTCACGATAACCTTCGTCCCGCTCTCACGGCTTCACATACACTTCTACCCATGCATCAGTGGCTGGTTTGCGCGGTGCTACAAACGAATCTACCTTTTTGTAATTGGCCTGTAATGCTTCCCGGATGGAGAAGGGATAAAAATTGTTGAGATAAGGAATATATTCAAACAACACCAGGTCGTAATGTTTGTGCTGTATCCGATCGATAAACATATTGGTTTCTTTATCGAACATGCCTACACCTTTATGGAACCACAACGGGTAATAAGGACCGGCTTCCAGTTTAAAAGGAATTTCTGCTGCCAGTGGTGTCAGCTCTGACATATTCAGCACTTTCAGATCTGTATTGTTTTTTACCAGGTCCATGTTCATCAGTCGTTCAATTCCGTCAACTGTAGGGCCGGGCAACAATACTTTGCGGAATGATGGCAGATTGGGAACGCGCCATTGACTTAAAGGAATATCGGTGGTATCAAGATCAATAATGAATGTATTGCGGTTCACTACATTGGCGTAGGTATATCCTCCGTGTGTGTTGGTTGTATAGGTTTCGCTGCCAGGTTTTATTACAAAACGTTCTACATATTTCCAGTATACAGAACTCCACCATAGTAAAACGCCCAGCGTGCCAACAACCAGCGGAACTTTTTGTGTAAAGTCTACCGGTAACAGAATAGAAAGCAATGAGAGTATAAATACAAATGCAAAACTGTGAAAGAAAATGTTGTTATCTACCGGCACATAACTGGTTACCTGGAAAATGGCTGCTTCGGCAAGAATACCCAGTGTAAGCAGTGTAAAGATAACCTGTTGTTTATTCTGCCACCAGGTTTTGAAGTTTTTAATAGATGCCAGCAATAACAATGCGATGACGAGGATGTAAAATTTAAGCCATTGTGATGCGGACAGAAATTCTTTGAGAATTTCCCCGATTGATATGCGTGAACTGTGCGGAGGCTGCCCGTGATTGAACCAGTATCCGAACTGATATTTTGTAAACGGCAATATTAGTAGTAACCCGGTTACAAAAAATGCAGCTATAAAAATTACAGGAGGCCATATTTTTTTATCCTGCATGGCATTGTATCCCAGCAGGGCCAGGCAGATCAATAGTGCCAGTCCGCCGCCGTCTTGTTTGGTGAAGAAAGAAAAGAATATAAAAACGGCAGAGAGTACCAGCCATGCGTATTTTGTTCTGGATACAGAACCAAATATGAACTGCAGTAAAAATGCAATACCGATCAGTTCATATACAATTACGGTTTGATTGTACCAGGGCCAGTAATTGAAAAAAGAATAGGAGAGGCAGAATACCAGCACTGCCATGAAGCGAACAGGATATTGTACCTGCAGACTTTTGAAAATGGAACGAAAAGCCAGTCCGCCAAGAATATTGATAAATGCCTGCGCTTTGATCAGTGTGATCAGCTGGGGACCAAAGATCTTAAAGAACATGGCGGGCACTACCCAATACATGTAGCCCACCGGCATCCCAAAATCGCGGTAGGGCAACTGTCCCTGGTACAGGCGGTATGCACCCTCCCATGACAGAAAAATATTGATGCGGTAAGGAAGGGTAGCTACCAGCGGTAAACAGGCAACGATAACAATAATTAAAACTTCTGCAGCGGATAAGATGCGTTTCATGAATGTCTCTTGTTTTTGAAAATAAGAGGGGTTGACAAATGGAGGCATTCCGGATACCAGGTTCGGATAGTGCTGCGCAACTGCATCCTGCAGCGCATTCAGCCTATAAACGGCGTTAAATTACATATTGAAAATCAAACAGGCAAGGAATTTTGTTGCTTTTGCCTTGTGAACTATGCTGATGCAGGCCGCTATTCTGGGCACTCCGGAGCATGACAAACCATCTTATAGATGACAGATAACACAATATGTATACCCAGTTACCGCCGTTTTTAAGCCTATGCCACTTTGTGGTATTGCAGGAAAACCTTTTGTGGTGTATCTTGGCGCGGTAATCGTAGATTCGATGGTAGATTATATTAAGCTATTAAGGCCTAAAGATTGGGCAAAAAACCTTTTCCTGTTCATACCTTCTTTTTTTGCAGGTAAACTTTTTGACCCCTTCAGTTTTTCTGATCAGTTCCGGCTGTTGATCGGTGGTTTTTTTGCGTTCAGCTTTCTTGCCAGCAGCATTTATATTATTAACGATTATCGTGATGTAGAAGATGACCGCAAGCATCCTACAAAATGCAAACGTCCGATGGCCTCAGGAAAGGTGAAAAAGAGCGTTGGGCTGGCTATTAGTATTGTGCTGATGATTGCCGGCTTGTTGCTGAGCTACCTGCTGGATCCCGGTTTTAAATTCCTTTTTATTACTTCAATTTATTTTCTGCTGAATATCGGCTATTGTTTTGGGCTTAAAAACCTGTCAATTGTTGATATCATTATTGTATCCGTTGGTTTTGTGTTGCGTGTAAAGGGTGGAGGTGTATTGGGAGGAGTGGATGTTACAGAATGGCTGATCATTATGACCTTCCTGCTGGCGTTGTTTATGGCCATTGCCAAACGTCGTGATGATGTGATGCTGAAGCTTTCTACCGGTACCGACATGCGTAAGGCTATTAAAGGATACAGTCTTGAGTTTCTCAATATTCTGCTGGGATTGATCTGCGCCATCCTGATCGTGGCTTATATTAATTATGCTGTATCCGGTGCGCTGTACAAACAGTTCGGACATCGTTTATATTATACTGCCCTGTTTGTCATTGCCGGTATTATGCGCTACCTGCAGATCACATTTGTATTGAACAAGGCAGGGTCGCCTACTGAGATCCTTTACAAAGACCGTTTTATCCAGGTGACTTTATTATTATGGATGCTGAGTTTCTATTTCATCCTGTATATGAAGGATATTACCGTTTTTGACCGATAGACTTTTTCCTGTAACGTTTGCTGCCAATGGAGTTTTCAGCACCATTGTTCAAAACTGTTATTTTTATACAATTAAAACTGTGTATGCGGCTGTGGCCGGATGTACAGAGCAATATTAACCACACGCTAATCCGGGAACTACATGGCAACTGTATTGATTTTAGGAGCAGCTTCTGATATGGCAGTGGCAATAGCCAGGAAATTTGCATCACAGGGATTTGGTATTCAACTGGCTGCCAGAAATACTGTCAGGGTACAACCATTACAGTCTGATATTGCGATACGTTATAATGTACCCTGTACTGTACACGAGTTTGATGCTGTACAGTTTAACAGTCACCAGGCATTCTGGAATGAATTGCCGGTAAAACCTGATATTACTGTTTGCGTATTTGGCTACCTGGGCGATAATGAAACTGCGCGTGCAGACTGGCAGGAATGCCAGCGCATTATTGAAACCAACTATACCGGTGCCGTTTCCATACTGAATATTGTAAGTAATGATTACGCTGCACAGAACAAAGGTACCATTGTGGGTATCAGTTCTGTAGCCGGACAACGTGGCCGCCAGAGCAACTATATTTATGGTAGTGCCAAAGCCGGTTTTACTGCGTACTTGTCAGGATTACGCAACCGTATGTTTCATGAAGGTGTGCATGTGGTAAGTGTACAACCAGGATTTGTATATACACGCATGACAGAGAATCTTACATTACCTCCGTTGCTGACGGCCAAACCCGAAGATGTTGCGAATGTGGTATATAAAGCTGTGCTGAGTAAGAAAAACATAGTGTATGTAAAATGGTTCTGGCGCTGGATTATGCTGATCATTACATCAATACCTGAGTTCATCTTTAAAAAATTAAAGCTGTGAGTCGCCGGATCGCTTTTTTTGATTTCGATGGTACCATCACTACAAAGGATACATTGCTGGAAGTGATCAAATACCGCCACGGTGCTGTTAAATTGTACCTGGGCTTTTTGCTTACCAGTCCTTTATTAGTGGCATACAAACTGGGGGTTATTTCCAACCAGCTTGCCAAAGAAAATGTACTGCGCCTGTTCTTTGGAAAAATGCCGTTGCAGGCATTCCAGGAACATTGTGATGCATTTGCGCGCGAAAAAATCCCGGCACTTATCAGGCAAAAAGCGTTGACCGAAATTCAGCAATTGAAAGATGCCGGTGCTGAAATTGTAATTGTATCGGCCTCTGCTGAAAACTGGATACGTAACTGGTGTAATGAATTGCAGGTAAAACTGATCGCCACAGAACTACAGATAAAAAACAACGCTGTGACCGGCAAAATAAGCGGCAAAAATTGTTATGGTGAGGAAAAGGTGAGAAGGATCAGAGCTGCATACGACCTTACACAATTCGACGAAATATATTGCTATGGTGATACCAGTGGAGATAAACCAATGTTATCGCTGGCTACAATTGCTTTTTACCAACCCTTCCGCTAGTCATTCCGTACATACTGCTACAATTGCACAAGTTTACTGCAATTGCATTTGATGTTGCTGCATCGGCTTAAATAATAGCTGTGTAAAGTAATTGGCGCAATATGCCTGTAATCGGTTGTAATTTTGATGCACATTGAATAACTGGTTAGCCTGTTGTTAATACACTTGCAATTATATAGTAATGCACTTCCTTTGTACTGGTATTTATAGTAAACCTGTCAAACGAGCTTAGCTGGAATATGGTCGGCTATTCAAGGGCCTGCAATGAAATATGTGCGGGCTTTTTTATTGATTTGATTATCCCCGATGGTGATTTTGTTCTGTAAATCTTCAAATTTCACATTTTGTTTTTAGCAGCTTGTTAAAAACGCTTTTTGGCCTGAACAGGCATTTTACTTGTGCAACTATCAATAGTCTAACCACATCTCCAAAAATAGATCATAAAAACATTTTGCTATGAAAGCTACTGTCCTAACTATTATTAGCAGCGTCATGGTTATCATGATGTACAGCAGTTGCACTAAAGAACCATTGAATAATCTTACAAGTGATGAGGCGCGGATCTATATCACCAACCGCAACGACTCTGTGAGCTTTAACGCCTACAATACATTCAGTGTGTCAGATTCGGTGGCTGTTATCAGCAATAACCAACTGGTTAAAAAGGCACTGACAGATGTAGATACTGCCTATATCAGTGCCATAAAAGCACAGATGCAGGCAAGAGGGTATACGTTGGTAGCACATGATGGCCACCCTGATCTGGGTATTAACGTAAGTCGTATTTACAATACCTACACCGGAATTGTCAGTTACAATGATTACTGGGGGTATTATGGTGGTTACTGGGATCCTTATTACTGGGGTTACCCGGGATATGGGTATTATTTCCCATCATACGGAGTGTACCAGATCACCGATGGTGCTGTATCAATTGATATGCTTGATCTTAAAAATACTACCGGTAAGGCGCTGAAAGGTATATGGACCGGCCTGGTACGTGGCGCAGGTACTTTTAACAGTGCCAATGCAGCAAGCAGTGTGCAGGCACTGTTTGCACAGTCTACTTATTTGCAAAAAAATTAACCCGGTAACTGAAAAAAATGAAGATTATGAAAAAGTATCAGATTGCAATATGCCTGGTATTGGGTATAGCAGGCATGATGAAAGTACAGGCACAACAGGATCAATTGCGTGTTAATATCAATTATAATGTAGGTATACCTGCAGGTTCATTTCGCAGCGATGCTGTCAATAATACATCATACCGTGGATGGACAGGAAGTATTATGTATGGTATTACTGATAAATTGTCTGTAGGTCTAGGAACCGGGTACCAGGATTTTTATCAAAAGTATCCGCGCAATATGTACAAGTTGTCTGATGGCAGTGATATTTCTGCTGTCCTAACCAACTCTATACAAACGGTTCCGGTAATGGCTGCCGCACAATATAATTTCATGCCGCACAGTGTAATACAACCTTATGTGGGTGTAGGTGCAGGCGGTAATTTCATCATGTTCCGCCAGTATATTGGTGAGTTTGAAAGTAGTCGCAGCAGCTTTGGCTTTGCCCTGCGGCCTGAGGCTGGTGTTAATATCCCGGTTTCACCACGTTTTGGATTTAATATCAATGGCGCTTACAATTATATGCCCTATAATAAGGATGGTATCAATAATCTTAATAGCTGGGGTATAGGTGCCGGTATTAAATTCACACTGCAGTAATCAATTGCATGAAAGAGTTTGAAGGCCTGAGAAAGGCCGGAACATGAGAGAATAGCTCAATAAATCTGAAAGCCTGGATTGCACATGCAATACCAGGCTTTCAGTATATCAATCGTTTTAGCAGCGCATTAGTTCAGTTGGGGATCAATCGGAAAATTAGCCATCAGTGTATAATCTCCTCCAAGATGCCTGAGCGCATCTTTCCATAATTCATCCACATCTTTTGGAAAAACAAGTTTGCGTGTAGCTTGTGCAATAAGCCATGATTTTTCCTGTAGTTCAGAATTCAGTTGTCCGTTGCCCCAGCCGGAGTAGCCCAGGAAAAAACGTATTTTGTTTTTGTCGATATTTCCTTCGCGCAACTGGTTGATGGCAATCTGAAAATCTCCACCCCAGTAAATACCATCTAGTATTTCATAGCTGCCGGGGATCAGTTCCGGATATTGATGCAGAAAATGAATAGTATCCACCTGTACAGGTCCGCCGTAATAAACGGGCAGGTTCAGTTCATCCATATCGTTCATCAGTTCATTCAGTGTATTTTCAAAAATGCGGTTGAGTACAAACCCAAAACTTCCTTCTTCCTGGTGTTCGCAGATCAATACAACAGAACGCATAAAGTTGGGATCTTTGAGGAATGGTTCTGCTATTAGCAATGTACCTGGTCCCGGTGTAATCATAGTTCTAAATTTAGTACTTACGTCGGCTTGGCAAAAGATTGTTTAAAAAACCGGCGCGGTTAGTTAAAACTTCCTAAGTTAGCACCTTACTGGCGGTGCGGATGGCGGCAATCGGGGAGGCTTTGGTAAATCTAAGTTAAATCAAAAGCCCTTATATTCGTACAGTAAGCTTTAAATTAGCTGTTCATTAATTTTGCCGATTGAATTACCTGCTTGAACGAGAAAAACGAACCACTAAACGACTAACTGTCTGAGCTACGCAAGCTGGCAGGTAATGAAAGAGGCGCAAAAATTATATCAATTGCAATTAAGGAGAATATTCCCGGTCATCATTGTTTTGATCAGTCTTTCACTGATAGGTACTATCTATGTGCAATACAGTTGGTTAGAAACAATGCTGATGGATAAGCAGGAAGAGTTCAAGTGGAAAGTGATCCGGGGAATTGATGAAGCAGGAAAACAAATGGCTGATCAGAAAGGCACTTTACCTTCTTTAAAAGCATATCGTACCAAACCCGGTTTCAACTGGCCTTCTGAACAATTTCAGATGGAGTTGATGAAGCCGCCAACCATTGCACAAAAATTTACAGAATTTGAAGTTGCCGAACGTTTGCATAAAGCGTTTAGTAATCAGGGACTTGGTAATTTGAAGTTTGAATTTTCAATCACTTCCAATGTCAGCCTGCTTTCTTTTGAACTGCGCTCACGCAATTTTACACCCGATACTTCCAAAAATCTGGTATTATTCTATGCCTTTCAGCAGCCCAGTGGCAGTGACCTGGAAAACCTGGTGCCGGAAGAAGTGATGACTGTAGTGGTGCCGGATATCAGGAGACTGGTGCTGAAACAAATGCGATGGATGATCATTGGTTCAGTATTTTTTACGCTGATCATTATTACAGCGTTTTACGTAACGGTATATGCTTTACTGCGACAGAAAAAATTAAGTGAGATCAAAAATGATTTCATTAATAATATGACGCATGAGTTTAAAACTCCGCTGGCAACCATTTCGCTGGCAGTAGATGCTCTGCGGAATGATAAAGTGGTGCAGGACCGGCAAAAGATGGATTATTTCAGTGGCATTATTAAGGAAGAGAACAAACGCATGAACAAGCATGTGGAGACGATTCTGCAGGCTGCGGTGATGGATCGCCAGGAAATACAACTGAACAAACAACCATTGCATGTACATTCTTTGATTGAAGATATTGTTGATAATTACGCACTGCAACTGGATGAAAAGAACGGTGGTGCTGAATTGAGCCTGAATGCTTCAGAAGACCTGGTAGAAGGCGATCCCGTGCATTTCAGAAATCTTATTTCCAACCTGATCGATAATGCTGTTAAATACTCAAAAGACAACCTGTTGCTGAAAATATCTACCAACAGTACTGGCAAAAATCTTACTATACGTGTGGAAGATAACGGCATTGGTATGAGTAAAGAAACGGTGCGCCGTATTTTTGAAAAATTCTATCGTGCACATACCGGCAATATTCACAATGTAAAAGGTTTCGGACTCGGATTGAGCTATGTGAAGACCATTGTGGATGCTCACCAGGGAAGAATCAAAGTGGAAAGTACACTGGGCAAAGGATCTGTATTTACCCTGGAAATTCCGCTGCTGCATGAAAAGGTAACTGCGTGATAGGTTAAAAAATACAAGGTTTAAAGTATAAAGGTGTGAGTGAATGCGACAGCGTGGCAGTTACTCACACCTTATATTTTTATGTAAAGCCATGTTCTATTCAAAAAGTTATAATGGCTGATGTAAGATGAGATAGCAATACATTAAACTTTATGTCTTACATCTTGCTTCTGAACAACAAACATCCATCTCCATAGCTTAAAAAGCGAAAATCATTTTGCAACGCGTAGTTGTAAATTGTACGCCAATCATCTCCTATAAAGGCTGCTACCAGCAATAACAATGTAGATTGTGGCTGATGAAAATTGGTAACGAGGGCATGTGGTATCTTTACCTGGTATCCTGGTGCAATCAGCAGTGATGTGCTGGCTATTAAACGTTGCAGTCCGTTCCTTTGCAGGTATTGTGACAATGCTTCCAGCGCCATAGATGCAGAAATATCGTTGGCGTTTAGTTCATAAGGGTCCCATTGGTGAATGGTAAGATCGGGTGCAGCATCACCGGGATTAAGCAGGAGTTTAACGCCCATCCAGTACAGGCTTTCTACTGTACGCATGGAAGTGGTACCTGTTACAGTAATGTGTTTATCCAGGTGTTGAAGAATGTGTTGTATACAACTGGCTGTAACATCAATAAACTCTGCATGCATGTGGTGGTGTTCCATCAACTCACTCTTCACTGGTCTGAATGTACCGGCGCCCACATGCAGCGTTACATACTTATCTGCTATTCCCTTTTTATGTAGTTGTTGAAATACGGCATCGGTAAAATGTAAGCCGGCAGTAGGTGCTGCTACTGAACCTGCAGTATGCGCATAAATAGTCTGGTAGCGCTCTGCATCAGCAATTTCGGCCGTTCTTTTGATGTAAGGAGGCAGCGGCATTACTCCGGCATAATGCAATATATCTGCAAAAGAAAAATGAGCTGGTGTCCAGGATAATTCCACTAAAAAGCTTTCGGCTTCTTTGGCAAGATATTTTGCCTGTACTATAATGGTTTCATTGTTATCGACAACAATGCTTTTCTGCAATGTTTGTCCGGGTTTCCATTTGGATGCACCACCTATCAGGCATTTCCAGGTAACTTTTTCCTGTTGCAACAGCGCTGTGGTGATATCGGCATATTGAGTACCCGGTTCAAGACAAAAGACTTCTACAATAGCGCCGGTTTCTTTTTTGAACAGCAACCTGGCCTCAACTACCCGGGTGTTGTTGAAGATCATTAACGAGTGTTCGGGCAGATGTGTTGCAATGTTGCGGTAAATGTCTTCAGTTATTTCTCCATCACGGTACACCAGTAAACGCGATGCATCGCGCTGTGGCAAAGGATAGCGGGCAATTTGTTCGTCGGGAAGTTGGTATGTAAAATGCTGAATAGAAAGTTGCTTCGGATGCATAAGTAAAGCGCAGCCAACTGCTGCCATTTTTTAAATGCGTAAAACGCAAATGTACTCAACGTTTGGCAACCGGCACTACCAGTTTCAAGCCACTCCATTGTTCGCTGACAGCGCATACTTTGATATCCACCAGGCTGTGCTGTAATGCGTAATTGCGTATCACATCTTCCGTAACATCGGTTGCGATGCCTGCACTTTTTTTATACCAGCTTACCCAGATGATGATGCTGGGATTGGCTTTTCTGGCCGGTTCCAGTTTAACAAGCTGCTGTACCATTTCGTTAGCGCTGGTAACAAACAGGTGTACCATATCTGGTTTTTGACGGGCAGTAACCAGTTGGCCTGAAATATCAGTCTGCAACCACTCCATGTATGCATCAGGTGCGTTGATGAGCAGCACTTTCATGGTGTCTTTGATCCCTAATTTTTTCAAAAGTGGTGTACCTGAATAACCGGCAGTAGCCATACCCAAACATTTTAACCGGTAAGGTACTGGAACAGGCTGAATGGTGTTACGCCCGATAGCCGGAATGAATATCCGGTTGGATGAAATGGTGGGAAGAAAAGGTTGAAGTCCATTGCTGGTGGTAAAAGCCAGCCTGTCAGTTGCAAACGCTAACATGGGCTGTAAATGACAACCAACAGGTTAGATGTGAATCAAAAAAAGCATGTGTTTTGCCGGAAGTTTTTGGAAAAAATGTTTAAAACGAAATTTAGAAATCTTTCTAAGTAATTAAAAATCATATGAATTAACAGGTTATACACCCTAATTCACAGTCATTGCACAGGAATAAAGGCCCTCAATAGTGAATAATGAACGGAAAATGAACATGTTCAACACTTTAGATAATGAACATGCTGTGGAAAAATTAAATATTTCCAATTTTATGTAGAAAGTGGGAAAAAGTGTTATTTTGTGTAAGTATTAATCAATTGCACACAACTCATTGTAAATGTTTGTTTTTCTCGGGGAATACGAGGTTACTTTGGATGCAAAGGGCCGCTTTCTCCTTCCGGCTGGTATAAAAAAACAGTTGCCGGAAGAGGCTGGCGACCAATTCGTCATTGCCCGGGGGTTTGAAAAATGTTTGACTTTATATCCTAAAAAAAATTGGGATCCCATATTGGAAGAGTTGGCCAAAGTTAGCGAATACAAGGCGGAGAACAGGGAGTTCTTGCGCTATTTTACGATGGGGGCGTCGCTGATGGAGTTGGATTCTGCAGGAAGATTGCTGGTGCCGCCAAATCTGAAACAATATGCGGGGTTGGAAAAAGAAGTAGTGATGGTTTCTGTGATCAATAAAATCGAAATCTGGGATAAAAGTAAGTATCAGCAGTTCTTTGACTCTTTTTCACCGGAAAAGTATAGCGACCTGGCAGAGCGTGTAATGGGAGGTCGTTCTCAATTATAAGCTATGAGTGAGTCTGTATATCATGTGCCGGTTTTACTGCAGGAGGTAATAGAGGGTTTGAATGTGCGTCGCAACGGGGTGTATGTTGATTGCACCTTTGGTGGAGGCGGGCATAGTCGTGAGTTGCTGAAGCATCTTGGCGAAGACGGACGGTTGTTTGTTTTTGATCAGGATGCGGATGCGCAGCGCAACGTGCCGGATGATGAGCGGATTGTTTTTATTCCGCACAACTTCAGGCATCTGCAGCGCTTTCTGCGTTTGAACAAAGTAGGGCAGGTGGATGGTATTATGGCTGATCTGGGTGTCAGTAGTCACCAGTTTGATGAAGCAGAACGTGGTTTTTCCACCCGTTTTGATGGTGACTTTGATATGCGGATGGACAAGCGACAGGAATTGACGGCCTTTAAAGTGGTAAACACTTATTCTGAACAGCAATTGCATAAGTTGTTTGAGCAGTATGGTGAGGTTACCAATTCAAAAACGCTGGCAAGAGTAATTGTGCAGGTACGGCAGTCGGTTTCATTGCAAACCATTGCCAACTTCAAAAGTGCTATTCAATCTGTGGTGAAGGGAAATCCTCATAAATACTTTGCCCAGGTATTCCAGGCGCTGCGAATAGAAGTGAATGATGAATTGGGTGCGTTGAAAGAAATGTTACAGCAGGTTCCCGAATTGCTGAAGCCGCATGGCCGCATTGCTGTTATTACCTTTCATTCACTGGAAGACAGGATCGTAAAAAATTTCCTTCGCAAGGGGAGTTTTGAAGAAGAAGTGCCTGATCCATTCAGCCGAAACACTCCTGAGTCTCCTTTAAAAGTAATTACCAGAAAACCGGTTGTTGCAGGTGAGGAAGAGTTGAAAAGAAATCCGCGTTCGCGCAGTGCGAAGTTGCGGGTGGCTGAAAGGGTGTAATGTGTAAATGAAGGCAGGTGTGTTATTTAACATTGTGTATTCAGTGTTTTCAAATATAAAGGGTATTTAAAATCGCATTATCCATATGGAAGCTGCTTGAGGAATTTAAGCACTTTTCATTAGCGGTTGGATGGTTAGAAACTGTTCAGCCGCTAATTTCTAACCAGTAGTAATGACAGAGGAACAAAAGATACGGGAAGATAAAGAAGCAAAAGAGGCGCGACGTCACTGGCGTAAAGTGTTCGGGTATCAATGGATATTAAAGAACATTCCCTTTTTTATGTTCCTGTCTGTGCTGGCGGTGGTGTATATCTATAGCGGGCACTATGCTGATAAAACAATACGCAGTATCAATAAGGTGAATAAGGAGTTGAAGGAGATGCAGTACGAATACAAGACGTTGAAAAGCGAGGTGATGTTCCGTAGTAAGCAAAGTGAGCTGGCAAAGGCGGTTGAGCCACTCGGATTGAAAGAGCTGACAATGCCGCCGATAGTGATTACTGATAGCCTGAAGTAGGTTTTGAGTTGTAGGTTCTAGGTTATAAATGTTGTGTATAGTAATAATTGTTCTTTTAAGCTATAAGTAAATCCTTGGAAGTAAAACGCGACATATTATGGAGAGTGTACCTGGCCTTTATAGGCATAGTGGTATTCAGCGTTTTGATCCTTGGTCGTGCAGTGTATATACAACAGGTGCAGGGTTCTTACTGGATAGGACAGGCTAATCAGCAGCAGCAAAGCCTGGTAGAGATTGATGCGCAGCGTGGTACTATTTACAGTGAAGACGGAAGTATGTTAAGTACGTCCATTCCTTATTTCGATATCTATATTGATTTTCTGGCGGATGGTTTACGTGAAAAAGATGGAAAGCGTTTCAAGGAAAACCTGGATTCGCTGTCGATGGGATTGGCAGATCTTTTTAAAGATCAGACGGCCGCTGATTACCGCCGTAAGCTGCAGACTGGTTACCGGAAAAGGGACAGGTATTTCTTGCTGAAGAGAAACATTTCTTTCCAGGAATATAAACAGTTACGTGCATTGCCGCTGGTAAAACAAGGGAAAGACAAAAGCGGTTTCGTAGCCGAAGTGAAGGACAAAAGATTGAATCCTTTTGGTTTGCTGGCTAACAGAACAATTGGTTTGTCGAGAGCCTATATAGACAGTGGTGGAAAAATGCGCAACACCAATGTGGGACTTGAAAAAACGTATGATTCCCTGTTGCGTGGTGAAAGTGGAAAACGCGTGATGCGGAAAATTGCAGTAGGTGTATATGTTCCTGTAGATGGTTCTGAAATAGAGCCGGAAAATGGAAAAGATGTTGTTACAACGCTTGATGTAAACATACAGGATATAGCAGAGAATGCTTTGCTGAAGGTAATGAGCAGTAATGAGTGTCGTGAAGGAACCTGCCTGGTAATGGAAGTAAAAACAGGAAAGGTAAAAGCAATTGCCAACCTGCGCAGAAGAGATGATGGAACCTATGGTGAAGACCTTAATTACGCCATACAGGCAACAGAGCCCGGTTCAACCTTTAAGCTGGCCACTTTATTATCGCTGCTGGAAGACAGGTATATAACCCTTAACCAGCATGTAGACCTGGAGGGTGGTAAATGGCAGGTAAATGGCAGAACCGTATTTGATACAGAGAACCATGGTCATGAAGTAACCGTAAAGGAAGCTTTTAAAATGAGTTCTAACGTAGGAATGGCAAAACTGGCAATGGCCAATTATGCTAAAAACCCCAACCAGTTCATTGAACATCTGAAAAGGCTGCATTTCAATCAGTATACCGGTATTGATGTGTTGGGTGAAACGCCTCCGGTGGTAAAAACACCGAAGTCGCGTACATGGAGCGCTACTTCAGTACCCTGGATGAGTTTTGGGTATGAAGTAATGGTCAGTCCGCTGCAAACGCTGATGTTATACAATGCAGTAGCCAACAACGGAAAGATGATGAAGCCATACCTGGTGAATTCGATTCAGGAAAATGGTACAGCTATACACCAGAATGAACCGCATGTGGCTATTGATAGTGTTTGTAGCAGTCGCACATTGCAGTTGCTGCAGGAATGTCTGAATGCTGTTTGCCAGGAGCCCAATGGTACAGGCTACAACCTGTTCAAAAACGCTCCTTACAAAGTGGCGGGCAAAACCGGAACAGCGTTGGTTGCAGACGGTAACAGGGGATATGCAGATCATATTTACCAGTCATCTTTTGCTGGTTATTTCCCGGCAGAAGATCCGCAGTACAGTTGTATTGTAGTGATCAGGAACAAACCTTTTGCCAGGGTATACTATGGCGCAGCAGTTGCCGGCCCAGTGTTTAAAGAAATTGCGGATAAGTTGTATGCGGCGCATATACAGAAAGATAATATCGTGGCACGGCCATCCTGGAAAAAAGACAGCAGTTCTTATTTTTTTGCCGGTGCTAAAGATGATGTGAAACAGGTGATGGATGTGTTGAAATGGCAGTATGCCGATTCCGGTAAAAGCGATTGGGTGAGATTGTACCAGGTAGATTATAAACCGGTGCTGACAGAGCAGAAAGTGATAAGCAAAACAATGCCTGATGTACGCGGAATGGGTTTGAAAGATGCATTGTACCTGCTGGAAAATATGGATGTAAAGGTAGAAGTGCGTGGCAGGGGTAAGGTAGCTGTACAAAGTTTAGCACCCGGAACTGCGCTTCAGAAAAAACAATCAGTAATCATTGAATTAAATCCATAGTGGCGGTTTTACAGGACATATTATATAAGGTGAGCATCCGCTTGGTACAGGGAAGCACTTCTGTGGAAGTGACTAACCTGCAAACCGATTCGCGGAAAGTGGAGAAAGGCAGCGCGTTCATTGCTGTAAAAGGCGTACAGGTGGATGGACATCAGTTCATTGACAAGGCGGTAGAAAAAGGTGCAGTAGCAGTAATTGCTGAAACATTGCCTGCTACCCTGCATGAGGGAGTGACTTACGTGCAGGTAGATAATAGTCATGCGGCTGCCGGTTACATTGCACATAATTTTTATGGTCATCCTTCAGAAAAACTGAAGTTGGTAGGTGTAACGGGTACCAATGGCAAAACCACTATTGCTACTTTACTGTATAAACTGTTCTCGGCATTGGGGTATAAATGTGGTTTGCTGAGCACTGTAGATAATCATATAGGTGATGTGATTGTTCCGGCCACGCATACAACGCCGGATGCCATTAATCTGAATGCACTGCTGAGGCAGATGGGGGATGCCGGTTGTACGCATGTGTTTATGGAAACAAGCTCACATGCTATTCACCAGCACCGGATAGCCGGGCTGCAATATAGCGGAGCGCTTTTCAGCAACATTACACATGACCACCTGGATTATCATAAGACCTTTGATGAATATATCCGTGTAAAAAAGTCATTCTTTGATTCATTGCCGGCCAACGCATTTGCTATTTCCAATGCAGATGACAAACGTGGTGCTGTAATGCTGCAGAATACCAGTGCTAAAAAGTATTTCTACAGTTTGCGTACCATGGCCGATTTCAAAGGCAAGATCCTGGAAAATAGTCTAACCGGCCTGGTGATGCTGATCAACGACCAGGAAGTGCACTTCAGGCTGATAGGTGAATTCAATGCCTACAACCTGCTGGCAGTATATGGCGCGGCCATCTGCCTGGGTGAAGAAAAACAGGAAGTGCTGCGTTGCCTGAGTGTGTTGAGCGGTGCGGAAGGAAGGTTTGATTATGTGGTATCACCCAAAGAAAAGATCATTGGTATTGTTGACTATGCACATACACCCGATGCATTGCTGAATGTACTGGCCACTATTAAAAAGGTGCGTCACGGACATGAGCAGATCATCACAGTTGTGGGATGCGGTGGTGACAGGGATACTGCCAAACGCCCGGTAATGGGAATGGTAGCCTGTGAACACAGTGACAAAGTGATCTTTACTTCAGACAATCCCCGTAGTGAAGATCCTGAGCAGATACTGCGTGATATAGAAAACGGATTGAATGCAGCCGCAAAAAGAAAATATATTTCGATAGCTGATCGGAAAGAGGCTATCAGAACAGCGATAAACCTGGCCAAGCCAGAAGATATTATACTGGTAGCCGGTAAAGGACATGAAAAATACCAGGAGATAAAAGGAGTAAAACATCCTTTTGATGATAAAGAGGTGTTACGGCAAATGATAGATCTGTTCGATAAGTAAAGTGAAGCAAATGAAAACGTGCTTCGATCAATCTGAGTATCATGGACGGTTACATATAGCTGGAAGCAGACATGAGTGGTAAAGGGAAGGGATACGGTGATAACCAAACCGCAAAAAGAAGAAAGAAAAAGTTTGACGTGTTCTGAAACTTTATTCACTCATGACTTCTGGCAAAAAACAAGGGACAACAATTTTTCATCAACAAAGAAGGGACGGAGGAGTAAGCAATAAATTATTCTCTTTTACCGGAAAAGGCGTAGCAAATAAAACTATATGCTGTACCAGCTAACGGAGTGGTTAAAACAAATGGGATTGAAATACCCGGGTAGTGCACTGTTTCAGTTCATTACTTCAAGGGTGTTGCTGGCGGTAATATTGTCGTTGGTGATTTCGGCCGTTTTTGGTAAAAAGCTAATCAATTACCTGCGTAAAAAACAGGTAGGTGAAACCGTAAGAGATCTGGGTTTGGCAGGAGAGCAGCAGAAAAAAGGAACTCCAACCATGGGTGGTCTTATCATCATCCTGGCAATACTGGTGCCTACACTGTTGCTGGCAGATCTGCACAAAGCATATATCCGCCTGATGATCTTTGCCACTATCTGGCTGGGTATAGTTGGTTTCCTGGATGATTATCTGAAACTGCGTGCAAAACGCCTGGCCAAAGAACAAGGCATCCCTTATAAAAAAGGTGACAAGGACGGACTGGCAGGATGGTTTAAAGTGTTAGGGCAGGTAGTGCTGGGTATTGTGGTAGCTGCAACCCTGTTATTCAATAACAATACAAAAACGTGGCGTGAGTACACTGGCGTTGTAACACAGCAGAATAAAGACAGTATTAAAGTAGTGAAACTGGATGGCAAGGATAAATATTTTGTGGTGGCAGATGCGCCGGTAACAACCATTCCGTTTGTAAAAAGTCACGAGTTCAACTATTCAAAACTATTGCCTGTAGCAGTAAGAGGGTTTTCCTGGATATTGTATATGCTGATCGTGATCTTTATTATCACAGCAGTATCTAACGGAGCCAATATTACTGATGGTCTGGATGGGATGGCAACAGGAGTCAGTGCGATTATTGGGGCTTGCCTGGGTATTTTTGCCTATGCCAGCGGCAATCTTCGGTTTGCCGAATATCTCAATATCATGTACATCCCCAATCTGGGTGAGTTGTCCATTTTCATTGGAGCCATGATCGGTGCGTGTGTAGGATTTCTGTGGTACAATGCTTTTCCGGCACAGGTGTTTATGGGCGATACGGGAAGTCTTACACTGGGAGGTATTATTGCATCGCTGGCCATTATTGTACGCAAAGAGTTACTGATACCTATATTCTGCGGTGTGTTTCTGGTAGAAGTGTTGAGTGTAACACTGCAGGTAAGCTATTTCAAATATACTAAGAAGAAGTATGGGGAAGGGCGACGGATATTTTTAATGAGTCCTTTGCACCATCACTATCAGAAGCTGGGATATCATGAAGCTAAAATTGTAACAAGATTCTGGATCGTAACCATACTATGCATCATGTTTTCGATTGTAACGTTGAAAATAAGATAGTGGGTCATCATTGAAAGATGCTGTTGTAAGAACGTACTATGAAAAAGAGTTACTGAAAAACCACGCCTCTCTAATTCGATCCATGGAAAAACCATGAAGCAAGAGATTGTGGTGCAGTAAAAGTCCAAACTAGCGAAAAACCCCCTTAATCCGGTTGAAGACTTGTAGATAAAAAATGGTGCTGGTACATGAGTAAACGTCTGGTAATATTAGGAGCTGGTGAAAGCGGGATCGGTGCTGCCATTCTGGGTATGCGGCAAGGATATGACGTTTTTGTGTCGGATGGAGGCGCTGTTAAAGACAAGTACCTGCACGAGTTACAGCAATACAATATCCCTTATGAAGCCGGTAAGCATACTGAAGAACTGATACTGAATGCGGATGAAGTGATGAAAAGCCCGGGTATACCGGAAAAAAACGAGTTGGTAAAGAAGATCCGTCAGCAAGGCATTCCGGTTATCAGCGAAATAGAGCTGGCCTATCGCTTTAAAGGCAACAGCAAAATTGCAGCGATTACCGGCAGCAACGGAAAAACCACTACCACATCATTATTATATCATATCTGTAAAACCGGTGGACTGGATTGTGCACTGGTAGGGAACATCGGTTATTCTTTTGCGCGCCAGGTAGCGGAAGATCCCAAGCCCTGGTACATAGCAGAGATCAGCAGTTTCCAGTTAGACGATATAAAAGAGTTCAGACCAGATATCGCCGTTATAACCAATATCACTGAAGACCACCTTGACCGGTACGAGTACCGTTTTGAAAATTACATCGACAGCAAGTTCAGGATTGTGATGAACCAGACCTCAGAGGACTATTTTATCTATTGTGAAGACGATCCTGTAACCATGCAGTATATAGGAAAATATAAAATCAATTCTAACCCACTACCATTTACTATGAGCAGAGAACTCAACCGGGGCGCCTTTACTGTTAACGATCAGATGACGGTAACAACCAATGGCGATGAGAAAATGCAGATGAGCGTTCATGATTTTACCCTTCGGGGAAAACACAATCAATACAATACTATGGCAGCGGGTATTGCAGCGGCTACTGTGGGCATCAGAAAAGAGAAGATCAGGGTAGCAATTGAGAGTTTTGAAAGCCTGGCACATCGTATGGAGCCGGTATCTACTGTACGTGGAGTACATTTCATTAATGATAGCAAAGCCACCAATGTAAACAGTACCTGGTATGCCCTGGAAAGTATGGACAAACCAACGATCCTGATCCTGGGTGGTGTGGATAAAGGAAATGACTATTCTATTTTACAGGACCTGGTGAAAGAAAAAGTAAAAGCGATCGTATGTCTGGGAACTGATAATAGACCCATTCACGAAGCATTTCAGAGTGATGTGCCGCTGATGGTCAATACAACCAGTGCAAAAGAAGCGGTAAAGGCTGCCTTTCATTTTGCCAACAAAGGCGATGTTGTATTACTGAGTCCTGCTTGTGCAAGCTTTGATCTGTTCAAAAATTACGAAGATCGCGGCGATCAGTTCAAGCAGGCAGTGAGGGAGCTTTAAGGTTATAAGTGGTGAGTTACAGGTTGTAAGTTGAATACATCGTAGAGAGCAGTAGGCAATTGACAAGCAGTTAATGGCCGTGTGATTAGAAGCGTACAAATCTTTTACATGGGTACGTTTCGTGATTTGATAGTGTATAAGAAAGCTTTTGCGCTGGCGATCGAGATTTTTGAAATGGTAAAAGCTTTTCCTAAAGAAGAAAAGTATTCGTTGACAGATCAGATAGTGCGTAGTTCCCGGTCTGTTTGTGCCAATATTGCGGAAGGATACAGGAAGAAAAGATATGCAGCGCATTTTGTGGCAAAGATCACAGACTCGGATATGGAGAATACAGAAACGCAGACAAGGCTCGATTTTAGTCTGGCCTGCGGTTACATTAAAAAGGAAAAGTATAATGACCTTTTAAATAAAAGCGAAGAAGTTGGAAAGTTGTTGCAGGATATGATCATGAAGCCCTATAAGTATGGATGTCTGCATAGGGGGTAAGAAAACTGCAAACTGACAACTGCAAACTGACAACTGGTATGGATCAGATTTTTAACAGAACGAAAGGTGACAGAGTGATCTGGGCCATTGTATTGATACTGGCGCTGGTATCTATGCTGGTGGTATATAGTTCCACTGGTTTGCTGGCATATAAGTACAATCGTGGCAATACAGAAGTGTATCTGTTCAAACAGATCGCGTTCATGATCGTAGGTTTACTGGTGATCTATTTTTCGCACCGGGTAAACTATACAGTGTATTCAAAAGCGGCAAGGATATTATTCCTGTTGTCTGTGCCATTGCTGATCTATACACTGTTTTTCGGGGTAACACTGAACGAAGGGAGCAGATGGATAAGACTACCGATCATCAATCTTACGTTTCAGACCTCTGACCTTGCCAAGCTGGCGTTGTTCATGTACCTGAGCCGTTTGCTGAGTAAGAAACAGGAAGTGATAAAAGATTTTAAACAGGGATTTTTACCGGTTATAACACCGGTAATTATCATTTGTATACTGATCGCTCCGGCCAACCTGTCTACAGCATTGCTGATCGGTGCCACCAGTATGTTGCTGATGTTCATTGGTCGTGTAAGTTCAAAACACCTGCTGATGGTCATTGGTATTGCAGCAATACCGGTAATGATACTGATATTATTTGCAGTAGCTTATTATGATAAGTCTGAAGGAAAAAGTAAAGAACTGCCTTCTTTTGTAGAGGTAGCAAGGATGCCAACATGGATAAAAAGGGTACAGAACTTTATCTATGACAACAAGGAAGGTGATAAAGATGACAATTACCAGGTAAACCAGGCCAAAATTGCTATTGCAAAAGGAGGCTTGCTGGGAAAAGGACCGGGCAACAGTGAAACAAGAAATTTCTTGCCACACCCATATTCAGATTTCATCTTTGCGATCATTATAGAAGAATACGGATTGGTGGGAGGCGCCTTCATCCTTTTTGTGTACCTGATATTCCTGTTCCGGAGTATCCGCATATTCAGAAAATGTCCTTATGCATTTGGTGCATTCCTGGCATTGGGACTTAGTTTTACGCTGGTGATACAGGCGCTGATCAATATGGCGGTCACAGTAAACCTGTTTCCTGTAACAGGAGTAACACTGCCGCTGGTGAGTATGGGAGGAAGTTCATTCCTGTTCACCTGTTTTGCAATAGGTATTATATTAAGTGTAGCCCGGAACGTGGAGAAATCGGAAGGAAAGGAAAAAGAGAAATCAGCAGCGGCTGGCGCACAGCCTGTAGCTGCATAACCGAATATATACGTGAGCAAAAAAATTATCATAGCAGGAGGTGGAACCGGTGGTCATATATTTCCAGCCATTGCCATTGCCAATGCCCTGAAAAAACAAGCACCTTCTACAGAAATAATGTTTGTAGGTGCAAAGGGCAAAATGGAAATGGAAAAAGTACCACAGGCTGGCTATAAGATAGAAGGACTGGATATAGCGGGATTTAACCGCAGCTCTTTGATAAAAAATATCGGACTGCCATTTAAACTGGTAAAGAGTTTTATGCAGGTACGGCGGATTGTGAATGCCTTTCAGCCGGATGCAGTGATTGGTGTAGGAGGATATTCCAGTTTTCCCGTATTGCGATATGCACAGGCAAAAGGCATTGCAACATTTATACACGAGTCAAACTCGTTTGCCGGCAAATCCAATATGTTGCTGGGAAAAAAAGCCATAAAGGTTTTTGTAGCCAGCGACGGAATGGAAAAATTCTTTCCGGCAGATAAAATACTGATAACCGGAAACCCGGTGCGCAGCAATATTGTACAGAATGCTATAACCAGGGATGCGGGCATTGCTTTTTTCGGATTAGATCCTGCACTGAAAACCGTATTGGTAACTGGTGGCAGTTTAGGTGCAAAAGGCATTAACGAAGCTATTGATGTGCATATTGAAGAGTTTGGAAAAAATAATATTCAGCTGGTGTGGCAAACAGGAAAATCTTATGCTGCAAGAGCGAAAGAAATAGTGGCCGGTAAAAAAAATATCTGGACCAATGATTTTATCACGCAGATGGAATATGCATTCGCCGCAGCAGATATTGTAGTGTCAAGGTCTGGTGCAATGGCGATAGCAGAACTGTGCGTGGTAAAAAAGCCGGTGATATTTGTTCCGTTCCCGTTTGCGGCAGAAGATCACCAGACGGTGAACGCACAGAACCTGGTAAATAAAGAAGCCGGGCTAATGATAAGGGATAGTGAAGCAAAAACGAAGCTGGTCGCCACTGTGATTGAACTGGCAAAAGATCAGTTATTGCAGCAAACACTGGTACAGCATATCAGTAAACTGGCAGTGACAAATGCAGATGAGTTGATTGCAAATGAGGTACTTAAGCAAATTGCTCATTAGTTTGAAAGAAAGAAGTAGACAGGTTGATAAGTTGATAAGAAACTTGAAATAAGAAATAACCAGGTGACTAAGTTTGAAGACATACAACAAGTATATTTTATCGGTATCGGTGGTATTGGTATGAGTGCATTGGCCCGCTATTTTAAGTTTCACGGCAAAGAAGTAAGCGGTTATGATAAAACCGAAACGTCTTTGACAAAAGCGTTGCAGGAAGAAGGCATTAAAGTACATTATGAAGACCGGCCTGATCTGATACCAAAAGATGTACAACTGGTGGTATATACACCGGCAGTACCAAAAGATCATAAAGAGCTATTGTTTTACCAGCAAAATGGTTACCCGGTATTGAAACGCAGCGAGGTATTGGGTATCATCACTGAAAGTTCTTTTAATATCTGTGTTGCCGGAACGCATGGAAAAACCACCATCACTACCATGGTGGCGCATTTACTGCGACATACAGGGTATGGATGTAATGCTTTCCTGGGTGGCATTGCCGTGAATTACAACAGCAACTACTGGAGCGATAAGCGCAATGTGTGTGTGATAGAAGCAGATGAGTACGACCGTAGTTTTTTACGGCTTAGTCCGGATGTGGCAGTGATCACGGCAATGGATGCTGATCACCTGGATATATACGGAACGCCGGAAGCTATGGAAGAAGCCTTCATCAGCTTTGCCGGAAGGATAAAGTCAGGAGGTTTGTTGATCAGTAAAGCTGGTTTGCGCAGAGGAAATGAATTAAAGGCACCATCTCACGTGAAGTATGGAGTAGAGAATAATAAAGCAGATGTGTACAGCACCAATATCAGGATGAAGCAGGGGAGTTATACGTTCGATGTGGTATTCAGGAACGAAACCCTGCATAACATTACATTGAATATGGGTGGACTGCACAATGTTGAAAATATTACGGCAGCTATCGGCGTTGCCAGGCACCTGGGAATAGAAGAAGATAAGATACGCAATGCTGTAGCTGGTTTTAAAGGTGTAAAACGCAGGTTTGAATACATCGTTAAGGAACAGGGGCTGGAAAATGGCAGTGTGATATTTGTTGACGACTATGCGCATCATCCTGAAGAATTACGTGCATTGATCGGCGGTGCTAAAAAGTTGTTTGAAGGTATAAAGTGTACAGTGGTGTTTCAACCGCACCTGTTCAGCAGAACAAAAGACTTTGCAGAGGAATTTGCAGAAAGTCTTGATATGGCAGATGAAGTGTTGCTGTTACCCATTTATCCGGCAAGAGAGTTGCCGGTTGCCGGTGTAACCAGCGAGCTGATAACAGGTGGTATGAAAAACGTGCATAAAAGAATAGTGAGTAAGGAAGAACTATTGAATTGGGTAAAGAATGATTATGTACCAGCATTGCAACAGGGGGGTGGGCTGCTGATAACAGCCGGCGCAGGAGATATAGATGCGTTGGTACAACCAATAAAAAGTATAATAGAAAACAGATAAAGAACCTGTACAACAATGAAAGTGAAACGTCGTATCAGGAAAATTGTAGTGATCGGGTGCTGGCTGATAGCTGGTTCCGGGATGCTCATTTTACTGGTAGCGGCTATCAGATCGCGCAATAATCAGGTATGTGCAGGATATGCAGTTGATATTTCCGGTCCGAAGGAGCAGTGGTTTATGAACAAGAAAGATGTAATAGACCTGCTGACAAAAAACGGTACCGTTGTATTAAAAGGAAAACCGATACAGGAAATTGATCTGCGCAGGATAGAAGAGCGCATGGAGAAGGAGCCGTGGATCAGGAACGTAGAGTTGTTCATTGACAATAATGAAATGCTGCAGGTGAAAGTAGAGGAACGTGAACCTGTGGCAAGGATTTTTACACTGGGCGGCAACAGCTTTTATATTGACAGTAGTGGTGCACAGTTGCCATTGTCAGAAAAATTGTCAGCACGGGTACCGGTGTTCACTGGTTTTCCGGCAGAGAAAACAAAATTGCGTGGTGCAGACAGCATACTGGTAGAGCAGGTAAAGCAACTAAGTGCTTTTATTCTGAAAGATCCTTTCTGGATGGCGCAGATTGCACAGGTTGATATTACACTAGCCCGTACGTTTGAGATCATGCCAACGATCGGTAACCACGTGATTGAGTTTGGCGATGCTACCGGTTATGAAAAAAAGTTCAGGCGTTTATTACGTTTTTACCAGGAAGTATTGAGCAAAGCAGGGATGAATATGTATGAACGGATAAACGTACAGTACGATAAACAGGTGATAGGGATGAAAAAGGAGATGGTAATGAGCAGGAACGACTCATTACAGGCTGTTCGCAATGTAGCAAGGATGATAGCAGCTTCCAATGCAGTGCAGCAGCAGGCAATGCTGAATGATGGAGCAACAACGGGGGCTGCGGCGGTTACAAACAATGAAAAACCAGCTAAAGATTCTAATACCGTATCCGCTAACAGAACAATTGCTGTTCCCAGAAATCCGAACCCTGCGAAACCCAAACCCAATGAATCATCCCGTATTGTAAACGGGCAACAACGTCAGTCTGCTGCAAGACAGCCAAAAGCTGTAATGCCGCCAAAACGAAACCGGCAATAACCGGTACTGATCAGATTTAAAAGGGATAATAGTTTCGCTCTGGCGGAACACATTTAATATGACAGAACAACTAAAAACAGGATACATTATGAACAATGAACAACCTATCATCGTTGGGCTCGACATCGGAACAACGAAGATTGCAGCGATTGCAGGACGTAAGAACGAGTTTGGCAAGCTGGAGGTGATCGGCTTCGGACGAGCCAACTCCAATGGTGTAAAGCACGGCCAGGTATTGAATATTGACGAGACGATCAAGGCCATCCGGATGGCGCTTGACAATTGCTATGCATCTAATCCTAATCTTGAGATCAGCGAAGTATATGTTGGTATTGCAGGACATCATATTAAAAGTCTGCAGACCCGTGGAGATATTGTGCGTCATCAGACAGATGATGAGATCACACAGCGTGAAATTGATCAACTGATCGCAGACCAATATAAAACATACATTCCTGCCGGAGATCAGATCATTGATGTGATCCCTCAGGAGTTTACTGTAGATAATTTTCAGAACATTCCCAATCCTATCGGATACGGTGGTGTGAAAGTGGGTGCTAATTTCCACATTATCACCGGCGATAAAAATGCTATCCGCAATATCAACCGTGCAGTTGATAAAAGCGGACTGCGTACAAAAGACCTGGTGTTGCAACCGCTGGCATCTGCTGCTGCTGTAATGGGACATGAAGACCTGGAAGCAGGTGTGGCTATTGTTGACATTGGTGGCGGTACCACTGACCTGGCTGTGTTTTACGAAGGTATCCTGAAGCACACTGCAGTAATTCCTTTCGGTGGTGAAAACATTACCAACGATATCAAAACCGGTCTGGGTGTATTGAAAACACAGGCCGAGCAGATGAAAGTACAGTTTGGTAGTGCACTGGCTAATGAAGCTAAGGCAAATGCTTTCATTACCATTCCCGGTTTGCGTGGAATGCCTGCCAAAGAGATCAGTGTGAAAAACCTGGCCAACATTATCCAGGCCCGTATGAACGAGATCATGGATTTTGTTACCTATCACCTGAAACAGGTAGGTCTTGACGGACGTACGCTGAATGGAGGTATTGTATTAACCGGTGGAGGTGCGCAACTGAAACACCTGATCCAGTTAACAGAATATGTTACCGGTTTAAATGCACGTATTGGCTTTCCTACAGAGCACCTGGCTGCCGGTCATATTGAAGAGCTGGCAAAACCAACGTATTCAACCTGTATTGGTTTAATTCTGAAAGGGTACAGCGATTATGAAAATAACCGTAAGCATTTTGAACACCAGTTCAGAAAGGTAGAAGTGCCGCAGACACTTAAGAAAACAGAAGCCACAGAAGAAAACGATATACTGAGCGAAGAAGAAGTGCAGGCTGATAAAGTAAGAAACCGGAAAGGCATCAAAGACTTCTGGGGTAAGTTCAAAGATGGTATTATCGACCTGTTTAAGGAAGAAGAAGATCATGCATTATAAAAACTGAAGTATGAAGTCGGAAGTACGAGGTCTGAGAAAGCAGACTGTTCAATCGTACTTCAGATATCATACCTCAGACATCAGTTTACTAACCTGTTATTCTAATAGTCTCTGTAAAGCCTTTCGGGTGAGCAAGGCTCTGTGAGACAAAAAACGAAAGCTATGATTCAGTTTGATTTACCGAAGGAAAAATCATCCATACTCAAGGTAATTGGTGTGGGTGGTGGTGGCAGTAATGCTGTGAACCACATGTTCAGTCAGCAGATTGAGGGCGTAAACTTCATTATCTGCAATACCGATGCGCAGGCCATTGCGCAGAGCCGTGTGCCTAACAAGGTACAGTTGGGACCGCACCTAACCCAGGGATTGGGTGCAGGTGCAAATCCTGATATCGGACGCCAGGCAACTGAAGAGAGCCTGGAAGAGATCAAGCACATACTGGAGGTAAATACAAAAATGGCCTTTATCACTGCCGGCATGGGTGGAGGTACCGGTACCGGTGGTGCTCCCATTATTTCTAAAATATGTAAGGACCTGGGCATTCTTACTGTTGGTATTGTTACCACTCCATTCTCTTACGAAGGAAAGAAGCGGCAGTTACAGGCAGAAGAAGGTATCCGGGTTATGAAACAATATGTAGATACCCTGCTGGTGATCAGCAATGATAAGCTGCGTCACCAGTTCGGAAATCTTAAAATGAAAGAGGCCTTTGAAAAAGCGGACAATGTACTGGCCACTGCTGCAAAATGTATCACAGATGTGATCAATAGTACCGGTCAGATCAATGTTGACTTTGCAGACGTATGCACTGTAATGCGCAACGGTGGCGTTGCCATCCTGGGTAATGGAGCCTGTGGTGGTGAAGACCGTGCATTGCGTTGTATTGAAGATGCCCTGAACTCACCCTTGCTGAACGACAATGATATCCGTGGTGCCAAGTGGATACTTATCAACATCAACTCTGCCGAAGGCGAGCATGAGTTTACAATGGATGAAGTGGATATTATCCAGAATTACCTGCTTGACCAGGCTGGTGAAGGTACAGATGTGATCATGGGTATGGGATATGATAATTCGCTGGGCGATAAGATCGGTATTACGCTGATAGCAACAGGTTTTGAGCATAAAGATCCTTTTGTAAAAGAAAAGGCGAAGAAAGAAGACGTTAAGAAAGAAGAAAAAATACTGTTGACATTAGGTGCTCCCGAGGCAAAAGCCCCATCTGCAGCACAGAATGTACCGCAAACACCTCCCGTAGCAGAGAAGAAGGAGGACCCTATTGTAAAAGAAGAGCTTGCACCCCGGCTGGTAGAAATGGACACAACACCATCATCTACTCCTCTGGTGCTTTTTACGAAAGAAGAGCTTAGTAAAACTACTGTGGACAAGCCAGTGGAAAAAAAGGATGATAATGAAAGGATTGAATGGGTACTTTCGCAACCATCTGCGCCGCAACAGGCAACCGAAAGAACCAGTTCCGGACCTGTGCAGCAACTACCTCCGCAACCACGTAAAAGTGAAAATAATTCCTCCGCGTCTGCAGCGCATGGGGGATACTTGGCCAAGCCTTCCAATATTTATGCAGAACCGCCGAGACAGGAATCCATCCCTGACCATTCACCTGTGAACGAACCGCGTCAGGATGCTAGTCGTTATCAAAAACCAAAGGAAGAAGATGCTTCCGATGATATGCAACTGGTATTCAAAGACAACATTCCAGCGGCGGATGAGCCCGTGGCCCATCAAATTCAACAACCCGTTAGTGGTAGCTTAGGATCTGTCGAGGACCCTGCTATGCAGGACGTGGCAGAAGAACAAAAGCGACGTGCAGCAGAACGGATACAGAAATTGCGCAATCTCTCGTTCAATATCAATGCTGCTGACCCTAACAACGAGTTTGAGACTGTGCCGGCATACATCCGCCGCAATTTGGAACTCTACAACACGATCTCCAGCGTTGAGAATTTCTATAGTAATTACGAAGTAAAATCAGATGAAAATAATAACACACAGATTTCTACCATCAACACATTCTTAGATGGTAAAAATCCTGATTAACCTCTTTTCCGTGCCTTACGCTCCGGTTAGCAACAGCCATCGGATTATAATAAAGGACTGTTTTAAACGCAGCGATTGTTGTTTTTAGTTGTATCATCCCTCCCGTTTTGCCCGGGAGGGATTTTTGTTTGACCCGAACAGGAAATGTGTGTGAAGTATCCTTTATCGTTTACATATATCTATTTGTATGAATAGTTGTTGTTGATGGCTTATACTTTAACCGTATTACTTTGTACCTGAATAACGTAATTTTACACAACAGCAAACCCGTTACTTCACAATGGCAACAGTATTGATCACGGGCGGAACAGGCCTGGTTGGAACTGCAATGACCGATTTACTGGTAAGCAAAGGATATGATGTGATCATTTTAACACGTCGTCCCAAAGCTGCATCAGGCAAAGTGTCGTACGCTGCGTGGAATCCTGCAGAACAAACTGTTGACCTGCAGGCAATACAACAGGCTGATTATATCATTAACCTGGCAGGTGCGGGTGTAGCAGATAAACGCTGGACCAAAAAGCGAAAAAAAGAAATTGTAGACAGTCGCGTGGAAAGCGGTCAGTTAATTGTAAAAACGCTGCAGCAAACACCGGGAAAAGTAAAAGCTGTTATCAATGCTGCTGCTATTGGCTGGTATGGCGATGATCACAAACGCAGTAGCAATAAAGAAATGTTTACGGAAGAAGATCCGGTTGCACCTGATTTTTTAGGACAAACCTGTAAACAGTGGGAAGATAGTATTGAACCTGTTCATTCATTGGGTATACGTTTGGTGAAATTCCGTATCGGTATTGTGTTGAGTGAGAAAGGTGGTGCGCTGAAAGAATTTATGAAACCGGTACGATTGGGTGTAGCAGCCTACCTGGGCAGCGGAAAACAGTTTGTAAGCTGGATCCATATTAATGACATGTGTCGACTGTTCTTATATGCTATTGAGAATAATGATATAGAAGGGGTATACAATGCTGTAGCTCCGCATCCTGCTTCTAATAAAACATTGATGACAACTCTGGCAACTGTTGTAAAAGGAAAGTTCTTTACGCCTTTTTATGTACCCGCCTTCCTATTGAAAATAATGCTGGGTGAAATGAGTATAGAGGTGCTGAAAAGCGCAACGGTAAGCAGTGAAAAGATCAGTAATACCGGTTTTCAGTTTGCATTCCCTTCGCTGGATGCAGCGCTCCGCAACCTGGTGAAAAAATAACTACAGATCGTCAGTCTCGAATTTGCGTACAGCTAAATAAAAATAAGCTGCCAGGTATACAATTGATACGATCAGTAAAACGGTGTAATCGGGTGGTGGAATGATCCGGTTCTGAATATTCCGGAATAATGGAAATGGTATCAGGTTGTCTGTGGTTTCCAACGGCAGATAACGACCACTGTAGTTCATGTAACGATTCATCAGGCCCGCCAGTACATTCTCCAGCACCAGTGCATATAAAAAGAAAATACCGATAGCCAATCCCCCTCTTTTGAACAACAGCGCAAAAAGTAATGCTACCATAGAATAACTGAGGGCCTGTATAAAAAAGTAGAAAATATAGATCATGTTCTCTGTACTGAATGGTTCTTCATGGGCCAGTCCGAATCCGATAGCTGTAATGAAAACTACCAGTGTAGAAATTACAGCACCAATTATAGCCAGGGATATCTTTACGGAGATAAACTGTCTGCGGCTCCAGCCATCAATAATATTCTGCCGGTGCGTTTTAAAGCTGTATTCATTAGTCATCAATATGATCATAAGCAAACCAGGTACAAACAACAGGAAGCTGCTGAAATAACTGGTTACCTGCCAGGTAGAGGGAAACGAATATGGCGGATTACCAATAACAGCCTGTGCAATTCCCTTGGCTTCTTTTTCCTGGAAAATAGCTTGCTGTATGCGGTAAGTAATATAATTGACACCAAAAATACTTACAAGATAAAGGACTGATAAGATCCAGAATGTTCTGTAATTTTTCAGTTTCATCCATTCTATGCGGAGTAATGACAACATAATCAGTTGGCTTGGGTAAGTTCAAAAAATTTACGTTCAAGACTTTTCTTGTGCAATCGCAGATGGTTCAATACAATGCCATTGGTAAAACAGTATTTATTAATGGCTTCCATGTTAGCAGTATTGTTGGGGAAAAACAGTTCAAGCGTTTGCTCCCGTTGCTGTATATCCAGTATGCCGGGATAATGTTGCAATACAGCATGCAGTTGCACCGGATCTGCGGCACTTACTTCCACAATGTCATCAGTAACCAGTATTTCATTAACATGACCATGTACGCGCAATTCTCCTTTTTGCAGAATGGCTACATGTGAGCACACCTTCTCTACTTCATCCAGCAGGTGACTGGCCATGATGATGGTTTTGCCTTCCTTGTGCAACTTTTTGATCAGCTCGCGTATTTCCATAATACCTACAGGGTCCAGACCATTGGTAGGTTCGTCAAAGATCAGCACCTGCGGATCGCCCAGCAGGCAGGATGCAATAGCCAGCCGCTGTTTCATACCCAGTGAGTAAGTATTGAACCGGTGCATTTTGCGTTGATCCAGGTTGACCATTTTTAATACGCGGTCAATATCCTGCATTCCTCTTCCTTTGATAGAGGCTACGATCCGGAGATTTTGTTCTGCATTGAGGTAGTGATAAAAGTTAGGTGTTTCCAGCAGTGTACCGATCTGTTTGCGGTGTTGCGGTACGGGATGCTGATCAAACAGTTGATAAGAACCGGAAGTGGCGCGCAGAATATCGGATACAATGCCTAGCAATGTGGTCTTTCCGCTGCCATTGGGTCCCAGGATACCGAATACAGATCCTTCGGGAACGGAAAATGAAACGCCTTTCAACGCCTGAATATATCCGTAATGTTTTTGCAGGTTACTGACGGTAAGAATGGGCATAACGGAGTGTTTACTGTATAAAGTTGCGTATTTATTTTAATTGTTGAGATGCTTGTCAGGCAATAAGGTGTTTTTCGTGATAAATGCTGGAAAAGCCACCTACAACGGCAAATCCATTTTCATCAAAGGTCAGTCTGTGCAGTTTCAGCATTTCAATATCTGCCAGCAGTACCTGCCGGTAGTGCGGATTGAGCGTACCACCTTGCTGACCCGGCGTTGCCTGTGGGTTATATTGTAACTCAGGATTGCAAATGGTACCGCGTGGGTACATAATGCCCGGGATTTGCTGGCCGCGTATATCCAGTAATTTCGGATGCTCCAGTCCTAATGTATGGCCAAACTCATGTGCTGCTGTAGTAGAGGTCTGCAGCAGGTTTGGCAACATAAAATAACCGGTATTGCAACCAATACCATCTACAAAAGAAATATTGCCCTCGGCCTGCTCTTCAATCCTGAAAAAATTACAACGCGGGTTATCATTATACCATACAGTTTCCGGTGATAGTTTCGGTTCATACTGTCCTTCAATTTCAAACTTTACATGATACCAGCTATGCCGGATGTTGACCGAAGCGCCCGGGGCGTTCCAGTGTCTGGCGATATCATCTGCAACCTGTATTGCAATGTCTTTGGAAGCGGCATCGCCATAGCAATAGATATTTGCGCGGATAACAAGCTGGTGGGCCTTTGTTTGTAGTTCAGCTTCACCCATAATAAGATGGTTGGATGCGTTCTTTTTCGATACTGATACATCCTGTACAATATAGTTTAATAAATTGTTTTTACCAATGAGGCACTGGCAGTATTGATGATAAAAAAAGCGCAGCCTTAATGGCTGCGCCCGTTGTTTTCTCATGTAACTGTTGGCATTAGAACTAATTGCGTACAGGTTTGCCTCCTTTCAGTACGCTTTGTAATCTTTCCAGTGTTTTCTTTTCACCACATAGCGACAGAAATGCTTCTCTTTCCAGGTCCAGCAAGTACTGTTCGCTTACCAGTGAATATTCGGTCAGGTCGCCTCCGCACATTACCCACGCTAATTTTTTTGCTACCAACACATCATGATCGGTGGCGTAATTGGCACGCCACATGCCATTGATGCCGGCATACAATGCGCCGAGTGCCAGGCGTCCCAATACTTTGATATCTGTTCTTTGTACCGGTATTGTATAACCGCTGTCGTACAATTCCAATACACTTTTCTTTGCTTCTGCTATGCGTCGTCCCTGGTTCATCACCACTTCATCATGGCCTTTGCGCAAAATACCCATTTCAAATGCTTCGTGAGCAGAGGTGGCTACTTTGGCGGTAGCAATAGAGAGGAAGCGGTTTTTAAGCGTAATAGTTTCCGGCTCATCCTCGTGCATTTCATCGGCGGCACGCAATGCAAACTCTTTGGTACCACCACCACCGGGAATAAGACCAACACCCAATTCAACCAACCCGATGTAAGTTTCTGCTGCCGCACAAACTTTATCACTGTGCAGGCTTAATTCACAGGCACCCCCCAATGATAATGCATGCGGTGCTGTAACTACCGGTACACCGGAATACCTGGCACGCATGGTAGTATTCTGGAACAAACGAACGGCCATATCCAACTCGTCATATTCCTGCTCAATGGCCAGCATAAAGATCATTCCTACATTGGCACCTGCACTGAAGTTAGGAGCATCATTGGCAATTACCAGGCCTTTGTATTTATCTTCAGCCAGTGCAATTGATTTCTGTATGCCTTCCAGTACTTCTCCGCCAATGGTACCCATTTTGGTATTCCATTCCAGTCCCAGTACATCATCTCCCAGATGATAAGTACGACATGCACTGTTCTTCCACACGGTCTGGTTCTCAAAATTCTTCATCACAATAAATGCTTCACCACCAGGCAGCGCTTTATAATTTTTAGAAGCAATATCGTAATACAGACGTTTGCCATTCTCCACTTTATAAAAAGACTTGATACCAGCGGCTAGCATTTCATCTACCCATGGGGCTACAGAATAACCGGCTTCCTTCATCTTTTTTACAGAACCTTCTACCCCCAGTACATCCCAGCTTTCAAATGCACCGATCTCCCAGCCAAACCCTGCCATCATAGCATCATCTACACGATACAGTTCATCCGAAATTTCAGGAAGGCGATGTGAGATATAAGAGAAAAGACCATAATGGAATTTGCGGTAGAAATCACCGGCCTTATCCATACCTGTACACAGGGCTTTCAGTCTTGTTTTCAGATCATCAATGGGTTTTGCAGCTTCTACTGATGCAAATTTGGCCTTTTGGCGGGGAGCATACTCAAATGTCTGCAGGTTCAGCGTATAAATTTCCCTTTCGCCTTTATCGCTTTTCTTTTTAGCAAAAAAGCCCTGCCCGGTTTTATCACCCAGCCAGTTATTGGCAACCATTTTGTCAAGCCATGCAGGAATAGAGAAAACTGCACGTTGTTCATCTGCAGGGCAATTTTCAGCTACCCCTTTGGCCACTTTCACCAGTGTATCAATACCTACCACATCTGCAGTACGGAAAGTAGCTGATTTCGGGCGACCGATGATGGGACCTGTCAGGGCATCCACTTCGTCAATCGTCAGTTTCAGATTGTCCATCAGATTAAAGATAGCCATAATGCCGTATACACCAATACGGTTAGCAATAAACGCAGGAGTATCTTTACAGAGAACCGTTGTTTTGCCAAGGATCAGGTCACCGTAATGCATCAGGAAATCGATCACTGCAGGATCTGTGTGCGGCGTGGGAATAATTTCCAGTAAACGCAGGTAACGGGGCGGGTTGAAGAAGTGTGTGCCGCAAAAATGTTTTTTGAAATCTTCACTTCTCCCTTCAGCCATCAGGTGGATGGGAATGCCTGAGGTATTGGATGTAATAAGTGTACCGGGTTTGCGGTATTTTTCAACTTCAGTAAAAATAGATTGTTTGATATCCAGCCGTTCCACTACTACTTCAATCACCCAATCACAGGCTGCGATATCTTTCATATTATCTGTAAAATTCCCCGTTTTGATTTTTTTCAGTGTGTCTTTGGTATATAGGGGAGAAGGATTACTTTTTACTGCAGCCTGCAGAGCGTCATTGACCAGCTTATTCCTTTCTGCGGGTTTAGTACTTTCGGTTGCTTCTTTGGGCACCATGTCCAGCAGTAATACCTGTAAACCGGCGCCGGCAAAATGGCACGCAATTCTCGAACCCATCACTCCACTACCCAATACAGCAACTTTACGGATGATTCGTTTAGACATATGACAAAATTAGTTAGTTAAACAACTATTTTCATCGAAGATAAAACAAAATCGGGAGAGGTAAACAGTGGTTGCGAAAATTTAAGATAAAATATAACTGCCTGTTTAGCAGTCTGTAGTATTTTTACCATATAACTTATATCCAGCAATGAAAATACAACTCCTTACAACGGCATTGTTAATACTGACCGGTCAGTTACTGTATGCGCAACAGGATAATATCAGGGTGGCTATTGCCAACATTGCACAGGCTGCACAGGGCAAGGTAGGGGTTGCTGTAATGAACCTGGAGTCCGGCGATACTGTGTCACTGAACGGTACCGTGCGTTTTCCTATGCAGAGTGTATTTAAGTTTCCGATTGCCATGGCTGTGTTGCACGAAGTAGACAGGGGGAAACTTTCTTTGGATAAAATGATCCGTGTAAAAAAGAAAGATCTGATGCTGAAAACATGGAGCCCGATGCTGGAGAAATACACTGCCAACGAATTTGAGATCAGCATATCCGAGTTACTGGCATATACGGTTTCACAAAGCGATAATAACGGTTGCGATATTTTATTGAAAGAGATAGGTGGTACAAAAAAGGTCAACAATTATATCCGCGATCTGGGCGTAAAAGGCATTGCTATAAAAGCTACCGAGAAAGAGATGCACAGTGCATGGAATGTACAGTACAACAATTGGTGTGAACCCATTGCCATGATGCAACTGCTGAAAATATTTTATGAAGGAAAGACTTTGCTGAAAACCTCCAACGATCTTTTATGGAAACTGTTGGTAGAAACCTCTACTGGTCCGAACAGGTTAAAAGGTCTGCTGGCAAAAAATATTACAGTTGCACATAAAACCGGCACTTCCGGTACTAATAATGATGGCATTACCGCAGCTACCAATGATGTAGGTATCATTGTACTGTCTGCCACACAGCATATTGCCATTGCCGTGTTTGTATCTGATGCTGAAGCAAACGAATCTGTCCGCGAAAATGTTATTGCGCAGATTGCATTGCTGGTAAGTGATACGAAGTAGTTTCGGGTTTGGAGGTTTGTGTTCCGGGTGCTGAGACCCGTAGGTTGTTGATTATGGTCGTTGCTGCTATAACAATCAGATAGCCATCAAGCCATCCTGCTATTGCTCGGGGCTTTATAACTGCCAATTGCCTTTCTGCTGATAGCTAAAAACCTAACCGCTAACACCTCTCTTTATTCTCCTCCCTTTGACACAGCGCACCAGTCAATTTCAGAATTACCATTATTAACCAGGGTTTGCAGATGTTTCTGAACAAGATTGGCAACAGGCATGGAATGATTGGCTGCGGAAGCCTGCTGCAGTACCAGGTTCAGATCTTTTAACCCCAAACGTGCAGTAAAAGCAGCCGGTTCAAATTGTTGTTTCAAAATGATATTGCCGTAGTTGATATAAATAGGGGAGTTGAAGATCGTTTGTGTGAACATGTTCCACATTACCTGTGTATCCACACCGCTTTTGCGGGCAAGATCAATACTTTCACCAATGGATTCAAGAGCTGCGGCAATCATAAAATTGCCACATAGTTTTACGGTATTGGCAGCGGTAATGGCATCACCAAAATCCCATACACCTGCCCCGCCTGCATCTTTCAGCAGCGGTGTTACCTGTTGCCGTACGGATACATCACCAGAGATCACAAAGTTGAGTTTTTTCGCAGTGGCGGCTTCCGGTCTGCCAAAAACGGGTGAGGCCAGGTAATGGATGTTGTGTTGCTGATGCAGATCTGCAAGTGCTGCTGCTGTTTGGGGCAACACTGTACTAAGCGACACATGGATATTACCGGGAGATAAATTGGGTATTAACTGGTTGCTGACATCTTTTAATGCAGCATCATCCGATACGATGGTGAAAACAATAGGGCAGTTTTGAGCCAGTTCCATAATGCTGCCTGCCACAATAGCTCCCTTTTCTTTTAGTGCATTGGCTTTGGAAGCTGTACGATTGTAAACTGTTATAGAGTGACTGTTTTCGAGGAGATTGAGTGCAATAGGAGTGCCTAAATTACCGAGGCCGATAAAACCGATGTTCATGACTGTATATTTTGCATGGATGATGTTGTTCTTCTACATAACAACATCATCCATGCAATTGTTTAGCTTACTCCAGCACCGCTGGCGGTAACAGTTTCAGGACTAACAAATATCAGTTTACCATTATCTTCAGCCATTAAGATCATTCCATTGCTTTCAATGCCGCGCATTTTGCGGGGAGCGAGGTTTGACACCACTACTACCTGTTTGCCAATAATATCTTCAGGCTTGAAATGCAGTGCGATGCCGGAAACAATGGTACGTTTTTCAAAACCCAGGTCTATCTGGAGTTTCAGCAGCTTATCTGCTTTTTCTACTTTTTCAGCAGAAAGGATGGTACCTACTTTCAGATCGATCTTTGCAAAATCATCATACTGAATAGCGGGTTTTACCGGTGTTGATTTTTCATCTGTGTTTTCAGACTTCTGACTTCCGGCTTCAGGCTTCGTTGTTTCTGGTTTCACCAATCCTGCTTTTAATTTTTCAACCTGTGCAGCGATCTCTGTGTCTTCAATTTTCCTGAACAATAGTTCCGGTGCGCGCAGGCTGTAACCAACACTCAGCAATCTGGTTTTACCGGCATTCTCCCAATCCAGCATTTTCTCTACCACTTTCAGCAGATGCAACATTTTGCGGGCTGTTTGTGGCAGGAAAGGATTGATCAGTACGGCCAGGTTGGCGGTAAGCTGTAAGCAGATGTGCAGACAGTTATCGATCTTTTGCTGGTTGTCCGGGTTTTCAGCCAGGTTTTTAGCCACGATCCATGGCTGTTTATCCTGCATATATTTGTTGCCCTTGCGTGCCAGGTCAATAACTGCAAACAGGGCGTCGCGGAATTTGTATTGTTCCAGCAGGTTTTCCACTGTTGTTTTGGTCGCTTCAAATTCAGCCAATAAGGCTTTGTCTGCATCATCCAGTATAGCAGTGTGTAAAGCCGGCACTTTGCCTCCGCACAGTTTGTGCATCAATACCATGGCGCGGTTAACGAAGTTGCCAAAAATAGCAACCAGCTCACTGTTATTGCGGTCCTGGAAATCTTTCCAGGTAAAATCATTGTCTTTGGTTTCTGGTGCGTTGGTGCATAATACATAACGCAGCACATCTTCACAGCCCGGGAAATCCTTGATGTACTCATGTACCCATACAGCCCAGTTGCGACTGGTAGAAACTTTTTCTCCTTCAATATTCAGGAATTCATTGGCAGGAACATTGTCAGGCAGTACATATTTGCCATGAGCTTTCAACATCGCAGGAAAAATGATACAGTGGAATACAATATTGTCTTTACCAATAAAATGTACCAGCTTAGTATCATCCTGTTGCCAGTAATCGGCCCATTGTTCCGTTAATTCCTTGGTAGCAGAAATATAACCGATAGGTGCATCAAACCATACGTACAGCACTTTTCCTTCTGTATCAGGTAAGGGCACTTTTACGCCCCAGTTGCTGTCGCGGGTCATAGCGCGGCTTTGCAGGCCGTTTTCCAGCCAGCTTTTACACTGTCCGTATACGTTATTTTTCCATTCTTTATGACCTTCCAGGATCCATTCTTTCAGCCAGGGCTCATAGTTCTGCAAAGGAAAATACCAGTGCTTGGTCTTTTTCTTTACAGGAATAGCATCGCTGAGGGTAGAACGGGGATTGATCAGTTGCTCCGGGCTTAATGACGAACCACATTTTTCGCATTGATCGCCATAGGCATTGGGGTTTCCACATACCGGGCAAGTGCCGGTAATATAGCGGTCGGCCAGGAAGGTATTGGTCTTTTCATCGTAAAACTGTTCTGTTTCCTTTTCCTCAAACAGGCCATCGTCGTACAGCTTTTTGAAAAATGCAGCTGCTGTTTCGTGATGGATCTTATTGGAAGTGCGTGACCAGATATCGAATGAAATACCCATCTGCGCAAAGCTTTCGCCAATGAGCGCATGGTATTTGTCTACTACCTGCTGTGGGGTAATACCTTCTTTCATAGCACGGATGGTGATGGGAACACCATGTTCATCGCTGCCGCAAATAAATTTAATGTCTCTTTTCTGCGCTCGCTGATAGCGTACATAAATGTCTGCTGGCAGGTAACAACCTGCCAGGTGACCAATATGCACAGGCCCGTTGGCATAGGGCAGGGCCGCTGTAACCAATATCCTTTTATAGTCTGTCATAATATTTATCCGTTCTGATGATTACCGGAAAAGTGTTCCGGTGGGTTAAGTGTGCAAAAATAAGCAATCATTGCAGAAGGTAAAGCAACAAGGTAAGCGGGTATGTCTGTATGGATATGGATAAACCCGGATGCAGTTTTTCCAAATGGAGCTTATTTGGTGTATTTTCAGCCTGTTAAAAATATTTTGATGGATCGTAAAAACTTCCTGGCCTCCTGTATTACTGCAGGATTGAGTGTACATGCACTGGAATCACTGGCGGCAACAAACATACAGCAGTATATACCTGCTGTCATTCCCCCCTATCTGCAACCTGGCGATGTGATTGGCATTAGCTGCCCTGCCGGTTTTATTACACCCGAACAGATAAAGCCCGCAGTGCAACAGATGGAAAGCTGGGGATACACCGTCAAAACAGGCACTACGGTGGGTAAACGCGATTTTACCTTTGGGGGCAGCGACCTGGAGCGGGCGAATGATTTTCAACAGTTGATGGATGACCATACTGTAAAGGCCATCATGTGTGCACGTGGAGGCTATGGTTTTGTACGCATTATCGACAAACTCAATTTCACCCGTTTTGCGGCAAAACCCAAATGGATCATCGGTTTTAGTGATATCACTGTATTGCACGGACACATCAACCGTAACTACAATATTGCTACCATCCACTCAAAAATGTGCAACAGTTTTCCCGACGACTGGAGTAAAGCTGAACCCATACAGATTGAAACGATCCTGTCGATCAAAAAAGCATTGGCCGGTGAAACCATGCGTTATCCGTTTGTGCCTGCACCGGGTAACAGGCAGGGAAAAGCAACCGGGCAGTTAGTAGGAGGAAATCTGAAAACAATTGAATCACTGGCAGGTTCTGCTTCAGATATTCATACAGCCGGAAAGATCCTGTTTGTGGAAGATACCGGTGAATATTTGTACAGTATAGACCGTATGTTCTGGAACCTGAAACGGACCGGCAAACTGGATAAACTGGCGGGATTGATCATCGGTGGTTTCAAAGTAAAACCCGACGATCCCGGTGAAGAATTTGGCCGGACCGTACAGGATATAGTACTGGAAAAAGTGCAGGAATATAAATACCCGGTTTGTTTTGATTTCCCCGTAGGCCACCAGCGCAACAACTTTGCCTTAAAATGCGGTGCAACCCATCAATTAACAGTGAATGGTGAGGGTGGGGTGTTGGAGGAAGTGGGGTGATGGTTTGATGGTAGGCGATCCCCGCGCATATAAGCAATCATTTTTTTAAAGACATTTGACATAGCAATTCAGCAATCGAACAATCTAACAATCAGCAATGATACAAACTCCTCCTTCCCTGCAGCAAGGTGATACTATTGGCATTACCTGCCCGGCGGGTTATATGGCAATGGAAAGAGTACAAACCTGTATTGAAACTTTGCAACAATGGGGGTATGTAGTGAAACTGGGCAAGACCGTAGGCGGTGATTCGCAAACTTATTTTTCCGGAACAGATGAACAGCGGCTGGAAGATTTTCAGCAATTGCTGGATGATGATACTGTGAAAGCGATACTATGTGGCCGGGGTGGCTATGGCGTAGGGCGTATTATAGACCGCATCAATTTTAAAAAATTTGTCAAATCTCCCAAATGGATCATTGGCTTTAGTGATATCACTGTATTACATGCGCATATTTATGTAAACTACAATATTGCTACGTTGCATGCGCCGATGGCTGGTGCATTTAATGATGGAGGATCTGATAACGTATACGTACAGTCATTACAACATACCCTGGAAGGGAAAAAGATACGGTATGAATGTGCACCGCATGAATTCAACCATAAAGGTGAAGCGATCGGGGAACTGGTAGGCGGTAACCTGTCGCTGATTGCCAACCTGGTGGGTACGCCTTCCGAACTGAAAACAAAGGGACGTATACTGTTCCTGGAAGATGTAGGTGAATACCTGTACAACGTAGACCGGATGTTGCACCAGTTAAAAAGAGCGGGCAAGCTGGATAAACTGGCAGGATTGATCATTGGTGGTTTTACTGATGGTAAGGATACTGATAGGCCATTTGGTAAAACAGTTTATGAAATAATACATGATATAGTGAAAGAGTATGACTATCCTGTTTGTTTTGGTTTCCCAGTCAGTCACGCTACAGAAAATTATGCTTTGAAAACAGGTGTTGGTTATAAACTGAAAGTAGGAAAGAGCAGAGTGGTGCTGGAAGAGTGATTGAAGATTAAAAGTTGCTGTTTTCAGGTAAAAAATGTTCGAATTGCCTGATCATTCTATGTTTATCAGCAATAACAATCAGAAAAGATAACCGTCAAACCATCTTTACAGTTGCATCAGCAAAATTGATTAATTTTGCACTTCGATAAATAAAATCTATAGAATGACTTTTGTGCAACTGGAATATATCGTAGCCATTGATACGCATCAGCATTTTGCCAAAGCAGCACAGCATTGTTTTGTTACCCAGCCTACATTAAGTATGCAGGTGCATAAACTGGAGCAGGAACTGGGTATTAAGATCTTTGATCGTAGTAAACAGCCCGTTATTCCTACTACAGCCGGTGTGGAGATCATCGCACAAGCACGCAAAATACTGGCAGAGCGCGATACGATGACCGATATTATACAGGCACGCAAAGGCATTATGACCGGCGAGCTGAAGATCGGTGTAATACCCACCCTGGCACCTTACCTGTTGCCGTTGTTCATTGCTTCTTTTACCCGCAAATATCCGCTCATTAAGCTGGTGATCCACGAAATGACTACCGACCTGGTGATCTCCCGCCTGCGCGAAGGGCGTATTGATGTTGGTATACTGGTTACCCCGCTGAATGAAAAAGGCATCAACGAACATGTATTATTTTATGAGGAACTGCTGGTGTATGTTTCCCGGAAAAATGCAGCTTACCGTAAAACATATGTATTACCACAGGATATTGATCCCAACAAACTATGGTTGCTGGAAGAAGGCCACTGTTTCCGTTCGCAGATCGTGAATTTGTGCGAACTGAGAAGAGCCAGTCATGAAGGCAGTCACTTTGAATATGAGGCCGGCAGTCTCGAAACATTGCGCAGACTGGTAGAGTTGAATGACGGTGTAACGATCTTACCCGAACTGGCCGGTTTACATTTAACCGGCAAGCAGGCAGAGCAACTGCGCCATTTTAAACGACCCTCACCCATGCGTGAGATCAGCCTGGTAGTGCATCGTGATTTTGTAAAAAAACGCCTGATAGATGCATTGAAACAGGAAGTTATTGCTGCCATTCCTGAGAAAGTGCGGAATAATAAAAGCACCAACGTAGTACCGGTGGTGATGGGATAGGGGGCTGAATACAAGTCGCAAAGACCGGAGAATGAACAGATGGTTTGATGGTTCACTCATAACTATAGAACAATCAGATCATTCAACTATCTATAAGTATCAGTACGTGTAACCCGAAACTTCTTTAATCCTTTTCTTCCAGTTCAAATATCTGCCCCACTTCTTTGCCAAAAAGACGGGCCATTTTAAGTGCAAGTATAGTGGAGGGAACGTACTTTCCGCTTTCAATAGCATTAATGGTTTGACGCGACACACCGATCTGTTCAGCCAGCTCCTGTTGCGTCAGATTAGCAATAGCCCTTTCTACACGGATTTTATTTTTCATATCGAAGGCTTTAATCGGTGATCGTTTTGTTTTTATAAAGTACTATATGAAAGCGGACGACAAAAATAGCCAGTATAGTGAGTATATTCCATATCATTACGTTCAGATAGTAAGTACCGTAAATAGTCCATGTTGCAATGAGCAGCAAAATATAGTTGATGATAACCGACCACTGCAATGACTCAAGTCTTAGCTTACTGATGAACTCATCTTCCTGTTTTTCACGGGCAAAAGCGATGAACAACAATCCCAGTACAATACCGGTAAGCGTTACTTCATCTGTAAGATTTTGCTGAAACTCAATATCAGTAAAACCAGGTGTATGGGAAATTGACAGAAAATCAAAATTGAACGCAAAGAATTGTCCGGCAATTCCCAGTGCCAGCATCGGAATCAGCAGCAGAATGCCAATTGTTTTAAAACGATGGGGAAGCAGTAGTTTAGATTTCATGATGTAAAATTTAGTTGTCTAAAAGTAAAGCAAACATTACAAAATGAAAAGTAAAATTTACATATTTGTTTGTTTTATATTTTACTTTTTGAAAGCCAGGGATTTAAGTGAATAGTTATTTTATGCAGCATTAGCCATTACTGTCTGAACCTTTTCGGAATGATTTTACCATTGACAGCTACCCATCGCCTGACCTGTTCACGTTTACTGTTCCACATTTCACGCAATCAGCAACGCAGGAATATCAGCATCTGAAACTTGTGATCCCGGGCATTTATCTCTACCCACTTCGCTTTTAGCTCACTGTTATTAACAACGTATTAAATTCCTGAAAAAAATAAACCATTATTGTTCGGGCAATGATTTGTTTGCTTACCTTGAAGGTACTAACGGTAACTGTAATGATTATATGAATAGTGTGTTTGTAATAGATAGTATTATTGGTTCCCGGAACACCCTTAATTAAAAAGAAACCATGTTTTCCTTTATCCGCCACTCCAATGTGGATGCTGCCGCTATTCGCTTACTGAAACTATCCGGAGTATCCATCAGTACAAAAGAACTGATCAGTGAATTAGAGATCCATCCCGATTATCCAAGCATTCTTTCCATCAGCGATGTATTTAACTGGTTCAACGTACAGAATGATGTATATCATGTAGACGCGACAGATCTGCCAGATGTGCCATTGCCATTCATTGCCCATACGCGTGCCAATGAATTTGTTGTTGTCAGCAATTTAACAACCAATACTATTACACTGAGTGATCATGAGCATGATAACCGGATCATTCCTTTGCAGGAGTTCACTGACATATACAGCGGGGTAGTACTGGTTGTTACAGATACAAGCACAGCAATTGCCGCAAAACAGTCTGCTGCAGACAGGCTGGCTCCTTATAAAATACCTGCAGCTATTACGGGTTTGGTAATGGCTTTTATAGCTATATTATTACTGGGCACGCAAAATCTATCTGGTCTTACCTGGCAAACAACTATGTTGGTTGTAGCAAAAACAGCCGGGCTGATCACCACTGTATTGTTATTGGCACAAAGCATTGATAAGAACAATCCACTGGCGCAGATACTGTGTGGTGGCGACAGTAAAACCAATTGTAATGCAATACTGACATCACAGGCGGCTGTGGTTTTTAAAGGGCTTACCTGGAGCGAGGTAGGCTTTTTTTATTTTGCGGGTACATGGCTGGCTCTGCTGTTTGGTGGTAATAGTCTTCAGCTATTGCAATGTCTGGCTGTGCTAAATATACTCGGTTTGCCATATACCATGTACTCACTGCATTACCAGGCAAGAGTGGCACGTCAGTGGTGCATATTATGTACAACAGTGCAGGCGTTGTTGTGGCTGGAATTTATTCCGCTGATAACATTTGTAAAAATGCCGTTTGTAATCAGTATGCCGGTAATTGTTATGCTATTGATCTGTCTGATCATTCCGGTAGCAGGGTGGATGCTGTTAAAACCTGTAATACAAAAAGCACAACAGGCAAGAATATTAAAATATCAGCTCAAAAAATTCAAATACAACCGCGAGTTGTTTGCTGCTTCGTTAAAAGAACAGGCGCAATACACTTTGCCGGCAGATGAATGGAGTATTGTATTGGGCAATGCCAACGCGCGTACGGTGATTACGATGGTGAGCAATCCTTATTGCCCGCCGTGCGGCAAAACACACCAGGAACTGGACACCTGGCTGGATAAACTGAGTGAGATACAATTGCGTATTGTTTTTACTGCATACAACCAGGACAATGATAAGAAGACTCCTGTAACACGCCACCTGATGGCGCTGAATGAGCAATACGATAAAGCAACTGTTAAAAATGCCCTTCACGACTGGTACAGCCAGGAACAGAAGAGCTATGAAAAATGGGCTAAGCGATATCCCGTAACGTTGGATGAAAGCAGGTTCCGGTTGCTGGATGAACAACGCAACTGGTGTGATATTGCTGAAGTCCGGTCAACTCCCACACTGATGATCAACGGTTACCGGCTGCCTAAAACCTACCGTTTGCAAGACATCAAATACATGCTGAGCTGATGGCAGTTAAGATACTTTTCCGGAAAGTAAAGAAGTATGCACTTTAATAATACATACCGCCTGAACGCCGTGGCGTTGTTACGGTGAAACAATTAACATTGTAAACCATAAGTTATGAACAAATTCAAAAGACTCAGTCGTACTGAAATGAAAAGCGTTTTAGGTGGTCTGGCCGAAGCAATAGGTGAAATCGGCGGGGGCAGTGGAGGTGATTGCTCCGAAACCTGCGACAGCACTCAGCATTCCTGCGAATGTATGGATGTAATGTGTGTGGGTAACAAAAAACAGTATTGTGAAAAAATAGGTACAGGCTGTAAACATGGCACCTGCTAATACGCAAGGCCGGTAAGACGATAATTGTACATTACAATCAAGGTTATGAATGATATGATGAAGCAAATGCAATGTTGGATTATACAGGCTTGCCGGCCTTTTCTATGGTTGTGTATAATATTCACTACAGGTTATACTGCAATGTCGCAGCAGGCACCGGGTCTGTTTCATCCTGTTACAGGACTGAATAATGTATTGCAGAAAGCTGATGCTGCACAAAAAACAGCATTGGTATATCTTACTGCAAAATGGTGTGGCCCGTGCAGAGAGCTGGAAGAACAGTCATTGACAGATAGTAGTATCATCCATACATTACAAAAAGATTTTTTCCCGGTAAAGTGGGATATAGACAGTATGCCCGAGGCAAAGGCGTTACAAAAAAAGTATTTCACAGGCGTGCCTGCTTTTTTTGCATTTGACAACACAGGAAACATGCGTTACTATTTTGTAGGATACAGCAATAAAAAAGGATTTGCGCGCAGCCTGCAATATGCTTTACACCCGGAAAGCGATCCTGTATTTATTATGAAAAAGAAGTACGCGTCAGGTAAAGATATCAGCCGGCAATTCAGAATTACTTATGCGTGGGCGCTTTTAAAACAGGGTGAACACCAGTCGTCAGCAGAAGTATTCCAGGAATTGTGGACTAAAGCCGGAACAAAAGAACGGCTGCAGGATAGTGTTGCGCTGTACCTGCTACTACATACAGACAGAAGAGATCCCGTATATAGGAATGCCGTTAAAAAAAATGCAGAGGTATATAGCCGTCTTACTTCCAGGGAGACTGTAGCATCATACCTTACTACCCCTTTACTGCTTACACTGGATAGTATTATTGACAGGCAAAGAGACACAACCGGTTTTTTTAAAATATGGCAGCAATATTACCGGCAACTGCAACAGTATGGCGCCGATTCTGCCGATATTCAATATGCCGCTTTGTATCCGTTGCAATTCAGTATTGTATACCAGCAAAAGGATATGGCGTTACTACTTGAGCAGACGTTTGACAATGCATTCAAAAAAGGTTCATCAGCCATATACCAGTTTATCACGTATGTTTTTATGTGGTACAGGAAAGATGGGTATGCTTTCTTACGCGAGGATCGTTCCGGTTTAACAGACCGGATCAGCAAAGCAATTACAATGGAGGATAAATACCTGTACAATTACTTCCTGGCTGAATTGTATTATGAAGCCAGGGATAAATCCAATGCATTGAAATATGCTAACAGGGCACTTGAAAGATCGGCTATAGAATATCCCAATAAAAAGCCCATTGCTTCGCAGGCACTGCTGGAAAAGATAAACGCCTTGCAATAACGGTAAGGTGATAAAGCGTTTCCACTCGTTTTTTACTTCAACACTTTGTCCATAGTCTGCTGATACAAAGGGAATGTGCCCAGGTCATTGTGATGACCATTTTCAATAGTAATGAACTGATCGTCTTTTTTCAGAAAAGGTTGCAGGCGACGTGCGTTCCTGTACAGGATCGTCATATCTGAAGTACCATGAAAAATAGTAACAGGCGCTGTTACCTGTTGCATGAACTGCCAGGTAGGAATTTTAAAATGGATCAGTTTATTGACCGGATAAATGGGGAAATAGCTGCCAACAACAGATGGTAAACTGTAATAAGGGCTTTCCAGGATCAGTGCTTTACAGTCACGTACAGCCGCCAGTTGAGTGGCAATGCCTGTTCCCAGTGATCTGCCATACAATACGATCTGGTTGGGTGAAAAACGTGCCCGTGCCAGTTTATAGGTCAGCAGTGACCAGTTGTACAAATGCTGTTCGGTAAACTCTCCGGTGCTTTTACCAAAACCGGGATAATCCAGCATCCATACTTCATAGCCATTGCGGGTAAATACCGGTGCAGCGGCTGCATAATAATTGATATTCTCGCGATTGCCATGAAAATACAACACCACTCCTTTGGGAACGGAATCTTTGGTCAGAAACTGTACAATGTTGATATTGGTCGTTGCATTATAAGGCAGGTTCACTTCTTTAAAAGGAACGTCAAAATGATAAGTGTAGCTATCCGGTAATGCCTTTGGGTGAAACAGGTATTTATCCTGTAAATAATACAGGCATAAACCTACCAGGCAATAAACGAGAATAACAAGCTTTAACCAGCGGAAAATTTTCTTTTTCATCAAGTAATAAGTGTGAATCGTGAAATGTGCGTTTTACTCAAAATTTTCTGGAATATTTTTGAACCGCACAGAGTCACAAAGCAACATGCAGAAATCGGGAACACGTACTTCGTATTTTCTTTCAGATTCCACATCTCGGACTTCGGACTTCATATCTTTTTCTTCCGGACTGGCATCTGCCCATTAATTACATTTCCTCACCATGATACACCCTTTTCAGGTTCAGGTTAGTAACGGGTGCTACGATCAGTGGAAATTTTTCTACCGTTACGTTACTTACATCCAGTCCAAAACCTCTTTCTTCAGAAAGGCTCCATTCTTTGATCCAGAAATAGAATTTCATGATCATTCTTTCCAGGATAGGAAGTTCAATATCCTGGCTCAGGTATTTTTCCATTACAATGAACTGGAAGTCACCCACCACATTGTTGCGTTCCAGGCTTTCGTAACGACTGGTAATGTTCACTTCGTTATTGGCAACCAGGTCGGCCACCACTTTGCGGAACATTAAGTTGATCTTAGGTTCCATACGGAAACCAAGTCTGAATTCAACGCGGATAATATCGTTGGGTATGATGTGTTCAACTGTGTACTCGCAGGTATAAGGATCGTCCAGCGTATCAACATGCACAAACCAATAAATGTCTGCGCGTTTGGGTTTTTTATTCAGGATAGAGTAAATAATCTTATGCTCAATTTCCTTGGGGTTATTGGCACTGGTAAGATATACCAGGTGCGTAGCATATTTGGGAACAGTTTTATCATTACTCAGTTCCTGTATCTGCGGTATATAGTGTTCCAGTCGTACAAATTCCACATACCGGTTCTTGATCTTACGGCTGCGGTACCAGATGTACATAACGGCAAACAGGCCGCCGCCAACGATCAGGGTAACAAAACCACCGTGCGGGAATTTTTCCAGGTTGGCAAACATGAACGACAGCTCAATGGTGAGATAGACTGCCAGGAACAGGTAGATCCAGATAGGAGCCACCCTGCGTGATACCAGGAAGTTGGCAAACAGGATGGTAGTGGCAATCATACACATGGTAATAGCCAGACCATAAGCTGCTTCCATGCGGCTTGATTTCTGGAAATACAATACAATACCGCAACAGCCCAGGTACAAAATGGTGTTGATGCCGGGAATATAAAGCTGACCTTTTTCTTCAGTAGGGTAGTTGATACGCATTTTGGGCCACAGGTTCAGGCGCATGGCCTCACTGATAAGGGTAAATGAACCGCTTATCAGCGCCTGGCTGGCAATGATGGCAGCGGCGGTGGCAATTACGATACCCGGAATAACAAACCAGTGTGGCATGATTGCGTAGAACGGGTTAAAGCCGCTGCTGATAAATTCAGGAGTAATAACTTTTCCTTCAAAATTGGCCAGTAGAAAAGCGCCTTGTCCCAGGTAGTTGATAATAAGGCAGGTCTTAACAAAGATCCATGAGTAACGGATATTGGCTCTTCCGCAATGCCCCAGGTCTGAATACAGGGCTTCGGCACCCGTGGTACATAAAAATACGGCACCCAGTATCCAGAAGCCTTTGGGGTAAGTGGTCAGCAACTCAATGGCATACCAGGGATTCAGTGCTTTGAAAATATGCAGGTCGTCAAACAGGTGCGAACAACCCAGCAAAGCCAGCATACAGAACCAGCAGAACATGATAGGACCAAACATCTTACCGATAGAAGCCGTACCAAATTGCTGTAAAAAGAAAAGCACTGAAAGAATACCGATTACAATATATACGATAGTGGAAGTATGAATATCTGCCAGTGTTTTAAGGTTACGTAAACCTTCAATGGAGGAAGTAACAGAGATAGGCGGGGTGATCATACCATCGGCCAGCAGCGCCGCGCCGCCCAGCATGGCAGGCAGCACCAGCCATCGCTTTCGCCTGCGTACCAGTGCGTACAATGAAAAGATACCGCCCTCACCACGGTTATCAGCCTTCAGCGTCAGTATCACGTACTTTACGGTGGTTTGCAGGGTAAGGGTCCAGATAATACAGGAAAGCGAACCGATGATCAGTAATTCGTTGATTTCCTTGCCGCTGATAATTGCATTCAGTACGTAGAGGGGTGAAGTACCTATGTCTCCGTAAATAATTCCCAGTGCAATCAATAAGGTTGCGGCTGTAATTTTATTAGTTTGTTTGCCCACGATGATTGGTTACTTGTCCGGTTATCAAAGGGTTGATAACGAAAATAGCGCCGGCAACCGGCGCCGGTACAAAGTTATAGTGAAAAAAATGAAATCACCCAAGATGCATTTTTATATTTTGATGAGCAGACGGTTCGTAATGGAAAGAGGTGGGTAAACGGCCGGTATTTGTATCCAAAAGGATAAAAACGGAGACTTTTCCGCAAAAAAAGCGTTGTACAGCGTAGACCCCCGCATTGTTTTTGGCGTATAGTATGTAAAGGTGGCCACCGGCTGCATCTTTTTCACACAGCCATTGTGTGCAGCAGATCACTTACTTATAAAATAATTAAAATTATATGGAATTTTTGCGCGACCGTGGTACAATGCTTAATTTGGTGTTTAACATGCATTGCATCACCATGATGAAAGACAGAATCACTATGCTTTACAGGTTGGTAGCATTGATTGTACTGATGGCCGGGCTTCCTCACCTTACCAGGGCGCAATGGATCACCTATGCAGAACCCGAACACGAAGATTCCAGGCGTACCAATTTTGAAATTGTTGGCAAGATCAACGGCAACATCCTCATCTTCAAAAACAATAATTCAGGCAACGCTATTAGTGTGTATGATAACGATATGAAGCTGCTGAACAGGCAGAAGCTGGATTATATGGACGATCGCTGGATCAACGTAGATTTTGTGCCCTACAGCGATTTCTGCTGGATGATCTACCAGTACCAGCGCCGTGGTATAGTATACTGTATGGCGGTAAAACTGGATGGCAACGCCAAAAGACTTACCGACCCGGTAGAACTGGATACCACCCGCCTGGGAGGATCAGTCAGCAACAAGATCTACACCACGGTGTTCAGCGATGATAAGCAGAAGATCATGATCTTCAAGATCAATAACCGCAACCCGCGCAATTTTGTATTCAGCACCCTGCTGTTTGATGCGGAACTGAAATTGCAGAGCAAACACCGGATGAATATGCCAATGGAAGAACGCAACGAGTACTTTACCGACTTTTTACTGGATAATGAAGGAGACCTGGTATTTGGCAAATTTATGCGGAAAAGCGGCAGCGATTATATTTCCAATGTTCAGCTGATTACCAAGAAATCGGACCAGGAACAGTTCATTGTGCATGATCTTAAAAATGGCGATCGCATACTGGACGAGATCAAACTGAAAATAGACAATACCAACCGTCGTTACCTGTTCAATGCATTTTACTATCGCCAGCGTCGTGGCAATGTAGAAGGATTGTATACTGTGGTATGGGATAAAGGACAGGATAATGTATTGCGTGAACTGGCCATGCCTTTCAGTGACGGACTGCGCAAAGATGCCAAAGGACAGGATGCCAACCTGAAAACAGCATTTGATGATTACTTTCTGCAGAATATGATTATCCGTAAAGACGGAGGATTTATACTGATTGCAGAATGTTTGTATACCACCTCCCGGGGAACCGGTTTTAACCGCTGGGACAATATGTACTGGAACAATCCCTGGCTTTCGCCCATGGACTATAACTACTGGTCGCCCTATTACAGTCCCTGGGGATCATCCTGGAACAGGCGTTATGGCGGGCAGGGTACCCGGTACAATGCAGAAAATATCATGGTATTGTCGTTCGATAAGAACAATGGGCTGGAATGGGCCAGTGTAATTCCTAAAAGCCAGTACGACGATGATGGGGAAGGCCTGATATCCAACCAGGTAATGATCACCGGCGGTGAGCTGCACTTCATATTTAACCAGTATGAGCGTCGTACTTTATTGCTGAATGAACAAAGTATTGATGGCGAGGGCAAGATTACGCGTCAGCCAACGTTAAAGAACCTGAACAAGGATATCGACTTTATGCCCCGTTATGGTAAACAGATCAGCGGTACATCTATGATTGTGCCTTGTCAAACCAGAAACTATATTACTTTCGCCAAAATTGATTTTTAAATCATTTCTTGCGTGATCGGACTGTTTAAACAAAAGAATTCTTCCAATATCCTGGTGCTGCTCGTGTACGGGCTGCTGTTGAAATTTAACCTGTTCCTGCACCCCGCAGGGCCGTTACGTCAACCGGAAGACCATTTCCTGTACAACTGGCTGATAGATTATGCAGTATCACTGCAGATTCCCAGGATCATTTATGCCGCTTTTACTTTCCTGTTGCTGTACAGTCAGGCCATTCTGCTGAACCGCATTATGAATGTACACAAGTTGTTACCGCGGCACAATTACCTGCCGGCCATGGCCTACATGCTGATCACTTCATTGTTTGTGGAGTGGAACCAGTTTTCGGCGCCCCTGATCATCAATTCTTTTCTTATCTGGATATTTTACCGGTTGTTAAGTCTGCCCAATTCGTCCCGGCCGGGAGCACTGATCTTCAATATCGGGGTTACGATGGGTATTGTAACGTTGTTTTATAAACCGGCAATAGTGCTGGTACTGCTGGTGATATTTGCATTGTTCATTATGCGTCCGTTCCGTATACAGGAATGGCTGATCAACCTGCTGGGTATTACTGCTCCCTATTATTTCCTGGTGATTATACTGTACCTTTCAAACCACCTGGACTGGAAAACCGTACTGCCTGTAGTGTCGCTGAAACTTCCCGGCATGCCTTCTTACATTTATATTACTATCAGTATTATATTACTGGTGCTGCCATTTATGATAGGCGGGTATTTTGTACAGAATAATCTCAACAAAATGTTTATACAGGTGCGCAAAAGCTGGAGCCTGTTGTTGCTGTTCCTTATTATATCCATGCTGGTGCTGGTAGTAAATGGTAATAGCGACCGGTATGTAAACTGGTTGCTTTGTGCGGTACCGCTGGCAACTTTTCATGCTGCCTGTTATTTCTATCCCACCAATAAAATATTTCCACAGGTATTACATTGGCTTACTTTCGGGTATGCTGTTTATCTGAACTATTTTGTAGCGTAAAGCAGTTGTAAGTAGTAGATTTTAAGTAATAAGTTAAATCAGCGATTCCTAAGCGTACAACTTAAAACTTATAACCTATAACGCGTTTTTGTATCTTTGCATTTCCTCAAAATGACTATCATGAAATTCGGCGTTGTAGTATTTCCCGGTTCCAATTGTGATCGCGATATGCAGGAAGCTTTGCAGCACGACCTGAAACAGGAAGTGGTGATGCTTTGGCATAAAGACAAGGATATCAGTATGTTTACAACAGATGATTGCATTGTGCTGCCGGGTGGTTTTTCTTTTGGCGATTATATGCGTTGTGGCGCTATTGCCCGCTTCAGCCCGATGATGCAGAGCGTGATAGAATTTGCCAATAATGGTGGCAAAGTACTGGGCGTATGTAACGGTTTCCAGGTGCTGTGTGAATCAGGGTTACTGCCAGGTGTTCTGGTAAGAAATGGAAATCAACAATTTGTGTGCAAAAATATATACCTCAAAGGTGTAGGATCTGATAAAGCCCTGAAAGTGCCTATTGCACACGGTGAGGGGCGCTATTATGCTGATGATGCTACTCTGGATAAGTTGGAAGCCAACAACCAGGTGATCTATTACTACAGCGATGAAAAAGGACGTATTACCCCACAGGCCAATCCCAATGGAGCTGCCAGGAATATTGCAGGTATCTGTAATGCTGAACGCAATGTGTTTGGTATGATGCCACACCCTGAAAGAGCTACTTCCGAAGCATTGGGCAATACAGACGGAAAAATCATCATACAGTCATTGCTGATCAACGCAAAGAACACTTTTGCTAAGCAGACCAGTGCCTTGGCTAATTTTTAGAAAATAATTAGCATATTTTCTTAGACATTTGAGACTGGTTAATAGTTATATATCAATATACAATCACTGATATGAAAAAAGTATTACTTACAAGTCTGGTACTGATCTTTGGTGTTGCTTTGTTTGCTCAATCTGATAAACAGGTAAAATGGGTGTATACCGCAAAGAAAATAGCCGATAAAACCTACGAAGTACATTTAACAGCTACTATAAATGGCAACTGGCACATGTATGCACAGAATGTGGGTGTGGATGGCCCTTTGCCTACTGTATTTACTTTTACCAAAAACCCATTGTTGACTGTAGACGGTAAGCCTAAGGAAATGGGCAAAATGATCAAAAAGAATGAAGAAGTTTGGGGCGGTGTTGTAAACTATTATGAAAAGAACGTAGACTTTGTGCAGGTAGTAAAAGTGAAAGGTGCGGCTAAAACCAACCTGGCAGGAAAAGTTGAGTTTATGGTATGTAACGACAAAGAGTGTTTACCTCCCGCAGAAATAGAATTCTCTGTAGCCATTGGCGGATAGTGCGTATAATGTAAACAACTAATTTTAGAGAACGAGTTCTTAGGTCAAGAACTCGTTTGTTTTTGTTACGATTTTTTTATTCTGATTATGAAACTTATTGTACGCCTCCTCCTCTGTGTAGCACTCTTTACCCCTTTTTTGGTTAATGCCCAGGATTCTACGCTTTACAAATGGCAGGTTACCAGTAAAAAGATACAGAACGGAATATATGAACTGACGTTTACTACAAAAGGTAATGACCAATGGCAGCTATACGGCGCTAATGAAGTGATTTCAGAAGTTCCTGCCGTTGAAGTAGAATTTGCAGATTCTTCCATTGTAATACAGCATCCTTTTCGTGAAAATGGTACTGCAAAAACCATTGTTAATCCTATTTTCGACAACGCGTCCTTTAAGGTTTTCCAGGCAGCAGGCACTGTTGCTTTTACAGTAACAGTACAGTTTAAAAATGCAGTACCCGCTACATTGCTGGGTACATTCCGCTATACGTATGGTAAAGGAGAAGAATTTTATCCCCTGAGCCCACATGCCTTTTCTGTAGCGATGGAAGGTGGTGTAGCATCTGCTACCCGGATCAAAATTGAGTCCTTTGATTTAAAAAATCCTGTCAGCAATTGTGGTGATGATGGTACTGAAGGAAAAGGATTGGCGGGCATTTTCCTGCTGGGACTGATAGGAGGTTTTATCGCTTTGTTAACCCCCTGCGTATTTCCGCTGATTCCTTTAACTGTTTCATTTTTTACCAAGCAATCAGGCAGTAAAGGCAAAGGAATTGCCAACGCTGTGTTGTACGGCCTGTTCATTTTCCTGATATATATCTTACTCAGTATTCCTTTTCACTTTATTGGACAGGGCAATCCTGAGATATTGAATAATATATCTACCAACGTTTGGCTGAACCTTGTATTTTTTGTGATCTTCATTGTATTCGCCATTTCGTTCTTTGGATATTTTGAAATTACCTTACCAGGTAGTGTAGCAAATAGCGCCGGTTCAAAATCGGGTGCAGGATTGGCGGGTATTTTCTTCATGGCACTTACACTTGCCATTGTATCTTTCTCGTGTACAGGTCCTATTTTAGGTTCTTTACTAGTGGGGGCTTTATCCAGTGATGGTGGTCCTATGCAGCTTACTTTCGGTATGGCGGGTTTTGGTTTTGGCTTGGCTTTACCTTTTGCCATTTTTGCTATGTTTCCTGGTTGGCTGCAGTCGTTACCAAAATCTGGTGGCTGGTTAACGTCGGTAAAAGTTGTGTTAGGTTTTCTGGAACTGGCCATGGCAGTGAAATTTTTATCCAACGCAGACCTGGTAGAGCAATGGGGAATTGTGAAGAGAGAGTTGTTCATAGCTTTCTGGGTTATTATCGGCATATTACTGGTATTGTATCTGTTGGGTAAGATCAGGTTTCCGCATGACAGCCCCATAAAAAAACTCAGTAAAATAAGGTGGACCTTCATTGTGATCTTTGGCGCATTTACCCTATACCTGGTACCCGGTCTTACCAATACAAAATGGGCCAATCTTTCTCTTATCAGTGGATTTCCGCCCCCATTATGTTATAGTGTGTATCACAACCCGGTGAATTGCGAAAAAGGTATTGAACCATTACGTGATTATGAAGAAGCGCTTGCATTGGCTAAAAAGGAAAATAAACCGGTATTGATCGACTTTACGGGATGGGCATGTGTAAACTGCCGCCGTATGGAGGAAAATGTGTGGACAAACGAAGCAGTACATCACCTGATGAAAGATTCGTTTATTGTAGTATCGCTGTATGTGGATGAACGTAACAAGTTACCGGCAGCCGAACAGATCACTTACCATGTGAAAGCCGGCGGGGAGAAAAAGATTGTAACGGTAGGCGATAAGTGGGCTACATTCCAGTCAGAGAACTTTAATGCTGTATCACAACCGCAGTATGCTATTATAAGTACCGATGAAAAAGTGTTGACCAAAACCAAGGGCTATACGCCTACTGCACGTGAATTTGCTCAGTGGCTGCAGTGTGGTGTGGATGCGAACAGAAAGAAATAAATTTATTCCGGCGGGTGAGATACCCCGCCAGGGAAAATAACAATATGAATTGATAGCTATATAGTTTGATTATTATAATCAGTAACCATATAGCCATCAAACGATCTGGCTTCTGATACTCAAATATTTCCCCAATAAAAAAGCCCCCGCTTCGTACATGCGGGGGCTTTTTAGTTAGGCGTCATTCTGATTCAACCTTTCTGCAACCAGGCAATTCAATTTAGCAGGATGGAGAAGCAGAATGACAATTATGTTACGCGATTTATTTTTACTTGTTAGCAGCTTTGCTACCAAATTCCTTTACTGAGTAATGATGTTTCATGGATTTTCGGTTTTTAGCTGTACTGACCAGTAATGATTATAATGCAATTTTCTTTTGCATCATCATCTTGCGTAAGTTAATCAATCCGTAGCGCATTCTTCCTAAAGCAGTGTTAATACTGCAATTGGTTAAAGAAGCGATTTCTTTAAAGCTCAGATCAGCATAATGGCGCAGGATGATCACTTCGCGTTGATCGTCTGGCAGCAGATCCAGCATCTGGCGAACACGGTCATAGCTCTGGCGTTTCATCATTTTAACGTCAGCGCCATCTTCAGTGAAGTTGATCACTTCAAAAATGTCACGATCATCGCCTGTTTTGATTGCTGGTGCGCGTTTTACCTTACGAAAGTGGTCAACACACAGGTTGTGTGCAATGCGCATGGCCCATGGTAAGAATTTGCCTTCCTCGGTGTAACGGCCACCGCGGATGGTGTCAATAATTTTGATCAGTACATCCTGGAAAATGTCTTCAGCGAGGTACTTGTCTTTGACGAGGAAAAGAATAGAAGTGTACATTTTGTCCTTGTGACGTAAGATTAGCGTCTCAAGTGCATGCAGGTTTCCGCCCTGGAAGTCCTGGATTAATTCATGATCGGTCTTTTTACGTAGTGAATTCATAAACTTCTACGGTTTTGAAGGTTATAGGATATTTAAATAATGGATTTTATTTTGAACGGCTTTTCTGTGTAGAAGTGATACTATCTATAGGCAGTAAAGTTTTTATATGCGTGTCATAAATTCAGTACAAATAACCAATTAAAGATATAGACTTTTTTCAAAAAAGCAAACTTTAAGCCGTTTTTAGATTTTTTTACCCATTACCCATTAAATATTACTCTTATTATTATACCTCCGAATGCGGTAAATTTGTGGTTCTCCGATTATGACAGTTACAGCTAAAAAAAGTACCATATCAAAACAGCCGGAACAATCCCCTGTTTTTGAAAGCATATATATTAAGGGTGCACGCGTTCACAACCTGAAAAATGTCTCTGTACATATTCCCCGCAATAAGCTGGTGGTGGTTACAGGTGTTTCAGGTTCGGGCAAGTCTTCCTTAACCATCGATACCCTGTTTGCCGAAGGGCAGCGTCGGTATGCGGAAAGCCTTAGCGCCTATGCCCGCCAGTTTATGGCGCGTATGGTAAAGCCCGATGTAGATTACATCAAAGGACTTTGCCCCGCCATAGCTATTGAGCAGAAGGTCATTACGCGTACGCCGCGCTCTACCGTAGGCAGTATGACGGAAATATATGACTACCTGCGCCTGCTATACGCCCGTGTGGGAAAAACCATTTCGCCGATATCGGGCAGGGAAGTGAAAAAGGATGATATCCAGGATGTTTTGAAAGCCATTGAAGGAATGCAGCATGGTGATAAAGTGCTGATGCTGATACCTTTCAAACAGCAGAAAAACCGCAAACCACAAGAGGAACTGAACATCCTGATGCAAAAGGGTTTTTCGCGTTTGTATGCCAATGGCGAGGTGATCCGTATTGAAGATGTGATGGATGAAGAAGGCGCACCACCCAAAAAATGGAAGCCCGCTGCCGAAACTTATGTACTGATTGACAGGCTGATAGTAAAGGCATTTGATGAAGATGATATTCACCGTATCAGCGATTCGGCTGGCACAGCCTTTTATGAGGGCGAAGGTGAACTGATGCTGGAGATCAATGGGGCTAAAAAGCTCTCATTTTCCAATAAATTTGAACTGGACGGAATTGTATTTGAAGAACCGGTACCCAACCTGTTCTCGTTCAATAATCCCTTTGGAGCATGTCCTACCTGCGAGGGCTTCAGTCAGGTACTGGGCATTGATGCCGACCTGGTAATCCCTGACCGCCGGCTGAGCATATATGAAGGAGCCGTGGCCCCCTGGAAAGGGGAGAAACTGGGCTGGTGGAAAGAGCAGTTTATCAAAAACGCCCGCAAATTCGATTTTCCGGTACATAAACCTATTGCAGACCTTACTAAACAGCAGTACAACACGCTGTGGGAAGGAAATGAGTTTGCAGAAGGCATCAACGATTTTTTCAAAGAGGTAGAGCAGAACCTGTACAAGGTGCAGTATCGTGTACTGTTATCACGCTACAGGGGCCGTACTGCCTGCCCGGATTGTAAAGGATACAGGCTTCGTAAGGAAGCATTGTATGTGCAGGTAGGTGGTGTACATATTGGTGAATTGTGCGAAATGCCGGTAAAAGACCTGGCTGTTTGGTTTGATAAGCTCAGCCTGAGCGATTTTGACCAGCAGGTTGCCAAAAGAGTATTGATCGAGATTCACCACCGGCTTAAAACACTGAAAGATGTGGGTCTTGGTTACCTGACACTTAACCGTCTTGCCAATTCACTGAGTGGCGGTGAAAGCCAGCGTATCCAGTTAACCCGTTCGCTGGGCAGTAACCTGACCGATTCATTATACATACTGGATGAGCCATCCATTGGCCTGCATTCGCGCGATACAGAGCGTTTGATCAATGTATTGAAAGAACTGCGCGACCTGGGCAATACAGTAGTAGTAGTGGAGCACGATGAAATGATGATGCGTGAGGCTGATTTCATTATTGATATGGGGCCGCTGGCCTCACATCTTGGCGGTGAAGTTGTGGCTTCCGGTAATTATGATGAACTGGTGGCCAACCCGAAAAGCCTGACTGGTAAATACCTGAAAGGTGAGCTGACCATTGATCCGCCTGCAAAAACGCGTAAGTGGAACCGCTCAGTAACAGTAGAAGGTGCAAGACAGAATAACCTGAAAGATATTACTGTACAGTTTCCGTTGAATGTGCTGAGTGTGGTAAGTGGCGTAAGTGGCAGTGGTAAAACAACCCTGGTAAAACAGATCCTATATCCTGCGCTGAAAAAGCTGAAGGGCGAGCCTGCTGATAAAGTGGGTATGCACAAAGTAGTAAGCGGTGATATCGAATATATTTCACAGATAGAAATGGTGGATCAGAATCCCATTGGTAAATCATCGCGCAGTAACCCGGTTACGTACATTAAAGCATATGATGAGATCAGGGAGTTGTATTCCAAACAACCTTTGAGTAAGCTGCGTGGTTTTCAACCGAAACATTTTTCATTCAACGTAGATGGTGGTCGCTGTGATACCTGTAAAGGTGAAGGCGAGCAGATTGTTGAAATGCAGTTCCTGGCAGACGTACATCTTACTTGTGAAGTATGTGGCGGTAAAAAATTCAAAGAAGAGGTACTGGAAGTAACCTACCGCGAAAAGAATATTTATGATGTGCTGGAAATGAGTGTGGATGATGCGCTGGCATTTTTTAAAGATGAGAAAGATATCGTGAATAAGATCCAGCCGTTGAGCAGTGTAGGCCTGGGCTATGTAAAACTGGGCCAGTCATCCGACACGCTTTCGGGTGGTGAGGCACAACGTGTAAAACTGGCTTCTTTCTTAGGAAAGGGTAAAAGCCAGGGACATATCCTGTTCATTTTTGACGAGCCTACTACCGGTTTGCACTTTCACGATATCAAGAAGCTGCTGGCATCTTTCAATGCATTGATAGACCAGGGGCATTCCATACTGGTAATAGAACACAATACAGACGTTATTAAAAGCGCTGATTGGGTAATTGACCTGGGACCAGAAGCCGGCGATGGTGGCGGAAATATTGTGTATACCGGCTTGCCGAAGGGATTAAAGGATTGTAAGGAAAGCAAAACAGGAAAATTTCTGTAACGTGTTACAATGAGAAGCACGGCTGGTTGCCTGTTGTAGTTACTTAATAAGTGTTACCTTACTAAATAACAAAGCCCGGAACGATGCGCTCCGGGCTTTGTACTGTGTGTGCTTATTAACTTACAATAGCTTAATGCGCTATTACTCTTTTACCAATTTGAAAGTCTGCTCTTTAATACGCAGAATGTAAATGCCACGTGGAGTAGTGGGATCTACAGTGATAGCGTTAGAACCGGAAACACTAAAGTTGATCTGTTTGCCGGCAACATCATAAATGCGGATGTTCTGTTTGTTTACATCAGTAGCTGCAACACCTACCAACTGTACATCAGAACGGAATGGGTTAGGGAAAACAGACAATGATGTAGCAACACCATTTTTGTTGTTCACGTATACCACTTTTGAATATTCAAAAGTGCCGTCAATATCTACCATTTTCAAACGGTAGTAAGCTGCGCTGCTACCCAGTTGTGCATCAGCAAAAGTGTACTTTACAAACTCTACAGAGTTGCCTTTTGATTTTACAGAACCGATAGTGGTAAAGTTTTTACCGTCAGTGCTGCGCTGGATCTGGTATTCGTCGCTGCGCAATTCAGTAGAAGAAACCCACTGTAGGTTAGCAGTACTGTTCTTTACTTCTGCTTTGAATGAAGACAGGATGATGGGCAGTGTGGATATCTCGCCAACGTCTGCAATTTTAGTACCTGTCAGCGAACATACTGAACCGTCTGGTTTGGTCAGTATTACTGCTGTAACGGTAGAGCTGCAATCAAAGAATACAGTTCCGTCGCCCCAGTTGTCAGTTGAGTTTTCACTTACGTTAATACGGGTACCGTTGCTATACACGTGAATATTAGCACCGGCAATACCGCCGCTTACAAATACAAAGCATTTGTTTTGATTTTTGTACTTGTAGGGGTAAACTCTGGCCGTAGCACAGCTTTGGGCCTGAGATTGGAAAAAGGTAACGCATAACAGAATAAGCACACAGAGGTTTGTGTAAATTTTTTTCATTTTACAGCAATTTGGATGAATGATAAGTGGTCAAAGGCTTATCATAGCAATAGAGGACATGTAGCGAGACAAGGTAATAGTTACCCGATGCAGTTTTTGAAAGGAATTAAGAATATGGCAGTTTTCAGATAGGAATTAAGACAGTAAGAGCCGGCAAGGTATATAAAAAGTTTGGATGGTGCAAGCGTTGCGGATTAAAATAAAGGATATCAAAATACGCTATTCGCTGGTTTTTAACATAATCAATGCAAAACCTGCCGTTTATTTGCAGCAACAGTTATCGTAAACATTTCATGAAGCCATTTTTTTTACTGGTATTATTATTTTTGGGTACAGGTGTATATGCGCAGCAACTGGCTGTACCCGATCTGCTGACCATTGTAAATGCGTCTGTAAAAACCATTGATACTACGCTTAAAAAGAAAGGCTATCGCCTGATGAAGAAGGAGGTGGATTCGTCCAGCGCCTTTTACCAGTATTCTACCTTTGATGTGGATGATGAAAAGAACCTGCCCAATATCCGTACGCTTACTTTTATGGATGTAACTGTACGCAACTTATCCAGCAGGCTGGTAACCTATCGTACCTATAATAAGGAAGAATACCAGGAAATAGCATCTTACCTGTTGTCGCACAATTATCATTCAACAGGCTATTTTGATTTTAAAGAATCAAAGCATACGCTGTACAGCAATGGTGAGGAGACCATCCGGGTTAAAGTGATCGATACACAACAGAAAACAAAAAAGAAGATCGTGGCGTATGAGCTGGAACTGGGTAAATAAACCAGCACTGATAACAGGTGAATAGTTCAATACTGACATCGTATACATGAAAAAGGATCATCATCTGATGATCCTTTTTCAATATTATCAGTTACTACTGTTAACGTAACCTGTCGATATTTCTTATCAGCTTTTCATCCTTGTAAATACCACGTGAAGCCAGTACCAGCAATATGGGAATTACAAATACCAGTATGCAGGTAAGGGTATAATTGCCCTGCAGGTATTTCTTTGCTTCTGAAAAGAACAGTACAATGTTTACAACAGACACCAGTATGGCTATCAGTGTAAGCCGTAGCTGCAGCTTGCGGTTCTTGTACAGGAATACACTGATCAGTGCCAGCAGGCCTGTGGCCACTGTAAGGATCAGCAAAAATGTATTGGAGCGTGCTGTAAGCTCCTGAAATACCGGCTGGTTATTGACAGAGAGATTACCACTGTAAAATGAAAAATTCATTGTAAGAAATGCTGCCACGGCAGCCAGCAGTAACCAGATAGTTTGTTTACGTTGTAACATAAATACAGGTTTAGCCCAATTCGGGATACAATGGGAACTGTTGCATAAATTCTTTCACTTTACCTTTCACCGCTTCAATTTTCTGTTCATCTTCGGTGTTGGTCAGTACTTCATCAATCAGTCCTACTACGGTTTCCATATGCGCTTCTTTCATCCCCCTGGTAGTGATGGAAGGCACACCTACACGGATACCTGAAGTAACAAAGGGTGATTTGTCATCAAAAGGTACTGCATTTTTATTTAATGTGATATGCGCTTTATCCAGTGTTTCCTGTGCTTTTTTACCTGTGAGGTTTTTATTGCGCAGATCGATCAGCATCAGGTGGTTATCGGTACCGCCGCTGATAAGGTTATAGCCACGGCTTACCAGTGCTTTGGCCATTGCCTGTGCATTGCTGACGATCTGTTTGGCGTATGTTGTAAAATCATCAGTCAGGATTTCACCAAATGCTACTGCTTTTGCTGCAATAACGTGTTCTAATGGTCCGCCCTGCATACCGGGAAATACAGCCAGGTCCAGCAATGCGCTCATAGAACGGATATTACCTTTCGGATCTTTAATACCGAATGGATTATCAAAATCATTGCGCATCATAATAACGCCACCACGTGGGCCGCGCAATGTTTTGTGCGTAGTTGAAGTAACAATATGACAATGATCGAACGGATCATTCAGCAAACCTTTGGCAATTAAACCGGCGGGGTGTGCAATATCTGCCATTACCAACGCTCCGATTTCGTCGGCCACGGCACGGATGCGTGCATAATCCCAATCGCGGCTATAGGCAGAAGCACCGCAGATGATCATTTTGGGTTTTTCAGCACGGGCAGTAGCTTCCAGTTGTTCATAATCGACCAACCCTGTTTCTTTTTTTACACCATAAAACAATGCCTGGTAGTTTTTACCGCTAAAGTTGGCAGGGCTGCCATGCGTTAAGTGTCCGCCCATGCTCAGGTCAAGACCCAGTATTTTGTCGCCGGGTTTCAGACAGGCCAGGAACACTGCTGTATTGGCCTGTGCGCCACTGTGCGGCTGCACATTGGCCCATGAAGCGTTAAATACTTTTTTTAAACGCTCAATAGCGAGGGTTTCAATTTCATCTATCACTTCGCAACCACCGTAATAGCGTTTGCCGGGATAGCCTTCCGCATACTTGTTGGTAGGTACAGAGCCCATGGCCTGCATTACCTGGTAAGATGTAAAGTTTTCGGAAGCAATGAGTTCAATGCCGTTGCGCTGACGGGCTAACTCTTTGTTGATGAGGTCAAAAACCAAGGTGTCTTTTTGCATGGCGCAAAAATAGGCCAATGAGAAATAAATATGAAATAAGAAGTGGGTGGAGCGTTCGTAAGTGAGGAAGATGTGATTTGTTGATGGCTTGATGGTTATATAGCTTGATTGTTATGGAATCATAAAGCCGGAAGTCCGAAGTCTGAAAAGCCGCGAACTTCGAACAGCAGGCGAAACCGCAGCGACCCCTCACGTCTCACGATTGACGTTTCACGAAACCTGAAACAGGCTTGCCGATTCACCAGTTTTCACTACTTTCACAGTTTTGAAAAAGGTAAACGCATTTGTTTTTCAATAAAACGGCCCCGGTTTGCAGTGAACAGGAAAGGAGTGGCATGTAGCATGCAGGGTAATACCCGGACGTTTTTACCGGTGGCTGAAAGACAACTATTTTTCAATGAAAGCGATTATTCCCGTAGCAGGTGCAGGCACCAAGTTACGACCACATACTTATACACAACCAAAGGCTTTGATCCCGCTTGCGGGCAAAACAATCCTCAGTTTTATTGTTGACCAGCTTTGTGAAGCCGGCTTTAAGGAATTCATTTTTATTGTTGGTTACCTGGGCGATAAGATCCAGGATTATGTTCGGGAAAAATATCCTGATCTGCAGGTGCACTTTGTGCACCAGGGCGATCGGTCCGGTATTGGTCATGCTATTTTGCTGACGCGCCACATAGTAGGTGATGATGAAATATTTGTGGTGCTGGGTGATACTATCTGCGAGTATGATGTAAAAGAAGTACTGGCCATGCCCTGTTCGGGACTGTGTGTAAAACGGGTGGATGATCCGCGCGATTTTGGTGTGGCCGAGCTGGGCGAAGATGGTTACATCAGCCGGGTGGTAGAGAAACCACAGATCCCCAAATCGAACATGGCGCTGGTTGGTATTTACCGTATTAAAGAAACTTCGTTCCTCTTTAGTTGTCTTGAGAACAACATTCGTAACCAGGTAAAAAGCAGGGGCGAATTCAGTATTACCGATGCTATTGAATGTATGATACAGCATGGGGCTAAATTCAAGGCATTTAAGGTGCAGAACTGGTTTGACTGTGGTAAAAAAGAAACCCTGCTGGAATCGAACGCCACCCTGTTGAAAAAAATAGGCGCCAATATTGCCCCGGAACATCATTTTGAGAATACCATTATCATTCAACCGGTTAGCGTAGCGCCAGGCTGTGATATCAAAAATTCTATTATTGGTCCTAATGTGGCCATTGGTGAAAAGACGACCATCAATTACTCCATTATCAAGAACTCCATTATCGGTTCATTTGCAGACCTCTACGACATTGTATTAACACATTCTCTGATAGGAAGTGATACCGAAGTAAAGGGCGAATCCCGCAGCCTGAACATTGGTGACAATACGGAAATAGACCTCGGCGAGTCATGACAATTTGATAAAAAATTAGACGGTAGTCCTGCTCCTTATTGAGCAGAATTCAGTATCTTTCATCCGCCAAACAAACTGTTTCACTACCTGTTTCTTTTAAAACGGACAGGCAGTATGCAGCAATCAACGGAATTCCGTCTTGCCGACCTAACCTTAAAAAACTCTTTCATATGAGAGTCGGGAAAATTTCACTGCTATTCGCAGTTCTTTTACCTTTTTCTGCGTTTGCCACATCTGACGATAATGGTAAGGATGCCGGAAAAGCTGAGCCTGTGATATTCGGTTCCATCACAGATGCTGCTACTAAAAAGCCTGTACAGGGCGTTACCGTTTCTATTTCATCACCTAAAGGCCAGGACAGGAAAGAATTTATTTCCGATGCAGGCGGCAATTTCAAAGTACCGCAAATGCCATTGGGTGAAGTAGTGATTGTACTGGAAAGAAAAGGATACAAAACCTACCGCAAGGAAGGTGTGGTGATCAAAGAGAATGTATCCCAACGTCTCAATTTTGACCTGGTGAGTGTGGAAGAGGAAGACGGCGATGTATTCTGGCCACTGATGCGTATGATGGATGGAGAGTAATACACTGAGTTCTATAAATGATCAGCCCCGGTAGTACTACCGGGGCTTTTTTATTGATAAAATTTACAGAGATATTTTTTGAATGCGTTGTTTTCATGAATGTCAAATCAAAGTCGTTGAATGAAGCTCCGGAGGAGCTACACACTTATAGCAAAGCAATTGATTTGCGTGCGGTATTCAGTTCGGGCAGGAGCTTTCTGTAAGGTATAGGTGACTCCTGACGGAGCCGGAAAACACGAACATGCATATATCTGTCAACAGGCGGCCAAGTTGTGGCCTGGCTTATTTCAATAACAGTGAATGTTAAATGATCAGGCTTCAACAGGTACCGGTGGATGGTATTCTTTTTCGCTTTTGGAAATGACAATGGTGGCAACACCATTGCCGATGATGTTGGTGATGGCACGTGCCTCACTCATAAATTTATCTACACCCAACAGAAAGGCCAGCCCTTCTACCGGTATTTTGTGCAATGCAGTAAGTGTGGAAGCCAGTACAATAAATCCACTGCCTGTAACTCCCGCTGCGCCTTTGGAAGTGATCATCAATATGCCGATAATGCTCAGCATTTCTACAGGTGTCAGATGTACATTGTACAACTGGGCCAGGAAAATGACTGACATTGAAAGGTAAATGGAAGTACCATCGAGGTTGAAAGAATAACCTGTTGGTATTACAAGTCCAACTACAGATTTGCTGCAACCCATTTTTTCCAGCTTCTGCATAATGGATGGTAATGCAGCTTCGGAAGAAGAAGTCCCTAATACCAGCAATAATTCGGCGCGGATATATTTAAGGAACTGAATAATGCTTTCTTTATAAAAACGCATAATACTACCCAACACCAGGAATATGAACAGGAACATGGTGATGTATACAGTGAGCATCAGTTTGCCCAATGGTATCAGTGTTTGTAATCCGAATTTACCAATTGTATAAGCCATGCCTCCAAATGCACCAAGCGGCGCCAGGTACATCACATATTTTAAACCAGTGAACACGATCTTAGAGATTTTTGATAAAAAGACAATTGCCTTTTCCCTGTGCCTGGAAAAACTGAGTGCAATACCGGTGATGATGGCCACTACCAATACCTGTAATGTAAAATTGTCCAGGAAAAATTTGAGCCAGCTAAATGCTTCTGCGGGGTTCCTGGTGTATTTACTGGCATCCTGGATAGGCAAACCGCTTTTGTCAATTTTACCGGGTTGTATAAAGTGTGCTACCGCAATGCCAATAACAAGCGCCAGGGTGGTTACTACTTCAAAATATACCAGCGATTTTACACCAATGCGACCTACTTTTTTCAGATCGCCCATACCACTGATCCCTAATACAATGGTGAGAAAGATAATAGGGCCAATGAAGAGTTTGATAAGGTCTACAAAGCGTTTACCAACCTGTTCCATTTTGACACCGGTAGCGGGTGCGTAATGCCCCAGCAGGATGCCGGCTATAATAGCGATCAGCACCCAGAAGGTAAGGTTGGTAAAAATTTTGTATGCGATACTTCTCTGGGGGCCTGTAACAGGTGTAGCCGGTATTGGGTGCATGACTTAATAAAAAAATTAAAAAACGATATTACAATTTTTTTCTGCCAACCTGAAAATCAACTGCAAGTAAATGGAGCAAAGCCGGCTGCCAGTGAATATATAGTACCTTTATTGTATATGCCGGAGTTTTGTATACCATCCGATCTTCTGAAAATAGTGCAGCATCCTCACACCGGATCTGTTACGTGTTTGCAGTATACGGCTACAGAGAGTACCATGAACAATAAAGTGATCCTGCACCAGCATTTGTTCAGTTTTTTACTGGCAGGTCAGAAAATAGTTTACTATCCGCGAAAGCATGCACAGATAGATAATGATCATTTCCTGTTGTTGTCACCCGGCAATTGCATTATGACCGAACGGTTATTGAATACAGAAGGAATATATAAAAGCCTGCTGTTGTTTTTTGATAACCAGGTATTGACTGATTTTTTTGTAAAACATCCCGATGCATTACAGGAAGGCATCATCAGTACAGAAATGCAACAACCTTTCCTGTTGCTGGATAAGGACGATTTTATCAGGAATTATATTGCTTCCCTCAGCCTGCTTTTACAAAATACAGCCGGCATTTCACAGCAAATGGCGGTGCTGAAAGCAGAAGAGCTGTTAATGTATCTCTGTTACAAACATCCCTTGTTGATGCAATCATACCGTGCATTGACACCGGTGGACGATGAAGAATTGAAAATAAGGAAAGTAACAGAGGCCAATATTGAGAGCAATATTTCAGTAGAAGAACTTGCGTTTTTATGTAATACCAGTGTATCTACTTTTAAACGCCGTTTTGTAAAGATCTACGGCACTTCTCCTAACAGGTGGATGCTGCAAAAAAGAATGGAGCGGGCGGCTGACCTGTTGCAATATCATGGTGAAAAACCGGCAGAGGTATATTTCAAAGTAGGATATGAAAATCTTTCCAGTTTCAGCCAGTCCTTCAAACAGGTATTTGGTGTAAGTCCCCGTGCGTTTCAGCAACAGAAATTGAACGTTCAGCCATAGTTTTTGAACCGGTAGCCTAACATGCACTGTATCTACCGGGTTTAATTTTGCCTTATACATTTAAATTCAAACGAATGAAAAAGGCAATTTTTATTATGGTGATGACAGTATGGGCATCTATACATGCAGGTGCGCAAACCTTTACTTTAAAAAGCAATGATATTGGTGGGCAGGCAACACAAAAACAATTTGCGGCAGGTTTTGGTTGTCATGGTGAAAATGTGTCACCACAACTCAGTTGGGAAAATGCACCGGCCGGTACGCAGGGTTTTGCTGTAACGATGTATGATAAGGATGCGCCCACCGGCAGTGGATTCTGGCATTGGGTGATCTTTAATATTCCCGCAAATACAACTTCTTTGCCTTCCAATGCAGGAGATATTACTAAAAATCTTACTCCTGCAGGCGCTGTTCAGAGTAATACTGATGCGGGTAAACCCGGTTATATCGGTCCTTGTCCAACTCCCGGTGCGCCTCATCAATACCTGTTCACAGTATATGCACTAAAAACAAAACTGGAGCTGGACAAAAATGCTTCACCGGCATTTGTTGGTTTCTATTTATCCGGTAACTCTCTTGCAAGAGCTTCCATTGTTATGTATGCGCAGCAATAAGCCTGGCAATGAATAAACTGAATGAAAACTTCCGGTGTTTCCGGAAGTTTTTTATTTATTGCCAGTGATGGTTATTCCTTTTGCCGTGTTGTATTAACTGCATAACCTCATTTTCCGCACCTGTAAACGGACCGGAGCTTTCGAGTTTTAAGGTTGCCATGGCTGCAGCAAATTCGCCAGCTTCCTGTATACCTGTCTGTTGATGACGTTTGTACAGGTACCCGGCCATGTAGGTATCACCACAACCAGTGGCATCTGTGGTAACACGTGGTATAAATGCAGGGATATGATAAAATGCATTGTTGCTGCAGATCACCGAACCTTTACTACCGGCAGTGATCACTACTTCTTTTACGCCCCATTTATGCAGTGTGGCTGCACCTTGCGTAATGTTGGTTTCTCCTGTCAGTACTGTCATTTCAGATTCACTGGCTTTCAGTATAGTGATATTCTGTAATGCTTCTTTCTTTGCCTGCCAGTCTGTTGCAATCACTTTCTGATCCTTTACTGTACGCAGATAGCCCTGCACATCCAGCGATACCATACTTCGTGCTGCAATATCTTCAATAAGTGCAACGGGAATATCATCAGCCAGTAAAGGACCTAAATGGAATACTGTTGCCTGTATATTTTTCAATTGATCGATGGTAAAAGGATCAGCAGTTGCCAGCACATTTTGAATTCTGTGATCGGAATGTTCAGGATAAATGTTTTCAAAAAAAACGGTGTGCCTGCTGGGCATAGCTGTTACCGGAATACCTGACATACGCAGATCAGTAACATGCTGCATTTCTTTTTCAGCCAGTGCTGTAACCAACTGGTAGTTTACAGGCAGGTTGCGAATGGCATTGGAAAAATAAAAAGAGGTTCCCCCGGGCATATAAACTGGTGACTGTGGGGTAACTATTTTATCTAATGTAATATGTCCTACGCAGCAGATGTCGTACATGTCTTTTTTTTGAAATGTTGTAGTGCCTGCAAACTGCAAATGTAGCTATTCAGCAATGATAAGCAGTCTTTTAGAAAACACAGGTTAATGCATGGTTTATCGTATTATAAATATGCCTAATGTAGCTGATATGTATAAAAAAGCAACTATGTATTACCGGGGTATAAAGCAATTATATTTGAACGCAATATTTTCGGTGCCGACATGGAAATAAATCATTGCCGGATTCGTTTGAGGCAAAACACATCAACCGTTTCTGTATTAAATACCTTGTCTTATGAAGTTGAAACACTACTCATTGTTATTTTGTGTAGCCGGCCTTTTAGTTGTCAATGCGTGTAGAAAAGATCATGGAGGGGAGGAGCAGATCGTTCAGCCTGAGCTAAAGAAACCAGACCTGACGGTAAAGATTACTTCGTCTGTAGCGGGTTTTGTAACCGATGAAGCTGATAATCCGGTGCCCTTTGCGATAGTTATTGCCGGAGATAAACAAGTGAAGACAGATGAATTTGGATATTTTAAAGTAACGGGTGCTGCATTTCCCAAATCAGCCGGCAGTGTAAAAGTAGAACGTTCCGGTCATTTTGATAGTTATAAAACATTTATACCACAGGAAAATAAAGAAGTCTTTGTACGCATTAAGCTCCTGTCGAAAAAAGAAGTTGGCACTGTTGATGCTGCTGCCGGAGGTACAGTAAATACAACGGAAGGTGGAAAAATAGTATTGCCTGCCAATGGAGTGGTAATTGCCGGCAGTGGCGTTGCCTATACAGGGCAGGTGCATGTAAATGCGCGCTGGATAAATCCTGCTGAAGAAGGCACAGTGCAATCGCAAAGTCCCGGTGATAACCGTGGTACGGATAGCGAAGGATATCTGAAAGCATTAAGATCTTATGGTGCAATGGCTGTAGAGTTGAGAGCTGCCAACGGACAGTTGCTGCAGATTGCCAGTGGTAAAACAGCTAGCCTAACCATTCCTGTACCAACAGCATTGTCTGCACAGGCGCCCGCTACTATCAGTCTCTGGTCTTTTAATGATACTACCGGTTTGTGGAAGCAGGAAGGTACTGCCACAAAAACAGGTAATACGTATGTAGGAACCGTATCACACTTTTCTTTCTGGGAAGGTGCTGAGGGCGGTCACCTGGTAAATGTAAAAGCAAAAATAACTGACGCATCTGCACATCCTTTGGCCAATGTACCGGTGAGTATAACTTTTGCCGGTATGCCGCAGAATGCCGGCTATAGCAAATTCGGATATACAGATGCAGATGGCAATATCAGCGGGGCTGTTTTTGCCAATTCCAGCCTGGTACTGGATATCCTTACAACCTGCGCCACTTCTGCTTATTCGCATGCATTTACAACGGCTGCAGCAGATGTTGACCTGGGTACGCTTACCGGCAACCTGGGCCAAAGCGTTGTAACCATCAGCGGAAGTGTAACCAATTGCAATAGTCAACCGGTTACCAATGGTTATGTACAAACCTATGATCACGGTTTTTACAACCGCATAAATATCAGTAATGGTAATTTTAGTTTTACAGGACTGGCCTGTACCAATACAGTGGTAAATGTGGTGGCTGTTGATAATGGCAGTTACCAGCAGAATACCCCGCAAGCTGTTACATTGGTTCCCGGTGCAAATAACCTGGGCGCATTATCTGCCTGTGGCATCAATACCATGGGTTTTATTACCTGTACTGTTGATGGCGTTGCTACTACATTAACAGAACCTGCTGATACGCTGGCTGCATATTTTATAACAGCAGGACAAACCACTGCCACACAGATCGCAACACTCAGCGGAAAACCAAATGAGGAACAAAAGATGGCATTTCTGTTTGACGGACCTTCAGAGATTGCAGGTACTCATACGGTAAGTGATGTGTTTTCTACTGTTTTCCCGGGTGGCCGTGCTTACTGGCCTGTACCCATTGCTGTAGATATTACAGAGTATGGTAAAATAGGTGGCTTTATCAGTGGAAGTTTCTCGAGTTATATGCTTGATATCAGCAATAACGGTGTGCATATGGTGAATTGTTCATTCAGGGTAAGACGTTATAACTAAGCAAAATAATAACCAGGTTCCCGCAGTCATATACATATTGATTGCGGGAACTTTTATTTTGAGTAAGGTCTATTTTTTCTCCTCTTCAATGTTGCGTGAAACGCCGGGTATTTCCATAATGAGGTCTTCACCATAAGCACTGGCGGGTGTTTGGTAACCTGCTTTAAAATGTCCGTGAATGATCTTTTGTGCAATCAGCAGAATGGTATAGGCGGTCAGCGAATAAGCTTCGGGGCATTGCATGGTAGCTGTTACGGATTTGCCTTTTGCGTTGCTCACCTTTGCCCATATCAGGCTTATGGCTTTATCGCGTACTGTATCGTTTGGTCCCGGTGATCCGCTGGTGATGATCTTTTTGATGATACTTCTTACCAGTGAGGTGCGTAACAGCCAGTTAAAAGCAACCTGCGCTTTTAAAAAGTACCATACACTTTTTTGAATGCCGGTATAGGTTTCAATATTGGGAATACCCGTAGAGAAATATGCGGTACTAACGTCTCCCCAGGGAATGCTCATCATAAATTGTGGTTTGGCATAGCCGGGAAAATTAATTGACAGGCCGCGTTTACCCACCGGTTCCGGCACAATAACACCATTTCTCCGGATAGCTCCGGGCATACCCAGCTTAAGCAGCGTAGTAATGGAAGTGCCGCGTGATAATGCACTGCCCAGGATAGCAAATGCAATTTTCAGATCGGTAGCATCCGGCAAGCGGTTTTTCAGAAATAATGCCAGGCAATCTGTAGGCACTACATCAAACCCTGCACCGGGCATTACCATAATGTTTTTTTCAAGAGCCTGTTGATTATAATTCAGCAGCATGTTAAAAACATCCATATCTCCATTCAGGTCAATATAGTGTGTATTCGTATCAAGACAAGCCTCCACAACCGGTTGTGCGGTAAAATCGTATGGTCCTGCTGCATGCACTACCAGCGGAACATCCTGCAGGGCGTTGCGCAGCGCAACTTTGTTGTGCAGATCAAATACAACAAACGGAAGCTGTAGTTTTGCTGCCAGGGTTTCAATGGCTTTTTGATTTCTGCCTGCCAGTATGGGTTGCAGACCATATTGATGGGCAAAACGGGCGATCAGTTCACCGGTGTAACCATTGGCACCGTACAGCAGGAATTTGTTGGATGGCATAGATGCGTGAAGGAACGAAATAAAACCGGTTTACAGCACTGTTGCTGCCATTTTTAGCAGCGGGATATTCTTTCATAATGGTGCATAGATGTATACGTATACCTGGCTTTTGTTGAAATTTACAGGTTTCCTGGTGTTTACAGGATGCATAACCAACTATCCGTTTACTACCTTTAGTGTAAAGAATAATTCAGGTAAAACGATTCATTTTAAAGCCAGCGTTCCCAAGCGTACTTCTGCGGTCCCTTTTGAAATGACCGTTCCTTTTACGGTATTGCCGGGCGATAATGTATTCAGTGGCGGAAAAATGCTGACCTCTGTTGTGTGGCTGTTCCTGTAGCTCCTGCAAATAATATCAACCAGTACCGGGTGAATGGGTAAAAACGACAGGGGTATCCCTCTCTGTAAATGTTCACTATGTAAGTGATTATCATATCCTATACGCTTTGATGAATACCTTATATACTACAAATTGAGTATTTCCCGGATATACGAAAGAAGGGATTTTTGATGACTCAGAATTGTTCGGGAAACCGGGAGTTTTTGAAACAACCGGAGCCCGAAAACAGCTATGGCTGGCTGAGGTCTGCAAACAGGTATTTGCAGCTAATAAAAAGTATATTTGGAAACAGATAACACACTATGTTCCGTAGCATACTGCTGCTTTTTACTGCTGTATTACTAACAGGCTTTCTGCATGCCCAAACCAGGACTATAGACAGTTTGAGACAACTGGTATATAATGCCAAAGGAAAAAAAGAAACGTTGCAGGCAATACTGAACCTGTGCGAAGAGAACCAGAACCTGAACCGGGATACGATGGATTATTATGCGTACAGGGCAAAGGTGCTGGCACAGGAGTCGGGAGAAAAAAAGATGATAGACCTGGCTGCTATTGCTATGGCAAATGCTTACCAGCGCTGGGGATGGTCAGACAGTGCAGTATCTATCATTGAACCGGTAGTAAAAGGCAACAGGGTTGAAATTTCTGAAGAAAGGGCCATACACTTTAAAGCAGCGCGGTTACAGGCCATGTATCTTGGCGGTAAAGGTAAATATGCAGAGTCGCTGACCATTTTGTATAAGCTGGTAACAGATGCCGAAAGGTTTGGAGATACATTGACCACCAGTGCCAATATGAATACGATTGGTTCTATAGACCTGGCACGGGGAATACCTTATTCTGCATTGATCTGGCTTCACAGGGCATTGAAGTTCCTGACCTATGAGCACCGTTTTGATATGGTAAGGGCTGCCATTTACGTAAACATGGGAGAAGCTTATTTACTGACCAGTCGTGCTGATTCTGCTGTATGGTATGTGAAACAAGGAGTAGGACTGTTTCGGCAGGGACAGAACCTGATGACGCTGGGGCTGGCATTGCAGCGGCAATCAAATATTTACCTCAAAACCGGAAATCTTTCTGATGCAGAAACTGCGCTGAAAGAAATGGTGAATATACGTGAACGGACAGGCGATAATATATGGGTGGATGATAACCTGACGCTGATAGAATTTTATCTTAATACAAAACAGGTAGATAAAGCGATTGAATATTGTAAAAGCCTGCTGACAAGAGGAAATGTATATAGTGATACACATGGCGACAAAGGCAAACTGCTCACCAATACACTTAGTATACGGCTGTTGTATTATGAGGCGTTGTCCAGGTGTTATAAACTGAAGGGAGATGAAATGATGTATGGAAAAACGCTGGAGCAGATCATCCAGGCCAAAGATTCACTGACCAATATTGAGAACGAACAGGCAATAGCCGAATTACAGACCAAATACGAAGTGCAGAAGAAGGAGAACACCATAATGCAGCAACGGCTTACAATAGTTCAGAAAAATAATACACTGCTGTTTGGTTTGGGTATAGGAGTGATCGTTATCATTATTGCTTATTTCCTTTTCAGAGATTACAGGAAAAAACAAAGGCTGAAAGTAGAGCGGGCTATAGAGAATGAAAAGAAACTGTCCGCAAAAGCCATTGCAGATGCAGAAGAAAATGAGCGTAAACGTATAGCTGCTGATCTGCATGATAACCTGGGAGCCTATGCCGCTTCTATAGCATCAAACCTGGATATATTGCAATCAGATCATTTAAGTGGTCAGCATCAGATCGCATTACAGGAACTGAACAATAATTCACAGACCATTGTAGCACAACTGAGTGATACGATCTGGGCTTTGAATAAAGATACCCTCACGCTGACTGCTATCAGTGACCGCGTAAAAGTATTCCTGAACAGGATCAGGAAAAGCTACAGCAATATAGAAATGGAGGTGCTGGAAAAAATTGATGAAGACGCGGAGTTGCCGCCTACACAGGCTTTTCATCTTTTCCAGATAATACAGGAAGCTATTACCAATGCGGTAAAACACAGCGGAACACAACGCCTGCTGGTACAGGTAACCGGTGGCCGGCAATGGAAGATCATGGTAACAGATTACGGAAAAGGAATAGGAGACATAGACAATGTGGAACAGGGCGGCGGAAACGGATTGCGCAATATGAAAGCCAGGGCCGCAGTGTCCGGATGGCTGGTAACGTGGGCTGCTTCAAGACCCGTGGGAATAACAGTACAAATTCAACCTATGGAAGGTTAATTATTAAAAAGAGAGTTATGCAGTTTAAAGTTGCTTTGGTGGAAGACAATGCTGTGAACAGGAATACCTTTATGCAGAAGTTGCGCCTGTCAGGACATATGGAGTTGGTTTTTTCGGCAAACAATGGCAATGAATGCCTGGACCAGATGAAAGGTTTGGCGCATACCGGTTTGCCACAGGTGGTATTTATGGATCTTGAAATGCCGGGATTGAATGGTATTGAAACTATTCGCATAGCCAAAGGACTGTATCCGCATGTACACTTCATCGTATTGACAGTTTTTGATGATGATGTGAAACTGTTTGAAGCAATAAAAGCAGGCGCATCCGGTTATATGCTGAAACATGAACCCGCCTCCATGCTGGAAAACGCCATTATAGAAGTATTGCAGACAGGCGGAGCGCCTATGAGTCCGGCAATAGCACGCAAAGCTTTACAACTGCTAAGTCGTGCACCTGATCCTGCACGTGAAACGGCAGTAACCAGCGAGATACTGGTAAACGTTACTGACAGGGAGAAGGAGATACTGCAATACATGGTAAGTGGCTGGGATGCCAAACGAATAGCCTCTGAATTACAGGTAAGTGTGCTTACCATACGTAAACATATTGCCAACATTTATGATAAGCTGCATGTTAACTCACGGGCCCAGGTGATCAGCCTGGCACATAAGAATAAGTGGATCTGACAAATAACCAGGATACTATAACTCTTCTTAAACGGCAGTTACTGTCGTTTTTCCTGCTATAAGTTGCATTTTTAAAAAAAGATGTAAATTTGCAACCTGAATCAATTCATTCTCTCCATGTAGAATATACTTTCTCTCAGCAATAAGGAAATAGTACGCCGTAAGGCTGTACTGTTATTATTCACATACTGAAGAAAGGAATTATGCTTATTCTACAGAATATCACCTGGCTGCATCCTGATAAGGATGTGTTGTTCGATAATATCAGTCTTACCGTTAATACACACGAAAAAGTTGCGCTGGTTGGTAACAACGGGACCGGAAAATCTACGTTATTGAAAATAATGGCCGGTATGCTGCATCCGTCTGGTGGCCTGGTACAAACGGATGCAAAACCCTATTATGTTGCGCAGCTTATAGAACAGTTCAATCACCTTACTGTAGCACAGGCATTGCAGGTAGACAGCAAGCTAAAGGCGTTGCATGAAATTATTGAAGGCAATGTAACAGAAACAAACCTGTCGATACTGAATGATGACTGGACAATAGAAGAGAAGATCAGGGAAGCTTTATTGTACTGGGGATTGGAAGATATTTCCGCAGACCGGAAAATGGATACACTTAGTGGCGGACAAAAAACAAAGGTATTTCTTGCCGGCATATTGGTCCATCAACCGGATATTGTGCTGCTGGATGAACCCAGTAATCACCTGGATACTGCCAGCCGTACAAAGTTGTATGATTTTATATCGTCTGCTTCCTGTACAATGGTTATTGTAAGTCACGACAGAACATTGCTGAACCTGCCCGGTAAAGTATATGAGCTGAGTAAACATGGCATTGCTATGTATGGCGGCAATTATGAATTTTATGCAGAACAAAAACAGGTTGAAAGCAATGCATTGAACCAGGATCTGAAAAGCAAAGAAAAGGCGCTGCGGAAAGCAAAAGAAACAGAACGGGAAACAGTAGAAAGGCAACAGAAACTGGATGCCCGCGGCAGGAAGAAACAGGAGAAAGCAGGTTTGCCTACTATTTCAATGAATACATTCCGAAACAATGCCGAAAAGAGTACTGCGCGTACAAAAAATGTTCATGCAGAAAAAGTAGGGGGTATTGCACAAGAGCTGAACGAACTGCGTAAGGAATTGCCCTTCATGGATAAAATGAAACTGGGTTTTGATAATTCTGTGCTTCACAAAGGAAAAGTGTTGTTTGAGGCGAAAGCGATTAATTTTACCTACCACGACAGGATGGTGTGGCAACAAGGATTGGATATCCGGATAAACAGTGGTGAGCGTATTGCACTTAAAGGAGGGAATGGCACAGGGAAAACTACCCTGATAAAAATGATCCTTGGAACACTTGAACCTGTTGCGGGTACTGTTCACCGCGCAATTCATAAGGCGGTATACATTGACCAGGATTATTCGCTGATCGATCCGCATCTTACTGTTTATGAACAGGCGTCGGCGTTTAACCTGCTGGCCTTACAGGAACATGAAATTAAGATCAGGTTAACCCATTTTTTATTCACCAAAGAGTACTGGAATAAAAAATGTGATACTTTGAGTGGCGGAGAGCGGATGCGGTTGGTACTTTGCTGTCTCACAATTGGCAATGTAGAGCCTGATATGATTGTGCTGGATGAACCAACCAATAACCTGGACATCCTGAATACAGAGATCTTAACGGCCGCGATCAATGAGTATAAAGGAACACTGGTAGTAGTGTCGCACGACGGATATTTTCTGCAACAGGTAAATCCTGTACGTGTCATTGACCTAGACGAAGTATAGATCAATATAACTGCACTTAATAAATACCCTGAACAATGAAAATCAGATTAGCATGTTGTTTTCTTTTCATGATACCAATATTGGTGTATGGACAAACTACGGATTGGGGAGCATTTGAGCAACGGGTAGATGCCAAAAGTCTGGCTGGTAAAAAAGTCAGATTGCAGGCGGCTGTTAAAGTAGATCTGCTGGATAAAACAGCAGAGGCCGAGATCTGGATGCGTGTAGACAGACCGGGTAAAAAAATGGGTTTCTTTTACAATATGATGGATAAGCCCATCCGTACAACTGAATGGACTGTTTTTACTATTGAAGGTAAAGTAGATAAAGATGCAGAGTATCTGACATTTGGGGGTCTGTATGCAAGAAAAGGCACTTTCTGGTTCGATGATTTCCGGCTGCAGGTGGAAACTTCAAAAGATAAGTTTGAAGATGTAGTGTTTCCCAACAATGGTTTTGAAGCCGACACCATTCAGGCGTGGAGATATTTTCAGAAAAGAAATGGCTTTACCATGTTGCCGGACAAGGAAACGGTGTACCAGGGAAAACAATCATTGAAAGTAGATGGAACGCTGTTTAAGAAAACGCCTTCCCTGGGCAATAATGACAGCACTGGTAAGTATGCGCTGGTGAATGGCATCAACATCTATTATGAAGAATATGGAACAGGTGATCCATTGTTACTACTGCATGGAAATTCAGAATCCATTAACTCGTTCCGGTTACAGGTGCCGGAGTTTTCCAAACATTATCACGTAATTGCTGTAGATACAAGAGGACAAGGGAAATCCGGAGAAGACGGAAAGTTGTATACCTATGATCTGTTTGCCGAAGACATGAATGCTTTACTGAACTATCTGAAAATAGACAGTGCAAACGTAGTTGGTTGGAGTGATGGCGGTAATACCGGGCTGATCATGGCCATGAAATATCCCGGTAAGGTTAAAAAACTTGTTACCATGGGCGCCAATGTTTTTATTGATAATTCAGTGGTAGACAAATGGATCTTTAAAGAGCTGAACAAACAACTCGGTGAATTAAGACCAGATACTTCAGCAAAAGCACAGAACCGCGTGCGTTTGATCAACCTGTTGCTGACAGAACCCAGAAATACCTTTGATGATCTGAAAAAGATCACTTGTCCTGTGCTGGTGCTGGCAGGTGAAAAGGATGTGATCAAAGAAGCGCATACAAAGAAGATAGCAGAGAATATTGTAAACAGCACGCTCATTATAGCACCCAGGGAAACGCATTATTATCCGTGGGAAAATGCAGCTGCATTTAACAAAACGGTATTGGAGTATCTGCAGAAAGGAAAGGATACAGAAAAGCATTAAACTCATCGTATGTTTCTAAATCATGTGCCCGACAAAGTAATTCCTGCTATTGCATCATTACCAGAGCATACGGAACTGGCAATAGCTGTTATGCATGATAACGATGTGGATTATTATGGATTTATAAAGGAAGAAAATACTGTCAGTAATAAGGATAACAGGTTAGCTGCTTTTGAAATAGGGTCTGTAACCAAAGCATTTACAGGCTATGTGCTGACACAATTGGCGCATGAAGAAAAAATAGGACTTGATGACCCGATCCAGCGTTATCTTCCTTTTCCGATATTAAACGCTCCGCCAATTACTTTAAGACATCTGGCAATGCATACTTCCGGAGTGCAGAGAGTGCCGCACGACCTGGAAGAGCAACCGGATTATGACAAAGACAACCCTTTTGTAAATTATACCGAAAAGCACCTGGTAAATTATCTTACCCATCATCTGCATCTGGATAGTTTACCGGGTGAAAAATTTCAGTATTCTAATCTGGGTTCGGGGTTATTGAGTTATATCATTTCAAAAATTGAAGGCATTCCCTTTGCAGAAGTTGTTGAAGAACGGATCTTTAAGCCATTCAACATGCAACATTCCTCTTTCAATATCCGTGAGGTACACACAGCAATAGTGAGAGGAATTGATGATAAAGGTAATTTTTGTACACACTGGGATGGAGGTATATTGGATGGTTGCCTCGGTATCATCAGCACTCTTGAAGATATGGTAAGCTTTACACGTGCCATATATGATCCTTCGAATGCAGTAGCGAATCTGCAGGCACAGGAAACATTTACTGTAGATGAGAACGTAAAGGCAAACCTGGGTTGGAACGAACGGCTGATATTGCCTGAAGATGTCCGTATGCAGGGCATCAATGGAGGAACGGGAGGCTACGGAGCCTCTGTACTGCTTAACCGGCAGCAAAGATGCGCTGTTGGAATATTGTCCAATATATGGCCATGGCATTATATGGATGTTATGTATCCGGTGGGAAAAGCATTGCTGGTAGAATTATCAAAAAGTGTAGCGGTAGTCCGGTGAAGAGATTAATGATGCACCGGCATTGTAAGCCGGATTTAATCCTTGATACACAGTGTATTTTGTAATGTGCTGACTATCAGAATAAGTCAGGTGAATCCTGTCATAAGCTCCGCCACCAGGGATGCGCGTAAATGTATATATTTCCTGATTGCGTAACTTATTTTCCGTTTTGGATAAAAAGGCCTTTTGCATCCTCTCTACTTTTGCGCACCAAAATATTTAGTGCAAATGAAATACAGGCTGCTTTCTATCCTTTGTTTATTTCTTTCGGCTTTTGCTTATGCCCAGAACAGCTCATTAAAAGGCACAATAACAACAACCGATGGTCAGCCGGTACCCTCTGTTACTGTTTCTATTAAAGCGTTAAAACTGACAACCGTAACAGATGACGACGGCAACTATATACTTTTAAATGTAAAGCCAGGAGAACATACTGTAATTTTTTCGCATACCGGGCTTGAAACGCAGGAAAAAAGTGTTGCATTTACAGGCGGTAAATCAGTAGAACTGTCTTTTAGCCTGAAGCAGACTGCAAAACAACTGGACGCTGTAGTGGTAACAACAGATAAAACAACCATTAAGAAAACAGTTTCATTTGGTAAAGCAAATCTCGCTCCACTGGATAATCCGCAGTCAACCGGTATTGTCAGCGCTACGGTTATCCAGGACCAACAGGCTTTACGACTGGGTGATGTGGTGAAAAATGTAAGTGGTGTATCGCTTACACAGCAACGGCAAGGTGTAGCTGAGACTTTTTCTGCCAGAGGATATAGTATTGGTATTGGCGGAGGCACAGGCAGTATTTTCAAAAATGGAATTGCAACCAATACGGGCGGTTATCCTGAAGCCAGTACGCTGGAGTCAGTGGAAGTGCTAAAAGGTAGTTCTGCCTTATTGTATGGCAATACATCTGCAGGGGTGGTGATCAACATGGTAACCAAAAAGCCTAAATTCGATTGGGGTGGTCAGGTTTCTGTAAGCGCAGGCAATGCAGACATGTATAAACCAACGATCGACGTATATGGTCCGCTTTCTAAAAATATTGCATTCAGGGTTATCGGAACTTATGAACATGCAAATAGTTTTCGCGACGTAGTGCACACCACTCGTAAATATATCAATCCCTCACTGCTGTTTAAACTGGGAAAGAAAACGACACTCTTATTTCAGGGCGATTATCTGGATGCTGATTTTACCCCGGATAATGGTATTGGAGCATTGAACCAGAATATGGATGCAGTGGTTGTTCCTTCACGTACACGTTTCCTCAATACTTCCTGGGCTTATTACCATTCCAAAACCGCATCAGGTTCTTTAACATTGGATCATTACTTCAATGATGCATGGAAACTGAATGTCATCGCTGCAGGGCAAACTGTAAATATCAATTCTTATGGTACAGGTGTGCCCAATGCAATTGATAAAGATGGCAACTGGACCCGTTCACTCAGCCGTGCAGGCAGCAAAGAAGGTAATCAGACTGCCCAGATCAATTTAACCGGGAAGTTTAAAACCGGCGGCATCAACCATCAGGTGCTTGCAGGTACCGATTATATTGGTATCAAAACCAAAACGAATGTTTACAGAATTACCAGTGGCAGTGGCGTTATTGGTACCAGCTATGATAAGATCAATATACTTGATCCCTCTTTGTATACACCGCGTACAGATATGCCCGGCACTACAGATACAGGTCGTACAGACGCACCATCCTTCAGGCTGGGTTTTTATGTACAGGATCTGATCAGTATTACATCCAGACTGAAGGTATTGGCTGGTTTAAGGTGGTCATATCTTGAAACCCAACCTTCTAAGGTGTATAATTATGTAAAGAATACCCAGACATCCGGAGACAGGGCTACTTACAGGGCATTTTCTCCCAAAGCAGCGATCATTTATCAGCCTGCAGAGAATATGTCTGTTTATGCAAGCTATGCAAACAGTTTTACTACCAATACCGGAACAGATGTTAATAATAATCCTTTGAAACCATCTATCATTGATGATTATGAATTGGGATGGAAAGGATTCTTTTTCAGTGGCAAAGTGGCTGCCAATATTGGTATCTACAGGATCAGGAACAGCAATCTGGCGCAGACTGCTATTTATCTTGCAGATGGTGTAACGCCCAACACCAATACAAATATCAAAGAGCTTACAGGTGAAACCACCAGTGATGGATTTGATATTGATTTCAATGGTACTATTTCCAGAAACCTGTATTTCATAGCAGGTTATGGATACAACAATGCACGCTATACGCATTCTTCAGGAGCCAAAGGATCAGTTGTGGAAGGCGAAAAGCTGATCAACAATCCTCAGCATACAGCCAACGGCTCTGTCTTTTATACTTTTACGCAAAAAGCAGTAAAAGGACTGAAGCTGGGTGTATCTGCATTCTATACAGGTAAACGCATGGGTGGTACACAAAATTCAGTTGGTCAGACACCAGCCTATAACAGGCAGATACCTCTGAGTGATTTTACCACGCTGGATCTTTCAGCGGGATATGGTTTCCGGAGAATAAATTTACTGGTGAAATTATCCAATATTACCAATACACTGAATTACCTGGTGCACGACAGGTACAGTATCAATCCCATTGCTCCCAGACAATTAATGGCAACAATCAGCTATAAATTCTAATTTTGCACTTACAGATCTGCCTCTGAAATGCTGCCGGAACCACTGGCAGCATTTTTCTTTAACATGCAATACGGATTATGAACAGAAAGTATTCATCTTATATCAGGATTGTACTGATCACTCTTATTGCCATAATGGTAACTACCCCTTCACAAACGCAGATAGCAAGGAAAAGAACAGTGAGGTTGATGGGGAGCCGGTTTGATATTACCATTGTTGCCAAAGATTCGCTTTCAGCAGAAAAATATATTGATACAGTGATTCATGAAGTAACCAGGATCGAATACCTGATATCAGACTGGAAACCCGAAACACAGGTATCGCAGGTAAATAGCAACGCCGGCATCCGGCCGGTAAAAGTGGATAAAGAAGTTTTTGAACTTACACAGCGGGCTATTCACTTTTCAGAAATAACCAACGGAGCTTTTGATATAAGTTTTGCAGCAATGGACAAGATCTGGAAATTTGATGGCTCTATGACAGAAATGCCTTCCGAAGAGGCTATCAGAAAATCGGTATCGAAAGTTGGCTATAAAAATATTATCCTTGACAGTATTAACACTACCATATTCTTGAAGCTGCCTGGTATGAAAATCGGATTCGGAGCATTGGGAGAGGGATATGCGGCAGACAAGTGCAGGGAAATGATGCTTGCCAGGGGCATACATGCAGGTATTGTGAATGGATCCGGCGATATGAGCACATGGGGCAGGCAACCCGACGGAAAAGACTGGAACATTGGTATTACCAACCCTTTCCGGAATAATGAATTACTGGCCGTTATTCCTTTACATGCAGGATCTGTTACTACTTCGGGCAGCTATGAAAAATATGTAGTGTTCAACGGAAAAAGGTATGCTCATATAATTAATCCGGCTACAGGCTATCCTGTTACCGGGTTGTGCAGTGTTACCGTGTTCGGACCACTTACAGAAACAGCAAATGCATTCAGTACCTCTTTGATGGTGCTTGGCAAAGAAGCTGGTCTGGCATTGATTGACCAATTCCCGGAGTACAGTTGTATAATGATTACAGATGACGGAAACATTGTACATTCAAAAAACTTCCGGTTAAAGAAATTCAAAAAACATATCAGGAACAAGTAATGCCAGAAGTGACAATGATCACACTTCAGCCTAGTAGCAATCCATCATTATCTGCGCATGAGACTGGTAATAACTGATATCTTTACCATTCCTGCTCTGGCAGATATCATCCAGCAAAGCAATTACATCGTGCTGCATGGATAATGAGCCACACAGCATTAATACTCCCTTTTTGGCCAGTATTCCGGCTATTAAATCAGCATCTCTTTCCAGCAGATGTTTCACATACTGTTTGTTGTTATCTTCCTCGCGTGAATAGGCTGTATGCAAACTGGTCAGTTGCTGCTGCTCCTGGTTAAGTGTCAGTGCTACCCTGAATGGTGCAAAAGCAGACTTCCGGCGGAACCCGCAATATAAATGGCATTCGGTATGTGCATCATTTTCACTGATCATTCCAAGAAACGGTGCAATTCCTGTTCCATTGGAAATCATCACTACAGCGGGTGCTGCCTGAGGAAAATGGAAGTGTGCATTGGTTACAATGCGGGCCTGAATAGAGTCTCCAACCTTCAGACTGTGCAGGTAGCCGGAACCCAAACCATTTTCATGAAGCCTTATACAGAGTTGTATGGTCTTTCCTATTTTTCCGATAGAATATAATCTTTCCCGGTAATCGTCTGCAGGATAAATAGCAAGCAGATCTCCCGAATTGAATTTACTACGCCATGAAGGTTTCAACTGAATAATGAAAGCCCCGTCTTCGTGCGTAACGGCTGTTTTGGTAACCACGGTCATCTCTGATAAACCAGATGGTTTTTGGGTAAGTGTTTCCGGAAGATCAATAAAAGGCAATTCCAGTTTCTGGGTCCAGTTTACCAGCCATTGATTAAATTCCTGTGGAGATTTGTCGTTGATGGTATGTATCTCCAGTAAAGGTTTGGCCCAACTTTGAGCAGTAAGAAGATTGTTAACCTCAAAAGCAAACCGGCAGAAGTCAGGATATGCATGTGAACCGAAGCCCGTTACAGAAAAATGTATGGTTTGCTGCTGTGGATATTTTTTTAACAGGGAAGCAAACCTGTTTGCATTGGTAGGTGCGTTGCCCAGGCCGTAAGTAGACGTAAATATTATAATATATTCTGCTTTCGGAAATTTTTGATAATTGTTCATTTCCGTCAGGTAAGAAGTCTGATGACCTGCCAGTAGCTGTTGGTGAACTGCTTTGGCAAATTTCATTGTACTGCCATTTTCAGAACCGGTAAGAATGATAAAACGGCACTGATCGGACCTGTACCTGTTTTTTATTTTTCCGGCTGTGCGTTTGAAGGTTATGACAAATCCTGAATAAATGAAAAACAGGATATTGGCTGCGGCTATTGCCAGTACAATGGACCAGATGATATTTGTTCTGCCTGTATGCAGGTTAAGACTCAGGTTGGATAAAATAATCGTAACAGGATAGGGGGCTTCACTTAGCACCTCTCCGGTAAACTGATTAATAATTATTTCCCTGTCTTTGAGCTTGAGGGTATAATAATCTTCAGGATCATCCGAAAACGGGAATTCAACAGATTGGACCTGCGAAAGCAAAATATTTTTGAACTGTGGAAACGCTGCTGCTTTCAGCACAGGCCCGGACTTTATTTCATTGGCATTGATGTGGTGTTGTATCTTTTTTTCAGGAAACAGGTTAAACCGGACCATTGATAAATACGTTCCTGTAAGCGAAATAATAATAATGGGAATTAAAGAAAGACGTCCCAGTACAACGTGATAGTATTGGGCAAAATTCTCCTTAACGATCTTTGAAAAAAAACGTTTGACGCTTTGTTGTCGCCGGATAACCAATATTGTTCCGGAAATGGCTATCAGTAATAGCAGGAAGGCGGTGATCCCAACGAACAGCCTGCCTGGTTCGTGCAGAAAAAGTGAACGATGCAGTGAGGTAACCCATTGAAAAAAAACGCTTTTGCTATCTGGGGTGCCTAGCATTTTGCCGGAATGAGGATCAACATAAGCCGTTACGCTTTTACCTGTACTATCTGTACCCTTTACAATTACAAATTGATTGGCATCAATGGTAAGGTCTGTTATTTCTGAAAAAGAACTTCTGACAGAAGGAATCGCTTCAGCCAGTGTTATGGAGTTGAAATGCTCTGCCCGGTATGAAGGAAATCTGGCTGTAACCGGTTCAAAGGCCAGAATGATCCCTGTAACCGCTGCCAGTGTGATAAAAAGAAAAGAAGATACAGCCAGCGCAAGATGACTGTATCTCCAGACTGAAATCGTCATGGGTACTACTGGTTATTTGGACTGAAACGTACATAGCGGATGTAACCTGTACCTTCAGTTTTGGCAGACATGCCTTCTGTTGTTAAAGGAACTTCCAGGTCTTTTTCGTAATAAGGTTTATCCTCTACCGCAGATTCAAAACGGAGTTTGTAACCTGTATTCATTTTTGAATCTTCGATCTCTATCACGGTTACAGAACGGTCACCACTGTTTACAGAGGCTCCGGTTACAGCACTGATATTGGTTGGTTTTTTAGTATAGAATTTGTGCCATGCTTTGAGGCTGTTGTACCATTTTTTATCAGAGCCCATTACATACAGGGTCTTTTCATAGTTCCCCTTACCGTCAATTAACGATACTATTATATAAGCGCCCTCACCCATATAGTTGCTCATCTGCACCATACACTTATACTTTGTGCTGCCATTTTTTTGCGCCAGTGCCGCAAAATTTAAAAGACTGCATGCCGTAACCAGGATAAGAGGTAAATAAAAAGCTTTTCTCATTGAGTTATGGTTTTAAAAAATCGACGGATACGTTTGTTTTAGTAAGATATTCGTTTTCTTTAGCCAGATCAAAGGCTGTTTCTTTAAATTCTGTTTTGGGGTCTTTCTGAGCGCCGATAGACAACAGGTATTTCATCAGTGAATCATCTTTGGCAATCATGGCTGCCCTGTGTAACGGGGTCAGTCCTTCATTATTTTTTGCATTCACATCAATACCAAGTTTTTCAATGCGGCTCAGCAGCGAAATGTCATTTTTTACAACTGCAAGATGATACAGGGTGCTGCCATCCTTTTGTGGTGTGGTAACAGTAAGGCCGTTTTGTTGCAATATCTTTAGTTTAACATCAAAAGGGTTTGCTCCGGCATTGGCAGCAGCACCGCCGGGCCTTCCCTGTCCATCAGGCCCACCCATGCCCTGTGATTGATTGCTATAAGATTGGATCAGGTAGTAGGCAAGGTTATTGCCCTCAGCATCTGATACATTTACATTGGCTCCTTTATCTATCAGCAATTGTACTACTGCCGGTGAATTGTTTCTGACCGCCATTGCAAGCGCTGTAATATTCTTTTTGTTGCCCTGGTTAATATTTTTAACGCTTGCCAGCAATAAATTGATCACTGCCGTATCCCGGTTTGCATTCGCAGCATTCATAAAAGGAGTATTCCCTTCATTGTCAGCCTTGTTCACATCAACACCTTTGGAAAGAAAATATTTGATCAGTTCTGCCTGGGCAGGTTTACGTACAATACTATGCAGTGCATTTTCACCACTGGCACTCACTGCATTGGGTTTAATATTCAGGCTTTCCAGGTACCGGAATACTTCAATGTTGTTAGCCCCGCCTCTGCCACCCTGTGCCGCCATGATCATAGCATTATCAGTATATTTTACACCTTTTTCAAGCAGTGTTTTCATCAGGGGAATGTTGCCTGATCTGGCTGCATAATTGAAAGCTGTATTTCCACCTGCATCCACATCTTTCAGTGAAAGACCTTTTGATACCAGGTAGTTGGTCAGGGTAAGGTCTTTATCGCCGGCGATGCCTATCAGTAAAAGATTAGCGCCATCTTTGTTTTTTTGCTTTACATCACTTCCCGCAGCAATCAGTGCGTCATATAGTTTTGCATTATTCTGGCCGGCTGCAGCAGCAAAACGTATAGGTGTCATATCATGTGTGTCTTCTACATTTACTTTGGCGCCTTTGCTGATCAGATAATTTACTATTTCAACATTGCCTTTGCTGGCAGCCCAGAAAATATAGGTGCGTGCATCATGGGTAAGTTTATTGGCATCATTGCCTTTTTGTTCAAGCAGGAATTTGATAACATCATCAGAAGCCTGTGTGTTGATAGCGTATACTACAGGATCAAAACCCATCCTGTTCGATTCTGAAGGATTATTGCCTTTGGCGATCTCTGCCTTAATTGTGGCGAGGTCAGGATTACTTCTCCAGAAAGACTGATCTAGAAAAATATTGTTTTGAGCCCTGAGGCAGATGGTTGCAAGCATGCATGCTGCTAGAAGAAGCTGTTTCATGTTCAGATGAATAATATTGCTTTTTATAAGCTATATAAAAGTAAGTTTCATGGAAATAATAGGTTTTCAAAATCGGGAAATAATAAATATATTAACAATAAATGTAATTTATTGTTGGCTACAATAGGAAAGAATCCCTTGGCAAATTGTGCAAGCAGACAACTTCAGATACCGGCAGCTTATTGCAGAGGAGGAGCATGCACCCTGTCATTATCTATTCATGATGTAGTAATTTACCTGATGTTGCGGTATATATTATCATGAGTGTATATGACCTTGTTAATGATTTGGTAACGGCTTGTTATGAATGGTAAATGCAATGGTAAGCTATTATCTTGAGGTTCTAAAAATCACCATGCATTATGAAAAAGATTCTCTTCTCTGCTGTAATGTTAATGACCATTTCTGCAGTTACTTTCGCTCAGGAAAAACCGGCTAAAAAAGAAAAGCCTAAAACCACTCAGAGCGATTCTACTGCAAAAAAAGCCCCTAAAGCTGAAGCAAAACCGGTTGAAAAGAAAAAAGCCCCGGCTACTAAGAACTAATCAGCTAATAAAGATTGTTTTGATACAAAACCCCGTTTGGTTAACCCAGGCGGGGTTTTGTTATTTATATACAGGTTTATCCGGATCAGCGGGTTGTTTATTGCTTAATTTTCACCCGGTTTGCCCATTCTGCAATTGGTGAGTATATAATCTATAGACAGGCTTTCACCTCCTTCACCGATTATTTTTACTGGGTCGCCTTTTTTCAGTGCAGTTACTTCCTTTTTTTGATCTTCGTTAAAATAGCATTTAACGCCCACATTCTCCGCATCTCCGTCGTTTATAAGCACAATAGCGCCATCTCCATCATTTTCTATTGACGCCACAATGCCACGAACAGCAATTATTTTCTTTCCGTATTTCTCTTTTGCGGCCACCTCGTTTTCGGAGAAGTCTTTAAATACCTGGCTTGCTTTTACATTTACAGCAGGTTTTTCGTTGGGAGCTACGGTTTTACCATCCGAACAGGCTACTGCCAGCAATATGGATAAAGCAACTGTTGTAATGGAAAATGAATGTTTGATCTTTGTGTTCATAATTTTGAGGTATAATTATTAGAAGCAGATTATTGACAACTGTTGTTTCCAGGAGTATGGAGAATGGCGCCCGGTTTTTCACCTGGGTAATTCAGATTCCTGATAATGATCTGTGCTCCCTGGTACCAGGAATAACATGAATGACCGGATGCAATGGCTACCGCCATTTGGATGTGTTTGAAGTATGGCAGCAACCGTCAGAGATCTGCGGGCTTTAGTGAACCGGCAAATCTGTATAAAGATGTAAATAATTTTTTATCTGTCCAAGCGGTGTGGGCAGATATCACTAATATGGATAATTGTAATTTATTTCTGTAACAATTGCCTTATAACGGTCAATTTACCTTTGTTTACTATATGTGCTTATAAGTGACTGCTGTAGCAGTATCAATCAGCTTTGGTGATTACTTTTTCATACGCTTTGCGGGCACTTCCCCTGAAGAATACTTCACCGCAATAGACATATCCTGTTTTTTCAAAGGTCTTCATCATGGCAATATTATCAAAGTTGGTATCAGCTTTAATGCTAAAGATATTCTTACTCCTGGCATACGATTCAATAAATTCCAGCATTATTTTAGCCAATCCTTTTCCAATATATTTATCTGTAACTGCCACCCGGTGTACCACTACAAAATCTCCATTCGTTAACCATTTACCCTCAATATCCTGGTATGCCGGCTCATCATTGATCAATACTGCTGCATATCCTATGATGGTATCACTGTCAGTCATTACAAATCCTGTGTGCTGCTCAATATCTTTACGTACAACGTCGGGATTGGGGTATCCATCCTGCCATTGATTACTGCCATCTGCTTTACGCCGGATAATTGCCTGCTGTAATATTTCCCATATTACCGGAAGCTCGGATAACGTTGCCTTTCTGAATGCATAATTCATACCTGCCGTATTCATAATTGTAAATAAAAATAGTTTTTACATAGTATTTGTTGTGTATAACGGTTCTGTGATCTTACAGCACCATGCACAACACTAAATTCGTAGCGGCAAGTATACTACAAATACACAGGAACTTGTACCGGAATTTTCCGTTGAGGTGAATGATAATGCAGCAGTGCTTGAACTGGTGAAAACCGGTAAATGGCATATCATTATGGTGCAGACCGGTGTCAGGGACAAAGAATTGCACGCCATTCCTATAAAAAACAAAAACATGGTTCGCACAGCAATGATCATTTCATTGAAAGAAGCGTATGAGAAAAAGGCCGTGAAGAAGCTTATTGAATTATTGCTTAAATTTAAAGAGCGTTAAACAAGGTAATTCATAAACCGGTTAATATTCAGATCGTCACTTATAATGATTTACAGAACACCGGAAATATCGGATGATGTCAGGAAATACCTTCAGTCAGAAAACTATCAAAGTAAGTCTGTATTGGAGTTCTATTCAGGTTTCCAGGATAGTTTCGTTTGGCTTCATCCTTTTTTAAAGGTTAAAGAAGGATGTGCTGGTCAGATCAGATTTGAAACCGGGAACTGGCCTGATAAGATTGCCATTGGAACTTACTGCGAAAAAATATCCTGGAATGAAGTGATCAGGTTGACGGATATGCGGGATATTAAAAGTCTTGATGTTTCATTAGCGTTCTATCACAGGGCATCCCGTTTTGCCGAAAGAAAGGAGTATGCAAAATTTAAGCAGCTTATTGAAAAAGAAAGAGTGGATATCATTCCGCCCCAGGTAGATAAATTGCCCGAGATAGACGAAAATAGGTTATTAAAGAAATTACAATCGCTTGGGTATAATAGCGTCTTCATTTATTCAGATATTCAGAGCAAAGGACAGTTAACCAGCATTGAAGAAATACTGTCAGACAGGAATGGCTTGCCCTTTCACGTAAGAATGGAAACACCCGATTCTCAAATACTGGTTGTTCAGGATTTTGATCAAAGATTTACCTGCCTGCTAAGCAATAAAACCCTGCTTTTGGATATGGTTGAATCACTTGATCTTGAAGGCTTTTTTTGCGACCAGGATACTCCACAATCATGGAGTTATTACAATATCCCGGACACTGAGAAAATGGATTGGGATGAAGATATGAAAGCTACCAATTAATAATAGTGTTAAACGGTATCGCAGGCTGTTTAGCAAAAGTCCCCGCTGATCCTGGATCAGCGGGGACTTTTTTTTAGAAAGGAGAAGCTGCTATCTGAATTATTTTCTTAATACAGCATTTACTCAATCACCACTTTCCTGATCTCCGACTGTCCGTTACTGGTTTGAACTTGCAGGTAGTAAACACCTTTGCTATAGTTGCCCAGGTTGAGCCAGTTCACACCCGGTCGTACTGTAAATAGCTTCAGGTATTGCCCTGCCGTATTGATAAGTGCTGCGGTGATGGCAGTATTGCCTGCAGTTGCAATCTCTAACCGTACCTGGTGGTTCAGCGTAGGTACCGGAGATAGTTTCACCATCAGCCCATTGCTGCGGAAGTTCACTATCCTGACAGAAGAGTAAGTCAGTCTGCCGTCTATATCCTGCTCAACGATGCGGTAATAATTTATACCGTTCAAAGGTTGTTTGTCAGTAAAGGCATAGTCTTTCTGCAATGTACCGGCGGTTGATGCAGCTACGGTCCCTATAGCAATAAACGCCACACCGTCTTCGCTTCTTTCAACCACATATTTGTTTACGTTAACCTCGGCAGTTACCTTCCATTGCAGCAGTACTGTTTTGTCCTGTGCCGTGGCATCAAAGCTCAGGAAGTTTACCGGCAGTGTAGCGGAAGAGATCGTTGATACGGTTCTGACCCTTGACAACAGGGTTGCGCCGCTAAAGGCATTGACCATGCTGGTTACCCCTTTTTCATTTCTCAGTAAAACATCGTCAATATACCAGCCATCTCCACCGCCTGTATAATCAGTCCCAAACCGGAAGCGTATTCTGGCTGTTGTGCCTGCAAAGCCTGTCAGTGCAACGATGGTTTGAACAAACTTACCGCCACTGCTGCCGGAAAAAGCTTTGCGGCTGACTGTTTCCGAAGGGAAGGGAGTGATATTGCTGTTGTAACCGTTCTGTATCATGTAAGGCCCAAGATCCTGCCAGGTTGTACCTCCGTTTACAGAGATTTCTACCACACCGCCGTCGAACGAAGCTTCTGTTTCATAGTAATGCCAGAAAGACAAGGTGGAAAGCGTATCGGGCAGCAGGTTGCCGGAAGTAAGGATCTGCTGACCGGTATAGGGTTGGTTGTAAGCGTACCAGGAGTGAGAAGGGCTATGTGATCTGGTAGTCACTTCTGTCCAGTTATAACTGCCAATAAAAGAAGTGGTCCAGGTATAGCTGGCCGGGTCTCTGCTGTCGTTGATCAGCGTATCTGGTTGTTTATAAGCCGCATTGACCTTTGCCTGCACTGTAAAGGTTTTGGTTTCGCCCGGTGCAAAGTTCAAACCGTCGAAACGAACATAGGGTGATGTATAAGTTCCGCCTGTAGAAGATACATAGCTCAGGTTAGGCGACAGCGTATCTACCAGGGAGATATTGTTTTGCGCACTGCAGTCGCAGGTGGCTTTAATGGTATAGGCAATATTGTCACCCGGTGCTACAGTAGTTTTATTAACCGTTTGTGCAATGCTTAAACCTGCCGGCAGGTCTTTGGCAGGTACCTGGTCTGTATAGCTGTCTGCTCTTCCCTGGCTGGCACTTTTGCCCATACCCCGGCGTGCAAACGCATTCCAGATAGCGCATTTGTGAACGTAATTGTATAGCAAACTGTCTGCCTTCAAAATCGCATCCCGCCCATCCAGGAAGCCGGGGCCGCAAGGTTGGTATTTCAATCCTTGCATCACCAGTTGTAATGCGATGTTATTGCCTTTTGTACCGTGGTAAAGATCCGGATCGATACCTTCAGAAGCAATGATGTTCCAGGTCATGTCCCACAGGGTAGCGCACCAGATCTCTCCTATGTTGTGTACTTCTCCGCCGGTGGCAGTGGCCAGGCTATCATAAGTAAGCGGGTTGATCGACATATCTGTAGAATAAGGAAACCGGCGAATGCCACTGCCCGTAGACTGTTGTCCCATTACATAAGTACCCAGCGGCCTTTTTCTGGTAGCATCGGCCAGCGTGGCGGTTGACCAATCTGTAGTTGCCATCAGCGCCACGTAATCACTCCAGCCTTCTCCCATTTGTTCCAGGTTCAGTAAGCAACTGGCATTGGCAGGTCCTGCGGTAAGGCGGTTTGAAATGCCATGGGTGTATTCGTGTGCAATTACGCCATTGTCCAGGGCACCGTCTATATTATGGCCTGTAGCAGATAAAGTTGCTGTTACACCGGGCAGGTTTGCTTTAATGGTGTTTGCATCTGCCAGCGATATCATAACTGCCGGGATAGTGATGGTGGTATCGTTGCCAGACATTCCGGAGGGATCGCCTGCCACATTATTGGCCACGATCACCCCAATGGCGCCTGCATTCTGTGCATTCTTTACTTTCAGTGTAAACGGACAGCTTGATCCGCCCCTGTCTATCATGGCAATTTTACCCACCAGGCTTGATGCATTGGAGAGGGTGCCACACGCGCGGTGCGTACCACCGGTTGCATCATTCACCAATACCACCTGTGCCGTTACCGGGCCTGTTTCTATCAGCCTGTTCCGTGAGCTGAGCACTCCTTCAACCACGAAGTAATCTGCAGGAGAAGGGGTGCTGATATGGCAATACGGTGTTACTACCGAATTCCAGAGGAACATGCGCATACGTGGATTTTCACCATCCGGGCCTGTATAGAAGTCTGCATTGTTAGTGCCACCTCCATCCTGCGAAAAAGCATGTACATAGTCATTACCAAGACCGCCACGACTAAGATTGTCTGCCTGGAAATTTCCTGCGGCCTCATCAAAGCCGTATTGGTAGCTGATATCATGCATCAGGTTGTTCCAGTAAAAAAGATTGTCAATGCCTGCACGGATATTAGCATAACCGCCGGGGTTAGCAGCGGTATCCAGCGCCCTGTCGAAAGTAAGGGCAGGTATTACCGTAACAGATGTATCTGCAAAACCGTAGATATCCAATCTACCGGTCAGGTCTTGCCTGGCCCACACATTATTGCCGCGTGTATAGGTATAGTTGTTGGTATTGTCGTAGTGCCATCCTAATGTAGTGGCGTTGTTGCTGGCTCCGGCCATCGTCCAGGGATTGGTGACCAGTGCCCGGTTTCCGTAATTGGCAGCTTCCAGCGGAAAGGGATACACCCGGTAGCTGGCGCTGCTGACGGCGGGTGGAGGTGCCGGCATTTGCATAGGGTGCCCCAAGTTGTCCTGTTTTGTTTTACCGGCAGGGGTATATATTGGTGGTGTACCCGATGGTTGATGCATGTGCTCTGACACAATAAGGTTGTTCTTTTGTAACAACTCACCCGTGGCAGCATCAATACAGGCCAGCCATTCCTCATTGCCGTCGGCAGTACCGATCCGTACTTTCCAGGAAAGTTTCAGTAACTGATCTTGTTCCATCGGCAGCCATACCAGGTCGCTGCTCAGGTTGTGCCGGGCAAAGCCGCGGGCATCAAATACATAATGTCGGCTCACAGCATCTGTTTCCACTGTTGTCCACAGTTGCGGCACAGCTATTGACAGGTGCTGCCCTGCCCGTTGTATGGCCTGTTCTGCCTGGATGACGGGCGTGGTGCTGGCATTGGTGCCGGCCTTGGTATCGGGTTTGGGAATGTAATCCAGCCTTTTATCTACCAGTGTATCATGTCTGAAAACATACAGGCCGATCTTGTTGTACACAGGCACACCCTTGAAGGTTTGCTGAAGGTATACCATCAGGTAGCCCGTTATTTTATCCGTATAGGCATCTGTTATTACATAGTCGTTTAGCGTGGATTGGTTGAGGCCGGTGGCAGGCAGGTTTCTGTTCAGCAAAGTAAGTGCCTGCTGACGGGCGGACGTTTTCCTGTTTTGTGCAGAAACAGTAATAAACAGTATGACAGACGTAAAGCATAGAAGGACCTTCCTTCCGGTAGTGATGGAAATTCTCATAAGTTGTTTAGTTATGAAGACACAGCAATAGCAATCAATGGCACGCTTAACGCAAGCCTGCATTCAGGGTTGGGGAAGACCAGGTGGTTTTTATAAGAAAGTGGTATATGAACAGGCAAGGTAAGTCTTCAGCAGCGGGGAGAAGGAGCCTTTGAGCAGGCGGTTATTATGGATGAGCAGATGGCAAGGTGTTGTTGGCTATTATGCATACTTCCTGCCAAAAGATGTGCTTGCTTATCCTGGTACGAAGTAAATTGTAAACTGTTCCTTTTTTGAGATTCGCACTGTATTAGTTATTGTTTGTCAGGGGTTTTGCCTGGGTTTGGTCTGTATTTTGTTCGTACTTAAAGCGTATAAACTAAGGGTTCCACCCCTGCAGACAGCGAATGAAACAGTAGTCAGTTATAGAGCAGGCAGGAGGAAATCCGGAGGACGAAGGGTGAAAAAACGGCAGTCAATCATGGGGGTATACCGCATGCGTGCCTTGATGGTTTGAACGTTGATGCTGCTTAATAAAACCCTATTGGTCGCTATTTACCGATCAGTTGCAGAAAAGCGTCTTTCCGGCGTCTTGCCACATCCAGCAGGTCGCCGTTCTGCATTTCTACCTGTCCGCCATCGCCTTTGATGTATTTACGGATATATTTCAGGTTGATGATATGGGCATGATGAATGCGGAAAAACAGGTTGTCCGGCAGTAACTCTTCCAGCTCCTTCAGTGTTTTACTTGCTGTCAGTCTGGGGCGGTTCACAAAATGCAGTACTGTATAATTGCGTTGTGCTTCCAGGTACAGAATATCAGCCAGGTCAAAAAACAGGTGTCCTTCGAGGGTAGAAATGGTAATTTTACCAATGGTATCGCGCAGGTGTAGTTGCTGGCTTAATGCGGCTGCCTGCCCGGCTGTTTTCCCGGAAGCAGGCTGTTGTTTTATTTTAGCAATGCACTGCTGCAGCTCTTCAATATTTACCGGTTTTAACAAATAATCAAAAGCAGCATGTTTAATGGCCCTGATGGCGTATTGGTCAAAGGCTGTGGTGAATACCAGGTGAAACGGTTGCTGAACGAGGTGTTGCAGCATATCGAAACCATTCATGCGTGGCATTTCAATATCAAGAAAAACAATGTCAGGCTCTGTCTGACTGATCAGGGCAAGCCCTTCTTCGCCGCCTGCTGCTTCACCTGCCAGTTCCACATCCGGGCAGAATGCTTTTATTTTCTGGCGTAGAGCAATGCGGCCATTCAGTTCGTCGTCAATGATGATTGCTTTCAGCATGTGGTATTTTTAAATGTATTTCCACCCTGGTACCAGTCTGCCCATTTCCTTCCAGGTCTGTTACAAATACGGGAGATGCTTCTTCCTGGTTAAACAAAGTAAGCCGTCCCAGGTTGATCTCCATTCCATGCGAAGGGCGTTGCTTATTTGTTCGCATAGCAGCAGCCCGGCCAACGCCATTGTCTTCGATGGTGTATACCAGCCAGTTGTTTTGCCTGCAGATATTGATCGTCAATTTTCCCTTTCCATCAGTGCGGTTGCGCAGGCCGTGTAAAATGGCATTTTCCACATAGGGCTGTACTACCAGTGGTGGTACTTTGTAATCGGCGCCGGCAATGTTATCATCAATATTGGTTTCCGCGGTAAACCGGTGTTCATGACGCCATTGTTCCAGCTCAATGTACAACCGCAGTGTTTCCAGATCCTTGCGGAAGGGTACAGCATGCAGGCGCGAGCTGTCCAGGATATTCCGTATCAGCATGGCAAATTTATTCAGATAGATGGTTGCCTGGTATTTCTCATCATTCAGGATCAGCGCATCGATGCCATTCAGGCAATTGAAAATAAAATGGGGGTTCATCTGTGCACGCAGCGCCATCATTTCCATATTGGCCATCCGTTCTTTCAGTGTTGCTTCAGACCGTAATTGCCGGAAACGTCCATACACAATTGCCCATACAATGCCGGCTAGTAATATTCCGCAGGCGATCCTGAACCACAGGGTTTGCCAGAAGGGTGCCATGATCACTATATCAAACGAAGCAATGCCAGGTGATCCGGCGGTACGCACTTCAAACCGGTATTTGCCTGGTGCCAGGTTGGTATAATTAGCATAGCCTTTTTCGGCGGCTGCTACCCAATCTTTATCCACTTCACTCAGCCGGTAATAATAAGCCGTACCTGCTACGCCGGAGAACTGCATGGCTGAATATTCAATGCGTATAAAATTGCGGTTGTAGGGTAGTTGCAATGGCAGGTGCAGGTACAACAGTGAATCTATAAATACCGGTTCATCAAATACCGAAACGCCTGTTATGACAGGAGTTTTGGTTGTCTGCAAGGTGTTGGGTATATCTGTTCCTGAAAATTGAACCAGCTCTGTATGCGTCCAGGTAAGCCAGTTGCCCGAAGGTAAAGGCAATAGCTTACCCGGCTCGGAAAAGGAGGAAGCCAGCAATCCCTTTTCGGGGTGCCAGGCTTTAAAGGCTTTGGTTGCGGTATTGTATTGGCAAACATCATATTCTGTTGTGAACCAGATATTGCCCAATGTATCTTTGGTAAGCGCATTGCATGACCATAACGATCTGTTATAATCGAAATTTATTTTTTTAAAAATACCTGTCCGGTAATTAAAGAAATATAGTCCCTCATTTTCAAAACCAGCCAATAACAGGCTGTCATTCCAGGGCAGCAGGCTGTTACAGGAAACAGGTCGTGGAAAAGCCGGCTGGTATAATTTTGTAAAACGGTGTTGCTGTGTATCAAACCGTGCCAACCCTTTCACTGTGCCAGCCCATACAGCAGAGTCAATGACCCGTATGGTCATCACCGGCGACAGTGGAAATTCTACAGGAGGTGTGGCAAAAGGAATAAAGCGTTGTTGGCGGTGATCCCAGGTAATGATCTTTCCATTCTGCAGGCCAAACAGCAGGTTGCCTGCCGGATCTTTTTGCATGCAGCGGATGGTTGATCTTTCAAAGACCGGGGACTGACTTGTTTGCAACAGGTTACCTTTCCTGTCCAGCAGATGCAGGATACCATGCTGGCTGCCCGCCCAGGTATTACCGGCATCATCATCCTGGAAACACCATACCCGGTTTTTATCCATGGAGTTTCCGAAAGCCAGGTGGTGTTTAATATTCAGATGCTGGTCGTAAAGAAAAATGCCGCTGCCCCAGGTAGCTACCAGCCATTGTCCATCGGGCCGTGCCTGTATATCCATGATCTCATTGCCTGGCAGCAATCCTTTGTCTGGTAAAGGATTGCCCAGTGACTGGAAATATTGCCGGTAAGGGTTGAAAATATTGATGCCCTTGTCGGACGCTACCCAGATATTTTCTTCACGGTCCTGGAAAATGGCAGTAAGCTCATAGTTATAACGCAGCGACAGGTCATTTCCCGGCTCCTGCAACAACAGATCGAAATCATCCCGTTGCGCATCGTACGACAGCAGCCCTGCACCTGCTGTACTGATCCAGATATGTCCATGATTATCTTCCAGCAGACCGCTGACCCAGGTAGGGGGTAAATGATGTATACCGGCGCGCTTTTGCATATCTGTGAGCGAATAGCGTCGCAAGGTGTTGGTGGCAGTGTGATAACGATACAGCAGCTCAGACCAGGCCAGCAGCCAGATATTGCCGTGGCTGTCCAGGAACAATTGCCGGATGAATGACGTATTACCGGTAGCCAATTGCAGCAGTGCGTTATTTCCCGGACGTATCCTGGATCGATGTTGTTCGTCAAACAGCAGTACTGTATCTCTGTAATTCATGACCCATAACTGCTGTAACTGCCTGTTGTATATAAAAAAGGCAAACGAAGGTTCCGGATTACCGGGATGTTTCACCAGGCACAGGCCCTGTTGCAGTGAGCTTCCGCTGTTGCTGTTCAACAGCATATAATCCTGTACTTTCCAGTGCAGGGATCCATCCTGATAGGTGCGCGCCCTGGTGGTATCGAATGCCTGTATAGCGGTTAATTCAGCCGGCTGTTTGTTCAAAAACAGCCATTGGCGGGTACTGTTGGGCGATAAGTTGTATAAGATCTGCTGGCCGGCGGTATCACAGAAAAAATTTCTGATAGCTGGTCCCTGTTCATTATTGGCAGTGGTATCAGGAAAGTTAAGCAGGCGCAGCCCGTCATAACGTTGCAGCCCTTTTCCTGTACCGATCCATACATAACCCCATTTGTCCTGCGCCAGTGTATGCACCTCATTACTTAACAGCCCGTCATTGTTATCAAGGTGGCGAAAAATGTATTTCTGTGATGTGGCAGCGGGTGTTGCAGGCTGGCACCAGGCAAAAGCCCATAGAAGCAGGAGAAAAAACAATAACATACCCGGGCGCCAGTAGTGCATGGCTAAAATTACAAAGTTTTATTTCAATGGATACCGTTCTCCATAGCCGGCTGCACATCGAGGTCCGCCGCCTGCTCAAGGGGATGGCCGGGGAGGATAGATAAACTTTGCACTGACCAGCCACATATATTTCAGAGATAACTGGGAGAAATTTCCCGGGGAATTATTGTATGCTCACTTTATAATAATACCGGAGACTTTAATGGAGTCTGGATTTATTAAAGATGATTGCTATCAACAGGAGCTATCCCGGTGGTAATGACATTTAATAAGTAAGAAACTAAACGTTGAATCAATAGCTTTTCCGGTTCTTGATGGGTGGTATATATCCGGATTGTTTCATTGTGGGTATATAGGTTTTGCGTATGTTCTACATAGTTAGTTGCGTAGATATATAGTTGTCTTTGTTTATTGATGGATTTGTAATGCGTTGATATTCATTTATTAAGAAGCTAGTGTAAATGAAGAGGGTTGCAAAAGTTGATGTGATGTGTATATTTGAGAATTAGGCGTAACTAAGATCGACAATGACATACTATATGCTTGGCTCAAACATCGTTATTCGTGACCCAGAAGTACTTGACCGGTGGTTTCCAGACTATAAAATAGTAATTCTAAAATTTATTTTTTTGTAGAATTGTATAGAGTGTTATTATTGATATAAAACCTTATTAAATAACTCGCGGCAATATTCAAAACGTTATATATTATTTTAAGACACGATACCAATGACAATTGAAGATCTCATAAGCAAAGGGTATTTTCCAAAAGAAAAAGCTAGGCTGATGTGTAAATCTGGAGCTCTTAAATAATTTTTAGCTTTGGCAATAATTAAAGTTTTGTATTCCGAAATTCACCCGACACAGTGAAAAAACGTTAGTTTTTGTTCATAACTTCAACAATATATTTTCAGTCAGCAACGATTATAGCAGACGGAGTGTTAATTCCCGACCTGTAAAGCTCTGACTATAAGCTGCCAGTTTTTAGTACCTTAACCGATGATTTCAGCAGAACAAATATTAATACAAGAAATAACTGATCGTCTCATTGAGTTTAATAACTTAGGCGGTGTGCTTAGTTTTAAAATTTTTAAAATTGATAGTGCAAAATCTGACCTGGAAGCCCATCATATGGTTGCTCAACGTACACTTGAGTTATTGTCGAAAGACAATGATGATTACTTTAATGAGATAGCAAAATCATCAGGTAAAGACAGGTACGCTTATTTTAAGGTTAACTTCAATCTTATTCCTGCTGAAACAGGTGTGCAATTAACAGCAGAACAGTTTTTTGGCCCGTATTTTAACTTCAGAGAACAGCGTCCCATACTATTAGGTGCGACTGGAAAACCATTTCAAAATATCCTTGTCTTCAGTGACTATTACCACTATGATGATATTGAAAGTCCTGAAAATATCGTTGTAGTTAACAAAAACTATATAGACTTTGCAACACAAGGTTATACAGACGCTTTTTTGAAACCACCCCACTCATTTGGGAAAAAGAGTATGACAAACTATGATATAGGAAAATACTTTTTGGACTTTAATCAGTTTTTCTTTGACAGCATAGATTATTTAAAGATTTATTCATGGCCAACAGATTGCTCCAATTATTTTGACGTCGGCAAGGAATGGTGGGGAAGCTTTTTTGGACAGTTTATAATCCTGTAAAAGACTGGTACATCGGTATTGCAGCATCTACAACAGATTGATAATATGCAAAGGCAACTTACAGTGCGTTGGCAATATAGGCGAGTGAATAGTAAATTCTTTCCCCGGTTTCGGCTCAATTTTCAAGATTTAACTTTACCTAATAACTTCAATCGCCTATTTTCAATAGGCAGAGATTGTGATAGAAGGAGATACTAATTCCAGACCTGCACAAATTCCTGGTCGTAAGTTGCAATAGTTAGTATATGAACAGCATCCTTAAAATTTTATCGTTGGTTATCAGCTTAGTGGTCCTAAGCGCTTTTGACTTTATTGATAAAGCTTCCCTGGAATATATCGCACTCCAGAAATCAGAGCAACGAGCTTTGAGAAGTACTGTTGGAAAAGAATTTATATTTGATTTGACAAAAAAGAGTGGTTGTAATAAGACCAGGATTAAATACCTGGGTATAGCCCGGACCAATAAAGGCAGGCAGTATAAGATCCTGACCTCTTTTTTTGTTTTTAGTACCAGCGGAGATATGTGTCATGGCACCAGTAATATTAAAATCTATGACATGAAAAACAAATTTGTAGGTGGATATTATGTTGGTATGCCAGAAAATTTACCTGATACCTTACTTGATAATAAGTTACTTTATCTCAAAAAATCGGCAGATTGCAATTTGAGAAAAGCAAGGGTAATAGATCTTAGTAACGGCTTACCGAAACGTTTTTACATTCCCTGTACCAGTAATAAAGGGGATATATATAGTTTTAGCAGCAGCAATTAGCTTTATGTAACATGCTGTTGGCCATAGTGGTGGGTGGCTAATAAATTCCTTTGGGTATTGCCGTTGTAAAATATTTCATCGTAGGAACATTAACGGAAATTTTTAACAGACGTCACACCATGACCAAAAAGACAATAATTTTAATAAGCTTCATCACGTTAAAGTTTTTACTACAGTATTTTCTTTTGAGTAGTGAGTATGATCTGCAACGGGATGAATATTTGCATCTTGACCAGGCCAATCACCTGGCGTGGGGTTATCTGTCTGTTCCGCCTTTTACCTCCTGGAACTCATATATTATCCAACTACTTGGCAATTCTGTCTTCTGGATCAAATTTTTCCCGGCAGTATATGGGGCTTTAACAATTTACCTGGTTTGGAAAGCCATTGAAGAATTGAACGGTGATCTGTTTGCCCTGGTATCAGGTGCCACCTGCGTACTGCTTTCTGTACTTTTAAGACTTAATACACTGTATCAACCTAATTCTTTTGACGTTTTAAGCTGGACAGCATTGTATTTCTTCCTGCTGAAATATAGCAAAACAGAAAATTCGAAATGGCTGTTTATGGGTGCGGTTGTATTTGCGATTGGCTTTTTGAATAAATACAATATCGTATTTCAATTGATAGGGCTGATCCCCGCTTTACTGTTAACAACGCAAAGAAAGATTTTTGCAAATCCACGACTTTATTTTGCAGTATTGGTAGGTCTCTTAATTGTTCTGCCTAATCTCTTATGGCAATACAATAATGGGTTTCCGGTATTCCATCATTTAAAGGAATTGGCGGAAACACAATTGGTAAATGTAAATAAAATGGATTTTATCAGGGGACAGATCCTTTTTTTCATTGGTTCCCTGTTGGTGCTTATAGCGTCTTTATATGCTTTACTTTTTTATGCACCTTTCAGGCCTTATCGTTTTTTCTTCTGGACAATGGTTTTCACTTTGGCTGCTTTTATGTACTTCAAAGCGAAAGATTATTACGCCATTGGGATTTACCCGATTTATATAGCTTTCGGTTCCGTTTATCTTGAACAAATATTAAAAAACGGGTGGAAAAAATATTTACAACCTGTTTTTGTTGCAATTCCTTTACTCCTGTTCATTCCTATTTTGAATGTTGCTTTTCCGAATAAAAGCCCGGAGTATATTATTCAGCACGCCGGCAATTATGAGAAATTTGGATTGCTGCGCTGGGAAGATGGGAAAAACCATCAGATACCACAGGATTTTGCAGATATGCTTGGCTGGAAAGAGTTAGCCGAAAAGGTGGATAAGGCGTATGCAGAACTACCCAATAATCAAAACACCCTTGTTCTTTGCGATAACTATGGACAAGCCGGGGCCATAAATTATTATACAAAACAGAAGATAAGAGCAGTCTCATTCAGTGCAGACTATATAAATTGGTTTGACCTGTCAAAAAAATATGACAATCTTATCAGGGTTAAAAATCGGGGAAATGCAAATGGAGAGCTTCAGGAAACATCACCTTTTTTTCAAAATTCAACAATAGCAGACTCTATAACAAATGGATTTGCAAGGGAGTTTGGAACTACTATCTTCTCCTTCTCGGGTGCAAAAATTGATATACGGGGTAGAATTAAAAGTGAAATTGACAAAAATAAAAACTACCGCTAATCTCTCCGTTAGCCAAAGAATGTTCAATGCAAAATAGCTGTCTATAGCATAGTTCCTGATATATGTTAAACCCAACATAGCTCTATAGCTATGTTGGGTTTATATCGATAAAGTATTGACCATAAATGTCATGCCCTATAAGACGTAGGTTTATTAAGAACATTTAGGTCTATGGACATTCTGAAAGATTCAATAGATTATTGGGACTATATCCATCAGATTGTGTTTTGAGATATTTTCGTTCTCCGTGTTTTGCAACAACAACATCCACGCTTTTACCGTTAACGCTGACGTAAAGCTCATATCTACCATCTTCAATTGATTTAATAGCATCATCTTCTGTCAATATCCATCGGGTTCCATCGATATTGAAGCCTCCAATGTGAGAAATTCTCTCATGAGCATCATAGTGACTACCACGTTTTCTGATCGCAATGAATGTTATCTGGAACTGACAAAAACGAATCATTGAAATAGTCAGCTGTGTTTACCGGTTCTGCGTTCATTTCTGGTAAAACCTGCAAAAGATCATAAAAGCAAAAAGGAACACAAATTTGTGTTCCTTTTTTTATCTATTTGGTATACTACTGATCTGTAAGCGTATTATTCAACCAGTTTTGTAACCGCTGCATGTTTTTCTAATGTATCAATGGTTGCGGTGGTCTGAACCAGTTCCACTACCACCTGTTTACGTGCAGTTGTCCATCTGCCGAGCGTGATATTATATACACCACCCATCATATTGTACAAACCGGCATCGGTAGCTGCTGTTGGATATTTTTCATTTACCGGGTAAGGCATATTGGCAGTATTGACAGCAGAGCGATAATGAAGATAAGGAACGATCACAGGTTTATAGGTAACGGGATCTATGCTTACAGAGTACATAGAGTACCAATCGTTGTTACAGATCCTGTAGCCCAGTACGGGTATTTTGGTAGCGTCATAAATAGTGTTGGCGCCGCCGGTAGCCACAAACAGTACATCTTCGGGTACGGATGTTTCGGTAACAGTAGTTCCTTTGAATATTGCTACGCCACACGCATTTCCGCTGTTGGCCCAGGGACCGCTGGTACTAAACTCGCTTGGGTGAGCCAGTCCGCCATCACCAAGATTGGGAAGTGTACTGCCGGTTATAGCATTGGTACCGCTGGTAAGGAATGTTTTCTGATACCAGTTAGTTTCGGGAGGGAATGAATAAGTACCTGCGGAACCATTGATCTTTTTACCCTGGAAGCCAAAATAGAAGAACTTTCCTTTTTGTACACTGCCCGATGTAATATCCCATTTGATAGTACGCTGTCCGCCTGTAGCCCATCCTGCATCAAGCGGATTGGCAGAGCTGGCAGTACCTGCATTGTTACAGAATACAATGCTGTAGGGAGTAGCCGTAAAGTTGATGTCTTTAGTGGCGATCATTTGTACGTATTCATAACCGCCGTCTCCGCCTTTAGGGTCGCTCTGGAAACCGGATATCAGCAGCTCCTGTGCAGAAGAGCCCATGTTCACGATATCATCTGCATTTCTTGTTCTGAACTGTACAGACCCGTCAGGTCTGCCAAAAGGAATTCCTACATATGCAGCCAGTCCATACGGAGTATTATTGGCATAGCTTACACCGGGATCAGTATAAAGGGTAACATTTCCAAAACCATCATTGATCACCTGGGAGCCACTGATCACCTCTCCTGATTGCGGGGCAGGGTTGAAGCTGGCTCTGTTAATAAGGCAAAGTGTACTTTCATAAGCGTCGGGATTAGCCGCCATCTGTGTTGCGGTAATTGCATTGATAGCAACCACGCCTTTACCCGCAGCAGTAATTTTAGATTCTGTAATGCCTGTAATGGTCAGATTGCCATTTTTACGTGTTAATGTACTGCCGGAAATATTTATCAGTAACGAGTCTCCGGGATGATAGTTGGCAGCGGCAGCACCAATGTCTATGGAAATACCTCTCAGTGTGCTAAGGCGGCGGCTATCCTGCACTACCAGCAAACCTTCCGGAAGATTTTTTTCTTTGTGCTCTGATATTACTACCACCGCCAGTCTGGAAGCTCCGTATATAGCTTCTTTGGTAATAGTTATATCCTTTCCTTTATAAAGAGGACGTACATCCAGGATAGAAACGATATCGTTCGGTTCTCCGCCAAAATAGTTTTTCTTGGCTGTGCAACTGCCTGCAGCCACACCAATGTTTATGATTAAAAAGAGATTTACTAAATATTTCATCTTTATAATTTTTTCAGTACTGATATGCTTAAGGTTTCTGCCACCATACTTTGGTTGATATTTCATCGGGACCCTGTGCAGCTACAGCAGCTTTATAATTTGTGGGGTTGGCGGCTTGTACATACACAGGATACACCAGGCGTGCAGGCATTACACCACCGTTTTGTAATCCTGGTCCTTTGGGCAAAACGGGATGGCCGGTACGCCTGTATTCAAACCACTGCTGCAGATCTGTCATAAACAGTGCATAGTATTTCTGTAAGTGGATCATTTCCATTTTTGATTCTAATGGAAGACTTTCTTTCCAGAGTACGCCGGCGGCGTCAAGGTTTGTAACATGCGCGGTGAAGCTGGCTGCGGTAATGCTTTCAGAAAAATTAGGCACCCAATAATTGATGGCAGATGCTATGCCCTGGTAAAAGAATGTTTTGGTATCACCATTGATCCATCCTTTTGCAGCAGCTTCTGCCAGTATAAACTGTACTTCGGCGTACTGCATAATAATACCGGTTAACGTATTTTGCTGAAGCGACCAGGTACCACCTGTAGTGGCATTATCGTAGCTTTGGAAATAACAGCCTTTGGTATCTCCTGTACCAGGTATATACCCGCTTTTTACACCAAACCATCCGCCGCCGCTGGCTTGCGAAATACCCAGGCGGCCAATACTGCCTGAGCCATACGTAGCATTGGAAACATAACGGGGGTCGGACCAGGCAACCAGGTTATCCAGAAAGAAACTGCAGATAGCCGGGCCGCGAAAATCCTGCGCACGAATACCATTTACAAAAGGTGATGTATAAGGATCGGTAGTGCTGGTGCCGCCGCTCCAGAGTATCCTGGCACAATCTGCATTGCTTTGGAAGATGGGGTATAGGGAAGGGTTTTCTGCTATCTGCTTAATTTTTGCAATACATTGTTGCTGTACCTCTGCTTTACCTGATATGCGCAACAGCAGACGCAGGTATAATGAATTGGCAAACTTTCTCCATTTTGCCAGGTCACCTTTGTACATGGGATCACTGGATGCCACGATAGCGGGAGCATTTGAAGCAAGCAGGGTATTGGCTGTTTCCAACTGGCTGAACATATCCAGGTAAATATCTTTCTGTCGGTCGAAGACCGGTATAACATTTTCCTGATCACCTTCCAGTGCATGGGAATAAGGAATGTCACCATAGATATCTGTAAGATTGGAGAACAGCCATACTTTACAGATCTTTCCAATGGCCTGGTAAGAGATATTGGAAGTTTTTTCTGTACGCGACAGGCTGTCTACCTGTTTAAAGTTGGTCAGTTGTACGAACCATGCATTCCATAAATAGTCTGACATACTGGACCTGAAAGCATATCTGAACACGGTATTATCGCCGTCGCTTTGTGATACAGTAACCTGCATCAGTTCATTGTTAAAGCTTCTGTTCCTGTTCATGCCCGGCCAGATAGAGTTTACCAGTGCCGGAGCCAGCAGCTTGTTTGAAGAAGTGCTGATAATATTAATGGGATCTACGTTCAGTTTGTCAAACCCCTTTTTGCATGAATGGAGTGCCGGCAATGCCATCAAACCCATACATGCTATTATTAAATTCTTTCTCATCCGTATATTTTTTACTGTTATTATTATTAATCAGATTTTTCCGCAATGAATTAAAACCCGATTGATAAATTGAAACCCATAGTACGTGTAGAAGGAAACTGTCCTACTTCAAAACCTCTTACGATGTCTGAGCCTGCCAGTGTACCAAACTCAGGATCAAATATTGGCCAGGGGGTCCAGATGAACAGGTCACGTCCGTAAATGCCAATCATTGCTGAGGTAAGACCAAGCTTTTTAAGAAATTTTGGCCTGAACGTATAGCTTAAAGAGGCTTCGCGGAATTTTAAAAAGTCGGTGCTAAAGGTGCTTCCTTCTGCATTGTAGCTTCCCATGCTATATTGATAATACTGGTCGATATCGGTAGCCACAACATCATTTTTGCGATAAGAACCATCAGCATTTTGTACCACGCCTTTACCAATAATACCATTGTACCTGCCCGGTAGTGTTGATTTAAGTTTACCTTGTTCTACCAGTTTGTAATGGGTAAGAGAATACGCTACCGCTCCCACCTGTGCATCGAACAGCAGGTTTAAACTGAAATTCCTGTACCGGAAAGTATTGCCAAGACTGAATTTGTATTTGGGTGTGGTATTGCCGAGGTAAATGATATTGTCTGTGATCTTGGGAAAACCGGTAACAGGATCAAATATCACTTGTCCATCGGGGCTGCGCTGGTACCCCAGGCCATACAGATCGCCCAGGCTGCCACCTACAGAGGCCACTATCTGGCCGCTGGCTATCTGGCCGGCTCTCAGCAATACTGAACTGTCCGGCATAGACATGATCTTGTTCTGGTTGTAAGAAAAAGTTCCAAAAATGCTCCAGTTAAGACCTTTTGCGTTTATAATCGGTTTGGCATTAAGACCTATTTCTATCCCATTGTTCCTTACTCTTCCTGCATTGATGATGGAGGAACCGTAACCGGATGAGGCATCTACTGTTCTTGTGAAGATCTGGTTCCTGGTATTTCCAAAATACACAGTCACATCCAGGCTTAACCTGCTGTTGAAGAACTGCATCTCTGTACCCAGCTCGAATGTGGAAGTAAGTAATGGTTTTAAATTCACGTTGGGCAGGGTTGCAGGGCTTACAAGAGCGCTGTCCGGGTAAATGCCACCGTTTGCCAGCGAGTAAGTGTATGCTGTTCTGTACGGGGTAGTACCGCCGCTGCCTACCTGTGCAAACGATGCTCTCAACTTTGCATAGTTAATAACAGAAGGAAGTTTTGCTACATCAGACAGAACGAAACCGGCGTTAATGGAAGGATAGAAAAAGCCTACATTATCTGTTCTTTTGGGAGTAGCCAGTACGCTGTTCCAGTCCTGGCGGCCGGTGATCTCTGCAAACAAATAGTTTTTGTAGCTCAGGTTTATAATGCCGTACATACTGTTTATCTGGTAACGGCTGGTATCGGGATAGTAAACGAGTCCGTACTCGCTATTTTCCATGGTATATATTCCAGGCAGGTGTAAGCCGTCATTTCTTACATCAGTTTTATCATACTTATTCCACAACTGGCTGCCACCCAGGCTTACACCAAGCCTGATGTCTTTGTTTATATTTTTGAAATACCTGGCCAGGAAGTCATAGCTTTTTTCCTGTGCGTAGATGTTTTGTCTTCTTACAGACCCCCTGGGCAAACGCGTACCTGCATCGAATGGTCTGTCCTGCTCGCGTTTGTCGTTCATCCAGTCAAGATTTCCACGCAGCATAACATTGAGGTCTTTGGTAATCTGGTAGTTCAACGTTATGTTTCCGGTTACGTTGTTTCTTCTTGTTTTGTTCAAAAACTCATTTACGATCGCAAATGGATTTTCAGGGTAAGAAGAGAACGGGTAACGGATGAATTTGTAAAGACTGTCGTAAACGCTGCCAGGGCCGCCGCCCCAGTAATTTCTGAGCCAGTTATAATCTGCACTGGGCTGCCAGAAAATGTACCAGTACATTAAGGACTGGTTTCCATATCCTGCTGCGGGGAGGTTATCACTGGTTCTGAAACCATAATTTACCTTGGTAGAAATCTTAAGTTTTTTGTTGATCTCAGTATTTGTGGAGAGACCTATGCTTTTACGCACGAAACCAGTGTTGGGTACAATCCATTTGTCGTTTTCTGTACCAAGGGAAATACGGATGCCGGTGTTACCCAGTTTACCGTCTATGCTGAGGTTGTTTCTGAGGTCTTTGCCCATATCCCAGAAATCGTTGATATTGTTATAAGCTTTCCAGGGAGTGCGTTTTAAACCTACTGTCTGGCGTACAGGATCGTACTGGTAGAACATTTGTCCATCGAACTTGGGTCCATAAGCAGAACTGGTACCGCTGGTGCTGGCGCCATCTTCGGTGGTACCGTAAGAGTAATACAGCGCTCCTGCCAAACCCTGACCATATTCATATTGCAGGTCGGGGTACCTGTTTACCTGCTCAAGACTTCCGTTGGCTGTATAACGAACATTAAAATGCCCTTTCTTTTTCTGGTTGGCAGATTTGGTAGTGATAATAAATGCTCCGTTTGCTGCCCTCTGACCGTACAATGCAGCAGCGGCAGGCCCTTTCAGTACAGATACACTTTCAATATCCTGTGGGTTGATATCATTCAGAGAGCTGCCATAATCTGCCGGCAGGTTATCGGAGTTGGTGGCATATACCTGGTCGCTGCTGTTGGCAGAACGTTTACCGCTGCTATTGTTGATCACTACGCCATCTACTATTATAAGCGCTTCATTATCGCCGGTAAGATTGTTTTCGCCCCGGAGAATGATCTTGCTGGAAGCCGCAGGCCCGGAACCGGAACGGATAAGACTCAAACCGGCCACCTTACCTGAGAGTGCATCTGTCCAGTTCAAACCTACCGCATTGGTAAGCTGATTGCTATCTACTTTTGTAAGTGCATAACCAAGAGATCGTTCAGATTTTCGGATGCCTAATGCCGTTACAACCACTTCATTCAGGTCATCCATTTTACTTTTTAAACGTATCAGCAGGGAATTGGATTCACCGGCCTGTTTAACGGTAAACCCTTTAAGCGATTGGGTTTCATATCCTACTGAAGAGAAAGTGAGGTCATATACTTCACCTATTCTCAGTTGCGAAAAGGTAAAAACACCTTTTTCGTTTGTAAAGGCCGAAACAGTGTGGCGTGTGTCAGATCTGCGTGTTGCTAAAACAGTAACCGCCTGTAGCACTTCGCCTTTGTCAGTAAGAACAGTTCCGCTAACTGCTACCGTTTGCTGTGCAAATGTTGCTACATTGAACAGTAAAAGGAACAAAGCCCACAAGCAGTGTATGCCACTTCGCCTTCTTTTCATTGTTGGTCTCATAAAGTTTAGTTGTTTGACGTGTACGCATGGAATGGCCGGGCCGCCCTTTTGGACAGCATGCTGATCCTGAATACGTTTCCTGTATGTTTACTTAGATTGTGTGATTATATAACCATTATCCTTTTTAGTAATGTGCAAACCGCTCATGTTTGCAATTACATTCAGCAATACGGATAAGGAATCTCCTTTGAGCACTTCGCCAGAAAAATATTTTCCTTTCAACTGCTCTTCGTCATAGAATATCGGAGACTGGTATTTAGTGGTTAATATCTTCATGACCTCCGGCAAAGGGGTATTATCAAATACCAGGGTGCCTTCGTCTTTAGTGGAATTTTCGTTATTACGTGGCAGCGAATGCTGTTTGGGTAAAGCGTTGAACTGATTGACGGCAACAATGCCTTTTTCAAGGCCATACACCATTTCATTGCCGGGCAACAGGATGATATCCTGCTTCCAGCCTTTCAGTGAACCCTTCAGGGATTTTATCAGCACCTTCCCGTGAAATAATTTTATGTTGCACGACGTGGCTGTTTCCGACACTCTGAAAGAAGTGCCCAATGCAGTGGTTGAAAACAGCTTTGAATGTACGGTAAAAGGTTTCGCTTTGTTATGAGCCACATCAAAATCAGCCTCGCCTTCCATATAGATATTGCGTTGGCCCTGCTGTCCGAAAGGTTCCTGGTATTTTATTACAGCCTTCGGAGCAAGTTTCACTACAGATCCATCCTGCAACTTTATAATATGAACTTTTGCTGAAGCATTGGTCTGCATCTTCCATCCGGTAGCTGCTGCAGAATCTCCTTCAGCCTTTGCCAATATCTGTGCAGTATTTTTTGCACCCGGGGTAAATAGCCATACCGTAGTGGCTGCGATCAGCAACGAGGCGGCAGCGGCCAGCCAGCGAAACCGAATGACACGTGCATGTTTTTCAATCTGTGTATTGATCGCTTCACGCATTTCTTCTGCATAACCTTCCGGCACACTGTTTTCTTTATCGGCTGCATCCCATGAAGACCTCAGGTATATAGTCATCAATTCCGGGTGCTTCTTCAGGTACCGGGCCATAGCTTCCGCTTCGGCAGCAGTACACTGGTTTTCTAAAAACTTTTGTATAAGCGTATGCGTGATCTTCATGTGTGTGCAATAAGGAATACGAACAGCGGAAAGGTTTACCCCTGCTGGTAATATTAAGTTAATACGGGAAGAGGACGCTGAACATGAAAAGTATGCCTGTTACCAGTGAGCGTACATGCTTTAAGGCCTTTGAATAGTGATCTTCAACTGTTTTGATGGAAACAGATAGTTGTTCTGCTATTTCCTTGTTGGAATAGCCTTTGACCACCTTTAGCATGAATACGTTTTTGCGAACGGGTGGAAGATGTTCCGAAACTGCGTCAATATAATCAGCAGATTCGTAGTCGGTATGAGAGTGATAGATCAGTGAAGATTGTTCGTCGAGATCGTCTTTCAGGTGTTGCTGGTGTTTGCGTTCAACGGCCTGTTTGCGCAGGTGATCTATAAAAACTGAGTTGGCAATAGTAAAGAATTGCGTATCCAGGGTATGAGCTTCAGACAAAGTGTGCCTGGAAAGCCAGAGTTTGATAAAAGATTGTTGGGTAAGATCTTTTGCGATCTCTTGTGCCCGGGTACGTTTCAGAAAATAATGAAACAGCTTAGTATGATACTGGTCGTACAATACCTGAAAGGTTACCTGGTCGGCTTTTTTTATTTCAGTTACCTGGGTCAATACTTAGCTCTTTAGGAGGTGCAATTCGGCTGTAAAATTCAAGAAATGGGAGATATGGGATTATTATTTGTATGTTAACAAATCGGCAGGTGAGGGAATATGAACGATGCCGGTGAAAATCAGGTTTAAGCTAAAAGTGAACAGGGGGAGAAACAGCATTCAGCGTCCTTCAGAGATAACTTCAACAGTATTGCCGGTCACTTTGATGACAGGTTGATCATCAATTAAATAGGATGGCTGTAAATATTCCTTAATTCAATATTCCATTCATTTCTGTTAAGATCAATGGTTTTCCATCAGTTACTACTATGGTATGCTCGTGTTGAGCCATGTAGCCACCTTTGTTCCCAACCAAGGTCCACCCATCATTAAGTTCGGTTGCATAAGTAGACGATGTTGAGATAAATGTTTCAATGGCCACTACCGAGTTCTTTTTAAAACGTCTTGAATCAGAGCGGTCTTTATAGTTTAGCAGATCGCTGGGTTGTTCGTGTAAGCTTCTTCCTATGCCGTGTCCTCCAAGATTCTTAATGACCATGAAGCCCCTCTTTTTAGCTTCGGTTTCCATCAGGTGTCCGATGTCGGCTATTTTAACGCCTCCTTGTATGCTATTGATGGCTTTGCGTAATATTTCTTTGGATGCGTTGACCAGATTCTGATGTTGGTGAATGTCGTTTCCAATTACGAATGACCCGCCGTTGTCAGCCCAGAAGCCATTCAGTTCGGCAGAAACATCAATATTGATCAGATCGCCCTCTTTTAAGATCCGGCTGTCTGATGGAATGCCATGACAAAATTCATTGTCAACACTGATGCAGGTACATCCAGGAAACCCGTATGTTAAATAAGGGGCTGAGCTTGCTCCAAAACCCGACAGGATCTTAGCACCATATTCATCAAGTGTTTTTGTGCTCATACCTGGTTGAGCATAACTGATCATTTCTTTCAGTGTATAGGCAACAGCTTCACTTGCTTTTTGCATTCCTGTTAATTCAGCTTCCTTTGATATTGACATAGTGGTGTTTTCTTGTTTTCGGTTGTTGACTCACGGATATGATGAGCTAAGTACAACGCTTTTGGCAGATCTGATCTTCTTTATATATTACACTTTTCTCAATAATAAAGTTCGGGATTCTGAGAGGTTTAATCAAGGCTTGCAGCAATGAGGCTGTAATAGCATATTTAACATACGGGTTCTATAAGTACAATTCTTTCGTTTATCGTAAGATGTTCCTTATGCATATGTTACCGGCCCGCACACATCTTGCCCGGGTTGACTGATGTATTCCGTTACTGGCGTTTTGAGGGGCGAGGCTTGTAATGACAGGGAGCATTTAAGGTTTATATGTACCATAAATTTCAATAATATATATTCAGGCCGGCAGAAAGGGTGAAAAAACGGTACGGTTATATATTGAAACTCCAATAGCTTGCATTATATGCACTTAGCAGGCATAACCTGGCATAGTCATAATAATAAAACGATGAGTTTTATATCTCAATTTCTTCACAGTTTTATTCATACCGGTATACACTGCCACTCATGAAACCATGGAAAAATGGGGGAGGGCATGGAAAGATACATGAACAATCAGAAGCGAAAAAAGCGTTTGATTTCAAAATGCAAAAAATGACAGAATTTAAAGCAGACAAAAAAGGACTTTACATTAAGAGAACAGCTTTTCGATTGTCTTGCTAAAAATCACATTCCTATGGAAATTCCGGTAAGACATTTATATTTTGTTGTGGACTTTTGTATTGCAAATGACAGGAGGGAATTGGTTGAACCCTGTCTTCCTTCCTACATGGAACGGAAGATAAATTTCAGAAAGGCTAGATTTATTAAAGGTGCTGTTTTTTTCTTTGAAACGCTTATCCCATTCTTATTCAGGCTGACTATTTTCCTGTTCTTGCTTTATTTGTTGTACCTGATCTTTTGGCGAATCATGTAATGGCATATTAACGTTCCATGAATTGCTTCAAACAAGCACTATTCAAACGTTTTGATCCATATATATGAACTATTACCTAAACATCTTTACTAAACTCATCAATTATGAAACGCTCTAAACTCTTTTGCCTGGTATTATTTTCGGCATGTACTTTAAGCCTCTTTGCTCAAAAAGCGCCTGTTTCTGTTGTAAAAGAAATTGAGCAGGCAGAAACTAAAATGTTTCAGAATATGAATTACTCACATGCAAAGGACTATTACAAAAGCGATGTAGCGGATGATTTTTTTACCATCAATGCCGATGGTGTTTCAGCAGACAAACAACAAAGTCTGGCAGATACGTTGCGTTTAAAAATGATTGAGATGAGTACAGTCAAAATACTGGATAGGAAGATAAGGGTTTATGGAAATGTGGGGATTACCAACGGACGGGCACAAGCCTATGTGAATGGTACAATGGTTGCAGAGTTCTTGTATACTACAATTTTTGTTAAAAAGAATGGCACATGGATGTATACAGGCTGGCAGGGAACCTTATCAAAAGATTCTCCAAAACTACCTGCGCCGCCTGCGCAACAGTAATGATCCCTCAATCAGCATAAAGACATACCGCTATATGCCATTTTATGGAAACATTCTAATATTGCATCACATATAAAACATGACTAAAGTTTTAATAATTTTTTACCTGATTGTGTTTTTTGCAGCCTGTAACAATCAAGCCTCAGAGATCAAAACAGATAATAAGATTGTTTCTCAAACCAACAATGCTGCAAACTACACAGGTTTGCATGGTACCTGGGTCCGGCACAATAAGAACGGTTTTACATTAATTGAAATTAAGGATACAGCCAATGTTTTATATTATCAGTTAACCGACAGGGAGGTTGATATTGATACAATAACCACCGACCGCTATTGGTATTACAGATCAAAAGGTACCATAGGGTATCGGGATAGTGTAACAATCTGGATTTCCACTGATAAATTCCGCTTCGATTATAAAGTAAAGGGCGACACTTTAATGGAATTTGATAAAACGGGAGATCAGGGGATGTTTATTAAAGTGTATACAGATGCAGAAAAAGCGTTGTGAGTTTAATGTCACAACCGCAACATTTTCAATAAAAAAGCAGTCTTTTTTTGAAGACTGCTTTTCTCAAAAAAATGATCAACTGTACCAGGTCTGCATTAAAAGCAAAACTGATCTATGCGTTCTTTTTTATAAAGTATTTATCCTGGTTTTCGTAAAAATTTGCCAGGTCTTCTTTTGCAGTAGCTAAAGCCTTTACTTTATCCTCATAGTAAAGTTTGCCTATTGAATGCTCATAGGCGCTTGCCAAACGTTTTGAAACGCCTTTATCTCCGGGGTCATTTTTATGCGGCTCCAGTTTCTTGAACCTGGCAATAAGTGCGAATACTTTAGTGCTTCCGAGATAATCAATGACCTCAGCAGACTTATACCTGTTCTCTATAATTTCATTGCAAAGTTCTACCGCAGCTAACCGCAATACGCGATCGCCTATCTGCTCAATTTTTTTAAAAATATGTTGCTCCTCAGTCATAAAGAATAGTTTAAATAGTAATGATTGGTACGCAAACAAGCATCATCAGAAATACCTGGTTTCCCAAAAACAAAAACCCGCAGCTGGTGCTACGGGTTTTATATCGGTCGGGAAGACAGGATTCGAACCTGCGACCCCCTGGTCCCAAACCAGGTGCGCTACCGGCCTGCGCTACTTCCCGAACAAGACTGTGTACAACACAATTTTTTGATTACCGGGCTGCAAATGTAGGGTATTCCTTTAGATCTACCAATATTGCTGTATTGTTTTACTGAAATTTTTATTGCTAAGGCACTATTTTTCATGTTCTAAAGGCTAAAATGCCGGTTTCAGAAGCTATACAGGCTATCTGCGCGCCCCTGGTTTGGGACCAGGGGCGCGTACCTCCCGTAATGTTTTGAACCACTCGTATTTTCAATACGGCTTGCCGGTTGTTTTTGTTTGTCTGCAATTCTATGGTGTGCTATATAACAATTGTTACTGTTATCTCTCAGCAGTTTGGGATAATTGCAACCGTTCCCATGGAAAGTTTTAGTTAATGCCTCATTGTTTTTTGTGTGTATCATTAATTATCAGGAGGTTTGCTCCGGCTAGCCAATACTGTATGGTACAATCCGGGTTACTGAAGATTCCGGATCTGCCAATAACACGCAACATAAAATATGGATGCTTCCCTGCTACAAAGAGTTAAAGAATTTAATGCCAACCGGGTTCCCTATGTATTACCACTGAAGTATAAGGCAATGGCCGAAGATGCCTTCCGCTTTTTTCGCGGTACCTGTCATTTGTTTTATGAAGACCTTTTGAAAAATTATCCGTTGCCGGCTTCACCACATTCATGGCTGTGCGGTGATCTGCATATTGAAAATTTCGGTAGTTACCGGGGAGGCAATCGCCTGGTGTATTTTGACCTGAACGATTTTGATGAAGCCATCCAGGCGCCTGTGTTGTACGAGGTGGCAAGATTGCTGGTTTCTGTGGAAATAGCGGCTTGTCTGGCAGGAAGATCAAAAGAAGAACGTCATCACCTGGTATGGCACTTATTGGACCACTACAGGTATACACTGATAAAAAATAAACCCCGGAGCATTGAAAAGGAAGCGGCTACCGGGTTGGTACGCAAAAATATCAAACAGGTAAGCGATAGAAGTGAAGGAGACCTGATTGCACAACGTACCTACAGCAAAGAGCAGAATGCAAAACTATTGATCACTCCGAGGTTATTGCCTTTGCCAAAACCGGAAAGACACCAGTTGATGGATGCCATCTCTCAATGGATCCAGAGCGGTTTTCATAAAGAATATACTGTTACAGATGTTGGGTTCCGTATTGCGGGCACCGGCAGTATTGGTGTAAAACGTTATGCCTGTTTGCTGGAGCATGAATATAAAACCAAACGGAAAATATTGCTTGATCTTAAACAGGCAATGCCTTCCTGTTTATTACCTTTTACCGCTACACCACAACCAGTATGGCAAAATGAAGCTATACGCGTTACCAGTGTGCAGGAGATCATGCAGGATGTTCCCCCTGCATTTCTTTCAGAGTTTCTGTACCAGGATGAATGGTACGTGGTAAAAGAGTTGCAACCTACCGCCGATAAAATAAATATTGACCGCACAGTAAAACAATCCACGCATATAGAACAATACCTGGCGGACCTGGGTATGCTCACAGCCTCCGCGCAGTTGCGCGGCACAGGTAGAATGAAAGCCGCCACTGCCGATGAGCTACAGGATTTTGCTACTGACGCCAGTTGGGTAACCCCGCTGATGGACTGGTGTATGCATTATGCAAAACAGGTAAAAGAGGACTACCAGGTTTTTCTCTCAGGCTGGAAGGACGGCTATTTTAATCAGTAGCAACGAAGTTGCAGGCCGATCTGTTTTTCTCAATTATATATTGGAGTTAAAGGTAACAGTCATTGCTGCTGCCCGCTATTGCTATTCAAACTGGACTACCTGGTTTGTCAAGGTTGGACTATTGTTATAATCCGGCAGAAAAGTAGTTTTGCGTATACATTACTGATGCTTCCGGATTGTGAAGATAAAGAGGAAACGGGTTTACAGTGAAGCTCAGTGTTGCAAAATCATACATCATGGTGTTTAATATTCAACCTGTACTGGAAAATGACAAGGTGATCCTTTACCCGCTAAAGGAAACAGATTTTGATGCTTTATTTACAGTAGCTTCCGACCCGAAAATATGGGAGCAGCATCCCAATAAAGACCGTTGGAAAAAAGATGTTTTCAAGGTGTTTTTTGATGGCGCCATGCAAAGTAAAGGAGCTTTTATAATTGTGGAAAAAGCTACCGGTAAAATTGCAGGCAGTACCCGTTTTTACGATTACAATGAACAGGAGCATAGCATCATGATCGGGTATACTTTTTACGCTACAGAATATTGGGGCAAGGGCATCAATCTTGCTGTAAAAGCAACAATGCTGGAATATGCTTTCGGGTTTGTTGAGCAGGTATATTTCCATATAGGATCCAATAATATGCGTTCGCAGATCGCAATCGGCCGGTTGGGTGCTGAAAAAGTAGCTGAACAGCAGGTTGCTTACTATGGAGAGCCCTCCCGTTTGAATTTTGTATACCGGATCAGTAAGCAAGAATGGCTGGCCAACAATAAGCAGTGAGGTAATGGACTGTATTGAATAACCTGCAGCATATTGTACAACGGATAGAAAATGCCTGCATTGTATGTCATAGAGATCCGGTAACAGTGCGCCTGTTGCTGGTCACCAAAACTGTTACAGCCCGGCGTATCCGGGAGGCGTTACTGGCAGGAAAGACCATCCTGATAGCTGAGAATAAAGTACAAGAGCTGAAAGAGAAATACGAAGCACTGAAAGAGGTGCCGCACGAAAATCACTTCATAGGTCATTTGCAGACCAATAAGATCTAAGATATTCTAAAGTACAATGTTTGCTGTGTGCAGTCTGTTGACCGGTGGGAGCTGGTGGAAAAATGAAATTATGGCCGCGATCCTGCAACACTGGCTTGCATAAAAAGCAGGATACCGACAGACCTGCTACGCATTTACACTCCTGTTTTCGTATCATAAGCCTGTAAAGCCGATAAGCCAGAAAACAGGATATTTCTGGCTTATCATACACGGTGGCAATATCTTCTATTGGTTTAATGACCTTTCGCGTATTCAATGGCTTTTTCTAAAACCGGGTCTTTCTGTTCAACCAGGTCTTTGATGGTATATTTTACCGGGATGTCAATGGGGATACCCACATGTTGTGTTTCATTTCCGTTTGCTTCATAAATGCCCAATCCAGAAAACAGGATTTTATAACCACCGGGAAAGAGCATCCTGGTCTGGTTGCCGTCAGCCGCTGCTGTCTGGTTCCCTATAATAACCGTGTTATTAAATGTTTTGAAGATCAGGCAATCGAATTCAGGCAAGCTTTGCGTTCTGTAATCCACCAGTAAGATCAGTTTACCGGTATATGGATGATTGTTTTCTTTTCCAACCTTTTCAACGGATGTTCCCGCGTTGGTGTTTTCATAGATCAGTAATCCCGGGTATCTGAAATCATTTCTTGTTTGTTTGCTATACACTACCGGTTTGTCAAGAAAGTATTCAATGAACTTGTATGGGTTCATGGTATTGGGATAATTTCTCAGGTCCAGTATAATTGCCCGGGTATTCATCAGCGACCGCATTATACTGTCCATGTTTTTACTGTTGATATTGGATGCGTATACATAAGCAATATCACTGGTCAGCATTTTAGACGTAACAGAACTGGTCATATCATAAAAGTCCAGGAACTCTTTCAGGAAATTCCTTTCACTTAACTGGATACCGGAAGAAAATCTGGTCCCATCGGGATTGTATCCGCTATACAATGCTAACATTGATTTGCTGTTCAGGATCAGTTTATGCAGATCTCTGTACTTACCCGCTTTGTTGGAGGCAGGAATATAATTCCACAGTTCTTCTGCCCGTTTTTTAATGGATACGCCGTTTATGGATTCAATAACACTTCCTTTTTGTATGTTGGCTTTCCTGGCTTCTTCTGCATCTAGTATTGTAGTGATCACAGCTTTGTTGTCTGCTATATGAAAGTAAAAAGGAGGACTGTATTTTCCTGCAACGGATACATCCATAAAAGGGTAAACGCCGCCATGTCCGTCATCAATAGAAGCCGCCATTGTCAGGACGGCTTTATGATAGGAAAGTGTATCGCTGGCATGGATAAATGCAGGGATCAGGTTGCTTAATACTTTATTCCAGGATTTAGCTGTGCCATACTTGTAGGGATAATAGTAGTTGATCACATTCCAGAAACGAAAAAGCCCCAGCAACCTGTAGCTGACATCAGGCATTTTCATTTCTGTGTATGGGTTTTCATTAGGCGTTATAATATTCCCGTCGTCATTGGGATTGTTTTGTGCATAATAGTTTCCTGTCTGGATAGGGTGTGAGTAATGGTATTGCAGGCTCTCTTTTTGATACTTATTCAGGTTGCTGCTGTTGTTGATCCAGGAGTGATCTATATTTCTGTAAGTATAGGGATGAGCTGACCTGTCAATGATAAATTCAGCAGCATTGTTTTTCCCGGCGATCAGCAACATGTTATCCACTTCCTGCTGAAGACTATTAGATACTTTGCTGTTTAGTACTTTTTTAATGGCTGATACCAGTACGGAATCCCAGTTGTGTTTACCCGTGGCAATCTCAGGATGAAAATATTTAAGGGCTCCCCAAACCTTGCATAGATCACTCAATTGAGAAATTTGTCTGGTAGATTGGGCATTGGCAGTTGAAATAAGCACCAGGGAAAGAAGGGCGATGGCTATACGTTTGACTTGCATTGGCTGATACGGGTTTATTGATAATACGTATGGAATAGGAATATTGTAACAGGTAAAGACAAATATGTTTTTGGAATGTTTCAGCAGAGAAATAAAAAGGGGTAAAACATCTTATAATGATACCGGCTGCCATGTCATTATTTTTATATACTTTTTAAGTACATTTCAAATGAAGCAAACAGGCCGTATACGAGATCGAAAGCACTTATTACCCCTCACAAACCGGATATCGTTGTTTTATTACCAATATTGCTTTTTATGGGAGGGCCGGCGCTTGGCAGACTGGTAAGCCTGGCTTTAGACGGAGTTCCGGGCATTTGTTTTTTAGCTGGCTTTGTGCTGGAGTTGATGCTTGCTATATGGGGTATAAGAAATTTAAAGAAGTATAAAGTTGATTAGTAAGGATTATGTTAACATCGAAAAAGAAATGATGCTGGAATGGCGAAAATGCTTGTCGTGATTCGCCTCTAAATTGTCGTTTTTGCACCGCGTAGAATTATAAAACGCTGCAGACTTTTGTATTATCAATAGCCATCAAATTAAACCAGCCGATTTTATGGAAAAAATATCAAAACGAGGAAATCTTATTAAATTACTCCTAATCGCAATCATTATGACTGTAGCAGCTATATCCCACGCACAAAAAATCAAGCCTAACGAAAGCGGTTATGCACCAGCTAATGGTACTAAGGTTTATTACGAAGTATACGGTGAGGGTAAGCCCATCATTCTGATACATGGTGCTTACTATACTATCGATCTGAATTGGGGGCAATTAATGCCTGAATTGGCAAAAACAAGAAAAGTAATTGCTATAGAATTGCAAGGACATGGGCATACACCTTTTTCAGAGAGAAAATTATCACGGGCCACTTTAGCCAGTGATGTAGAGAAAGTAATGGATTACCTGAAAATTGACAGCGCGGATATAGTGGGATATAGTTTTGGTGGTCAGGTTGCCTACCAGTTTGCTATACAAAGTCCTAAACGGTTGAGAAAATTAGTTATCATTTCTTCTGTTTATAAAAGTGAAGGCTGGGTACCCGAAGTAACCGGTATTTTTAAAATAATGAAGCCTGAATTTTTGGCAAATTCGCCGCTGCAGGCCGCCTATGATGCCGTAGCACCAGATAAAACAAAATGGAACAAGTTCCTGGAACAGATGATGGCCCTGGCCGGAGAGCCATTTAATTTGGGTGACGACAATATCGCAAAGATCACAGCACCTGTATTGATCATATCGGGTGACAATGATGGCATGGATAAAATCGAATTGGCAAAAACGTATAAATTATTGGGCGGGGGTGTTGCTGCTGATTTGCAGGCAATGCCCAAATCACATTTGGTTATTATTCCCAATCAAAGCCATGTTAGCCTGATGAATCAAACAAAAGAAATATTCGGTTATTTGGATAGCTTTTTACAATAAAATATCCAATGGGATTGTGATTATCCGACGGAATATTATCAGCAATAAAGAGGAAAGAATACTGGGTAAGGTAAGAACCCGGTTTCACTTTGCTTCTACAAACAAAAAGCGCTGGTCTACAGCGCTTTTTGTTTCTGCGGGCAGCGTTGCTCGATGCT
>LGYU01000032.1 GCA_001302245.1 Chitinophagaceae bacterium PMP191F
CGGTCACTCCGAACGAGTAATAGTGGCCTCAACCCGCAATTTGTATCCGCGAAGTGAGGAATCCGGAAGCAGTGCGGTAAGTATGTTGTCTTTAATTCAGTTTCCTGTTTTGCCGGGTTTCAGACCTCTCCCTTCGGTTCCGGTGACAGCTCCCGAAGTGGATGGTTTCTTCCTGACTGTATCACCATGTTAGCAATAACGCATACCTCTGGGCTGCGGCAAGTGCAGTGCAGCCTTGGTTACCTGCCTTACATATCTTATTTTCGCGTTATCCTGCTGTGTTTCACCGACTGAGCGTTTCATGGCAGGCATATAAAGCATTGGAAAATATGACCGAGATTAAGAAAGAAGAAGAGAAATCGCTCAATTTTATTGAAGAAATTGTTGAAGCGGATCTGAACGCGGGTAAATACAAATCTATTCTTACCCGTTTTCCACCCGAGCCCAATGGCTATCTGCATATCGGGCACGCTAAAAGTATTTGCCTCAATTTTGGACTGGCGCAGAAATACGGTGGTAAAACCAACCTGCGTTTTGATGATACCAACCCGGTGACAGAAGATACAGAGTATGTGGAAAGTATACAGGCCGACGTGCAGTGGCTCGGTTTCCAATGGGCTCAGGTATTATATGCATCAGATTACTTTGAACAGTTATATGAATTTGCCATAAAACTGATCGGTAAAGGATTGGCTTATGTAGATGATTCTTCCAGTGATGAGATCGCTGCTATGAAAGGTACACCTACCGAACCCGGTAAGAACAGTCCTTTCCGCAACCGCAGTGTGGAAGAAAACCTGCAACTGTTTGCTGATATGCGTGCCGGTAAATATAAAGACGGTGAACGTGTACTGCGTGCAAAAGTTGATATGGCATCGCCCAATATGCATATGCGCGATCCGATCCTGTATCGCATTAAACACGCACATCATCATCGTACCGGTGATAAATGGTGTATTTACCCAATGTATGACTTTGCACACGGACAGAGCGATTCCATTGAGAATATCACCCATTCCATCTGTACCCTGGAATTTATACCGCATCGTCCATTATACGATTGGTTTATTGAACAACTGGAAATATTCCCTTCGCATCAATATGAGTTTGCCCGTTTAAACCTTACTTACACAGTAATGAGTAAGCGCAAGCTGCTGCAACTGGTGAATGAAAAGTTTGTGGAATCATGGGATGACCCCCGTATGCCTACTATCAGCGGATTCCGCCGCCGTGGGTATACACCGGAGTCTATTCGTGATTTTTGTGAAAGGATCGGTATTGCCAAAAGGGATAACCTGATCGATGTATCGCTGCTGGAATTCTGTGTGCGTGAGCATCTGAATAAGATTGCCACACGCCGGATGGTGGTATTCGATCCCCTGAAACTAGTAATTACCAATTACAATGATGGTTTTGAAATGCTGACAGGTGATGACAATCCTGAAGATGAGAAAAGTGTTTCCCGTGAGATACCTTTCAGTCGTGAGCTGTACATTGAAAGGGAAGATTTTATGGAAAATCCGCCTAAAAAATATTTCAGGCTGGCACCTGGTCAGATGGTACGTCTGAAAAGCGCTTATATCATCCGCTGTGACAATGTGGTGAAGGATGAACACGGTAATGTAACTGAAGTACACTGTTCTTATATTCCTGAAAGCAAAAGCAGCAACGATACTTCCGGTATCAGCGTAAAAGGAACCTTGCACTGGGTTAGCGTGGCGCATGCGGTATCTATTGAACTCCGTTTGTATGATCGTTTGTTCAGAGTGGTAGACCCTTCTAATGAAGAAGGTGATTTTAAAGATTATATCAATCCCGATTCATTACAGGTAATTACTGCTTATGCTGAACCTGCACTGAAGACAGCGCGTTTTGATGACCGCTACCAATTCCTGCGCAAAGGATATTTCTGTCTGGATAAGGATACTTCCGAAGAACGCATGATCTTTAACAGAACCGTGACGCTGAAGGATGCATGGGCAAAAGAACAGAAGAAAGGGTAGTGAAGTGAGTGATTAATAGTGGGTGGCCTGATATTAGTGTAAAATTGCTGATGGAAAATACAGAAGGATGATGGCTTATGGCTGTCATCTTTTTTTATGGTTTTTGTAAAACGATTTTTTCATAAAAAAAGAAAGGCTGATAACCTGCATGGGTTATCAGCCTTTCTTTGCTGCGGCATCAGCCGGTTAATATTTTGCTATGGCTTTTCTGTCAGTTTGATCACTACCGGCTTTTCGCTTACTACAGGAATGGCCAGTACGCCATTGGTTACTTTTAACGGAGTCTGGCGGGTGCCCAGTTCTGTAAATGAAAGATCATGCATGATGACGTTGCCGGTTACATTCCCCACCTGTACCGTTTGATTGCTGAGCGTTTCACCTGTGGTATTGGCATATCCTACCACATAGGCTACTTCTTCAGGATGTATGCTGCTGCGGTATTTTTCTACTACCAGTCCTTTCCATTTTGAACTGATCGTTTTTTCATGCCGGTATTCTTTCAGTGTTCTGATCAGGTTCTTTACAAAATAATAAGGCGGTTTATGTGTCAGCGTGGGATAAGATGACATTAAGTCCGCTGTCTGGAATGTTGCCCCATTATCTTCTGGTGCATTGGTTACCATTACATACAGGAAATACCTGTCAATATTGGTTTTGGAAACTTCAACAATATTATAACCCAGGTTAATGGCCTGCCACTCACGATCGGTCCAGGTATTTCCGGTGCGGATGGGTGTGGCCTTGTCGCTATGCTGGTTAGCGTCCATGCCATTCTCTGTCCAGAAGATCTGCATGGCAGGATCCAGTTTGTAAGCATGTTGTACATTTTTCTGAATATGTCCGCTGAGATCATATTCAATAGCATGGCGAGAACGCCTGTGATCACTGTATACAGAATCAGGATATTCGTTGAACTGGTATACACCAAAAATATTCTTTCCATCCTTGCGCATAGCACGACTGAGGCGTACACGTGATTGCACCAATAATGAATCGGGTTTATAATCGGCAGCCATACCCAGTTGCAGTTTGGGATCTGCATTGGCCAGTCCCAGGTTATTACCCAGTGCACTTTCATACCCATCATAATCTACCTGCGATTGCAGCAGATAAAGATAATTGCCAATATATCTCCAGCCAGTGGTAGAAGTATCCGGTGCACCCCAGAAACGGTTGATCTCGCTGCCATTGGTCAATACGGTGCGTAGGTTTCTACCTGAACGACGGGGCAATTTAAACAATGGAATTTGGGCTGAATCAATCCTGGTTTGTCCTACCAGTGCACCCAGTGTCCAGAAAAACCTGCCGGATTCTGTATAGGACGACATCTGTAATGGATTGTCGTTAATATTATTCACCGGCCAGCCTGGATTGTTGCCTTTATTCTGTGTGATCACTTTTTGGCTGGCGCCATTAAACTCAGGAACTGTAAGGATACCTTTGATATTGAAACTGTCGAGGTATGAAAGGATAGGGCGCCATATCGCACCGCCACTGTATTCATTGAAATGGTCGCCATTGAATTTTTTATCGTTGATGGATGTATTGGGCTGATCGTCCATGTAGAAACGCTCGTTCATAGGTCTTACATGTGCAAAATCATCAAAGTTCGACATGGCTTCATAGCCGCCGATGATGTTAACACCAATCAGTTCTCCAATTGTTTTCTTAGTGCGCATATTGCCGGTGTATACTGCCGGTGCAGCGGGCAATCGTTTGGCATCGGTTAAGGTACCGTAGGGAATGATCTCTGTAACATTTACTGTACCATAGCTGGAATATTTTTTTTCAAATGAACGTTTCATGCCTGTTACCAGGTAACGCGTGGTATCGTTTACAGGAATAAAGAACCAGCCATTGGCACCAAGCGGAATATGTACGGATGCGATGGGTTGAAAACCGGTAAAGTCATTGGTTTTATAAAAGAACAGGGTATCGTCGAAATAACTGTTCTTGTCAACGTAATACCATATTTTTTTCAGGTGATATTTACCACGCAGATCCACTGCCCAGCGCCATTGATCGCCCCAGTAATGCGGGTAATAGATCTGTCCGTTGGGCATATCGCGGGTAATACATTTTGCGATAGTGTCCAGTTCGGGATTTACTCTCTGTTGTTCATCAAAAAATAAAAAAGGATTGCCGCTGCCACCACTCAGATCAATGATGTCGTCGAACCGGATATCACGAATAATATCAGCATGCGGCAGCGTGCTTTTCTGAGACTGTATGGAATTGCACGACATGAAAAAAGTAGCTAGAACAAAGGTTGCGGTAAGGTTCAGCTTCATGGCCGTTTTTTCAGTTTAAGGTATTTGAACCGAAGATAACCGGTATTGATCATTTATGATTTCTTTTTTACTGGTTTGGCATTGGCAGCCTGTAATGCAGCATAATCAAATACCAGTTGACAAAATCCTTTTACACCAACATCCAGTTTGCTGTCGTCAATATAAAAATCGGGTGTATGATGAGGTGGCGCTTTCATTTTATCAGCGCCTTTGGGCATGCCACCGATATAGATGAAGAAAGCCGGTGCTTTTTCACCATAAAAAGAAAAGTCTTCTGCACCGGTAACCCATTCGCGTTCTTTTACATTGTCTTTACCTGCTGCAGTCTCTAATGAAGGAACCATCATTTTTACCAGTTCTGGATTATTGTAGGTAACCAGTGTTTTGGTTTCAATAGTTACTTCAGCAGTAGCGCCCATCGCATCTGCAATGGTAGTTGCTACTTTTTTAATGCGTTCGTGTGTTTCCTGTTGCATTTTGCTATCCAGTGTACGTATAGTACCTTCCAATACTGCTTCTTCCGGAATGATATTGGGGCGAACACCGCTGTGAAATTTTCCCACTGTTATTACTACGGGTGCTTTGGTCAGTTCAGACTGGCGGCTGACAATGGTTTGTAAACCGTTGATGATCTCTGTTGAAACCACAATGGGATCAATGCCTTTCCAGGGTTGTGAGCCGTGAGATTGTTTTCCTTTTACTTTGATAGTAAACCAATCGGAAGATGCCATGAATGCGCCGGGTTTGTATTCAAATTTGCCTATTTCAATATCCGATTCAATGTGCATACCAAATACCACATCTACTTTAGGATTGTCCATAGCGCCTTCTTTTACCATCAAAGGCGCACCGCCTTCTTCATCGCCGGGTGTACCTTCTTCTGCTGGTTGAAAGAAAAACTTCACAGTACCTGGCACATCTTTTTTCATACCTGCCAATACTTCGGCTGTGCCCATCAGCATGGCCACATGGCTATCGTGTCCGCATGCATGCATTACAGGAACAGTTTGCCCAAGATAATCGGCGGTAGCAGTTGATTTAAAAGGAACATCCACTCGCTCCAGCACGGGTAAGGCATCCATATCTGCGCGCAAAGCCACAACAGGACCAGGTTTGCCGCCACGCAAAATGGCTACAATACCTGTTTTGGCAATACCCGTTTGTACTTCCAGTCCTAATGATTTGAGGTGTGCAGCTACATATTCTGCTGTTTTGTATTCGCGGTTGGATAGTTCCGGATGCTGATGCAGGTAACGACGCCATTCAATAAGTTTGGGAATAATAGCACCGGCTTTTTGTTCAATGAGGACTGTTACATTTTGTTGTGTATAGGCTGTTGTGCTGACAAACAGAAGCATGACCAGGATTTTCAGGAAGGAGCGCATTCGGTTGTTTTTTTATCAATGTAAACAATATTTACGATTTATCTTAAAAAGCGCAAATGCAGGCACACGCTTTACTATACAACGATCTGCAGACGGCATTGGTTTTGAAGATGTATGGTTCAAAGAGAACTTTACGGCAACAAGTGCCGATACCGGGTATATACTGACCGTTCATTACCAGCCAATGTTGCAAAGCTGTATTACAGAATAAAGATTACACAGCCTGGTGGTGCTGTTATGTTTTCTGCCATTGCTATGGTCAGCAGAACAGCAACAGCACAGCTGATCAATAAAATAATTGTTGAAGGATCAGTTGTGAAAGTGGTTATACAATCTATACGGTCACAGCGTTGCACTGTATCCGCTATATCAGCAGACGGCAGGCCGTTGCAGCGACACGCCTTTGTATTACAGCAAGGCAGCAATACATTGTTGCTGCAGCAACAGTCGTGGGTACGTGGCGTGTATGTGTTGCATGTACAGACGGAGGACGAAACCAGAGGCCGGCAATTTGTATATTGAGAGAACTGCTATTTGTACTCGCCAAACACTTCCCGCAGGGTATCTGCAATTTCACCCAGCGTACAATAATTTTCTACTGCTTCAATGACCGCGGGCATCAGGTTTTCGCCTGAAGTGGCCTTGTCAGACAATGTTTGTAATACCTGGTCGCACTTAGCCGGATCGCGCCGTTTACGCAGTGATGCCAGTTTTTCTGATTGTACCTGCCGGATGGAATCGTCTATTTTGAAAACCGGGGTAGTATTGATTTCCACCGACTGGAATTTATTGACACCTACAATGATCTTTTCGCCTGTTTCTACCTGTCGCTGATAGTCGTAAGCACTGCGGGCAATTTCATCCTGTATAAAGCCCTGTTCAATGGCAGATACGCTGCCACCCATGGCATCAATGGCATGAATTAACTGCCAGGCCTGTTGCTCCACCTCGTGTGTCAGTGCTTCCACAAAATAAGAACCGGCCAGCGGGTCTGGCGTATCTGCAACACCACTTTCAAATGCAACGATCTGTTGTGTGCGCAATGCAATGCGTGCTGCTTCTTCGGTGGGCAGACTTAATGCTTCATCAAATCCGTTTGTATGTAATGACTGTGTGCCTCCCAATACAGCAGACAGGGTTTGTATGGTAACGCGGGCAATATTGTTCTGCGGTTGTTGTGCAGTAAGTGTGCTGCCACCCGTTTGCGTGTGGAAACGCAGCATCATTGCTTTGGGATCTGTTGCACCCAATTCTTTCATAATAGCAGCCCACATGCGCCTTGCAGCCCTGAATTTGGCAATTTCTTCAAACAGGTTGTTGTGCGCGTTAAAGAAAAAGGAGAGACGTTTACCAAATACATTGATGTCAAGCCCTTTTTCCAGCGCAGCTTTTACATAGGCCTTACCATTACTAAGTGTAAAGGCAATTTCCTGTACGGCGGTGCTGCCGGCTTCGCGTATATGATAACCGGAAATAGAAATAGTATTCCACTTGGGGAGATCCTTGCTGCACCATTCAAAAATGTCGGTAATGATGCGCATGGAAGGTTTAGGGGGATAAATGTAAGTGCCTCTTGCGGCATATTCTTTCAGGATATCATTTTGTATGGTACCTGATATTTTGGATAAAGAAGCACCCTGTTGTTTGGCAAGCGCCACATACAGGCTTAACAATATAAAACCGGTGGCATTGATGGTCATGGATGTGGACACATCTTCCAGTTTAATACCCTTGAACAGCGTCTGCATATCTTCCAGGCTGTCAATGGCAACGCCTACTTTTCCCACTTCACCTTCAGCCAGTGCATGATCACTGTCGTAGCCTATCTGTGTGGGCAGATCAAAAGCTACGCTGAGCCCCATTACACCCTGTGATAACAGGTAGTGATAACGTTTGTTACTTTCTTCGGCAGTGGAAAAACCGGCGTATTGACGCATGGTCCACAGGCGACCACGGTACATGTCAGATTGTACGCCACGTGTATAGGGAAACTCACCAGGCATTTCGGCAGGCGGAATGCTGTTGGCGGAATTGGCAGTATAGATTTCTTTGATCTCTATACCGCTGTCGGTATATATCTTTTTATCAGCCATAAATCGTTAGTGTTTTGGTGTATGGCAACAAGTAAATAAGGTACAATGGCAAAGCAGGCTGTCCGGAAATTAACTCATCAATCGTTTGGCTTCGTAGCTCAGAACATCAGACACTACAGTATGCAGGGATGCTTTCGGATTTTGTACCAGCATTTCCAGTATGCTGCGGTTCAGATCCTGCCCGGTTGCCTCAGCAGGCATAAACGATGCTATCTGGTTAATGATGAGTAAATTCTGATCTTTCAGGTTGCGTATTGCCTCCCATGATTCTGCAGTAACATATATCTGTTGCGTGATGTTGTGTTCAAACTCCTGCCTGATGTTATGTGCCAGCAGCATCTGCATATCCCTTACTCCCAATCCGGGCTGATTTACGCGGCTGATGAGGTTGGGCAGTGCAATACGGTCGGCCAAGAGTATCAGACGCTCATAGGCGTTCAATTGCAGTTGTAAAGTACCTTCTTTGCCGGTATTGGCAGCAGTAGGTTGTGCGGGTGCTACCTTTTTTACAGCCTGTCGCTGGCGCCAGAATAAAAACGCCAGGGTACCGCCTATAAGGACAGCAATTACAATGGATATGATCAGTTCATTCGTTCCGATAGACATGAAGGTTTGTTTTAAAGTGTAACAAAAATAGGGAAACGGATACTGGTTTCCATTTTCAGATTGTCCGGGCCCTTAGAACGACTATTTGCCACTTATGATTGTGAATGACAGCGTATTTCAATACAAGTGCAGGATTTTCAAATTCCATGTTACCTTAGCAGTATGGAAACTGCAATAACAGCACCGGTTACTTTTACGCCGGGTGCTATCCGCGAAATACAGCGTTTGATGAATGAGCCGGGATTTGATAAAAGCCAGTACCTGCGCGTAGGAGTAAAGGGTGGCGGCTGTTCCGGGATGAGCTATATGCTGGGATTTGACAGTAAAGAGGATGAAGATAAAATGTATGAGCATGAAGGACTCACTTTTATCATGAATCTTTCTCACGGATTGTATCTGGCCGGTGTGGAAATTGACTGGGTGAATGGTCTGAATGCCCGTGGATTTACCTTCAGCAATCCCAATGCTGACAGTACCTGCGGATGCGGCAACTCATTTTCGGTATGAGCGTGAGTAGTGGATGATATTGCCTGGCTCAGGCTTACCTCCTTGAACCTTGCCCCTTGCATCTTCTTCTTATCCTAACATTTCACCGTTTTCTTCTTTTTTTCCAATGAACCTCTGTCTTTGGCTTTCTGAATATAGTCGGGTGCAAAAGGAACTTTACAATCAGTATCGCCCATATTAACAGTGAGAGGTCCCAGTTTTTTGCCCAATGCAATAGCAGTGTTGCTCAGTGGTGCTACGTAAGCACCTACGGCAATAATAAAACCATTCATGGTATAACAAACCCTGTCAGTTACTTTGGTAATGTTATGCTCTATGCGTTGCAACAGGGCCTGTAAACAGGCCATATCCAGCGATGCATCAGGTTGCATAGATACAATAGCCGACAACGTGTTCCATCCCGAAGTAGCTATTTTTTCTTCTTTTGAGTCGATCCATTCCATGGCCAGTTCCATCGCCAGGGAACTTTCAGAAGTAACCCAGGGAACAGTATATTCACTGATCATATTCCAGGAGGCTTTTTGGGCCCAATGCTGTAGTTGTTTTTTATTCATCAGGGCTCCGTTGGCTACCAGGCCGGCCAGGTACATGGCGTCAGAATTGCCTGTATCAAACAGTTCCATCGCCAGCGACTGATTGTTCTTCAGTTTTTTTACCAGTGTTTTCAGGTCTGCCACTTTTACGCCATACAGAGGTTCTACGGCGCCATGACGCAGCAATGTTTTTTTGATGCTGTCACTACCTATGGATTGTAAGGCAGTCATAACTTCTGTAAGTGTCATAAGCGTTTTTGGAGCAATTGGGAAATTTTGCCAGAAAATTACAATAAATACAATTACCCGGTTACAAGCGACTGGAAACGGAATAAAAAAGAAGGTCCCGTTTAAACGGGACCCTGATGAAATGGAGGAGTCTTATCTCCAAAACCATTCCGTATAGCCATGAAAAGTTTATTTTTTTACGAGTAATCCCTGCTTATCCATATCGTTGATTACCTGTTTGGCATATTCCCTGCCCAGGCTCTGATAGGATGAAGGATCGAATGATTTTGATTGTACAGAGTACAACAGTTTGTTATTGCTCAGGTCGTACAGGTTACTTTCCCAGAAATAACTGGTATTGGTGGAATAATATCCGGGACTGTACACCCTGCCATACATGGTTCTGTAATATCCCCAGAAACGGTTGTAGTATCCCCACGGTTCATACATCACGGTACCGGGATTGTATACCCTTTCTTTTGATTTGTCCAGCAACACAATGGTCATCACTGCGTCATATCCTTTATTTTTCAGCGAACGCATGGCCCTGTTCTCATTCATATTGTTAAATGCTTTGGGCGAAAATTCGCTGCTGGCTGCTACAGCATTTATACCAACCGAACGCAGATCTGCTACCAGATTCTGTTCCATGTGTTCTTTAATAGCACGTTCATTGGTATTGTTCATTACACCAAGTACCAGCACTTTCCTAGAGTTCACGTTGATCGCATCTTCTGAACGCCAGGAGGAAGTTACCCTGGTAGATGAGCAGGCGGACAGCACAACCATAATGCACACACTGCTAAGTATAGTGATTGTGTTTTTCATAAATCGAAGTTTGATCTACTTATTAGATTAAAATCATGGTGCCAACGTTTACTGCGTTGAAATTCATAACATTTCTTTAAGTATTGTTAGCGTAATGCTAAATATTGTAGTGCATTGAACAGATTGACTGTCTGGCAGATATAAACCGTATAAAAACCAGTAAAAAAGCGGGTAAAATAACAGCAATGCCGGCATAGCGGAATATATGCCACAAAACGTTGGTGTGACGGAAATAAAAAAGGCTGACTGCCGATTTGCAATCAACCTTTTAAGAATGTTATATATCGTAGCTTATGCTTTTACTGTAGCGTTAAAGCGGAACCCCACACCATGTATTGTTTCCAGTACAATACCGGGATCTGATTTGAAATATTTGCGCAGCTTGGTCATAAACACATCCATGCTTCTTCCCAGGAAGTAATCATCTTTCCCCCATACATTCACCAATACTTCTTCGCGTTTAAGGATGCGATTGGCATGTTCGCAAAGGAATTTCAGCAGATCGGCCTCCTTTTGAGTCAATGTAAATGACTCTATACCGTTGTATAGTTTCAGATCTGTGTAGGAAAATTTCATAGTGCCAATGCCAAAGTCCTGTACTTCGTCTGCATGCATTTTTTTGGTGCGGCGGATAAATACATCCATCCGTAACAGCAGTTCCTGCATGCTGAATGGTTTGGTGATATAATCATCGGCGCCACTCTGGAAGCCTTTTACTTTATCTTCTTCCATTGATTTGGCAGTAAGGAAAAGGATGGGAACCACATCGCTTTGCTGTCGTATTTTTTTGGCAACGGTAAAGCCATCTTTGTTAGGCATCATTACGTCCAGCAGACAGATATCAAAAAGATTTTTATCAAATTTATCCAATGCGGTTTGTCCGTCGGGACAGAGTATTACTTCGTAACCAGCTTCCGTAAGGTTGTCTTTGATTACGTAACCCAGGGACAGATCATCTTCTGCCAGCAGGACTCTTCTTCTTTTATTTTGCATGGTGGTTAATTTAAGGTAGCGGGCAACAGTAGTTTAAACTCCGTTCCTATGCCCGGTAAACTATTTATTTTAATACTGCCATGGTGGGCATCAATAATGCGTTTTACAAAATTAAGCCCCAGGCCAAATCCTTTTACGTTGTGTACGTCGCCGGTGGGTACCCTGTAAAACTTTTTAAATACGTTCTTGTGAAACTTCTTTTCTATGCCTATGCCATTATCCTTCACCGATATGAAAATATTACTGTCTTCTTTACCCGTAGTGAGAACAATATGCGGATTAGGCGAATATTTCAGGGCATTTTCCAGCAGGTTTACCACGGCCAGCTCCAGGTGTGTTCTGTCTGCCAGTAATTCATCCTGGGTTTCATCACGAAGATTGATCTCCAATTGTGCTTTACGGTCTTCTATCAGGGGTTGCACCTTGGCTACAGCCTGCTCAATCAGCTCTTTTACAGGCACCTTAATTTTTTCAATAGGCAATTCTTTCCTGTCAGATGCTGCAATCTGCAGCAAACGTTCTACCTGGCTTTGCAGGTGGGCGGTCTGGTTCTGGATAATGGTGGCGTACTGTTTCAGTCTTTCCGGCTGATTTACAATCTTATCCTGCAACAGAACGTCTGCCGATATTTTCATCACCGCCAGCGGCGTTTTGAATTCGTGGGTGAAATTGTTGACAAAATCCTTTTGGATCTCAGTCAGGAATTTCTGACGGTAAAAGTAGAACAGGCTTACTGCCAGCCCTATTAGTACCATCAGCAGGATATAGCTGCTGACAAACCAGAACTTCATCTGCAACAGAATGTATTTGCTGCGGTGGGGAAAGTACAGCAATGCATAATCGTACCCCTTTTTGTAAAGATTCAGCTTGGTGCTTTCCTGGGCATACCGTCCGCCGGCGGATGGTATATAGGTATGATGGATATATGCGTTTTGGCGTGCATCGTACAGGGCCACATAGGCGTCTGTAAGTACGTCAAAATCATTGAATTCCTGTTTCAGGTAAAACAACAGGGACTCTTTGGATACCGGTCCGTTCAGCCTGAACAGGAAATAATCGTCAGTCGGGTGCTCAATCATATCCTGGAGGTGATTATAGGGAGTATCTGGTATATCAAGGTCTTCATACAAACCGCGAATGCTCTTTACTACATTGGTGTTGAAGGTTTTTGCCTCAAAAGAGTATACTTTGTTAAGCCAAAATAACTGAACACCGATTATGACCACTATGAGCACGGTTGCAATTAAAACCAGCCATCTGAGGGTTGCCGAACGCATATAATCAATATCAAACTTACCGGTAAAGTTGCCCCCCATTGCCGACACATTTTTATTTATATGGTTAACTGCATGTTAAGGGAAAGATACGAATAGTTATGAAGCTTACAATGCCTGTTAATAACAGGTTAACCGGATAGAAAAATTTTACGGGGGAATATAGTTGTAATACTTTCACGCTGTCATTAAAACATTCTTCACGTAACCATTAAAAAAGCGCCGATCATGAAAAAATTATTGTTGATTCTTGGTTTAGTTGCCGGTATGACAGCAATGGCTCAAACAACCCCTGCTTCTACCAAACAGGACAAAAAAGCAGCTACAGCGCAAACAAAGCCTGCTGCTGGTCCTACAAAGAAAGATGGTACTCCTGACAAACGTTTCAAAGCAAACAAAACTGCAGCTGATACAACCGTAGTTCACACAAAGAAAGACGGTACTCCAGATAAAAGATTCAAAGAAAACAAGAAAAAGAATTAAAGAAGGTCGGTTTCTTTAGGGTTTAAACGTCGCTCCGAGTGGGCGGCGTTTTTTTATTTTAATGCTTCATGCTGAACGCCTAACGTCTAACGTTAAGAGCCTGATGCATCCGTCATGCGTTCAACATCAGGCTTTCTTCTCTCCATCTTTTTTTATAATATCCTACAGCAGTTTTACTTACTCTATCTGTATCTCCATCAGTTTTTTAAACTGTTCTACAGCAACATCTCCATTTTCTGGTGCTGTGTTCTGGTCTCTATTTCTGCCTTCAGGTTTAGGGCATAGTCATTCTCATTGTATTTGCGGTTCTTCTTCCTGCCGGTTCTGGCTCATCATGATGATAGGTGACTGTAAGGCGTTTTAAAGAGAAGGTTGTGCGGTCATGGGTAAAAGAATGTTCCTGCTGTAAGGTAATGAGCATAAAAAAAGCATATCGGATACCATTATCCTCAGTATGCTTTTCCTTTTCCTGTTCACTATATCTTTTACACCGCTGTTGCTATATCTTTTACTCTGCCGGTACGTTTAAGGACGCCCCAGCCCTGCCATTCACCTTTGATGGCTTTTAGAAATGCTTTGAACAGTACAAATAACATCAGCCAGCGATAAACAATACGTTGCGGTATCATCCATACCAGGCGCTTTTTAGACTCTTTTTCAAAACTGAATGCCAGTATAGCCACAGCTGCATCTACCAACATAAACAGCCCGTAATAAAGCAATACATTGGCTGCATTGCCTGTAAACAGGCTGGTGATCATAATGATGTCTGCAATGGGTGCAAAGGTTGGTATAATGAACTGGAACAATAATATATTGGGAAAAGCCACCCAGCCCAGTGCTTTGTATTTGTTGTTGAATAATACATCACGATGTTTCCAGAATGTTTGCATAACGCCATAGCTCCAGCGAAAGCGCTGCCGGATGAACATTTTGGTGCTTTCAGGTGCTTCTGTCAGTGCCTGCGCATCTTTTTCATTGGTTACTGCATACCCTGCGCGTAACAAGCGTATGGTCAGATCGCAGTCTTCAGCCAGCGTATCGGTGGTAAAGCCACCTGCTTCTGCAATGGCCTGTTTGCGGAAAGCACCGATGGCACCGGGCACTACTGTAATGGCATTGAGGTATGCAAAAGCTTTACGGTCAAAGTTCTGACTGGTAATATACTCAATGGCCTGCCATTTGGTAAGCATGTTTACTTCGTTACCCACTTTTACATTACCTGCCACGGCGCCTGTTTTTGGGTCGGTAAAGTGTTGCATCATTTTGCTGATAGCATCAGGTAATAAACGGGTATCGGCATCAATACATACTACAAACTCGGCAACAGACTGGCTGATACCAAAATTGAGAGCAGAAGCTTTACCTCCGTTTGGTTTGGTGTATACTTTTACACGGTCATTGTTGTGAAAAGCGTTGTACATCTTCTCGTAAGTATCATCTTTACTGCCATCGTCCACAAAAATGATCTCTATATTGGGATAGGTTGTCCGCAACAGGTTCTGCATAGAGCTGACCGCATTTACAGATTCGTTGTATGCCGGTACAATAACCGATACCAACGGGTAGTTTGTCCCTGGAGCAGGCGGGTACTGCTTTTCTTTCCGGCGCTGGCGGACGGCCAGATAAGCCAGGAACAGCAATCGTGCCATTGACAGAACAATGAACACCACAAACAGCGAGAACAATACATAACCTACCCAATATCCGGCGGCGGCTATAAAGTAATTACACTGTACCAGGAAATATCCACTGCCTTCGGGCACCGGAGGCATTAAGGCCTCTTTGGGCTTACCCAGCATATCGGAAATGGTAGTGAATGTATATCCTTTGGCTTTGAAGTAATGGATGATACGTGGAAGTGCTTCAATAGTTGCCTTTCGCGAATCACCGCCTGCATCGTGCAGCAGGATAATGTTACCACCCAGATCGGCGTTATTCATTTCTTCCTTACGGCGTATTACCCTTGCTACTATGGAATCGGCAGTAACACCGGGTTCCCAGTCTTCAGGATCCAGCGATTCACCTACGTCCACAAAATTCTTGCGATGGGCAATGGCAACCGGGATCAGCTCTTCCGCTTTCTGAGGCTCAAAATCGGCATTGTAAGGCGCCCTGAACAATACTGTAGAGTGCCCGGTGATACATTCTATCAATAACCGGGTTGATTCCATCTCCAGTACGGCCCTGCGGGTGCTTACTTTGGCAATATTGGGGTGTGTGAAGGTATGATCGCCTATTTCATGTCCTTCGTTATAAATACGTTTTACCAGTGGTATATTGTTCTCTGCATTGATGCCTACTAAAAAGAAAGCTGCAGGCACATGTTCTTTTTTAAGAATGTCCAGCACCTGTGGTGTATAGGTAGGGTCTGGACCGTCATCAAACGTAAGTACCAGTTTCTTTTTATCGGTGCTACCGTATTTGCGGCCAACCCATTTGGATGGCAGTTTGTCGTATGATTCTTCGCTGATCAGCATTTCACTGCTATCAACCTCAGGGGTAATATGTCCATCAGCAGGTTGTCCTACAATATCCAGTATCTCACCTTCTCCTTCATAATCCACATTGTCTTCACCTCCTGCAGCATGTACTGCGGCAAAGTCATTGAAATCGAATCCGCGCAGTCCTTTTGCAGTCATATCACGATCATAGAATTTCCACATGCGTGAATCTTCCGCACCCAGTCTCCACAGGGCTACACCGCTCAGGCTGTCTTCTGATGCAAACCGCAGTTCATTGAAGATGGTAGCTGCATCGGTAAACTGTACATCATGCGCCACGTTACTGTTGTCTGTATACGTGAAATGCAGGTTGTACGAATCGTTGTCGAAATCAATATTGCCGCCAAACTCACGCGCCAGTGTCAATGCCTGCTGGTAAGTAACGGGCTTGGTTGCCTGGCGTTTTCCTCTTGTCCAGTCATAACCGTAACCGGCAATGGCCAGTATCAGTTTATTGGCAGGTATCTGGCGGGTGGCTTTGTCTACCGCTGCTTCCACCCATTTCTGGTGTGCAATGGGGCCTGCCTGTGTGCTTTCAGAAAACTGGTCATAGGCCATCAGGAAGATATAGTCGTTGTACTGTGCCAGTTTTGCAGCATCGTAATCTTCATTAAATGGTGCTATATCCTGTGTTACTAACAGGTTACTGGCATGCAACTGGGTATACAGTTGTTTTTGAAAAGAGGTAAGCACTTCATTTTTTCTTTCTTTCAGGTCTTCAAAGTCGATGTTGACGCCGTCAAAATGATTTTTCTGAAGAATCATTACCAGGTCATTGATCAGTTGCTGTCTTTTTGTAGTGTTGGACAGTATATGATGGATCACGTTGCCATTGAAATCGCCATTATAATTGTTGCTCAGCATCGGCATCACTTTGATCCCTGCTTTGCGGATGGTATTGAGCGCGCTGGTATCAATTTTAGCCTCTATTTTTTCTGTAGTAGGATTGATAAATAACCATTCGGGCAGTACCAGGTTAAGATGCTGTACGTTTTCCTGCAGAGATTGCAGTGATTGTGCATCCCAGTCTACAAAGAAAGCAGAGCGGATGCCTGCAGGAAATTTATTGAAGGTGTTGAAAGTACTGTCTGGCGTGATAGGATTGTGGCAATATGCCATTTTGCGGTTGTGTTTTTTATGTAAACCGCTGCCATGTTTGTTAGGTTTTACATTTCCTTTATCATCAATAAAAGAACGGAAGCCTTTGTATTTACTGGCAATATTGCTTTGGCTAAGCATCCAGTTGCCGGTTGTATCCAGCAAAACTTCTTTTTCACGTTCGCTGATCAGGCGGGGCATTGCAGTGTTGTTACCACGCCACAGGGTAATGGCGATCACTGTTACTGATAACATCAGGAAAAACAATGCAAGGCGTATTAACCATTTAAAACTTTTCCATCTGGTGGGGGAGTTTGTCTGAAAAATCTGCATACTGGTCGGTTTATATGTATTCTAAGACCACAAAGCTCCCACTTGTATTAAAGATATATCGCATATTAACTGTGGGTTAACGAGGGTTAAAGGATGGTTAAGAGCGCTTTGGGTTTTAAGTTATAGGTTATATGTTTATAACTATGAATTGTAGGTGTTTTCTGATAACAACCTGCTATTAGCCGGATAATAATAGTTTGAAGAATCAACCTATAACTAACGTAAAACAAAAACGGCTGTCATACGACAGCCGTTTTTTATCGGGAGAAAAACTTTATTAAGCTTTCTTAGCAAGTGCTGGTTTTGACTGGTTAGCTTCTTTTTTCACCTGAGGTTCGCCTAAAGGCTTGTTTTTAGCGAAATCGATCAGGATAGGAGCTGCTACAAAGATAGATGAGTAAGTACCGGTTACTACACCTATCAGCATTGCAAAGGCAAAACCTTTGGTTACTTCACCACCTACCAGGAACAGGATAAAGATGGTAAGGAATACTGTCAGTGAGGTCATAATGGTACGGCTCAGGGTATCATTGATGGCTTTGTTGATAATAGTTGCTTTGTCTACGCCGATCATAATATGACTATGCTCGCGGATACGGTCATACACAATTACGGTATCGTTCATGGAGAAACCAATTACCGTAAGGATGGCTGCAATAAAGTGTTGGTCAATTTCCAGCGGGAAAGGCACTACGTCTTTCAGGAAAGAGAATACGGCCAGAGTTACCAATACGTCGTGTAACAATGATACGATGGTTCCCAGTGAATAACGCCAGTCGCGGAAACGGATAAAAATGTACAGTGCAATGATCAGTACTGACCAGAAAGTAGCCCATTGTGCACCTTTTTTCAGGTCATCAGAAATGGTAGGATCTACTTTTTTGGTTGCCTCTACATACTTATTGGTGTTTATAAACTCTTCCAGTGTTGCTGTAGCAGGCAGGAATGGTTTCAGACCGGTGAACAGGATATTTTTTACCGCTGAATCAACTGCCAGTCCGCCTTCGTTAATGCGGTAGTCAGTAGTGATGTCCAGTTTATCGGGGCTTCCGTAAGTTTTGATCAGCGGGAAGCGGCCGAAAGTTTTATCCAGTGAATTACGAACTTCTTCTACGTTAACCGGTTTGCCAAAGTCAACAATATAGCTGCGGCCACCGCTGAATTCCACACCATAGTTAAAACCATGGAATATGGCTCCAACACCCAGTATCAGTACTACAAATGAGATAGCGTACGCTACTTTGCGGTATTTCACAAACGGGAAGCTGGCGTGTTTGAAGATGCGTTTGGATAAACCTGTAAAGTATTTGAAGTGACGGTCTTTATTGGTCCAGAAGTCTGTAATAAGACGTGATACCAGGATACCGCAGAACAATGACAGCAGGATACCCAGGATCTGTGTGGTTGCAAAGCCCAGTACAGGACCCAGACCGTAGATGAACAGGATAATAGCTGTCAGCAAGCTGGTAATGTGTGCATCCAGTACAGGAGGCAGTGAACGGCGGTAACCGATCTTAACAGCCTGTGCATGGGTATTGCCTTTTGCCAGCTCTTCTTTAATACGTTCAAAGATCAATACGTTGGTATCTACCGCCATACCGATGGTCAGTACCAGACCTGCAATACCGGCCGCTGTCAGTGTTGCATTCAGTGCACTCAGTACACCAATGGTGAACAGCAGGTTCAGTACCAGGGCTATGTTGGCTACCACACCGGCAGTGTTGTAGTAAATGATCATCAGGATGAAGATGACGATGAAAGAGATCAGGAATGACATCATTCCACCTTTTACCGCCTGTGCACCCAGGGTAGGACCTACCACCTGTTCCTGTACAATTTTAGCAGGAGCATCCAGTTTACCGGATTTCAGGATGTTGGCAATGTCCTGAGCTTCTTCAATCACCAGGTTTTTATTTTTACCACCGCTTCCCATGGTGATCTGTGAATTACCACCATCAATTTTCTGAATTACGTTGGGAGCAGTGTACACGATATCGTCCAGAACGATTGCAATAGGGCGACCTACGTTTTTAGCGGTCAGTTCAGCCCATTTGTGCGCGCCTGAAGGGTTCATCTGCATGCTTACGGTTACCTCGTTGGAGATCTGGTTGAACTCCTGTGAAGCATCGTCAATAGCATCGCCTTCCAGGGCTGCACCTTCTTTGCCTGGAATGGTTTTTATTGCATACAAACGCAGTACGTTGAGCAGGCGGCCGTCATCGCCACGATCCTGTTTGCTCCACAGGAATTTTACGTTTGCGGGGAAACTGTTTTTTACTACCGGAATAGCCAGGTAGTGGTTGATGCTGGCAGTGTCTTTGATAGCTGCAGAACCAACAAAGCTCAGGAAGTTCACTTTGCCATTTTCGCCCTGGTAAACACCGGGCTGCATTTTCTCCCACAGAGGGTAGCGTTTATTGGCAGCAGAATCAACTTTAGCGCTGTCAGATTTTGTGCTGTCTGGTTTAGCAGCAGTTAAACCCAGGTAATCACTGAGCGATTTGTTGGCATTTTCGAAGCTCTGTTGCAGTTCTTCAAAAGTGTATACTTCCCAGAATTGCAGGAAAGCAGTAGACTGCAGGTACTTACGAACCCTTTCAGGATCGCTGGCACCAGCCAGTTCTACAGTGATGATACCTTTATTTTCGTCAAGGCTGATGTTTGGCTGAGCCACCCCGAATTTGTCAATACGTCTGCGCAGTACTTCGTAGCTCTGTTTCATGGCAGCAACAGCCTGGCTGCGGATGTAGCTTACAACTTTTGAGTCGCTGGCGCCTGTCAGTTTGTTGTTGGCATTGGCAAACAGGGGTGCCAGTTTTCCACCGTTGCTTACAGTACTATAAGAAGCTGCAAACAGGTCAATGAAGTTTTGGTCGCTGTTCAGTTTACGGCGTTGTGCCTCATCAATAGCTTTTAACAAGGTGGGGTCTTTGGGATTGTTGGCCAGTCCTTTGATCAAACCATCCAGGGCAATATCCAGTGTAACGTTGATACCACCTTGTAAATCAAGACCTAACAGCAGTTCGCTTTCTTTCGCTTTCTGGTAAGATTGTCCCCACCAGGTGATTTTTTTGTCTTTGCTGGCTTCCAGCAGACTGTCGTAATAAGCTTTGAACTGGAGGTCAATAGTGTCCTGGTAAAGAGCCTGTGCTTCTTTGTTACCAGGATACTTAACGGCTGCGGCAGGGTAATCGCGTTTGATGTGTGCCATAGCTTTCTCCTTTACAGACGACTCGTGTTGATTCACGAACCATGTAAAAGAAAGCTGGTAGACGGAGATAAGGATCAGTAGAGCAGCAAAAATGCTAACCAAAACTCTCATTGCAATAGTTGTTTATTTTTTTAGAGTTGGCAAAGATAGGGTTTTCGACCTGAACGGGAAACTGCAAAATGGAGCTTGAAAAACGGTAAAAAAAGCCATGGGAACGGCATTTTTAGGCTTTCGGACATCGCATTTTTCCGGGACTGACGCTTGCCGGTTTCAGGGATAGATTTCGGGTTGTTGCTTCACCGGCGTGCGGTGGCCGGAACGCTGGAAGCTCCAGCGGGCTGCGGGCGGATTGCAATATCCTGCAGGGTCCTGCTTTCAGGTTATCCTGTTTGCTGTTCCGGAACAGTATCCAGGGCAAAAATATCCGGCATTTTAGGTGTTGTTGACTTACTTTTGCGGCCAAAATGTACCAACCTATTATGCAACTATCTTCTCTCCTGCAAAGATTCAATGAGCCGGAAACGCTTAAAATGGCCAAACTGGGCCGCGAATTAAGGGCAAAAGGGGTTGATGTTATTGACCTTAGCCTGGGTGAACCCGATTTTGACACTCCGCAACACATTAAGGACGCCGCTGTTAAAGCAATTGCCGACAACTGGAGCCATTACACTCCTGTAGCCGGGTTTATGGACCTGCGCGAAGCCATTTGTACCAAGCTGAAACGCGACAATAACCTGGATTATAAACCTGAAAATATCATTGCCTCCACAGGTGCCAAACAAAGCCTGGCCAACACCATCCTGGCGCTGGTAGACGAAGGTGAAGAAGTGATCATTCCTACTCCTTACTGGGTTACCTATAGCGAGCTGGTTAAAATTGCAAAAGGCAAGGTGGTTGAAGTGCATACTTCGCTGGAAAGTGGTTTTAAGATCACACCTGCGCAACTGGAAGCCGCTATTACTCCCAACACAAAAGCATTCCTGTTCTCTTCACCCTGTAACCCTTCCGGTGCCGTTTACAGCAAAGCTGAGCTGGAAGCACTGGCAGTGGTGTTCAGAAAATATCCCAATATTTACATCATCTCTGATGAGATCTACGAATACATCAATTTTGTTGGCAAACACGAAAGTATTGCGCAGTTTGCCGATCTGAAAGACCGTGTAGTGATCATTAACGGTTTGAGTAAAGGTTTTGCCATGACAGGCTGGCGCTTAGGTTATATTGCTGCCAATGCTGAAGTAGCAAAAGCCACTGAAAAATTACAGGGACAATTTACCAGTGCTACCTGCTCTATTACGCAGAAAGCCGCTGTTGTGGCCCTGACCACCGATCTGAAACCTTCCCGGGAGATGACCGAAGAGTTTGGCCGCAGAAGAGTAAAGACCATGGAACTGGTAAAAAGCATTCCGGGTATAAAATGTTTTGAACCGGAAGGTGCTTTCTACATCTTTCCTGATGTGAGCTACTACTACGGTAAAAGCGATGGTGAGACCACCGTTCAGAATTCCGGTGACTTTGCCATGTACCTGCTGAACACTGCACACGTATCCAGCGTAATGGGTGATGCATTTGGTGAACCCAACTGTGTTCGTTTTTCTTTTGCGAACAGCATGCCTAATATTGAAAAAGCGTGGAAACGTATTAGTGACGCACTGGCAAAACTGAAGTAAACTAAAAGTACGAAATTGTAAATACGGCCCTGTTCAGTAATGAACGGGGCTTTTTTGTGGAAATTGTTCCAATGCTGAACGAAGATTAACTTAGTACATCATTGAAAATGCTATGTTTTTTCATTTCAAAAACAGATTTCCGCAACTGAATACCTATTGGGAAAAGTATCTGCCGTTTCAGCAACGAATGGAGGTCGCTGCCAAAACCGTATTACTGGAAGAGGGAAAAAGATCACAGCATTACATCTTTATTGAAAAAGGTTGTGTAAGGGCTTTTTTCAACAATAACGGTCAGGATAAAACCGTGCAGTTCTTTTTTGAAAATGAAGGACTGACTTCTTTTGACAGCTTTGTCAACAATGTTCCGGGCCAGTTTACCATTGAAACTATTGAATCTTCTGTAATTTATTTACTGCATAAAAAGTATGTTGTTCAGTTATTGGAGGAACTGGAACATGAGCCCGGTTTTGCACAGATGGTGTTGCAAATGTCTGCACAACGGCAAGTACATTACATCAATGAATTTGTTTCGTTTATCCGTGATACTGCAGAACAGCGTTATCTGCATCTTTTGAAGGAAAGGCCACATATTATACAGCGGGTGCCGCAACATTATATTGCTTCTTACCTGGGTATAAGCACCGTGCACCTGAGCCGTATCAAAACCAAACTGGCAAAGGGTAAACCGCATTTCTGAACTTAATTAACATATGTTATCGTTCGCGGCTGTTACGCAGTTTAATTTTGTTTGAACAAAAATGACAGGTATGAAAGCTGCAGTAATATATCAGCAGGGAGAACTGCCTCAATACACAGATTTTCCTGAACCAACTGTGCAAAATGAGGATGAAATACTGGTTGCTGTAAAAGCAGTAGCTATTAAACACCTGGATAAAGGCAGGGCTACCGGGAAACATTATTCAGCCGGTGGTGTACCCGGAGAAAATGGCAGGGTAGTGGGTGGAGATGGTATTTGTATGCTTGAAGACGGAACCAGGGTATATGGCATAGGCATCAGCGGTATGCTGGCGGAAAAAGCAGTGATTGATAAAAGACGTATGGTAAAGATTCCGCATGAAGTAAATGATGCTGTTGCCGCGGCATTACCCAATGCAGTGATCGGTGCTGCAATGGCATTCAGGTACAAAGCAGCTATCCAACCAGGTGATGTGGTACTGATCAACGGTGCTACCGGTTTTACCGGTCGTGTTGCGGTACAGATTGCCAAATATTATGGCGCGAAAAAGGTGATCGTGACTGGCAGGAATCAACAATCACTCCATGAACTGTTGTCACTTGGTGCTGACGAAACAATTTCTGTATTGCAGGATGATGAACAGTTCAATGCACAATTGAAAGATATCCATGCCATTACTCCTGTTGACATTATCATTGATTACCTGTGGGGACATTCTGCCGAACTGATACTGGCTTGTATAAAAGGGAATGGCTTATTTACCAACAGTATCAGGTATGTATCTGTTGGCAGCATGGCAGGAGATGTGATACAATTGTCCGCTGCCAATCTTCGTAGTGTTGATCTGCAGTTAACCGGTTCGGGATTGGGTGCATGGTCAAAAACACAGGTCAATTGTTTGTTCAGTGAAATATTACCTGAAATGTTTCAACTGGCAGCAACAGGTAAACTGACAATAAAGACCACGATCGTACAACTGGAAGATATTGCTACACGGTGGAACATGGATGTTCCTGACGGACAGCGGCTGGTGGTAATGATAGGGCAGAATTAGCTGCCAGGAGTCAGGTTTGATTGTTATCCCTTATGTACGATAAAAGAAAACGGCAGCCAACCGGCTGCCGCTCAAAAAATGCATTGGTTTTTCAAAAGGTTACTTCGTTTTGGTTACAATACCTCCCTTGCGACTGTCAACACTGATAGTATATTTGCCGGTACCCTGTACAATCCACCGTACGGTTACATAACCCTGTCCGGGAATGTTAGCCACTTCAATGGTTTGCGGATTAACAGGTTGTTCGGTAGTAATGTTCAGATCACGGTTTTCAACCACCATTCCTGCCAGTACTTTTATGCCGGATAAAGTAATAAGGTCAGGGCGTTCTATTTTGAATTTCAGATCCTGGCTGGCATGTGTGGGAATAAGGCGCTCGTTGCTGATAACGGCAGTGATCTCGCGCAATCCATCACCCAGGTCTTTTTCACTCACAGAATCTACTGATAATTTAGGTGTCTGGAAGCAATGGAAGATGCTGAATGACATATTTCGGTGTGCATCGCTTTCCATCAGGAAACCGGGATGCATACGTCCGAAATTCTTTTTAAAACCTCCGATCTCAATTTTACCATATTGCGGATGGTTGAATTCATGCCATTCAACAAATGCATCTTTAAATAACAGGTAACGGTCAAACTGGTAAGAAGGATCGTTGGAAGGATCTTCTTCATCCCTGTTCTTGTTGAACATCAGATACGATGTCCATAGCTCATTAGAGAAAGTATATACACCACGACCGCCATAAAACCAGTCCAGCTCACCTCCGTAGGCAGAATACAGGTCTTTGTACACAACCAGGTAGCGATAACCGGGTAACAGCTCTTCGCCTTTTTTGCCCAGCACATCATACACACGTACATCAGTAGCATTGTAGGTGCCTACATCTTCCTGTCCGCCGGGTCCACGCAGGATCATTCCACCTGAATTGTGATAGGATTGTGCTGCTGCAATGTTGGGATGTTTCATTACAAAATCCATTACTGCACGGTTCTCAGGCAATGAGAAAGGATATTTATAGGCGCCATTCTGGATATAGTTAGGCTGCCATCCCCATCCCCAGTCACGGTTAGGGTCATACTCAAATGTGTAACCGTCTTCATTCACCAGCCCATCGCCATCGTTGTCAATACCTTCCAGGCCCAGCAGTTCATAGTCACCTTTTTCCTCAGGTCCTACCTGGATCATTTTACGGGGATCTTTGGGGTCCTGTTTCCAGCGGCCATTGGGATTTTTGCGGCGCATCATCACAATGTTACCATCGCCATCCAGGTCATCGTAACCGTCTTCATCAACTAATCCGTCACGGTCATTGTCAACAGGTATCAGACCTGAACGTGGTGTGCTGGCTGTATTGGGCTCATGAAAGAAATTGTCGCGTGCATCAGGATTGATGGTAGGAACAATATAGAATGTTTTATCTGCCAGTAATTCCTGTATAAATTTTGTATCGCCAAATGATTCGGTAAGATACCAGGCTGTATACAAAGCAAATTCGGCGCCCTGTACCTCATTGGAGTGGATATTGCCATCAATGTACATGGCAGGTTTACGGATTGCATCGCCTTTTTTGAAATCGGAAATGGTAAGACACCACAGGTCGCGGCCCTGGTATGATTTACCAATTGATTCCAGTTTGCAAAGTTCAGGATGCGCGGCTGCTATTTTTTTGCAGATATCTGTAATACCTGCATGGTCATAATATTTATTCCAACTGATGGGCACTTTGGGATTCACCGGGCTACCGGATGCCTTAAAAACCTGGTCGGCCTTTTGCGCATGCACATGCAGGGTAGTGGCAAGCGCTAAACCGGCTATAAGGATGGATTGTATGCTGCGTTTCATAATAATCATTTTGAACATGAAGACTAAAGGTTAATATCCGTTTTCACAGTACCGGTGGTGGGGCTGCCGGCTTCCACGGTAATTTTACCGCTGCCTTTTATCAGCCAGCTTAATTGCTGTGAGCTTACACCATCCAGTGCTGGCAGTAATTGTATCTTTCTGCCACTGATCACGGTTTGACCATTGCCGGTCTGTACTTTTACAGACAGGCGTTTAGTCCAGTAATTTCTTTCAGCCAGTTTGGCGTTTGATGCCAGTGTGCCTTTGTTGGCAACTTCCAGTGTAACACGGGTTAAACCGCCGCCTGCTTTTTCTGTTCTGACATTCAGGATATCTATTTCTGGTTGATAAGCTGCCAGTTTTACGAGAAACTCTGTATGCTTCCTGGTAATATCTGGCACCAGTTTGTAAGGAGGGTTGGTCAGTACAAACGGATCTACGCCACCAACTTCTACTACCTGGCCTGGAAAATCGGGATGCTGAACAGCTTTCCATTCTGTGAAAGTATTGGAAATGCCTTGCTGTGCAGCCCAGCGTAAATAGCTGGCGGTAGCATCTTCTACTGTAAATGCTTTTTCTTTCCGCGCACTGTCGGGTTTTACTTTAGGTATTACCCAGCCTGGTGTGCTGAAGCTGTAACGACCGTAATGGAAATAAGCCCAGGAAAGAAAATCTCCACCAGCAGGTATTGTTTTAGGAGCATCTTTCAGGTTTACCACTTTATTGTACAGGTCTGATACCAGCGCGTTTACTTTGGCATCGGGCTCAAGATAACCTGCTACAATGCGTTGGTTGGCAGCAGCAGGATTGTAAGCAATAGGGGTAGAAAGATTGTTGTTGCTACTGAAACTTACTACTGAGTATACATTGAACAGCTCAAACAGTGTATCCAGCAATGCTCTTGTTTCAGTTTCAGATACTGCAAACTCACCTGCACCGGGTGTAAACGACGGATATTTGTATGTAAGGCTTTTGTTGAACCATACACCGCCTTCTCCGTCTTCATTAAATTGTTTGTCTTTATCGTTGTCAATACCTTCCTGGTACAGCATGTACTTGCCTCTTTCACCTTTGGAAACATCTGCTTTTACCAGTACGCGCGGATCTTCAGGATGCAGTTTGTATTCACCCAGTGGTGATTCTACACGCATCCAGGTGATCTTTCCGTTGCCATCCAGGTCATCGTAACCATCTTCGTTGAATTTGCCATCGCGGTCATCATCGGTAATGGTGGTATTGCCCTGGCGTTCGTATTTCAGTTTGTCGAAATACTGTTCCATGGCATCGGGACTCATATTCGGGAAAATGTAAAAAGTGGTTTTGCTCAACAGGTTTTTAATACTGTCTGTAGTGCTGCCTTTCAGCAGGTTTTCAGCAAAACCAATGGCAAGCTCAGTTCCCAGCACGTGATTGCCTTCCACACCACCTACTACTGCAATGGCCGGATGTGATGCCGGGTTGCCATTGCTGATGGTGATCATCCAGATCTCTTTACCACCTTTGGTACGTGTAAGAGCGCTTACTTTTGCCAGTTGGGGATATGTTTGTGAAAGTGCCTGGATGCGGCTGGTTTGCTGCCGGAAATTACTGTAATCGTTCTGGGCCTGTATAGTGCCGGTGTACAATACACCGCACAGCATGCAGGCTGCAAGGTATTTTCTCATGAAGCAGTTTATTTAAAAACTAAATATAGCAGAAATAAAAAAGAAGCGGGTAAGAAAGTGTTGAGTGGTCAGGGGAACGGTTATAAGTTGTAAGTGATAAGTTGTGGGATTGTCACTGTTGCTTTAAAAGAATTTATAAACTATAACTTACTACCTGTATTGAGCAACTTCTTATGCAACTCCAGCACCTGCGGTATCAGCATCTGCTGATCATCGTTTATAACTACAAAATCACACAGGCGCATTTTGATTTCTTCATCAATCTGGCGACGCATACGGGCCAGTACTTCTTCGCGGGTGATGTTATCGCGCTGCATGGTACGGTGTATACGCAATGTTTGCGGGGCATATACACCGATTACATAATCCAGTTCATTCTGTGAGCCGCTTTCAAAGATCAGTGCGGCTTCTTTTACTGCATAGTGTGTGGTTTGTTGTTTCATCCATTGTTCGGCTGCACGGATGGTGGCCGGATGTACCAGTGAATTGAGCAATTCGAGTTTTTCGGGATTATTGAAAACGATGGAAGCTATGTAGCGCCGGTCAAGCTGCCCGTTTTTGTAAGCTTCCTCACCAAAATTTTTGATGATCTGTTGTTGCAGATCATTATCGGTATTCATCAGTTCTTTGGCAGCATCGTCAGCATAATACACAGGAATACCCAGCACCTCCAGAATTTTTGCAACGGTGCTTTTGCCGGACCCTATACCGCCTGTAAGACCAATACGTAATGGCATGAGGCAAATTAAGGAATTTGAAGATGTGGTGATTTGAAAATTTGAAAACAACCGGTGTGCAGATGCTTCAATTTGCACACCGGTAAGTTTGTTCATTAGCTTTTATTCTGCCTTCAAACTCTTTACAGGGTTAGCCATAGCTGCCTTTACAGCCTGGAAGCTGACGGTAAAGATGGTAATAAACAATGCTCCGGCACCGGCTGTTGCAAAAATCCACCAACTAATGTTTGCGCGGTATTGATAGCCTTGTAGCCAGTTGTGCATTATACACCATGACACGGGTATGGCAACCAATAGTGCAATAATAATGAGTAATACGAAGTCTTGAGAAAGCAAGCGCCACAAATTAAATACTGTAGCGCCCAATACTTTTCTTACACCAATTTCTTTGGTACGCTGTTCGGCCATAAAAGAAGCCATGCCAAACAAACCAAGACAACTGATAAAAATAGCAAGTACAGCAAATACGCTGGCCAGTTTGCCGATACGTTCTTCTGTGCTGAATTTTTTCTGGTATTCAGCATCTGCAAATTTGTAATCAAAAGGAGTTGCCGGGCTGTATTTATGAAACACACTTTCAATAATACTAAGTGCCTTGCCTGTACTGATGGAAGGATTAAGTCTTGCAATCGCGAAATTATTATTACCACGATTCATGCAATACACTGAAGGTCTTACTGGTTCATAGGGTGATTCTGTGATGACATCTTTAATAATACCAATTACAGTATAAAATCTGTTGTTCAGCTCAATGGTTTCACCCACAGGCTTTTTCAGCCCCATAAATCTTACTGCTGCTTCATTAATTACAAAAGCCGTGGAATCTGAAGGAAATGCCCGTGAAAAATCTCTGCCTTCCACAAATTGCCAGCTTACAGTTTTGCCATAATCAAAAGAAACACCTGTATTGGGGAAATCAACTGCCAGGCTGGGATCTTTTCCTTTCCAGTTAAACCCGCCATCGCTGCCCCACACATCTGTAGCTGTACTTTCGGAGCTGGCCATTGCGGTAACGGCTCCTGTTTGCAATAATTCATCACTGACTGTTTCAAAATGTTCGGGAATACTTGTGCCCTGCATGGGCAGTACAATCAAGCCATTCCGGTTATATCCGGGAGCACGGTTTTTTGCAAACTGAATTTGCCGGAAAACTATAATAGTACATATAATGAGGGTAACCGATACTGTAAATTGCACTACTACCAGCACTTTGCGTGGCAATGCTGCAAATCGTCCGGGCTGCAGCGCCCCTTTTAAAACTTTTACGGGCTTAAAAGAAGAGAGATAAAGCGCGGGATAACTGCCAGCTATCAACCCTGTTAATGCTGTAAAGCCAATCCCTGCCACCCAGAAAAAAGTATTGCCCCATAAAACAGTCATTTTTTTAACTGCTATTTCATTAAAGAAGGGGAGCGATATCTGTACAATAACCAGTGCACAGCCAAAGGCAAATGTTACCACCAGCAACGATTCACAGAAAAACTGCCAGATAAGATGCTTTCTGCCCGAACCTATAGCCTTTCGCACACCTACTTCGCGTGCACGCTTCTGTGAGCGGGCAGTACTTAGGTTCATAAAATTAATACAGGCAAGTATCAGTACAAAAATGCCAATAATACCAAACAGCCATACATATTGTATTCTGCCCCCTACATTCACACCGTTTTCAAATTCCTGATACAAGTGCCAATCGTGCATGGGATCAAGAAACAATGCGGGTTTATAACGGGTATCTATATCTTTTACCTTATTCAGGGTAATATCTTTTATGCCTGCAGTTATGCTTTTTATATCTGCTTTATCTGCCAGCTGCACATATATCTGTACCGAATTACTGTTCCAGTTTTGTTCGGCTCTTTGTATCCACGAAGAGTTATTGACATACAGTTGGAAGGGTGCTATAAACGTAATATTAGCAAAGGTGGAGTTGGCAGGAAGATCTTCGTACACACCGGTTACCTTCACCTCCGTTTTATTGTCTATGCGCATTACCTGGTTCATAGGATCAGTATCACCAAAATAAATCCTGGCCAGCGATGCAGAAAGCAGAATAGAAGATGGATCCTGCAAACCGGCACGGCTTCCTTTCAGCATATTTAGTGATAGCATGTATGGTGCTTCGGGCTCAAAAAATACACCGTGTTTGTTAAACTGTTTGGTAGTTGTGGTAAGAATATGCCCTGCGCTATTGGAAGAGCGTACGATGAATTTGAAATTATCGCCATAATGATTGCGTAACTCATCAGCCAGCGGGTAAGGAACATTTTTCCATGTTTCTACCACGCCGTTAACAGGAACGTGCTGCCGTACTTTGGCAATGCGATCGTAGTTAGTATGATACCTGTCAAACGACAACTCATCCCAGATCCACAAACCAATCAATATTACTACAGCCATTCCAACAGAGAGGCCGGCAATATTGATAAATGAATGGGTTTTATTGACCAGCATATTGCGCAGGGCGCTTTTCAGATAGTTTTGGAACATAGGTTCACCTTTGTCATTCTGTAAATAGATATCCTGATTGTTCCAATATGGTGCCGGAGTTTTATTTTGTTGTTAATCATTTGTTTGTGTATATTCTTAAAGTGAAGACTGTACGTTTTTGATACGGGAAGTGTTCGTTAGGGGATGCCTGTAACCTGCGCCCAAATAAAAAAGCCTGCCGGAATACCAGCAGGCTTTTTTCAATACAAATGAATAACTTATTTGGCAGGCGTAGTAGTTGCTGCTTTATTGATATTCTGTGTCCACTCCAGGGAAATGGCACTTTTTTCAATTTTGATGTAGCTGCCAGGGCTGGTTTCCATTTCGATGGTACCATCTTCATTTACTTTGTTGATCTTACCATGAATACCGGCAATGGTAACGATCTTATCGCCCTTCTGTAAATTTTCCTGGAATTGTTTGGCCAGTTTAGCTTTTTTAGCCTGCGGACGGATCATGAATAACCAGAATACCACGAGCATACCACCCAGCAGAACCAACTGCATGGTTCCAGCTCCGCCGCCCTGGGCATCTAATAAAACAAATTGTGTCATTGCTTATTTGGTTTGAGAATTTACAATATTAGATGTGCAGATCTGCTGATGTGCACATTGCTGTTAAGATTTTTTAGGAGTAACTTCTACTTCAAAGTGCAACTCGTGTGTAGTGCTTACTTTGGTATTGGCAACAACCGTTAATGTTTTTTTGTTGGTACCTGTACGACCCTGGCTGTTAAAGCTGGCCTTGATCTCACCTTCTGCACCCGGAGCAATAGGCTCTGCAGGCGGGTTGGCGGCTGTACAGCCACAACTGGGACGAACACTACGGATCACCAAGGGCTTATCACCGGTATTTTTAAACCGGAAAGCAACATCCAACTGCTGTCCTTCATTGATAGTGCCCATGTTTTTGTCCAACTCCAGCCACTGAATGCTGGTGTATTGTGTGGTATCCTCAGCAGGCTGTGTGCCAGTGGAAGCGTTCACCGGAGGTACTTTGCTTTTGTCTACATCATTGCAGGCTGCAAGTGCGCCGGCTATAAAAAGAATTCCCAGAAATTTTTTCATACAGGAAAAATTTTTGCAAATCTACTTAGTATCAGGGTTGTTTAAAAGCTACTTTGTGCATTTTGTTTTCACGCACCAGGTCTTTATGAATATTATCCAGTATACCGTTCACAAACTGACCACTCTGCGGAGTACTGTATTCCTTTGCCAGGTCAATATATTCATTAATTGTTACTTTGGGTGGAATAGTTTCAAAAAACAGGAACTCGCAAACCCCCATTCGCATCAGTATCATATCCAGTACAGCAATACGCTCAGGATCCCAGTTCTTCAATTTTGGTTTAATGTAATCCTGCGCAATTTCTTTTTTCTCCAGTGTGGTTTCCAGTAATGTTTTTGCAAAATGCCATTTTTCTTTGCTCAGCAGTTCCTGGAAATTAAAAGATGCAGGCTTGTTCATAAAATTCTGCATCAGCAGGTTCAGCATTTCGGCATCATCATCCCAGTTGGTAAAATTCTCTTCCACATAGCTCGTAAATGCTTCATTAGGCAATAACAATTCACTGAAAATAAAATCCAGGATATCCTTTTCTTCTTTACGGTCTCTGCCCTGTACAGCGATGTATTGTTTGTATTTTTCTGTTTCAGTCAGTTCAAGATAAATTTTGCGCAGCAGGTCGGGGTTGGTAAGTCCGAAGGGTTTGTCTTCCTTATAAGCCTGTTTGTAGGAAGGATGTTCCAGTATTTTCCACAACAGTTCATTGCCGGCGATCTTAATGTTGACGTTCAAATCTTCCTGCGATGGCAAATGTTTGGAAGCCCTCTGGCGTGCATCTGTTTCTGCATAGCGGGCTACTTCGGTAAGTGTGTGGATAAGGAAAATAAAGAGCTGACGGGTTTGGTCGAAATGTTTCTGCAATAATTTTACGGGTTCTCCGGGCTTCGTTAACTGTTCCTGACTTTCTATTGCGTAGAGGGTCTGTACCACTTTCACACGGATATTTCTTCTACTGATCATGTAAGAGCTTGTTTTGAGCGGGCAAAACTAATTGATTTCAGAGAACCCCCCAAAAACAGCTTACAACTATACCTGTTAAAAAACGGGGCAGGGTAATGCTAATGATGCCGGAAGGAGACTGCAGCGCGTCATAAAAACAGTCTTTTTTTCGGGGTGGCTGAAAAATTGGCACGGAAAAAAACAATAAAAGCATGATTTTCCTGTAGTTACCTGCCAGATACCTGACAAAGCTGAAAAAATGACCTTCACAGGCAGTTTGGTACAGATTTAGTTTACTTTTGGCACCCGCATTAAAAGGGCGTAGCTGCTATTATTGCAGTTAATTCAGAAACTTACAAATAACATCTAAACATTAAAATTTCATCACTATGGCTAAGAAGCTAAATGTTACCCCACTGCACGACAGGGTAATTGTGAAACCTGCAAAGGCAGAAGAAAAGACCGCTGGTGGTATCATTATCCCCGATACTGCTAAAGAAAAGCCTCAACGCGGTACTGTGGTGGCTGCCGGTCCTGGTAAAAAAGACGAACCTGTTACTGTAAAAATCGGCGATACCGTATTATATGGTAAATATGCCGGCACTGAGATCCAGATCGAAGGTGATGATCTGCTGATCATGCGCGAAAGCGACATTCTCGCAATCGTTTAATGTACGGATCTGCAAATCTGACAATGTGCGCTTGAAAAGCATCTGCACATCTACACCTTGCATTTCAAATACTCAAATTGTATAATTTTCAAATTTAATTATATGGCAAAGCAATTATTTTTTGACATTGAAGCCCGTAACAAAATGAAAAAGGGTGTTGATACCCTTGCTAATGCGGTTAAAGTAACACTGGGCCCTAAAGGTCGTAATGTGGTACTGGAAAAGAAATTTGGTGCACCCGCTGTTACCAAAGACGGCGTTTCTGTTGCCAAAGAAATTGAACTGGAAGATCCTATTGAAAATATGGGTGCTCAGATGGTGAAAGAAGTAGCTTCTAAAACTGCAGATATTGCAGGTGATGGTACTACTACTGCTACCGTTCTGGCTCAGTCTATCATCAGCGAAGGTTTAAAAAACGTAGCTGCTGGTGCTAATCCTATGGATCTGAAACGTGGTATTGAGAAAGCTGTTGCAGCAGTGGTTGAAAACCTGAAAGGCCAGTCACAGACTGTAGGTACTGATAAAAGAAAGATCGAGCAGGTTGCTTCTATCTCTGCCAACAACGACGAAGCTATCGGTAAACTGATTGCTGAAGCTTTCGGTAAAGTAGGTAAAGAAGGTGTAATCACCGTAGAAGAAGCAAAAGGTACTGAAACTACTGTAGATGTAGTGGAAGGTATGCAGTTCGATCGCGGTTACATCTCTCCTTATTTCGTTACCAACAGCGAAAAAATGGAAGCCGAACTGCAGAGCCCTTATATCCTGATCTATGATAAAAAGATCAGCGCTATGAAGGACATCCTGAGCATCCTGGAAAAAGTTGCCCAGAGCGGTCGTCCCCTGGTAATCATTGCTGAAGATCTGGAAGGTGAAGCACTGGCTACCCTGGTAGTAAACAAACTGCGTGGTACCCTGAAAGTAGCAGCTGTAAAAGCTCCTGGTTTCGGTGACCGTCGTAAAGAAATGCTGCAGGATATCGCTGTACTTACCAAAGGTATCGTTATCAGCGAAGAGCAGGGTTACAAACTGGAAGGCGCTGACCTGACCTACCTGGGACAGGCTGCTTCTATCACCATCGACAAAGACAATACTACTATCGTTGGCGGTAAAGGTAAAAAAGAAGATATCAATGCACGCGTTAACCAGATCAAAGCTCAGATCGAAGTAACTACTTCTGATTACGATAAAGAAAAATTACAGGAACGCCTGGCTAAACTGAGCGGTGGTGTTGCTGTACTGTATGTAGGTGCCGCTACTGAAGTTGAAATGAAAGAGAAGAAAGATCGCGTGGACGATGCACTGCATGCTACACGCGCTGCTGTGGAAGAAGGTATCGTTCCTGGTGGTGGTATTGCTTACATCCGCGCTATTGCAGCCCTGGAAAAACTGAAAGGTGCTGCTAACGAAGATGAAGCAACCGGTATTGCTATTGTAAAACGTGCTATTGAAGAGCCACTGCGCCAGATCGTGTTCAACAGCGGTATTGAAGGTAGCATCGTTGTACAGAAAGTAAAAGAAGGACAGGCTGATTACGGTTTCAACGCCCGTACAGAGAAATATGAGAACCTGTTCAAAGCCGGTGTAATTGATCCTACTAAAGTTACCCGTATTGCACTGGAAAATGCAGCTTCAATTGCCGGTATGTTACTTACTACAGAGTGTGTAATTGCCGACAAACCCAAAAAAGAAGAGCCTCACTCTCATGCAGGCGCTCCTGGTATGGGTGGTATGGATTATTAATCCTCCGGTACGAAGTAAATATTACGAAGTACATAATAAGGTCCCCGTGGTGCTATGCACTCCGGGGATTTTTTATTGCACAAATACCGGTGTAACACCGGAAGGATAGAATTTCATCATCCCGTATAACAGTTTAACAGGCTTTTATGCCTGTTGGGTAAAGCCCGTGCTATAAACCAGATAAAAAGCTGTAACTTAAAGGAAACCACTGCTATGAGATATCTGTATTGCCTGCTGCTGCTATTGGCCGGTACGCCATATACAATGGCCCAGACCGATGAAAAAACTTCTGTGTTCAACGAAATGTCAACTTCTAATGAGGCTTACCTGGTTAAAGATTGGTCAAATGGCGTGGTACGTTTTTCAGGCGGTCGCATCCTTACAGAACCCAAACTACGGTTTAATTGTGTGCAGAACCTGCTAATGCTGCAGTTTAAAGGAACCGAGTTTGCCGCACAGGGTAAAATAATTGAATTTGTATTGTATGTAAAACGTGGCAAAACAACTGACTCCATGTTGTTCCGGAAAGAATATCCGGCTATAGATCAGCAGAACAGCGAAACTTACTACCAGGTATTGACCAGCGGAAAAGCAACCCTGCTGAAATTACACCTGAAAGTGTTGCGTGAAGAAAGGTCTATCATTGGTGGTAGTAATGTGAACCGGAAGCTGGAAGATGACAAAGCATATTACCTGCTTAAAGATAACACTATGATATTGTTGCCGCAGGAACGGAATAAGATCGCTGAAAAATTCGGAGATCAATCAGTTGCCATTGCTCAGTTTATTAATACGCAGCAGTTGAAATTGCATACTGATGAAGATTTTATTGCCGTAGTGAAAAAATATAACGAGTTGTAAACAATAACAATACACAATGACCAGCGGTCTGGGAATTAATGACCGTTTTCTTAAGTTTGGAGAAATTGTTCCTGCATGCTGCGTAATACTTGCCTGTATATCATTTTTTGCTTATTGATGTTCAATGGACTGGCCCAGACAAAGAAAACAGATACCTTTTATCTGCTGAAGCCCGATCGTGTTTTTGATGGTGAACAGATGCATGAAGGCTGGCAGGTATTGGTAAAGAACAGTAAAATACTGGAAGCCGGTATTATCAAAAATGTGCCGGCTACTACTACTGTGATCAACCTGCAGGGATGTACACTGATGCCTGGTTTGATTGAAGGGCACAGTCATTTATTCCTGCATCCGTATAATGAAACCACCTGGAATGACCAGGTATTAAAAGAATCACGTGCTGAACGTACAGCCAGGGCTGTTAATCATGCAAAACAAACCCTGATGGCGGGGTTTACTACGGTACGTGACCTGGGCACAGAAGGAGCTCAATACGATGATGCTGGGCTGAAAAAAGCAATAGAGAAAGGGATCATTCCCGGTCCGCGCATGTTGATAGCTACGCGTGCTATTGTAGTAAAAGGCAGTTATGGTCCAAAGTCGGATGTACCTGAAATAGACCTGCCACAGGGAGCAGCAGAAGTGGGGGGAATGGAAGAACTGTCAAAAGAAATACGCACACAAATAGGCATGGGAGCGGATATTATAAAGCTGTATGCCGATTACAGGTGGGGCATGAATAGTGAAGCGGCCCCGGCATTTACACAGGATGAGCTGGCTATGGCAGTGCGTTTGGCTGCTGATGCCGGACGCCAGGTAGTGGTGCATGCTTCTACAGCGGAAGGTATGCGACGCGCAGCAATGGCCGGTGTTGCAACCATTGAGCATGGGGATGGCGGAACTGCCGAAGTATTTGCCCTGATGAAACAAAAAGGAATTGCATTCTGTCCTACATTGGCAGCCGGTGACGCTGTATCACAATATAAAGGCTGGAAAAAAGGAATTGATGAAGAGCCCGAGCGTATCCGCAATAAACGGAAAAGCTTTGCAGCGGCGCTGGCTTCAGGTGTTACCATCTGCATGGGCGGTGATGTAGGTGTGTTTACGCATGGCGATAATGCCCGTGAAATGGAAATGATGGTGGCTTATGGCATGCAGCCCATAGATGTATTGCGTTCTGCTACTGCCGTAAATGCTGATGTATTTAAAATTGGTGATGAAACGGGTAGAATAAAAACCGGTTTAAATGCCGATATTGTTGTGTTGGAAGGAAATCCTGCTGTTAAAATTTCGCAGGTACGGGCCGTTAAAATGGTGATGAAACAGGGTCTCATTTACAGAAACTGATCATATCATTAATACTTATAAGAGCAACTATGAAAAAGATCGCTTTTGTTTTTCTGATTGTGTTTGCCTGTTATACAGGTTTTTCGCAATATATAGATGACAGGGTATCAGGAAAACCATATACCGATAAACAATATACAGAGATCCAGGGCTCTCCTTTTTTGCTTCCTGACTGGAGCAACGGAGTAATATACCTGAAGAACGGGAGTAAAATCGAAAAGTATCTTTTGCAGCTAGATGCGTATGCCGGGTTGCTATTGTTTAAATATAATGACCAGCCATTAATTGTACAAAATGAAGTAAAAGAATTTGTACTGCAACCTGCAGGATCTGAACCCTACCTGTTTCGTAATGGTTACAAACCACTGGATAAAAATACTGCAACCACATGGTATCAGGTATTGCAGGATGGTCCGGTTAGTTTACTGAAGCAGGTAAAAAAGACGCTGGGAGAAAAAACTGAGTACGGATCAGCTACTAAAACGCAAACCTTTGTGGTATCTGAAAGCTGGTACATTGCCAAAGCTGATGGAAGCCTGGTAAAGATTAAAAAAGACAAGAGTAGCCTGCTGGATGCATTATCAGATAAAAAAGATCAATTGAATAATTTTATAGAAAAAGAAAAGCTGCGTGTAAAAAGTGAAGAAGATATGAAAGCGGTGGTAAAAGCCTATAATGAAAACGCAGGGTGATTACAATTAATAATACTATCCCGTTAACCGTGCGATCAATGCTGCATGTTGAGGATACAGTTCAACGAGTTGATCACGATCGGCCAGTTCAAAATCAGTAAAATCGAATCCGGGTGATACGGTGCAGCCTGTCAATGCATAGTCGCCACCGGGCGCTACCTGTGATGCGAACCAACTACCGGCCTGTATTAGACATTGAAAGTTTTCTTCACCGGCAATGTTATTTCCCAGGCGGTGCGTAATAAGTTGTCCGTTGTGTAGGATCTCGTATACCAGCAACGGATCGCCATAATAGAAATGCCACATTTCGTCACTGCTTATTTTATGAAAAGCAGAGAACTGGTGTGCCTTTAACAGGAAATAAATAGCTGTGCTGAAATTGCGTTTGCCATTAAATGCAGACGGTAATACATTGGCAGGGGCCTTTAGCGCTGAGCGATAGGTTTCACGGAAAGCTCCGCCTTCCACATGTGCTGTCAGTTGCAGTTTTTCAATCCAGTAATCGGCGGTAGGGCGCATAATCAATTACTCTATAATGACCTTTTTGTCAATGCGGTTGCTGCCCCAGTACCAGTTGTGTAACGAATCTTTCAACCGGGTAGTGTCGGCAGGAGTACCTGGTAAGATCATTACAATTTTAAAGAAAGAGGAATCCGCAGCACTTTCCAGGTTTACGCGTGGTTTTAATAGGTTCCAGCGTTTGAGAGCCGTGGTTTTATACCTGGTTGTTTCCAGTACATATTTGTAATTACCGGCCGGTGTTACAGATGCATTGGTTACAGCCGGGGTCGCAATGGTATCGTGTGAAGCTGGTTGCAGTAGTTTTTGTGTATCTTCTTTAGGTATATTCAGTGAATCAACCCTGTGTATGGTATCCGGTTGTACGGCCGTTACAGATGATGGTGGTTCCGTATTTTTATTGTACAGGCTGTAGCCTCCCCAAACGATAATGCCCAATGCTATAATAAGCCCACAGATAATAAATAATGAACGTTGATTGCCTGCAGCAGGGGAAGATGAACGGTGATAGGAGGGTTCTGCAACTGGCTTTCTTTTGGGTTCTGTTTCCCGCTCTCTTTCCAGTGGATTGATAGATTCAAGACGTTCCAGTAAAGGCTCGCCGGGCGTAAATTCCAACGCACCCAACCTGTTCTTTTGCAGGGTTCCAATTCCTTCAATATGAAAAGGCTTTCCGATGTTCAGCAGCAATTTTCCATCTGCCACAAATGACTCCAGGTCTGAATATGCCAGTGGTTTGATTTTCCCGGTTTGTGAGCGGACGAAGTCAATCAGCTCATCATCGGGCTGAAAGATATTTTTAGGTGTAAACTGTATATGCTGAAAAACTTCCCTGAAATTTTTATCTGCAACATCCGGAACAGTGAACGAATTGTCGATAACAAAAGAGCCTATACCGGGTAAATTCAGGTTTTTGTACTTGTAAAAGTAGTGGGTGAGTAAAACAGCGAATTTCAAGCGATTAAGGTATTTTGGTACAAGTTATAATATATTTCATGCGGAAGCAAACCGTACAGGGCAGTGAAGTTATTACTTTTGCAGCAGGTTTGTGCCTGCCGGTCACGATTTAATCTGTTGTACATGTTATCTGAAAAAGAAAAGCAATTTGTTGAATACTGGGAAGCCAATCGCTTGCGGGAGAAGCAGTTATTACCTCAATTACTATACGGCATACCCATGGGTTTATTGTTTGCCCTGCCTATATTAATTATTCTTTTTACGGGTAAATTGTGGTATACGCGGGCTGATATGCAGGCAAATACCATGAGCCCGTTTGTTTTAATCACTGCAGTTATTATTATTGCAGTATTTATTGCGGTGTTTTATAAACGGCATCAGTGGGATATGAAAGAGCAGCAGTATCTTGAGCTGAAATCCCGCGAGGAAAAAGAAGCGCAATAAATGCAGCGATGGCAGGTCTCAGAATGTCATATACCCGGACTTTTATTGTAAAACAAATATCTATCATGCGTAAAGCAATTGTGTGGCTTTTGGTTGTGGGTTTTGCGGTATCCGGCTGTCTTAAAAAAGAGAGCGGATGTCCTTATAAAAACTCTTCCATAGTGGCTTCAGTGGCAGAACAAAAGGCCGTTACTGATTATCTTGATTCCAACCATATTACTACTGCTGTTAAACATTCCAGCGGTATGTATTATGAAATTACCAATGCAGGTACCAGTGGTTCACCTGGCCTATGCTCTCAGATACTGGTAAACTATACTGGTAAACTTGCCAGTGGAACTGTTTTTGACTCACAGGCCAGTGCTGTTTTTACCCTGGGAAGTTTGATCGAATCCTGGAAATTGGGCATTCCGCTGATCCAGAAGGGAGGCAATATTACCTTGTATGTTCCACCATCTTTAGGGTATGGTTCAAACGATGTAAAAGACGCAAATAACAACGTGGTGATACCGGCCAATTCAGTATTGATATTTAATATTTCGCTTGCCAACTGGCAATAGCTGAACTACCGGCACCGGAAATATCTATAATGATCTGAATGCCCTGTTGTAGCGGATATACTCCGTAGCAGCAGGGCATTTTTTGTGCTGAAGGATTACGGAATAAGAACAGGTAAAACGCACTTTAGTGAATATTTTTTAATTCGTAGGATATTGATTTACTATTAACGTACCGTGATTGATGTTCTTCGGTATAAAGCGTAATTTTACCTGAAATAATTAACACTTGCCACACGAATCGATCTCCGTTTTTGACATCCTGAAAATAGGTGTAGGACCTTCCAGTTCCCATACATTAGGTCCCTGGCGTGCCGCACAACGTTTTTTACAATCATTACACGAAAAAGCACAGTTACAAAAAGTAACAGCTATCCGTGTATTGCTGTATGGCTCACTTGCCAAAACCGGTAAAGGACATGGTACAGATGTGGCCGTACAACTGGGGTTGAGCGGAGATGATCCAGTGACTTTTGACGTAAATCAAATTACACCCAAGATCAATACTATACGTTCTGAAAAAAAGATCATGTTGCAGGGTGTGCATGCAGTTGATTTTGACCCTTCAGAAGACATTGATTTTCTTTTCACTGAATCGTTGCCTTATCACCCCAATGCATTAACTTTTCTTGCTACACTGGATAACAATGAAGCGGTGGCCGAAACCTATTATTCAGTAGGTGGCGGCTTTGTGCAGAAGGAAGGGGAAACGATGTCAGCAGACAATATGGTGCAATTGCCATTCCCCGTTGATAAAGCGGATGATCTGCTGCACTGGTGCCGTAAAACCGGCCTCAGCATCAGTGAAGTGGTAATGGAAAATGAAAACAGTTGGCGTTCTGAACAGGAAACCCGTACAGGCATGCTGCACATCTGGCAGGTAATGAAAGCATGTATTTACCGAGGATGTGGTACCCAGGGTGTATTGCCGGGTGGGCTGCAGGTAAAACGTCGCGCTGCTGATCTGAATAAGAAATTATTGAAAGGCAGAACATTCAATGATTATGAATCGTGGCTGGCTGCTATAAGAGCCGGGGGTAACGATTTCAAATATACGCTGGACTGGGTAAGCTGTTTTGCATTGGCTGTTAATGAAGAAAATGCATCTTTCGGGCGGGTTGTTACTGCTCCTACTAACGGTGCCGCAGGAGTGATTCCCGCCGTACTGCAATATTTCGTAACTTTCTGTGACGGACATCGTGAAGACGCTATTCTGCAGTTTATGCTGACGGCCGCTGAAATTGGCAGCATCTTCAAAAAAGGAGCTACTATATCTGCTGCTATGGGTGGTTGCCAGGCTGAAATCGGAGTTTCTTCCGCCATGGCTGCGGCAGGACTTACTGAAGCAATGGGCGGTTCACAACGACAGGCTTTAATGGCTGCAGAAATAGCAATGGAGCATCACCTGGGACTTACCTGCGATCCGATTGGAGGGTTGGTTCAGATACCCTGTATTGAACGCAATACAATGGGCGCTATAAAAGCTATTACTGCCAGTCAGCTTGCGTTGCAAAGCACACCTGATTTTGCCAAAGTATCACTCGATGCAGTGATTAAAACTATGTGGGATACTGCAAAAGATATGAGCTTTAAATACAAGGAAACTGCAGAAGGAGGACTGGCTGTGCATATTCCATTGAGTTTGCCGGAATGTTAAACATGGTCTGGGGATCTGTGATCTGACAATGGTGGGTAGCGGACCGAAAACAGAAAATATTGACCATTCACCACAATAAAACACAGCACTATTTCGCCCGAACGCAACTATACTACCATTACACCTTCTGCAAAGAGCCTGTTGCTGATGAAAGCACTGACAGATATTCCCTATGCCCGGGAAGCTGCAGAATTGTTGTGGGGTAAGGAGCATGTACAGCAGGTGTTGAAAGAATATCATCCCCGTTCATTTCTGATCAGGGTATTTCATTTTGAAAACCGTTATCGTACTATTGATGCGTTGTTATCTGAACTGGATACTGAAAATGTACTGGAGCTTTGTGCTGGTTTTTCTTTCCGTGGACTGAATATGGCTCAGCAGAAAAAGATCACCTACATTGATACAGATCTGCCAGGTCTTATTGAGATCAAACAAGATTTAGTACAGCAGTTAGAAAAAACTTATAAGATCAACCTGAAAGGAAGTTTACAGACAAAGGCACTGAATGTGCTGGATGAAGAAACGTTTTTGCATATCGCGGGTTTGTTCCCTGCAGGTCCTTTAACGATAGTGAACGAAGGATTGCTGATGTACCTGGGTGTACAGGAGAAACAGGAGCTATGCCGTATTATCAGGGGCCTGTTGCAGGAACGTGGCGGGCAATGGATCACTGGCGATATCTATATCAAAAAGAGTTCTTACGAAGACGTTGAGGACAAAGGGGATGCTTTTGTGGAACAGTTTAATGAGTTCCTGGAAGAGCATCGTATTGAAGAAAACAAGTTTGAAAGCTTTGATGCGGCAGCTGTTTTTTTTGAAGCGAACGGTTTTCGTATCAGCAAACGACTGGAAGTTGTTGCAGACAAATTAAGCTCCTTAAAAATACTGCGCAATAATAGTGACAAAACTACAAATGGCGAACAGGCCAAAAAACGTTACTCGATCAGGCAAACATGGTTGCTGGAAGCGCGGTGAGGTAAGTAGCCAGGGTGGTTATATTGTTGGATTGTTATAAGAAGCTGCGAGCTTTGGGCGCCGAGCGAATATAAGTCTTGAAGAGAAACAGAAATGCAGGTTGACAGGTTGAAGAGTTAACCGGGAGTAGTTCGTTGCTAAAAGCCAACACCTTTTTCGTGTTCTTTTGTGACTCTGAAGAAGTCTGAAAGAAGCAACGAGCAAATACAGCAGCAACTACTCACAACTGACGATTCATGCCCGCCTGACCGGTTCGGACGGGAACGAATTCATTCGGGCAGGTCTCACATTTCATTTTTGACCTTTCATCTTTCATAAAATAGCCACAGGAAGCAATAGCAGCGACCATACACAACTCGCTATTAATCATTCATTATTCACCTCTTACTAATTGTACAACGGATTTACTTCCATTGCGGCAATATCCATGTCTTTATAATTTTTTACTACATTATACAGGGTATCTCTTTCTACAGGCTCACGTTTTACCTGTTTGATCAGTGCTACCAGTTGTGCGGTGCTCATGGCAGGAGATTGTTCTTCTGAACCGGCCATTGAGTAGATCTTGGTAGAGTCGTCAATAGTACCATCAATGTCATTTACACCAAATGACAAAGTAAGCTGCGCGCTTTGTCGGCCCAGCATAGGCCAGTAAGCTTTCAGATGCGGGAAATTATCGAGGTACAAACGCGCAATGGCATACATGCGCATATCTTCTACCATGGTAGATTCCGGCACATTGCTCATCTCGTTGTCCTTATTGCGGAATTTTAAAGGAATGAATGTATTAAAGCCACCTGTTTTATCCTGCAACTGGCGCAGACGCTCCATGTGGTCAATGCGATCGGCAAAGCTTTCAATGTGTCCGTACAGCATGGTAGCGTTGCTGTGCATACCCAGCGCATGAGCTGCTGCATGAATACGCAACCATCCTTCAGCATCAACTTTGTCTTCGCATATCTGCTTCCTGATCTCGGGTGCAAATATCTCTGCGCCACCACCGGGTAGCGAATCCAATCCTGCTTCATGCAAAAACTTCATCCCATCTTCAGGTGTTACTTTGGCTTTGCGGAACATATAGTCCAGCTCAACAGGTGTAAAACCTTTGATATGCAGTTCTGGGCGATGCGCTTTGATGCTACGCAACAGATCGGCAAAGAAGTTCAACGTAAGCTTCGGGTGAACACCACCTACAATATGTACTTCGGTAACAGGTTTACCATCATAGCTTTTCACTATATCCAGCATCTGATCGGTGGTCAGTTCCCAGCCTTCTTCACGATGTGCATACAGGCGGGAGTAAGAACAGAATGAACAGGCAAAAACACAGATGTTAGTAGGTTCTATATGGAAATTGCGGTTGAAATAAGTCTTGTCGCCATGCAGTCTTTCACGCACAAAATTGGCAAGAGCACCGGCAAAAGGTAATCCCGCACGCTCAAACAACAATATGCCTTCTTCGGGAGTAATGCGTTCCTGTTTTATCACTTTTTCACCTATCGCGCGTAAGGCCGGGTCTTGCTCTGCGGCTATCACCTGTTGAATTGCTGCTACATCCATATTCAAGAAATTTAATGCCTGTAAAGACAAGGCAAAGGTACGCTGCAAATAACAGCGAAGAGAATATTATTGTTTAGAAAAGCATTAAAAACCCTTGCTAAAAAATTGTGTTATTGTCACCGATCACATCAATGCCCCGGCAATACAACCACACATTAAGCAGGCAATGGTACCTCCAATCAGGGCTTTAACGCCCAGTTCTGTCAGGTTACGTCGTTGGTTGGGAGCCAGCTGACTGATACCGCCAATCTGTATACCAATGGATGCAAAGTTGGCAAAGCCACACAACGCGTAGGTTGCAATCAATAGTGATTTGGGATCCTGGATTACATGTTTGGCTTTCATTTCGCCCAGTGAAATATAGGCTACAAATTCATTAAGGATCGTTTTTTCACCCAGCAATTGCCCTATTGGTACCATATCTGAACTATTGACACCGATCAGCCAGGCTACCGGAGAGAAGACATATCCCAATACCATTTGTAAGGATAAGGTATTGTATTTGCCGCCGGTGGAAGCGGAGATCTGTTCATTGATATGTGTGATGCCGCCAACCCAGCCCATTAAAGCGTTGGCTACATACATTAATGCTGTAAATACAATCAGCATGGCGCCTACATTCACTGCCAGTTTTAAACCATCTGTAGTTCCCAGTGACAGGGCATCGAGAAAATTATCGCCCAGTTTCTCTTTGGGAATGGTAAGATCTTTCGATACGAGATGATGATCTGTTTGCGGGAATAATATCTTGGAGCAAACAATGGCTGCAGGAGCACTCATAATAGATTGGCTGAGCATGTGCAGTGCAAAATAATGTTGCTGGGCAATATCAGCACCACCGAGGAAACCAACATATGCAGCCAATACACTACCGGCAGTATTGGCCATACCACCAATCATGATACAAAGAATTTCAGAACGGGTCATTTTGTCCAGGTAAGGACGGATCATTAAAGGAGCTTCTGTTTGACCCAAAAAGATATTGGCAGCAGTTGAAAGACTTTCTGCACCGGAAATATTCAGTTTATTCAGCAGGTATGCAAAAACAAACACTACTTTTTGCAGAATACCGAGATAGTATAAAATAGAAGACAATGCTGCAAAGAAGATGATATTGGGCAGTACCTGGATGCCAAAAACGTAAGCCCAGTCGTATACTTTATTACCGCTATCGTTCTGTAATTTGGCCAGTTCTCCAAAAATGAACTCAGTACCCTTATGGCTGAGGTTGATCAGGTCTACAAAAGAATCTGATACAGATTCCAGTATCATTTTAAAGATCTGTGGCGGACATAATTGAAGGTATACACTGACGCAGATGATGATGCTGGATACCAGAATGCTCCATTTCATCAGTTCAACGTGCTTTTTACCCATTCTGAATGCCAGACCGATAATAATGACACAACTCAGAAAGATGGAAAGACCGGACCATTTTCCAAAAACTGCCGGTGCTTTGATAAGTCCCACAAACAATATTACCTGCCAGCCTATAGCCATCAGCAGGTGGGTGGTATCGTATGTAAATACTTTTTTGCCTTGTTGCGTTTGGGTGAATTTATTGAACATGGTATACAGCACAATCAGGCCAAACGCCAGCCAGAATACTGGCTGCCCCAAAATAGTGGTATGCAGCACGCCCATGGCAAACATTACCTGTGCAAAAATACCCATGCCCACCAGTTTCCAGTTGATGGACTTGCGGTTATTACTCAGAAGCCAGCAAACGAAAATCAGGAAAAACATTCCCAGAAAGCCACGTAACAAGTTTTCCAGATGCGAATTCATATCAGCTAGTTTAGTTGTAGAACTTTCCTGCCATTAATATGCTGAGCGGTGCAGGTAAGACATAGCAATATACTGGAAGAAATTCAAAGTGGCCGGTTCATTGGCCTTTAAAGAGCTAAATAGTAGATATTTTTTATATAATGCTGCCCTATTGCTCAATGAACGGAACTATGGCAGACATATTCCAGTAAATCTGTTGTCTTTTGCGGAAATAAAAAAGCCCCTGCATTATACAGGGGCGTTCAGTGGTTATTTTGAAAACAGTTTAGATATGCTGTTCGATCTTTTTAACAAAATTTGATTTAGGTTGTGCACCTACCAGTTTGTCTACTACTTTACCTTCTTTAATGAAAAGGATAGCGGGGATAGATGTAACACCATAGTTCACGGATAACTGCGGGTTGTGGTCTACGTTCACTTTACCTACGTTTATTTTCCCGTCGTATTCTTTAGACAACTCTTCAATTACGGGTCCGATTGCGCGGCAAGGTCCACACCACTCAGCCCAGAAGTCAACCACTGTTAATTTATCAGAAGAAATTACTTTTTCCTGAAAGTTTGAATCTGTGAATTCTAAAGCCATAATTATAAAATTTTATTGTAAACTATTTTAATGAACCTGTTATCCGCCGTTTTATCAACTGATAACATAATAAAGAACGTCAAATTTACAACCAATTCCGAATCCCTGCCCGTCTGACATTTCCACATTTACACAGTGACAACCTGTACATCCATTTCCGGGCTGTTTTGCAGAAAAGCCGCCAGTTCGTCATTCATCTCAATACCCGTTTCAATACTATAAAGGCTTATTTTACAACGTGTTTTGGAATCTTTAACATTAAAACGCAGACCGGAACGGCCAGGAAAGGTTTTAACATTTTTTTCAAGGAAAGCGATAGCTTCCGGCTTAATATCGCGTGCCTCAATATCTATTATAACCTGTTTGGTGAGATTTTGTTTGATACTTTCTAATAAAATGATCTTCTCAACTTTGAATTCAAACTCCGGTTTGTTAAAACGGTTTTTGAAACATCCGGTTATGAAGATGTTTTTACCTTTTTCCAGGTAGTTGGAATACCGGGTATAATCGTCGCTCCATAACATAAACTCCGACTTGCCGGAATAATCTTCAATGGCCAGTACTCCAAACTGGCGCCCGGTTTTGGTAACCCGGTGTTGGGCGTCTACTACGAGGCCCGCAAGCCGTAGTTGTTTGCTGGCGTTAGCCGGGGTAACAGCATCCTTCAGTTCATTGAAATCTGCCAGGGTAGTAATTCCATAATGCCTCATTTCAAAGCGGAAATTATCCAGCGGATGTCCGCTCATGAACATGCCGGTTACATCTTTCTCTTTGTCCAGTAATTCGGTAAGCGCCCACATTTCGCATGGTGGAATTTTGGGAACCTGTATGTCCATCACTGCCGGCAATTCGCCAAACAAGGTATTGGCAGCACTGGAATGCTGTGCCTGGAACTGGTTACCGTATTTAATGATCTTTTCCAGACCTGTTGAGGTATCGCCGGGAGGTGTGAAGAAATACTGTGCGCGGTGCAGTTCGGTAAAACAATCAAATGCACCGGCATATGCAAGACTTTCCAGCGTTTTTTTGTTCACTGTACGCTGGTTCACCCGTTTAATCATATCAAAAACGGAGAGATAAGGGCCGCTTTTGCCACGTTCTTCTATAAGACTTTCTACCGCAGCTTCGCCTACGCCTTTCAGCCCGCCCAATCCAAAACGGATATCCCCTTTTTTATTTACCGAAAAACCTTTTTTAGACTCATTGATATCGGGACCAAATACGTTCAGACCCATCCGCTTACACTCTTCCATAAAGAAGGTGATCTTTTCAATATTGCCGGCATTGTTCAGTACTGCCGCCATGTATTCAGAAGGGTAGTGGGCTTTCAGGTATGCAGTGTGATAGGCCACATATGCATAACAGGTAGAATGCGATTTGTTGAACGCGTATTGGGCAAATGCTTCCCAGTCAGTCCAGATCTTTTCCAGTTTGTCTTCTGGATGGCCTTTTTGTTTGGCACCTTCCACAAACTGTTTTTTCATTTTATCCAGTACCGATTTTTGTTTTTTGCCCATCGCTTTACGCAATACGTCGGCATCACCTTTACTGAAGCCTGCCAGTTTCTGTGCCAGCAACATTACCTGTTCCTGGTATACAGTGATACCGTAAGACTCCTGCAGGTATTCCTCCATTTCCGGCAAATCGTATGTAATAGGTTCCCGTCCGTGTTTACGATCGATAAAGTTGGGAATGTACGCAAGTGGACCGGGGCGGTACAGAGCGTTCATCGCAATGAGATCCGCAAACTGGTCAGGTTTCAGATCGCGCAGGTATTTCTGCATACCGGGACTTTCAAACTGGAATGTACCGATGGTATCACCCTTCTGGTATAGTTCAAAAGTTTTTTCGTCTGTCAGCGGAATATCATCCAGGATAATTTCTACATCATGATTCTCTTTGATCATGGTCAGGGCATTTTTCAGGATGGTCAGGGTTTTTAAACCCAGGAAGTCCATCTTGATAACGCCTGCATCTTCAATAATGCTTCCCTCAAACTGCGTAACCCAGAGATCGGAGTCTTTGGCAGTAGATACCGGCAACAACTCTGTAAGATCCTTAGGTGCAATGATGATACCGGCCGCGTGAATACCAGTATTGCGTACAGACCCTTCCAGACGTTCAGCTTCGTGCAATACTTCACTGGACAAGCCTGTACCGTTGTATATTTCGCGCAGTTTTTTTACATTCTCCAGGTCATCACTACCTACACCGTCTTTTTCTTCCAGCGATTTTTCACCTTCTTTGGCTGTAAGCGGCGCATGCAATACACGGCCCAGTTCAATACCCGGTCTATCGGGTACCAGTTTAGCCAAAGCGTTGGCATCGGGCAGTGGCAGATCAAGTGTACGGGCAACGTCCTTGATACTCATTTTGGCCGCCATGGTACCGTAGGTAATGATCTGTGCTACCTGGTTCTTACCATATTTCTGTACTACATAGTCAATTACTTTCTGACGGCCCTCATCATCAAAGTCCGTATCAATATCCGGCATCGACTTACGGTCGGGGTTAAGAAACCTTTCGAACAGTAAGTTGTATTTAATAGGGTCAATGTTGGTGATACCAATACAATAAGCAACAGCACTACCTGCCGCCGAACCGCGTCCGGGGCCTACAAATACGCCCAGGTCGCGACCGGATTTGATGAAGTCACTCACAATAAGGAAGTAACCGGCAAATCCCATTGTTTTAATGGTGAATAATTCAAAGTCGAGACGTTCCTGTATATCGGGTGTAATGTCTACGTAACGTGCTTTAGCACCTTCATAGGTAAGGTGTTTCAGAAATTCCCACTGGTTCAGGTTATCATCGCCATGCACTTTAAACTCATCCGGTAATGGGAAGGCCGGAAGTAAAATGTCTTTTTTCAGGTTCAGTAATTCCACACGATCAACGATCATGTTGGTGTTGTCCAGCGCTTCGGGAATATCGCTGAACAGTGTTTGCATTTCCTGCGTACTCTTGAAAAAAAACTGATCGTTGGGGAACTTAAAACGACGATCCTTAATGACGCTATCATCGTTTACAAAATCATCAAAACCGGGCGTACTTTTCTTTTCGCCGGTGTTGATACAAAGTAAGATGTCGTGGGCGTTGTAGTCGTCCTGGTCTGTATAATGACTGTCGTTGGTAGCAATAACAGGTACGTTGAATTTTTTTGCAAATTTCAGCAGTGTCTGGTTAATGATCTCTTGCTCTTTGATATTATGACGTTGCAGTTCAATGAAGTAATCTTCACCAAACATATCCAGCCACCATTTAAATTCCTGTTCTGCTTTTTCTTCACCATCGTGTAAAATTGTTTGCGGTACATAGGCTCCGATACAGCAGGTAGTGGCAATCAATCCTTCGTGATATTGCTCAATCAGTTTTTTATCAATACGAGGATATTTGCTATACATCCCTTCAATGTACCCCAGAGATGTAAGCTTGATAAGGTTTTGGTATCCTTGTTTGTTCTTGGCAAGTAAAACCTGGTGGTAACGTTCGTCTTTTATTTCTTTAGAGAACTGTTTGCGATGACGATCTTCCACCACGTAAAATTCACATCCTACAATGGGTTTTACTTTCAGCGTGCCATCATCGTTTTTGTGTTTGTACGCTTCAGCTACAAATTCAAAAGCCCCGAACATGTTACCATGGTCGGTAATAGCAATGGCCGGCTGGTTATTTTTAATAGCTTTTTTATACAAGCTTTGAATAGAAGCCTGTCCGTCCAGCAGGGAGAACTGTGTGTGAACATGTAAGTGAGAAAATTTGCACATAGGGTTCTATCACAAAAGTTTTATGTTATAAGTTGTAGGTTCGTTCAGGTCGTTTTGAAATACTCACAACGTTGTATCTTCTATCCGGTGACCTGAATTCTGTAACCTTCACCTGCAAATGTCCGTTTTAAGCCGTTAAACTCCGCTCAATGTTTTCCACAGGCTGCTTTTGGCAGTCAATTTGTTATATTTGCTCGATTGAACTAAAACAGTATCGTGAAAAATCCGTTCCTGTTCTTATTATTATCTGCCAGTGTTGCCAGTTGCTCTTCTTCCAAACGAAGTGCTGGTAATCATTCTGCTGCGGGCAATACCCGGCAGCATTCCTCCTCGTCGCCTGCATTCCTGGACAATATCACATTGGATCCAACAGGTAATCAACAAAAAAATACCTATTCTGTTCAACCTGCCTATGCGGGAGAAAATAATGGTATGGGGGTGGAAGCCAGTTCTGCGTTGCAGTTTAAGTATGCTATTCTGATGGACATACCTGTGGAAGAAGTAACTGATACGCAATTGTTTTTGTTTATCGAAAACTGGTATGGCACGCGCTACCGGTATGGCGGCAATGATAAAAACGGGATCGATTGTTCAGCTTTTGTGCAAACACTGCAATCCAGCATTTACAATACCAAACTGCCACGAACATCAGCCGAGCAATATAACCAATGTACACGTATCAGAAGGGATGAGCTGCGTCAGGGAGACCTGGTGTTTTTTGCTACCCTGGGGCGTAAAAAAAGTGTGTCGCATGTAGGTGTTTACCTGCGTAATAACAAGTTTGTACATGCTTCAACTTCCGGAGGGGTAATGATAGATGACCTGAATTCCCAGTATTATGGAAGCCATTACGTTGGAGCGGGAAGAATGAAGTGATTGGTTGTTTGATATTTTGGTTGCTGACCAAAAAACTACCTGACAAATCAGCAATTTTGCACAGGCGGGACCAGACCCGGTTTCAGGGCTTCATTTCACGTTTGACTTTTTAGTACCGCTATTTTTACCTTCGCAATCTTTTCTTTATTGTTTCCCACACAGGTTTGATGTCGGGGGTAAGATCGAACAATACTATACAGCCTCCATATAGCGCTACAAACACCGAACTACGTAATACGATCCATCCAAAACCCTGATGCTGGCGGAACAACAAATAACAAAGTATGTATACACCAATACCAGTAAGTACAGTGTACAAACTTTTGATGGTAAAGGGCTGCATGTTAAAACGCCTTAACAGGAAGATATAGCGAATGGTGTTGTAAATAGTGAATGCTATGAGATTGGAAATAGCAGGTCCTACTACTCCCATGTGTTTGGCTAGCAGATAGTTTAGCGGTAATGCCAGCGCCAGCAGGATCATACCGGTTACAAACTCAAAACGCCAGAATAAGGAAGTTGCAATGATCTGTGCATTAACACCTGTACCCAGGTCGATGATGCGCATCAGCCCAATATACAGAAATACATCACGGGCAGCGAGATAAGCAGGTTTTAAGTGAAAGGTTAACACGCCATCTGTAAAATTGAGCCAGATAAGTGCAAACATACCTACTGCAAAGATCAACTGATTAAGGGAAGAGCGATGGTAAATACGATTGATCAGTGCAATGTTTTTATCTTTCCATGCCTGTGATAAAGGACCGATAGAAGCAGCAATGATACCACGCTGCGGGGCTTGTACCAGGCTAGCCACATTTTGCGCCAATGTATATACGCCCACATACGCCATACCGCCTGTAACAACCGAACCAATAATGAGGGTATCGATCATCTGGGCGATATTAAAAATGAGACTCCCTCCCCAGATAAAAGCCGCATAGGTAATGATCTTTTTGCGCAATCGCCTCGTAAGATTGCTGACTGAAAAATGTAGATGTACCTTTCCGGTTGCAGCCAGGTAAATAAACAGAATAGCTGCAATACCAATATAGGTAAATGCATACAACCTGATAAACAGATCGAAGTTTTTGACAATACCAGCAAAAGAAAGTACTATCAGGGCTGTTGTGAACAGGCGGAACAATACTTCCCGTAAAAAACTGGTTAGTACTGCTTTTTTAAATTGCCATGCCAGTGCTTCCAGCAGTGAATAAATAGTAAGACCGAAGCCAAATGGGAATATCCAGTAATAATATTTTACCAGTTCAGGTGAGTTAGCGCTGAATTTACGGATCACTAGGTCTTTGAAAAAAAGGCCACTTAGCATAACCAGCACAAAGCCACTTACACTTGCAAGCAGTGACCATGCCAACATATCATTTTTTTCATGTGGCAGATTGTCTTTGTAGTAAGGGAAAAATTTATAAACGTACGCCAGGCTTCCCAGGTTTGCAAAAGAGAACATGATATTGGCAATAGCTATAAATGTTCCTGTAAGGCCATATTGCTCTGCTGTAAATCCGCCTTCTTTGGTAAAAAGATAGGTATTCAGAAAACCGAGGGCAAAGCCGAAATATACAACTACGGAAGAAATAAGACTTTGCCGCCGGATATTACTCATGCAGGATAAATTATGTTAGGTTGCCTGCAAAGATGAAGGAATTTATTGAATATTATAGGCTATAATGGCACTCAGTGCTACCTGGAAACAGTTATTCAGTCTTTTTAACCTCTATATAAAAATTTCTGTCAACTTTTAATTCTCCGGGTACATTTTTGCTGATTTGCGTATTCCATTTCTCCGTGGGTTTGAGCCATATTTCCATATTACCCCAGGTTACTTTTACCGGCATGTTAAATCCTTTTACGCAATTGGTCCAGCGGTAATGCAACTGGCTGCCGTTGTTTTTATACTCCAGCACCGGTATTTGTACGGTGCGTAGGTATTGATCAAATATTTTAGAAAGGTCTTTGCCGGAATGTTTGCTCATAAAACTCTCCACATCCCGTGTGTCGACTGTTTTGTGATAGTAGGTTTTGTTCAGCCCTAGTAATAACTGGCGAAAAACAGAATCACCAACAATCTGCCTGATATTATGCAGCATATTACCTCCCTTATAATACATATCGCCGCTGCCTTCCTGGTTTACACCGTAATGACCGATGATGGGAATATCGTTACGGATCTGTTTGCGGGTGCCGATCACGTAGTCATTGCCTGCTTCTGTTCCAAACTGGCAGGTGGTGAACAGGGTTTCACTGTAATTGGTAAATCCTTCATGGATCCACATATCTGCAATGTCGTTGGAAGTAATACTGTTGGCAAACCATTCGTGACCGCTTTCATGCACAATGATAAAATCCCATTTTTTGCCCCATCCGCTACCGGACAGATCACGGCCGCGATAGCCGTTTTCAAAACCATTGCCATAAGCAACTGCGCTCTGGTGTTCCATACCCAGGTGTGGTGCTTCTACCAGTTTGTAACCATCTTCATAAAAAGGATAGGGGCCATACCAGTATTCAAAACATTTCAGCATGGAATCTGCCTGTACAAACTGTGCTTTTGCTTTTTGTTCATTATAATCCAGTACATAGTAATCACAATCGAGATTTCCTTTTAAGCCCGGGTAATCTTTGTGCCAGTGAATATATTTTCCGATGTATGGAATGATATTGTAATTGTTAATGGGATTTACAACCTGCCATGTATACGTGGTTGTACCATTTCCATTATTATTGGTATTGTGCAACCGGCCATTGCCCACAGCTACCAGCGTATCCGCAACTGTAATGGATAATGATGCTCCATTATCAGGTTCATCGCCCTGGTAATCTTTACAGGGATACCAGACACTGGCTCCCAAACCCTGGCAGGCAACGCTCATCCACGGACGTCCCTGTTTATCTTTGGTAAAGATCCATCCGCCATCCCATGGTGGATTTACTGCTACGCGGGGGCCGCCACTGAACTGCAATTCAAGTGTCTGAGTACTGCCTACAGGCAATGTGGCAGGAAATGTTATGTAGTATACATTACCATCCCTGACAACTGTCAGGGATTGCTTATTCCAGGTAGCCATATCGAGGCTCATAGGCTGTTGCAGATCAATCTGCATCAGCTTACCTGGTTTCAATACTTTGAATGTGATAATGTTTGCCCCTTTGATCTTTTTTTCAGTATAAAATGGCTGTACAGATACAGCGTAGTATTGTACGTCCCACCATGCTCTTTCAGGCGTAACACTGCCGCGAAGCGTGTCCTGATGGTTAAATTTATGTTTACTATTCAGTGGTTGTGCTGATAATGAGATAATAGCAAACAAGTGCATGAAGAGAACTGCACCTATGGATTTTTTTACATGAATCACGGCAGTACGTTTTTGATTTGCTAATTTAGTCGGAATATGACAGGCAGAAGCAAATTTTTTATCACATATCTTACCGTTTTTATCCTGTTTGTTTCCTGTGGCAGCAGGCAGCAACATAACAATCAGGTATTTCATTACAATGAGCAAACCGGTATAGCCACCCTGGACCCGGCTTTTGCCAAAAACCAGTCAATTATCTGGCCGGTTCACCAGTTATACAATACCCTGGTAGAGACTGATAACAACCTTAACATTGTTCCTTCACTGGCATACCGCTGGGATGTATCGGCCGACAGACGCATATATACTTTTCACCTGCGTAATGATGTGTTTTTTCACGATAATGATGCTTTTCCCGGTGGCAAAGGCCGTAAAATGACAGCTCACGATATTGTGTACAGTTTCCGCCGGATAATTGACCCCACCACTGCCAGTACAGGAACATGGATCTTTAATGACCGGGTAGACGGAAATGCCGGTTTTACTGCGTTGAATGATTCCACCTTTCAGCTTACACTGATCACCCCTTTTACACCCGTGTTGGGATTGCTGAGCATGCAATATTGCTCCATAGTGCCACATGAAGTAGTAGAAAAGTATGGAAAAGATTTTCGCAGTCATCCCTGTGGTACAGGCCCTTTCTGTTTTAAAGCATGGGAAGAAGGGCAGGCGCTTATTCTGCGCAGGAATGAACATTATTTTGAACGTGATAGTACCGGCAGACAATTACCCTATCTCGACGGAATTAAAATTACTTTTTACGATAGCAAGGCGACTGAATTTTTGTTACTTCGACAGGGAGAACTGGATTTTATCAACGATATAGAAGCGTCGTTTAAAGACGAAATACTGACTAAAAAAGGACAGTTGCGCAAAGACTGGGAAGGCAAACTGGTATTGTCTGTCCATTCTTATCTCAACACTGAATACTTGGGAATACTGGTAGATAGTACCAATCCTTTGGTAAAACAATCGCCTTTACGTTTCCGGCAGGTACGGCAGGCTATGAACTATGGGTTCGACCGGCGTAAAATGGTAATGTACCTGCGTAATTCGCTGGGCATTCCGGCAGAAAGTGGTTTTATACCGGCTGGATTTCCCGCGTTTGATTCTTCTGTTGTAAAAGGATATCATTATAACCCTGAAAAAGCGCGTCAGTTATTGGCTGATGCCGGTTTCCCTGGAGGAAAGGGTTTGCCTGAAATTAAACTGCTTACTATTGCTATTTATTCAGATATGGCCAGTTTTATAGCACGTCAGTTGGAAGAGGTGGGTATCCATGTACAGGTGGAAGTGATACAGAAAAGCCTGTTACTGGAACAAACGGCCAAATCACAGGCATTGTTTTTTCGTGCAAGCTGGATTGCAGATTATCCGGAAGCTGAAAATTATCTGAGTGTTTTTTATGGCAAAAATCCTGCTCCGCCCAATTATACACAATATAAAAATGCCAGGTTTGATGCTTTGTACGAACAGGCTTTGATTACAGAAAATGATTCTCTGCGAAATAAAATGTACCAGCAGATGGATCAACTGGTGATCAATGACGCCCCTGTAATGCCATTGTGGTATGATGTAGTGGTACACCTTACGAACCCCCTGGTTAAAGATTTTCAACCCAATGGTTTAAATCTACTGGAATTGAGAAGAGTTCATATTGAGAAATAAGAGAGCGCTGAAGCGGGAGATACAAGATTCTGGGAACAAGAAGAGACATACGAAGATTGAAATGCGAATATGAATGATCTGAATCGTGGTATTGTATGCGTCTTTGCATAAATAAGGTTCGTAGCTCAAAGCCCGTAGCTTGTACTATCTTTGCAAAAAAACAGATATGGGAATTGCAGATAAATTATTTCAACTGAAGAATGAGAAGGCTGTTGCTAACTTAAAGGCAGGCCAGGAATTTTTAGCTGCTAATAAAACCAAACCGGGCATTACTGAATTGCCCAGTGGTTTGCAGTATGAAGTGATCACTGAAGGAACAGGTGCAAAACCACTGGCCACTAATAAAGTAACCTGTCACTATCATGGTACATTAATTGACGGGAATGTATTTGACAGTTCCGTGCGCAGAGGCCAACCTGCCACCTTTCCGCTGAATGCAGTAATCAAAGGCTGGACAGAAGGTTTACAACTGATGAGCGTAGGTAGTAAATGGCGTTTCTTTATTCCTCCTCACCTGGGTTATGGTGACAGGCAGGTCAGTGCGCAGATCGGTCCTAACAGCACATTGATATTTGAAGTGGAATTGCTGGGTATCAGCTAATGTTCAATACTGAATATATTCAATAGCCGGTAATACTTTTAATTACCGGCTTTTTTATTCTCATAATCTTCTATTTTTTAAATCCTATCCGTTCTCGTTCTTCCCAGGCTTTTATGGCCACCTTTTCATCCAGTAAGTTCTCGATTGCATCATAAATGGCTGATAGTTGTACATCATGTTCACCCAGTCTTTGATGAATTTCTTTCCGTAGTTCTTCCAGTTGTTTCCAGACATTTTTATGTTGTACAGTCAGTTTTTTCATTTCAACAAATGCCCGCACTATCGCTATGTTCATTTTCCTGGCTTTAGGGCTTTTTAATATGCTGGCAAGCATGGTTACTCCATGCTCTGTAAACGCGTATGGTAATGCTGTTTTAGGCCTTTTTGCAGATGATGTCATCACAATTTGTGATGACATCTTTTTCCATTCTCTGGCTGTTAACCTGAACATGAAATCTTTTGGAAAGCTGGCAATATTGCGTTTGACAGCCTGGTTGAATACTCTTGTCTCCACTTCATATAGCGGAGCAAGATCAAAATCGAGCATTACTTTCTGGTCCCTGATCTCATAAATCCTGTTCTGGATAGCTTGTATTTGCATGTTGTTTTGGTTTTTCATATCGCTTGCATATCAGTTTAGCGATCGCCTCAATAAAAAAGCCCCTTCAATAAGGGGCTAATATTGTTATCTGCAAAATATTGTTCTTGTTTAGTGTGAAGATTTCAATTTATCCTTAAACACTTTTTTGAATTTTTCCATTTTAGGACGTATTACATATACGCAATAGGGTTGTGAACCATTCAGCGCATAATAGTCCTGGTGATAATCTTCGGCAGCATAAAATTTTTCATCGTATGCTGTAATTTCTGTTACGATCGGTTTACTGAAAGCTCCGCTTTTATCAAGTTCGGTTTTATATTTTTCAGCTTTCTGTTTTTGTTCATTGTTGTGATAGAAGATAACACTTCGGTATTGTGTACCAATATCATTGCCCTGCTGGTTCAATGTGGTAGGATCGTGTGTTTGCCAGAATACTTCCAGCAACTCATCGAATGTGATCTTTTCGGGATCATATACAATCTGTACACACTCAGCATGACCGGTAGTACCGGTGCATACTTCTTTGTAAGTAGGCCGTACGGTATGGCCTCCGCTGTAGCCGGATGTTACTTTCAATACTCCTTCCAGTTGCTGAAAAATTGCTTCCGTACACCAGAAACAGCCGGTGCCAAAAGTTGCTGTATCCGTTTTCTGTACATATCCTGTAACGGATGTTGCAAGACTACTGCTCATATTACTTGTAGGATTTTCGTTCTGTGCGCATGACAAGAGACCCGTCATCCAGATAAATACACTTCTTAGCATCAGTTTCATACTATATCTGTTGGTTTGAGTTCAGGCGTTTTAAATTCAAATTTCGTGCAAGTTAGGCCGGTGTGCAAACCTGTAGGGTTAAAGTTGCAGGCCGGAAGCTGCTTTTATCAAATAGTTAACAAGACAGGGCAAAACCAGAGACTTTCAGAGGATAAAACGGAAAGATAACAATTCTGACTTAAAAAGGTTTAGTTAAATATATGAATTGCAAGACTTTCAACCAGTAGCCTTAACAGTTCTTGCTCAACAAGAATGCGCACAAATCATATAAAAAAGCCTGAAAATAGGTGTACCTTTGCACGTTCCGTAAGGGGCTGTTTGCAGCCCTTTGCCCAAAGTAAGTAGTAAACATGAAATTTTTTCCTGAATCGGCGCTGGTCCAACTGGAATTTACAAAGGTAAAGGCTTTACTGGAAGAGCATTGCAAAACCGAATATGCAAAAAGCAAGGCTGCAGACCTGCGCATTCATACCCGCAAAGACTTTATTGAACGCGAACTACAACAAAGCAATGAATTTAAGCTGTTGTTGCAGCATGGGCAGTATTTCCCCAATGACTATATCCTGAACCTGGCAAGAGAGATTAAGCTGCTGGGTATTCCCGGTGCAGTGCTGGACGGCGATCAGTTTATATTGATCCGCAAGCTGGCAGAAAATATGCAAGGTATTTTCCGTTGGTTCGATGCTGAAAGACGCATTGCATACCCTGCACTGCTGAAAGTGATTGAAAATACCTATTACGAAAAAACGATCCTGCTGCTGATCGATGAAGTGCTGGATGAAAACGGAACAGTAAAAGATAATGCTTCAGATGAGTTGTCGCGTATACGTTTAAACCTGTACAAACGGCGTAATGAATTGCGCAGGGTGTTTGACAGGATCGTACAAAAGTTAACCAAAGCAGGCTATACAGCCGATATTGATGAAGCTTTTTTGAACGGACGCAGGGTAGTAGCTGTATTTGCAGAGCAAAAACGCCAGGTAAAAGGCATTTTGCACGGGGAAAGTGATACCCGCAAAACTGCTTTTATTGAACCGGAAGAAACCATCGAGTTAAACAACGAGATCTTTGCACTGGAAAATGAAGAACGGCGCGAAGTCTATCGCATATTGCGTGAACTGACCGGCAGGTTGGCGGTGTATGCGTCTTTGTTGTCAATATATCACGAAATTCTGGGTGAATATGATTTTATCCGTGCCAAAGCAAAACTGGCGGTGGATATGAATGGCAACTACCCATTGCTGAACGATCGGGCGCATGTACACCTGGTACAGGCTTATCATCCTTTACTATACCTGTACAATCAGAAAGCCGGCAAGAAAACCATACCTGTTGAGGTAACGCTGAGTGATAAAAACCGTATACTGGTTATTTCTGGTCCCAATGCGGGAGGTAAAACAGTTACGCTCAAAACTGTAGGTTTGTTACAACTGATGATCCAGAGCGGTTTGCTGATACCTGTACATCCCAATTCAGAATTGGGTATTTTCAAACAGATAATGATCCATATTGGTGATACGCAGAGCCTGGAGTTTGAGCTTAGTACCTATAGCTCGCATCTGAAGAACATGAAATATTTCATTGAAAATGGCAATGGTAAAACATTGTTCTTCATAGATGAGTTGGGTGGTGGTAGTGATCCTAACCTGGGAGGCGCATTTGCAGAGGTTATCCTGGAAGAACTGGCCCGCAAACATTCTTTTGGTATCGTTACCACGCACTACCTGAACCTGAAAGTAATGGCCAATAAAACCCCCGGCATTATCAACGGTGCAATGGCGTTTGATGAACAGAACCTGCTGCCTTTGTACAAACTGATGATCGGCAAACCCGGAAGTTCCTATACTTTCTCAATTGCCGAACGTATTGGTTTGGATCCCAAATTGATTGCACGTGCACGTACATTGGTAGATGATGAACATGTACGATTGGACAGGTTGCTGAACCGTACCGAACAGGATCTGCGTGAAATTGAGAAGAAAGAGAAGGATCTGAATAAAATGCTGAAAGAGAATGAGCGATTAAAAAAGGATATGGAAGCGTTGATCAGCAAAGAAAAACACCATCAGCAACTGGAATTATTAAAGCATCAGAATAAGATCACCGAAGAACGCATTGCTTACCTGAAAGATATGGAGCGCAAGCTAAAACAGGTGATAGTGGATTGGAAAAAAGCAGAAGGGCAGGAAAGTAAGAAGGAACTGATGAAACAATTACAGATTCTTTTGTTCCGCCAGCATCAGCAACAAAACACCGAAAAAGTAAAGAAAAAGATCAGCTCAAAATATGAAGAGATAGGTGGTAGTATAGAAGTGGGTAATAAAGTATTGATGAAAAAAAATCACCAGGTTGGTGAGGTAAAAGAGATCCGCGGAAAAAAGGCAGTGGTACAGTTAGGATTGATGCCCATCACTGTAGATGTCAGCGATCTTGTAGTGGTCAATGAAAAGCCACAGGAAGAATCTGACACTATAGCAAAAACTGTG
>LGYU01000033.1 GCA_001302245.1 Chitinophagaceae bacterium PMP191F
ACACAGTTACTGAGATAGTCCCAAGAATTCTCTATCTTCCCGACCATAATGACAATACCACAGCAGAATGATCATTTTATTTGTAAACCAGCATAGTTTCAGCCATGCTGGTTTTTTATTTTATTTTTTTAATGTGATTGTAACGCCTGTTTATTAAGCATTAATGCTCGTTCTGATGTAGCATTTTATGCCTGGTATCACAATTGCAATAGAAAATCTTGCAAGCCGTTTGTATATTTGGTTGCTCTGTGTATATTATTAAAATGCCATTAAAAAGCAGAAAATATATATCTTTTTTAAGTGCATTGCTGGTACTGCTGGCAATAGCAACACCGTCTGCTGCTAAAAGTATACGTTTAGGATATGTATTTAAACATTCTGTTTTTTGCGTTCACCATCAGGCACCGGGTTTTAATGTAACAGATCTGCAGAAGTTCTCACTGAGCTTTGTTGAAACAGAAGATGAGCGTGACGAGATTGAAGAACTGGCACCGGAGAAAAGCATTTATTCGCTGATACGCCCGGTACAACCGCGCGAAAATACTTTGCAGGACGATAAATATACCACTGCAAGACAATATTATCATCTTCCCCAACATCAATTCTACAACAGCTTTACTTCCCATACGCTTCCGTATTATTATACATTTCTTTTCCGTTTTACTCCCTTCTGAGCCCTGCTTGTAATTCCCGGGAAATATTTCCATTACATTATTGACCATTGATTTAAGGCTTTAAAACGATTGCCTGCCAGTTTTTTTAACCGAAAAATTAGCATGATGAGATCTTATTTGTTAATAGTCGGGCTTGGAATTATAGGGTTAACCGGATGTAAGGTTAACGGTAATACAGAAGACCCGCACTTTAAACCTGTTTCATTACCTGTGGTAAAGTTGCAAAACAAAGACACCACGTTATTACAGAATTATGTTGCAGATATACAGGCATGCAGAAATGTAGAGATACGTGCCAAAGTATCAGGCTTTATTGATAAAATACTGGTTGATGAAGGCCAGGAAGTTAAAAAAGGACAGTTGTTGTTTATTATCAATGATGTTGAATTGCAATCGGAACTGTCGCGAGTAAGGGCCGCTTTAGCCAGTGCTGCCGCCGAAGTAAGAACAGCAGAACTGGAACTGAAAAGAGTGAAATTGCTGGTAGACAAGAACATTATAGCAAAAAGTGAGTACGAACTGGCAGAGGCAAAACTGAAATCTACACATGCCAGGGAAGATGAGGCCCGTTCTGCTGAGAATAATGCACGTATTCAATTGTCGTATGCAGCTATCAGGGCGCCTTTTAATGGTATTATTGACCGTATACCATTCAAATCCGGAAGCCTGGTCAATGAAGGCGCGTTGCTGACTACACTTTCTGATCTGCACGATATGTTTGCGTATTTCAACGTATCGGAAAATGAATATCTGCAATATGTGAAGTCAGGCAAAAATTCTGGTAACTCTCAATTAAACAATCTTTCGCTGGTACTGGCAGATGGATCTGAATATGCATACAAAGGAAAGGTAGAAACAATGGAAAGTGAGTTTGATGAAAATACAGGTTCCATTGCATTCAGGGCAAAATTTCCCAATCCCGATAAACTGCTGAAACATGGTGCATCTGGAAAGGTCAGCCTTACCACGGCTATCAGCAAGGCTTTGATCATACCGCAGAAAGCTGTATTTGAAATACAGGACAAAAATTTTGTTTTTGTACTTACCAACGGCAATGCGGTAAAAATGAAAAGCTTTACCCCGAAGACCAGGATAGATGAATTTATTATAGTGGAAGAGGGGCTTTCTCCGGATGACACCATTATATATGAAGGTATCCAGAATATCAGGGAAGGAACCATTATTAATCCCCGTTATATTACTACAGACAGTTTACAGGTTGCCGGTTTATAGTGCATATAACCGTTAACAACCAATGCATTTGCCTGCATGTACAGCAGGTAATATTGTACATCCATACAAATCAAGAGATGCTTGCTGCCTTAGCACCGGCTGCAACATAATTTTTTATACAATGATAGAAACGTTTATCAGGCGACCGGTATTGTCGCTGGTGATCTCGCTGATTATTACCCTGCTGGGTGTATTGGCTTTGTTTACATTGCCCATAACCCAGTTTCCCGATATCGTACCTCCTTCGGTGGTGGTTACTGCTAATTACAATGGCGCCAATGCTGAAGTGTGCGCCAATGCAGTGGCTACTCCACTTGAACGGGCCATCAATGGGGTACCAGGTATGACCTACATGAACTCTGTCAGCAGTAATAACGGAACTACGCTGGTACAGATATTCTTTAATGTGGGCACCGATCCTGACCAGGCCGCAGTGAATGTGCAGAACCGTGTTACTACTGTACTGGATGAACTGCCGGAAGAAGTAATTAAAGCTGGTGTGGTAACTGAAAAAGAAGTGAACAGTATGTTGCTGTACCTGAATATTACCAGCAGCGACAGCAGTATGAATGAAGAATTTATTTACAATTTTGCTGATATTAATGTACTGCCTGAACTGAAAAGAATTGATGGCGTAGGGTTTGTGGATATTATGGGAGCACGAGAATATTCTATGCGTGTGTGGCTGAAGCCAGACCGAATGCTTGCCTACAATATTTCAACAGAAGAGGTGATCGCCACTTTACGCAGTCAGAACATTGAAGCCGCGCCCGGTATGGCAGGTGAGAACTCCGGTAAAGATAAACAGGTAAAACAATACATTCTGAAATATACCGGTAAGTTCAACAAGCCGGAAGAATACGAAAACGTAGTGCTGAAAGCTGCTGCAGATGGAACCATTCTACGGTTAAAAGATATTGCAGATATCGAATTCGGAACTGTGAGCTACGATATGTCGTCCAAAACGGATGGGCGTCCTTCTGCATCCATCATGATCAAACAACGGCCGGGAAGTAATGCCAGTGAGGTAATTGACAATATAAAGACCAGGCTGGCGCAGATGAAGAAAGATGTATTTCCTCCGGGTATGGAGTATAATTATGCTTATGATGTATCGCGTTTTCTGGATGCCAGTATTCATGAAGTAATGCGTACGCTGTTTGAAGCCTTCATACTGGTGTTTATCGTGGTGTTTATTTTCCTGCAGGATTTCCGTTCTACGGTGATACCGGCACTGGCAGTACCGGTGGCATTGATAGGTACGCTGGCGTTTATGCAACTATTGGGCTTTTCCATTAATATGCTTACGCTGTTTGCACTGGTACTTGCTATTGGTATAGTGGTAGACAATGCCATTGTGGTGGTAGAAGCAGTACACGTTAAAATGACAGAAGAACATTTGCCGGCAGTGGAAGCAACCATTGCTGCCATGAAAGAGATCACAGGTGCCATCCTTGCTATTACATTGGTAATGTCGGCGGTGTTTATCCCGGTGGCCTTCTTATCGGGACCAGTAGGTGTATTCTATCGACAGTTTTCGCTGACATTGGCTATCTCAATTGTAATATCCGGTATCAATGCATTGACACTTACTCCTGCTTTGTGTGCACTGATGTTGAAACACAATCCCGTTCGCAGGAAAAGCCTGTTGCAACGGTTTTATGGCTCGTTCAACAAGCGTTATGATAGAACAGAAAAGCATTATGGTAAAATGGTAGCATGGCTGGCTGGTCGGAGGCTGGTAACATTATCCTTGTTTCTGTTTTTCTGTATTGCCACCTGGGGCATCAGTGTTGTATTGCCATCAGGCTTTATTCCTACGGAGGATCAGGGGATGATCTATGTGAATGTAACAACACCACCCGGTTCTACAGTAGAGCGTACAGAAAGCGTATTGAATAAAGTGGAAGCTGCCACCAAAGGAAGTGAAGGCATTGAGAATATCAGTACACTGGCTGGTTATAGTTTGTTGAGTGATATCTCCGGAGCTTCTTATGGCATGGCTATGATCAACCTGAAATCCTGGGGTGAGAGAAAGGAAACCGTACATGAGATGATCACCCGGCTGCAGGCTTCCACCAAACATATATCAGATGCAACCATTGAGTTTTTTGCACCGCCTACAGTACCGGGTTTTGGGAATGCCAGTGGGTTTGAATTACGGTTGTTGGATAAGAACCGGGGCGGCAGCCTGGATTCCATGGCAAAAGTAACCGCAGATTTTGTAGAGGCCATGAAACAACATAAGATCATTGGCAGCGCATCTACCAGTTTTGATCCCAGTTTTCCGCAGTATGTAATACATGTTGACCAGGAAATGGCAGCCAAAAAAGGTGTAACGATCGACAACGCAATGAGCACATTACAAACGTTGCTGGGAAGCTATTATGCTACCAACTTTATCCGCTTCGGACAGATGTATAAAGTAATGCTGCAGGCATATCCACAATACCGCAGTAAGCCAGAAGATATTCTGAATTTGTATGTAAAGAACAGTAAGGGAGAAATGGTGCCATATTCCACTTTTATTAAACTGGAAAGAGTATATGGACCAGAACAGATCACTAGGTACAATATGTATTCTGCTGCCATGATCAATGGCGATGCAGCAAAAGGATACAGTAGTGGTGAATCCATTGCTGCAATACAACAACTGGCAAAAGAAAAACTACCCCGTGGTTATAGCTATGAATGGAGTGGTATGACGCGCGAGCAGATACTTTCCGGAAACCAGGCTGTGTATATTTTTATTATCTGTCTGGTGTTTGTGTATTTACTGCTGGCAGCACAATATGAAAGTTTCCTGTTGCCAATGGCAGTGATCCTTTCTTTACCAGCAGGAATTGCAGGCGCGTTTGTGTCGCTGAAACTGGCGGGTCTTGAAAACAATATTTATGCGCAGGTTTCGCTGATCATGCTGATAGGTTTATTGGGTAAAAATGCTATCCTGATCGTAGAGTTTGCTATACAACGTCGTAAACAGGGATATTCAATTCTAGAAGCCGCAAAACAGGGGGCCATCTCGCGTTTGCGTCCTATCCTGATGACCTCTTTTGCATTTGTGGCAGGATTGATTCCGCTTTGTATTGCCACAGGTGCTGGAGCCATGGGCAACCGTTCCATTGGTGTGGCAGCAGCAGGGGGGATGTTGATTGGAACCATAGCCGGTTTATTCCTGATACCGGGTCTGTATGTTGTATTTGCGATGTTGTCTGAAAGAAAGAAAAAGAAAACGACGGATGATATTCCCTAAACAGAAATGGCGTTAGCATAGTAGACTTCAATGTGTATATTTTGTTATGGAAACTAATACCAGATTTGGATGAAACAAATATTAAACTATAGTATACTTCTTATTGCAGTAACAGCTGTTACTGTTACAGGCTGCCGGGTAGCAAAACCTGTGGCCATGCCTGTTGTAAAAGCAATGCCGGATTCGTTCGCGGTCAATACAGGTTCAACCAGTATAGCCAATATTTCATGGCGGCAGTTTTTTAATGACAAATTCCTGGTGGCATTGCTGGATACTACGTTGCAAAACAATCCAGAGCTGTTGATCACCTTACAACGAATAGGAATTGCCCGTGCGCAACTGGCTATGCGTAAAGGGGCTTTGCTACCGTCTGTGAACGGTATAATATCAGGCGGTGTTGATCATTTTGGAGATTACACGATCAATGGTGTAGGCAATTTCGATACTAATCTTTCGCCTAATATCAGTAAAAAACAACAAACACCTGTTAAACTTACGCCCGATCTTTTTGCCGGTTTCAGAAGCAGTTGGGAGATTGATATATGGGGTAAACTAAAAAATCAGCGGCGGGCTGCTGCTGCACGTTTGCTGGCAACAGAAAAAGGCCGTCAGATGGTGATCACCTCACTGGTGGCAGAAGTTGCGGGACTGTATTATGAACTGCTGGCGCTGGATGCCGAAATGAAGATCATTAAAAAGAACATTGCATTACAGCAAACGGCGCTGGAAGTAGTAAAGATCCAGAAAGAGGGTGGGCGGGCCACGGAACTGGCGGTACAACAATTCAATGCCCAGTTGCTGAATACCAGGGCTATTGAATTTACCACACAACAACAGATCATTGCTACTGAAAATCAACTCAATGTGCTGGCTGGCCGCTACCCTTCACACGTGGTACGCGATACCTCGTTAATGCAACAGCAATTGCCGGAAGCATTACAGGCAGGGATACCTGCTACAATGCTGGTGCGTAGACCGGATATTCAGCAGGCAGAACTGGAACTGGTTGCAGCTAAAGCTGATGTAGGTGCTGCACGCGCTGCATTCTTCCCTTCTTTAAATCTTTCGGCTTATATAGGGTTCAATGCATTCAAACCGGAACTTTTGTTCAACGCCGGTTCTATAGCCTATGGTGCGCTGGCAGGATTAACGGCACCTGTTTTTAACCAGCAACAGATCAGGGCCGGGTATGCTATTGCCAACGCACAGAATAAGGAAGCTATATACAATTATCAGAAAATACTGTTCAGCAGCTTCGGCGAAGTGGTGACCAACCTGGAGGCCATCAACCTGTATAAAAGCTCTTTTACGCTGAAAGAACAGGAGGTAAAAGAACTGACCAATGCAGTAGCTACAGCCCGCGAACTCTATCTTACCGGTTATGCCAATTACCTGGAAGTGATTACAGCCCAGAAAGGCGTGCTGGAAGCTGAATTACAACTGACCAGTAATAAAAAAGACCTGTTTCAGTCAGTTATCAGGTTGTACAGGTCGCTGGGTGGTGGATGGGAGTAAAACGTACAGTCTATTTATAAACAAAGAGGCCGTTCAATTTTGAACGGCCTCTGCTCTTTTTCAGACAGTTCTATAAACTGGAATGCAGATAATCTTTCAATTGAGTAATGGTTTCCTGCTGGGACAAAATAGTTTCTCTTACTACATCATTGATAGACACAATCCCCATAATGTGCTCGCCTTCAAAAACGGGCAGGTAACGGATATTCCTATCAGACATTAGCTGCATGCAGTAATCAACAGAATCGTGCGGTGTGATACGCGGAAAATCGGAAGACATGATGTCTGCTACTGTTATTTCAGTAGACGTTTTGCCCCGCAACACTACTTTTCTTGAATAATCCCGCTCTGTCATAATGCCAAGATATGTAGCATTCTGCATCACCATCACCGAACCAATATTCTGGTCGGCCATGATCTTAAGTGCATCCAGCACAGAAGTATCAGGGGAGACAGTAGTAATGTTACTCCCTTTTCTTAAAAGGATGTCGGTGACCTTTTTGTTCATACAGCAAGTTTAGTTTAGCAATAGTGTTTAATAGTAATTTACAACAAATGTTATAAAATACAAAACGGATGCGGCCTGTAGAGGATTCTCTACATAATATGTATATTATCAGGCTTTAAAACTGGTTCATACTCAAACAGGTAAAGCCGGTATAGTTTTTTATCAGCTAATAGTAAAATACGTTTATGACCCATACCGATAAAATACCCACGAGAGTGGATGAAATGAATACGGTGACAAATATTCTGGAGAAGTTGCGCCTTAAAAAAATGGACAATGAGTTCCGTTGGGCCGATGGACAATTCAATGCAGGGAAAGGGAAAAATTATTCACCGGAAGATCTTGTGATCTTAAAGACATTCCGTTTTGAAGGAGAATCTGATCCTTCCGATTCATCCATCCTGTACGTTATACAGGCAAAAGACGGGCTGGTCGGTTACAGCCTGGATGCCTATGGCATTTACAGTAATCATGATGGTGAGGAGGGGTATGATAATTTTATCCGTAAAATACCCGTAGCGAAAGAAGGTGAACAGTTGTTATTTGAGTTATAATTTTACGGACAATATAAATGGAGTGAACCTGCAGCTTATGCTGCAGGTTTTTTTATTCATATTCAACAAGTTGTTTTTTTGAGACTTATTTTTTCATTGCCTGAATTAATGCGATTTTTGCGCCTGCAAAGTCCCCGAACCCGGACAATGCTATGTTACTAAACCGGATAAGGCAATGAAGAAACTGGCTATTGTAGGTATTCTCGCTACTGTTATATGTTTCCTGCTGGCATTTCAACGTACAGGAGGACCCCGTGATATTCCCGGAAATGCTTTTTTAGACAGTATACGTGCATTGTATCAGCGTCCATCAAAAGAGTGGCCGCGTCCCTTTGTAGATGACTCTATCCGCTGGCAGGAGCTTACTGCGTTGCCTGTTTCTCCTTATAGTCGCGATAGCTCTTTAAAAGAAATGGCAGGGCTGGGCAAATACCTGTTCTTTGATCCCCGTTTGTCGGGTTCCAACCAAATATCCTGTGCTTCGTGTCATGAACCGGAGCTGGGGTGGAGTAACGGCCGTACAGTTGGTATCGGGCACGATCATCAACTGGGTTCCCGTAATGTACCTTCTTTATTCAATGCCTGGTATTTTAAAAAATTTTTCTGGGATGGACGTGCGGATAGTCTTGAACAGCAGGCTGTAGCACCGATCAGTAATGAACTGGAAATGCATGAGTTTCCTGGTAAACTGGAAGAAGAGCTGGCCGAAATTCCTTATTACAAAGAAAAGTTTGCACAGGTCTTTGGTAAAAAAGCAGGCATATCCCTCAACCATATTATGAAAGCCATTGCCACGTACGAAAAAACGATCAGCAGCCGTTCAGCTGCATTCGATCTGTTTATGATTGGCAGGTATGGGGCTATGACCGATCAGCAGGTATGGGGGCTACACCTGTTCCGAACAAAAGCAAGATGTATGAACTGTCATAATGGTCCTATGTTCACAGACCAGGAGTTTCACAATATCGGTCTGTCTTATTACGGCAGAAAATTTGAAGATCTGGGTCTTTACAAGATCACCCATAAAAAAGAAGATGTAGGCAAATTTAAAACACCATCGTTGCGTGATGTGGCTCTAACACGCCCGTGGATGCACAATGGATTGTTTGACGACCTGCAAGGCATCGTTAATCTATATGATATAGGAGGTGCACGTACTAAAAGAAAAGCAGAGCAGGTAGCAGATACACTGTTTCCGGAAACTTCACCTATTTTAAAACCTTTACAGCTTACCAAAGAAGAGAAAGAAGCAGTGGTGGCATTTCTGCACAGCATCAGTTCTAACACTTCCTATCGCGTGCCCAGACCGGTACTACCTAACTAAGCATTTTATTGTATTAATAAGGATAATTACTAATTGCGAAACGTTTTTAGTGGTTTCTTTCCTTTTTACGGACGAAAATTTCCCTTAAAGGAACATTGATAGTATCCTGATATTGTATTTTACTGATACCCAGAAGTGTATTGAATTGGCATGTTCATTGGTCATTACATTTCGTCTGTCTGTTCTAATCATTCCTTTCCTACCCAATATTCTTTACATCCTTCCAGTATCTGTTCAGTGGATCATTAATCAACCAGGGTATTTTATTATTCATTAAAAAACTTGCTTTATGAAAAGTAAAATTTACTTTTTATCCTGCCTGGTATTGTCCATGGTGAACGGTCAACCTGCTTTATTAGCTCAGGCTTGTTCTGTATCAGCTTTTTCTGTTAAAGTAAACAGCATTTCCACATCAGGTTCCAACTGTATCGTAAACGTTGACCTTAGCTGGGACCAAACGAATAACAGTGGTAACAAGTTTACCAATATACATTTGTGGACGGCTGCCAATTATCCTAATCCCGCGTTAACGTATGCAGCTCCGCCTACCGCTACACAATTACAGAATTCGCTGGGAACAATTGTTATAACAAATCCTGCTGCAGCCACACCTGGTTTGGGTACTGTTTATCAACCGGCTATATCAGCTGCTATTATTTCAGCTACTGCTGTTACTAAGGTTAATGTAAGAGGTTCTGTTAACCGCTTCACTGTGTCGGGTATTCGTTTCAGCGTTCCGGGAGCCTGTAATGGCGCTATTACCATTAAAGGGGATGTATGGTCAAGTAATTCCAACAGCGATAATGGGGTACAATGTTTTGTTACCAGCAGCATATTCGGTGTAAATAACCTGAATGTATTTGGAGTAATATTGTGTAATGCCCAACGCCAGCTTGTGGCAAATATGAATACTACCGGTACGTCTTCTATACAGGCTACATATTCTGTGTATGTTGATCTACCACCATTGAATACGTTAGATCCAACAGATCCGTTGATCTATACATCTGGCACAGTAACTGTTCCTCCCACTGGCTCCTCCTACGCTTCAAGTCCGATCAATATTCCCGCAGCTTATGCAAATAACGGATTATGGATAAAAGCCCAGGGATCAGGGTTGCCATATTTTACAGAAGCATCTGTTTTTAATAGTTGTGCATCTCTTCCGGTTGATTTTATTTCTTTTTCGGCCAAACGTACGGGTAATGAAGAGGTTGCGCTGAATTGGGAAACAGGCTCTGAACGTAATAATAAAACGTTTAGCATACAGCGGAAAGGAAATGGAGATGCTACGTTTAAAACAATTGGTATTGTTAATACAAAGGCGCAGAATGGAAATAGCAGCAGTACACTTGCATATCAATACTCTGATAATAATAGTTCAGCAACAGCAACGCAGTACCGAATTGTGCAAACTGACATAGATGGTAAACAGACAATAAGTGCGATCATTATTGTGCAGGGCAATAAATCAACAGACAATAAGGTAATTATTTATCCCAATCCTTCTTTTAACGGAGAGTCTACATTGGTTTTTAGTTCTGAGGGCAATAGAAGTGTGAGTGTATTTGATATGAATGGAAGAATTGTGCAAACTAAAAATAATATAATGACTGGCAATTATCAGCTTAAAGGATTGACAAAAGGTATATTCATTGTAAAAGTAACTGATAATAACTCCGGGGAAACACAAATGCAAAAACTTGTGGTTCAATAGTGCAGTGACTTTATAGCAAAAAAGCCGCCCTTAAAGAGCGGCTTTTTTATTTGAACTTATTTTATTTACAGGTTGTCTTTGATCTTCTCATCCATTTCCTGCTCAAGTTTATGATTTTCCTGCAGACGTTTTAATTTTCTGCCGTAAGAGATCCTGGTGATCAGTACAAACAGTACCGGTACCACAAAGATAGCCAGGGTGGTGGCGGCAAGCATACCTCCAAATACCGTCCAGCCAATGGTTTTACGCGATTCTGCGGCTGCACCACTTGCAAATGCCAGCGGTAATACACCCAGGATGAATGCCAGTGAAGTCATCACAATGGGGCGTAAACGTAACTGCACCGCTTCCAGGGTGGCGTGGATAATATCAATACCTCTATCAACCCTTTCTTTGGCAAATTCCACGATCAGGATGGCGTTTTTCGCTGCCAGACCAATCAGCGTGATCAGGCCGATCTGTGCGTACACGTTGTTGGTAATATTGGGCAACAATGTTAAAGTAATAATTGAACCCAGCGCACCAATAGGTACTGCAAACAGTACTGAGAACGGAATAGACCAGCTTTCGTACAGGGCTGCCAGGAACAGGAACACAAACACAATAGAGATGGCGAAGATGGTTCCTGTACTGTTACCGGCCTTGATCTCTTCACGGCTCATACCGGAAAACTCGTAACTGTAACCTTCGGGTAATACCTGCGCAGCTACTTCTTGCAATGCCTGGATGGCTTGTCCGCTACTGAAACCTGGTTTTGGAGTACCGTTGATCTCAATAGAACGATAGATATTATAGTGCGATATTACCGCAGGGTTTTCAATAAGCTTAGTCGTTACCAGTGAAGACAAGGGGATCATATTGCCCTGGCTGTTGCGTACGTAATAGTTCTGCAGATCATCAATCGTAGTACGGTATGTACTATCTGCCTGCGCCATTACGCGGAAGTTTCTGCCGTACAGGTTAAAGTCGTTCACGTAGCTACTACCCAGTAATGTAGATAAGGTGCTATACACATCAGATATTGCTACCCCCAGTTTTTTGGTTTTATCACGATCCACATCTACCTGGTAACTGGGTGTTTTGGTAGAGAAGAAGGTGTAAGCCATACCAATTTCCGGACGTTGATACAAGGCGCCCAGGAATTTCTGTGCTACTTTTTCAAATCCTTTGATATCATCGGTACTGGTGGTTTGCTGCAACTCAAAAGTAAAACCTGATGTCTGGCCAAGACCCGGAATAGCCGGTGGCGCAATGGGCAGAACCCTTGCCTCCTTGATGTCTGCCGTTTTTTTGGCAATGTCTGCAATTACACCCTGTAGCTGTTCTTCTTTGCTTTTACGATCATCCCATGGTTTCAGGCTCACGAACATGGTACCTGAGTTGCTCTTGTTAGAGAAGGTGATGATGTTAAGACCAGCCAGACCACCAACTACTTTTACAGCAGGGATAGACTGTACACGTGCCATGATATCTTTCAGCATGTTAATGCTGCGGGTGGTAGAAGTACCTTCCGGCATTTCGTAAGTTACATACAGGCGACCTTCATCTTCAGTAGGAATAAAACCTGTTGGTTTGTTTTTGAACAGGAAGAACAGGCCAACGAACAAACACACCATCATTACCAGTACGTACGGAGTAGCACGTATCCATTTGGCAACGCCACGGGTATAGGAAGAGGTGAGTTTGCCAAAACGTCTGTTAAACCATGCAAAGAATTTTTCCAGGATGTTCTTTTTTGCGTTCTCTTCTTTGGAAGGACGCAGCATGGTAGTACACAATGCCGGTGTTAATGATAACGCCACAAAGGCCGATATGACTACCGACACCGCAATGGTAATAGCGAACTGCTGGTACAAACGACCTACGATACCTGGCACAAAACCCACTGGTACGAATACCGCTGCCAGGATCAGGGCGATGGCAACCACCGGCCCGGAGATATCTTTCATCGCCTTCTGGGTAGCTTCCTTGGGCGATAGCTTTTCATGATCAATATAGTGCTGTACCGCTTCCACCACCACAATGGCATCATCCACCACAATACCAATGGCCAGTACAAACGCAAACAGTGTAAGCGTGTTGATGGTGAAACCGAATGGTATGAAGAAGATAAATGTGCCGATCAGCGATACGGGGATAGCAAGTACGGGGATCAGGGTAGCGCGCCAGTTCTGCAGGAACAGGAACACCACCAATACCACCAGGATCAATGCTTCTATCAGTGTATGCAATACTTCATTGATAGATACCTGTACCACAGTGGCTGTTTCCAGCGGTACCAGGTAATCAACATCTGGCGGAAAGTTTTTTTTCAACTCAGCCAGTGCTTTATTAATACCGTTGTAAGTATCCAGTGCGTTGGCGCCGGGTGCCTGGTAGATCAGGATGAATGCACCGGGTTTACCATTTACGAATGAATTGATGCCATAATCAAATTTACCTAGTTCAATACGGGCAACATCTTTCAGGTAAACAATACTTCCGTCGGCTGGACGTGTACGGACTACGATATTTTCAAACTGTTCTTTGGTATTAAGACGGCTATTGGTAAGAATACTGTATTCGAAAGCTTGTACACCTTTCTGCGGGTTACCACCAATGGTACCGGCTGCCACCTGCAGGTTTTGCTCGGTCAGAGAAGCGGTAACATCAGAAGGCGTCATGTTCAGTGATGCAAGCTTTTTGGGATCGAGCCATACGCGCATACCAAAATCATCGGCACGGGTAAAGATGTCACCAACACCTTTTACGCGCAACAATGCATCTTTCAGATAGATGTTGGAGTAGTTACCCAGGAAAGTGGCATCGTGCGTACCGTTGGGCGAATACAATGCCAGCGCCATCATGATACTGGGGTTACGTTTACGGGTGGTAAGCCCCAAACGTTTTACCGCATCGGGCAGGGTAGGTTGTGCAACACTTACGCGGTTCTGTACATCCAGTGTGGCTACGTCAATATTAGTACCTACTTCAAAGTTTACAGTAATGCTGCTTTGTCCGCTGCTGGTACTGTTACTGCTCATGTAGGTCATGCCCGGCGTACCGTTTACCTGCGTTTCAATAGCTGTGGTAGTGGTTTGCTCTACCGTTTGGGCATCGGCACCGGTAAAGTTACCGGCGATAGACACTGTGGGTGGTGTAATATCAGGATACTGCGCAATAGGCAGGGTTGTCATGGCAATGAGACCTACCAGTACGATCACGATGGATATTACAATGGCGGTAACAGGCCGTTTTATAAAAGTATCTGCTATCATTTTTTACATTCTTTTGCGTGAACAGGCGGGTTATTATTTGCCGGGCTATCAGTAAAGAATTACCCTCAAACCTGTAACCTGTTGCCTGAAATTATTCTACTGTTTCTTTGGAGCCGTTGTATCAGCCTGTTTGATTACTGCACCTTCGCGCAGGTTCTGTACACCCTGCACCACAATGCGATCGCCTTCTTTCAGACCGTCTTTTATAATCACGTTTGTACCAACCTGTTTGCTCAGTACAACTTTGCGCTGATTTACCTTACTGCTGTCACCTACCACATACACAAAGAATTCACCCAGTTGCTCCGTTACAGCTTTATAAGGGATCAGTATAGATTCAGTACCTGCATTGTTCAGTACACGTACTTTACCTGTCATACCAGCCTTGAGCATATTTTTATCATTGGGAAAATTGAGCCTTACTTTCAGCATACCGGTCTGCGGATCAACTGCACGATCCAGTAATACCAGTTTGCCGGGAAATGGATAGATGTCATCTCCGAAAGCCAGTCTGAAGGTAGAATCTCCTTTACCTGAAGATTTTTGCTGCAACTGTATAAAACGATATATCTCGTTCTGGTTAACGGTAAAGTCCACAGCAATCGGATTATCGGATGAAACGGTGTTCAGAATGGTTTGACCCGCACTGACCGGTGATCCTACTTTTACCTGTGAAATACCGATGGTGCCGTCAAACGGAGCGTATACGTTGGTATACTTCACATTGGTTTGTACCGCGCGGATACTTGCTTTAGCAGCATCCACCTGTTTTTGTGCAGCCTGCAGGGCAGCTTCGGCATTATCTACCTGTTGTTTGGCAATCGCATCCTGTTTGTCAAGCGTGCGATACCTGTCGGCATCTTTCTGAGCCTTTACCAGGTTGGCTTCCTGTACAGCCAGGTTGGCCTGTGCCTGTTCGTAAGAAGCTTCATATTGTTGCGGATCTACTGTATACAGTTTTTGTCCTTTTTTTACTTTAGCCCCGTCGGTAACATAAATGCCGGTTACAAAACCGCTTACCTGTGCCCGTAAGTCTACCTGGTTCAGGGCAACTACTGTACCGGGATAATCATCATAATAAGAAACCCTTGCAGTGGAAACATTGGCGGTAGTAACAGGTACGGGCCCGCTTCCGGGTGCCATAGCCTGTTGTTGTTTGTTTCCGCCACAGGCAACGATCATCAGCAGGGAACCTGCGCTTGTATAAATCCTAATCTTTCTGAGCAACATATAATTGAGATGATTTTTTGAATTAATAATTGATTTGTCCAAGTGATTTCTGTACGTCGATCTTTCCGGCCAGTACCTGGTACAGTGCATTAAAATAATTAATGCGGGCTGTGCGCAGATCGGTTTCAGAAGTGATCACCTCCAGGTATGTTTTAACCCCTGATCTGTATTGTAGCTGGATGACATCATATACTTCCTGTGCCAGTGCCAGGTTCTCTTTCAGCGAAAGGAAATTGGCCAGGCTGGCTTTGTAAGTAGCCAGTGCCTGTGCATATTCAGCATTCACTGAATTTCTCAGGTCGGTGATCTGCAGATCAATGGATTTTAGCTGCCATTCAGCCTGTTTGATATTATACCTGCGTTTGCCGCCCTGGAATAAGGGTAATGATAACGTTACTCCGGCGTAGGAGTTGGGTACATTATCACCATACAGTTTGGAAAACGAATTGTTCAGGTAGTTCAGGTTATAGGCACCGTTAGCTGACAATGCCGGCAGGAAACTCCATTTGTTATACATCAGATTGTACTCCTGTATCCTGCGTTGTGTAACCAGTTGCTGGTACTCAATACGTGTGGCAGGGTTCAACTGCTGCAGTGTATCAACAGGTATTTCCCGTTCCATCTGCAAAGTATCATACACAATGGGCAGGTCATTGTTTACCGGATAGCCCATCAGTGCTTTGAGATATTCCAGCTTGGCTTTCAAGGCCTCTTCATTACTGCGCAGCAATGCTTTGGTATTGTTCAACGCGATCTGTGCCCTTTTGTAATCTGTTTTATCGGTAACGCCGGCCTTGTATTGATTGTAGGCATCCTGCTGGCTTCTTTCCAGGCGGGTGATGTCTTCTTTCGATACTTTGATCTGCTGGGTGGTGGCCAGCACATCATAAAAGGCTTTGGATACGTTTACCGCCACATCAATTTTGGTACTGGCAGTATTTTGTTTTGCCTGCTGGCGCACAATACCTGCACTGCGTGCAGCCAGCAACACATCCCTGTTAAAGATGGCTTGTGTAGCTGTAAACTGCATAGAACTGGTATTGTCAACCCCGATCTTTACAGGATTACCCTGGAAGACAGTGGTCTGCAACTGGAAGTTGTGCTGATAACTGTAATTGAAGTTTACCTGCGGATACCAATCGGCCAGTTTACCCTTGATGGTGGTTTCTGTGATCTGTTCATTTACCAGTGCATTTTGTACAGAGGGCTGATGTTTCAGGGCGTACTGAATTACATTTTCCAGTGTGGCCTGTTGCAGCAAACTGTCGCTGGCCTGTTGTGCGGATAGCGTACCGGGTACCAGCGCGGCAGCTATAGTAGCAATTCCAATCCAATGCTTACCATTTTGCTTTACGTTCAGATTCTTCATAAAACTCATTTATTCTGCTTAATAACTAAAAAAGTTTAACGTGCACAGACCAGGAGGGAATGGTACTATTTACCGGCAAGCTGTAATCAATAGATCCACCGGCTGCTGTGCATTATAATTTTATCTATTGTGTTAACCCGTATAAATAATCGGCCACAAAAGTAAAACTAGCCGTCAACATGACAGCAGTTTTTTTTGTGAACGAGCGGTGCAAGGCGTCTTTTTGTTGCATAAAGTGTTTAATGGTAGTGCAATATGTAAAACAAAATATATATGAAATAATTAGAATTTATTTTTGTGTCCGACGCTTTGGCAGATGCGGTCATAACAAACAGGAAGGTATTTTGTTTAATGAAAAGCTGATTCTTTTTAAATTATCTGCCAATGCTTTCTTCGAAACTACAAAATGCTTTAAACCCGCAGACTTCCACAGTAAGAAATAGCATGCAGATAATATATGTGCAAATCTGCATAAATCCATTCCGTCAGTGTTTACCAATCAGGGAAATTTACCCGGAAACTTTTATAAGTGGTTTCGGCGGACGATGCGCCTGATTAAGAATATGTGGCTATGATAAGAGTATGTTGCAGATATTATACAGTACAGCCATTGTTGTTGAATTAAGTGGCTGGTAAAACAACAGTCACTGATCCCCGCTGGTGTCTTTCCAGCCGGAACCACTGAGTTTAATGATATTGATAGTACAATTATACCCCATATTTATATCCAGATATTGATGTCTTTTTATGAAAACATACGTCAGGTTGTTAATTTACGATTATTGATAAACGTTAATTTTTGTGCAGTACAGATCAGGATAGTGAATCGGATACTTCGATCTAACTTTTGTGATTGTACGCCGGTGATATCAATTGCCAACGGATTGCAATTCCTGGTTAAACCAATTTAATCAAAACAAAGCCATATGAACCGCCTTTCTACACTTACAAAGGCATGGGGCACTGCATGCCTGTGTCTTTTCAATTATCAAAAAACGATTTCCTGTTTTATAGTACTGTTCGTTTTTTCATTCTTACCTGCTTCGCTCTCTGCGCAGCGACAGATGGAAAGTCTTAACCGCGGTGTGGTAGCTATCCGTACCAGCACTTCAGACGTATACGTAGGGTGGCGCCTGTTGGGTACAGATCCTGCAGGTATAGGATTTAATGTATACAGAGGTTCTGTCAAACTGAACAGCTCGCCCATTACTGCATCTACCAATTATGTTGATAATATTACTTCCAACAGTACATATACCGTACGACCTGTAATTGGTGGCGTAGAACAAGCTGCATCAGAATCTGCCAGCGTATGGACGCAGAATTATCTGCAAGTAAACCTGCAGGTTCCGGCCGGTGGCACTACTCCTTCCGGAGAAGCTTATACGTATTCCCCCAACGACTGTAGTGTAGCAGACCTGGATGGTGACGGAGCCTATGAGATCATTGTAAAATGGGATCCTTCCAATTCAAAAGACAATTCACAGTCCGGGTATACAGGTAATGTATACATAGATGCGTACAGGTTGAACGGTACGCGTTTGTGGCGTATTGACCTGGGTCGCAATATCAGGGCAGGAGCGCATTACACACAGTTCCTTGTATATGATTTTGATGGCGATGGTAAAGCGGAAATGGCCTGCAAAACAGCGGATGGAACAGTGGATGGTGCGGGTACAGTGATAGGATCTGCTTCGGCAGATTACAGGAATTCCAGCGGTTATATTTTATCAGGCCCAGAGTATCTTACCGTATTCAACGGGCAAACGGGTGCTGCCATGGCTACTACCAATTACCTGCCAGCCAGGGGTACAGTATCTGACTGGGGTGATAGTTATGGCAATCGCGTGGATCGTTTTGTGGCATGTGTGGCTTACCTGGACGGACAGCGGCCCAGCATGGTTTTTGGCCGCGGATATTATACCCGGCTGGTACGCGTGGCCTGGGACTGGCGCAACGGAGCACTTACCCAGCGCTGGGCATTTGACAGCAACAGTTCCGGCAACAGTGCCTACGCCGGACAGGGCAATCACCAGGTAACGGTAGGGGATGTGGATGGTGATGGAAAAGATGAGATCATCAATGGCTCAAGTTGTATCAATGATAATGGTACCGGGTTATGGGCCAACGGCAAAGGGCATGGTGATGCTTTGCACATGAGTGATATGAATCCCGATCGTGCCGGCTTAGAAATATGGCAGCCTTACGAATCACCTGCTTCCAATGGCAATGTAGGTGCTGCTTTGTTGAATGCTGCTAATGGTGCTTCATTGTTTACCGTTACAGAAGCATCTGCCGATGTGGGACGTGCATTGGCTGCTGATATTGATCCACGCTATAAAGGATATGAAGTATGGGCGGCACGGGGTAACCTGTATACCAGCACAGGCACACAGATAGGCACCACTAAGCCCTCTATGAATTTTGCTATATGGTGGGATGCTGATCTGCAACGTGAATTGCTGGACGGTACTACTATCAGCAAATGGAACTATACCACCAGCACTACCTCCACGCTGCTTTCTGCTACAGGTTGTGCATCCAATAACAGCACCAAAGCAACGCCCTGTCTTTCTGCTGATATATTGGGTGACTGGCGTGAGGAAGTAATTTTCCGTACCTCCGATAACACTGCATTGCGGATTTATTCCACTACCATCACTGCTACCAACCGCATCTATACACTGATGCACGATCCGCAATACAGGCTGGCTATTGCATGGCAGAATGTGGCATATAACCAGCCGCCGCATCCCGGTTTTTATCTTGGCGGAGATATGGCTGCCCCTCCAACTCCCAATATTTACCTGGCAGGCAGCAGTTCTGGTAATACAGGCAGCTCCATTACCATACAGGAAAATACCACCGGTTTTTGTAGTGTGGATGGAACAATAGATAACAACAATGCAGGATTTACCGGTACAGGTTTTGCCAACCCCAACAATGCGGCAAACAGTGGTGTTACCTGGCGTATCAATGCGCCTGCTGCGGGAAGTTATATCCTGACCTGGCGGTACTCAAACGGCGGAGGGTCTGACAGGCCGGTACGATTGTTGGTAAACGGTAGTGTGGTAGCCAGCAGTATTTCATTTCCCGCCACTACCGACTGGATCACGTGGACCACAGTAGCCACTACGGTTTCACTGGGGGCTGGCAACAGTACTATCAGGATAGAAGGAACCACTGCCAATGGGCCGGCCAATATTGATTACCTGGCTGTACAGGGCAACAATCCAACGGCAGTAAGCTGTACGGGCGCCAGATCATCCGCGCCTGCGGGTAATGATGCGGATGAAACGGTGTTGAAGGTTGCCCCCAATCCTACATACAATGTGTTTGAGATAACGGCAAAAGGTAATTTCAGGTACACCATGTATGATCAACAGGGCAGACTGGTAGAGCAGGGAACGGGCAACAATAAAGCGCGGGTAGGACAAAAACTACCGTCGGGTATTTACACGTTGCAACTGCTGAAGAATGCTGAAGTGATGAAAACAATAAAAGTAGTAAAACAACAATAGCGTAACGCATACTGCAAACAGCAAAAGGCGTCTCCGGAAAAGGGGCGCCTTTTAATATTGATATCATTTTATTGACCCAGCCATGCTTTCAGCACAGGTGCTTTGTCTCTGCTAGCAATTACTTCTTCTTCGGTAGGCAATGTTACTTCTACTTTCAGTTTACCATTGAACCAGGGATGAATGGCTGCAATAATATCATGTGACACAATGAACTGGCGGTTTACACGGAAAAATTCCTGTGGATCAATATTTTTTTCAATCTCATCCAATGTATAGTCAACAATAAATTTCTGGTTCTGTTTGGTAATGATAAAATTGACTGAGTTTCTGGCAAAAAAGAAAGCAATCTCTTTGAGTGGAATAGACAGCAATTTTTGTCCCTGCTTCACCAGGAAGCGATCGCGGTAATGTTGCTGATCACTGGTTCTGCGCAATTCATGTACCAGTACTTCTACATTCATTGCCGGAAAAGGGGTGCCTGCTTTTTGCGCGGTAAGTTTTTTCCATTTTTGCAGGGCTGTCTGCAGGTCTTCTTCTTTAATGGGCTTCAGTAAATAATCAATACTATTGACCTTAAATGCACGGAGTGCATATTCATCATAAGCAGTAGTGAATATGACAGGACTTTTAACGGTAACCTGGTTAAATATCTCGAAACACTGTCCGTCGGCCAGTTCAATATCCATCAGTATTAGTTCAGGCGGCTCATGTGTCTGCAGCCACGCGGTGGTTGCCTGTACGCTGTTGGTGTGGGCCAGTATTTCAGCCGATGGCTCAATACTGATCACCAGGCTTTTCAACTGTTTTGCCAGTAGTGCTTCATCCTCTACTAGAAGTATTTTCATACCTGTGGGGTTTTATTAAGGGAATAATCACCTGGAATACCTGGTCGGTTTGCTTGATCATTACATTCCGCTGGTTCAGCAGACGGTACTTGGTAATAATATTGCGCAACCCCAGTTTATTCGACAATACGGCCGAATGTTTTTTCTGCAGGTTGTTGATCACCACCAGGTTGTCTGCTTCATCCGTATAAAAATGAATGCGCAACGGTTTCTCAGGCAAAATGCTGTTGTGTTTTACAGCATTTTCAACCAATACCTGCAGTGTAAGCGGGGGGAGCAGGAACTGATCATATTTTTCTTCAATGTCTGTAGCTAGTATAATGCCTTCGTCAAAACGTGTTTTCAGCAGGTGAAAATAATTGTCAATAAAACTCATTTCCCGGTTCAGGGTGGTCAGATCGCTGTCATTTGCCTGCAGCAGGTAACGGTAAACAGAAGCCAACTCTTTTACAAACTTTACGGCCTGGTGCTGATCTTCCATAATCAGTGATGATAACGAACTGAGGTTGTTGAACAGGAAATGCGGGTTGATTTCACGTTTGAGAGAATCCAGTTGTGATTGCAGGTTTTCTTTTTTCAGTGTTTCAGCCTCCACGGAGGCCATATGCCATTTGCGGAAATAATAAATCCCCTCATACAAACCTATTACCAGGATGGCAAACAGGTTACCCATGTAAATGTTGTACAGGTACGAACTGATAGTGAAATGAATGTTTTTGCCGTAAAAATGAGTGATGTTAAGCACATAGCAAACACCGCACATTAATAATGAAGTGATGATAAAATGACCTGCAATGCCGAAAACAATGCGTTTTACTATATCCTGTCTGAGTGCATACCTGCTGCGGATATAAATGATATACAGTCGGTTAATCTCCCAGTTCAGTCCCACTACAATGAACTCGACCATAAAATTTTCCCAGAAAAGAACATTTTGTTCACGGAGTCGGTTCTGGTAAAACAACAGGTTGGCCAGCAGGGCTACCAGTGGAATACCAATAATGCGGAACCATTTATCGTTCAGTTTTTCCAAAGCAGGTGAGTTTGTAACAGAACCGGTTATTACATTCCCGGTATGGTGCAAATTACGCAGCAGGGCGGTTCACCGGTAGTAAATTGTTGATGAACCGTCGTATTACACAGTTGAATCGTAGCGTGCGTATACAGATATTTTTATCAATTGCCGGAAACTTACTTCATTTGCAGGTATGACCGATCCATTACAACCCGACCCGTCTTTGCTGCAGGACATAGTAACTATGAAAATGTCTTTTGGCAAGTATAAGGGCACGCTGCTATGTGACCTGCCCGAATTTTACCTGAACTGGTTTAAACGACAGGGTTTTCCTAAAGGCAAGCTGGGTATATTGCTGGAAACCATGTACGAGATCAGGCTGAACGGCCTGACAGACCTGCTGAAGCCGTTGCGCGGCGGCCGGTAACCTGTGGCTTTACAAATTCTTTACATATAGTGTTGCACCGGTATTGGTAACTTTAATGTATTCGTTCACTGAAAAATGATACACCATGCCGAGAAAAAAAATTTTGTTCTTTACCGGCGATTATGCCGAAGACTATGAAACCATGGTACCTTTTCAGATGCTGACCATGGTAGGACACAAAGTACATGCTGTTTGCCCGGGTAAAAAGAAAGGAGAGAAAGTACAGACCGCCATCCATGATTTTGACGGAGCACAAACTTATAGTGAAAAACCCGGTCACCTGTTTGAACTCAACTATACGTTTGATGATGTACAACCTGAAGAATATGATGCCTTGTGCATTGCAGGCGGTCGCGCGCCGGAATACCTGCGTCTTACTCCGCGTGTTATAGACCTCGTACATCATTTCAATCATTTTAATAAACCCATTGCGGCTGTTTGTCATGGTATACAGATACTGACTGCTGCCAACATTGTACGCGGCAGAAGACTGACCGCATATTATGCTGTTGGCCCGGAAGTAACCATTGCAGGTGGTGAGTATGTAAATGTGCCACCTACCGAAGCTGTAGTAGATGGTAACCTGGTCACATCTCCCGCCTGGCCCGGACATCCGAGTTGGATCGCTGAATTTCTGAAGTTGCTGGGAACAAAGATCGAACTGTAATTAGTAGTGTTTCTGACAAAAACGGGTTATATGCTGTACGTTTTCTAAAGCGGCAGTGTGTAACCCATTTATATTTAATCAACTAGGCAGCTTGCAGGGCTTTAATGGCAGATGATTTAACATACTGATAGTACATTAAAAGAAAGGAAAATCTTACTTTTGCTAACACTGTTAGAAAAAATAACGCTGCATGGGTATCGCTGAACGGAAAATACGCCAACGGGAAGAAGTGAAAGCTTCCATTCTGAATGCTGCCTGGAAAATGGTGGAAAAAGAAGGGTGGCAGGCACTTTCTATCCGTAAAATAGCAGAGGCCATTGAATACAGTGCGCCTGTTATTTACGATCATTTTGAAAACAAGGAAGCTATTCTGCAGGAATTTACCCGCCGTGGTTTCTGTTTGCTGAATGAATCCATTGCCGCTGCCATTGCACCATTATCGCTTCCTGAGCAACAGATTGAAGCCATTGCACATGCATACCGTGCATTCGCTATTGAGCATCGTGAATATTACCAGTTAATGTATGGTTTGGGTATGCCCGGCTGTGATACTGTAAAACAAACGGCAGAACTGCATACATTTTCACAGTTGTTACTGACACCATTGCGGCAAATGGCAGCACAGAGTACAAAAAGCATTGATCCCTACCTGAAGCTGCGCACATTGTGGTCAACATTACACGGTCTTATTTCCATTAGTCGTATGGGTGAAACAGACCATGAAGATGAGTTGAGTGAAATGGTGTTGCAGGACTTTATTGGAGTGTTTATTGCCGGCATGCGATAAGCAAAACTGTATGGAAAATAATAATACTAAAACAAAAGATATGAAAATAGAGGTATGGTCAGATGTTATGTGCCCGTTCTGCTACATTGGCAAACGCAAGTTTGAACAGGCATTACAGCAGTTTCCGCAACATGAGCAGGTGCAGGTAGAATGGCGTGCCTTTCAACTGGACCCTAGCATGAAAAGTATGCCTGGCAAAGGCATCAGTCAATACCTGGCGGAGCGCAAAGGATGGAGTATGGAACAGGCAGTAGCAGCCAATAACCATGTTACAGCCATTGCTGCAGAAGTAGGGTTGCAATACCAGATGGATAAAGCAGTTCCGGCGAATTCGTTCAATGCACACCGCCTGTCGCATCTTGCTGCCAGACATGGCTTGCAGGATAAAGCTGAAGAAAGATTGTTTGCAGCTTATTTTACTGAAGGTAAGGATATTAGTGATGTGGATACGCTGGTGCAACTGGGTATAGAGATTGGTTTACCTGCAGAAGCTGTACATAATATGTTGCAAGGAGATGCATTTACAGCCGATGTAAAAAAAGATATCAGTGAAGCAGAACAGCTTGGTATTTCAGGTGTGCCTTTTTTTGTACTGGACCGTAAATATGCTGTTTCCGGTGCACAGGCTCCGGCAGTGTTTTTACAGGCTTTACAAACAGCGTGGACAGAAGCTGCTAAGCTGCAGGCTGTAACTGCAGTGAGTGAAGGTGATACCTGTTCTGCAGATAGCAGTAATTGCTAAGCGGCATTATTCCGTACTAAATTAATATATCAATAGCATGTTTAAAGTAAAGATCATTACGTCGAGTACAAGACCCGGAAGAAAGGGACCTGCAGTAGCCGCCTGGGTACAGGAGCTGGCTGTACAGCACAAAGAATTGGAAGTGGAATTGCTGGATGTAGCAGCCATTAATCTGCCGTTTATGGATGAACCCAATCACCCCAGGTTAAAGCAATATATACACGATCATACAAAAAAATGGAGTAAGATCATTGATGATGCAGATGCATTCATTTTTGTAACTACCGAATACAATCACGGTTATCCTGCCCCGTTGAAAAATGCTATTGATTTCCTTTTTCACGAATGGGCGCATAAACCTGTAGGATTTGTAAGCTACGGAGGACTGGGAGCCGGTACAAGAGCTGTGCAACAGTTAAAGCCGGTATTAGCTGCTTTGAAAATGGTACCATTGGTAGAAGCAGTGCACATTCCTTTCTTTTCGAAATACCTGAATGACGAGGAGAAATTTTTGCCGGAAGAAGGCAATATTAAAGCAGCAGAAGGTATGATAGCAGAAATGGTAAAATGGGCAGGTGCTTTACAGCCTTTGCGCAAAAAATAATCTTCAACAGGGATGATGGTCTTTACAAATCGTCATCCCTATACCACTGCAGTAGCCTGTTCCTTTTTACGCACCGATGATTTACGCACTACCAATTCCACCGGCAATACGCGGGTTTCAGCAGTTCGTTTTGCATGTTTGTCTTTCAGCATTGACAACATTTTTTCAATCACCAGTTCTGATATAGTTTGTACAGGTTGTACAATCGCTGTAATGGTAGGGGAGAACATGGAGAAATAAGGGCTGTCATCAAAACTGATCACGGCAATGTCATCCGGTATCTGCTTGTTCAATGCAATAATGGCCTGGATGCCGTTGTTGGCCAGGTAATTGGTGGCAAACAACACCGCTTCAATATGCGGATTACTTTGCAGGAAATTCCTGATATTCTGTCGTATATCATCTTCCGATGAGCGATAAGGCAGGCGCAGGATACAATCTGTCAACTGAGCATTTTTCATAGCATCACAATAGCCATTCAGGCGGTCAGTCATTTGCATCTGGTCAGAATCCAGTGTTACCAATGCGATCTGTGCAAAATCATTCTCAATAAAATGCTGTACGGCCTTATAAGTGCCCTGGTAATTTTCCACTATCACGTTGCTGGTAGCAATGCCTTCATAATACCTGTCGAACAATACCACCGGGCAGTTATCGTGCAGTAATTGCCGTATGCTGTCTTCAATACCATGACAAGGTGCAATAATATAGCCGTCAACCTGGCGTTCACGAAAGGTCTGTATCAGTGCCTTTGCCTTTTCCGGATCGTTTTCAGTGCTGGAGAAAAATATTTTGTATTGCTGTTTGTATGCATTGGCCTCAATGATCTTTGCAATGCCTGAAAAGAAGGGATTGTCAATGTCTTCCACCAGCATACCCAGTATACGGGTTTCACCGGTGCGCAGGCTTTTGGCTACCAGGTTGGGTTGATAACCGATCTCTTTTACATAGGCCTGTATGCGTTCCTTTACGGGTTGACTGATACGTTTTTCTTCCGCTTTTCCATTCAATACAAATGAAATAGTGGTAGCAGAAACCCGCAGTTCACGTGCAATGTCGTGGATGGAGATCTTTTTTTTTAGCATGTCTGTAGATCGGGAATGGTGTCAGCAGTATACACCCATGCAGTTAAGCATCAGGCCTGCAATCGTTGAATGAACCTGTTAATTAAGATAGGATAAAAAAAATATCTTTTCCGAAAAAAATGATGGCTGGCAAAGCGCCAGCCATCGGGGAATAAATTTTTATAGTAACATCAGCACTCACGTACGCCTTTAGCACCAGTTAGTTTTCCAATGGTTAAACCCTGTACAATGATGGAAAATACAACCACAAAATAGGTGATGGCTACCAGCAACGGTTTGTTCAGGTGCTCATCAATGGATAGTGCCAGTGCTACTGATACGCCTCCGCGTAAACCTCCCCAAACCAGTATCACTACCGAACGACGGTCAAGACGTTCGCGGAAAGGAATGATCAGTGATGGAATGCGGATAGAGAGGAAACGTGCCAGTAATACGATTGCAATGCCCAGGAAGCCTATCAGCCAATATCTGCCCAGATCGGGTATCAGTAACAGTTCAAGGCCTATCAGCAGGAACAAACAGGCGTTCATGATCTCATCTGTCAGTTCCCAGAATTTATCCAGGTAATCCTGTGTGGTAGCAGACATGGCATGTGTTTTACCATAATTGCCTATCACAATACCCGCAGCCACCATGGTTAAGGGGCCAGAAATATGCATGGCTTTTGCCAGCAGATGTCCGCCGGTTACAACAGCCAGTGATATCAGTACTTCAACCTTGTAGTTATCAATTTTTTTCATGGCCAGCGATGCTGTATATCCCAGCAATACGCCTACAGCAAAGCCTCCCAATGCTTCTTTCAGCAACAATACCGATACATGAGACAGAGAGAATTCTGTTGAAGATTCGCGTGCCAGTTGTAACAACGTAAGGAAAACAACTACCGCTACCCCATCATTAAAAAGAGACTCACCGGCAATTTTTGTTTCGAGTGATTTGGGGACACCTGCCTGTTTTAAAATACTCAGTACGGCAATGGGATCCGTAGGTGATATCAGCGCACCAAAAACAAGACACTGGATCAGCGGAATTTCCATGTGCAGCCACTGTAATACAAAATAGAGCATGCCACCCACGGCTACAGTTGAAATAAGTACGCTGATAGTGGAAAATACAATTACATATCTTCTTTGTTCGCGCAGATCATCCATGCGTATGTGAATGGCGCCTGCAAACAGCAGGAAATTCAGCATGGCACCCATCAGTATTTCTTCCAGGTCAACCCCGGCAATGAATTTTGTGGCATTATCGAACAGGTGCGGAAATGTACGACCCATAGTAACCAGTATCAATGAGGCTACCAACGCAATGATCATGATACCGATGGTAGAGGGCAGCTTCAGAAAACGAAGATTGAGATATGCAAAAATGGCCGAAAAAACAATTAATATCGAAAAGGTGTAGTACAGCTCCATAGAGAAATTAAGAGTAGTTAACGAATGAATAACAGGTACCGGGAAAATGAATGTTTCCATTTCCCGCACATATAACAACAAAACCGCTGTAGTGGTTACCAGAAACTAAAAAAAGGAGCAATGCAGTACAGGTACTGCTTCAAATGGTAACAAACGAGTATGGAGTGATAGAAGGATACCGGTCTTGTCCGGGAAACTGTATAAAAAGAATAATGCAGGGGTAAGGTACTCCCGTCATCAGTTACATTCCGCTGCTGGCTGCAGGTACAGTAACAGGATGTACTGGTCCACGGATGTATGAATGATGTGCCGGCGTTGCGTACTGTTTCAGGTACTGCAGTGTTTACCTGCTTACGGCCTTTTGCTGCATTTGCCGGCAGGCAGCAGCACATGCAGAGGACCAGGAGGCAGATAATTGAGAAATAACCCGTATTTAAAATACTGTTACGCACCGGGTAAAACTAATTAATTTCTGCCAATTAGGTCTGTCGCCTGCTACAGATAGATGCATGTATAATATTTTTTCTTACCTTTTCAATGGTAGAAAAAACATCGGATGGGTTGTAAAATAGTAGTTTATGAAGCGCATTATACACATGCACAGCATTTATAAATTGTGTATTGCACTGGGAGTTGCCATAATAGTATTATTGTGCACACTGCCATATTCAATGGAAGTAACAGTGCGGATGATGGTAGGCTGGGATGTTTTCAGTATTGTATACCTGTTCATCAGTTGGATGATACTGTTTAATGCAAAACCTGAATCTATTAAGGTGATTGCCGGCAGACAGGATACCCGCAGTTTTCTTGTATTCCTTATTCTTTGTGTAGCGATCATTTCCAGCGTAGTTACCATACTGTTGTTAATTACTCACCGGCAGCACTGGGCTATGAACAAGCTGCTTGTCACTGCCATTTATATTTTCGGGGTTACTGCATCCTGGGGATTGCACCATACCATCTTTGCTTTTCACTACGCACACATGTATTATGGCGATGCCAGGAAAAATCCAGCGTCGGGCGGTCTGGGTTTCCCGGGCGATGAAAAGCCGGACTATATGGACTTTGCCTATTTTTCATTTGTGATCGGAATGACGTTCCAGGTGTCTGATGTAACCATTACGTCTCCCAAGATCCGTCGTTTTGCATTGATGCATTCGGTATTGTCTTTTGGTTTCAATACGGTCATTGTAGCATTGAGTGTAAACGCGTTGGTAAATATGTAATAAACTGATCTTTCCGGTAAACATAACCAGGTGCCGCCTGTTTTAACCTGGTATTATAACCTTTACGTCTTTTAACATATGAATGCCGAACAACACCGATTACAGGATGAAACATGGAAAAAATGGGGCCCTTATGTAAGCGACCGGCAATGGGGCACCATACGGGAAGATTACAGTGCCAACGGTGATGCATGGCGGTATACCACGCACGATATGGCCCGTAGCAAGGCGTGGCGCTGGGGTGAAGAAGGTATTGCCGGCATTTGTGATGATCAGCAGATTTTGTGTTTTGCCCTGGCATTCTGGAATACTAATGACCCTTTTCTGAAAGAACGTTATTTTGGATTGAGCAACCCGGAAGGCAATCATGGCGAAGATGTGAAGGAACTGTATTATTATCTCGATAATACACCTACGCATTCGTATATGAAAATGCTGTATAAATACCCGCAGCAGAAATTTCCGTATCAGCGCCTGGTGGAAGAGAATGGAAAACGCAACCGCCAGCAACCGGAGTTTGAACTGGTTGATACCGACATTTTTAATGAAGACAAATATTTTGATGTGTTTGTGGAGTATGTTAAAAGTACTCCGGAAGATATCCTGATCAACATTACTATTCATAACCGTGCATCTGAAACAGCTGCTTTGTATCTGTTGCCTACCGTCTGGTTTCGCAATACCTGGGCATGGGGGTATGATGACTATGTGCCGGAAATGGAGGCGGAATCGCATAACATCATCAGTATTTATCATAAAGATACCGGCCAGTGGTGGCTGCATTGTGATGGATTACCCAAATTACTTTTCTGTAACAACGAAACTAATAATAGCCGGTTGTACAATGCCACAAACAACAGTCCGTTCCTGAAAGATGGCATCAATAATCACGTGGTGCATGGAAGTGCAACAGTCAACCCGGAAGGAAAAGGAACAAAGGCTGCTGCCAGTTATGAATTGCATATTCCTGAACAGGAACATGTAGTGATAAGATTGCGGCTTTCAAAAGATGCCAATAGCTCCTTCCACGACTTTGATGATATACTGGCTGTACGGAAAAATGAGGCGGATGATTTTTACCGCGAACTGCAGCCTGCCAACGCAGATGCTGATACAGTAATGGTACAGCGACAGGCATTTGCAGGTATGTTGTGGAACAAACAGTTTTATTATTACGATATACACAAATGGCTGAATGGTGATCCGGCTCAGCCGTCGCCGCCAGCAGAAAGATTGAAAGGGCGCAACTACAGTTGGAAACATCTCAATAATAAAGATATCCTGTCCATGCCCGATAAGTGGGAGTTTCCCTGGTATGCGGCATGGGATATGGCATTTCATTGTTTGCCGCTGGCAATGCTGGATATTGATTTTGCCAAAAAGCAACTGCTGTTACTGACCAAAGAATGGTATATGCATCCTAATGGACATTTACCGGCTTACGAATGGGATTTTAATGATGCCAACCCTCCCATACATGCGCTGGCCTGCTGGGTAGTGTACAAAATGGAAAAAAGAAAGAACAATGGAAAGGGCGATATCATTTTTTTAGAGAAAGTCTTTCACAAACTGATGCTGAATTTCACGTGGTGGGTTAACCGTAAAGATGTGACCGACAGCAATATCTTTGAAGGTGGTTTCCTGGGACTTGATAATATTGGTGTGTTTGACAGAAATGCAATACTACCCGACGGGGGCAAGCTGGAACAGGCCGATGCTTCCAGTTGGATGGCTATGTATTCGCTGAACCTGTTGCGCATAGCTGCTGAACTGGCGGTTGCCAATGTGGCTTATGCAGATATCGCAGCCAAATTTTTTGAACACTTCATGTACATAGCCGGTGCCATGACAGGTATGGGAGAGAATAAAGAAAACCTGTGGGATGAGAACGATGATTTCTATTACGACTTTATCCGTTTGCCTGATGACGGTACCATTCCTTTAAAAGTAAGAAGCATTGTAGGGTTCATACCTTTCTTTGCGGTAGAGATCATGGACGATATGGACCTTGCACAGCAACCTGAATTTGTAAAGCGTATCCGGTGGTTTTCGGGCAATCGTCCCGACCTCGCCTGCCTGGTATCGCGCTGGGGCGAAAAGAATAGCCGCGGTAAACACCTGGTGAGCCTGTTGCGTGGGTATAGGATGAAAATGTTGTTGAAGCGGATGCTGGATGAAAACGAATTTCTGAGTGAGTATGGAATCCGATCACTGTCCAAATATCACCTGGACAATCCTTATCAGTTTACAGTACAGGGTGAATTGCTTTCCGTAAAATATTTACCGGCAGAAAGCGACAGTAGTTTGTTTGGTGGTAACAGCAACTGGCGCGGACCGATATGGATGCCCATCAATTTCCTGATCATAGAAAGCCTGTATCGTTTCCACCGCTATTATGGTGATGAATTTAAAGTGGAGTTTCCCACTGGTTCCGGTGTGTATTACAGTTTAAAAGAAGTGGCCAATGAATTAAGTCGTCGTGTATCAAAGATATTTTTACGTAATGAGAACGGTACACGACCTGTATTTGGTAATTGCGACAAAATGCAGCATGATCCCCATTTTAAAAATCATGTACTGTTTTATGAATATTTTGATGGTGATACTGGTCGCGGATTGGGAGCTTCACACCAGACAGGGTGGACCGGATTGCTGGTAAACCTGCTGCTGGATAGTCAATAAGCAATATCGTTTCTTGTAATACAATACAGCTTCATGATCAACAACGCAATCACTTTTCGTTTTTTAACAGAGCCCACTGATGTTAATTTTGGTGGTAAGGTACATGGCGGAACAGTTATGAAATGGATTGACCAGGCTGGTTATACCTGTGCCGTTAACTGGAGTAATCATTACTGTGTAACCGTATACGTGGGCGGCATCCGTTTTCTGAAACCTATTTTTATAGGAGATGTGGTGGAAGTAAATGCACGCATTGTGTACACAGGGCGTACCAGTATGCATATAGCAGTAGATATTAAAGCCAACAATCCCAAAACACGCCTGCAGACCAAAACCACGCATTGCATCATTGTTTTTGCCGCCGTCAACGACGAGGGGAAAACTGTTCCGGTTCCGGAATGGTTACCGCAAACGCCTGAGGAACACTCATTGCGCGACTATGCGATCCGCCTGGCGGAAATGCGTAAGGATATTAATGAAGAAATGAAGCTGTTCTTTGGCGAATAAGCTATCTAGGAATTTATTTATCCATGGCATGGAAATGGCTGTAGCAGCATATAGTGCTGTACAACATACTTAGCGGTTGTTGCGCAGGAGCTTATTCCCTGCAAACCCGTAACTTTCAGGTTCTGTAAAAATTACCCATGGATTCTTTAACACATATTGTATTGGGGGCCTGTATTGGTGAAGTATGGCTGGGCAAAAAGATCGGTAAACGCGCTATGTTGCTGGGTGCGGTAGCACAAAGTATTCCTGATATTGATTTTATTGCTTCCTTCTTTTTACCACCTGCAAAGGATCTGCTGGCACACAGAGGATTTACACATTCACTGTTATTTATGGTATTGATGACGCCATTGTTGTCATGGCTGGCAGATAGGTGGCGACGCCCGCACGATATATCTTTCCGTACCTGGATCTGTTTTTTCAGTACACAGATGTTTGTGCATATTTTCCTGGATGCATGCAATGTATATGGCACAGGCTGGTTTGAACCATTCAGCCACTACCGAATTTCCTTCAACACCATGTTTGTGGCAGATATTCTTTTTTCCATAGTGCCTTTTGTGGCGGTAATGATATTGCTGTTTACACCGCTTACACATCGTTTGCGCAAAAAATATGCATTCCTTGCTATGACATGGTGCGCTTTGTACCTGTTACTGGGCGTAACCTTTAAAATGATAGTGGAAAGTGCTGTTCAGAAAAATATCCGCGAACAGCAGATCGCTTCAAAACGTTTTTTCACCACACCCACGCCGCTCAACAATCTGCTCTGGTATACGGTTATTGAAAGTGATAGCGGTTACTATCTTGGATACCGTTCTGTATTGGATAGTAAAAAGAAGATGCAGTTACATTTTTTTCCCCGGCACGCAGAATTAACAGAACGTATCCAGGACAAAGAAGAACTCAGTTTGCTGATGCGTTTTGCGCAGGGATATTATACACTGGAAATGCAGGCAGATACGGTTGTATTTAATGACCTGCGTTTTGGGCAAATGGCAGGATGGTATAACCCTGCTTCGGGATTTGTATTTCATTATTACCTGCAGAATGCAGAAGGTAATGACCTGGTGATTCAGCGCGGACGTTTTTCCAACTGGAATATGGCCGTGGTAAAAAGCCTGTGGCGCAGAATGTGGGGGCGGGGTGACTGATTTTCCGGGATCTATTCTACCTGCTCATTCAACCTGATATAATACAACATCTGTTTATTACTGACTTCTTTAGTCTGTGCTGAGTAGCGGAATCCTGCTTTTTCGAGTAGTCCGTCTAGTGCTTCATCCTGGTAAGCATTCATGTATACGCCTTCAACGTCTTCGAGGATAGAAAAATATTCCAGGCAGGTGATCAAAACAGCAAGGTTCACTTCATTTTTATTATACTTCATAAATACAAATTGCAGGCACCAGTCATTATTTCCTACAGAACGGTATATGGCTGTTTCGTGTTCCGGTGCATGAACAAGCTCAGCTTCGCAATAATAAGAATCCTGCACTTTTATCCGGAATAATTTCACTGCTTCTGCATCATGAATAACATGCGCAATTACTGAAGCAGGTTGCGGGGCATTGATAATAACCTCTCTGCCGGAATGCTGTTCCACATAGATTGTAACAGACAGGTCCGGGAAATGACGCGAATACGAATTAGGAGAAGGTTGGGGTAATGACATAGGTGTAAAGGTTTGGTTGGTAATGATAAATGATACTGAACGCAAACTGGTTGATGCCGCAATGAAAAATTGCCGCCACACCGGTTTGATCGGATGACAAAAAATGAACTTTTAAAGCGTACGGTATTAATTGCACGCTACACCGGTAGCGGCTGGTCTTTGTACGCTGACGAAGGGGAGTATGAAATAGCTGGGACGGTTTTTCGGGGCAGGATTATTTAATGACGGATCGGTTGTGCTATCAAGATAGTAAGAATCTGAAAATTGTGGAGTGATTTTAGTAGAAAATGTGCGGAAAATTACTGGAAGAGTCAAAATCGGAACTTCTTATACAAAACGCTTTACAGGCTGCTATATGGATTTGCTTAGTGTACCAGTTGACGTAATAAATTGGTTTTGTAAAACTTTTATAATCAATTACCTTTATCATTACTGATAGCAGCAAACAGTATAAACCGGTGATATATTATATTTTTAATGTACGCACTACCGGCTTATACAGAACGCAATACTTCTCCGATGCTTCCCCAGGCAACTACGTTATTGACATTTGTTAAATGGTTTTGACAAATCGTAACAGGATAAATATCAGTAATAGCGGTAATAAATAATGGGTAGCAGACTATGATTCTGACACACATAATTCCTGAACAGGAAATGATTTTTTGTGCTCCGGGTATACCAGGCACCTACGGGCCTGTGCAGGGAGCGGCTTGTGTACATGCCGAGGAGCAATTGGGTTCCATCAATGTTGAAGAATTAACCCACCACGCATTTACCATCGCTCTGTATACCTGGTTGAACAAATGTAAGCTGAAACAGGGTTTTCGCCAGTTGTACGACACCGTTCCATTTGAGTACTTGCAGGATTGCAGGATGCAAGAAGCCCATAGCTTATTGCACAGCGGTACTATGAGCCTGGGACAGATAGCCTCTGGCAGTAGGATCTAAAAAGGTGTATGGCTTTACTATGGCCTTTAAAAAGAAAATTGGATATGCGCCGGCAGATATGATCAGGGTACAGGGTGGAAAGAATAGCAATGACCAGTAATACAAGTGTGTGCGAAAAAATACAAAACGAGTTAAAAAAAGACGGAAATGTACCTGGTATGCATAAAAAGAATACCGGCCGGTAATAAAACAATGATCTGTTTTGATCAGGGATAAAATATTTAAATTATTTTTAAAGTTTACTATCAGTATAGTATAAGTGAAAATAATGTGATTATTAATAGTTGCCTGTTATCCCGGACATTATATAGATGAGCAGTATGGCAGTACAGGTTGCTATGAACAGTGTTCCTTAATGCACAGAATAAAATCTTATTGTATGAAAATGGAGTACGTATCCAGGAATGGCGGTGAAATTGTTTTTTCAGAAAATGTACCCAATGATCTGGAAGGTTATCGTTTGCCACAGGCAAAAGTATTGTCTGCAGAGGGTGAGTATGGCACTGTGCTCTGGCAAAGGCTGGGCGAAACTGATTTCTATCTCGACTACTACAACTTTTTTATAGATAAGGAGGCGGCATTTACGGTTTCTATAACAGAACCAGAATTGTGTATGCAGGTATCGCTGGCTAATACGTTCAGGATGGAACTGCTGGGCCTGGGTGAATTGCTGATGTATGAGCGTTGGTACAACTGGGTCTATCAGCCTTTTCAACTGACCACCCTGCGGTTTCCTAAACCTGGCTGGTACAGCATGATAATGATCCGTTTTTCAGAAGCAGATGTGCAGCGTATAGCAGAGTTGTTTCCGGTAGTGACCTCTTTCCTGGAAAAAAGGGAGCAGGAACAACCGGCTGTTCTATGGCAACAGTGTGTGGTTGCTTCGCAGGAAATGATGAAGATCATTGATGGTATGTTGTACAGCGGCAGTCGTAGCCGGGCTGTTGACATTTTTCTGAAAGCAAAGATGCTGGAGATGACCGTGGTGTCTATAGTAAACGGTGAAAAGATGGCGGGTAACAGAAATACAAAGATACATGATGATGATGTAGAACGGGTATACAAAACCCGGGAACTGATAGAGGAATCTGTGGCTGATAGATTATATACCCTGGATGAGTTGGCTTCACTGATGTTTGTTTCGGAAAATAAACTGCGTAAAGATTTTAAGAAAATTTACAATATGACGGTATTCGATTTTATACGTCATGTACGTATGGAACATGCCATGAGCCTGTTGACAGAAACAGATCTTAGCATTGCTGAAATAGCAGATAAAGCAGGATATGAAAATGCATTTAACTTCTCTGCTGCCTTTAAAAAGTATTTTCATTACTCACCGGGACAGGCAAGAAGGCAATCAGAATTGTACAATCTCTATCATTTATAACTGCTGTGATAACAGTATAAAGTAAACGTTTGCATATTGTGTTAAGGTTGTCAATATTGCGTTAAAAAAGAAAATATTATTTATCAGGAATATGCGGCAGGTATAAGGGTTACCCTATAGCAATAAACTTCTGATTTAGTAAAAAATACTCCGGATAAGAAAGAAGGAATTATCATCAGTAACGGAAATTTATTATTGGAATCACAAGGATGTAACAACATTGCTAAAACAGGTTATTCGTTTCTGTTGCCCGGCCTGAACAAAAAACGGGATAGCTTTTTAATTGTCCGGGGTGGCGGTAATTCATCCTGTACGGGATACTGCTAAGGGATAACAATTAACAGGATGTTATTGGAGAACAGTACAGAATTGCTGTTGTTCAACGCCCGAATGGGTAGTTTAGGGGTTTAGATATTGCCGCTTCCCGGATTTTTATTTTTGCCCGGAGGGAGAGAAAACCAACTTAGCCTGGTGACAGACAGAAATTTTCACCTTTGCCTTATCCTGATCATTCATTGTCGGTGGGATTCTTACGGGGAGTAGCCGGGCGGGATAACGATAATCCTGTTTACGCCAGATGCTTTTGTCAATGCCTGTACAGGTGTATATGCCGGTGCAGGCATTTTTTATGATCATCTGCTATTGCTGTATGGTCAGCAAAATTTATGGAAGCGTATATAAACGGAAAGGCACAACGCCATTGGGGGGTCGCTGTGCCAGAAGGTCCGTGGTTTTTCTAACGAGGTAAGCAAGCCCTTGCTACTTTACAACGGACTGCCTGAGTATGGTTCAATAACTATAGGTGAATATGCATACTGTTATCGGGTATAAAGGTGAAGCATGCAATATAAACTGAGTTATGAACGAGGGGAAACGGATTAAAAGTAAAGCCGGGTAAGATTACCCGGCCGCTGGGGATTCCTGCGCTCTTCTGTACCTTGGAAGAGAGTAATTGATGCACTTTTTTTTAAGGAATGCGAATGAGAAAATCTACCCTATAAACATTCTTGAACTGGTTTTTCAAATAACTTTTACCGGGGTACTTCATTATCCGGAACCAGTATAACCTTTTATGTTGATAGCCCGGGGCTATACCTTTTACAAGAAAGGGAGAGTAGAAACACTCCCTTGTAGTGACCCAACCAAACAGTCACATGAGATTCCCGCCCGATGATCCTGTAGTACAGGACTGGCTTGTATCGGACGGGCAAAACCTGCTCCATGTAAGGAGCCTGACTGCCCATTTTTTAATCTTCCGGATAACAGTGACCTTGTTTAACAGATCTTGTGTACCTGGAAGATGAACCGGCTATCGCGGTACCGGCAACACCCTGGTAATAATTTTTAATGGCTATACTATTTGCCTGGGTGTAATCGAAACATGTTTTAGTGATAAACAAAATGCCGGTGTATAACAAGTATTATGTAATGAGCTTAATTGACTTTGCCTATAATCACTGGATAAACTACCCGAAAATGGTCAAGGCGATACTCCACCAGGCCATTTGCCCCGGCGTAACTATCCTTATAGTTTATTTATTGACAGGGTCATTATAGAAACAACGATCAGTCAAATTGTGACTAATCGTATTTAAAAAAAATATCTGAGTGGCGTAACCGTTTATTGGCGAGCGTATAAATGTTTGTTATTGACAATATAAAGGTGGATAATGTGTATAAACAACAAGTTGTTCAGCGCCGGGGGAATTACCCTTTGCTCAATGGCATGGCTTCCTGTCTTATAAGGGGTATGATAACCGAAAATGTATTTTCATCTTCCCGTATCTCAATCCCTTCCTGTTTCAGCAACTGGTATTTGCGGGCTATATTGCTTAGTCCAACTTTATTGGATGCTACTTCACGGGTTTTACGTTGCAGGTTGTTGGATATTATCAGGCGATTACTCATGGTAGTCATAATGCTGATACGCAATGGCTGGTGTTTGAGCATGGCATTGTGTTTTACGGCATTCTCAATCAGCATCTGTAGCGTAAGTGGTGGAAGCAGATAATTTTCAAGGTGAGGTTCAATATGCGTTTGTAGTAACAGGCTGCTGCCATACCTGGTCTTCAGTAAATGGTAATACGATTGTACAAACTGCATTTCTGATCCCAGTGAGGTCAGCGGATCGGTATTGTTGCGCAACAGGTACCGGTATACCTTGCTCAGTTCATCTACAAACTTTTCAGCCTGTACCGGGTCTTCATTGATCAGCGATGATAGGGAGTTGAGACTGTTGAACAGGAAATGTGGGTTTACCTGTCCTTTTAAACTATCCAGTTGTGTCTGCAGGTTTTCTTTTTTCAGTTGTTCCGCTTTATCTGTCATGCGTTTCCATTTTTCATAAAAAGCAACTCCTTCATGAAAGCTGGCACCCAGCAAGTCGGTAATAATGCCTGCGCAGATGCCCCATGCCATGTGTACCAGGTTTAACTGGTATCTGAAAAAAGTGATACAATGGTAAAGCTGGAAGATCAGTACTACTGTAACGGTTGTAATAACGATATAACAGCAGATACTAATGATGATACGTCTGAACGTTTGATGATAGGCGGGGTAACGCTGCTGCATGATCACCGCTACTACAATCTGTAAATGCCATGATAAAGTACCGATAATACCTGAAATAATACCTGCCCATACAAAGAGAACTGTTTCATGCCAGTAACGGCTGCCAAAAATGAGGCTGTTGATCAGTAGAATGGCTGGCGGCAGAAAAATGGCAATGATCCATTTGTCTTTCTGTGTATAATAAGGCATTTTCATTTTCCAGGTCATGCTGTAAAGCGAACAAAATACAGTACATAATCAGCATGAAAAGCCGGCTGTGCATGAATTGCCGATTTGTTCGTTCAAACGTGCATTGTAATGCATCAATTGTAGCGCATAACAATCACTTAATCCTGTTTTGAAACGCCGTATCCGTAAATTGCTTATTCAAAAATAGAGGTAGTAACATCCTGTACAGAACTGTCTATTTTGCAGTGTAATTCTCTTAGCATTCAAAAGTATTCAACATGAGAAAAAAGACAATTTCATTAATAACTATCCTCTTGCTGGGAATGGTGGTATTACAGGCACAATCATATACCATGGCCACCTACAATCTGCGTTTTGATAATCCGCGTGATACGGGAAACCTGTGGCGAGACCGTGCTCCAGTGATGGCAGCACTGATCCGTTTTCATGATTTTGATGTGTTCGGTACCCAGGAAGGATTAAAGAATCAATTGGATGATATTAGTACTGCCTTGCCAGAGTATAGTTACTACGGCTTGGGTCGTGATGACGGACAGGATAAAGGAGAACATTCTGCTATCTTTTTCAGGAAAGATAAATTCCGGTTGCTGGACAAAGGTGACTTCTGGCTGTCCGAAGCGCCAGATAAACCCGGTCCGGGTTGGGATGCGCATCTCAATCGCATCTGTTCGTGGGTATACCTGCAGGATATTAAAAACAAAAGGAAATTTTACTTTTTTAATGTGCATTACGATCATCAGGGTGTAAAAGCACGGCAGGAAAGTAGTAAGCTGATCTTGCAAAAGATCAAAATAATTGCCGGTAATGAACCTGCCTTACTTACCGGTGACTTTAATGGTGACCATGACAGTGAATGGTACCGGCTAATAGCCCAATCCGGTAATATGAAAGACACCTACAAAGAAGCTGTACATCCCTATGCTAACAATGGCACTTTCAACGGTTTTGGTACTTCTATGCAAAGCAATGGTATCATTGATCACATTTTTATCAGCAAACAATTCAAAGTATCCGGTTGGGGAGTATTGACAGATAGTTATCATGGTAAATATCCTTCAGATCATTTCCCGGTAATGGCAAAGCTAACCTTACAGTAAACAGTGCAGATGTAGCATTCATCTATAATAATCAGCAACGTGCAGACATCACGTGCTGAATGGTAAATTTCTCTTTGTTGTACGATCATTAAAAAGCAATTAAGCGAAAACTTTTCATTTAAAAGTTCTGTTAGGTATATAGTTTGTTTTATATAAACGGCTGACATGGCTTAGCGTGTTATATAAACCATGGGCAGCTATTGTTTAATCTTAAACAGCAGTATTATGGAAAATCAGTTTAAGGAACAGGTAGCTATTGTAACCGGTGCAGGTTCTGGTATTGGAGAGGCTTGTGCATTGTTGTTTGCCCGGTTGGGTGCCAAAGTAGTAGTGTCGGATATCAATGAAAAAGGTGGCAATGCAGTGGTAGATGCCATTAAGAAGAACAAGGGCCAGGCCATCTTTGTGAAAGCAGATGTAACCAAACCTGCAGAGGCAAAGCACCTGGTAGATGAAACCATTAAGGCTTTTGGCAGATTGGATATTGCTGTGAACAATGCGGGTATCGGCGGGGAATCGAACCCGGTGGGAGATTTGAGTGTGGAAGGATGGGATAAGATCATCAGTGTGAATCTTAGCAGTGTGTTCTATTGTATGAAAGCGCAGATCCCTGCTATGTTGAAAAATGGCAAGGGATCCATTGTAAATATGGCTTCCATACTGGGAAAGGTTGGTTTTGCCAATTCTGCAGGTTATGTAGCTGCCAAACATGGTGTGGTAGGACTTACTGAAAACGCCGCAATTGAATACAGCGCAAAAGGTATCCGGGTGAATGCTGTTGGTCCTGGTTTTATTGAAACTCCTTTACTGTCTGCCATGGATGCTGCTGCTAAAAAAGCATTGGTAAGTCTGCATCCTATTGGTCGTTTGGGTAAGTCAGAAGAGGTGGCGGAATTGGTGGTTTGGCTGGCATCGGACAAAGCATCATTTGTGAGCGGTGGCTATTATGCCGTAGATGGTGCTTACCTGGCCCGTTGATGGCCGTAAATATATTTTGAGATCTGTTAATATCGTTTGGTAAAGGCGCGTTGGTATGTTTATTTACCGGCAAACACCTGGCTAAACGATATTATTATTTTTAACCAGTAGCTTTACCAAGTAATCATTTTAACCTCATGACCAATACCATTAACGGCATTCATCACGTTACGGCCATTGCCGGTGATGCCCGCCGGAACCTGCGTTTTTACACTGAAATACTGGGGTTGCGCCTGGTTAAGAAATCAGTGAATTTTGATGATCCTCATACCTATCATTTTTATTTTGGCAATGCAACCGGCGATCCCGGTACTATACTGACCTTTTTCCCCTGGCAAAGCATTACGCCCGGGCGCAGGGGTACGCGGCAGGCTACTGAAACAGCCTTTGCTGTTCCGGCAGGTTCTTTAGGCTTCTGGCTGGAAAGAATGAAATATTTCAATGTGATCTATAACAACCCGGCTAAACGTCTTGACGAAGAATATCTTACTATTCTCGATCCTGATGGTTTGAAACTGGAATTGGTGGCAGGAGCTGTTCCTGATCAGCGGCCAGCAATACCTGGGCCAATACCGGCTGAATACAGTATACGCGGTTTTCATGGTGTTACAATTACACTGGAAGGGTATGAGAAAACTGCGGCATTGCTGACGGAACATTTTAATTACTCACTGGATAAAGAACATATCAACCGCTACAGGTTTGTCAGCAATAGTGCAACCACTGCAAAATATATTGACCTGGTATGTGCTCCCGGTGAACGCCCCGGTCATGTAGCAGGAGGCTCGATACACCATGTGGCATTCCGTATTGCTACTTATGAAGCGCAGATGGAGTTGCATGATATATTGGCTGCAAAGGGATTCAATATAACGCCGCAAATTGACCGCAGTTATTTTAAAAGTCTTTACTTCCGTGAACCGGGTGGTGTATTGTTTGAAATTGCTACTGACATACCTGGCTTTATGATAGACGAAACGCAGGAGGAACTGGGTACGCATTTGAAGTTGCCACCGCAATATGAAGAGCGGCGTGAAGAGATTGAAAAGATACTGCCTCCATTGGTATAACAAAAGAATAGCTATTAATAAAAGAACCGGCCGGAAATATTCCGCCGGTTCTTTTTGTTTCAGAACATCTACAGTAGTACATATTTATGCCCCCATACCGCCTGCAATGACCTGTACAGTACCGGTGATGAATTTGCTTTCATCAGCGCCCAGGAACAGCACCAGTTGTGCAATTTCTTCCGGTTGTGCATAGCGTCCTAGCGGGATGTTGGTTTCAAATCCTTTTTTTGCTTCTGTACCATGACCGGGTGCAAAGCCTTCTTCCAGTGAACGCATCATGCGGTTATCTACGGGTGAAGGGTTAATGGTATTGACACGTATTTTTCTGGGTGCTACCTCATGGGTTACAGTGCGCATCAATCCAATAACGGCATGTTTACTGGTTACATAGGCGCTCATACCGGCTGTGCCCGAAATGCCTGCCACAGAAGAAGTGATCACAATACTTCCACCATCTTTCATTTGTGGTATTACATATTTACAGCCCAACCACATTCCTTTTACATTTACAGCCATTACCTTGTCAAATATATCTTCAGGATATTCTGTAATGGGCTTTACCACACCTTCAATACCTGCATTGTTAAAATACAGGTCAACCTTACCAAACTTAGCAACTGTTTCTTTTGCATATCGCTCCACATCAGCAGCGTTGGTTACGTCTGCTACAATAAAGGCTACGTTCTTACTTCCTAACTCATCTACTGCTTGCTGTAATGCGTCTTTTCCCAGGTCTACCAGCATTACCGAAGCTCCTTCATCCAGCAACTTGCGTGCTGTTGCTTTGCCAATACTGCCGGCGCCACCAGTAATCAATGCTACTTTCTTCTCGTACCTTTTCATATAGAGTCTTTTTATAGTGAATAAATAAAACTAATTCCTGCTTGTAGTTGAAAAACTACAGGTTGTTGTGCTGGTTGTAGTAGGTTGCTTTAACAGGAAAGGCTTGTGTATTAATCGTGTAGTATTAATACTATGAAGTGTGCAGGAAAACAGGGGTTCGGTTATAGCTGTGTAACCACGCTGATAATATAATAACAGTTGCAGAACTATATTGTTGACCACTTTTTGTTATAATAATAATTTAATACGTGTAGGCTGCGGAGCAGGCATACAGGCTGCAAATGGAATTAAAAGTGAATTAAAAGGAACTGCCTGAGAACAGTTACGGTTTTTTGTGGTGAGCAGGCATGGTGTAGGGGCAGATGTCGGGATGAAGGGCAAGAAGCGCAGCAAAAGCCCGTCTGATTAAAGTTATAACAGTAAAAAATTATACGTAAAAATTCTTATGTGATTGGCAGTAAACCCTTATTGAGACTGCATAAAATGCGAAAATCACTTTTTGCGTAGTACTACTCATTTTTTTAAGGGAGAATACTTGGTGGTTACAAATAAAAATGAATATTTTCGCACTGGTTTTTCATAGGATATTGGATTTAAAACGGGGTTGAATATCTATTCTGACCCCTTTTTTATTTTTATACCTGTCTGAATGCTGGCTCTGAAGCCGGAAAGACCCGAAGAAAAGAAATTCCTGTCTTTTGCTCATAGCTCGTGACTCAAAGTCTTCTGATTACAATCTTACAACAACTTATCAAGTGTGATCGGTAACTCACGTATACGTTTACCTGTAGCGTGATAAACAGCGTTGGCAACAGAAGCTGCAAAGCCAATCAACGCAATTTCTCCCATTCCTTTGGCTCCGATAGGATTGATATATGGATCCGGCTTATTGATGAATAATGCTTCGATAGGCGGCACATCAGCATGTACGGGTACATGATAATCTGCCAGGTTATTATTGACATACCTGCCATAGCGGTGATCAATAACACCTTCTTCAGTCAGTGCCATTCCAATACCCCCGATAACGCCACCGATCATCTGGCTTTGTGCAGTTTTTTCGCTTACAATTTTTCCTGCATCTGCTACTGTTACCACTTTTTTCACACGTACAATACCGGTAGCAGGATGTACATGTACTTTGGTAAAATGTACGGAGAAAGAATACATGGAATATTGCTGGCGTTCATTGCCGCCCTTTGATTCGCGCATAGCCTCAATGGCCGGCAGGTTGTTTTGTTGCAACAGGGTGGTATAGGGAACCGATTTGCTACCATCGGAAATACTGCTGTGATTGAACACCAGTTTGCTTTTGTCTACGCCTTTGAAAGGAGCGTTGTCTGCTATTGTAGCTAAATCTGTCAGCTTTTCTTTTATCACTGTGCATACATCATATACAGCAGAGCCTACCGCGGAAGTAGTACCGGAGCCTCCCTGTGTAGGCGCAGGTGGCAGGGAAGAATCGCCCAGTTCAAACGTAATGAGTGCAGGCGGCAACCCCAACGCTTCGGCTGCCACGCTTACCATCGCAGTGCCTGTACCCGGGCCGATATCGCTGGCAGCGCTTTGTACCAGCAACCTGCCGTCTGCAGTAAATTTTGCTCTTGCTGTGGCATTACCACGATAAGCACCAAATGTACCGCTGCTCATGCCGTAGCCAACCAGCATATCGTTTTCATGCATAGAGCGGGGTGTTCTGTTGCGCTGCCACCAGCCTATGCGTTCTGCTCCCAGTTGGTAACATTCTTTCAGGTATTTGCTGCTCCAGGGCAGGTTGCGTTCCGGATCAGTATCTGCATAGTTACGCAAGCGCAATTCCAGTGGATCCAGGTCCAGTTTATAGGCCAGTTCATCAATGGCAGATTCCAGTGCAAATGAACCGGTGGCTTCGCCGGGACCACGCATCCAGGTAGGAACACTCAGGTCCATGGGTACCACGCGGTAGGTGGTATCAACATTGGGGCAGGCATACATGAATTTGGTCATGTTGATCACTCCTTCGGTAAATTCTTCATAGCTGGCAGTAACACCGGTTGCACTGTGACTGATACCTGTCAGTTTACCATCGGCCGTAGCACCGATGCCAATCTTTTGTTCGGTATACGGGCGGTATCCTACCATGGTAAACATCTGGCTGCGTAGCAGCATCAGTTTTACCGGTTTATTCAGTTGCCGGGCGGCTGCCACTGCAGCCACTTCATACGGCCATGTACGTAGTGCCATGCCGAAACCTCCACCTACAAACGGGGCTATTACCCGTACATTGTCGGCAGGAATATTGAACAGGCGTGCAAAGGTTTGTTGCACTGCTTTTACGCCTTGTGTTTTATCGTATATGGTAAGTTTATCGCCTTCCCACACTGCCGTAATACTGCCTAGCTCCATCGGGTTGTGAATTTCATGGGCAATAACATATTCGGCTTCCAGTTGTACAGGTGCATTTTTCCAGGCTGCAGCTTCACCACGTTTATAATCTGCCAGTCTTGCGTTGCGTGGCGCTTTTGCCAGGCGCCTGTTGGCGGTCATATCTGTTGCAGCCTGTTCGGGTGTGTATTCTGGCTGTACCAGTGACGCTGCATGTAAAGCACGTTCGTATGTATCTGCCACTACCAGTGCCACCGGCTGGCCACCGAAATAAATGCGGTTACCGGGAAATATTTTCATGCCATTGGGACCAATATCTCCCTGTGCGTTGGCATAGCCGGGTATTGCGGGCATATTGAGATGCGAAATAACGGCCAGTACGCCGGGTGCTTTCTCTGCGGCACGGGTATCAATGTTTTTAATAGTGCCTTTGGCAATGGTACTGCTTATCAGCATGCCATAGGTAACGCCCGGTACATTGTATTCAGCAGAATATTTTGCGGCACCGGTCACTTTCTGGCGGCCATCAACGCGGTCGATAGGATCAATATTACCGGTTGCTGTATGTTTATCGGCAAGGTTGTTCATGTAAATGGTGTTAAACGTTTCCGGTTGCTTTTTTTAATGCTTCCACAATGGTAACCGGGGTCAGTTTGAGTTTAAAATCGTTACCGCCAAAACTTTTGGCAGATTGCATGCTTAATGTTGCTGCCTGTTGGAAAGTATTTTCATTGGCAGTTTTACCAGCCAGAAATTTTTCTGCGTCGGTCAGGCGCCATGGCTTGTGTGCTACGCCGCCCATTGCCAATCGTGCAGACTTGATGGTGTTACCATTCAGTTCCAGTGCAGCAGCTACTGATACCAGTGCAAATGCATACGAGGCGCGGTCGCGAATTTTGATGTAAGCGGTGTTGCGGTTAAAATTACCGGCAGGTATATCTACACCGGTGATCAGTTCGCCGGTTTGCAGCACATTGTCTTTTTCAGGATTGTTGCCTGGTAGGCGATGAAAATCACCAAATGCTATAGTACGGTTGCCTTTGAGACTGCTGACAGATACCGTTGCATTTAATGCAGTCAGCGCAACACACATATCACTGGGATGAACGGCGATGCATTTTTCACTGGTGCCAAAAATGGCGTGCATACGGTTATAGCCCTGCATTGCGCCACAGCCGGAACCGGGTACGCGTTTATTACATGGCATACTGGTATCGTAAAAATAAGTGCATCGGGTACGTTGCATCATATTACCACCTACGGTTGCCATGTTTCTCAACTGGGCAGAGGCACCTGCATTGAGTGCGGCTGCCAGTAAGGGATATTTATTTTTTACCAGCGGATGTTCAGCCACTTCACTATTGAGTGCCAGCGCCCCGATGTGTAAACCGGCAGCCGTTTCCTCTATTTTTTTAAAAGGAAGCTGGTTAATGTCAACCAGTTTTTGTGGCGCAGAAACGCCGCGTTTCATCAGGTCAACGAGATTGGTACCACCCGCTATGAACATAGCCCCGTTCCTGGCAGCATCCAGCGCAGCTTTGGTGGCAGTGGGTCTTACGTATTCAAATGGTATCATACAGTTTGCCCTCCTTCTTTTACTTCCAGAATGGCATTGACAATGTTAGGATAGGCACCGCAGCGACAGATATTTCCACTCATGTATTCGCGTACTTCGTCGTATGAATTGGCATGACCTTCACGTATACAGGCAATGCCTGACATGATCTGCCCGGGTGTACAATACCCGCACTGGAAACCATCGTGTTTTATAAATGCTTCCTGCAAAGGATGCAGTTGTTCACCTTTGGCAAGCCCTTCAATAGTTGTGATCTTTTTCCCTTCCTGCATAACAGCAAGTGTAAGACAGGAGTTGATGCGTTTGCCATTTACATGTACTGTACAGGCTCCGCATTGCCCGTGGTCGCACCCTTTTTTGGTACCGGTAAGATGTAGTTGCTCACGCAACAGGTCCAGCAGGGTAGTGCGTGGTTCTACCTGTAATTGATGGGCTGTTCCGTTCACTTCAATGCTTAGTGGAAGTTTTTCAAAAAAGGCGGCAATATTTTCTTCGTCATGATTGCCGGCAGCTTTTATCAGCGATACCGGTGCTAATGATACAGCCACCAGTGCCGAAGATTGTTTCAGAAATGTACGCCTTGATTCAGAATGGACAAATGGCTGTTCGTCTGATTGGTTGTCAGTACACATATGGAAATGTTTCTTGTGTACAATTTACTGATTTTATGCATGCTGCGTGTTGAATACAGGATGTAAAAAATGATAGAGTGTAATTTTTCAGTGTATGGGGAAACTGTATAGGCAATTCATAGCTATAAAATGAGTGTGCGGTATGTATATTCATCATATCGTACACATGGTGTATCAAAATCGTACAATAAGCAGGTAGATTATAAATACATGATATTGACTGTCAATGAAATAGTAATCCGGTATTTTTATTGGCATATAGCCACTGCCGAATTGATACATATATACTGGCAGTTCATTTTTAGCCAGTAATCTTTCCGTGGGCTGCGTAGGAATAATCCGCGCAGTTGCAGAAGAGCATCCAGGAAAAATGAATTTTTATATATAAAGATCTGTTATACCATGTTTAGAAACTATTTGAAAAGTACCGTACGTAACCTGCTGAAGAATAAAACGCATTCGCTGATCAATATTGCGGGTTTGTCTGTTGGTATGGCAGTGGCCATGCTGATTGGGCTGTGGATATGGAACGAGCTTTCATTCAATAAATCACATACCAACTACGATCGCATTGCGCTGGTAATGCGTAAGGGGTTCATTAATGGTTCCATAGTTACCAGCAAGGTAACACCGGTGCCACTTGAAGCTGAATTGCATAAAAGTTATGGCAGCGATTTTAAACATGTAGTGATCACTTCCTGGACTGGAAGCCATGTGCTGGCTGTAGGTGATAAGAAATTGTCTTCTATCGGCAACTTTATGGGTGCCGAAGGCCCTGAGATGTTCACATTGAAAATGATAAAGGGCGATCATAATGGGTTGCAGGGAACATCTTCCATGATGCTTTCGCAATCAATTGCCACTGCACTGTTTGGTAATGAGGATGCTATGGGCAAAGTAATAAAGCTTGATAACGATGCTGTGTTTACTGTTTCTGGAGTGTATGAAGATATTCCAGAGAACAGCCAGTTTCATGAAGTGACGTTTATTGCACCCTGGCAGTTCTTCCAGCAACATGTACTGTCAAAAGATGCTGCGCAGAACTGGACAGATAATTCTTATAAATTGTATGTGCAGGTAGCAGATAATGCGGATATGGATAAAGTGTCTGACAAAATAAAAGATGTCATACTGCGTCACAGCAGCCAGGCAGAAGCAGTTTCTAAGCCCGCTTTGTTCCTGCACCCGATGAATAAATGGTACCTGTATTCAAAGTTTGAAAACGGGGTCAATGTTGGCGGCGCTATCCAGTATGTGTGGTTGTTTGGCATTATTGGTGTTTTTGTACTGCTGCTGGCCTGTATCAATTTTATGAATTTAAGTACTGCCCGCAGTGAAAAAAGAGCAAAAGAGGTTGGTGTACGCAAGGCTATTGGTTCATTACGTGCACAATTGGTAGGGCAATTTTATTTTGAATCGATCCTGATGGCCTTACTGGCATTTATCGTGGCATTATTGCTGGCTTCAATGGCGTTACCGTTCTTTAATAACATAGCGGGTAAGAAAATGACGATGTTATGGAGTGATGTTCCTTTCTGGTTGATCAGTCTTGCTTTTGTATTGTTCACAGGACTTATTGCCGGCAGTTACCCCGCATTGTACCTGTCTTCTTTTAAACCGGTAAAAGTTTTGAAAGGAACGTTTAAGGCAGGCAGAATGACAGCAGTGCCGCGCCAGGTGCTGGTAGTACTGCAATTCTCGGTATCAGTAATATTGATCATCAGTACCATTGTGGTATTTAAACAGGTGCAGTTTGCCAAGAACCGCCCGGTAGGGTACAGTCGCGAAGGACTGGTAAATATTGAAATGGTAACAGACGATCTCTATAAACATTTTAATGCTGTAAGAGCTGATCTGTTGCAATCCGGATTGATCACTGCCGTTGCGGAATCATCCAGCCCGGCTACCGCGGTATATAACAACAGAGGCGATGTAAACTGGAATGGTAAGGACCCTGACAGGACTGTTGATTTTGCCAATGTACGTGTCAGTACTGATTTTGGTAAAGCAATGGGATGGCAGTTTGTACAGGGACGTGATTTTTCAACGCAATTTGCCACCGATTCCTCTGCCATTATATTGAACGAGGCGTCTGTAAAATATATGGGACTGAAAAACCCGTTAGGAGAAGTTGTAAGAATAGGCAACAGGAGTTTTAATGTAATAGGGGTGATAAAAGATATGGTGATGGGTTCACCGTATGAGCCGGTGAAGCAAACACTTTTCTATATGAACAGCGAAGGTTTTTATTACCTGAATGTGCGGATAAACCCCACTGTAAGTGCACATGAAGCCATTGATAAAATTGCGGCTGTTTGTAAAACCTATTCACCTTCTGTTCCATTTGCCTATAGCTTTGCAGACGATGAGTATGCAAAGAAATTTGATGCAGAGGAACGTGTTGGTACACTGGCCGGATTTTTTGCAACACTGGCAGTGTTTATCAGTTGCCTGGGATTGTTTGGTATGGCTTCTTTTATGGCCGAGCAACGTATAAAAGAGATCGGTGTGCGTAAAGTACTAGGTGCTTCTGTATTGAATTTATGGGCGCATCTCAGCAGGGATTTTGTGGTGCTGGTGATCATTGCATTGCTGGTGGCCATTCCTGCGGCTTACTATTATATGCACAGCTGGTTGCAGAATTACAGCTATCATACAGAAATGTCATGGTGGATCTTTATTGCAGCAGCGGCTGGTGCCATACTAATCACACTGCTGACCGTCAGTTACCAGAGTATCAAAGCTGCACTGACCAACCCGGTTAAAAGTTTAAGAACGGAATAAAAGTTTATAAGATCAGATTTCAATTACCCGGAAATTGTGAATATGTACATTAGAACTGGTCATCAGCCTGGCAGTTTGCCTGCTGATCACATTGTATGTAATGGATGAAACCGGTTTTGACACATTCAATACTCATGCAGACAGGATCTATCGTGTGGACAGTGATATTAAATTTGGTGGTAATCACTTTGTAATGGCAACCGTTCCTGAGCCGATGGCCTGTCTTGGTTTGCTGGAACTGGTAATGTTTACAGCCGAACAGCGTACCAAAGAAATAGGTATCCGCAAAGTATTGGGAGCAAACGTGGTGGGGATCGTTACTTTATTATCCAGGGATTTTCTGAAACTGGTATGCTTATCTATTCTCATCGCTTCGCCACTGGCATGGTGGGCCATGAATAAATGGTTGCAGGATTTTGCCTATCGCACCGGCATCAACTGGGCTGTGTTTGCCATAACAGGTGTGGTGGCTTTACTGGTAGCCCTTTTTACGATCAGCTTCCAGGCTATCAGGGCTGCAAATGCCAATCCTGTAAAGAGCCTGAAAAGTGAATAATGCGTGCATACAGACACGCTTATATATCATTACATAAAAAGCCCCGGAAGCATACACTTCCGGGGCACCTTAACCACTATTTCCTGTTTTCTGCTGTTATTTTCTTTTGAATGGCTTCTGTAGCCAGTTGTATTTGTTTGCCTGCTATACTCAGTAGTTCATTGCGTATCTGCCGGTTTACCTGGCCGGCTGTTTTTGCCAGCGCTATACCCACTGCAAATTCGCGTACTTCACCACCCAATACAGGACCAGGATCACCAGGGCCGCCGTGTCCGTCAACCATAGTAGCATAATCAACCCAATGCCAGATAGCATAACGGTTGTCTATAAGCTGTATAGAAGGTTTAGCGGGCGTTTGGTAAAAAGCGATCCATATTTTACCGCTATCATTTTGTGTCAGGTTAAAATCGGCTGCATTTACAACACTCTGCACCGGCATTATCTGTTTCCACTCCAGGAAAGGAACGCCACCGTCTATAGTTGCACTTGCTTTGATGTGTGCCGGTATTTTGGATGATATATCACCATTTTGATTGGCTTCGTTGGTTCTTGCTGTATCTGGTGTATCGGTGGGCGGAGTAAGCACAGCAATAAAATGCAGATCGTCAGAAAGAGCACCGGTATCAACATTAAAAGCATCAACCCAGATGCCGGGACCACCATCCGGACCACCAATTCCGGAGGCAGGGGCATATACCACCAGTATATTGATGTTGGAAGTGCCTACATTGTACGAATAATCACCGGCAGCGGTGTACAACAGGTTGCCGTTTTTGGTGCCTGTTACCGACATAAATGCAAACTGCAGATCCGGGCCAGTGCCAAAGGCATACTGCGTGGGTGCCGATGCAATTCTGTTGCCAGCTTCGTTTTCACTGGCTGTCTGATCGGGAAAGTCATGTACCGTGTTCTGTTCTGTGTAATGGTGATGCCGTACGCCTGTACCGTTGTGATTGTACACGATGTACCTGGTTTTGATTGTAATTGACATAGTATATAGTTTTTACGCCTACTCTTTACCGGATTTTCGGCAGTCTCCGGGTCGGTAACAGAATTGGTCGTAAATTTTACAACGCAGGAAACAATTATTTTCAAAAGTTATACGATATGTCCGGTCTGTTCCCCCTTACGGAATACCAGGACAGGGTATATTTATTGATGTTACGTTTTAAAAATGAGGTTATGCAGACAAGCGTTGCGCAGAACATATTCAGAATATTGCTGGGGCTAATGCTGTTATTTACGGGAACAAGTCATCTTACCTGGGCCAGGGCCGATTTCCGGGCACAGGTGCCTACATGGATACCGATGGCTACAGACCTGGTGGTGATCCTGTCGGGCGTTGCAGAGTTGTTTCTGGGGTTGGGGTTACTTTTATTCAGATCGCAACGGGTGCAGATGGGATGGATCACTGCCATCTTTTTTGTACTGATCTTCCCGGGAAATATTTCACAATATGTAACCCACACCAGTGCTTTCGGGCTGAATACAGATACTGCTCGACTGATACGTTTGTTTTTTCAACCTGTGCTGATAATATGGGCATTGTGGAGTACGGGTGCCTGGAAAGCCTGGCGGCAGGGAAGAAAGCCAGGGAGATGAAAGCAGGAAGCGAAAAGTGTTTAGTGCTTTTTAATAAAGACCGGTACCAAAACAATGTGTACCGCATCTTTATGTTTCTGATATCATGCTGCCGATAATAGTTCCCCGGGCTGAAATGGTGTTCCAGGTATCATAATATTCCAGCAAAGTGTTGCAGGTGCTGCTATAGCTGTTGGTCTTGAGTATGTACAGCAACACATTGAAATATTCCTGCAATGCAATATCAGCCTGTTTAAACCACTCCTGTTTATTCAACACCACGTCCGAAAAAAATCTGTTGCCGCGTTGTGGTACGCGCCCTCTGGCGGGCAGGTATGAAAATGCCAGTTCATTTTCATTGTATTCCTGTAACCTGATCAGATTATTGCCGGTTGATCGTATACTGATCTGGTTGGGGGAAATATCTTCTTTCTCAAAAAAATTGGTGGGTTGATTTTTTATCCAGTAAAGTGATTGGAGCAGGAAGCCGGTGGCTTTGGAAAGCGAATAAAAATCGGAATTGTGAAAGATGGTGTTGAATCCGTTGATGGTCACTTCAAAGCCTCCCATCAGGTTCCAGAAGGCTTCTGTTTCGTAATCTTCAATATCCAGGCAGTCAATATTATTAGCAATATCTGAAAACCTGCTTTCTCTTCCTTTGTCGGAATAGTAGAGGATATTTATTTCAAGGGATAGAACAGACATAGGGGATAGGGCTTGGATGGTGCGTGAAACGTGAATCGTAAGTAGCCTCCATCTGATTTCAGACCTCCGACTTCAGATTTCCAGCTTTCGGGCTCTACATTGCATGAATCAATTCACTGATCTCATACACACAACGGCGGGCACCATTTACAATATGTTCCGTACGATTGATATTGACTTCGTTGCCGAGTAATTGCTGGAAAGTGGCAAATTCGGCCTGGCAAAAATTTTTACATTGTTTAGCGGCGGCACAGATAGGACAGTGGTTCTCGATAAATACAAAACCATTTTCTGTGGCAGCCCATTCACTCATATACCCTTCCTGGTTGCGGATAGTTGCCAGCTGGGTCAGTTTTTCTTCCATGGTAACTGCACCTGCCAAGGCCTGCTGGTAACGGGCAGCTACTTTTTTTTCCCGGTTTTCTATAATGGCCTGTAAGGCCTCTTCTCCCAGCGTATCTATCACATTATCAATAAGCTGTATGGTCAGTTCTGCGTGGGTATTAGGAAACCGGGTCATTCCTTTATCGGTCAGTTCCCAGATCAGGGTGGGACGACCCACGCCTTTGGAAACACTGCGACAGGAAACCAAACCATCCTCACTCAATTTTGTTAATTGAAAGCGGGCACCTTCATTACTGATACCCAGCTCACTGGCCACTACGGCCGTAGATTGCGGACCGCGGGTCTTTAACAAAATCAGGAACTTGTCAAACGCTATGGAAGCTCCTGTATGTAATATGGAAGCCTGATTTTCCAAGTGATTACTTGCTTTATTACAAAAGTAGTAATTTTGCAGTTGCTTCAATAGGGTACCCGCAGTAACCCGGAAAACCGGGGAGCAGGAAAAAGGTGATGAGGGTGCCATTGAAACTATTATTCACTGATAATTAAATAATTATGATAACTGTATCACCCGCAGCAAAGGACTATATCAGCAATTTGCTGGCTGCAGAGAACTCTGCTGAAGGCTCTTTTGTACGCGTGGGCGTAAAAGGTGGAGGTTGTTCAGGTCTTGAATACCAGATGAAATTTGACACGGAAATGAAACAGGGCGACGAAGTATTTGAAGATAAAGGCATTAAGATCGTGGTAGATTTTAAAAGCCTGTTGTACCTGTATGGCACTGAGCTGGATTATACAGGCGGACTGAACGGCAAAGGCCTGACCTTTAAAAACCCGAATGCTACAAAAACTTGTAGCTGCGGAGAGAGCTTTTCCGTGTAAACAACATTATCTTGCGGTTTTTTCTTAATAGGTTTTAGTACATGATGGAAAACGAGAGCACCAATATAATTGAACAGATAGCTGAGAAGGAATACGAGTTTGGCTTTGTTACTGACATTGAAATGGAGATAGCCCCCAAAGGGCTGAGTGAAGATACTGTCCGTTTCATTTCTGCCAAAAAAAATGAACCCGAATGGCTACTGGAATGGCGTTTGAAAGGCTACCAGGCTTTTCTGCGTATGCAGATGCCCAACTGGCAGAACTTTACATTGCCCGAAATGGATTTTCAGGCTATTTCCTATTACGCAGCACCCAAACCTAAAAAGAAACTGGGCAGCCTGGACGAAGTAGACCCTGAGCTGCTGGCTACTTTTGAAAAATTAGGTATTCCTATTAATGAACAGAAAGTCCTGTCCGGTGTAGCGGTAGACGTGGTGTTTGACTCTGTTTCTGTTACTACTACCTATAAAGAGAAGCTGAAAGAACTGGGTATCATTTTCTGCTCTTTTGGTGAAGCGGTACAGAACCACCCGGAACTGGTAAAAAAATACGTGGCTTCTGTGGTTCCGCATTCTGACAACATTTTTGCAGCACTGAATACAGCCGTTTTTTCCGACGGTTCATTTGTATATATTCCAAAAGGCGTTCGTTGCCCGATGGAATTAAGCACTTACTTCCGTATCAATGCTGAAAATACCGGTCAGTTTGAACGTACACTGATCATTGCCGATGAAGGCAGCTATGTTAGCTACCTGGAAGGATGTACAGCACCTATGCGCGATGAGAACCAGTTGCACGCTGCTGTGGTGGAACTGATTGCTATGGAAGGTGCAGAGATCAAATACTCTACTGTACAGAACTGGTATCCTGGCGATAAAGATGGCAAAGGTGGTATTTACAACTTTGTAACTAAAAGAGGTATTTGTAAAGGAGCCAATTCAAAAATATCCTGGACGCAGGTAGAGACCGGTTCGGCCATTACCTGGAAATATCCCAGTGTTATTTTACAGGGTGATAATTCTGAAGGTGAATTTTATTCTGTGGCTGTTACCAAGAATAAACAGATTGCAGATACCGGAACCAAGATCTATCACCTGGGAAAAAATACCCGCAGCCGTATCATTTCCAAAGGTATTTCTGCAGGTTACAGTAACAACAGCTATCGCGGCCTGGTACATGTAGGTACCAAAGCAAACAATGCAAGAAATTTTACACAGTGTGACTCTCTGCTGATTGGCAACAATTGCGGAGCGCATACCTTCCCTTATATCGAAGCAAAAAACAGTACTGCTACCCTGGAGCATGAGGCCACTACCTCCAAAATTGGTGAAGACCAGATTTTTTACCTGAACCAACGGGGCATTGATACCGAAAAAGCTGTTGCATTGATTGTGAACGGGTATGTAAAAGAGGTATTAAATCAGTTACCGATGGAGTTTGCGGTAGAGGCACAAAAATTATTATCAATTACACTGGAAGGCAGTGTAGGTTAAACAATACACATTACAGGAAGAATTATGTTAACGATTAAGAATTTGCATGCACAGGTAGAAGACAAGAAGATCTTAAAAGGCATCAACCTTACTGTCAATGCCGGTGAGATACATGCTATCATGGGGCCCAACGGCTCTGGTAAGAGCTCGCTGGCATCTGTACTGGCCGGACGTGAAAGCTACGAGGTAACGGAAGGTGAGGTGTATCTGGATGACAAAGAATTGCTGGAACTGTCTCCTGAAGACAGGGCCCGCGAAGGTTTGTTCCTGGCATTTCAATACCCCATTGAAATTCCTGGTGTATCCAACATCAACTTTTTAAGAACTGCGCTGAACGAAATCCGTACATACAAAGGCTTACCCGCCCTTGAAGCCAAAGAGTTCCTGAAACTAAGCAAGGAAAAACAAAAGCTGGTAGAATTTGATGCCAAGCTGGCCAACCGTTCTCTGAACGAAGGTTTTTCCGGCGGTGAGAAGAAAAGAAACGAAATATTCCAACTGGCAATGCTGGAACCCAAATTATCTATCCTGGATGAAACTGATTCCGGACTGGATATTGATGCATTGCGCATTGTAGCCAATGGCGTAAATACATTGCGTTCTTCCAACAATGCCTTTGTCGTGATCACACACTATCAGCGTTTGCTGGATTATATAGTGCCCGATTTTGTACACGTGTTGTACGACGGTCGTATCATCAAGTCCGGTACTAAAGAACTGGCACTGGAGCTGGAAGAAAAAGGATACGATTGGTTGAAAGAATCTTACCATTCTGCTTCCGTGTAAAAACGGATTGTGGTAATGGAGATGTATTGCATAGATGACCCGAAAGGATTTTAATCATACACTATACTGATTATCATCATCCGTTGCAGTTGTCGATGTGAGTTATTTTTCAGCCCTGAAATGGACAGGTAAGTTTATTTGACGAAGCAACACTATATAGTTAACAGTGCGCAATGGAATAGCAAAGCGAAAGCATCCGTGAAATTCTAAAGATCTGCGTAATCTGTTTTAAAAAGAGAATCAATGGCGAATCAAGTACCATTATACGATAATCTGGTGCATAGTTTTGACAGTGCTGCGCTGGTAGCTGAGCCGGAAAATGTGCAGCAGGCAAGAAAGAAAGGTTTTGAACGTTTCCGCGAAACAGGATTTCCTACGCGCAGACACGAAGAGTGGAAGTATACCAACCTCACTGCTTTTTTGCAGGATGCTTACCAGGTAAAACCTTCCGGTAAGAAATCTATTCCAGCCGTTTTACTGAAAGATGCAGACATTCATTCGTTAGACAGCTATAAAATAGTATTGCTGAATGGTGAGTTGCAGGGTGTGGCAGAAGACCTGCCTGATGCGGTAAAGATCCGTTCATTGAGTGAAGCGCGTAATGAAGCTGCATTTCTGAAATACTTTGGCAAAAATGCCGATGTGGATGGCTCTCCGCTTACCGCATTGAATACTGCATTGTTTGCAGGCGGCTTGTTTATTGAGATCGCTGCCAAAGCGGAACTGGATAAACCACTGCACATTGTGCATGGTTTTACATCAAACGACAGTTTGTTTGTACAGCCACGCCACCTGATGGTAGTACACAAAAGTGCCGGTGTAAGTATTATTGAATCCGTTGTATCAGAAGATACTGGTAATAAAATATTCGTCAACACACTTACTGAAGTTGTTGTAGAAGAGAACGCTCATTTTGATCATTACCTGGTGCAGACTGCACAAAGCGGTACACGCCTGGTAAACCAGACCGAAGTAAACCAGAAACGCGATAGTGTATACAACAATTATACATTCTCTTTGCCCAAGGCCGAGCTGATACGCAACAACCTGCACATTGTGCTGGCTGATGAACAAACAGAAGCGCACCTGTACGGTTTGTATGTAGGTACCGGCGAACAGCTGATCGATAACCATTCACTGGTTAATCACAGAATGCCCAATTGCAACAGCAACGAAGTTTATAAAGGTGTACTGGCTGATAGTGCTACCGGAGTCTTCAATGGCAAAATATTTGTGCACCACGATGCGCAGAAAACCAATGCCTTTCAGCAGAACAACAACCTGCTGTTAACGCCCAAAGCCTCTATCAACACCAAGCCACAGCTGGAGATCTTTGCTGATGATGTAAAATGCAGTCACGGTTCTACCACCGGGCAACTGAGCAAAGAATCTATGTTCTACCTGCAGTCGCGCGGTATTGGCGAAGCTACTGCCCGTGCATTACTGGTAAACGCTTTTGCTTTTGATGTAACCAGCAAGATAAAGATCCCGGCATTGGAGCAGCATATCAACCACCTGGTTACGCATCATATTCCTGTACACGAAGCAGACGATCATGCATAGTGAATCCGCAACGATATTGAACACTGGAAAAAGCATTGACGATATACGCAGTCAATTCCCGATACTTCAGACAAAAGTGTACGGGCAGCCGCTGGTGTATTTTGACAATGGTGCCACTACACAAAAGCCACTGGCTGTGATCAATGCCATGGATGAGTATTACCGCGAATACAACAGCAATGTTCACCGCGGAGTGCATCATTTAAGCCAGCGTGCTACTGATGTGTTTGAAGAAACACGTCGTAAAGTAACCGCCTATATCAATGCTGCACATGATTATGAAGTGTTGTACACCAAAGGCACTACTGAATCTGTCAATCTTGTAGCAAGCTGTTTCGGAAAACGTTTTGTAAAACCCGGCAACAGCGTGATCATTTCTGCTATGGAACATCATTCCAATATTGTTCCCTGGCAAATGATGTGTGAAGACAGAGGTGCTATCCTGAAAGTGATTCCCATTAATGACAAAGGGGAATTGCTGATGGATGAGTTTGAACAATTGCTGGATGATACCGTAAGTATTATTTCGGTAAACTATATTTCCAATTCATTGGGTACTGTTAACCCCATACGTGATATTATTGCCAAAGCACATGCCAAAGGTGTTCCGGTAATGATCGATGCGGCACAGGCTATTCAGCACCTGCCGATCGACGTGCAGGATCTGGATGTGGATTTCCTGGCCTTTTCTTCTCATAAAATGTATGGTCCTACAGGGATCGGTATTTTGTACGGGAAAGAAAAATGGCTGAATGAAATGCCTCCGTACCAGGGTGGGGGAGAAATGATCAAAACTGTTTCTTTTCAAAAGACGGTCTACAACGTATTGCCTTTTAAATTTGAAGCAGGTACCCCGGCTATTGCTGAAGTAGTTGGTCTGGGTGCTGCTGTTGATTTTATCAATGGCATTGGCCTGGATTTTATACAAGAGCGTGAAGCACGCCTGCTGGATTATGCATTAAACGCATTGAAAAAAATTGATGGCATCCGTATAGTAGGTGAAGCAAAAGAACGTAGTGGTGTTATTTCTTTCCTGGTAGGCAATGCACATCCCTTTGATGTAGGTGAATTGCTGGACAAACAAGGGATTGCTGTACGTACAGGTCACCATTGCTGTCAGCCATTGATGGACTGGTTTGAAATTCCCGGAACTGTTCGTGCTTCTATTACTTTTTACAATACAGAAGAAGAAATTGATAAACTGGTAGCAGGTGTTCTGAAAGCTGTGAAACTGCTGAGCTAACATACTGAACCGGTTTGAAGCGGAATAACAGACGACATCCTTTTAAAAGGATGTCGTCTGTGTTTTAGATGCTTCCGGGCATATCCCTGTTTTGACGTAATTTTGATATTTCTGTCAAGCGTAAGGTTTGAACCATTATACGCTGCGTTTGTTAAACTTACTATTATGACAATCAACGAAAAGCAGGACGAGATCATTGAAGAATTTGAGCTGTTTGGTGACTGGATGGAGAAGTATGAACACATCATCCAGATCGGAAAAGATCTGCCGCTGATTAAAGATGAATATAAGACTGAAGAACATCTGATCAAAGGTTGTCAGTCGCGGGTATGGTTACATGCTGATTATATCGATGGTAAACTGTCTTTTACTGCCGACAGCGATGCCCTGATCACTAAAGGACTGGTTGGGCTGGTGGTAAGGGTATTGTCTGGACATACACCCAAAGAGATCGTTGATACAGAGATTTATTTTATTGATGATATCGGTTTACGCAGCCATCTTTCACCTACCCGTTCTAATGGTTTGCTGTCTATGTTGAAACAGATCAAGTTGTATGCAGTGGCCTATCTTGTAAAAGATCAACAGCAATAACGTTATGGAAACAAGCTTGCGCGATAAGATTGAAGAAACATTGAAAACAGTACACGACCCTGAAATTCCCGTAAACATCTGGGAACTGGGCCTGGTGTATGAACTTAAAATTGAAGATAACGGATTCGTTAAGGTCACCATGACCTTAACCGCACCAGCCTGTCCTGTGGCTGGTGATATCATTGCCGAAGTGCAACAGAAAGTATCAGCCCTGGAAGGAGTGAATGATGTATATGTTCACCTGACATTTGATCCGCCGTGGACAAGGGATATGATGAGCGAAGAGGCGAAGCTGGAGCTGGGATTTTTGTAGTGAGTAGTGAGTTGTTAGTGGTGGTTGCTCATTGTGCTACTGCCGATTTTGAGATATTGAGATTTTGTGATCTATTGAAAACAATTGTGAGTGCCCTGGCTACTCTTGAATGATTTATCAACTTTCTATCATCCGTAAGCGTTAAGTGTTCGGTATCAGGCATAAAAACAGCCAGTCGGTCACTTGCCATAACCGCCGGCTGTTTACCCATGATAAAACGAACGCTTAGAGGTTGATATTTTTTGATTTGAAATCGAATCCACTGCAGAGGATCGTTTCACGCAAGGACAGCAAAGAAAATGCAGAGCTGCCATGAAGATGAATCGCATTCCATACTTCCGACCTTGTACTTCTTGCCTTGTTCACTGAACCTTGTTTTTTTCAAACTTTGGACTTCGATTCTTTTCGAAATGCTGTATTCAGGCTTACCTTTTAACAGATTTCTTGAATTTTGCACCTTCTATTTATACTTTCCCAACTTCTTCACCTGTTCTGCATCTGCAGGTACAATACTTACTGCTGCACCACCTCCGGCCGCCAAAGCAATACGTAATGTGGTAGCATTGGTAACAATGTACTGGTTGATCTGGTATGCTTCAGGATTATTCTTCCAGTCTGCACCCTTACCATCAGCATAAATAGTTGCCATGTAGGCCTGGTTGCTGTTCAGGAATGATAACGGAATGGTTGCCGTGCGACTATTTTCATCGGTAATAGCACCAATGAACCAGTTAGTACTGTTCTTTTGTTTGCGTGCAATGGTGATGTAATCGCCGGGTTCTGCTTCGCAGATCTTTGTATCATCCCAGTCTACCGGAACATCACGGATAAAACGAAATGCATCCGGTTTGGCTTCATAATTTTCCGGCAGATCGGCTGCCATCTGCAACGGGCTATAGAGCGTTACATACAAGGCCAGTTGTTTACACAAAGTGGTATGAACCTGTCTTTGTGGTGCGCCTGGTGCATATCCTTTCAGTTTAAAAATACCAGGTGTATAGTCCATAGGGCCACCCATTAAGCGGGTGAAGGGCAGAATTGTTTCATGTTCCGGTGCATTACCATCACTGAAGGCATTATACTCATTGCCACGGGCAGCCTCGCTGGCCAGCCAGTTGGGATATGTGCGGTGTAAACCGGTAGGCCGAGGTGGCTCATGTACATCTACCATTACTTGGTATTGTAATCCTTTTTCGGCCACACGTATGTAATGATTGACCATCCACTGACCATCGTGGTGTTCACCACGGGGAATGATCTTTCCAACATACCCTGTTTTTACTGCAGGATAATTAAATTGTTTCATGAAACGGAATGCAGTATCCAGTTGCCGTTCATAACTGGTGGCAGAACCAGATGTTTCGTTGTGCATGATCATCGAAACTCCTTGGGAAGCTGCATAACGCATCAGTACCTGTACATCAAAGTCGGGATAAGGCCTGGTAAAATCAAATACATCTTCTTTCCAGTTGCCAAACCAGTCTTCCCAGCCCCTGTTCCAGCCCTCTACCAATACACCTTTGATATTGTTCTTTGCTGCAAAGTCAATGTAACGTTTTACGTTGGCGGTATTGGCACCATGACGGTTGTTAGGGATTAGTTGTCCATTGGCATCAGTACTGTCCGGAAAGTCAGAATAACTCCAGGTGCTTTTTCCTGTTTGCATTTCCCACCATACACCTACAAATTTCATGGGTTGTATCCATGAAGTGTTGCCGGAAGTGGCGGGTTCATTCAGGTTCAGGATGGTTTTAGACGATAGCATGTCTGCTGCTTTATCGCTTACCAGTATAGTTCGCCAGGGCGTATGACAAGGTGCATGCAGGTAAGCTTTGTTCCCTGTGGCATCAGGCACCAACGCTGAAGTCAGTGCATAATTGCTTCTGTTTACATGCAGTTGCATAGCAGGGTAATTGATCAATGCTGCTTCATGTATATTGATATACAGTCCATCATCACTCTTCATCATCAGCGGTGTTTGTACTGCATATTGGTCCGGCGTTACGCGTACCGCAATATCCGTAGCTGCATGCATTACTTTCCAGGCATCTATTTCGTTGATGCGGGAAGTAGTGTAAGCATATTCGTTGGTGTCATAGTCGCCGGGTATCCAGAAGGTTTTATGATTGCCTGTCAGGTTGAATGCTGACCGTTCTTCAGTAACAATAAAGTATTTCAGATTAGGCTGCTTCGGAAATTCATAACGAAAGCCAATGCCATCTTCAAACACCCTGAATACAATATCCAGTAATCTGAACGGAGCCTGCTGCTGTTGCAGGTATACGGTGAGCTGTTGGTAGTGTGAGCGGATGCTGCCGGTTTCACCCCATACCGGCTGCCAGGTTTCATCTACCTCCTTTTTATCGGTACCGCGCACGTTGAATCCTTTGTAAAAGGTGCTGTCATCGGCCAGTGAAAAACCAAGCGGGGAGGGATGAATAACCGGTCTGCCGTTGTAATACACAGCGTACGTAGGAATACCATTGGCGTCTGCATAAAATTCCAGTTTCACCTTGCCCAATGTTACAGATTCCCTGCCGGCAGACTGTGCAATACAACAATGCAGCAATACTGTGCACAGTAATGAAGAAACAACAATTTTCGATAACATATTTTTCCGCTGATTTGGACTTTTGAAAGAAGTAAGCGTCATCATTTGCCCTGATGACGCTTACAGGAATTGACTAATAACCCGGGTTCTGCTGTTTTGCTATAACAGTGTTGGTATTAAACTCATTGCTGGGTATGGGCCAGCTGTAAGATCTTGTTTCACTCCAGTCAATAGTACCACCTGTGGGCAGGGTGGTATTATAGTAGGTGGCTTCTGCTTTGCCAATACGCCATCTGCACACATCAAACCACCAGTGACCTTCATTGAACAATTCAGCCCAGCGTTCGTATGCAAGCGGATTGTTGCTGAGATTTACATCTGCTGCATCTGCTTTGGTCTTTGCGGTGAGACTGGCGTAGTCTACGGGTGAAGGAGCATTTACAGGATAGCTGTATGCTCTGCGTTTTACTTTGTTGATATATTCCAGCGCAGTAACATTGTCTCCGCTACTTTTGCAGGCTTCTGCATACAGTAGGAAAATATCAGCCAGGCGCAGGATATAATAGTTGGCGCCATCTGCTGCACTATATGCCCAGATATTGTTATCGTAGGTTGCAAATTTGCGATTGCTCCAGCCGTGGAAGTATTTCTGTATGTCGGCACCAATGCCTACAAATTTTGCAATGGGACGCCAGTTAACACCATCTGCACTGCCGGAATCAACCCAGGGCTGCATGGTACATACATTCAAACGGGGATCAGTGATCTTGTTGTTGCGCATGTCAATTGATTGCTGTTTATATGCAGGATCAATGACCTGTTTGGGATTTCTGTAAGAAGCAGGCTTGCTGGCGTCAAATGCCGGATTGTTTACCAGTGTGTAGATTGGTAGTGTGAAACCAAAACGCAACAGGTTTTTATCGTGTATAAATGTATTGCAATAACCCAGGTTGCCACCGGAACCGGTTTCGGTACCATCATCACCAATAACACAGGGCGACCAGATCAATCCCTGGCTGGTGGTAAGGTTGGAGTTGGGTGCAGGGCCAAAAATGCCGTAATCACCTTTGGAATCCCTGTCAACGTTGATCTCGAACAATGACTCTTCGTTGAATTTATTTTCTGGTTTTGCATTGAAGGCATCTTTGTATTTGCTGAATGGCATCAGTGATTTACCACTGTTATTGATCACATCCAGCAGTGTGGTTTTGGCATTCTGCCAATCCTGTGTAAATACATAGACTTTTCCCAGCAGGGCTTTGGCAGCCCATTCGTTTGCACGGCCTCTATTACTACCGGTCCATTGAACACCTTTCAGCAGGTCTGCTGATTTTTTAAGATCACCGATGATGAAATTCCATACATCACGGGTAGTACTGCGTCCTTTCTGTGTACTGTCTAACACGGTTGGAATACTGCTGATAATAGGTACACCCATCTTATCGGCACCACCGGCAGTAGTAATGTATGCTTCACCATAAAAACATTCCAGGTAAAAATAGTAGAGTGCACGAAGAAAGTAGGCTTCACCACGCATATTGTTGACCATCTGTACTTCACTGGGCACTGCATAGTTCTTTTCAAAAAAATCGGCCCTGTCAAGAAATACGTTGACATCTTTTACGCCTGCATACAATGATTTCCACAGATCATTGGCATAGCTGTTGGTAGTGCTCAGGTGGTTCAATGCGAGTTCGGTCCATGCCTGTTCTCCGCCATAAGCCAGGTCGGCCGTATGTTCGCTGCAGGCAAAGTCTTTGCACAATAACTGGAAACCATCCATACCTTCTGAACGAAAGTTGGCATAGCCGGCAGCCAGTACACCCAGTAATGCATTCAGGTTAGTAGGATAACTTCCGCTATTGTACACATCTTTACGGGCCACTCCGGAAGGGTCTTTTGTACAACCGGCAACGCTGGTCAGGCCGAAGAGTGCAATGAATATTTTTTTATACATACAATCGTTTTTTATGCTGATTCCGGGATTTATACATTTCAAAATCCCTGTATCGCAAAATCAATAAATGTGGTTAGAGTGTGATATCAATTCCCAATGAATAGATCCTGGAGTGTGGATATTGCCAGGGCGCATCAATGCCCCGGTTGGTAATGCCTCCACCCAGTTCCGGATCAATGCCGCTGTATTTGGTAATGGTGACCAGGTTATTTGCCATCAGGTAGATACGTGCATTTTTGATATGTGCTTTATCTAACAGTTTGTTGGAGAAGTTATATCCAAGCTGCACGTTTTTCAGTTTGAGGTAACTACCGTTCTCTACAAAATAGCTGCTTGCCCAGGAATAGTTGTGGTTGGGGTCTGGTGAAAAGGACGTGCCACCACCAGGCAGATTGTTCAACACTCCTATACGTGGTTGTGATGTAAGCTGGTTATTACCCAGGTAGGATGCTCCAAACACTTTGCTGGTAGTATTACCATCGCTAAAGGGGAACATGGCATAAGGTGCCACACCATTGAACAGGTCAACACCTGCTGCACCATTGATCAGTAATGCAAGATCAAATCCTTTCCAGTTCAGGTTGATGGTAGTACCATAGGTGAATTTGGGATTAGGATTGCCAATGATCGTTTTGTCTTTGTCATCAATTACTCCATCAGGGTTCACATCCTCAAAGATCAGGTCGCCCACATGTGCCTTATTACCGCTCTGTTGCGGATGTTTGGCAATTTCATCTTCACTTTTATAGATGCCGGATACTTTGTATCCATAGAACATACCAAATGGTTGTCCGGCTTTGGTAATAGCCAATGGTTGATTGGTCATAATACCAAATGTGGGGTTACCATAGTTATTGTCACCAGCCAGGATAGGATTGGTATTTACATTATCCAGGTTCAGCACTTTGTTTTTGTTGAAAGAACCGGTAAAGGTCACTGCATAATTCAGTTTATTCAGTTTGTTGCGGTAACCGATCATGATATCCAAACCTCTGTTCTGTACAGAACCGATATTGGTATAGAAGTTAGAAGGGATACCAACGCTGGGTGGTATCGGCAGTGCATACAGCATGTCTTTGGTTTTCTTATTATACCATTCTACCGTGAAAAACAGTTTACCATTGAACAGCTCTGCGTCAACACCGATATTGGTTTCATACACGCTTTCCCATTTGATATTGGGGTTAGGTATAAATGTTTGTGAATAACCAATGGCCGGAGGTGCGCCGGGTGCAAAGTTCTGCGCATTGATATAATCGTAGGTTGAAAGGAACAGGTAGGATGGAATATTGCTATTACCCAATACACCATAACTGCCACGCAGTTTCAACAGGTTTACGCTGGGAGCGATATTGCGGAAGAATGGCTCATCACTGATACGCCAGCCGGCAGAAGCCGAAGGAAATAAACCGTATTGATTACCCGGACCAAACACGGTGAAATTTCCATCGCGCCTTAATGAAGCGGAAATAAAATATTTACCGTCATAATTATAGTTTAATCGTCCGAATGTTGATTTTACAAGACCGTTAGGGTCATAACCACCGGGATTGATCGTACTGGCTGATGAAGAAGTAGGAATGAATGCATACGACTGTCCGCCTACCGCAGTCATTTTTGCATTGATGGCATTGTATGTGGAACGGAATTGTTCGTAACCTACCAACGCATTCACTGCATGTTTTTCAAATGTATGATCAAAGGTCAGCACATAGTTGTACAACAGCGTGCGGGTATTGGAATTGAATTTGGTAAGACTGTTGATGGGAGCAGACACAGCACCGGTATTGTAAACATCCTGGAAATAATTCTGATCTTCTGTGTAATATGTATATCCGAAAGTGGTTCTGAACGACAGGTAGAAGGGAAGTTTTATTTCTCCGAAAACATTGCCCTGGAAGTTTGACTTCTTATTTTCTACATGTGCTGTCTTGATCTGTGCTACGAGGTTGGGGCCGGCAAAACCGGGCGGATTTTTGCCCCATGGACTACTGGGGTCTGTATTGTCATATACCGGCATGATAGGTACTGAGCGGAATGGCGGATTGATAGGAGTGATCATTACCGGGTTGGTATTGCGTTGCCATACATATAGCTGTTCTCCGAATTTGATAGCATCACCCAGTTTGTATTCGGTATTTACGCGCATACCAGCCAGTGAAGATTTATTGTCGAGGTATACACCTTTCTGATTGTTGTACACACCTGATACCAGGTAGTTTACATTGGGAGAAGCCCCGGAAACAGACAGATTGTAATTCTGTTCAGTACCATTGCGGAAAATCTCATCTGTCCAGTTGGTATTGGGCAGTGTATCTGTATTTACATTGTTGAGATAGGTAGGATTGGTGTAACGTTTCAGTTTAATGAAATCATCCCGGTCGAGTAATTTCAGGATACGGGGTTGGGTTACACCGTAACGTGCACTGAAGTTCACTACAGGTTTACCCACTTGTCCCTTTTTGGTGGTAATGATAATAACGCCGCCTGCTGCTGCCGAACCGTAGATAGCGGCGGCGCTGGCATCTTTCAGGATGTCAACAGACGCAATGTCCTGCATGTTCAGGTTGTCGCCAGACTGACGTATACCATCTACAATATAAAGTGGGGTACCGTTATTGAGCGAAGAAATACCACGGATGATAATACTGGCAGTGGCATCAGGTGCGCCGGAACTTTTGATCACTTCCACGCCGGCCATGCGTCCCTGCAGGGCTTCCTGCACATTGGTGACAGGCATGCTTTTGATATCATCACCTTTTACTGAAGAAACGGCACCCGTAAGGTCTTTCTTTTTCTGTGTACCGTAACCCACTACCACAATGGCATCGAGGCTGCTTTTGGATAATTGCAGTTGTACAATAACGGTACTTACATCTTTCACAGATACCTGTTGCGGTTCGTACCCTACAAATTGTACGGTGATGGTGGTGGCTGTAGCGGGAACTGACAAGGTAAAGTTGCCGGCAGCATCGGTTGCTGTACCGGCAGCAGTGCCAGGTAGGGTAACAGAAGCGCCTGACAAGGGTACTTTTTTGTCGTCGGTTACGGTTCCTTTAATGGTTCTGCTTTGTGCGGAGGCTGCCTGCATGCAGAAAAAAAGCAGCAGGCTGAAAGACAGCTTTGCAAGCAATCTTGTTGTTGTCATAAACAGATGTTTACTGGTCAATAATGGTGTGTGAAATGGTAATTGCAGCGATTGTGACGGTGTACAAGGATGGTATTGTTTCATATTTCAGGCAATCAGCAGTTAATCGTTTAATAATACCGGATAGGGATCACCGGTGTTTTGGCAACTTTCTGATATCAAAGAAAAAAAGCGGGGAAGGCCAACACAAATTATATTCGGGTATTATAAGAAATATAATGCTTTGAGACTAGTAATTGAATTTTAACTGAAAGATTATCAGGTAGTTGATTTTGTATTAGTATTTTTTATATATAATGATAGAATGGCTGTTTTTGGATAAAAAATTTATCCGGAAAGGGTACTAGGGATAGAAATGATCGATACTGAAAGATGATTGACGGTATCATAAAGTCTGCAACAGAGATTCGAGTTTCACCATTGACCGGATTTCTGTTTACATAAAAAAGGTGCGTACTTTTATCAAAAAGATGGCCAAAGCTGCTAAAAGTGCTCCGGCAAAATATGCGGATAAATCTGCCGGTCAACCGGAATTGCTACTATTGTTCAACAGTATCCGCAAGCTGGTGATGAAGTATGCCAAAGGCAATTATGTAGCCAAAGCCGATAATCCCGGTCATTATGAGTTATATTATAATAAGGAAGTGGAACAGGCGGGCAGAACCTATCCTGAAATATGTTTTGCCAGTGTGCTGATCCAGAAAGGGTATGTTGGTTTTTATTTTTTCCCTGTTTATGTAGATGTAGCGCTGACAAAGGAACTGGATACTGAGTTATTGAATACACTGAAAGGGAAAACCTGTTTTCACATCAGGGCAAAAGATTCCGGGTTGTTGAATGCTATCCGGGATGCATTGAAAACAGGGTACCATTATTACCAATCAAAAGGATGGAAATAAATACTGCTTCGTTTTTATCAGATCCCATACAATTATTTTTAGTGGCGGTATTGCTTACGGGTGGCACAATAGCCAGTATACTGGCGCGTAAACTTACCAGGGCTGCTGCGATAACGGGTTGGTTGCTGGGTCTTACTATTTGTGCCGGTGCCGGGTATAAAGGACTGGCTATGCTGGTTACATTTTTTGTGCTCGGTACAGTTGCTACTGCCTGGAAAAAAGAACAGAAACGTGGCCTGGTACCAGGTGAAGAAGAAAGCGGTCAACGAAAAACCGGACAGGTTATAGCGAATGCCGGAGTACCTGCATTGCTGGCATTATTGGCAATAGCAGATACAATACATGCCGGAATTTACCTGCTGATGATGGCGGGTAGCTTTGCCGCTGCCATGGCCGATACTTTGTCGTCAGAACTGGGTATGGTATATGGACAACGTTTTTATAATGTGATCAGTTGGAAAAAAGAACAAAAAGGGCTGGATGGAGTGGTGAGTATAGAAGGTACATTGATCGGAATAGCCGGTGCTGCTGTCATAGCAATATTGTATGTACTGCCAACTGTTGCAAACCGGTATGGATGGATGATTATTGCCGCTGGTGCGTTGGGCAACCTGGCTGATTCTGTATTGGGTGCATTGTGGGAGCGGAAAAAATATATTGGTAATGATACCGTAAACTTTCTCAATACACTTGTTGCTGCGCTGGCTACCTGGTTATTGTGGTATTTATGCTCTTAAACTGGTATATCACACGGTTTTAATATTCATGATCCTTTGTTCAAACTCTTCATTGGGCACCAGTGATTTGTTTTTGATCTTTGTTTTGTAGGTGTTGATGGTATTCACAGAGTATTGCAGAATGTGGGCAATCTTCTCGCTGTCATGAATACCCATGCGGATAAGGGCAAAAATACGCAGATCGGTATTCAGTAATTCGTCGTCCTTTAAAGCGGTCTGGTCTTCTTCCCGGAATAAGGCATTGAAAGCGGTAACAAAATGCGGAAAAAGTTTCAGGAATGCTTTGTCGAAATTGCGTAACAGCTCATCTTTTTCTTTACGAAGGTCAATATTGTTTACAATAAAACGGATCTCTTCCAATTTACGGTCACTGATTTTTTGTTCCAGCAATTTTTTGAAACGCTCTATCTTATTAAAAAACTCTGCATTGGCATTGAAAAAGTAACCGATATATTCTTCCTTGATCTTATTGGCGTCTGATAGCTTTTCATTTACCTCTGCCAACTGGTGATTAATAGCCTGTTCTTTGTGGTGTGCATCCGAAATGACTTTTTGGGCCAGTTTTAATTTTTTAACCTGTCTGAAGATCACAATGGCCAGCACAATGACCAGTATGAACAGCAGGGTAACGATGGTAGCATAAGTAATAAGAACTTTTTTCTGGTTCTCAACCATGTTCAGCTTTTCGCTTTCAATCAGCGGTAGAATGGATCCGACCTGCACTTTTCGTTGACGTGCGCCATAAAAAACGGCATCTGCAATGGCCTGGTTGATACAGAGGGATGCATTTTTTACATCCTTTTTTTTGTACAACAGGCCAGCCAGGTTGAATATGGCGGATGTTTCTTTGGTAGAGGACTTGATATCGGCAATGGCTGCACGTAACAACAGGTTAATGGCGGAATCTGTATTGCCGTTCTGGATATAAAAATCACTGAGGGTAGAGGCTACCAATGCCAGTTGATGATCGGTAAGCTGTTGCCCGTTCAACAATTGACGGAAGGTTTGCAATGCTGTACTACGGTTGCCGGATTTAATGTTCTTCAGCCCGATATAGTAGCGGTGATCGAAACCGTTTTCTGGAAAATAATGGAGCGCAGAATCAAAATACATACTGCCTTTGGTAACGTATACCGGTGTGTGGTACGGATCATTGTCAAAATCGCCCAGGTCAAAATAGAACCTTCCCATCAGCGAGTAATATTCAGCACGCACACTCTCCGGCATATTTTTCATATTAATCTGCGAAAGTGTGTCCAGCGTTTCCTTGAACATACCTGCCGATAGCAGGGTAAAGCCGATCCGGATCTTGGCATATGTGATGCGCAGGCTGTCATTCAGTTGACGGGCTGTTTGCTGCAGCAGGCGTGCATAGCTGTATGCTGAATCATAATTGAAGATCTTGTATTCTTCGTACAGGCGGGAATAGCTATCAAACTGATGATATAACGAATTATTCTGTGTTTGCAGAGACTGTTTTACCTGGCGGATCTTTTGTTGTTTTTGTGCATCGTAGGTGGGGGCCTGCCGAATGGTCACATCAAGTTCGCGCATCAGCTCTTCATTGGTTACCTGGCTGTGCAGCCGGTAACAGGTGATCAGCAGCAGTAAAAAAGCAATCGTGTATTTCATAATGTTTCGGCGAGCAACGGAATCCTTTAACCGGGATATTAAATAATCCGGTAGCAATTTATCGGAATAATTTTGATTTAACACAAACGGTTAACCAAATGGCAGTTTAATCTTTCCGATAGCCTGTATATGCACTATGAAAACACTTACTGCCTGATGTTCTGAAAAAAAGTGGACATATTCCAAAAAGAGCTAGTTGTATGGATTGCGTAAATATAAAGCCGGGACAACTGAAAGGAATTATGAACTGTAAAATGTCCGCGAAGCATTCTGTAGCGTGCAAAAAATCCTTTGGCAACCTGCCTGTATTACACCATCTTCGTACTATTACCACCCCATTTTGAATGATTCTGTACGGGTTCAAATTTTTAAGCAAAACAAAGTATATGAAAAAAATCCTGACAGGTATGCTCTTTTGCATTGCTCTACATACGCATGCACAAACCAACATAACAGAGATCAATGAACAGGTGTGGAAACCTTTTGTAAAGGCTTTTGAGCAGAATGATGCAGAACTTTTTTGTTCATTGCATTCCAGGTCGCTGATACGTGTACAGGCACGTGATCTGCTCAATTATGATACCTATACAACCAATTATGCGCGCATGTTTGAGCGTATGAAAAAAGAACAAACGCATTCTACTATCACATTGCGTTTCAGTCGTCGTTTATCAGATAGTACACGCGCGTTTGAAGAAGGCTATTATAAAATGGTATATCCCTACAAGGGGAAATTTGAAACAGGGTATGGAAAATTTACTGTAATACTGACGAAGGAAAATGGTCAATGGAAAATAATGCTGGATTCTGATCTCAGCGACGGAGTAAATGAGGAGGTATTTATGAGCGGCAAAGAAATGTAATGATAGCCCACATAAAAGTGCTGGCAGCAGCCCGCTAAAAATGTTTTAGCGGGTTTTTTTATACAGGATAATTGAAAAATGGAAACAATTTTATTCTGGAAAAATATCATGAGCTGGCATTTTCATCCTCCTCCTCCGGTTTATTGATAAACTTTCTGATTTTTTGTAATAATTGTTTTTTTGTCCAGATGAAGCCTGTTTTTGACTTGGGAGGCTTTCTTTTTTGCGGAAACAGGTAGCGCCTGGCTTCCTGTAATGATAAGTTGAATTCTCTTGCAGTGCAGGTTTCCATGGAGCGCAGCATGTCATCCAGAAGTTGCTTTTCAGTTGGATCATGCAGGTCCATGGCGAATTCTGACAGGCTCCATATACCACCTGTTTGCTCGGTATGTGGTTCATATTCTACAATAATCCCCCTGATAACATCTTCTTCCATGGCAAGTCTCAGTCGTTTCCTGGTATTACCCAGTGTGTGCAGGTAGATATATTTCATATTTTACATATAGGTTTAAGGTTGTATATGGCTGTTAGAAGATATGAAACAGTATTTTATTTTGCAACTGTCGTCGTATATTCAACAACGGTAGTTAATGCGGAGATCAAGGCCAATACTTCAGGGGAAGAAAACAGGAGAAAATATAATAATTAAAAACAGGAATTACTATTAAATGCCATAGTTTTCTGCAAGCAGATGATCAGGCTCAACAGGCTTTCTTTTTTGCGTGTATAGTTTGATCAATATAAGGGGGGTATGTATTAAAAAAAAGGCGATGCTTTTAGCATCGCCGCGATGGAGAGTTACCAGGGCCTTAAAACTATTTCAGGTCTTTTATATCTACAGGTATAAAGATCAGGGGAGTGGGTAAGCAGGATGCGCCGGGGGGAGAATAAGTCAGTTTAATGGTTTGCTCTTCTCCATTGCCGGATGGCATAAACACCTGTACCAGTATGGCTTCCGGTGCTTTGCGGGTAATCAACTGGTTGGAAGGCAGTTGGATAATACCTTCTTTAAATTTACCGCCACTTACCACCATGGTATTGGCCATACCGCCACACCATTGGTTATTGTCGCTGCGCGCATTCCAGGTTACCAGCGCCAGGGCTTTGCCGTCGCTGCTTTTCCATTTCATATCAATATTGTACAGTACGCCATAGTTGCCCGCCAGTGTTGCCACTGCACCGGTGGTGCTTTCTTTACCCAGTACCCAGGGATCCTGTTTGCCATCTGCTACAATGATCTGCGAAATGCCGTCTTTGGTATCAAGTGTGGCATTGGTATACACCTGGTAATTGCTTACGCCGAATATGCCACGGCCGGCACCGCTTTTGCTTTTTGAAGGCAGCACGGTTTTGATCCGTTCCATGGCTTTTGCAGTAGCAGTTTTAGGATCAGTCTGAACTATGCTGATTTCGCCAGGCTGATCAATTACAAACTCATAAATACCGTGTACCAGTTCATCATATTTTACAATGTTCTTTTCATGTTGCGGATCAATAGCTACCACTTCACCGGGTTTAATGGTGCGGATAACAGACTGGGCCGTAGAAGCAAAGTAATCAGCCAATCCTTGTTTGCCAATCTGGAAATAGTTGCCGCTGGGTTTTTGTGAAGAGAATTTCAGCATACGCAGATGCATGGCTGTCTTGCCGGTATTTTTGATCACTGCAACGATCTTGGTTTCAATTTTTGCAGGTTCTTTTACGCCATTTACGTTGTACACATACAAACGCACAGTACCGGGTTCTACTGCTTCACGAAAAGCGATCGCTTCCGGAATGCGTATATACTCCGGATCATCTGAAATAAGATATTGCGGGCCGGGCATTACAATTTTGCGGTATTCCTGTTGCGGAAGTTTTTCAGTAAGTAAACCGGGTAATTCTACAATATTTCCCTGCTGTGTAGTCAGCAATCGTCTATTCAGCTCGGGTGTCAGTTCCTGGGCGTTTGTTTGCAGAGCGCAGGCCAGCGTACCGGAAAAAAGAAGAGCGTGCAAAGTGCGGGAACGGGCATGTAATGTGTGCATAATGGCTCTTTGATAGTGATAAAATAAAAATTATTATAAAGTATTGTAAACTTAATAATAAAATTTATAAAATGAGAAATAAAAAGACATTAAAGAAAAATACAAGATAGTTTGAAGAATAATAAATCTGTAACAGCACCACGCATCATTTGAAACCAATAGCGTTTTATTTCACTGACAACAATTTGTTGCGTGCAATTAAGCAACCACCGATTACACCCGAGCTTTCATTCAGTTTTGACATGCGTAGCTGCGTATCGTTGTTGACAAGGCTTAATGAATATTTGTTAAGCGCGCTGCGTATCGGCAGGCGGATATAATCTCCTGTTTCAGCCAGTGTACCACCCAGTATCACCAGTTCGGGATTAAAGATGTTGATGAGCACTGAAATACCACGGCCTATTTTTTCGCCGATCTCTGCGATCAGTTCAATACACAATACATCTTCATTGCGTGTAGCCTGTATAATATCTGACAGACGCAGTTCTTCCGGCATTTTATTATTGCGCAACAGGCTGGAGGTGGAACCCTGTTCTATTTTTTCTTTAAACAAACGCAGCAATGCCTGGCCTGATGCTTCTGTTTCGAGACAACCTTTTTTGCCACAATGACAAATGATCTCATTGGAGAAAACAGGGATGTGTCCAAACTCGCCGCCAAACCCCGATTTACCACGGTATATTTTTCCATCAAGCATAATACCCAAACCAATACCATAGTCAAGGTTTACAAAAAGCACATTCTTTTCATCGTGTACAATGCCGTTGTGGAATTCGCCATAGGCCATGGCGCGTGAATCGTTTTCAAGAAAGGTGCGGATGCCCAGTGTTTTTTCGATAGTAGTGCTCAGCGGTTCTTCATGAAAATGGAAGAAGCTATAGCTATAGCCACTTTCGCTGTTGATACGCCCTGAAAGGTTTACGCACAGCGACAATATATTCCTGTTGTTTTTGGGTAGGTTGGCAATAAAGTTCTGAATGATCTTTATCAGCTGATCAAAAGATTCGCGGGTATTGGCCAGTATATAGGGTACGTGCATTTCTGCAGTTACCAGGTTCTTTTTAAAATCGAGCAAACCGATATTGATATAATAATTCTTTACATCAATACCCAGGAAAAAAGCAGATTCGGCAACCAGTCCGTACATGCTGGCACGGCGTCCTCCCTTTGAATCCACTTTGCCATAATCTTTCACCAAACCATCGGTGATCAGTTCGTTGATGAGGCTGGTGGTTTTGGGTACACTGATATTAATGGCAAGTGCCAGATCGGTAATGGTGCTGTTTCCGGTTTCGTCCAGGTAACTGATAATGCTTCGCTTCAGCGATTTGTTCTTGTACGCTACACCAGAAGTATTCTCTTCTGAAAAAATCTCGAATATGCTTTGATTCAACGTCATGCAACTGGGATAAAGTTTAATAAACTAAGATAGGATGAATGCCAATTAAATTAAAAAAGTTATTAAAAGCTATCTAGTTAAATAAAAAATTTTATTAAGTATGTTTTAAATAATAAATTTAATTATAAATTTACCTACAAAAGTAAAATAAATTATAAATATAAAGGATATATGACTGCTGCTGACCGGAATGAGAGCCTAACTGCTGAAAAAGAAGCCAAAGTGGAGACGTTGTCGCTGAAAGCATATGCTTCACTATATCGTGATGAACTGCTGGATAATGTGCTGCCTTTCTGGTTGCAGAACAGCAGGGATGAAACGAACGGCGGTTTTTTTACCTGTTTGAACAGGGAAGGAAAGGTGTTCGATACCGACAAGTTTATGTGGCTGCAGGGCAGGGAAGTGTGGTGCTTCAGTTATATGTATAATAATGTAGCAAGGAAAGATTCATGGTTGCAGATGGCATTGCATGGTGCAGCTTTCATGGAAAAATATGGAAGGGATGCCCAGGGCAACTGGTACTTTTCATTAACGGCCGATGGAAAACCATTGGTACAGCCTTATAATATTTTCAGTGATTGTTTTGCTGCCATGGCTTTTTCATCACTGGACAAGGCGCAGCCCAATGATCGCTACAAGGCAATTGCCATCAGCACTTTTGAAAATATCATTCGCAGGCAGGATAACTGGAAAGGTGTATATAATAAGGCTTATCCCGGTACACGTGCACTGAAAGGATTCAGTTTACCTATGATCTTATGCAACCTGTCACTGGAAATGGAGCATCTGTTGGGAGAGAAAAGGGTGAATGAGTTTATTCCTACAGTGATACATGAAGTGATGGATGTTTTTTATCAGCCCGAACACGGACTGATACTGGAGAATGTACATCCTGACGGAAGTTTTTCTGACAGTTTTGAAGGAAGGCTCATCAATCCCGGGCATACTATTGAGGCCATGTGGTTTATTATGGACCTGGGTAAAAGACTGAATGATGAAGCCCTGATCAGAAAAGCTGTTGATATTATGCTGTGTGCACTGGAATTTGGATGGGATCAGCAATACGGTGGTATCCTGTATTTCATGGATATACTGGGACATCCGCCGCAGCAACTGGAGTGGGATCAGAAATTGTGGTGGGTGCATGTGGAAGCATTGGTGGCGCTGGCAAAAGGTTTTGCCTATACCGGCGATGCACGTTGCGCACAATGGTTTAAAAAAGTACACGACTATACCTGGCAACATTTCAGAGATACCCAGTACGGCGAATGGTTTGGTTACCTGAACAGAAGGGGAGAAGTATTGCTGGATCTGAAAGGCGGTAAATGGAAAGGATGTTTTCACGTACCGCGCGGGTTATATCAGGTATGGAAAACGCTGGAATAGCCGGATTGATTGTTAGATGGTTTGATGGCTTTGAATACAAACCATAGGGCAATCAAACAATAGAGCAATGATTGTTTACGATTGACTGACGATTCACGACGCTAACGATTTGCGATGACATATGAACCGGACTTTACGTCCCGGAACGATTGTCATGAAGTAAAAAAGTATTGTACTTGTTTATAAAACTTCTGAAATGACATTCAAAACCAACTGCTACGGACTATTTGTTTTTTTACTGTGTTGTTGTGTACAAACGTATGCACAGCAGGTAACTAAAACAGATGTGCTGGTAATTGGCGGCGGTGCCAGCGGAACTACCGCGGGTATACAGGCTGCCAGGATGGGCGTAAATGTATTAGTAATAGAAGAGACCAACTGGCTGGGTGGTATGCTTACCAGCGCTGGTGTTTCAGCTATAGACGGTAATCACCGTATGCCTGGCGGATTGTGGGGTGAGTTCAGACAAAAACTGTATCAGTATTATGGCGGACCTGCAGCCGTTGAAACAGGCTGGGTAAGCAATACATTATTTGAACCACATATAGGCAATCAGGTATTACAACAGATGGCTGCAACTGAAAAGAAACTGCAGATCTGGTTCAATACAAAATGGAATTTGCTGAAACGTGAGCAGGGACAATGGATGGTAACTGTAACACAAGGCAAAAAACAACTGACTGTTATTGCTCCTGTGCTGATAGATGCTACAGAACTGGGCGATGTACTGGCCGCAGCCGGTGCAGGATACAGGATAGGCATGGACAGCCGTTCTGAAACCGGTGAAGAACAGGCTCCTGAAAAAGCCAATAACATTATCCAGGATCTTACCTATGTAGCAGTATTAAAAGATTATGGCAAAAATGCCGATAAAACAATTGCAAAACCTGCAGGATACGATCCCAAAGTATTTGATTGCAGTTGTGATGTCTCAGATCCCGCTTCGTTCGACAGTCCGCAGAACAATTGTTATCGCATGATGCAGTATGGCAGATTGCCGAATAATAAATACATGATCAACTGGCCCAAGTGCGGCAACGATATTTACCTTAACCTTATTGAAAATACACCTGCTGAAAGAGAGCAGGCCCTGAAGGAAGCAAAACTGCATACATTGCGCTTTGTGTATTACCTGCAAACCAAACTGGGATATAAACATCTTGGTCTTGCTGATGATGAATTTACCACACCGGATAAACTACCTTCTATTCCATATCACCGCGAATCGCGCAGGGTAAAAGGTCTGGTAACGTTTACCGTAAATCATATTGCACGTCCTTATGAAAGTGAAACACCTTTATATCGTACCGGTATAGCAGTAGGCGATTACCCGATTGATCACCATCACCTGAAAAATGAAGATGCACCCAAGATAGATTTTGTAAAGATCAAAGTACCTTCTTACAATGTACCTATGGGAAGTTTGATTCCCGCAGATGTTGATGGACTGATCGTTGCTGAAAAAAGTATCAGTGTATCCAATATTGTAAACGGAGCCACCAGGCTGCAACCAGTAGTATTGCAACTGGGACAGGCTGCCGGTGTTATGGCTGCACTTTGTATACAAAAACAGCAACAACCGGCACAACTGAATGTACGCGATGTACAACGGCAACTGATAAAAGCCAATGGTTATATCATGCCCTTTGTTGATGTACCGGCTACAGATCCGCAGTTTGAAGTGATACAACAGATCGGTGCAACGGGTATTCTGAAAGGTACCGGTGTTCCTTACATGTGGGCCAACCAGACATGGTTCTATCCTGATCTGCCAATGAGTGCGTATGAACTGGTGCTTGGATTGCGTTTGTATTATCCTGCATTAAGAACATGGTGGGGTGGATCCGGCGATTTGCTGACTGTACCAACTTTGGTACAGGTGCTGAATGCTGCCGGAGTCATGGTTACAGCAGAGCAGCTAAGCCAGTCAATCACTGCTTCCGGAGTAAAGACAGGTGAACAGCTCAGCCGGCGTGCCATTGCTGTATTACTCGATAAATACCTTCATCCTTTTGATAAGTCAGTCAACATTTCAGGTAACCTGGAATAACCAGAACTCAATTTAGTAACCTCCACTTTTTAACCAATGCAATTGAAAATGAGACAATCAAGGCATCTATTGTTAGCATGGCGAAGGATATGGCTGCTTGCAATTCTTTTTGCGTGCCATACTTTGTCATTTGCCCAAACCAAAACGGTTTCAGGCTCTGTCACCACTACTACGGGACAGCCACTTCAGGGAGCTTCAGTATTCGTTAAGGGTAGCACACAAGGAACTGTTTCCGGCAGCGACGGAAAATTTACTTTACATGTTGCTGAAGCTAAAGTAATCCTTGAAATTTCTATGACGGGTTACACTACTGTAACAGTTACTGCTGAACCAGGCAAAACGGTTGTTGTAAAACTTACAGAAAACCAGAAAGACATGGAAGAAGTGGTGGTGGTAGCTTATGGCAAGCAAAAGAAAGCAAATGTGGTTGGTTCAGTTGCACAGATCAGTGGAGATGAATTAAAGAAAGCGCCTGCTATGAACGTTACCAATATGCTGGCGGGAAGACTGCCCGGCCTGGTAACCTTACAACAATCAGGTCGTCCTGGTAATGACGATGCTACTTTGCGTATCCGTGGTTTAAGTACATACGGAGGTGCATCAGGCCCGTTGGTCATCATTGATAACGTACAGCGTGCTTCTTTCAGCAATCTTGATCCTAATGAGATCGAAAGCATTACGTTGCTGAAAGATGCGGTTTCTACAGCCGTATATGGTTTACAGGCCGCGAACGGTATCATCCTGATCACTACTAAAAGAGGTAAAAACCAGAAACCGGTGATCAGTTATGATGGTGCTGCTACTTTCAACTCCAATACACGTTTCCCCAAATTCCTGAATGGCGCTGATTATATGCAGTGGTATAATAAAGGTATTGAAATGGATAACGATTACCTGGAGCATACCAATGGTAGTCCTGTTCCTTATGTGTATACACAAGAGCAGATCGATGCTGTACGTAAAGGTTCCAATACCAATCCGCTGCTGGGCAATACTGATTGGGTAGGTATGCTGGTAGATAACAGAGCAGTTTCACAACAACATAATGTTACAGTTCGTGGTGGTACAGATAAAGTAAAATATTTTACAAGTATTGGGTATCTGGATCAGGAGGGCGTGGTAAAAAGTACAAACTTCAAACGTTATAACGTACGTACTAACTTGGATGCACAGCTGAATGATTATTTCTCAGTGGCCATTGATCTGTCAGCACGTCAGCAGTTGTCAAATACACCTGGTATTTCTCCTGATAACACTGCTTATATGAATCCTTTCTACCAGGCAGTGCGTATGTTGCCCAATATGCCGCTGTATGCTCCCAATGGATTACCTACTGCGCACTATGCAGGTGCAGGCTGGGTAAACCCGATTGCAGCAGTGGAAAAATCAGGTTATCAGAAAGGTGAGACCAACGTATTCCTGGGTAATATGACCTTCAATGTAAAAGTACCCTGGGTGAAAGGTCTGGAAGCCAAACTGCTGGTAGCTTACGATAAAACCAATACAGAAAACAAAGGATGGCTTACTCCTTACCAGTTAATGGGCCGTCAGCGCGACCAGGTAACCGGTGATTATACACTGATTGCCAATCCACCAGGTATTACCAGAACAACGTTGCGTCAATCATACAACCAGAATAACAGGCGTACTTTCCAGCCAAGCATCACTTATAATAATCGTTTTGGCGATCATAACGTTTCTGCCCTGGCACTATACGAATGGTCAAGGTACAGAACTAACCTGTTCTCAACTGGTGCCAGCAATTTCCCATTAACAGATCTGCAGGAAATTGATTTTGGCAGCACCGCAACAGCCGATTTTATTTCGCCTACCGGTTCCAGCAGTGTTGATGGAAGAGCAGGTTATGTAGCGCGTTTAAACTATAGTTATAAAGACAAGTACTTGCTGGAAGTTGCCAACAGATGGGATGCTTCTATCAAGTTTGCTAAAAATAACCGCTGGGAAATGTTCCCTGCTGTGGGTTTAGGCTGGATCATCAGTAAAGAGAACTTTTTTGATAAAATGACCGGTGTGGTAGATTTCCTGAAGCTGAAAGGTTCTGTAGGTCGTTTGGGTAATGATGGTAACGTAGGGCAGTTTGCTTACATGCAGACATACGCATTGACCTCTTCACCGGTAGTGGTGATAGGTGGTCAGCCGGTATCTGCATTGTATACCAGCAATCCTCCCAACGTAAACATCAGGTGGGAAACCACTACCAGCACCAATGTTGGTTTTGAAGCAACCTTCCTGCATGGTTTACTGAATGTAGACTTTGAATGGTTCTATAAAGAAACATCAGGTATCCTGAACAGCCCCGGTTCATTGTATGCTTCTTCATTGGGAGGCTATTATCCTTCCAGTGTTAACTCAGGCAAAATGTCCAACAAAGGATTTGACCTGCAGATCAAACACAACAACAATATCGGCAAGTTCCAATATGGCATCACTGCCAATGTGAACTGGGCAAGGAACAAAGTGTTGAGATATAACGAAAGTGAAGGATTGCCTGAATGGCAACGCGTGGTAGGACATCCTTATGGCCGTAAACTGGGATTTGTGGTAGAAGGTATATACCAGAACTGGGAAGAAGCCAACAATGGTATTTCACCGAGCGGTGGTTACCTTGCTCCGGGCTTTTTCAAATATAAAGACCTGAATGGTGATGGCCGGTTGACCCGTACAGATGATATGGCTTTTGTTGGCCGCAGTAACCTGCCCGAGTTGATGTATGGTTTGAATATTGATCTGCGTTATGGCGGTTTTGATTTCTCTGCTCTGATCCAGGGCGCTGCGTTGTGTGATGTAAATCTTGCCGGAACTTATGAAGGTTCCAGCGGTACCAGTGGCGTAGATGACAACACACCATTTACCAAGCCATTTTACAATTATGGAAACTCTCCTTACTTCCTGGTTGAAAATGCATGGACTCCTGATAATCCCGGAGCTAACTTCCCTCGTTTAAGTTCATACAAAGCATCTTTATCAGCTCATAACGCACACTCTAATTCAGGATGGATCCGTGATGGTTCATACGTGCGTCTGAAAGCCATTCAATTGGGTTATACACTGCCTTCAAAATGGATGAAATCTGCCAAAATTCAGCAGTTGCGTTTATATGTTTCAGGCTTCAACGTGTTTACATGGGATAAGCTGAAATACCTGGATCCTGAAATGCCCAACGTAAACAATGGTTTCTATCCGCAACAGCGTATGATTTCCGGAGGTGTAAATCTTACTTTCTAACACGACTTCAATCATTGAATTTATGAGCAAAATATTTTCAGTTATACAAAAAACGGCGCTAGTGGCAGGAGTGATGATGGCAGTGCAGAGCTGTAAAATAGACATCATGCCCACCAACCGTTATACGGAAGAAGCGATATGGAACAACCCGTCGAATGTAGAGTTGTATATCGCAGGGATGTACAGTGAATTTAAAACATTCCAGTTCGGATCATTCCCTATCGGTTACAGTAATGCAACAGACGCATTAAGCGATATTATGAAATATACGGCCACTGTTGCCGGTAACGGAACAGTGAACCTGCTTGCTACAGATGCATCGCGTGTGAATGCGGCTGCTCCACAGCTTAGTTATTGGAGTGATGCCTATACCCGCATCCGCAGGATCAATGAGTTCCTGGATGGTGTGGCCAATTATGGAAAAATAGATGCTACTACTAAAACACAGTATGCAGCTGAAGCAAGATTTATCAGGGGATATGTTTATTTCTGGTTGGCTAAACTGCATGGCAGTGTTATTCTGCTGGACAATATGGGCCAGTACAATACCAGCCTGCATCAGCGTGCCAGCGAGGAAGATGTATGGAAGTTCATTGCAGCTGATTTTCAGTATGCCGGTGAAAACCTGCCCAAACAATGGGGCTCTACTAAAACAGGTCGCGCAACCAAAGGCGCTGCTTATGGCATGCTGGCGCGCACCTGGTTGTATGCAGCATCTATTGCAGATTATGATAAAAAGCAATTTAATTCAGACGAATTAACCGGTGTTTCTGCTGCTAATGCACAGACCTATTACCAGAATGCAGCCAACGCAGCGCAGGTTGTAATAGATCTTGCCAAAGAAGGTTATTATGAGCTGGAAGGCACTTTTGCCAATGCGTTTATCAATAAAAATTCAAAAGAATCCGTATTCAAGATCAGTTATGTGTCACCCCAGCTGACACATGCATTTGACCTGGGGTATGCGCCTCCTGGTGATGCTTCGGGGCAATGCCTGGTATATGGCGTTCCTACGGCTGAACTGGTGAACGAATTTGAAATGAGTGATGGCACCAAATTTTCCTGGACCAACTCCACACAGGCAGCTAATCCTTACACAAATCGTGAAGATCGTTTTTATGCTACTGTTCTGTACAACAACGCTACCTGGAAAAAACGCACTATCAATACCACTGTAAACGGTGGCACAGAAGGATTTATCCAGTTTGGACTTTCAACAGATCCGCATAAAACCGTGACAGGTTATTACATCAAAAAAATGCTCGATTCTACCAATACTACTTTCGTGGCCTATGGAAGTACGCAGGACTGGAACGAAATGCGTTATGCTGAAGTATTGCTGATACATGCAGAAGCAGAAGCAAAACTGAATAACATTGGCCTGGCGCAGGAATCCTTGAATGCAGTAAGAAGAAGAGCTAAACTACCTAACACACCGGCTTCTACTACAGCACAGTTAATGGAAGCGGTAGAGCATGAAAGAAAAGTAGAGCTTGCTTTTGAAGGACATCGTTACTGGGATCTGCGTCGCTGGCGTAAAGCGCATATTGTACTGAATAATGTGAAGTTCACCGGTCATAAGATCACGCCTTCAGGCAGTACTTATACCTACGAAACAGTAAGCGCCGATAATATGAACAGGCAGTTTACTCCTGCATTGTATTACATCCCCATTCCATCTACGGAATTGCTGAATAATACTATGCTTACCCAAATCAAAGGTTGGTAATCCATTCATCTGCAAACATCAAAACAAACTATTATGAAACGCTATATATTATCTTTTGCTGTGGTGGCAGGTATTGGTGGAGGCTTTGCTGCCTGTCGTAAGGCTGATGATATTCCCCGTAAAACCGCCAGCAAGCTGAGCGATATTTACGCCACGCTGGAAGGAAGGGGAAAAGACCGCTTGTTCGAACCCCGTTACAGTAACGATACAATATATTTTGACATCCCGTATTTTTACCCGGTTGATTCTGATAATGCAACAGATATTAAAAAGATCATTGTACGTTCTACCATTCCAACAGATGCCAGCATGTCGCCTGCATTGGGCACATCAATGGATTTTACCAATCCGGTTGGTCTGCAGATCACTGCCGGAAACGGAAGCGTGAGCAAATATGTACTGGTTGCTAAACGTGTAGCCGATCTGAACCTGCGTAAAGCCACTGTTACCTATACAGAGAATGGAGCAGCGCAGACACTGGATGCCATCATCAATAACACTACCCGAGAAGCTATATTCTATGTAATTCCGGGTACAGATGTTTCCAGTGTAAAACTCACCACAGAGCTTAACCCGCATTCTACACCTTCTATTGCAAACGGAACAACAATCAATCTTAATCAGAATATTCAGTTCACTGTAAAAGGTATTGACAATTCTACACAAACCTATACCTTAAAAGCAGTGGAGCCTGTGAAGCTTGCTTATGGTGTGGGTATCAGTCGCCTGATGTGGAAGAAAAGTTCCACTGAACTGACCGGTTTTACTACCAATGACAATAACCGTTCAATGGCGGTAAGCGGTGATTACCTGATACTGGCATTAAGCACTACACCGTCTACATACAAGATATACAATCGTAAAACAGGTGCTTATGTGCAGGACATGGCGGTACCTCCGGGCAGCTTGCGCAGCTTCGCTATTGCCAATGATTCAGCAGGCCATATCCTGATCTCATCATGGGCTCCGAAAAACTCCGTATTCTATGTATACAAATACAATGATCCTTTTGATGCCAGCCCTGTAAAATTGATCGAGTGGACCAATAACAATCCTACCGGTATAGCCGGTGATGGTGGTGTAGGCCGCAGGATCAATGTATATGGCGATGTAAATAAAAATGCCTCCATAGCAGCAACAGCTGGTGTGTCCAACATCACTTATAGCTGGAGAGTTGCGAATGGCACTCTGGTAAGCAATACACCCGCATCTCTGGCTTATGCTTCTATCAGCGGAACCTGGTCGTTCTATGTAGAGGCGCAGCCAGTATCTGTAGCAGCCAATGGCGACTATTTTATAAACTATCCTGCAGAGATTGCCCTGGTGAATGGCGCTACCAATGGCAGAACTACTGCATTTACTACAGAAACTTCAGTAGTGGGAACTTCTCACATGTCTATGGATTATTTCAATTTCAACAATGCCAATTACCTGGCCATCCTGACATTTAAGAATGGCGGTTCTGTAAAAGCCGGTATGTCATTGTTTGATGTGACCAATACATCCAATATCAGCCTCACGTCAACCAGTGCCGGTTTCTCCAGTTTCAGGGTGTTTGCTTCACAGGAAGCCGATGACCTGACGGCTACAGCTAATGGCAATGGAGCTGCAGATGTGGCCAGTTGTTATTCTACAGACAGGGAAAGGGTTTATGTATACATCCTGCTCACAAACGGTGGTGTAGCCGCGTATGAGTTTACAAAATATGCTCCCTAGTAACGATGGTGAATGGTGAACAGCCGGTAATCATTACCGGCTGTTCACTGCTCACTGTTCGTAAAGCACTCACTCAATAAAATCACTTTTTATGAAACGTTGTACATATATAATGGCTGTGGTTTTAGGAGCTCTTCTTATTACTACCCAGGCTTGTAAAAAAGGCAGTTCATCCGATGGAGGAGGTATAGATGGTGGCGAGATCAATACAGACACTGTACGCAAACGCAATGTAATTGTATGGGTTGATTCCAAATCGAACATCTTCAGTACTTATGGCAGGTTTAATGATACGGCCAAAATACGTCTGATGATGGATACCCTGAAAAACATTGGTGTTACAGGTCTGGTGATTGACGTAAAAGGAAGTTCCGGTTTTACCATGTATCCAAGTGCTTACACCAAACAACTGACCACGTTAAACGGAAAAACTGTTACACCGGGCGTGGATTATGTTGAGTTTATGATTGCAGAAGCACGGAAAAGAAGCCTGAAAGTATATGCATCTACAGTAACGTTTGTAGAAGGTGATGCCAGCGTACCTATGGGAACTGTATATGACGATGCTACTTTCAAAAGCAACTACGAGTCTATTGTATGTACCGAAACCGGTTCACGGATTCCCATTACCAATACCGGCAGAAATGCCTTTGTAAACCCTGCACAGCCAGCTGTACAAACCCGTGCACTGAATATCGTTAAAGAGATCGTGAGCAAATATAATATTGACGGTATTCTGCTGGACTATTGCCGCTATGCTGATATTTATGCTGATTTTTCTGATTTCAGCAAAACTGAGTTCATCAAATTCTTAAAAGAAAAATACAACGATAACGATGCCAGCTCTATGAGTTTCCCCGGCGATATCGTTTCATCGTGGAAAGTAAGCAGTGGTGCTCTTTTACCCAATGTTACCGGTAAATATTATAAAAAATGGTTACTGTACCGTTCTACAGTGATCTATAACTTCTTTAAACAGGCCAGGGCAGCTGTAAAATCAGTTAAGCCAGGTGTTGATTTTGGTGTGTATGTAGGTGCATGGTATGGTACTTATTACCAGGTAGGTGTAAACTGGGCCAGCCAGGATTATGATCCTTTCAATGACCAGACCATTCGTTTTGACTGGGCATACCCCGGATACAATGAAACCGGCTATACAGAACAATTGGACGTGCTGATGACAGGTAACTATTTTACGCAGATAATGTTGTCTGAAAACAGTGCTACTGCCAATCTGAAATACCACTGGTGGAGTATTGAAGGATCACTCAACGGTATTAAATACGTTACTAAGAACAAAGTTCCTTTGTACGGAAGTATTGACCTGGGTAATCTGCAATGGTCCAGTAAATCAGAAATTACAAGAGCTATCAAATATATAATGGCCAATACCTCTGGTGGTATCATGTTGTTTGATGTGGTACACATGTATATTCCTCAGAACAATTATTTAAAACAGACTTTGTGGGATGCGGTTGCAGAGGGGATAAAAAAATAACCACTACTATATGAAACGAACCAACACAAAGTGGTATGTAGCAATGCTGTTGATGGCCGTATTGGCAGGCACAGCATGTTCAAAATCCAAAGACGTATATGGAGGCAATCCCGTTCCGAAAGATACGGTAACCGTAACGCCTCCTGAAGCTGTAGTAACCTTACCTGCAGAATGGAAAAAATCTTCTTCAATGATGAGTGGATTACCCGCAGGCATTGAAGTATATAACAATACCTCTGCTTACAACAGTAAAGCCATGAACGCCTGGTGCGTGGCCTTTGATCCTAAGAATGCAAACCTTGAATTTAAACCGGTATTGCCTTCTGTGAACAAGAAACCGAGCGTCATCTATGCAGAAGAGACTGGCACAAAGTATGTTTGTATCAATGGTGGTTTCTTTGGTACCAATGCCTCCTACAGTCTTGTGCAATACAATGGAACTGTAAGTGCCATAAATATTAAATCATTGTCCCGTACCTACAACGGTATATCTACACCGTATTATCCTACACGTGGTGCCTTTGGTCTGAAGTCTGACGGCACGCCTGAAGTAACATGGGTGTATCATGTAGGCAGCGGCAACGGCACACTTTATAGTTATCCTGTGCCCAGTCCAAATGCGCTGAATGCAGCACCACAGCAGGTACCCGATGCTTCTTTCCCTGCAGGCGGCAATATCTGGAATGTGCAGAGTGCTATCGGTGGTTCTCCTATACTGATCAAGAACAATGTGATCAATGTAACAGACACAGCCGAACTGATCGATATTGATAATACATCGTCCAGGGCACGTTCTGCGATTGGTTTTACTGCAAGCGGCAAAATAATCATACTGGCAATAGAAGGCGGCAACAGTTCCGGTGGAGTAGGTTTAACTCTGCGCGAAGTGGCCGCTTTAATGAAAAGTATGGGGTGTACGGGTGCGCTGAATCTCGATGGAGGTGGCTCTACTTATATGATGGTAAATGGACAGGCAACAGTGAAGCCATCAGATGCCGCCGGAGAACGTGCAGTAATGAGCGCAATCATTGTGAAGAAGAAGGGGTGAGGAAGGGATTAGGAAACAGGTTTTAGGAATTAGGAATACAGCTGTTAGTGATACAAGCCTGGATGTCTGAAGCCTGACAAGACAGCAAAATTTGGTAAATACAAGTCAGGGAACAGGAAATCAAAAGCCAGGAGGAAGCGTACTCACCATTGACGTTTCACGATTAAAAAAACATGCAACGCAATAAAAGTTTAGATGCTTTACGGGGAATAGCAATTTTGCTGATGGTACTTTCCAGCAGTATCGCTTTTGGCATTCTGCCGGCATGGATGTATCATGCACAAACGCCACCGCCTTCACATGTATTTATGCCTGAACATGCGGGTATATCATGGGTGGACCTGGTATTTCCTTTTTTCCTGTTCAGTATGGGAGCTGCTATTCCGCTTGCGCTCAATAAAAAATCAGTCAATGGCGCTGGTTTTGGCGATGTGGTATATACTGCACTGCGCAGGTTTGTAATACTGGTGTTCTTTGCATTATTTACCGTACATGCCAGGAGCAGTGTGATCAGTGGTGTACCGCAAACGCTGGACTACCTGTTGTCCATTGGTGCATTTGTACTGATCTTTTTTCAATTGTACCGGCCATCGGGTGAGCAGTATAAAAAGTTGTTTACCATCTTACAGGTACTGGCGTATGTACTGGCCATTGTAATGCTGGTTGTACTGCCTTTTAAAGATGGCAAAGGTTTTACATTACAACGTAGTGATATTATTATACTGGTACTGGCCAATATGGCACTGTTCGGCACCATTGCCTGGTGGTTTACCAGGAATAATCCATGGTTGCGGATTGGTATTTTGCCCTTTGTTATGGCGGTGTTTCTCAGTAAGGGTACCGGTACATGGACAGATACTTTGTTTCAATGGTCGCCGGTTCCCTGGGCCTATAAATTTTATTATCTCAAATACCTGTTCATTATTATTCCCGGCACTATAGCGGGCGATTGGTTACTGCGTTATGCTGTACCTATGCAGATAGAAGGAAGGAATACCCGTAACTGGCTAACAATTACTGCGCTATTGTCTTTTGCACTGGTAGTGTTAAATGTAGTGTTGTTGTTCGGGCGTTATACGTTCATCAACCTGATAAGCACTACTGTGATCTGTATTGTATTACTGGTATATAGCCAGAGATCGAAAGCCGCAGCAGGCTATCAGCAGGTAAAACTTTTTCTGCAGGCCGGTACCTGGTTATTGTTACTGGGATTGTTCTTTGAAGCATACGAAGGAGGAATTAAAAAAGATCCTTCTACCTATAGTTACTATTTTGTCAACAGCGGACTTGCATTCTTTATGATGATCGCTTTATATGGTTGTCAGTTTGGAAAAGCAGGAAGCGTGGTGATCAGTTATCTGAGCCTGAATGGTAAAAATCCGATGGTTGCTTATGTAACCGGTAACCTGTTATTGCTGCCTTTGTTGCATCTTAGCGGAGCTATGCAGGTATATATTGCCATGCAGAAAAATGTATTTACAGGTTTTCTGAGTGGGGTACTGTTCACAGGCATCGTATCGCTGGTAACAGTATTTTTCACCAAAAGAGGATGGCTCTGGAAAACATAGCATATTGCAAGCGAGCAGAAATAAGTTCTTTATAAATGTTCATTGTTAAGATCCAATATTAAGTTGCAGTCGTAGAGCGACCGGTGCAGTACCGGTCGCTTTTTTAAGATGATCCGGAAAACTGACTTAAAAAAATATGTGCGGACAGAGAAAATATATTCTACAAAGTTTAATGCTGGCAGCAGGCATGCTGGTTCAAACGGCAGCATCTGCACAGCGGGTAGATAGTTCGTATCACAATTACCTGTACGATAGCCGGCTGGCTTATTTTAAACAGTTGCCGGCAGTAAAAGGTGCTGTGGTATTTTGGGGAGATAGCATTACTCATTGGGGAGACTGGGCAGAGTTTATGGGTTTTAAAAAAGTATTGAACCGGGGAATTGCCGGTGATAATACGTATGGTTTGCGGGCCAGGGTGGAAGAGATTGTACGGCATCAACCTGAAAAATTATTTATACTGATCGGTACCAATGACCTCAACAAAAAAATACCAGTTGGCTACATTGTAGATAACTATAAAAAGATTATACAGGATATACACACATTGTCGCCCGGTACAAATGTGTATGTACAAAGTGTATTTCCTATCAACAATGATCTTATTGGCAGGCAATATTATACCAGCACAAATGAAGAGATCATGTCGCTGAACATGGCATTAAAAACAATGACTGATGTAATGAAGGTACCTTTTGTTGATATTTACCCGGCGTTGACAGACACTAAAGGGCAGATGGATGCAAAATATACTTACGATGGCCTGCATCTTTCGGGGCTGGGATACCAGCAATGGGTCAATTACCTTAAACAGCAGCATTTATTATAAACAAACAATCATTTTCACAAACCCTATTTACGTTCCATCATGAACCTCTCCACCATAGATATCTTAATTATACTGGCCTACCTGGTAGTTATTATCGGTCTTGGTTTCTGGATCTCAAAAAAGGCATCTAAAAATATCCAGTCATACTTTCTGGGCGATAATAACATTAAATGGTACTGGCTGGGTTTTAGCAACAGCAGTGGCATGTTTGATGTAAGCGGGACTGCTTTTTATGTTGCGTTGTTATTTATCTATGGTTTTAAAGCTGCCTGGCTGCCCTGGTTGTGGCCTATCTGGAACCAGATCTTTGTTATGGTGTTCCTGGCAATATGGATACGGCGCAGTAATGCCATGACCGGGGCTGACTGGATCATCAAGCGTTTTGGTGATGATAAAGGAGGTCGCCTGGCGCATATGATCGTAGTAATCTTTGCGGTGATCAGTGTGATCGGTTTTATTGGATATGTATTTGTGGGTATCGGAAAGTTTGCTGCCAATATTCTACCCTGGGATCTGTCAAATGCAGTACTGACCAATCAGCAAACGTATGCATTGATCGTAGTGGCATTGACCACATTGTATACAGTAAAAGGGGGCATGTACAGTGTAGTGGCAACAGAGGTGCTGCAATACGGCATCCTGGTGGTGAGCTGTATATTGGTTGTAACCTATGCTGTAAAAGGAGTGGACTATAACACACTGCATCAGCATCTGCCACAGGGATGGGCTTCATTCTGGCCGCAATGGAAACTGGATATTAACTGGGGAAATACTTTTCCGCAGGCCAACCAGAAAATAGCAGAAGATGGTTTTGTGTGGTTCGGTGCGCTAATGATGATGATGATCGGTAAAGGTATTTTTGCCAGCCTGGCAGGGCCTGTACCGGGCTTTGATATGCAACGTATATTAAGTGCCAAGAAGCCTGCTGAAGCTGCTATGTTATCGGGCTTTACCAACCTTGTACTGTATATTCCGTTATTTATGATGGTGAGTGCATTAACGCTCATCGGCTTTACATACTTTATGCCCGTGCTACAGGCGCAGGAAAGACCAGATTTTGAAGTGATCTTGAGCCAGGTAGTGAGTAATTACCTGCCTGCAGGTATCCGCGGTGTTGTACTGGCTGGTTTGCTGGCTTCGTTCATGAGCGCTTTCTCTGCTTTTGTAAATGCAGCCCCGGCTTACCTGGTAAACGACTTCTATAAAAAATATTTCAAGCCCAATGAGTCGCCGCGTCATTATGTAAAATGCAGTTATCTTACTTCTGTTGCCATTATTGCGATCGGTTGCTTTTTTGGTTTATTTGCCAGCTCATTAAGCTCACTTACATTGTGGATCACTTCTGCCTTGTATGGTGGTTATGCTGCTGCCAACGTATTGAAATGGGTATGGTGGCGTTTTAACGGATACGGATATTTTGCAGGGATGCTGGCCGGCCTGATCTCTGCCACCTTTGTGCCTTCCTGTATGGAGTGGCTGAGTGCTGCCTATTTTACATCCTATGCATCTTTATTTGGTAGTGGTATCGGAACATTGATCTCTTTCTTCGTGATCCTGATATTGTCAATAAGCGCCAGTGTAATTGGTTGTTTACTCACGCCACCACCTGACAAACAGATACTGGAAACATTTTATTCCAATACAAAGCCTTGGGGTTTCTGGAAACCTGTACTGAAATGGGTACAACAGGTAAACCCTGCATTTGAACCCAACCGCCAGTTTAAATGGGATATGCTGAATGTAGTAATCGGTATTTGCTGGCAGATGAGTATGGTGATAATGCCGGTATTTTTTGTATTTGGCTACATCAGTTCTGGTTTTACCGCAATGGCTATATGGATCAGTTGTATGGTAGTATTGAAATTCACCTGGTATGATCGTTTAAAAATTACTGCTGCATGAGAAAGATGATCCTGACAGCAATTGTATTGTCGTTTGCACAGATAATGCTGGCACAATCTGCTGTAACCATTGACAGTAGTTATGCCAATAACTACTATGTAGAGCGGGTGAAATTTTTCAACCTTTTACATCCACCCAAAAAGCCCGTGGTTTTTGTGGGTAACAGTATCACAGAGGCTGGTCCATGGAGTGACTTGTTTCCCGGTAAAAAAGTAGTGAACAGGGGTATCAGTGGTGACAATTGTTATGGTGTATGGGCAAGGCTGGATGCAGTAGTTGCACTAAAACCTGAAAAGATCTTTTTACTGATAGGCATCAATGATCTGAAACGTGGCACACCCATAAGTTATATTCTTTACAACAGCGAAAGAATAGTTGCGAAGATCAGGGCTCAATCACCCAAAACAACAGTGTACCTGCAAAGTGTACTGCCTGTGGCTGAGTCCGTAAAATCAGAGATCTATTCAAAGATCACCAACAATATAATTAAAGAACTGAACGATAGCCTGCAACAGGTTGCTTCCAAACATCAGTGCATGTATGTAGACCTGTTTAAGGATGTATTTGTGGGTGCTGACGGACAGTTGCCACGTAAGCTCACTACAGATGGATTACACCTGAGCAATGCCGGTTACCTGGCATGGGCGGCGTACCTGAGGAAGAAGGGGTTTCTGTAAAAAGTCCGGAAGCCGGGAAGACCGCAAGTCGAAAGACGTAATGTTTACGAAGTTGCAATACAGAAAAATCGTTCCGGAGAAGGCGCAAACTGTTGCGCGTATCAAACCCAAAACTTATAACCTACAACCTGATATAATGATCCAGTACAATAAAAAATTAGCCGGGGTTTTAATGGGTAGCCTCATCAGCGCAGCTGCCATAGCACAGGCTCCGGCCAAAAAGATTGATAGCAGCTATAACAATACCTATTACCAGGGCAGAATGGAATTGTTCAATAACCTGCCGGTAGTAAAAGGTGGTATTTTGTTTTTAGGGAATAGCATTACAGAAAGAGGGCCGTGGTCTGAATTGCTGCCCGGAAAGATCATACTGAACAGGGGAATTGGTGGCGATAATACTTTCGGTGTGCTGGCAAGACTGGATGGTGTTGCAAAGGCAGCGCCTCAAAAAATATTCCTGGGTATTGGTATCAATGATCTCAGCCGTAATTTACCCAGGGAAGTGATACTGAATAATTATCGTCGTATATTGGACTACCTGCATGTCAATACACCCAAAACGAAGATCTATATCGAGAGTGTGTTGCCATTGAATGAACCCCTGACCACTCCCGAATACCTGAAGAACAAGAAAGATAGTATCCTGTTGTTAAACACCGGTATTCAGCAGATAGCTAAAGAATACAATGTAACATATATTAACCTGCATGAGATATTCGCTGACGAAAACGGTGATCTTAAAAAAGAACTGACAGCAGATGGCATCCATGTAAAGCCACAGGCGTATGTAATGTGGGTAGAATTCTTGAAGAAAGGGAAGTATTTGTAGTGGAAGATTGAATTGTCAATAGTGAGTGGTGAATGTAGTAGCTGATTCGCAATTCCTGGTTCCTTATCCTTATAAACTTATTAACTGGTAAACTTATCAACTTCTCTATGCGTAAACTCCTGTTACAATTTTTGCTGTTGTTGTGTTGCCCGGTAATATTGTGGTCACAGAAAGCAACACGTATCACGTATGCTATCAAAGGAAACGATACCTTATGGTTTGATCATTATAAACCTGAGGCGGCTTCCAATGGTATTTCTGTGTTGTTTGTGCATGGAGGCGCTTTTACAGGTGGTGATCCTGTTAACCAGTTACCTTTTGCCGAAGGAATGACCAAACTGGGATATAATATTTTTGTCATTAAATATCGTTTGTATCTCAAAGGCAAAAGCTTTGGTTGTGAAGTGGCTACACCTGAAAAATTAACCGCTATCCGTCAGGCAGTGGAAGATGCGCGTGACGCCACCATCTACCTGGTAAAAAATGCGTCCTCCTTACAGGTAGATACTTCAAAGCTTTTTATTGCCGGCAGCAGTGCAGGTGCTGAAACGATCCTTAACCTGGTGTACAATCCTTTTATCAGAAAGGGTGACACTGCATTTGCTTTCTATAACAAATTCAGGTATGCCGGTGCACTTTCGTTTTCCGGTGCAGTTCTGGATATTAATAATATATACAAACAACCTGCTGTACCCTTGTTCATGATGCATGGCGATAATGATCAACTGGTACCTTATGGTACATCTGCACACCGTTTCTGCAAAGCAACAGATCCGGGTTGGCTGATGATGTTTGGTGCACATACTATTTATGAAGAACTGCAGCAGCGGAACATGCCCGTGATCCTGTATACCTACCTGGGCAAAGGACATGAGGTAAGTAATTACATGTTCAGAAGATTTACTGAAATGGATGCCTTTATGAAAGAAGTGGTGAAAGGGAACAGTTTTCGTACTGCACATATCCGGTTAAAGGCCGAAGAATAAGTATTGTGAAATAAGTAACTGGTAATAAATAATGGATAATAAAGCAAGTATGTTTGTTCGTGCCATCCGTGCCGGAATGCTTACAACGTTATTGTTGGCGGGTGTTGCAGTTGCAGCGCAGGATTCCAGTAAATACAAAACCACCTATTACGGTCAGAAAGTGTCACAGTTCAGGCTGATCAAAGACACTGAAACCGGCGAGATCATTTTCTTGGGAGATAGTATAACGGACATTGCGGAATGGGCTGATCTGTTGAAAAATAATAAAGTTAAGAACAGGGGCATCAGCGGCGACAATACATTTGGCGTACTGGCCCGCCTGGATGAGGTAACCGGTAGAAAACCTGCCCGGGTTTTTATAATGATCGGCATTAATGATATTGCCAACAATACTCCCGACAGCACTATCATCAGTAATTATTACACCATCATACACCGGTTGCAGAAAGAATCACCTGCCACAAAGATCTGTATCCAGAGCATATTGCCCACCAATAATGCATTTACCGAATTTAAAAGACACCAGGATAAAGAGGAACACATACAGTATATCAACAAACAGCTACAAAAACTGGCTGTGGAAACACATTGTACATATGTAGACCTGTATCATGCTATGCTGAACAGCGAGGGCAAGCTGGATACCAGGTATACCAACGATGGACTTCATCTTACCGGTGAAGGATATACCACCTGGATCAAATTGTTACAAGACAAAAAACTGTTGTAAAGAATATGAAGATAACCGGCACTTTTATAGATGAGATCAGTCATGATATACCGCATCAGAATTGGGGTGAAGCTGAATGGCGCAGGGATTTTGAGTACATGAAAGCCATTGGCATTGATACCGTGATATTGATTCGCAGCGGTTACAGGAAATTTATCACCTATCCTTCAGCCTATCTTATCAGGGAACACCAGTGTTATCGGCCTCCTGTAGACCTGGTAGAACTGTTCCTGCAACTGGCAGATGAGATCGGTCTGCAGTTTTATTTCGGATTGTACGATAGTGGTAAGTACTGGGATACCGGCGATATGCAGCATGAAATTGATGCCAACCGCTACGTAATTGATGAAGTATGGAAACAATATGGGCATCATAAAAGTTTTAGAGGCTGGTACCTGAGTATGGAGATCAGTCGTAAAACAAAAGATGCAGTACATGCTTTCCGCACATTGGGTATGCAATGCAAGGGTGTCAGTAATGGGTTACCTACTTTTATTTCGCCATGGATTGACGGAAAAAAAGCTGTTATGGCCGCTTCTTCCACACTTACCAAAGAAGAGTCTGTATCATTAAAAGAACATGAGCAGGAATGGAGCGAAATATTCTCCGGCATACAAGGCGCTGTAGATGCAGTGGCTTTCCAGGATGGTCATATAGATTACAGTGAATTGGATGATTTTTTCGCTATCAATAAAAAAATGGCCGACCAGTTTGGATTGCAGTGCTGGACCAATGCTGAAAGTTTTGATCGTGATATGCCCATTAAGTTCCTGCCTATTAAATTTGAAAAATTACGGCTGAAGCTGGAAGCAGCACGCAGGGCAGGTTATGATAAAGCTATTACTTTTGAATTTTCGCATTTTATGAGTCCGCAGTCTGCTTACCTTCAGGCAGGACATTTGTACAACAGGTATAAAGAGTATTTTGGGCAGTTAGCTTAGGTCGGTCGGGAAGCGGGAAGAATGAAGACTAAGGTCTGAAGTCTGAAAGAAAGTACGAAATACGGAGTCCGTTTTTTCTGATACACGGTATATATCCAAATACTTTACATCCTTATGGTTTAATAAGGAACTGCAAGTTGCTAACTGCTCGTGGCTCGCAGCTCATAGCTGGTTTTTAACACACAAACAACATATCTCAATACATGTTACAGGCAATTACTTTACAGAGCAAAGCGATCAGTTTTGAAAAGATACCGGTAGAGCAGCATGCATCACCTGCGCAGGCTTCTATACAGGTAGCACGTGAAATGGCTGAACTGATCCGTGAAAAACAACAGAAAGGTGAACTGGTAGTACTGGGACTGGCAACAGGTTCTTCCCCCAAACGTGTGTATAAAGAACTGGTGCGTATTCATCGTGAAGAAGGATTGAGCTTTCACAACGTGGTAACGTTTAACCTGGACGAATACTATCCTATGCACGCTGATGCTTTACAGAGCTATCGCAGGTTTATGAAAGAAAACCTGTTTGATCATGTTGATATCAAACCGGAGAACTGCCATGTACCCGATGGTACTGTGCCCCAGGAACTGGTAAATGCCTATTGTGTACAGTACGAAAAGAAAATAGAAGAAACAGGTGGTATTGACTTTCAGTTGCTGGGTATTGGTCGTAATGGTCATATTGCTTTTAATGAACCTGGCTCGCACAGCAGTTCAGCAACACGCCTGATCACACTGGATGTTACTACACGACTGGATGCCTCTCTTGAATTTGGTGGTACCGCGCATGTGCCACGTAAAGCCATTACTATGGGAGTAGGCACCATCCTGAAAGCAAGAAAGATTGTACTAATGGCCTGGGGAGAGAACAAGGCCGCTATTATACAACAGGCAGTGGAAGGACCGGTAACAGAATTTGTGCCTGCATCTTACCTGCAGACACACAGCAATACACGTTTTATTGTAGATGAAGCCTGTGCAGCGGGCCTGGCGAGAAACAAAACTCCCTGGCTTACTGATTCTGTAACCTGGGACAGGCCAATGGTGAAAAAAGCGGTAGCGCACCTGGCGTTGACATTACAAAAGCCGATCCTGAAACTGACCAATAACGATTATAATGAAAATGGCCTTAGTGATCTGCTGGCACTGTACGGACAGGCTTATGATATCAATATAGAAGTGTTCAACTGGCTGCAACATACCATTACCGGATGGCCGGGCGGTAAACCCGGTGCTGATGACAGCAACAGACCAGAAAGAGCATTGCCCGCCAGCAAAAGAGTACTGATATTCAGCCCGCACCCGGATGATGATATCATTTCTATGGGTGGAACATTTCAGCGTTTGGTAGACCAGGGACATGAAGTTCACGTTGCCTATCAGACTTCTGGTAACATAGCCGTAGCGGATGATGAGGCATTGCGATTTATCGAGTTTGTCACCAATTTTAACCGTTCATTCAATATTGCAGGCACTGAAGCTGAAGATATTTATACCAAGGCAAAACAGTTTTTGCAACAGAAAGCAAAAGGTGAAAAAGATACTTCGGAAGTACGTGCAGTAAAAGGCATTATCAGAAGAGGTGAGGCCATGAACACCTGTCGTTTTGTGGGTGTACCTGAAGATCGTGTACATTATCTGAACCTGCCTTTTTATGAAACAGGTCTGATCGAGAAAAAGCCATTGGGTGAAGATGATTACCGTATTGTAATGGATGTGATTGCTGCCGTACAACCGCACCAGGTATATGCAGCCGGTGATCTTGCTGATCCGCACGGTACGCATAAAGTGTGTCTGGATGCCATCTTTGAGGCTATGAAAAGACTGAAACCGGAGCCTTATATGAAGGATTGCTGGTTGTGGCTGTATAAAGGGGCATGGGCAGAATGGGATATACACCAGATTGAAATGGCTGTTCCCATGAGTCCGGACCAGGTGTTAAAAAAACGTATGGGTATTTTTAAACATCAGTCACAGAAAGATGGTGTTGTGTTCCAGGGAAGTGATGACAGGGAATTCTGGCAACGGGCAGAAGTGCGTAACAAAACAACAGCAGATCTGTACAATAGTCTTGGCCTGGCAGAATATGCTGCCATGGAAGCATTTGTCAGATGGAGATATTGAGTTGTATGTTATAAGTTATAGGTTGGTCGTTGCAGTTCATTCGTTTGCTTCAATAATTTACTGGCTGTAAATTCTTAGTAACCTACCTGGCACCTAAAGCTTATAATGCTCATAAGACTTAAAACAAAAAAGGCAACCGTCTCTCAGGTTGCCTTTTGCATAAGCAGGGATTACTCCTGTAAAAAATCCGTGATACCACGTCGCAGATCGGCCATAGCAGGTCTGCTGGTGGGAGCAACACGGATACAACGTAAGGCCAGGTTTACAATCTTACTGTCACCGGCCAATGCTTTCAGTTTTACTTTTATAAGATCCAGGTCATTTTTATTTCTGAACTCAGTATGCTTTCCTGTAAGCATATAGATCAGCACAGCCCCCAGCGCATATACATCCTCATACACCGTAGGCTTTACAGAACGCATCTGTTCGGGCGATACATAACCAATGGTACCCATGCCAAATGGTGGAATAGGCGTATTCTCTTTTAATGAAAATGCCAGCTCAAAGTCAATAACGGTTACTTTGTCTGTTTTGGGATCTATGATGAAGTTCATGGGTGTAATATCACGGTGTACATATCCATGTTCATGAATAGTGTTGATAGTATCCAGCAATGCCAGGAAATACCGCATCAGTAGTTTCTGAGTACCCTTGTCCAGTTCTTTCCAGTCTTTTTCCTTGTAGTAAGGAACCATCATATCCATCAGCTTGGTACCTTCAGCCCAGTCAATGATCAGGAAACTATCGCCGTGTTTTTCAAAATAATCAATGTACCTGGGTGTGCGAACGATACCCTGCAATTCTTCAATCACCTTTTTTTGCCACAATAACCTTTCGCGGATAGTCCTGCCGAATGTATCACAGGCAGCATTGGCCCTTCCATGTTTTACCAGGCACCAGGTACAACTGAGTTTTTTAAGATTGATGGCCTTGTGAATACTGCCTTTGTAGGTGTTTGATATTTCATTCATCAACAGGTAAAGCTTACCTACAAACCTGCCATTCTGTGATTTGTTGTAGCGGATGTCGGGCGTAAAAGGTATTTTATTCTTTTCGGGTATGAACAGTTTGTAATATTCTATTTGTCCATTACCCTTTAAGGACGCAGAAAATTCAGCATATACGTTTTGTGATAAACGCAATGCATCAATAACTTCTACGCCTGTGTATTTTTCGGTAAGAGGTGCAAGGCCTTTAGCCAGCATTACCGCGTCTTCATCAGAGTTGGTGGAGATAATGATGTTCTTGCCTACATTTTCCAGTTTGTATTCCCCTTCGTTCTGTGCCCTGTGTTCGGCATGACTTTTAATGGTCTGGAAAGCCACCTGGTGTTCTTTAAGGAAAGGCAATACATCCGCCAGCAATTGTTCGGCCTGCCGCGGAATAACGGAAATATAGAGCAGCCAGCCGGTAAATTTAAAATCACCGCTGACCAGGTATGTTTCTTTTTCCTTGAATTCAATGCCTGCTCTTTTGAAAACTGGGATATAACTACCCTGATCTTCATTAACAGAGTGGTACTGCGGATTAACCCTGTGAAATCCTCCTTTTGCAATGTTGGATGAGTTTTTCATATACCCTGTTTTTTAAGGATGAAGTGCTGCATTTCCCGCAGCAATATTGTTGCTGTCTGCTGTAAGTTGTTGTATTGACGTATCGCTGTTTTCTGTTACTGTCTGTGGTGCCAGCAACCTGGTCATAAATGCAATGAGCCCAACACATACTACCATCGGAAATACCTGGTAGCGCATTACAATGATGGTGGCTGTTATAGAAAAAGCAAAGTTGGCTGCCTGGAATAATGTAAGGATCAGCAGGGTTCTGTTGAACTCTTTACTCATTTGCCTGTATTTTCTGGTGATCACAAACCATAGTAACAGGCCAAACATTGCTACATGTATAACAAGGCAGAAGAAAGGATAGGCCATCAGTATATAGCCCTGCGCACTCAGTGACGATGATTTGATATTGTTATCGGGATAATGGAACCATTTGGCAGCAACAGGCGCCACTACATTACGTCCCAGGTTATAGACCTCCAGTTTCTCCAGTGGCGGCAGAAAATAATTCCTGCTGTTCATCAGCATAAAATAGCGGGCATAGGCAACAGGATTCTTTTTAAGGATCCATGAGCCGTATTCATCAAAGTCTGCAGAACCTTTACCCCAGTTGATCACACTGCCCAGTTTAGACGTATCACGGTAATGTTTCATCAGGTAGGTCTTTAACGGTGCTTCTGGTTGCCGTATAAAGAAATTACCTACATAACCGGACAGTTGTTCATTGAAATCAGGTGGTACCTTTTTATAAAAGTTTTTTGCAAGTGTATCCAGTTCACGTGCCGAGGCAGAAGGTAATTCGGCTGGATTTACCTGGATGTGATCATAAATATACAGGGCATTGTTGGCTAGTTGCCAGCCGGTGAATAATGAGAATGTTTTTGTTCCCGTAAGTTCATAGGCTGCTTCCCTGGTTCGTTGCACAAAGATGAAGATCAACAGCACCGGCAACGCCATCCCTATAAATTTGATATATCTGCGGTGTTGTGATAATAACAGTGTGATGATGGTAATAACAGGATAGTAATAGGCATTGTTGCGTACCGTAAAACACAGGAACAGTATAATGGCATGTGTAAATACCTGGTACATCATCGGGCTGTAAATGATCCAGATCAGTTGTGTAATCCATATCAGGCTCAGTGCCAGAAAGAGGGGATCACTGTTCACATAATTACATACGTATAAAAAAAGCGGGTTGAAGAAAAGAAACACATACAACGCCAGTTTGGAGTTGTCTGTAACGTTGAAAAAATACAGGATGGTAAAATAGAAGTACAGTGCTGTGATGCTATACAGGAAATACTGAAATGCGATCAATGCAGTATCATAAAATGAAACGGCATGAAAAGCCATCAGGAATTTGGAATATCCTATGGGCCAGATATTGACAGCAAGGTTGTTTTCTGCTGCAAACAGGTAACTGTACGAATCGGAAAAAAAATCAGGGTAGGGATAGAAAATTTTAAAAATGACAAACTCTACCAGCATTGCAATAAGCGCTATCCAGAACAACTGCCTGTTTTGCTTATCTCCAAAAACAAATTTTCTGAAGGCGGGCCGGTCATATTGAACGGTTGATATCCTGCCTTGTGACGAACTACCTGATTGTGCATGACTGCCAGACGTAGCATTTGCATGAGTGTTCATATTATTTTCAGCATTTAGGTCTGATAATAAATTCATTACACCTTGCGTAATGCATTACAATATGCCATCTGGGGCATGTAACAGGCAGAAGTTTACAGGTTCTTCTGAAGAAGTGATAGAAGGGATGATATGGTATTAAAATTACAATGTATTGTTACACACACAATACCCGAACCGGAAGAAAAAATTATCATTTTGAATGATTGTTGTTTTTCATATTCCTGAAGTAAATAGGTGGTTTCCCGTAGTAGGTTTTAAAATCGCGCGAAAAATTCTGATTCAGTAAACCCAGCGTATGACTGATCTCTTTAATACTCATGTCGGTAGACTCTACCAGCTTTTTAGCATGCTCCATTTGTACCTGGTGAAAGTATTCCATAACACTCATATTATATACTTGTCTGAAACCCTTGGACAATTTGTCTTTATTCCAGCCGGCAAGCCGGGCCAGTTCCTGCAGGCCGGGTCTTCTTTCCGGTTGTTCGGAAATTGCTTTCCTGATCTGGTGGATGGTATTGAAATCCTGTTGTTTTTTTAATACCTGTTGTATGGAAGGCAACGATACCGAAAAACAATCCAGTGCTTCGATCAGTGTATCCCTGCTTCTTGCTTCATAAAAAACAGGGTACAGGTTGCAGGCAGTATCGTATTGTTTATGGATCAGCGAAAAAACATTGTTGACAAGATTGGGAGGGGCTACCCGGTTTTCGGAGCAAAGGACTCTATATTCTCCCCGGCCCGTTGCTTCGGTGAATGGCGATAACACAGGGTAATAAGCTGTAAGCTGTTGCAGATAGGTAACCGGATAGGTAATAAAAATAATTTCAGAAAGCATACCGGCCTGCAGGTGAAGCTGCCATCCCTGAGCAGCCTGGAAAAACAGGTTAAGCGCATGGGGATGCAGCAATAAAGTGTGTGGTCCGCAGGTGATTTTGCCGGCGTTACCTGCAGATAATAGCAGGCTGATACAGGGTGGCGCAATATTGTAACCAACAGTTACGTCTTCATGGGCCAGGGTAGTGAAATACAGCAATGAACCGTCTGTACCCTTTCTTTCCTGTAATAAACTGGTAAAGGCAGCGCATTGAAAGGTCCTGTAATGATCGTAAGGAATAACGGTATCCTGTAATAAAGCAGGGATGGCAGCATTTTCCTGTATATCGGAATGCCGCTGCGCCTGTACATGAACAGACTCCAGCATAGAATAAGGTTTATACAGGCCTTAGGTAAGGCCTGCGGTGATATTTTTGATCTCAGAAGGAGAGTAACAGGTAAGGGAATGCTGTTATACTAAAGATACTGAATTTTGGTGGTAAACGCAACTGCCGGTAGCTGCCTGTTGTAGCTCCCCAACGGTTTATCACGAAGAATTTTTGTTACCCTGTGCGAAGTGATTATTTTTATTGCGAAATACTCAGATACGAATGCTGAAAGCATTTTTTGCAACGATTGCCATTGGTATATATACAACCGCCTTTACCCAGAATACCATCGGCATTCCCAATATAGTCAACTACCAGAAACAGCAATACAATGCAGGTAGCCAGAACTGGAACATGGCGCAGGATAAGAACGGCATCATGTACTTTGCCAATAATAATGGACTATTGGTGTTTGATGGCGCTACCTGGCGTAATTACCCACTTCCCAACAAAACCATTGTACGTTCGCTGGCCATGGGCGAGGAAGGGCGTATTTATGTAGGCGGGCAAGGAGAGTTCGGCTATTTTGCTCCCGACAAAAACAGCGAGCTGGCTTATACCTCTCTCAAAAACCTGTTACCTTCCCGGGAACATGATTTTGCTGATATCTGGAACGTATGCATTTTCCGGCAGCATATTTTCTTTCGCTCCAACAAAAAAATACTGGAACTGTCCGGTAATACCGTTATTCCCCACAATAGTATTAACTGGTGGTTCCTGGGACGCACCAGTACCGAACTGCTGGCCTACGAATATTCGCAGGGATTGCTGGTATTCAGGAACGGGCAATGGGTGCCGCGCGTTAAGCAGGGTGCTTTGCCGGCTGATATACAGATCAGGGCTGCGCTGGATATCGGGCAGGATAGCGTTCTGCTGGCATCTATGCTGCACGGCTTATATATACTGCATCAAGATGTAGTGACACCTTTTGAAACGCCTGATATTAAAACCATTGCTGCCAATAATATTTCTTCTGCCTGTATGTTATCGCCCGACAGAATTGCCATCGGTACAAACCTGGGCGGTTGTTTTGTGATCAATAAGGCGGGCAGGTTTATTCAGCGTTTGTCTAAAAAAGAAGGTATACAGAACAACAATATCCTGAGCCTTGGTATGGACAAAGACAAAAACCTGTGGCTGGGACTGGACAATGGCATTGACCTGATAACCTATAGTAACTCCATCAAGAACATCTTCCCGGAGCAGGATGATAAAAACTCCGGTTATACTTCCATTGTACACAACAATAAATTGTACCTGGGCGTAGCCACCGGTGTGTATAGCGTGGCATTGACGGGTAACAATAAGGACCTGAGCTATACCAATGGCACGTTTGGTTTTGTAGAAAATACCAAGGGCCAGGTGTGGAACCTTTCAGAAGTGAATGGCAAACTGCTGATGGGGCATAATAAAGGAGCATTTGTTATTGAGAACAATAACGCCAAGGCTATTGACCTGAAAACCGGCTTCTGGGTCTTTATGCCGTTGTATCCTGTCAGTCCTTCACCTGTAGTGCTGGCTGGTACATATAATGGTGTGAATTTTTACAATTACAACAACGGCGTTTTTTCCAATCCGGTAATACATGCGCATTTTGAGTCGGCCCGGTATATTGTGATCGATAAAGATGTTATCTGGGCTGTTCATCCTTATAAGGGCATTTACAAGGTCACTTTTGATAAACAGGGGTCTCCCGTTGCCAGTGTATTTGAAGATAAACATGGCATATTATCGCCCAATCACAACCATCTTTTCAAGGTGGGAGACAGGATTGTACTTACTTCCGATAAAGGCATTTTTGAATACGACCATGCCAGTGGCGATTTTATACCTTCAGCCTACTTTTCCCGGATCTTCGGCAGCATTCCTGTAAGTTATATGAAAGCAGACCCGTCCGGAAATATCTGGTTCATCCAGGACCGCAAAGTAGGCATTGTTGATAAAAGCAGAACAAGATCCGGCATCGTATACATTTCAGAGCTTGATAACAAGATCATGGCAGGTGGTTTTGAGCACATCAATATTATTGACAGCAACAATGTGTTTATAGCCGGCGAAAAAGGCTTTTTTCATGTAAACTATGCGGAGTATAAAAAAAGTAAGTATCCTTTAAATGTATTGATCCGCAATGTGGCTTCTGCCACCCGTAGAGACGGACTTATTTTTGGTGGTTATCGCGAACAGGCATTACTGCCCGTTCCTGCCATTGAATACAAGAATAACTCCCTGCATTTTGAATGTGCTTCTATTTTATATGGCCAGGAACAGAATACCGAATACAGTTACTGGCTGGATGGTTTTGACAAAAACTGGTCTGAATGGTCCAGGAAAACGGAAAGAGATTATACCAATCTGCCGGAAGGCAATTATACACTCAGGGTTAAATGCAGGAACAATCTAGATAATGAATCGCCGGTGGCCACGTATGCATTTGTAGTGTTACCGCCGTGGTACCGAACTATATGGGCATATCTCCTGTATTCCCTCGCATTTTTTGGATTACTGTATGCTTTTTATAAAAAACAGCAGAAAAAATACCAGCGTCGTGAACAGATAAGACTCAAGGAACAGCAGCGTAAATACAACGAGGAACAAAAACAGCTGCAGATGGAGCATGAGATCGAGATCAGTAAAAATGAAAAACAGATCGTTCAGCTCACCAACGAAAAATTGCAGGCTGAACTGGAACATAAGAACTCAGAACTTGCCACATCGGCCATGAACATGGTGCGCAAAATGGAGATCTTCAACCGCCTGCGTGAAGATCTGCTGAACTATAAAGCCAATGCTGAAAGCGAGAAAAATAATTCCAAAGAATTTCAGAAGATCATCCGTGTAATAGACAAGGAGCTGGATCATAACGAAGAATGGGAACAGTTTGCCAAACACTTCGATAATGTGCATACCAACTATCTTAAAAAACTGAAAGAATTGTATCCCGATCTTTCCGGTACAGAGTTAAAGCTGTCTGCTTATCTGCGGTTAAGTCTTTCTACCAAAGAGATTGCACAGTTGATGAACATCTCTATACGTGGTGTGGAAACCAGCCGCTATCGTCTACGCAAAAAACTGGGATTGGAAAATGAAGTGAACCTGGTGGATTTCCTGGCGAACCTGACAAAGAGTTAGGGCGTGTGAAACAGCGGTAACCGGCAGCCATAAAGACTTGCTGTTATTTTTGCTTGTAGCCTTTTGCGATTATGTGAAAGATGAAACGTGAAATCTCAAACCTGCGCAAATAAAACAAATCCCGTCCGAACTGTACATCCGGACGGGATTTATGAATATAGTAGCATCAATTCTTTATACTGAAAATTGATCATTCTGACCTGTGCATTCTACCCCTGCTTCCTTGTGAACCTTTCAATTAACGTCGGCGGAAACTTAAAACCTATAACCTGCAACGGGTTATCTCAACACCCTATTCATCTCCGTCAACAAATACCCTTTCGGATCAGAAGAATATTCCCAGAACATTACACCGGCCATCTTTTTCTTCTTGACATAACGGCATTTATATTTTACAGAACGTTCATCATCGTAAGAAATGAATTTGTGTTCAGTTTCATTGAATAAGTAGGGGGCTTTGGCTTTTTTGTCCCAGTAAGCACGGTAACCCTGTTTGTTGACCAGGCTGTCTTTGATATAAGAATAACCACCGCCGCTACCGGGTGCTGCAATTTTCTGGTGCAGGGGATGTTTGGCTGTACTGTCCACCACAGAACCACGTCCGTAAAAGGCAACGCCCATCACCAGTTTAGATGCAGGCACACCGGCAGCCATAAATGCAGTAACAGCTTTGTTGGCAGAGTTTTCCTTTTCGTAACTATCAGAATGATACAGGTTGGTATGATGACCGGCCACTCCCCAACTATAATCGTATGTCATCAGGTTAATATAATCCAGGTACTGTTGTGCTTTACCCATTTCAGAGTGTTGCAGAAATTGTTCAAAACCTCCTACAGCGGTAGTCAGCAAATAAGTTTTACCGGTTTGCTTTTGTAAGGTGTCCAGCTCCAGTCTCAGCTCCTGGAACATGAGCGTATAATTCTGTTTGTCTTCCGGACGGAAAATATTGCCGGCTTCACCCTGCATACCGGGATACTCCCAGTCAATATCAACGCCGTCAAGATTGTATTGGGCAATGATATTTACAGCGCTTTCAGCAAATGCTTTGCGGGCAGTATCAGTAAGTACGGCATCTGAAAAATTCTCACTCCACGACCAGCCGCCGATAGAGATCAGTATTTTCAGATCAGGATTCTTTTGTTTTAACAGGTTCAGCGTTCTGAAGTTAGTAGTATCTGTTCTTTCATTGTGCAGCCATGCCCGGTGATCTTTAACATCAATAAAGGCGTAATTGATATGTGTAAGTTTGGTAGCATCGATCAGATCTGTATTCACCAGGCCCCTGTAGCCACCAACGTAACCGATAATTACCGGTTTGGGTTTGGCAGCGCAATTATAAGCGGATAGTACAGTGAGCAATGTTATATACAGGATAGATTTCATGATAATAATTTAAGTAAATGAAAGCAACGTTGTTGTTATAGTGTTGGTAATATTACTGATCTGATAAAGCGGTAATAGCCTGTAAGAACCAGGCAGCATGTGGAATCCACTGTTCTGTCCAGCGCCATTCGTTGCCATTGGCAAAAGTTTTAAAATCAATACCGCTGCCGTCTTCATTACCATCTTTACCGGTAATGCCGTTTGAAATGCCGCCTTTTTCCGAACCATGGCCAAACTGTGATGCCATATAGGGCACATTGTGTTTGCCCCAGCCATATAAAAAACACATGGAATAGGGATTGCAACCCAGTATCCAGGACAATTGCATGGAAGCAAAGGCCTGTAAAGAATCTCTTTCAGCAGTAGTTGCTGCATTGTTGTTGAGTAATAGATTACTACCTGCTAATGCAGCAGCAGCCAGTGACGCCAGCCGGGCATTTTCTCCCTGCCACCACCAGCCGGATTCATTCTGGTGTGGAATAAAGAAGCCTTCACGGATATTTTCTTTATATAAAAATGTTTGACGGGCATAGCCAAATGGATTGCTGACCTTGTTGGTAATACGTACAATATAATCCACTGCCTGCCGGATGGTTTCCAGAGTAGCTGCGTGCAACGCGGCATCTTTTTCCTGTCGTGCATATCGTACCAGGGCAATTACCGGAAGACCTGCATCGGCGGCATGCCAGAATGGACGGTTGGCATCGTTTGCTATAAAATAACCATCGGGTGTTATGCGTTTGCGAAGATTAGCGGCGCGTTTACGGGCTTCATCGCGATAGAGATCTTCACCGGTGGCCATCCACAGTTCTGTAGCAGCCATCAGTGCACAGTAATCATCCAGAATATTTTCTTTTCCATCGTCGGTATACCTGAGATTGTTGACCAGCAGGTGAGCAAAAGCACGTTTGGCCGCATCAAGATATTGCTGTGCCGTAAAATCTCCATTCATTTTCCAGCGTGAAATTCTGGCCAGTGCTGCAATGGCCATGCCACCTCCTTCCCGGAAAGCACATTGATAATTTGCGGTGGTAACACTATTGGCCAGTAACCCAACAATACGCCGTGCAGAAGGATCGGGTTTGAAATAACTGAATACCGTCATATAGAAATATCCTTCCGGCGATAACGAACGCATGATATAGTCTGCTCCCCACACGGCTTCAGATTCAATGCTGTCCTTTACTTTGGCTGCAGCCAGCAGTGCAGGGATGGCTTCCCGGGTATTGATGAGCGACCAGGTAACCATAGGTATCTGTTGCGGCAGCATCAGGTTGGTATAGGCTAGATGCGAAAAGTATTTGCTTACATCTCCGGACGCATCACACCAGCCACCCTGTATGTTGACTGTTTTTGTACTGCCATACAACAGCATGTGCGCGTCAGCAGCCAGTTCGCGGGGTGTATTGGCGCGTTGTTTACGATAATAATGTAAAATGGAAGGAATGATTGCTGTTGCCCAGAATTGCGAAGCAATACTGAAAGTATCCGAAGTATATAATTGGCCGGCAATGGTTATTGATAAAAAATATTTACCGGCCTGCTGTAATGCTGAAAAATCTGCACGGTAAAAGTATTTACCTGGTATCCATTCTTCTACCTGCATAGCTGCGCCTGTAGTGCCTGAAAAAACAGGTTGTTGTTTGCCAACAGCCAGAATGTTAAAAGATACGGTACCAGTAAACGGAACGGCTGTACCTATCACTGCTATTTTGGATTGGTTGCTATTGAAACCAACCTGGTTGATATAAATAACTGGTGTACTGTAAACAGACAGCGAAACACAAAGGATCAAAAAAATGCCAGGCAATTGTTTCATACAAAAAGAAATTACAACATGAAAGAAAAATAAAAAGGAACCCGGGTTATACTTTTAGCCGGATCCGTTTTTTCTCCAGCCATCCCGTTATGATTACAATTATAAATGCCAGCAGGAGAGAGCGGACTATGCCCGCGATGCCTTCATTCATAAACCGCGGGTAGTAAACATTTGCCAATGCGTAAAGGGAGTAAAGAATATAGGGAAGCAGGTAACAGGTTAGCGTACTGGTTCCTGCAGGACGTATAATATTGAACCAGTGATATTTCCCTTTCACATCTACCAGCCATACTATAAAGGTGAATACCAGCAGGCTGATGCCTGCGCAAATGAATACCCATGCAGGTGTTGCATATATTTTGGAAATACCACCGGCATACGGACGAACAAAAAAGCCTGCTGCGATCAGCAGCATACCTGCCGTGATAAAGAACAGCCATACTTTGGTATAAGCATTTTTTGCCACCAGTTTTCTGTAGGCAACAGAAGCTACCGTACCCATCATCACCAGCGAAGCAGAAGAAGCATCGCCAATAACGGGCAGATGCACATGCCACCAGCCTGCGTGTGTAGCCAGGTTGATAATGACAAGAATGGCCAGGGCAATGGTCAATAACAGTAATTCGCCCTGTACAAGCAGGAAGATCAATGCACAAACAAGATAAGCCCAGCCAATAATGCCCAGGATGCCCCACCAGTGTGTCTGCAATCCATGTGGTGATTCCGGTGAACCACCCTTATACAGGAAGGCAAGCAACAGCAATAACAAAATGCCACTGCCGATGAGCGGATATTTTTTGTTTTTTGAAAGTGTTTTTGGATAATCTAACCAGATAATAAAAAAGCTGATGGTCAGCAAAATGGTCCATACAGAACGTGGAAGGAATGCGTCATTGTTGTAATGCTCTCCGTTTACATGAAAAAAGCCCATGACGATCAGTGCCAGTGATCTGGACAGGATATACAAGGCAATACGTGCAAACGAATGCTGTTTATTACGGCGGTTTTCAATGGCCAGCGGCAATGACAGACCAACAATAAAAAGAAATGCAGGAAAAATAGTATCAGCAAAACCAAGACGGTCTTCGTTTGCCTGTGCGTGATCGATCCATTCGGGAATATGATGTACGCCACCTGCATCGTTTACAAAGATCATCAATAGCATGGTGATAGCCCTGAATACATCAATGGACAATAGTCGCGGGGATGATATTTTCATTATGACAAGGTTGATTTACCGGGAGCCCGCAGCCCAGAAAATGGCGTTGCGGAAGAGTGTGGTATAATAAGTGTTTTGAAACAGGTTGGGAGAATGGCCCATAAAAATATAAATATTACGTGCAGGGTAGCGGGTATTGATCCATACTACCGGATGATCGCCCATTGTAACAGATGATGGAGGCTGGTATGAACTTTCCTGCACACTTGCCAGTACTTTCACATTGGGTCGCGGACTTTTATTATAGGTGTACCATTCTTCTTTTTCAATAACGAACTGCGCAGGCAGACCTTTCATGCACGGGTGCAGGCTATCTTCAGTAACAACAGTCCCGTTTGCAAACGTAGGAATATAGTTGCTGAACCGGATATCGCCCATAAAAGCAGAGAACCAGTTCCACATGGGGTAGCCATCAAATTCACCCAGCAGGGTAGCATGATGAAAACCGATCCAGCCTCCCTTTCCTTTTTCAATATATGCCTCAAAAGCTTTTACTGCCCTGGCAGGCCAGGTATAAGGCGGGTAATCCAACTGAATGAACAGTTGGTAAGGACGGAGATATTCTTCCGAAACAGAATCGGTGTTATGTATGTAGTGAAGAGAAAAATTGCTGTCGGCCGCCAGCTTGTCAAGCCACGGACGGGCCGCTCTGGAATATGCAATATGATGGCCGCCATTTTCGTACAATACCAGCACCTTAAAACGGGGAGCGGAAGATTGGGCAAAACCTGTAGCCAGGATAAACAGGCAACAGATCAATACGCCGGAAGATTTTTGCATTAATAAACAGTTTTGGATGGTACCCTGGTTATTAACAGCAGGTAATATTATAATAATCTGCCATTCATTTTTGATAAATGTACTGTTTCAACACAAGCAACTTTTCATACGGTCACAACATTTCCTGCCCGGATGGGATTCCATGAAATTAAGGGCTGAAACATCTTTAAACAACACTATGCGTAGGTCTGATTCCGGTGGTGGTATTTTAAGTGATTGATATACAATGTTTAATTTTTTTATGTAGAGGTTTTGGCGTAGTATCAAATTTGACCTGAAGGGCTTTATTCAGCAATTTTGACGCTATCTAACCCCAAATTGCTGCTATGATGAAAAAACGATTGCGATTCTTATTACTTTATGGTTCCACACAGGAAGCCATCGTTTTACAGGCACAGCAGAAGGGTGGCAGTGCTGTCATCAATCCTGGTTATCTGCACCCGAATGATGTGCCCGGCAAAAACCATCTTATCGTGTACAATACCCATGCAGGTAGCAATAATTACATCTTACGCTCCATTATTGAGGCCGGTCTGCACAAAAATATCTTTCCCGTTAAAACCGGAATTGGTCAGAAATGCCAATGTGGAACAGGAAACGGAATATTAAACTGAATAAAAAAATAATGATACTGAAATGGTACAGGCCGGTATTGTTAAAACAGTAGTTGCCGGTTAAGTATCTGCGAAAGATATGTACTTTGTAATCTGGCTCATAAAAACACCTATCAGAATATTGCACCATGAAAAATTTGATCGTAGCAGCTTTAGTAATACCAATCGGTTGCGCTGCACAGGTAAGTACCAAAAAGAAGATCAATACAGTAAAACAACCTACGTCGGTTACTGTATATACCACCGCAGGCAAATCGGAACTGCGAATTACACAAAACGGAAAAGCGGATTTTAAAGATTTTGCACAGCCACTGGAAACAGTACCCTGTGTATTCATTGACCCTTCGCATACTTTTCAGTCATTTATCGGTATCGGAGCTGCTATTACCGATGCATCTGCTGAAACTTTTGCCAAATTACCGGCAGCACAGCAGCAGGAGTTGCTGACAGCTTATTTTGATACAGAAAAAGGGATTGGCTATACATTGGCCCGCACCCATATTAACAGTTGCGATTTTTCTAGCGGAAGCTATACATATGTACAGGACAACGATACTGCATTAAAAACATTCAGTATTGCACATGATGAGCAGTTCCGTATTCCAATGATCAAAAGAGCTATTGCCGCTGCCGGCGGACATCTTACCACCTTTGTAAGCCCGTGGACGCCGCCAGCCTGGATGAAAGACAATAATGATCTGCTGCACGGCGGTAAGTTGAAACCGGTTTTCAGACAGAACTGGGCCAACTATTACATTAAATTCATCAGGGCGTATGAAGCAAAAGGCATTCCTGTATGGGGGCTGACCGTACAGAACGAGCCGATGGCCAACCAGCGCTGGGAGTCCTGCATCTTCACTGCTGAAGAAGAACGTGACTTCATCAAAAAATACCTGGGCCCCACTTTACAGAAAGAAGGCATGGCTGGTAAAAAACTGATTGCATGGGATCATAACCGCGATCAGATGTATCAACGTGCCAGTGTTATCCTGAACGATAAAGAAGCCGCAAAATATATCTGGGGTATTGGTTTTCACTGGTACGAAACATGGACGGGCAGCGCTATGCAGTTTGACAACGTAAAAGCTGTATCACAAAGTTTTCCTGATAAGAACCTGATTTTCACCGAAGGATGTAAAGAAAAATTCCACCTGGATAGTGTAGACAACTGGACACTGGGTGAGCGCTATGGCATTTCCATGATCAACGATTTTAACAGTGGTACTGCAGCATGGACAGACTGGAACATCCTGCTGGATGAAAAAGGTGGTCCCAATCACGTAGGGAACTATTGTTTTGCGCCCGTACATGCAGATACCCGTACCGGCAAACTGATTTATACCAATGCCTTTTATTATATGGGGCATTTCTCTAAGTTTATCCGCCCCGGGGCTAAACGTATTGGTGCTTCTTCCAGCAGAACACAATTGCAGACTACGGCATTTATCAATACCGACAACAGCATTGTGGTGGTTGTAATGAACACTACCGATCAGAAAATACCATATCATATATGGATGGGGGGTAAGGCCGCTGCTACAGAATGTTTGCCTCATTCTATTAATACTTTAATTATTCAGTAATGATCTCAGCTTGCAGAAAAATTGTTTTTTCCCTGGGCATTATTGCCACAGCAGGTAATATATATGCCCAGCAAACTGCCGATGTGTGGCTTACAGACCCAGCACAGCAGATATTGTTCCGGCAACAGGCTGCACTTAAGTTTACAACTGCCAAAGGTGCAGCAGAGCAACCTGTTATTACCATTGATGATCAGCAGAAGTTCCAGGGTATTGATGGATTTGGTTTTGCACTTACCGGTGGCAGCGCACAGCACATACATAATATGAGCGCCCCTGCCAGGGCGGCATTACTGCAGGAATTATTTGGTACCAAAGGCGAACAGATAGGTACCAGCTACCTGCGGTTAAGCATTGGTGCATCAGACCTGGATGAACATGTTTTCTCGTACGATGATCTCCCTAATGGCGAAACTGATACAGCATTAAAGCATTTTGATCTGTCGCCTGATTACCGTGCGGTAATCCCTGTAATGAAAGAGATCCTGAAAATTAATCCTGCTATAAAAATACTGGGTTCACCATGGTCTGCACCGGCATGGATGAAAACCAATAATGATACCCGTGGCGGAAGCCTGAAGCCTGAGTATTATCCTGTATATGCCAATTATTTTGTGCGTTATATACAGGCTATGAAAAAGGAAGGCATCCGTATTGATGCTATTACCATACAGAACGAACCGCTGCATCCCGGTAATAATCCCAGTATGTTTATGCCGGCCGCTGAGCAGGCTGTATTTGTAAGAGATTACCTGGGGCCTGTTTTCAAACGTGCCGGTATCCGCACAAAGATCATTATCTATGATCACAATGCTGACAAGCCTGATTATCCCATTTCCATATTGAACGATGAAAAGGCCAGGCAATATATTGATGGCTCTGCATTTCATTTATATGGAGGAAAAATTGAAGCCCTGTCTGATGTGCACAACGCATATCCTGACAAGCACCTGTATTTTACCGAACAATGGGTGGGTGCTCCCGGTAACTTTAAAAAAGACATAGCAGAGCATATCCGCAACCTGGTAATTGGCGCTACCCGCAACTGGAGCAGGAATGTTATTGAATGGAACCTGGCAGCCAACTCTGCATATAAACCACATACCGACAGGGGAGGTTGCGACCGTTGTCTTGGTGCTGTAACTATAGACCAGGACAGTGTAAAACGCAATCCTGCTTATTACATCATTGCACATGCCGCCAAATTTGTTCGTCCCGGTTCAGTACGTGTTGCTACAGAAATTACTGACAATTTAAAGAACGTAGCATTCCGTACCCCACAGGGAAAAACAGTATTGATAGTACTGAATGATAACAATACAGCCACTGCTTTCAATATCCGTTACAGAAATAAAAATATTGCCGCCAATCTGCCGGCAGGGGCTACTGCTACCTACGTATTTTAATGACTGACCGGGTATTGTACATAATAATATTGCAGAATGTCGTGGCCGGTGTATAACCGGCTATGGCATTCATTGGTGATACTATTAAATATTTTAACCGTACAGTGTGATCTTCCTCTCATCTTACCGGCTCACCCTGTAATATCTGACAACATCTTCAAAATTTTAGTGTTTGAAATACTTCCTGCTCATTGCCTTGTGTTGTATAGTAGGCAAAGAACAATTAACAGCCCAGGGCAGCCGTCGTAGTATTGTTAGCATAGATGATGCCTGGCAGTTTACAAAAGATGCATATGTACCTGCAGATACAACCGGTAAGCAGGTAACATGGCAATCTGTTGATCTTCCGCATACCTGGAATGTTGCCGATGTAATGGACGATGTGCCGGGATATCACCGTGATGCATGCTGGTACAGGAAGCTGTTGCCGGTAAGTGAAGGATTGCGTGGCAAAGAAGTGTACCTGCATTTTGAAGGGGTGAACCAGGTAGCAGAAGTATATATCAATGGCAAATATGCCGGTGGGCATACAGGAGGGTACACTGCGTTTACTATACCGGTACAACACCTGTTGCGTTTTGATACTATCAATGAACTGGTGGTAAAAGCTGATAACAGTTTCAATAAAGACATACCGCCGCTTACAGCAGATTTTACATTCTTTGGTGGCATTTACCGCGATGTATGGCTGGAAGCGTATGATAAAGTACATTTTTCAAGAACAGATTATGCCTCTTCGGGAGTATATATCACTACCCCGCAGGTAAGTGCAGAGAAAGCTGCTGTTCGTATCAGCAGCCTGTTAAATAACTACAGTAATGTTGCCAGGAAATTGAAGCTGGTAACCACGGTGTATGATCAGGCAGGAAAAGATATTACTACACTTGCCACGGCTATTACATTAAAACCCGGCGTAACACAAACCTGTGTACAGAATCTGAAACCTGTTGACGCTCCGCATTTATGGTCGCCGGAAGATCCATACCTGTATAAAGTGGTAACACGTATTACTGAGCTGTCAGGAACAGTACTGGATGAAGCAGTACATCCGCTGGGGTTCCGTTGGTACAGTTTTGATACGGAGAAAGGATTTTTCCTGAATGGTAAACCTTGTAAACTGGTAGGGGCCAGCCGTCACCAGGATTATGCAGGTATGGGCAATGCAGTACCGGACAACCTGGCCCGCAGGGATGTGGAGTTACTGAAAGAAATGGGAGGTAATTTTTTGAGGGTAGCGCATTACCCGCAGGATCCTGCTGTATTGCAGGCATGTGATGAAATGGGTATACTGGCATCGGTTGAAATACCCGTAGTGAATGAGATCACAGAATCTGATACCTTTTATCGCAACTGTGTTAATATGCAGGTAGAAATGATCAGGCAGAATTTCAATCATCCTTCTGTGATCATCTGGTGCTATATGAACGAAGTATTGCTGCGGCCACATTATAATGGCGACAAAGAAAAGCAGAAAACATATTTTACCAACATTGCCGCGCTGGCTGCCCGGCTGGACAGTATTACGCGCAAAGAAGACCCATACCGTTATACGATGCTTGCGTGTCATGGCGATTTTGACAAATACAGAAGTACGGGGCTTACTGCCATTCCTATGATCGTAGGCTGGAATCTTTATTCCGGATGGTACGGAGGAACGTTAAAAGATTTTGCCGGTTTCCTGGACAGGCATCACCGCGATCTGCCCGATAAACCATTGCTGGTAACAGAATATGGGGCTGATGCAGATCCGCGCATCCGCAGTTTCAAACCTGTTCGTTTTGATAAAAGTCTTGAATATGCAACAGCCTTTCACCAGTATTACCTGGATGCTATGTTGCAACGTCCTTTTGTGGCAGGCGCATTGATCTGGAACCTGGCTGATTTTAATTCAGAGACCCGTACAGAGACCATGCCGCATATCAATAACAAGGGGTTGCTTACCTGGAACAGGAAACCCAAAGATGTATACCTGTGGCATAAGGCCATGTTATTACAGCAGCCGTTTATTGCAGTAGCTTCTGCTTCTTGGAAAATCCGCAGCGGCATAGCAGATAGCAGCGGACTGTTGTGTTACCAGCCTTTGCAGGTAGCTTCCAATCTTGATTCTGTTACACTGGTCATCAACGGACAGATATTGCCCGCGCAGAAAGTAAAGAACGGGCTTTGTGAATGGTTAGCGCCATTTTCCAATGGAATAAATAATATAGAAGCATGGGGCATGCAAAAGGGTACCCGTGTAGCTGATCATATCAATATTGATTTTCGCCTGCTGCCGTATGTTTTTACAGACAAACGGGTTCCGTTCAAACAACTGAATGTTTTACTGGGTGCCAACCGGTATTTTATTGATGAAACAGAAAAACAGGTATGGATACCTGATCAGGCCTATCATACCGGTAGCTGGGGACATGTCAGCGGGCAAGCCTTTGATATTGCTGGCGGCAGTCGTTTGCCCTACGGTACAGACAGGGATATAGCAGGAACTGACAATGATCCTGTTTACCAGACACAGTTCATGGGTATCCGTGAATACCGGCTGGATGTACCGGATGGTGTGTATGAGCTTACATTGCATTTTGCAGAGCTGCAGGGTGGCATGGTGCCTGCATTGCCTTATAACCTTTCAGGTGGTACCGTGTCAAGAAAGGAAATGCCTGCCCGCAGGATATTTAACGTGTTGGTGAATGAGGCAACTGTACTGGAAAATTTTGATATTGCTGCTGAATATGGCGTAGCCAGGGCTGTTGCTAAAAAAGTACCGGTTACAGTTTCCAATGGAAAAGGTATCCGTATTGTGTTCAATGCTATTGAAGGTGAAGCTGTGTTAAATGCGTTGCAGGTGGTGAAGAAGTTCTAATGCTTAATGCTAATACCTGGCTGTTATAATTTCCAGCGTGCTATTACTCCGTGGGAAAGGCTGTTACTATATGGAAGAATGCTGAGATAATTGGTTTTACCAGGTTTGATTTTGTGAAAATGCGGAACCAATAAGCCTGATAGTGTACCTGCCGCAGTGCCTATTACAATATCAGACGGGAAATGCATGCCGGCTTTATGTCGCAGGTAAGCGGTGGCAGCTGTCAGTGTAGCGGCACCGCCGTAGAACACCCATTTATAAGATGAGTTTGGATGATAAGCCGCATAGGTGGCAGCCATAAAAAATGTGGAAGTGCCTACCAGTGCCACATGTCCTGCAAAAAAAGAATTCCTGGCGCTGCCTGCCACACGCATATCCATAGGGCTTTCAGTAGTATACACAAACGGCCGGTAACGATCAGCATACATGGTTGCACCGCTGTACAATACGCCGGTACAGGCCATTGCTTCTGCATACAGCAACGTGAGTTTAAAAAAATCTTTACGCATCTTTTTATCCACCCAAAAAAGCCCCAGCGGTAAAGGCATGGCTGCATAAAAAGGTATGTAGCTCAGTTTATCTGCACTATGCGAAACAGGACGCACAGCCCAACGGTCGAACCAGTTGATATCATCTTTATTCAGCGCATTTACAGCTTCCGGGGTAGAATGCGATTTGTTCGAAACACGTCCGATTCCATACAATGTCCATGCTGCAGCTACACCTGTAAGTGGCAGATCAATCGCTTTTTTGATATGATATACAGAAGGCGAAGTAGTGGAGTCTGCCTGTGCCTGTAAGGAAAGAACGGCACAGAGTGCAACAATACAAAGTGTAATTTTTCTCAAGGTGGTAATGGTTAAACCGGGGTTAATGAAATACCGGATACACAAACTATAGTATTACTGTTGTAAACTTGTAATAGTAATATATCACCCGTTCTGTAAGTTAAGCATAGTATGCTAAAGTTGATACAAATGTATGGTTGCCTGGTATCCGGCAAGGCCGAACAAAATCCCTGTTCTATTGTTTATCAATACAATAGTTAACCCGTTGGGGTATTGCAAAAAACTATGAATGCCCCGTTGCCGGTATGATAAAATACCGGAACTTTAATAGTAACAGTTACAGGCGCTGCCTGTTTGTAATCTACTTTACCCATGCATACAACATCTTCTATTACTACGCTGTTCCTGGATATCGGGGGCGTATTACTTACCAATGGCTGGGATCGTAATGCCCGTAAACTGGCTGCCAGCACTTTTTCACTGGACCTGGCAGAACTGGAGGAACGGCATCATCTCACTTTTGATACGTATGAAGAAGGCAAGCTGACGCTGGATGAATATCTTAACAGGATCGTATTTTATGACGACAGGGCTTTCAGTCGTGATGATTTCAGAGCGTTTATGTTTGCACAGACAGAACCGTACCCTGAAATGATCGATATGATCTGCAAGCTGAAAGCAACATACGGTTTAAAGATCGCTATTGTGAATAATGAAGGACGTGAGTTGAATGAATACCGTATACGACAGTTCAGGCTGAACCGGTTTGTTGACTTCTTTATCTCGTCCTGTTTTGTACATTTCCGGAAACCTGATGCAGACATTTTCCGCATAGCGCTGGATATTGCATTGGTACAACCACACGAAGTGTTATATATAGAAGACAGACCTATGTTTGTATCTGTAGCGGAAGGACTGGGCATCAATGGGCTTTGTCATGAAAACTATGCTTCTACCCGCGAAAAACTGGTTAAGCTGGGATTGGTGGTGCCCGATTGATATAAAAATTATTACGATTGCATATTTGCCGGCCATAGCCATCTTAAACCTTTATTATATGGAAGAGTCCGATAAACTGAAACGGGTGGTGGAAGCGCGTATGAAGTTAAAGGCGCGGTTTGAAGAGAAAATGCAGAACACCCCTTCAGTAGCTGATAACAGGCCGATGGGGAAGGGAGTTCCCAACCGTCATGGTATGCCTGTGGTGCCGGTGGGGCAGATCATAACCAGGAAATGGCCTGTTCTGGACCTGGGTATACAGCCGGATATTTCCACGGAAGCGTGGCGGCTGGTGGTTGATGGCGAAGTGGAGCAGCCGCTTGAGCTAAAGTGGCACGATTTTATGGCATTACCACAAACTGATGATACGTCAGATTTTCATTGTGTAACTACCTGGTCAAAACTGGATATCAACTGGCGTGGTGTACGGCTGCTGGACCTGGCAGCGCTGGCTGCACCCAAAGAAACGGCTACGCACATAATGTGTTATGGTTACGATGAATATTCAACCAACGTATCGCTGGAAGAGGCATTAAAACCCGATGTATTGCTGGTACACACAGTAGAAGGCCAGCCGCTTCCCAAAGAACATGGAGGCCCTGTGCGAATGATCACGCCGCAGTTGTATGCCTGGAAAGGTTCAAAATGGATCTGCAGAATAGCCTTTATGGCAGGCAACAAACCGGGTTTCTGGGAGGAGAGAGGATATTCAAATACCGCGTACCCGTGGCGGAATGATCGCTACAGCTAACCTGTACCTGTTACCCAAAAATATGGAAAGCTGTCTTGCCGGTACCGGATGACAGCTTTTTTATTGCTACGATCAACAGCCGTATACACGGGTTGTTATGATAGATACCAACCCGCAGTTGTGAAAAGGGCATTTTTGTAGAGGATACAGTAATTCAATGTCTGCTTTTAATTTTTGTCTGTTATGTCTTTATTGCGTGCATGTATTATAGATCTTATCGCCGGCCTGCAAAACAGGGGCTATGTGCTTGACTTCAGGTTGCATACAAACCAATTGATATGTGTGCAACACCAATTGGCGTTTTCCATTGATGAAGTAGAGATACACGATATTCATTTCTTTCCAGGTATAAGACAAATGGTGAGTGATCTTTTTGTACTGGCGGTAGAAGACCCGGGTACAGGTTATAAAGGAATTGTATTGGTAAGAAGGAACAGTAAACATGATAACTATCTTGCCGGTCTGATCCGTAACTGGGCTGCAGAAGATCCGGTACTGCCTTACTGCTGAAACAGCATTCAAGAACGTTTTTCAATAACGCTGATCTCTCCATTGCGTTCCAGTAATACTTTCTGAACTGTTTCAAGTGATTCGCTTTTGATCTGCAGGCGTAGTCCTTCTTTCAGGTCTTCAGGACTGATAAGTGCGTCTTTCATTTGCCTGATATTTTCTTTTCCCTTTTCAAACAGTACTGTTTCATTACCCTTTACCCATTTTTCAATAACCGGGTTGCAGGCGCAACACCATGCAACTATACGGCAGATAACAACAAGTGTAAGTGAAGCCGCCACCACTGGTCCAAAGGGGGATGCACCCACTACGGCACGACTCATTACTGCACCCAGCATGATCTTGATCACTGTGTCAAAAGCCGATTTGCGCCCAAAGGTCCTTACTCCCGCAATGCGCAGCATAACCAATGCAACAAAAAACAGTACTGCCATTCGTGCGCTCATTTGCCAGGTGGTTAACTGCTCACCTTCTCCGAATAATAGTTTCAGGTATTCCATAATGCGTTAATAAGTGTACTATTCATAATATAACATGATCTGGTTGCCAATAGCATCTACAAACTTCTGGTCTTTCTGCTGGTCCATCTTCCAGCCGCTTTTACCCGAACGGATAATACCCAGGTTCTCTTCATTCAGGGTAATATCCAGTTGGGTACAAACCCCATCATGACAGGTGCCGGGAACGGGAACACCTTCACCTTTGTATTTCACGCCATTGTACTGAAGCGTAATAGGAATAGTTTCTTCTTCCAGCGAATGAATCAGTGTTTTTAAAAATGCCAGCAGATGTTTGCGCTGGGTAGTAGTACCTGCACTCCATTTCCCTTTATCAGCTCTTTTATGAGCTACCTTATATTTAAGTCCCATCATAGAAGTGCTGTAATCATTGGCATTCAGTTTTTCTACACGCTGATGTGCCAGTATAAACCAGTTATAGGCAGTACCTGTTTGGGCGCCTGAACCTTTTGGTGCTTTACCGGCCCTTCTTTTAGTTACCGCATAAAATATGCGCCATAGGTCCGGGGTTATTTTGGTTTCCCTCCACTCGCCTTTATCATAGAACCACTTATGACTGCGGCCCACCTGCATACCTGAATATTGTTGTCCGCCAAAATCTTTATACCGGTTGTAGGATGCCCGTATATCTTTTGCCGACGATGCCTTTTTCTTCACTGCAGCAGATCTTGCAACTCCTTTCTTTACAGTTTGCCTTTTTGTTGTTTTATGTTCCGTGTGTTTTGCCATGCCTGCTGTTACAGTACTTGTCATAGCTTCTTTTTAAAAATGAAAACAAAAAATGTATGCCAGTTGGCTTTCATAAAATGATGTTGTTGCAGTAAGTATGCTACACAGTTGAGTAAATAATTTCCCTTGCAGATGTACAACTGTACAGCATTTGCGTTCAGTGCAGGGGCAACATACCTTCAGTAATGTTTACAATAAGATGCATTGCTGCATGGAACAGGAATTGCTGCTAATGCCAGTAAAGACTCGCCTGGTCCGGGGTTACTAAAACTCTACATTAACTTTTTATTTAACTACTTAAAAGATTGTACAATGGCACAAACAAAATCAACATCACGCACTACGGCAAAAAAAGCAGCTGCCAGTGCGCACGCATCAAAAGGCAATGGTCAGTTGGAAGAATTTTTCATGGATGCCCTGAAAGATATTTACTGGGCGGAAAAGAACCTGGTAAAAGCATTGCCAAAAATGAGTAAAGCTGCCACCACCGACGAACTGTCGCAGGCAGTGGACGAACATCTTTCTCAGACAGAAGAACATGTAAGCCGCCTGGAACAGGTGTTTGAAATGTTGGGCAAAAAACCTCAGGCGCAGAAATGTGAAGCCATGGAAGGCTTGTTGAAAGAGGCAGATAACATTGTGGAAGAAACCAACGAAGGCAGTATGACAAGGGATGTGGGTATCATAATGGCTGCGCAGAAAGTAGAACATTATGAAATAGCTACTTACGGCAGCCTGGTACAACTGGCTTCCATTATGGGGCATGAAGATGTAGCTGATATGCTGCGTCAAACGCTGGAAGAAGAAAAAGACACAGATGCCCGTTTAACCGAAATAGCAGAGAACAGCATCAACCAGGAGGCAGAAGATGAAGGCAGTGAAGCAGAACAGGGAGAAGGCGAAGAAGAATAAACAATTGCATACCTGACCGCAATCAATGTATTGAACGAGGTACATTTTCTTTTTCACTTAAAAATGAAGTGCTATGAAAAAGAATCATTTGCACAATGAAGCTGTTCATCATAAACAACACAGGAACAGCGACGTAACTATCCGTGACCAGGAATCTGTCAATAAAAAAGATTACCCGATGGATAAGATACAGGATAAACAATTTAAAAACCAGCCCGAATTTATTGATACCGAAAATGTTCGCAAAAGTAAAAAGGGCGGAAACCCGGATAAGAGTAAAATGCTTGAAAAATAGCCATTGAGTTTTATGTCGGCGTTCAAACAATGTCTGCTGTTGGCAGACAGGAAATATTTTCCCCATCTGCTGTCAATGCGGATGGGGAATTTCCATATCTGCAGGTACATACTGATATGGTGGTTACCATGGTCTGCTTAAATAATAAATAGCTGCCTTAGTATGATTATTGATGCATTGTATGTAGCCAAAAAATCATACAATGAACTATCATATCAGTAAAAAATGTCTTGATGCCTGCCTGGCATGTGCAGCCGTTTGTAATTATTGCGCCGCATCCTGTCTGAAAGAACAGGATATTAAAATGATGGCCGGCTGTATTCAACTGGATATGGAATGTGCTGCCATCTGTTATGCTACAGCACAACTAATAAGCCTGGGTAGTGAAAAGGCGCAGGAGCTGACCCGGTTGTGCGAAGATATCTGCCGGGAATGTGCAGCAGAATGCAACAAACATCAAAATGAACATTGCCGGGAATGTGCACGTATCTGCAATGAGTGTGCTGATGCATGTGCTGAAATGTAAATTGTATGGAACAATCATCTACACCTATTATACCCCCGCAGCAGACTGGTAAACAGTCGGATATTATAGAGCAGGCGGTGGCAACAGATGCAACACAGGCACGGAATGATTTTCATGTGGCTGCGGGCAGGTTACTGGCCATCAATAGTTGGGCTGCTTTCAGTGAAGGCATTTCTGCCACTTTTGCGTTGACAGATGCAGAGGGTAAACCAAAACAGGAAAAACCTCAGCCTGGTGATTATATTAAAATAGATATTCCGGGACCATCTGCTTCGGCAGGTAACGGATATGACTGGGCGCGGATAGAACTGGTGGAAAATAAAACCTCACCAGGTGCAGCAGAAGAATACATAGCTATGCGCGTGCGACCTGCAGCACCTCCTGGTCAGCCGGGTGAAACCGCCCATTTCTTTGATGAGGCAGCTACCAGTTCGTTCATTATAAAAAGAATGAACAATATAGTAACGGCAGAGATACATGGGCGCAATGAAAAAGCCAATACAGATACTGAACACGTAAAAGATAAGATCAGGAATACACTGGTAAGCTGGGGTGCACGCGCCGGTTTGTCAGGCGTACAATGGACAAAGCTTGCAAAAGGATTGCTGAATGGGTTACAACAACAGTAACTATGAATACACAACAGGCGATACTGGCATTGAACTATGGATCTTCCAGTTTAAAATTTAAGCTGTTTGCTGTAAATGATGATCCGGAGTTATTGCTAAGCGGACATATAAAGGATATAGGCTCGCCCGTTTGTACTTTTGAAAGTAGTTATACTCATCAGCATGCGTCTGTACCTTTTTTCCCTGCAGATAAAATCCGTACAGCAGCCCAGGCGGCGGAACTGACGGCCCGGTGGATAGACCAGCAACCGGAGTATCTGGTTACAGCTATTGGCCACAGGGTAGTGCATGGCGGCATACACCTGAATGAACCTGCTGTAATTGATGAAGATGTATTACAGCAATTACGGAAAGCAATATCCATTGCTCCGTTACATGTACCGGTATCTATTGAGGGGATTCATGTTTTTCAACACTTATTTCCGGGCGTACCACAGGTTGCCTGTTTTGATACCGGTTTTCACCGGCATATGCCTTTTGAAGCGGCTCATCTGGCTATTCCGCGCAAATGGTGGGGAGAAGGTGTAAAACGGTATGGTTTTCACGGACTGTCCTGCCAGTACATTATACACCACCTGAACACCACAACAAAAACACTGCCTGGTAACATTCTTATTGCACATCTTGGAAACGGCTGTAGTATAACAGCCGTAAAGAACGGTGTCAGTATAGATACAACCATGGGGTTTACGCCTGCAGGCGGATTGATCATGCATACACGTCCGGGTGATCTGGACCCCGGTATTGTAAGCTACCTGCTTGATCAGCAACCTATGGATGGTAAAGCCTGGAATGAGCTTATCAATAAAAAATCAGGTTTGCAGGCTATTGCCGGAGGTGATGCAGATATACCATCATTGCTGCAGCGGGAGTCAACCGATATCAAAGCAGAACAGGCACTGTGTATGTTTTGTTACAGTGCACGTAAAGCCATTGGTTCGCTGGCTGCTGCATTGGGAGGATTGGATCTGCTTGTATTTACCGGAGGTATAGGAGAACATGCACCGGTGATACGTCATCGCATTTGCCAGGGCTTACAATTCATGGGTATCGAGTTGGATGCGTCATTGAATGAACAGGGAGCCAGTTGTATTTCAACCGGCAAAGTAGCTGTACAGGTAATACCCACAGATGAAGAAACAATGATTGCCCGGGAAACATGGCACCTGTTAAAAAAGCAAACGGGCAACATACCATTGCCCTGGAAGTAAACAATAACTGATCACAACATGAAACTGACATCGCACAAAATATCCCTGTTGCAGCGCTATTGGCAGGCAGCCAATTACCTGGCAGCAGCACAGATTTATCTGAAAACAAATCCATTGCTGAAAGAACCACTCAGGCCGGAACATATCAAACCGCGTTTGCTGGGGCATTGGGGTACCTCTCCCGGGCTGAATTTTATTTATGTGCACCTCAACAGGCTCATCAGGGAAACCGGTGCAGATATGCTGCTGGTATGTGGCCCCGGGCATGGAGCCCCCGCTATTGTGGCCAATGTATATCTTGAAGGAACATACAGCCAGGTATACCCGCAGGTAACACAGGATGAAAAAGGAATGGAATTGTTGTTCCGCAGGTTTTCAACACCGGGAGGTATTCCCAGTCACGTAAGTGCAGAAACGCCTGGCTCTATTCATGAAGGCGGTGAACTGGGCTATTGCCTGGCACATGCAACAGGTGCAGCTTTCGACAATCCCAACCTGATAGTGGTATGTGTGGTTGGTGATGGTGAAGCTGAAACCGGTCCGCTGGAAGGCAGCTGGAAATCCATTCGCTTTCTGAATCCTGAAAGAGATGGTGCGGTATTGCCCATTCTGCATCTGAACGGATATAAGATAGCCAATCCCTCTGTACTGGCGCGTATGGACAAAAGCAGTTTGTCGGCCTTGCTGGAGGCATATGGCTATACTGTGTACATCGTATCCGGTCATGAACCGGAAACAATGCATGTGCAGTTTGCGGAAGTATTGGAAAAAGCCTGTGCACAGATCACGATGAACCGTGAACTGGTGCGCAGTGGTAATGCTTCTGGTAACCTGCGATGGCCATTGATTGTGCTGGAAACGCCCAAGGGATGGACTGGCCCTGTGCAATGGAAGGGTGTACCTATTGAAGGTACAGCACATGCGCACCAGGTGCCTTTAACCGAGGTGAGAGAAAACGGCGGACAACTGTTATTGCTGGAAGAATGGTTACGTAGCTATAAACCGGAAACACTGTTTGATGAGAACGGCACACTATTAGCCGAATTATCGGCGCTGGTACCATTGGGCAATAAGCGACTGGGAGCAACTCCTTATGCGAATGCCGGATACTTATTACAGCAATTACAACTGCCAGATGCAAAAGAATATGCAGTACCGGTACAACATCCCGGCGTTAAAAGCCTCTCATCTACCAATGAACTGGGTAAATACCTGCGTGATATATTTAAATTAAATGAAGCCGGTAATAATTTCAGGCTGTTTTGTCCTGATGAAACAGCATCGAATAAGTTACAGGCAGTTTTTGAAACAACCGAACGTTTTGCCACAGGGTATATTGAACCCACGGACGAACATTTATCTGTTAAAGGGCGTGTAATGGAAGTACTGAGCGAACACCTGTGCCAGGGCTGGCTGGAAGGATACCTGCTGACCGGGCGACATGGATTGTTTGCCTGTTATGAAGCTTTCATTACCATTATTGATTCCATGTTCAACCAGTATGCAAAATGGATCAAGAGCTGTCGTGAAATATCGTGGCGTCAACCGGTGGCATCACTCAATTACCTGCTTACTTCACATACCTGGCGACAGGATCATAATGGCTATAGTCACCAGGGCCCGGGTTTTATTGATACTGTGGCCAATAAAAAAAGCCAGGTGATCAGGATTTATTTACCGCCCGATGCCAATACATTGTTGTGTGTGGCACAGCATTGTCTGGGCACTTACAACCAGGTAAATCTTATTGTGGCAGGGAAACAACCGGAATTGCAATGGTTGGGTTATGACGAAGCGATGGAGCATTGTAAACGTGGTGCATCCATCTGGCACTGGGCCGGTAATGCTGAACACCACGAACCGGATATCATACTGGCCTGTGCCGGTGATGTGCCTACACTGGAAACAGTAGCTGCTGCTGTGTTGCTGAATGAACACCTGCCGGCATTTCGTGTACGTGTGGTCAACATCGTAAACCTGATGTCGTTGACCCCACCTGAATCTCATTCACATGGACTGGATGAAAACATGTTCAGGGAAATGTTTACAGAAGACAAACATGTCATTTTTGCTTTTCATGGATATGTACGCATTATACACGACCTGGTGCATGGCAGGCCCGAACCGGAACGTTTTCATGTAAGAGGATTTATGGAAGAAGGTACTACTACCACACCTTTTGATATGGTGGTGCTGAACCAGATCAGCCGTTATCATCTTGCTATGGAAGCTATACGGCGTGGCTGTACTTTGCGGGAAGGAGAGCAGGTGATACAATTATTTGAACAGAAGCTACAGGAACATCACCGGTATATCCGTGAGCACCTGGATGATATGCCGGAGATCAGGAACTGGAAATTCAGTTTCTCATTCGCCTGATGAAAAAGTTACAGGATAGTGGTGTTTAACCTGCTGGATAAAATTGCGCAACGTATTATCGGCCGAAGCATCATCATCACTGATAGCTGTTCCTTTTATACCATCACGGGTTGCAATAGCATATAGGGTAATATTGCCGGCTGCCTCTTTTGAACTGCCAAACCGGTGCAATTCTGTTATTGTTACCTCACCCGGTTTGTAGGTTTGCTGATGTTGCTGAGCCTGCAAACCTTCATCGGTGGCTTTAAATATTTCATCGTATCCTTTTTGCTTCAGTTGCTCAAGAAAAAGCATCATATCACCGGGAATACCCAGTTGGTTCGAATGTTCTTCTACCGGTTCTGCCGGTTCTTCAGGCAGTGACCGAAGGCGTTTTTTATCTGTTTGCATAAAAAAATATTGATCGTTGTGTTATTGTCAATAATAATAATTGCACAAAGTATATGCCACCAAACGCCTGCTGGCAACATAATTGTTTGTAAAGAAGATAAAGTATTAATGAATGGAACTTTTTAATAAACCGGTGGTCAGCAGTATTGGTAGTTACCTGTTAACCCGTAATGAAACCATTGCAGTAGCGGAAAGTGTAACCTGCGGATTGTTGCAGGCTGCCATAGGAACGGCAAACGATGCAAGACATTTTTATCAGGGTGGTATTACTGCTTATAATGTGGCACAAAAATACAGGCATCTCTGCGTGGAACCCGTGCATGCAATGAAGGTCAACTGTGTATCGCAGGAGGTGGCTGCTGAAATGGCAATAAACGTATGTAAGCTTTTCTGCAGTCAATGGGGCATAGGCATTACCGGTTATGCCACACCGGTTCCCGAATCGGGGAATTCAGTTTTTGCTTTTTTTGCAATAGCAAATGGCGGCAATATATTGGTTACCGAAAAAATTGAACCTGTTGCTGCAGATCCGCTGGATATCCAATTAGTATATGTGAAGGAAATATTGTCAAAATTACACACCTGTATTGCCAACCCGGCAATACAGGTGTGAGGATGATCTTTATTGGTGGTCAGTTGAGAAAGTTTAACAATGCATCTGTAATAACAGCTTTTAATCCTGAGGCTTCATTGCCGGGAATGATACTATCCCTTCTTAACTGCCCGTTTTCTTCTACTACAATATGATTACCGTACAGTAATCTTTCCAATGTTCCATCCATGACAGTAATATGATATTCTTTTTTTGGCCCTTTTTCTTTTAAACGGATCAACGCTTTGTACGAATTATCCTTATACTGGAACCCTACTGCAATCATCTCCATAATCCGGTTTTATAATTTAAACATTGTTGTATAATGTGGCAATACAAAAGCATCAAATTATTTGCCAACACACACTGTGTAACAGTAATTTAATCTGATTGTTGTGCGATGGCATAATTTTTAAAATTTGTTTATGAAGTAATACATAGCATGTAAAAAATATTGGTATGACAAGAAAACCTGTTTCGCCTTTGGCAGATAAACGAAATCCGTTACAAGGGCTTTTTACAGCCACTTTAAAACAGGTATACGGAGTGGAAAAGGAGTTGCCGGATGTATGTGAAACCCTGCAGGATGAAGCCACATCAAAAGCAGTAAGGATAGCGATGCAGGAAAGAAGAAATGAATCCATTACACACCTGGAGCAACTGGAAAAGATCTTTCTGCTGATCAATGAAGAACCGGATACAGAAAAATGCAGGGTAGTAAAGGGATTGTTAAAAGAAGCCAATACGCTGGTAGATGAAACAGACGCACATTCGGTTGCCAGGGATGCAGCACTGGTATTTTCAGGTCAGAAAATTGAACATTATAAAATCTCATTGTACGCAACGCTTGTACAATTTGCACAGGCACTGGGAATTTCAGGTGCAGTAACCCTGTTAACAGGATTATTGCAGGATGAGAAATATGCGGAATCACTGTTATCAGGCCTTTCACAGTCGCTGATCAACAAACTGGCAATGGAAAAACCGGCGTAGCAACTGGCATATCTTTTTTACCTGTAGTTTAAAAGAGAGATATGAAAAGCAACAGGGCTACTTATAACAGACCTGGTGAAGACAGGGTGATCGATGCTCCTTATGTAATTACAGATATCAACGGGCGTATCAGCCAGTTGAAGGATGAAGAGGCATGGAAGAACAATGACCGCAATGGTATTACACTTTTCAAAACAGCAGGTTACACAGTAGTACTGACCTGTTTTCATAAAGGAACAATGCTTAAACACAATGATATGGATGCTATTGCCACCATACAGGTGGTAGCGGGAAGTATCCGGTTCAGGTCGGAAACTGAAACGGTGAGCATACAGGCACCCGGCATGGTGAACCTGCATCCCGGTATTCAGCACGAAATGGAAATGGTAACAGATACAGCGCTGATATTCATCAGTAACCAGTAAGTACAAAAATGTGCAATGACTATACAAAATGTGGAAGAAATTGCACGCATGTTGATGATGGACAATAATTTTCAGGAGCGGTAAAAATGGCACAGTTTTTTGTACTCTACAGGTATAGCGTTTCTTTCAGGAAAATGTTCTGGTAAAACAGAGATTCTCGTAAAACAGAATAAGCATATTCCGTACTGTGAGACAAATGATAAAGCAGTAAAAGAAACGACAGAGACTCCGGGTTAATAACTCCGGAGTCTTTTTTTATGCTAGTGGTAAAGCGGAAATATTTGATCAGAGTTGAACGACTGATATTAATGTTGTAACAGTTTTTCCAGTTCAACCAGTAGTGCTGCCTGACGCTCATTGATCTTTTGCCTTGCTTCGGCAAGTGTAAACCAGGCAGCCCTGTCTATTTCAGGAAAAGTTTTCTTTTTACCGGAGTTGGGTGGCCATGTCAGTTCAAAACTGTTACTGACAATATGATCTGCATTGATGTCACCTTCCACCGCCCAGGCTGTTACCAGTTTTCCACCTTTTTGCTGCACCGGTGTTAACGCGATAAAAGGGCCTTTGATTGCCTGACCTGTTTCTTCCATAAATTCACGACAGGCGGCAGCAAGCGCTTCCTCATCGGCTGTGTACTCACCTTTGGGAATGGTCCAACTGCCTGCATCTTTCCTGGCAAAAAAAGGTCCGCCGGGATGTACCAGGAATACTTCAGTGCCAGCATGCTGGCGATAGAGCAATATACCGGCGCTTTTTATCATGTATTATCAGTTGAGCTTTTCATATGCAAAATGTCCTTTGATCTTTGTATTGAGAAAGGTGCCTTTTGAAATAGCTTTTTTCATAGCCTGATATATTTTCAGCGGAACATTTTTGTATACATACACCGTCCCGGATACATAAGTAATATACAACGATCCTGATTCATGGTGATACCGGTATGTTGCTATAACAGAGGAGGGCATAATACATTCCTGTTAAAAAGTATGTACCAGTATCCATACATCAGGTGGCTGGTAACCCACCAGTTACGGAACTGGTGCGGATTGCATAAACGAAAATGCTCTCTGTTGAACGGAATCCCGGCTGGTGTCTCACCAGCCGGGTTCAGCATTTCTTCACTCAACGGCATTGACAGCCGCATTGCAACACCGGAAAGACATACTGCATGCCTTTGAGGGTAAAGTGGGGAATTTTATTCCTTATACGGGCAAAATTGCAGGAAGGCCCGGTTATTATAGTAGTGTTGAGAAATCTAATTGTGTTCCCCCGATATGCTAAACCGACTGTTCATATTTCTGTGCTTATTGCCTAAAATATTGCCGGCGCAAAAGGCGCCCAATATACTGCCGGAAAATAACCCGATGAAAGACACTTCCCGGCAACGTGATTTACTGGATGTTGTCAAAACAATAGTTCATATCAATCCGAAAAAGGTCAGAGAAGAACGTGAGCGAAAAATATATTTCTCCATATTACCTTTTGGTGATGCTCCCGGTGGAACGGGGCGTGCGCTGGTCACCAGCACTACCGTTGGCATTTATCTTGGGTCCAAACAAACCACACATAAATCAACCGGTACTTTTGCGCCTTACTGGAATTTTAAAGGTCGCTTTGGCTTACCGTTGCGTACTAACGTATGGTTGCCGGGCAACACCTGGCTTATCCAGGGTGATGTTCGCCTGCTGGTGTACCCGCAACATACATGGGGCATTGGCAATACACCGGATAATAATGATAAAGTGCTGGTGAGTTACAACTACATCCGTTTTCACCAGGCAGCGCTGAAACGCATTACACCACATTTTTATATCGGGCCCGGTTACCGGCTGGATTATCGTTTTAATATCAGGACCGATGATACGGCAAGAGATCTGAAAACATTTACGGGTTACAATTATGGTACAGGTAAACATTCTTTTTCATCAGGCGTTACTTTGAATGTGTTGTACGATACCCGCAATCGTGATATAGAACCGTTCCCGGGCTGGTATGGCAACCTGGTGTATCGCATCAATCCGTCTTTCCTGGGCAACAACGAGTACTGGCATTCCTTATATCTTGATGTACGGAAATATTTTGCCCTTAACCCATTGAAACGCAATCAGCAGAATACACTGGCTTTCTGGTCTTATTTTTGGACAGTACTGGACAATGGCGTGCCCTATCTTGATCTGCCCAGTACCGGTTGGGATGCCTACAATCGTTCTGCACGCGGTATTGATCAGAACAGGTACAGAGGTAAAAGTCTTTTTTACCTGGAGGGAGAATACCGGCGTGACATAACACGCGATGGATTGCTGGGCTTTGTGGTATTCAGCAATGTGAATACAGTAGCAGGGAGCGGAAATTTTTTCAGTTCATGGCATCCTGCTGCAGGTACTGGCATAAGAATTAAGTTCAGTAAAGTATCTAATACCAACCTGGGAATTGATGTAGGATTCAGTAAAGGATACCAGGCGGTGATCATCAATCTTAGTGAAGCATTCTGATAACCACAAAGTAATTTGTATGAGAGCAGAACACCAACATGCCTGGCAACCCCTGTTGCCACAGGAAGTAATGAAGCTGTTTCAGCAGGCTGCTTTTCCCTGGTGGATAGCGGGGGGCTTTGCTATTGATCAGTTTGTAGGGCGCACATTGCGACCACATAATGATATTGATGTACTGTTGCTGCGCAAAAACCAGCAACAGGCCAGGGAATTGCTGCAGGGGTGGGATTGCCAGGCAGCAGATCCTGCTACAGGTAAGTTCCATCCATGGAATGAAGGAGACACACTGCCGGCGGCTGTACATGATGTATGGTGTCGTGAAAACAGTGAAAGCCCATGGAGAATACAACTGATGCTGGATGAAGGTGATGAGCAGCAATGGTGCTCGCGCAGGTGTGCTGCAGTAACCAGGCCGGTGGAAGAAATGACCTTATACAATGCAGCAGGCATACCGTTCCTGGTACCGGAAGTACAATTGTTTTATAAATCGAAAGAACCACGTGAAAAAGATGAGCAGGATTTTTCAGCAGTATTGCCACTGTTAAGTGCTCCGCAAAGGGCCTGGCTCAGTGATGCCATCATTGCAGCTTATGGTAAAACCAATGCCTGGCTGGCCCACATGATCCTTTTATTTATTTAATTTTACTGCTACTGTAAATTGTTCATTTAGCATTGAATATTGAACATCACATTCAATATGCTGGTTCCGGCGGGTGTCTCACCCGCCGGAGGTATACCGTGGCAGGTGCCTCACCCGCCACTTAAATAGTCAATCAGCTATTATACGCATCCTTCAATTGCTGAATATTGATCTTAGTCATACCCATCATGGCCTGCATTACCTTACCAGCCTTTACGGGATCTTTATCGCGTAACAGCTCTCCTAAAACCGGCGGAACTATCTGCCACGATAAACCGAATTTATCTTTCAGCCAGCCGCATTGGCTTTTTGAACCGCCGGCAGAAAGTTTTTCCCATTTCTCATCGATCTCTTCCTGGGTTTCGCAGTTAACAAAAAAAGAAATGGCTTCAGTGAATTTAAATTGTGGTCCGCCATTGAGTGCAATGAATTCCTGTCCCTCTAGCTGAAAAGTGGCTGAGATAACGGTGCCTTTGGCATATGGCCCACCTTCACCGGCACGCATTACATTAATGATCTTTGAATTTGTAAATACAGAAGTATAATAATTCATGGCTTCTTCTACATTTCCATCAAACCAGAGAAATGGTGTAATCTTTTGCATATAGCTTTTTTAGTGGTTATAAATGATGATTGCTGATATATGTGCAACATTGATATCGCAAATGTAGCAGCATAGCGCCGTTTACAAAGGGTGCAAAAACGACATTAAAAGGACAATTTGCGACAGCGCTGTTTGAGAATATATATAGTAACTGATGAAAACAAATGCTTACAATTAAAGTCGAGGTCTTGTTTAAATCATTGAGTGTGCTATTAAAGTCGCCTGATACCAGTACCCGGACAAGCCACCTTTCTTTTTCCGTGAATAATATTCAAAAGCTGATAGTTTGTACTGTTGAATAGTATGCTGCTGCTGAATGATAGCTGCAAAGGAAAACAGAGTGGCGGTCCGGGTACGAGGCCACCGGCCATGAAGTGAACGGGATATGATTTTAAAGAATGTTTTTACCGGGGGCTGTAAACAAATTATCAGGTTTTTATTATTTAAGAGTTGCCGTATCAGCCTGTGTAAACAAGTGCTTAGCCATTTCACGATCATGCCCATACACATCATCCCTGAAGTTGAGTACGCCATCATCATCTGCCCAACTGGTAAAATAAGTGATAAATACCGGTACCGGTTTGGTAAGCGTTACCCATTTTTCTTTACGCAGGCGCATGGCTTCATTGATCTTTTGTATGGTCCATTGTGGCTGATCTCTCAACAGGTAAGTGGCCATACGGACAGGATCGGATAACCTGATACAGCCATGGCTGAACGCTCTTTTCTCACGACTGAATAAGCTCTTGGAAGGCGTATCGTGAAAGTAAATATTGTAGTTGTTGGGAAACAGGAATTTTACATGTCCCAGGGAATTGTCGGCTCCAGGTTTTTGCCGAATAACAGGCAGGCCACCACTTTGACCGGTGACTTCCATATTGTGTTTAGCCAGGTAATTGCTGTTGCGTTTCATAGCCGGCAGAATTTCCTTGCGTACAATGCTGGGTGGAACATTCCAGTACGGACTGAACACAATGTATTTCAACTGGTCGCTAAAAATAACCGTGCTGTTGGCTTCCGTACCTACCACAATAGGCATACTGAATACAACTTTGTTCTGTTCAAATACATGAATGGTAAAATCAGGAATGTTGACTACAATTTTATCAGGCGTGGGTGTTTCAGGTAACCAGCGCATACGTTCCAGGTTAATGAGCATTTGTGAAATTCTTTGTTTAACCGGTATGTTCAACGCATCAATCAGCGTTTTACTGAGTGTGCCGGTGGCTTTCATGCCCAGGCTTTGTTGTGTGCGTTTTACGGCTGCCACCAGTGTAGAATCATAAATGACAGAAGTGTCACCCTGTGGCAGATCTTCGGTCAACTGTAGTCTTTGCTTGATAGCTGTAATAATACTGGCTGAATCACCCTGTCTGAGGGTTTTGTTTTTATCAATAATGATCGGTTGCCATCCGCCTTTATCAGCAATAGTATTATACAACACCAGTTTTTTCCTGAGTGATTGGTACATGGGGTTCAGCGGTTCCCACACGGCAATATCTGTGCTTTTATAGCCTACCAGTGAATCCAGCAATGCCAGTGCATCTACTTTTTTCCTGGGAATGAACCATTGCAGATCGGTAGGGTCTAGCCGTCCGTTATAGGCCACTTTTGCATATACAAAAAACTGCCGCGTCAGATCCATATCGGTTTGTGCAATAACAGAATGGTCAACAGGCAATACAGAGTCTTGTGTAAAAACTGCCATTTTATCACCCAGGGCTTTATCGAACAGCGAGCTGTCTTTGGAGAGATGCAGGTAACTGTTGTACAGGTTCCAGAATGTTTTACCCTGCTCGTTCAGTCCGCTGCTGTCGAACCAGGCAAACTGGTAATTACGGCTGTTGTAAAATGCCCGCAGGTTGCTTCCTGTTGCAGTATCTGGGCGCGACTGGTTGATAAAAGCCTCTACCTGCGCACTGTCCATAAAAAGCTGGCTGAAGGAATTGTGAACGGTAATGGCAGTGTCTTTTTCCGGGAAGGTTTTTTCTTTTTTAGGTGTGGAGGCATTACGGCAACCACTTACCAGGGTAATACAAACGGCTAACGACAAAAATCCAGTTGTGCTAAAAACATTCTTCATACGTCTTTTCTTTGGGTGAAGGAACTAAACCCGGAGTGGAATACAAACTTATTAAAAAAAATGTGTAGTTGTTGTGTGTTGATTGCTCAATGTTAATACAGGTTGTACAAAGCAGGATGTCTGAAATCAGAGCTCTGAAGAAGCTGCGAGCTATGAGCTTCGGGCTGCTAGCAAGATACAGGTTACGGTTTAGCGTGCATCTTCTTCGGACTTTTTCTTAACCGTCAAAGCATTCAACCATTTTCAAATTCTCTTTTGCCGTTTTTGCCGGAAATGCCGTTTTGTGTTTCTTTAAACTTTTGACTTTAAGCATTCCTGCTGCCCCCTGGTTCGTACCTGGCAGGTATTTCGTTCGTACTTTCTTCGTACCATCTCCGGTATTAAAGCGTACAAAATAAGGGTCTGTACCTTAGAGTAAGCAGGGAAAGATACTGGTTGGATACAAGGAAAAGGGGGAGTTGTTAAAAGCGTTGTAACAGGGGGTGTATACGCAAAGGGATTTTAAGGAATGCAAAATGCTGAACGCCCTTCTTGCCTAAGGCTACTTTTTCAATATCTGTTACTGTTAGATTTTTCTTAACATATTATAAATATACCACGAAGTGGTAATTGTTCTGTGTATGCAATTCCGCAATCTTTGCATCTCTGTATTAAACCTTCATCCTTTCTCTTACCTGATC
>LGYU01000034.1 GCA_001302245.1 Chitinophagaceae bacterium PMP191F
GGACTATCTCAGTAACTGTGTAAGTTTCAAAAATCGGAGTTCGTAGCAGGACCTATATCTTGATCCTGTTTTCAAAAATAGTTAAAAACTGATCCAGGACAATGCCCCAGTTTCTTATTGGCATTGTCCATTTTTTTGTCACCTCCCTTAAAGCCAGGTAGACAGATTTAAGCACAGCCTCGTCAGTAGGGAAAGACAATTTGTTTTTAGTGTATTTCCTGATCTTGCCATTGATATTTTCGATCAGGTTGGTGGTGTAAATGATTTGACGGATCTCGATGGGGAAGTCGAAGAATACGGTGAGTTCTTCCCAGTTGTCCTTCCAGCTTTTGATCGCATAGCCATATTTGCTGCCCCATTTGGCCTCAAAGCTCTCCAGGGCTGCCTGAGCAGCCTGACGGGTGGGTGCAGCATAAATATCCTTCATATCCAGGGTAAACTCCTTTTTGTCTTTCCAGACCACATAACGGCAGCTATTGCGGATCTGATGAACAACACAGATCTGGGTAGAAGATTGCGGGAATACGGTCCGGATGGTCTGGGTGAAGCCATTGAGATTATCGGTAGCAGTGATCAGAATATCCTCGACCCCACGAGCCTTCATATCGGTCAATACGGACATCCAGTAAGCGGCGGATTCATTCTTGCCCAACCACATCCCCAACACCTCCTTATAGCCGTCTTTGCGCAGTCCTACGGCTATATAAATCGTTTTGTTGACCACTTTGCTGTTCTCCCGCACCTTGAACACAATGCCATCCATCCACACGATCAGGTAAACAGGTTCCAGAGGGCGGTTCTGCCAGGCTACAATGTCCTCGGCCACACGGGAGGTGATCCGGCTGATAGTAGCGGTGGATACTTCAAATTTGTAGACCTCCTTGATCTGCTCCTCAATATCGCTTACGCTCATCCCTTTGGCATATAGAGACACGATCACTTCCTCGATCCCCTCCACCATACTTTCCCGCTTGGGAACGATTATCGGGTTGAAACTTGCGTCGCGGTCGCGTGGTACTTTGATCTCTGATTCCCCGTAACTGGTCTTGATCTTCTTCTTGCCGTACCCATTGCGGGCATTTTTGAGGTCACTCTGTTCATTCTTCTCGTAACCTAAATGACTGTCCAGCTCACCTTCCAGCATCTTTTCAATCGCTCTTTGCTGGATTTGACCCAGAAAGTCGTTGAGTTGCTTACCGTTCTTAAATTGCTTCAAAAAATCGTCTGATAAAAAATCCTCTGCTTTCATCGTTCTGTGTAAAGTTTAAAAATAAAAAAATCGGAGATCTTACGAACTCCGATTTAATATGTTTACACAGTTTTTGCTATAGTGTC
>LGYU01000035.1 GCA_001302245.1 Chitinophagaceae bacterium PMP191F
TTCCTGCGGGTAACAAATAACCTATCAACTCTTTTACTCTATCCTGTCCTTGTTCCTTTTTCATCTGCACTCAAAACAACCACTTTCTTACTAATCCCCCAACTTTTCAACTTGATCCCAGAAAACTCCTTTCAACTATCCCGAAGACATTACAACGGTTAACAGAGAAAGTTTTATGCTGCCCAGGATCAAAAAGTGTGGGTATTTGGTCAGGAAGATCTGCAAGGCATGATCTTTCAAGGCAGGCAATTGCCTGATATACCGTTCCTGCCATTCTTGAATCTTATGCGAAAAGAATGCATAGTTGCGAATGATCACACGCAACGCGGGGTGTGGTTGAAATAACTTAACGTCCTGCATGTCGTAATCGCCAGCATCAATTTACAGCTTTTCCTGTTACAGCTTTTCCTGAAAAAATTTGTCGGTTTCATACTACAAGAAACCCGCGACTAGCGCGGGTTTGCTGAGAAAATTTGCGGACCGGACGGGACTCGAACCCGCGACCTCCGCCGTGACAGGGCGGCATTCTAACCAACTGAACTACCGATCCTCGCATTTTGCGGGCTGCAAATATAGGAACAAACTATTCAAACAAACAAAATATTGCACAATAATTATTTACACCAAGGTGCTTTTATAAAAAAACAGGAATTTTACCACTACTATTCCAGACATAGATCACATTCATTTATTGCATGACAGCTACTCCTTCTTTCAACAGAACCCGCATAGCCCCTACTCCCAGTGGTTTTTTGCACCTGGGAAATGTACTGTCATTTGCTATCACAGCCGCACTGGCACGGCAAACCGGCGCTACTATCCTGCTACGTATTGATGACCTTGACAGGGAACGTGTACACCGGGAATACATCCAGGATATTTTCGATACACTGAATTTTATGGAAATTCCCTGGGATGAAGGCCCACGCAATGCACAACAATTTGAACAGGAATATTCGCAGTTGCACCGCGCACATTTGTATCACGACGCATTACAACAATTAGCAACAATGAATACTGTATTTGCCTGCACCTGTTCCCGCAGCCAGGTATTACAAAGCAATATTGATGGCTTTTATCCTGGCACCTGCACTGCTAAAAATATTGTTGTCAACACTTCCGGTCTCCAATGGAGAGTACATACCCCTGTTGAAAAACAATTTACCATCAATACCTGGTCAGGAGGAAAGCAATTCACTACACTGCCTCCCTCCATGCAATATTTTATAGTCAGAAAAAAGGATGGTTCTGCTGCTTACCAGCTTGCTTCGCTAATAGATGATCTTCATTTTGGCGTTAACCTGATTGTACGTGGAAAGGATCTGTATGCTTCTACTGTTGCACAATTATACCTTGCCTCATTACTGCAACAACCCGGCTTTCTCAATACAACTTTTCATCATCACCCGCTACTGATGAATACAAATAACGCCAAGTTATCCAAATCAGCCGGAGATACATCTGTTCAACGCCTGCGTAAACAGGGCAAGACCGCAGCCGATATCTATACTACAATAGGAAAAGCGCTGGGTTATTCAACGACATTGAATAACTGGCAACAACTGGCGGTATTATTTACAGAAAAAAATTTTGATTAAAAGTTCATTGCCGGTCAATGGATTGAAAAGGAAGTACACGGGTGTATTACGTTATCTCCAGGAAAGAAATTATATATCCATCAGGATCAGAAATGTAAAACTCTTTGCCATAAGGCATTTCCCGTAGCGGTTGTATTATTTCAACAGACTTACCGGATAATTCTCTGTATAATGCTTCGATATTGGATACTGAAAAAACAAGATCTGGATCTTCATGCGCTCGTTTTCTTTGCCGTTCTTCTGCAGAAGAACTTCCGGATTTAAGATGAATAGTAAAACCTTCTTTGTTAAGACCTGCATAAAAATCCTCATACCGGAAATCAATGTCAAAACCAAGTGAAGCTGTATAAAATTCAATAGAGCTGTCAAGGTCAGTTACCACAAACTGTGGGCTCATGCTATTGATCTTTGTCTCAGCAGGGCTGCTCATACTGTTTCTTTTTATAGAAAAGTTTAACTCATAGTGCCTTTTTTACACCTACTGCTCTTCTCCCTTTCTGTATTCTAAAATATCAGCAGGCTGACAATCCAATACTTTACAAATAGCTTCAAGCGTACTGAAACGTATAGCTTTTGCTTTGCCTGTTTTGAGTATGGAAAGATTAGATAATGTCAACCCAACTTTATCTGAAAGTTCGTTTAACGACATTTTCCGTTTAGCCATCATAACATCAAGGTTTACTATAATCGGCATAATCTATATAGTCAACTCGTTTTCTGTCTGAATTTCAATTCCTCTTTTAAAAATCTGCGCAATTACAAAAAGTGTAACACCCATAAACAACCATACATCAGCCCCACCCAGCCGCAGGTATTGCATATCCGGCAATTTTACGCCTTGTTCAGCCAGCCATTCAGCATATTTAACGCCGTTCCAGGAGAACAAACCTATCAGCAAAGCCACATAAGCCGCTCTTAAAATAAAGCGACCGACCTGCTTACTGAAAGGCTGAGACATGTCCAGCTTTTTATCATGCAGCATTTTTATGATCAGGTAAAACAAAAAGGCTTTTATAACAGTTACAATACCCAATATCAATGTAAACACAGAAAAATGCCCGTGATTGTAATTGAACAGAGCCGACAGATCAGCTTCGTGCCAAAGATATTTGACAATACCAGGATTTGCCAATGCAAAAAAAGCATTGGTCATATAACTACCGGCCTGGATACAAAGACCTACAAATATTATCCATGAAAGGACGTACAATATTTTCAGTATTACCCTGGTACTGATTTTCATAATTATTCTATTTTGAAAAACAACTATTCAAAGATAACCATATTTATTGAAAAACAATAAATATTTATTGTTTAATATTCATGACTATAGTTAAGCTGTGTATCAAGAGAAAAATATCCACCCTATTACAATCTGCTACTGGAGCTTTATGCAATTGCAGCACTATTAGTGCACAATACAAAAATGTACAGCAGTATTTGGGGTGATCAATATCAGGTTTATCTTATATATTTCCGTGAAAAAATTACTCTCTCATCAGCATAGCTTGTACATCTATACGCAGTAAGAGTTTCATATTCTGAAAAGCTTGCCGGATATTTGCCTCCGTTATTCACGATATTATATTTATTTTCCCTGCGGAACTTAAACTCACTTACATGGAACACAAAGAGCTTTCGGAAAAACACAAATTTCAACTGGACAGAATAGCCTTGTTCAGCGATGCGATATTTGCCATCGCGATCACATTACTGATCATTGAAATAAAAGTTCCCAGGTTGGACGAAGGTGCTATCAATGACCATGACCTATGGAAAGCTTTACTCCATCTGTTACCTGAATTCATCGGCTTTTTTATCAGTTTCCTGGTTATCGGCATGTACTGGATGACACACCATCGTTTATTCAAGTTCATTGTGAGGGTTAATCAGAAACTGCTCTGGGGTAACCTTTTGTTTATGCTGCCGATTGTTATTATGCCGTTCAGCACAGCTTTTTTCAGCGAATACTATAACTCGTCTTTAAAACCTCCTTTGCTGATCTACGCTGCTAATATTCTACTGGCAGGCTTTTTTGTTTTCCGGTTGTGGAGGTTGGTGTATCTGCCTAAAAACAATTTATCAGAAGGGCTCACCAAAATCATCTATAAGTACAATGCTACCAGGGCGCTGGCCATTCCTTCTGTATTTGCCTTTGCATTGCTTTTGTCTTTTATAAATTCCAATCTTGCTTATATCATTCCCCTACTAACGCCTTTAATAACCCGCTTAGTTAATCTCTACTTTACCAAACGCTATCCTGATGCAATAAAAAGCTACCTGGAATAACGATAACTGCATATAGCTCCAGTATATCAACATATGATCCTGCATTCATTACCACCTCCGGTGTGGAAATGATAATAAAAAGATCATATCACATCATCATAGACAGGCATCTGTCTATACATAAAGTATGTACAGGGATAAAAATAGCGGGGAAGCAATAACAATCTTGCACGAAGTTGTGAGAGCTTTGCAGCAGTTACTTAATAATGGCATAGTTTGATGGCTATATGGCTTGATTGCTTTGGTTGATAACCAGCTAATAGTCTTTCATATTTTACGATTAATACAAAAGGCACAAGAGAATACAGTGATTGTATTTCCTTGTGCCTCATCACTTATAACTTATATCTCATTTTTTCAGGTATGCTTTTACCTGCTGATGCAGTCCTTCGCTCAACGCTAACATGGGTAAACGCAGATAGTTGCTTAGCAATTGCTGTTCGGCCATGAATGCTTTTACACCGGCAGGATTGTTCTCTGCAAACATCAGGTCGTAAGCTTCAATCAATCCATCGTTCAGTGCTTTTGCTGCCGCAAAATTACCAGCCAGACAATGACGTACCATATCGGTAAAAGGCTTTGTAACAGAGTTGGCGGCTACACTGATCACTCCATCCATACCGCAGGCGATCTGTGGTAGCGTTAATGCATCATCGCCGCTGACTACCAGGAAGTTTTCAGGGCGGTCGCGCAGTATCTGCATACATTGCCCCATATCGCCACTGGCTTCTTTAATACCAGCAATATTAGGCAATTCAGCCAAACGCAGGGTCGTGGCTGCTGTCATATTTCTGCCGGTTCTTCCCGGAACGTTGTATAATAAAATTGGTTTGGGAGAAACTTCAGCAAGTAATTTATAATGCTGGTAAATGCCTTCCTGCGAAGGTTTGTTGTAATAAGGACTGGCACTTAATACTGCTGCAGCTTTCTCAAGCGGAAATGTCTTCAGGTCTTCTATCAGGGAATAGGTGTCGTTGCCGCCAATGCCTACTACAACAGGTACGCGACCGGCTACTTTATCGTAAGTGAAACTGATCAGTGCAATCTTCTCATCCTTACTGAGGGTAGGGGTTTCGCCGGTAGTGCCTAATGTAACAACATATTCAACACCTCCTTTGATAACAGCATCAATGACGCGGCCCAGTGATTCAAAGTCAATCTCAAATTTTGCCGTGAATGGTGTAACCAACGCCACACCCGTACCTTTTAACGTTTGCCTGAGAGACATTTTTTGTTATAGTTTTTAATGTTTACGATACAGTTTCAATGTAATGATGCCTTAAAACAAAAAAACCTTCCCGTTACAGGAAGGCTTTCAGTTATATTCAGACATACAAAATAGTCCTTAACCTTCCGTACATTGGGAGTGTTTCTTGGAACGCTTTGTATTTTTCTTTATCATTAACATCAGGGCTCAAAAATAGTCAGCAATTATATTGCCCCCAAATTTTTTACTGCAGGAATAAAGATAATATGTATTACCTGTATTGTTCCGCCTGTGATGGGTGATTATGCTATCTCGTTCCAGAAGCCCATTTTACTGAACTTCTCAATACGCTGGCGGATACGTTCTTCAGGATTAAGCTGTTGCAGTTCTGCAATGGTATTTATTAGGAAGGGTTTTAATTTACCCGCAGCTTCATGGTAATCCCAGTGTGCCCCCCCCAATGGTTCGGGAATGATCTGGTCTATAAGACCGAACTGGTGCATATAATCCGGGGTGAGTTTTAATTGCTCAGCGGCTTTTTCTTTCTGAGCCCAGCTTCTCCACAGGATAGAGCTACAGTTTTCGGGCGAGATCACCGTATACCAGGAGTTTTCCAGCATAAATACACGGTCACCAACCCCAATGCCCAATGCTCCACCAGACGCACCTTCACCGATCACAACGCAGATCACCGGTACTTTCAGGCGCATCATTTCATAAATATTGCGGGCAATGGCTTCACCCTGGCCTCTTTCTTCGGCTTCCAGGCCGGGATAGGCACCTGGTGTATCAATTAAAGTAACAATGGGTTTATTGAATTTTTCGGCCAGTTTCATCAGGCGAAGGGCCTTGCGGTAGCCTTCGGGATTGGCCATACCAAAATTGCGAAGCTGGCGTGCTTTGGTGTTTATACCTTTTTGCTGGCCGATAAACATAACGGTTTGCCCATCCAGGGAAGCAAAACCTCCTACCATGGCCTTATCGTCGCGTACATTACGATCGCCGAAAAGTTCCACAAAATCGGTGGTCATTTTCTCAATGTACTTTAAGGTATAAGGGCGGTCGGGGTGGCGGCTTAACTGAACTTTTTGCCAGGGTGTTAAGTTCTGGGTAATATCCCTGCGGATTTCCAGAACACGTTCTTCCAGCTTTTTAATAGGCTCGCTCAGGTCAATTTTACTTTTCTCAGCTTTTTGTTTGAGACCTTCAATATCATCGAACAGATCTTTGATAGGTTTTTCAAAATCAAGAAACTGGCGGTTTTTGTCTTGCGGCATGTACAATTAAATAAGTGCGTAAAATTAAGGGGTTGAAGTTTTTTATAAAAGTTTTGTTGGTGAAAATAGAAATTCTATTATCTTTGCAATCCCAAAAACGATGAAACACTTCTCCGATAGCATTGAAAGTGTGATAGTTAGGATGAAATGATAGTTTTAGGGAAAGTTCTTATAGAAGTGATGTATACTACAAATATTTGAGGTTGCTAAGTACGTTGTCAAAAAGTAATTAGCGGTTGGATCGGTAGTTCAGTTGGTTAGAATGCCGCCCTGTCACGGCGGAGGTCGCGGGTTCGAGTCCCGTCCGGTCCGCAGAAAATGAAAGGCTCTGAAGAAATTCAGAGCCTTTTTTATTTGCATCAATTCAGTTGATTAAAATGTTCCCTGCCGTTCCCTGGATATCCGGGATCAAGTAAAATTCCTGGGG
>LGYU01000036.1 GCA_001302245.1 Chitinophagaceae bacterium PMP191F
TCCAGAAACTCTTTGTCTTCTGTCCGTTCGGTTTAAAACCTTCCGGCATATTCATATCCGGGTTACCACCCAGTTTGTTCAGCTTGTCTTTTACCTGGTCTAATTGTCCCTGTGCCTGCTGCATATTGTTCTGCAGGTATTGTGCTGCATTGGGTCCACCGGCCTGTACACGTTGCTGGATCAGTTGCTGGATATCTGCACGCGTTTGCAAGCCCTGTAAAGAACCGGCATTGCCATAGCCTGCCGGTACACGGAACAGGCTGGCTAACTCTGAATGTTCTTTAAAAAAGGATTGAAAGGCAGGCAGTTTTTGCAACAGGGCCAGTGCCTGCTGTTGCAGTTTATCCGGGTCATTCAGCATGTTCTTGTATTCCTGCACCTGGGCAGCATAGTAATACGCCTGCCGGTTGTATTGTTTCAGTTGCCTGGCCAGTCCAAACTGGTTGAGCTGTTCGTTGAGGTATTGTTTGCGTTCCTTCAGGTATTGTTGGATGGTTTCCGCGGTTTGCAGCTTGTCTTCCAGTCCTTTCACACTATTCAGCGCAGACTGTACTTCCTGTCCTTGATTACTTAGAAGAGTATTGTTCGCAGATAAGAAATTGAGCGAAGTCTTTAAACTGTCCAGTCCCGGTACATATTGTTTGTAGCGGTTAACCTTAGTGGCAGGTTGTTGCAATGATTGTTGTAATTCCTGGTATTTAGCCTGCGCATCTCCAAACAGGCGGGCAGCAGCGGCTGAATCTTTTTTAGCCAGTTGTTTTTGTAGTTTCTTTTCCTGGCGCGCCAGTTGCTGCAGATACTTTTCTGTATTTTTTACCACATCCCCTTCCAGCCGGGAGGCTTTTTTATTGATCCTGTCCAGGAAACGTACAGGGAAACCGGCTATGCGGTCCAGCGTAGATAAACTATCCTGTGCATGGGCATACGCACAGATCATGATAAGCAATACAATGCTTAGCAGCCGTTTGGGTTGCATGATTTGGTCGGGTTCTGGGGTTTAAAAATATTTTATCACACAGTCCATGCGCACAGGAACCAAACAGTAACATATATGGTCGGTATACATCACTGTCAGGCTAACCGAAATTAGCTTGCCTGTTTTGCATAGTTATCAACTACACATTTTTTATCATTTATTTAATCTTTCAGCCGATCATTACTGTATTGTATACAATAAGGACCCAGGTGGCTGCCAACAATACTGCATGAGACTTTAAAAAGCCTTGCACATTCGGGGAGAAAATGTGTTTGAAGTAACAGTAAAGGTTCGTAGAATAAAGTTAACCGGTAGTACGCTCGAAAACCAGTGCCGCGAAAATAAGAACTTTAACAATATAACCAGTTACCACTTTGTGGTATGTTTATAATATGTTATCCACGTACTCATCTTATCATAAATATCTATATGATAATACATTTCAGATCCGCTATAAATGCCTGTTCAAAGAATCATAATTACATAGTGTATTTGTCTGTTACAAGACTACATCTGTAGTTTGTTGTAAGCTACTATTGATCTGAAATGATATTTTTGTATTAACAATATGCACCAGACTATTACCTACAGAACACTTACCAGTGGAGAATATGATAAAATTAAAATGATAGACCGGGGTGAGATCATTTCTGAATCGTACATCATAAAAAACAACTCACTTATCCTGGTACCGGATCACCAGGTGGTAACCGGTTTTACAACAGATGAGCTTGTTGCCATTGTACAAAGACAACATACCATAACAGAAAATGGTGGAATTGTTACCGGCGCATTTAACAATGAATTACTCATTGGGGTAGCATCGCTGGAAAAACAAAAAAGAGGCAGCAGACAAGATCTTTGTAAAATGGATATCCTCTACATCAGTACTTCCTACAGAAATAAAGGTATTGCCACACGTTTGTTAACCATCATCAAACAAACGGCCTTGCATTTCGGAGCATCCGGATTGTACATCTCAGCCACGCCTACCAGGAATACAGTGGATTTTTATCTGAAACATGGAGCAAGTCTGGCTACTCCGCCCGATGCTGCGCTTCTGGCCCTGGAACCACTCGACATTCATCTTGAGCTGCCGGTACAATAAGCCCACAGAATAGATTTCTATTATTCAGAAAAATTCCCGGGAAAGGAAATTTTCCAAATTCTTCTCATAATGATCATTATTAATAAACACCATAACGTTTAGCTGTCACTGCTCAAACGTTTGCGTTTTCTTTTCATCACACTTTTACTATGTATCAAAACACCGACCTTTGCATCTGACATAGCGTTTATTTAAATCTGTTTGATTGTATTGACATTGCGAATTATTCCTTCGTTATTTGTTGACAATTATCATCCCGTATAGTATGGAAAACCCCGAACTGAAAATCCCTGTTATCAAGAAAATTTTAATCGGCCTCATAGCCGTTGTTTTTATTGGAGGTATCAGTATACTGATTGACAAAGACACACAGGCAGCCAACATGAAACTGGCAGCTATGCACGCCTCCCCATCCGAAAAGAAAAAATTATCAGCAGACAGGATCAGGAAAAAATCACGACCTGCTATCCAGGTAACGGAAGCCTATCTGCAGAACGAACAACAAGCCAACGATACTTTTAAAGGAAAAGTATTGTACATAGCAGGCACTATTGCTGATATCAAAAACAATACACCAGAACAACCTGATTATGCTTTATTAAAAGGCAGCAAGAATGACATATATGTACAATGTTATCTTGTTGAAGAACAGGTTGCCAGGCAATTGAAACCAGGCATGAACGTGATCCTCAAAGGCACCTGTGAAGGACTGTCAACAAACGTATTACTCAAAAACTGCAAACTGGTTCTTGTAGAATAAAGCACCAATTACCTGTAATAGCCGGCTCAGTTCTTTTTCAAATAGTCTGCCGGGTGTTATACTGCTGCACCAACATTAAGCTGCCAGTATTATTAAACTGCTATAGCTTTTACATAAATCCTTAAGAGACCGCCTTATTACTTACACGGGCGGTCTCTCTCAAAGGTTTAAACATAGGATTATTTATTTACAACTGGTTTATTCAACTCTTTTGCAGGAATTTCAGTTCTATTATAGGATGTTTTTATAGGAATACCTGCGCTCTTTCGGGCAATATTTTCTACTCTGACAGCCTGTATCTCGTTGTTGGATATATCAACCGGCTCGCCATCCTTATTTACTAAATTACTTTTACCCATATCTGTTTTGCCCTGATCAGCATCCCATGAATGGCTTAGCAGTTCATGCACCAGCACTATCCAGGAAGGTTTCTTTTCCTGTTGTGAAAGCCAGTCATCCGGAACATAAACAACCAGCGACCCGGTTGAAACTCCACGTGCTCTGTCTTCCGGATTATAATAATTAACGCCCGACATTGTTCTACCTTCTTCATAGGTTATCATATGAGCTTTGGGGCTGTTTTGCAGGGTTTGCATACGTTCGGCCAACAGCGTGCTTTTTATACCGTTGATATTCTCCAGATCGCTCTTCATTCTCTGTCCAAACTCATTGCCGCCTTTATACACTCCATTTAATTTGTAAGTAATATTAGTTGTCTTTTGATCAAATTCCACATCCTTCATCCGGTAAAGCTTCCCATCTGTTGCATACAGCAATGTTACAGGCTTTATCTGCTCTGACCCCGCATTTTTATCACCGCTTGCCTCATTAATAACCACTACCACAGCCTTACCATCAGGATCAATAAAGCGTACCGGATTATTCATTACGTAATTATAAGAACTCCAGGCAGTGTATTTTTCTGCCAGCGGATCCATCATCATAAATTTTCCTGTTTGCGGATCGTACATACGTGCTCCGAAATCATAAATATCAAGCCCGCTGTCATCGCTGAATTCCTTACTCTGTAACTCTTTACCTGCAATACCTATTTTATTTTCAGCATAGGGATGCTTAAGTAATCTGGAAGAGATACCTGACATGGTAAGGCCAAAAGGATAGTAATGGGTTTCCTCCAGTATTCGCCCGCGCGTATGGCTTACCTGGAAGTTGTCAAAAAATACATCCAGGCCAGAGGTTTCATTGCTCACATATACATACAGGTAGCCGTTTTTGGTAACCGGCAGTCCTGTCTTCATAAAAATTTTGAATTCCTCATTATTACCCACCTGCTCTGCACCAGAACCTGCAGGTATATACCTGAACTGTTCATCCAACAAAATCCAGTTCAGATAGGCTTTGGGCCTGCTGTTATTATCCCTGTTGTAGTCTGTTAAAAACTGTAGCAAACCACTACCCAGGGCCGGGCTGCCTTGTAAATTAAGCGGGTTAATTTTATTCGCTATCGGTGCCACACTACCAGACAATGTGCTCAGCAGATCAGGAAGGGGATTCAACGGTTCACCAGGTACGCTTCCAATCTGTTTGTACCAGGCGTTAACACGGATATTGAATGTATCTCCCGCCATTACTTTCAGAGCAATGGACGGGCCAATCTTTTGTCCGCTGCCATTTACACGTGCCACCATATCATTAGGCTGAGAGTAGGTATCAACAGGATAGCCGGCAGGTTTTGGACTGGCAGTTTTTGCAATATTAGAATAAATCGCTTCTTCAACAACCCTGCCTGCGGTTTCCATAGTAGCTGCAGGATAGAGGTCGCACTGCTGTTCGTCGGTAATAACCATCCGAATATTGCCAATATGATCTTTCAGAAAGTAGTCATAATGAAACTTTGCTTCCTGTTGACGCGCAGTGTCTGCCGAAGCATAGCGGGCTCTGCCATATTCATGCGTAAGAACCTGCAGAGTATCATTATGATAAACGGCTCCATCAAAATAGGTGGTAGTCGTTATCCTGGCGGGGGCCACAGTATAATCTGTAATTTTCTTCTGCAGCCTGGTGCCCATTGCGTCATAAACATATTCAACTACGCCTTTATTCTTCACATATATCAGAACCGGCAAATTAAGATGGTTATAGATAATAGTATCTATGCCTTTATTCGCATCACTGATCATATTACCATTGGCATCATATCTATAGTCTATACTATCCTTGGTATCCGGATTATAATGCAGGTCTCCCAGTTTACTGTTTTTATCATTCACAGCATCTGCAACAGCTACCAATTGATTCCCCTTTGTACCATAGCTATAAGTCAACTGATCAATAAGAGCGGAAGTATTGAATAAAAGGCCCTGCTGAGTCATAGCCAGTATGTTGCCATTGGCATCATAGGCCGATTCTGCATGTATACCATCCCCTATCTTCACACTGAAGTCAATACCTGCTGTTCTATTAAAGCTGCCAGCGGTATATTGGTTGAAATCGGCTTGCAACAGCCTGCCTGTACCATCATAAGCATAATCATACTTCCGGATCTGGTTATCGCCTTTACTTTTCCAAACAGTACCGCTGATCTCACCATTGTACAAGGCTTTTGAATAAGCGCCAATAGTAGAGTTTTCAGCAGTTTTGATGGCCGTCTGATCATACCCAAGATCAAACCCAAAATAACCGGTGGTATTATTTACATTTTTGGCATATTCACGATTAACTCCTATCAACCACCCCCTGATATGATAATCGTAATTCCGGGTATCCAACCCCTGGCCATTATTATAGCCTGGTGCCAATATCTCCCGGCTTAACTGGCCCAGCTCATTGTAACTGCTGATTGCCAGGGTAATTATACTGCCATTATTGACCTGTTGCTGCACGCTCTTCCTTCTGCCTGCATGATCATATTGGTATATTTTCCGAACGATATAAGGTGTACCCCACCCGGTATGGCTGTTCAGTGACTCCTGCAGCAAGCCAGCAAAATCATAACGCATGGTAAGCACCTGCTTTCCGCCAGGATAACGATCTGATTGTACCTGGATAACATTTCCCCATTTATCATAGAACTGGGAAGTAAGCAGACATTTCAAACTATCAACAACCCATATCCGCATACCAGTAATGCGGTTAATGGTCTCATAAGATGGTATAGGTGCAATACCCATATCTGTAGTAACAAATACAGCGTCAGTTGTAGCAGAATTATTGTCAAAATCATAATCATCATAATAAATCACCGTAAGTATCCTGGAACTACCCGATAGCATTGGCCATGCCTTATTGCCGGTATATCCATAACCCTTTTCAAATTCAGCAGCCGTACGCACTTCATATTGTCCGGGCCAGTTGTCCGCCTGCATTTGCATATCGGCCTGGCTTACCGGAATTTCTGTATTATAATGCCCTGTCATAATCACTCTTTTGAGGGCATCGTATTTTGTAAAAGCCCATCGTTGCTGTTTGCGCAATTCCCCATCCTGCATAAGAATTACCTGGTTACGTTTGTTGTATACAAAATAAACGGGCTCTGCGCCAGGCATTTTCTTAACAGTTATCCGGCCTTGCCGGTCATACTGATAAGTAAAGCACCATTTATGGATAAAATCCTGGTCCGGCGTCCAGTTACCGGGTATCGTCTGCAACTCTTTTATGCCCTGAGGCTGTATCACCATTCTCAGTTTTCCCAAAGCATCATATACCCAATAGCTTTGCAGTACTTCAGTAACAGAAATCAGTTTGCTTTCCAATACCAGATGCCCTTCTTTATCAGAGTATTGAAAAATCTTACGGTTTTCTTCATCAGAAATTTCCCTGACCAACAAATCTCCGGCCACATAATAACCGGTACTGTAGCAAAGCCCGGTGGCAAAATCATAGATCCACCGGCGCACCTCATTTGCAGCATTGGCATATCCCAGGCTCCGGGTCGTTTTTCCGGTTCCGGGCTGCCAATGTTCTCCCGGCGCTCCCTGCTCTACTATCTTGTGAAGCGGAGATGCTTCATAAACAGCTTCGGACCATGGGCGTGAAGTAATAGCCCGATCAGTACCTGACGTATAAAAAGCATTGAGAGCTGACATAGCATCAGTCTGGAAACGTCCTGACCCGGAGATGGTATAGGGCAAATATTTTTTGTTTTCCCTGCCAAAAGGATCATATCCAATTATCTGTACCACGTCATTTCTTCCGGGAGAACCCTGTACATGGATTTCCTGTATCGGTCTGCCAAAGCCATCGGTATATGTCAGCAGTTGTGCATTGTCATTTGCCTGCAAAGCCGGTATTTGATCAAGTGTCTTTATACCTTCTTTGGTGATGCGATCTCTGGCAATATAATTTACGAGCTGACTGTCGAGACAACTCAGTCTGGGTGTAATTATGACCTGCGTTGAAGCCGCGATCCTGCTCCAGCAGCCATTTGCATCATCTTTTGCCCGCAGAAAATAGGAACCACTTGTTGTTGCTATAAAAGCGGGAGCGTTATTATCCATCGACATTCCTCCACCGGAGGTTTGCCAGTACCAGGTAATTCCAGGCTGGGGTTGCAAACGGGAAAGAATTACCTTGTTGCAGCCATCTTTTTGAGTTGGAGGAAAAGGCGTATTGGGCCGGTAATTGATCGTTACATTTACCGATGTGGAGGGACTCCAGCAACCTGTACTTTCATTGCGTGTACGCAGGTAATAAGTGCCAGCACTTGTAGCAGTATAAGTAGGTGAAACATCACCGGGCGAACCATACTGCTCTGCATACTGCCAGTGGGTTGTGAATCCCGGAGGTGGTTCTGCCCTTGTAAGCAAGGTATAATCACATTCCCTGGTAATTTGTGGCTGCTTCGGGGCTTCTGGTAATGGCAATAACGTTACATTTACCGGTACCAGATCGCTTTCACAGCCGTTGCTACCTACCACACTCACATAAAAGGTGCCAGATCGATTAGCATTAAAAGTAAAACTACCGGTAATGGTTGTACCCAGCAGAGTATAGGCCTCATCGTACCATCGATAAGTAGCAGCACCAGCACTTGTTGCCTTCAGGGTAACACTGCCCGTACCACAACGGTTTTCTGCGCTGGTAGCAGTTATTACAGGTGGCAACATCATATTGACAGTCCAGGGGTTTGTATAGTAAACTCCACACGCATCGCCATTGATCACAGCCCTGAAATAAGTATTGGCAGTGATCGGGTAAAAGCCGCACGTGTTGGTGGCATTCGCAATACTATACCAGGCAATGCCATCTATGCTGCGTTCCCATCGAAGAACCGGGCCGCTATTACCCGATAAAGACAAATAGACAGAACCATTCTGGCATACACTGGAAGCTCCGCTTATAGATCCAGTTTGTATAATGCGGTTATATACATCCAGTGTAAACCAATCCTGTTCATAAGTTTTGGCAGCGGTAGTAGTAACAGTAAGAGATCTTGCCGTATTACTAAGCCATTTTACGGTACAGGATTTTGATGCAGCCCCACTTTCAATCGTTCCTCCTGTAATGCTCCAACTATAACGTAGGGCAGATGCATCACAGGTATAAGTATAGCTGGTGTTGGGACAAACATTTTTCTCTCCGGTTATGCCCTGTGCAGAAACAACCAGAGATAACAGGTTATAGAAGGCCACAAGAAGGGAAAATCTAAGACAGTTCATCCATATATTCTGAAGCATGTTCATGATAAATCTCAGGTTTTAAGAAAAGGGAATAAGGTTATTTATACTGATAGAGATAATGAGAACGGATGTTATCCTCAGTATCTCGCACAATCTTCAATCTCCCCAGGCCGTCATATTCATAAAAAGCAGTGATATGGTTTTCATCTGTAACAGCCGTAACACCAACTCCCTGAAAATAGGAGTATGTTGTCATCCTTGCTTCTTTAGGATGAAGGCGTAGCTCATCGATAAGATTCCCATTAGTTTGAATAGTTATTTTTCCGGCATCAGTAACCAGCCATTGACAGCGTTTCCAGTATCCGTCGACAGCTTTGTTTACGCCGTTTACTGTAATGGTACTACCCGCTGTTCCTTTGCACCAAAGAGAAACGATATATTGCCCTGAAGGTAATGCTCCACTATATATGGTACCTTTATAAGATAGTTTGCCGGTCCTTGAATCCTCCGCATAATTACCAGCGTCATCAGTATAAAGCCAATTGCCTTTATCGCCATTTTCAAAGCTGGTATATGCACAGCTTGCAAAGGATGCATTTACAATTTTTGCAAGAAGCGAAGTACCATTATATGCCCATAGATAAGCAACAGTATCACCTCCGAAAGTACTGATCTGCTCGGGATTACCACCGGTATGATACCGGGTATAATAAATATCCTCTTTATAGTAACGGGTATCCCAATAACCATTGTTGTCAACAGAAGAATGAAAATCTGCTATAGGTTCTTTGATATCAAGTTTTAGTACTGTTTCCGGCAAAAGATTGCCGTTGAATAAGCCATATCGTGTATAGCATGCGGCGATCACCCGTTCAACTCCTGCATCATCCCGCTCACGGGTAATTTTCTCTATAACAGGTGAATGAATATGCCGTTGCTGCAACTTGCCTATATTTCCTTTAAAAAGAGAATATTGAAACGGATAGCTGTACTCCGTAATAATCTGTCTGTTATTGCTGGTAAATTGTACTGATTTTAACAGAAACAGTAATGCTGTATCATACGAAAAACTTTGCTCCGTAACAAATGAACGACTGTTTTCAAAAAAGGTAGTTCGTATACTTTTCAGCTTACTCAATCCCAGGTTGAAAGTATAGCTTCCATGGGCATACCGCGATAGGAAAGCCGCCCCAAACGGACCACCTCCGCCAACAGCAATCCCCACTTTATACCCGGGAACACAGGTTAATGCTTCATCATATTCATTGTCTACTTGCTTTACCGGTATATATTCACCGCCTTGATATTTGTAATCGATTTGTTTTTTCAACAGTCCTCTTTTATAATCGTACGACGTGGGGGGTGCAAATGGAAAGCTATAATTGATGCCATCGGAAAAGTCACTGATAGAGGTATAGAATGATTCACTTTTTCCGCCTTTTCCATCATTTCCGTATAAAACTGCAACTTTGGCATAGCCAATATGGCTGCCCTGGGTAGTGCCAAGGGCAACAGCATTAGAAGAAACCCTGGCCATATAAAACACAGGATTGTAGTGATAATCAGCTATCCCTTCATTAATATAAGTACCATAATTATATTGAGGTTCTTTAAAAATAACCCCGCTGGATATCAGGGTATCCTCTTGTGGCATTACATAAGAATAATTCCGAACAACATTGTTGGTTTCACTGATTCCATCATGATCTATGATCCTTTTTATCCTGGCTCCGCCTGCTATTTTATTGATCCATCTTAACCTGGTTGGTTCATACCAATATAATTGCGCCTGTGCAGCATCCCATCCTACATCCGCAACATTTCCATTGATGAACTCTGTACAATGATTTTTTCCTGCCCAGGCCTTCAAGAAATAGCGGCCCGGTGGCAACGACAAGTTTCCTGATTGAATATAATTTGCCTCACTGGAACCATAATACCAATATTTTATTATCGTACCGGAAGAATCTAATAACCAAACCTTAGGTCCCAACGTTGTGCCTGCAAACCCTGTTGTTGAGCAATACCTGGAATCTATCCGGAAATAGATACTACTCATTACACGGTCAACGGAAAAAGGAGTAATGGAGAATTCACCGTCTGAAGATCCTGCATGTGATACCGATGCTTGTCTTTGAACTGAATCATAGGCTTGCATAGGCATCTTGCCTATAAACCCATATTGATGGCCTTCAAAATCAAAAGAAGTAAAACCACCTGTTGGATATTTAATCTCTTTAAGCAGCCCATAACAACCACCGCAGGCAGAGGCTTCCCTGTTGGCCCCTTCATAAACTACACTCATCCCATCTATGGTTGTGTAAAAGGAAGGAAGTAGCGTTTCTTTGGTATTCCCATTCAAATAACCCCAATGATCCTGCTGAAAATATCCAACAATGGTATAACGGTTCATTTCAGGTAATGCCCCATTATAAGCAAAACGGTAAGGAGGTTTCAGTTCCTTATCCACATCTGCTGAAGACAGCTCCTGGATACTGGTGAGTGTAAGACGGCCTGTTGAATAATCATAATTATGCTGAAATCGTTTTATACACTGACCGTTTTGATTGGTAATGAGTATTTCCCGTAATGGGTAGGTTCCCGAAGAAGCGCCCGGAATATCCTTACGAAGCGTATCTCCTTTGAGGAAGTGTATGGTTAAACCTGCTGAAGTATTGATCTGACTCAGGTGTTTCCCTTGTATCGTCATTCTTTCCTTTCGTACGGAAGGGAAACTGAATTTCCAACCATTTTGATATAATGCCGATTCTGAAATACGCATATCATAACTCATCGAATAGTTTTCATAACTGAAAGTAACCACACGCCCTGCCGGGGAAGTGATTTTTGTTAAGAACCAACTGGTAACCGGTGGTTTGGTATAATGACAACTATATACTCCTGAGATGCGCATATCGGAGGTTTCGCAAGCTTCGAACAGATAGATAGTTCCATCATCAGCAATCAATTCCCACCCTTTGATAAAATCATTGCTCCCGGGCTCTGGGATCTGCAATGGCCGGATCGTCATTTTACGGTCAGCCCCTACTTGAATCTGACGGTTCCAATCAAAGGCGAACTGGCCGGAAAGTCCATTTACATTAAACGTAAACTGATCGGGCTGTGCATCATTGCAGTTAATGATTGAATTGAAGCGATTGAATTGCTCCTCATTAGTGCCTTTGTAAAAATTATCCGGTTGAATAGATTTTGAAAACGTCAGAAAACCATTGTAGCCATATTCATCCGCCCCTCCCATGATAGTTCGCGTGATGACCCCTCCCGCATTGAGTGTCCAACCCATTCCTGCCCGCGAGGCAATTTCATCTACTTTATGTCCGGATGAGTGATACGAAAGAGAAACAGATAGCATGATATCGCCTTCCTGCACATCATATAAAGGAATATTAATCCGGGGCGTACCAGTATACAGACTTACCGGAATGGATACATACTTACCCAGGGCTGCAGCCTCCGGAGATGGAGGTATCAGGTTATCTGCCTGCGTGTTAACAGCTCTGTTATCGCTCCCCAGTTGGGCATGCAACCGGACCGAAATTAATAACATCGTCAGGACAAGTACAGCCCGGCCTTTTCGCAGCAGGTATTGTTTGGATTTGCTAAAACGTATGGTCATAGATATTTTGATAAAGAAGAAGAGTGCCATTGGTAAAACTCCGTTACGGAGGCAAGTTATTACCAATCATATACTGGCAGTATTCAACCTTTATCGGTCAACAATAAATATTTATCAACCGTTGTTTTTTACCAATAAACCGTAATAAAAGTGCTGAGGACTCCTGGAACAATCTGATAAGAAAGCAGATTCCGGAATATCTATCGCATACAGCAGACTGAACCAAACCATACTATTCTTCAGACCAGGGAGTATTTTTCTTATTTTGGAAGTAACAAAATTATTACCACTTCTTAGTTGTAACAAATGCCCTGTTGCTGCGTCTAACGTGGTAGCGCGGCTACCATAAGCCTCCGTTCCATTCTTCACCCAAATATCTTCTGCAATGAAAAAACTTTTCATCCTGCTATTCCTGTGTCCTTTATTGGTTATTGGTCAGCAAACAACTGCACCCGCCTATGGCAATAATGCAAAAGCAGGTCATCGGGCCAATATCCGCGGTATCAATATGTATTATGAAATATATGGTGAAGGGCAGCCTTTACTGATCATTCACGGCAACAGCGGCAGTATTGGCGATTTTCAATACCAGATCCCCTATTTCGCCAAACAATACAAGGTCATTGTGGCCGATAGCCGCGATCATGGTAATACGCTCGACACACTGCAGATGAACGATTCTCTCACTTATGAAATGATGAGTGATGATTATGCAGCACTACTCACTCATCTTAATATAGACTCCTGCCTGGTGCTGGGATGGAGCGATGGCGGTATTAATGGATTATTACTGGCTATCAGGCATCCTGAAAAAGTTAAAAAACTGGCTATTACCGGCGCTAACCTGTGGCCCGATAGCACAGCTATTGAACAAATGATCTTAACCCGTTTTACAGGTATCAGGAATTATTACCAGAAACTGAACCAGACTAAAAAAACAGCGGAAGCCCAGGTATTGTTGCGTCACTTTAACCTGATACTGACACAGCCTCACATTACACCGGAACAATTACAACAGATCAAATGTCCTACCCTGGTCATGGGAGGCGATCATGATGTGATCAAACCCCAGCACACTTTACTGATTGCACAATCTATCCCAAAATCAAATCTCTGGATAGCTCCGGATGCAGGCCATGGACTACCTGTTCTTAAACACAAAGACAAGTTCAATGCGCAGGTTGATGAATTTTTCAAAACAACTTTTAAGAAAATTGAAGGCCAGGGGCTTTTTAGTAACTAGCACGCTATTATATCGCCTGTTTTAGAATAGCATTTCCAACCGGACAGTCCAGGCATTTGCGCACATCACAATAATTATTTTTAAGCTCAATGAGCGACTGGGAATCAAATGCATTTCTATGTACACATCCCAGCTTGCTGAATGAAGTAGTAATGGCGTTTTTTTCAGGCGATAATATTTCCAACCATTGTAATACGCGCTCCTTGTACATGTCTTCATTGTGCAGTTGTCCGTATGCAAATAAAACAGGTACAACCGTATTGATAATGATATTATCTGTCATAGCATCGCCCAGCTTTTTGGGTTTATAGGCAGATGCATTATCGAGCGTATAATGATAATGCCAGAAGTCGCCTGCTGTTACATTCAGTAACTCTTTTACTGTTTGCACCGACCTGGTTTCTTTAATTTTTGAAAACAGGTGTTCTGACTGATGTATCAATACGGCAAGCTGTGCAAGCCGTACGGCAGGGAAGCTGCCCGGGCGCATTCTGAGAAACTGCAGTTTATGATGCACGGGTTCAAGCTTATATTTACGCTGGTAAAACCGGTATTCCTTCTGCAGCATGATCACATACTTATCTACAGCGTTTTCCTGTAGTAAACCCGCCTGTCCCAGCAATAAAGCTTCCAGTTGCTGTAGTTGCTTTTTATGACGTGCCAGCAAGGTAACAGGTAATGTACGCGCAATTGCTTCAAAAGCTTCTGCATTCACTTTGATACCAAAATTCCGCGCCAGCATCCACCAGAATGTTTCTTCCCAATGTTGCTGGTTCTGTTGCAGGTGACTAAACACCTGTTCCGTTTTTCGTTGCAGTCTTTCTATCAGCAAACGCTCTTTCCAGGTAATCCAAACAATTCTTTTTACGGTATTCATTTGTTCACCACAGGGAACAAACGCAGGCTTATTTAACCAGTCTGTATATTGCTGTAATAATATCTTCGACACACGTTCCTGCAGACATAATACCGGTATATTGCCAGGCAACTCAGCAGCATTATGCTGCCACACTACATGCAGGATCACATTTTTGTAATGTTCGTTAACGTGATGTTTATGGGTATACCATAAACCGGAAACAGTGTGCAATTCAATATTGCCTGCCCATACGGTAGTACCTGTGCGGATGCGGGCCTCCATAAAATCAGGCCCCTGGTTGGTATTAAACGTACCGGGATGTATAATTTCCAGCGATTCGCCGGCAGTAGTAGAAAGGGCGCTTTTATTAAAATATTGAAACTGCCAGATAAACTGCAACAACCTTTCGGATATCATCGGAATTGAATTTTTTACAATAAACAATCGATGATGAAGGTGTTACCTGAAGAAGTTGTAAGTTATACGTTTTAAGTTGTATGTCCATCCCTGCTATCTAATCTTTGTTTACCCTAAACAGTTCGTTGTTTACGAACTTACAACCTGAAATCTACAACCTATTAAGCTCCTGCACTACCCTGCTTACCGGTAATCCCATGACATTGTAAAAATCACCCTGGATACTTTTTATGCCAATTACACCTATCCATTCCTGTATGGCATAGGCCCCGGCTTTATCGTAGGGCTGATACTTGTCTACATAAAAAACGATCTGTTCCGGGGTCAATGTATGAAACCAGACAGCAGTAATGTCTGCAAAAGCAATCTCCTGTTCACCATTCCTGATCACTACACCAGTGATCACTTCATGTTTCTGCCCCGATAAACGTGTAAGTATTTCTATGGCATTTTCCCGGTCTTCCGGTTTGCCGATAATATCATTTCCCAATACCACTACGGTATCTGCCGCCAGTATGACCGCATTATTGTTCTCATATCGTCTATAGGCCTCAGACTGCTGTACCGCCAGCGCCTTATTCCTGGCAATATATACCGGTACATCTGCTACCGGCAACCCGGCAGGGAATCGTTCGTCAGTGGATTGTACCATTATATCAAAATCAATTTCAGCCCATTCCAGCAACTGTTTTCTGCGCGGCGATTGCGATGCCAGTACAATACGTTTACGACTAGTCATTATGCATAAATTTTAAAAAAAATCATGGAGCAAATCCCTGTCAGCATCACCAGTTTTACCCATGTACTCAGACGATGATAATCCGTAGCCACAGAAGCCTGCACCAGCTTACGGAAAATGTACAGCAGCGGAATAATTACAAATAAGAAACAGTATACAGCAGCCCACCACCAGTTAAAGGGAAGAATATATGCCTCTACAATCAGTAAGGCAGCCGTCAGTACAATCAACCACGTGGCAGCAAACACCTTCGATACATTCACTCCCCATACAATGGGCATGGTTTTACACCCGTAACGCGCATCCCCCTGCATATCTTCAATATCCTTCACCACTTCGCGTATCAGCGAAATGATAAATGCAAACCCCGCATATAGAAAGGTAAAGCGCATTAGCCGCGATGCCTGTACACCCGGGTACAATTCCGGGTTGGTGATCACTTTGTAATGTGTTATAAAACCGATTACCATTACCACCCATGCAGTAAGCAATGATATGATGATATTACCGGTCAGCAGCTGTTTTTTGAAAGTAGTGGAGTAAAACCATAACGCCATTACACAACCTATATTGGCAAATACCAGCCACCATACCCCCAGTTTCCAGGCTACTACACAACTGAATATAATACCGGCCAGTGATAATCCTATATGCCACAAAATAGCCGAACGCCGGTGGATCATCCTTTCTATCACCAGCTTACCCGGTTTGTTTACTTTGTCAATATTTACATCAAAATAGTCGTTGATAATATACCCTGCAGCAGCAATACATACGGAAGCCAGTACCAGCAATACAAAAATGAATGGTGTGAACACATGGGTATGCTGATACTGCTGTGTTACAGGCACAACAATACAATACTGGAATAAAAATTGGGTCAGCGCAATAAACAACAGGTTTACCAACCTGATAAGACGAAAAAATGCGACCAGTAATTTCATTGGTAGCTAAGATAAACAATGCCTTCGTATGCAGGAAACACAGAAGGGAAAAGTTAACAGTGCAGGTTATAAGCGATAAGTATTAAGTTTTAAGAAATCTCAGCACACAAATGCAAACCTGGCCTGTAACCCACCTACAACCTATAACATTTTAAACAGTGCTAACCGTTTTATGCCGCCTGGTAAGCACTACATACAGAATAATGCCGCCAATTACCAGCAACGAAGCGATCAGTTCGGCCTGTGTGGGATGAAAAGAACCAATGTGGTATTTTGTATTAACGCGGATCTTCTCAATAAAAAAGCGCTCAATACCATTTACCACCAGGTATACCGCAAACAGCGTTCCCGGTACGGCAAGACGTGTACGCAATGCCCACAACAACAGGAACAACAGCAATCCCATCACCGTTTCATAAAAAGGCGTAGGAAAAACCGGCACCGGTAAATGATTGCAATACTGCGATTCCTCGCAACCATTGATACGTGTACCTTCTCCTATTACATTGTGCGGATAAGAATAAGCAAACAGCCAGTTGGGCAACCAGGATGGCGCCTTGGCGCTTTTATGCGGAATTTCAGAAAGATTGTCTACATGAAAAGTTTTCAGGTAAAAATTGCTGTTCACCTGCAGTGTCTGGTTGAATGCGACAGTATCAGCAGGAACGGCTTTGGAAGTTACCGGGTCAGTTACATACGCACTGTTCAGAATACCCCAGTCGCCATCACCACCTACCTGGCAACCAATACGACCAATAGCATACGCCAGCATCAGAGCAGGTGCAGCACCATCGGCCAGATGACGGAAACTGATCTTGTTTTTACGGGCATAGAACCAGATAGCCAATGCAGCACAGATCAGGCCTCCGTAAAAGGTCAGACCACTGAAAGACAACAATGCCTCAATGGGACTGGCAATGAACTCATCCCAGTTTTCAAGATTATGGAACACTTTGGCACCCAGGAAACCAAACAAAGCAGCATAGATCACCAGGTCACCCACCCTGTCGTGCGGCCATATACGAATGGTACGCTCTTCAGGTTGTGCCAGTTTCTGTTTATGTTTTTCGCGCCATTTCAGAAATGCAAATAAACCGCCTGTGGCCAATCCAACCCACCAGTTACCCTCTGTTGAAAAAAAATACTCCTGCGGATCGCCAATATTGCCACCTACCAGCAACAGACCAAGTATCTTATAACCCAGCAAAAAGCCCAGGAAAAAATTCAGTAGCAACTCACCAATGCTTGCAGGCTTTCCTACCATTATTTTAATGTCCTGCCCGTGCAAACGCCCCAGGCGCTCCTTACGCTTCAGCTCCTGCGTTAATACAAAAGCTGCTGCCAGGAACGACAATGCCACAAAAAAACCAAACGAATTCACAAAGCGAAGCCGGGTCCACTCTACACCGAACAGATCTTTAAAAGCGTAATAAAGGTTAGGATACATGAATGATTGTCAATTGAGGTTTAAATATGGCAATTAGAGTTGCAATGATAAGAAACAACCGTGCGAAAGCCAAACTTTTAGCGGCTGGAGGATGAAATTAACAGGTAAAGGGAATAAAAAACCCTCCCATGAATGAGAGGGTTATCACTATGAACAAAGCTGAACATCTGCATGTATCAGCCAAAATCTGTTTTATCAGCAGTATTCATTGAACGCTGCCATCAGGTTCTGTGCTATCATTTGAGCAGGTCTTCCTTCGATCTGGTGACGTTCGATAAAGTGCACCAGCTGACCGTCTTTAAACAACGCAATAGACGGAGAAGAGGGAGGATAAGGCAACAGGTGCTCTCTCAGTTTCTTTATCGCATCAACATCAAAACCTGCAAAACTGGTGCTCAGGTGGTCAGGCTTTTTAGTAGCATTGGCCACTGCCATCAATACACCAGGACGTGCAGTACCAGCCGAACAACCACATACCGAGTTTAGCACCACCAGCGTTGTGCCTTTTTCTTTTAATTGATTATCAACCGCTTCCGGAGTCAGAAGTTCAGTAAAACCATTATCGGTCAATTCTTCCTTCATTGGAAGTACTATTTCTGCAGGATACATTTCTGAGTTTTTATTGTAAATAATTCTGATTACACATATATAGAACGCAAATTTACGCAAAAAGTTGATTGCCGCTTCCCGGAAGCCAATACTGCACTTCTGTCATACAATCCATTACAATACTGCACTTTTGACATATCCAATTAAATGATTTCTCTCCCTTTGACAGTAAAATTCATCATTTCTGGCACTGGTACGCCATTTGAAAAATCATCTGCGTATACATTTTAAAACAATAAAAATTAAATACGCTATGACACTCGTAAAGTTTAACAACCGCCCGGCTAACAGATCTTTCAATACTGTATTTGATGACCTGCTGAACCAGTTTCCCGCAGTATGGAATGATGCAAGGACTACAGGCAATGCAGCTCCCGTAAATATTCATGAAACTACCGAAGCTTATCATCTTGAAATGAGCATTCCCGGTGTTGCCAAAGAAGACTTTACTGTGAAGTTGGAAAAAGGTATTCTGTCTGTAAGTTTTGAGAAAAAAGAAGAAACAAAAGCGGAAGACTATAAAACGATCCGTCGCGAATTTTCATATCGCAGCTTCACACGCAACTTTCATGTAGAAGAAAATATTGATACGAATAAAATTCAGGCGAAGTACGAAAACGGTATCCTGAAACTTTTATTGCCCAAGCAGGAACAAACAAAAGTTGCTGCACAGCAAATCAGCGTTCAGTAATCGTTTAAAGAAATCTTAAAATTTTTCATACGCAGTTGGTTTTGGTTAGTGACCCGTCCCGATTTTTATTGGGATGGGTTTTTTATTGTTTTATGTTAACTTCGGCCACGATTTAAACCCAACATGAGAAGTCCCAACTCTTGTATCCAGCGAAGCATTGTATTATTTATAGTGTTTGTTATACAAACCTGTTGTCTGATGGCGCAGGTTAATCATGGCGTAGCTACCGACACGGTTCCTAAACCGGTTGATACCGCTGCCATGTCATTCCCGGCGGTAGATTCATTTGATATGCATCTGCGCATTAAAAACCTGAACCCGTATTTTACACTGCATGTTGACTCTTCATTGAATTATAAACTGGAGATCAATCGTGATGAAGCAGGGTATTACTGGTACCTGCGCAATTCTCCTGTAGGGCTGCGTATCAATAAGGATAATGGTATGCTGTCTTTCAAAGCAGAGAAATCATTCTTCCTGTCGGGCAAACTGAAATACGATAATGAATACCGGGTAAACCTTGGTGTACAAAGCCTGAACAATCCCAAAGAACACGTCGACACTTCTTTCACGATCGTTTTTTACAATACCGACATCATTGTATCACGCGTTAAACCTTCGGTAAGTTCTACCCTTACTGTTGATGAAGGCGATACCGTTGCGTTTAAAGTACAATGTGAAAATGGCAGCTTCCCCATCGAAAACATTACTTTCTTTGCTAATATGCCGCTGAAAAATTTCACGCTGGTAAGAAAATGTGATGATGATTTCATCTGGTCGCCCCCGTTCGATTTTGTAAAAGAGACCGACTCTGGGAAAGTACGCATACTACTGCTGAGCTTTGTAGGTTCCAACCGGTTTATGGCACGTGATACAGCTACTGTAAAGATCATTGTACGTGATGCATTGAACTATCCGTTGGCAATACAGGATTACAATCTTACAGTACGGAATATCAACTCCTACGTGTTAAGGCTGAAATACACCTTCGTACAACTGGACAGGGGTATCAAGAAAACTAAAGGCACCCGCACCACCTTTGATATTACCAGCCCTACCACGGCACTTACAGGCACTATCCTCAGCACATCAGGCAGTTCTGGCACACAGAGCGTGGGCAAGGTGATGCCAAGCGTAGGCGTGGCCCTGGTACCGGTAAAAGAGGCCGTAGCACCCACCCGCACCATGGAACAAAACCAGGCATCTAATATCAGGGCTGCTATCAAACGTCTTGAGTACATGGTGAGCGACAATGCCCTGGTTGGCGAACGTGACCCGGATATTTCCAAAAAGATGAACAAATTGAAAGAGGAACTGAAACAAACCCAGGTTCAGCTGATCGATGTTCCCCTGGAGATAGTCAGCACTATGACAGAAAAAGAGCTGAACGATTATTTCAACAGCCCTAAAGTGCGTAAGAAATACCGTTTGAAAAAATAACCATTTTGCAAATTTGAAAATGTGTTAATTTGAAAATGACATTACAGGGATCAAAAGAACAATACCTGGCATTCATTTTCAAATTGTCAAATCCAACTATTTTCAAATGAGATATTATTACCTTTTTATACTCACGCTCATTGCCGGCACATCACTGCATGCACAAACCACTGAAGACTCAGTAAAGGCCACGATAAACAAGCTGTTCGAAAGCATGAAGAACAGCGATGCTGCAGCTTTAACAAGTGTATTTGCAGACAGTGCTATTATGCAGACAATAGTGAATACCAAAGATGGGAAAACGATCATTCGGAATGAAAAGATCGTGGATTTCAGTGCCGCTATCAGCAAATTACCCAAAGGTGCTGCCGATGAACGGATCACATTTGAAACAGTAAAAACAGATGGTCCGCTGGCGATTGTATGGACCCCTTACCAGTTTTATTTCAATAGTCAGTTCAGCCATTGCGGAGTAAATTCATTTCAACTGGTTCGCCTCAACGGGCAGTGGAAAATTCAATACATCATAGATACGCGAAGAAAACAGTGTACTGATTAATTAATGAGCAAATTTGAAAATTTGAAAATGCCAACAGGTTGGATATCATTTTCAAATTTTCAAATTACTTTGCAGATTAATAGCCCAGGATTTTCAACATACTCTGCGCACTCTGCTCCTTCGCATATAGCCAATCTACCAGTTTGCCATTTTTATCATGACCCACTATTACGTGTTTGGGTGAAGGGATTAGGCAGTGCTTGATGCCACCATAACCACTGATCTGGTCCTGGTAAGCACCTGTATGGAAAAAGCCCAGGTATAATGGCTCTCCGTTTGTTATTTTAGGCAGGAACACTTCATTCACATGTTCCTCTGAGTCGTAATAATCGTGACTATCGCAGGTAATACCTCCCAGTACCACGCGCTGATATTCCTCATCCCACTTATTTACAGGCAGCAGCAGGAACTTTTCACCAATACCCCAGGTATCGGGCAATGTAGTGATGAATGAAGAATCGATCATATACCATATCTCACGATCATTCTGCATCTTCTGCCCTATCACGCTATAAATATGCGCCATGCTTTCACCCACGGTGTAACTACCAAACTCAGTAAAGATGTTCGGCATGGGTACATGGTTTTTGTTACAGGCTTTTTTGATATTGCCGATGATCTCGTTGATCATGAACTGGTAATCGTATTCGAAGCCCAGTGAGTGCTTGATGGGGAAACCACCACCGATGTTGATTGAATCCAGTTCGGGACAGATTTTTTTCAACTGACAATACAGGTTGATCACTTTATTCAGCTCACTCCAGTAATAAATATCGTCTTTAATACCCTTGTTCAGGAAGATATGCAGCATTTTTAGCTGGAAACGATCTTCATTACCTTCAATCTTATCAACATAAAATTCCAGTACATCGCGTGCACGGAAACCAAGACGGGATGTGTAGAACGGGAATGTAGGTTCTTCTTCCGCAGCAATACGGATACCCAGCTTAAAAGGCACCTTCACCGATCTTTTATACTGCTGCAGTTCGTCCTTGTTATCCAGTACAGGCACTACATTTTTAAAACCGGAGTTCAACAGACTCGCAATGCGGCTGGTGTAGGTCTTTTGCTTATATCCGTTACAGATGATAAACGTGTCCTTGGTAATCTTCTTTTTGGCATACAGCTTCTTGATAATCTCAATATCGTATGCGTAAGAAGTCTCCAGGTGAATGTCATGCTTAAGGGCTTCTTCTACAACAAAAGAAAAGTGTGAGCTCTTGGTACAATAACAATAGTTATACTCTCCTGTGTAGCGATGCTTTTTAATAGCATTGGCAAACATCTGCTTGGCTTTCTTGATCTGCATACCGATCTTGGGCAAATAGGTAAGCTTCATAGGCGTACCGTACTTGGCGATCAGTGCCTGCAGATCGAGGCCGTTGAAATAGAGATTGCCGTCTTTTGTGTCGAAACCGTCCTGGGGGAAGTTGAAAGTTTGCTTCACCAGATCGGTATACGAGTTGTTCATGTACTGGTTCAAGGTGCTGCGGATGATGTTTTTAAGTAGTTAGTAAAAACGTATACCAAGTAACAAAAATTACGCAAAAGTAGTTTTTTGCACGATTCAACAAATAAAAAACCGGGCGTTGTTTGAAAAACACCCGGTTTTTATTATAGAAATAGTTCAACTATTCATGCTTATTTTACAGAAGCTACCAGCGCTTTGAAGCTCTCAGGCTCATTCATAGCCAGGTCGGCCAGAATTTTGCGATCCAGTGTGATACCTTTCTGGTTCAGTTTGTGGATGAACTCAGAATAGGTCAGACCTTCAGGTCTAACAGCCGCGTTGATACGGGCGATCCACAAAGTGCGGTATTCTCTTTTCTTTAATTTGCGACCAACATATTTGTACTGGAGACCTTTTTCCAATACGTTTTTGGCAACGGTGTAAACATTTTTACGTTTGCCATAGAAGCCTTTGGCTGCTTTCAGTACCCTTTTACGACGGGCGCGTGAAGCTACGGCATTTACTGAACGAGGCATATCTTAATTTTTTGAGATTAGTGATGGAAAATTTGCTGAATCAGGAAGAAAGATGGCCGGAGACGTTTTGCGGTCTGCGTCCTTCATCGCTTCTTTATTTCAAACGCAACAGACGTTTTACGAAGTCAACGTTTGATTTGTGAACAGCACCGTCAATTCTCATAGCACGTTTGCGCTTATTCGTTTTTTTGGTGAGGATGTGACGCTTGAAAGACTTCTGGTGGGTGATTTTACCCGTGCCGGTTACTTTAAACCTCTTTTTGGCACTTGAGTTTGTTTTAACCTTTGGCATTTTTTAATACCTTTTACTGTTATACCCTGCTGGCGCTCCCGAACAGACTGGAGACTTTTTGGGCCGTGTGGGCAATAAAGTTTATCCCCTTTTACGGTTCTAAACTTAAAATGGAGCGCAAAGGTAAGTATTTTGTCTGAAAGGTTAGTACAAAAATAAAACATTCAAAGAAATATTGGCTATTCCGCTAATATATATGATAATCAATCTATTAATTATAATTTGTTGCCCTGATTGTTTGAAGATTAAGGCCGGTTCATCGCTTACAGCTTCTTCAGACCTCCAATTCCGGACTTATTTTCTATATTCACTCTCAACCAAAAGTCAAAACCAACAGCCAACACCTTGTATTAGTTTGGTAGCTCGCAGCCTTTACAACTACAAATTATAAACTGCCAACTACCCTTCTGCTAAAAGCCAAGCACCTGACAGCTAACTCCTGACTCTTCTTCCTTTTTTCCGTATTTTACCATTTCAAACTTTACCTGCGCATATATGAAAAAACTTACCTGGTTACCATTGTTACTGTGCCTGGCTTTCTGCCAACCCGACAAATATCCGGATGCCAAAACAAAAAAGATACTGGTATTCTCTAAAACAGCCGGATTCCGGCATTCTTCTATTCCCGATGGTAAAAGAGCCATCCTGAACATGGCCCGGCAAAACGGTTTCATTGCTGATACCACCGAAAATGCCGTTTATTTTACCGATGATTCATTAAAGAAATACGCTGCGGTGGTATTTCTGAACACTACCGGCGATATTCTGAACGATGAACAACAGGCAGCCTTCGAGCGCTATATCCGCGCAGGTGGCGGCTATGCAGGTGTACATGCCGCTTCCGATACAGAATACGGCTGGCCCTGGTATGGCAAGCTGGTAGGTGCCTATTTTATCAAACATCCCGAACAACAGGAAGCGGTTCTGCATGTAACGGATCGAACGCATATTTCCACCAAACACCTGCCCGCAGAATGGAAACGCAAGGACGAATGGTACAATTTTAAAGATATCAATCCCGACATACATGTACTGATCACCATTGATGAAAAAAGCTACCAGGGTGGCTCTAACGGCGACAATCATCCTATGGCATGGTATCATTCCTTTGATGGTGGCCGCGCCTGGTACACAGCATTAGGCCATACCGAAGCATCTTACACTGACTCCAATTTCCTCAAACACCTGGAAGGAGGTATTCTGTATGCGATGGGGAAGAAATAGTGATGTGCAAATTTGCTAATGACTGGATAGTGTTGACTGCTGCGGGCTTTGAGCCATGAGCAGATACAAGTCCCGAAGAAAGACAGAAATACAAGTTGACAGGTTAACCAGGAATCAGCGAACGAAGTTTCTTTTAATCAGGAATTGCAGAACCAGAAATCAGAAACACGTAACCCGAAACTGTTTTCATTGACCACAATAAAAAAGAGCACCTGCTTTACACAGGTGCTCTTTTTTTATGAATCCAGCAGCGATTATTCTGCTTCTTTTTTCTTCTTCTGCGTTTTAGGTGCGAAGATCATCAGCATACGTTTACCTTCCAGCTTGGGCATGCCTTCCGGCTGACCAAATTCGGCCAAACGCTCTGCAAACTTCAGCAGTACCAGTTCGCCTCTTTCCTTGAACATGATAGCACGGCCTTTGAACTGTACGTACGCTTTTACCTTATTACCTTCTTTCAGAAAGCTTTCGGCATGACGTGCTTTAAAGTCAAAATCGTGGTCATCTGTACCAGGTGTAAAACGGATCTCTTTTACTTCAGCCGTTTTACTTTTGGCCTTCATCTCCTTTTCCTTCTTCTTCTTCTCGTATAAGAATTTATTATAGTCGATGATCTTACAAACCGGCGGATCAGCCTGTGGAGAAATCTCAACCAGGTCGAGACCCTGATCCTGCGCCATACGCTGCGCTTCCTGCGTTGGATACACACCTACCGTTACATTATCCCCTACCAGGCGTACCTGTGGCACCCTGATCATGTGGTTGGTGCGATGTTCCTGTTGTTGCTCTTTTTTAAAACGGGGATTAAAATTACCTCTTGGAGGTCTTGGTGGAAATGCCATTTACAATCTTTAAGTGAACAATTTTCTGTATTAGCGGCGATCTGTTTTACTAATCAACACCGTTGTGTCGCCTTCCGGCAATTTGCCGTATGCAACGGTTTGAGCCTGTTTTGCCTGTTAGGCAGTTATCAATGGGTGGTAATCAAAATATAACTGGCGGAGTGCTTCCAATGGTTATTACTCTGCACGTCTTTCTTTGATTTCCCTTACAGCTTCTGTAATGAACTCCTCAATGCTTTTAGTACCAAGATCGCCTTTACCCTGACGCCTGATAGCCACTTTCCCTTCATTCATTTCCTTCTCACCAATTACCAGCATGTATGGTACTTTCATCAGCTCTGTATCGCGAATCTTCTTACCGATCTTTTCGCTTCTGTCATCAAGTTCTACACGAATATCTGCATTTTTCAGCGATTGTAAAAGACTATTTGCGTAATCCATAAACTTATCACTGATAGGCAATATTTTCACCTGAACAGGCGCCAGCCACAACGGGAACTTGCCTGCATAGTGTTCCAGCAGGAAGCCGATAAAGCGCTCGTGGGTACCCAGGGGTGCACGATGGATGATCAACGGAGCCTCAGGAGAGTTATCCCTGTTGGTAAATTCCAGTTTGAAGCGGCGGCCCTGGGCAAAATCCACCTGGTTGGTAGCCAGTGTAAATTCACGACCAATAGTGCTCCATATCTGCACATCAATTTTAGGACCATAAAATGCACCTTCGTCCGGAACTTCAACAAATGGTATTCCTGACTCAATCAGTACTTTTCTTACCATATCCTCGGTCTCTTTCCACAATTCCGGTTCGTTGATATATTTCTGCCCCAGTTTTGACGGTTCGTGCAGGCTTAAACGCATCACGTATTTATCAATGCCGAAAATATTGAAATACTTCAGGTACATATCGTTCACCGCTCTGAACTCTGCAGCAAACTGTTCGCGGGTACAATAGATATGCGCATCGTTCATGTGCAGACAACGTACACGCATCAGTCCAAATAACTCACCGCTCTGCTCATAGCGATAGCAGGTTCCGTATTCAGCCAAACGCAGCGGCAGATCTTTATAGCTCTTGGGTTCTGCTGCAAATATTTTGTGGTGATGCGGGCAGTTCATTGCCTTCAGGTAGTATTTGGTACCATCCAGTTCCATTGGGGGGTACATACTATCCTGGTAATAAGGCAGGTGACCGCTGGTAAGATACATGCTCTCTTTGGCAATATGCGGAGTTACCACACGCTTGTAGCCTGCAGCCTGTTCGGTTTCCTTAGCCAGTCTTTCCAGTTCCTCAATAATGATAGTACCGTTAGGTAACCACAACGGCAAACCCTGGCCTACATCATCATCCATGGTAAAAATGCTCAGTTCCTTACCCAGCTTGCGGTGATCGCGTTTTTTAGCTTCCTCCAGCAGTTGCAGGTATTCATCCAGCTCTTTCTGCGACGGGAAAGTAACACCGTATACACGGGTTAGCATTTTATTCTTTTCGTCGCCTTTCCAGTATGCACCGGCCACATTGGTCAGCTTAATGGCCTTAATGGCGCCGGTAGCAGGAATATGCGGCCCACGGCACAGATCCGTAAAATTGCCCTGTGTATAAAAAGTGATACTGCCGTCCTGCAAATTAGACAGCAGGTCCAGTTTGTATTCGTCTCCTTTTTCGGTAAAATACTGAACCGCATCGGCCTTCGACATTTCTTTGCGCACATACGCATTGTTCTGTTTAGCCAGCTCGTTCATTTTCTTTTCCAGTTTCAGCAGGTCTTCTTCACCCAGCTTGCGATCACCCAGATCCATATCATAGTAAAAACCGGGCGGATTTGCTGTGGGAGGTCCTACCCAGAATTTTACTCCCGGAAAAACGCTTTCCACTGCTTCCGCCATCAGGTGGGCAGAAGAGTGCCAGAACGTTGATTTGCCATCAGCATCATCCCACGTCAGCAGTTTTACAGTAGCATCCGTATAAATAGGGCGCGTTGCATCCCACACCTGTCCATTTACACTGGCAGCTAATACCTTGCGTGCCAGTCCTTCGCTGATTGATTTTGCGACAGCCAAAGCAGTAGTTCCTTCGGGAAATTCCCGTACTGCACCATCCGGAAAAGTAATTTTGATCATTGTTGTTACAGCCATTTATTTTTGTTGCCGTATACCGGAAATCCGGCCTCTATAGCCCGTTTTTAATTTCGCGGTATTCAAAGAATCGCAAATTTAACTAAGAATTTGCAGACCACCATTTGTGATATTTGACACCAAAAATTAATAATTAACTAATTTGCTCTGGTGAGGGTTTATACATGAAGCGATTTTTACTTTTTATTTTTTGCTGCACAGGTTTATATGCAGGTGCCCAGGATCTTACCGGAATCTGGCGTGGTAATTTCTATTCCGGCAACAGGCCTATACAGGGCATGCCTGTACAAGGCGAACAATACAAGTTTGAGGTGCAACTGGGACAAAACAACAAAAGTTTCAGCGGTGTTACCTATTCGTACCAGACCACTGTCTTTTATGGTAAGGCCACCTGTAAAGGCACCATTAACCCGGCCACCAAAAAAGTATTCCTGGAAGAACTGAAACTGGTTGACGTGCGTATGTCGGCTCTCAGCGACGCCTGTATCATGACCTGTTTCCTACAATATTCCAAACTGGGCGACGAAGAGTTCCTGGAAGGCACTTATACCAGCATGAATGTGAAAGATTCTTCCAATTGCGGCCGCGGTACCATTTACCTGCGCCGTGTTGTCACTTCCGATTTTTACGAAGAGCCTTTCCTGGCAAAACACAAAAGCAAACAGTCGGTTCCTGCTCATAAGGACACACAGGCTGTGGTAACACATAAACCTCCGGTTAAAAATACCCCAGCACAGCAATCAACCACCGCTAACAAACAGGGCCCCATAGCCCAGAATAAGCTGCCGGTTAAAAAAGCAACGCCGCCGCCGATACAAAAAACTATTCCTCCAAAAAATACCACAGTTACTCCCGTGCCCAATATCAACCCGCAGCCTACTCTCCCTGTGGCGCCTTTAGACTCGGTTCCTAAAAAAGAAAAACTGATCACGCCGGAAGTAATTACGCCCAAAGTGCTGCTGACAAGAGATAATGAACTGGTTAAAACCATTGTTACCAGTGCCAATGAGGTCACTATAAACATTTACGATAACGGCACCATTGACCACGATACAGTTTCTGTATACCTCGATAAAAAACTGGTACTGTCCAGGAAAATGCTCACCTACAAACCGCTTACGCTTACGTTTAAGCTGGATGATAGCACCAATTATCACGAACTGGTAATGGTGGCTGAAAATCTTGGTGACATTCCACCTAACACTTCACTGATGGTAGTTAAGGCCGGTAACAAGGAATATGAAGTGCGCATTACCTCTACCGAACAGAAAAACGCCGTAGTGATCTTTAAATATGAAAAGGGCAACTAGGAACACGGATGGAAGGATTTTTGTGGGATAAAGAGATATATTGAATCGTGAGGCGTGAATCATCAATCGAGAGCAGTACAAGGTGTTAGCTATTAGGGTTTAGCTTTTAGCGAAATACAAATTGCTACTTAGCGGCTTTGCGTGCATCTTTCTTTCGAACTTTCCAGCTTTAGTTCCGGGCCACAAAGGCACCAAGTCACCAAAGGAACACGAAGAATCAGATACTGATCAATCCTTGTGAACTTTTCAACCTGTCAACTTATATTTCTGTCTTTCTTCCGGACTTGTATTTGCTCGCCGCTCGTAGCGGTTAACAACAATCAAACCATTCAATCATCAAACAATCAGACAACCTGGTATTTCATTTTTCAAATTCGCAAATTTTCAAATTGGGCCAGACCTTTTCGGCTTTCACACTTACCGTTCACAATAAATCCTTACCCTATTGCAATGTAAGTTGTTAATTTCCGATTAAATTTCCTGAATGCGTCTCCTGTTCACCACGGTATTACTGATCTGCTTTAGTTCTCTTTCTGCACAGAACCTTACCGGCGTCTGGCGGGGTAAACGCTCGCAGGTTTCGGGTGGTTGTTTTCCTGAATACAGTCTTGAACTGCACATTACATATGGCAATAACAACAATATACTGGGCAATGCATACAGTTTTATCAACGAGAAACAGTATACCAAGATCAATTTTTCAGGCCGATACAATCCTTTGAACAAACGTATGGTACTGATTGAAAGTGCCGTACTGGAATACACCATTCCCGGCAACTGCGTGCCCTGTATCAAAACCTACGATCTCAATTTTATGCTTAATGGTGACGAAGAGCAACTGACCGGTGAATGGAAAGGGCATGTTATGAATGGAACAGATCCCTGTCCGCCGGGCAAGATCACGCTTACCCGTCAAACCACTCCTACTTTTCCCGTGGATATTGTACAGAACGATACCCTGCTGGCATTACAGAAAAAGCTACAACTGCAGCCGCGTGAAAAAGAAATAGCTCAGACCATTACGGTTGATACCTCTGTGATCAGAATTGAGTTGTACGACAACGCTGAGATCGATGACGATACAGTAACGGTATTGCTGAATAACTCACTGTTGTTATACAAACAACGTCTTTCCTACAAGCCATTAACAGTAAATATCAATGTATATCCCAATGCGGAGTATGAACTGATGATGTATGCGGATAACCTTGGTCGCATTCCTCCCAATACCGCGTTGATGGTAGTAACTGTGGGCAAGAAGAAATATGAAGTACGTTTATCGTCCAGTGAACAGAAAAGTGCTGTGGTGCGGTTCAAATATCTTAAGTGACAGGTGTAAGGTTATCAGTTGCAGGTGTTAAACTGGAAACACTCATTTCATTCCAGCGATTTGGATACTTTTTCTACCGACAATGTCTGACGGAGTTTGATGCCTACGTTTTTATCAAGACGAATAGCGGGTGTCCATGCTTCCATTTTTTCAAAGGCCTCTTCCACTTTTTCATTCATTTCATCATTCCCACCCCTGATCACTTTTGCATAAGCAGGTTTGCCGTCTTTTTCAATAACAAACTCCACCATCAGGTAGGTCTTTAGCTGGCCTTCTTCCAGATACGATACCATATCGTGACTTAATTTATCCAGGAAAGCCTGGAAACCTTCACTACCACCGGGATTGAAAACCGGTAGTTTATCTACCACTTTTGCCAGAGCGCTTTCATCATACGTTTTTTCGGGGCGTACTTTTTTCCTGATCACATTTTCTTCTTTCACAGTAGGTAATTGCGGTAATGTTTCCTCCACTACATATTCACCTTTTGAAGAGACTGCAATTACCGGCAACTGGCGTGTTCTTTCAAAGTACTGGAACACGCGCCGCATTTCACCTACCAGTGGATTATACTCAGGAAAGTCTTTCACATATTTTACCAGGTAGTCACTGCTTTTCTGATTGGTAAAACGAATGGGGAAAATATGAACCGGTATAAAATCCTGTCCGCCGTTCTTTGCCATAGCAGCCAGTATATACAATTCTTCAATTTGCTGGTCAGTAATGGGAATACAGCCAGTGGTTACACAACTGCCATGAATATAAATATCACCACCGGGTTGCAGTGAATCACTCAGTATTCTATCTGATGCGTTGGGATAATTCAGACCCAGTGAAAGATGGTATGTACTCTTTGGATTGAATTCATTGATGTAATAGAAACCTTCCGGAACCTGGTAATCACCCTGCATGCGTTTAGGTCCGAGCGTGCCGGCCATTGCGCACACTTTATATGTTTTGAACAACTGGTATTTTTCGTTCTTTTCTGATTTTACCCAAACTTCCAGTTGGCTGTCATATTTGAATGAACGGAGATAGATATAGCGTGCAGGCCATGTAAGACCTTTATCTCGGAACTGCTTCATCAACGTATCCTGCTTACGTTTCAATGCATCACCAATGCGGGGGAAGGACCGCTGGTATTCAATGAAGTTAAAAGTTGATGCTGCCGTTTGCGCAGACACAAAGCCCACAACCAGCAAAGTCAATATAACAATCAATAAATGTTTCATGGTGTACTACTGCAGGAATCAGTACCAATACATCCGCTTTTTCAATTGTTTATGAATGTATGGGCTTTAAAGATATTACAAAGATATTACCAAATTTCATCACAAGTTATTAACACATGTGAAAAGTCCCACGTAGCCAGAACTAAACGTGGGACAATTACGATATTATTAACAATAATTACTAGAGGTTTCCCCGTAATTCCTGTTCGCGTTCGATAGCTTCAAACAATGCTTTGAAATTACCTTTTCCGAAGCTTTTGGCGCCTTTACGCTGAATGATCTCAAAAAACAAAGTCGGTCTGTCTTCTACTGGTTTGGTAAAGATCTGCAACAGATATCCTTCGTTGTCCCTGTCTACCAATATACCCAGCTCTTTCAGCGGGGTTACATCTTCATCAATTTTTCCTACCCGTTCCTGCAAATCATCATAATAAGTGGTGGGGACCTGTAAAAACTCCACCCCCCTGTTGCGTAATTCGGTTACAGTTTCTACGATGTTGCTGGTAGCAAGCGCCACATGCTGACAACCTTCCCCATCGTAATATTCCAGGTATTCTTCCACCTGCGACTTCTTCTTACCCTCGGCCGGTTCGTTGATAGGAAATTTTACAAATCCGTTGCCATTGCTCATTACTTTACTCATCAGTGCGGAATATTCTGTGGAAATATCCTTGTCGTCAAAGCTCAATATGTTGCGAAATCCCATCACATCCCCATAAAAGCTTACCCATTTGTTCATTTGGTTCCAACCTACGTTGCCTACACAGTGGTCTACATACAATAAACCTGTTGACGGAGGATTGTAGTTGGATATCCATGCCCTGTACCCCGGCATAAAGGCACCGGTATAATTTTTCCGCTCAATGAACAGGTGTATCGTTTCCCCATAAGTATGAATGCCGCTCATAACTACTTCACCATACTCATCTTCCATTTTCACCGGCTCCATAAAACTTTTACCACCACGTTTAGTAGTTTCTTTCCACGAACGTGTAGCATCATCCACACGCAAAGCCAGCATCTTTACACCATCACCATGTTTGTAAATATGATCGGCAATGGCATTACCGGCACGCAAAGGAGTGGTAAAAACGAATGTGAGCTTATTCTGACGCACCGCGTAACTGGCGCGGTCTTTCATACCGGTTTCAGGACCGGCATACGCCAGCGATTGAAATCCAAATGCTGTTTTATAAAAATGTGCCGCCTGTTTGGCATTTCCTACATAAAACTCAACGTAATCGGTTCCTTCCAGCGGAAGAAAATCAGTTTCTGTATTCATATTGGCATCAACAGCCGCTAATGTTGCCATAATTTTTTTTTAAGGTCAATAATAACAATGCAGTAAAACCGTCTTTTTCAACGGCCGGAGTTTTAAGGAATAAAATATCCCTGGAGGAGTGAAGTGGTAGTATACTATTCCGCAGCAAAACCCTCAGGGTTTGGGAGCTGCAGCGTCCATGGCAAGCGCTTCCATCAGCAGGCAATAGTTGATGCGCTTGTCAGAAAAAATTTTATGCGGATAATCAGGCTTCATGCCATATCAAAGGTAAGTTTTTGGTAAATAAGAAGCAAGGGGCAGGAATACCTGATAGTTTGATGGTTATGGCAGACCTGAAAGTAAAAATTCTGAGATCGGAAGCGTGGAATACGAAGTACGAAATACGGCTTCGTTTCATTGAGGCTTTACGATACTTAGCTTTTTTTGCGTGAAAATAAGTAACGAACTGTGAGTTGCCAGCAAAAATAGCAGCGGCCACTCACGATTAACAATTCACAATTCACGTTTGACCATTCACCACTAACCACTAACCACTGACCACTCACGACTTCCAAACCCGAAACCCGCAACCGTACATCCGCATTTTACTATATTTGCCCGCAAAATCATCTCCGTAATGTTAAAAGTCGGTATTCTTGGCGGTGGCCAGTTAGGAAGAATGTTATTACAAGCTGCAGCCAACTACCCTGTAGAAACCTATGTGATGGAAAATGATACAGAATGCCCCGCAGCACACCTCTGTCATCATTTTGTAAAAGGTGATATCCGCAACTTTGACGACGTATACCATTTTGGCAAAGGGTTGAATGCACTGACCATCGAGATCGAATCCGTAAGCGTGGAAGCACTGGAAAAACTGGAACAGGAAGGTGTAAAAGTATATCCCTCTCCTGCTGCGCTGCGCATTATAAAAAATAAAATTGTACAGAAAGAGTTTTACAAACAACACCAAATCCCTACAGCACCTTTTGTGGTTACACAAAGTGCTGCCGGTCTGCAGCAACACCTGTCTTTTTTGCCCGCAGTACATAAAGTGGGTGAAGGCGGTTATGATGGTAAAGGGGTACAGATACTGCAGTCTAAAGAAGATATCAGCAAAGGTTTTGATGCCCCTGCTGTACTGGAAAAACTGATCCCTGTTTATAAAGAGATTGCACAGATTGTGGCCATCAACGAAAAAGGTGAAACCGCACTCTACCCTGCCGTAGATATGATATTTGACCCTCACCTGAACCTGCTGGATTACCAGATCAGTCCTGCAGACATTCCACAGAGAGTATTGTGGAAAGTAGAAGCGATTGCCCTGGCAGTAGTGAAAAATCTTAAAAGCCCCGGTTTATTTGCGGTAGAGTTGTTTGTTGACAAACAAAACGAGGTATATGTGAATGAAACTGCACCACGTGTACACAACAGTGGTCATCATACTATTGAAGCCAATTACAGCTCACAGTTCGATATGCTGTGGCGCATTATACTGGGATATCCTTTGGGGAATGCAGACCATATTATGCCCGCTGCCATTGTAAACCTTGTTGGTGCTGAAGGTCACAGCGGTCCTGTTAAATACGACGGACTGAACGAAGTATTACAGATGGATAATGTATTTGTACATATCTATGGCAAAAAGGAGACAAAGCCCGGCAGAAAAATGGGGCATATTACCGTTATCAGTAAAGAGAGATCCGAACTTACTTTTAAAGCCCACCGTATCAGGCAGATACTGAAGGTTATCAGCGAATAAATGTTGAAAGTTATAAGTTGTAGGTTGGATACGAGCTCAAAACTTACCACCTATAACTTATCACCAGCATTACAAACTCAACTGATTGGCCAACCTCTTTAATTCAATTTCAGCTGATTTGGCAGCGAAGTTCAGGTTTACGAGACTGTAGGCTGCTGTTTCAAAACTTTGTTGTGCCAGCGTCATATCAACAATGGTAGCCTGTCGCAATTGAAAGCGCTGTGTCACCAGGTCCAGCAACTGGCGCGCCAATTCAAAGGTCTTTTGTTGTGTTTCTAACTGTTGTAAAGTGGAAGTATAGGCCTGGTAGTTTTTTACTACCGCTGCCGAATAATCGCGCAACAGAATATCCCGCTGTAATTCGGCATTTTTGGTATTCAGCTCTGCTATTTTCTGCTGACGTTTATAAATAGAACCGTTGTAAATAGGAATGGTAAGGCCCAGGTTAACAAAAGGTCCCTGGCTTCTGTTGAGCAATATGTTACCCGCTGCCACCTGGTTGCGGTTGTAATTATACCCGGCATTGGCGCGTACAGAAGGGTAACGCAATGCAGCGGTTTCTTTTTCTATCAGTTCGTTGATATGTATCTGGTCAATAGCGGCCAGGATATCAGCATTGCGGTGGATAGCGTTCAATGCCATATCCAGCGTAACTGCCCTGTCTACAAGAATGGTATCCTGGATATCTACTACAGAATCGGCCTTTGCGCCGATCACGCGCAGCAGTTCTGTTTTTGCCTGATCAATTACCAGTCGTTGCGATTGCTGTGACTGCAGCAATGCATTGAGATCTACCTGTGCCTGGTACAGATCTGCATTGTTGGCCAGACCTACACTTTGCTGCGTTTTGACAATATCCAGCTTTTTCTGCGCCGCATCAATGGAAACAGCAATAGTTTTGGCATATACCTGCTGACGTACAATATCAAAATAAGCCGTCATTACAGAAGCCATAGTATTCTGCACCTGCGAGTTCAGCAATTCTTCACTTTGCTGTACCAGTTGTGAAAGTCGTTTTTTAGTAGAAACCACCCTGAGACCGTTGTATAATAAAATACTGCCGGTTACATTGGCAGAAAGCGTATTGGATGATGCTCCGTTTCTTTTGATCACCTCTCCTGAATTCAGCTTCTGGTTTACATCTGTTACAGATTCGTTGTCAGATGCAGTACCAGTAACCAGTGGTAATCCACCTGCCATACCATAACTGTTGCCCACATCGCTGATGGCTACATTGTTTTTTGACACCTGTATGTCAAGACTGTTCTTTAATGCAATGTTGATCGCATCGTTCAGACCCAGTTTCTGGCTGAAGCCGGGTATAGCACAACATACCATGCCCAGTAAACAAAACAAATACTTTATCCGGATGCTTTTCATATTATCCTTGTATGGCAATTTTTAATGAGCGGCTGTTCCTGTGTACTCTTCTTCCTTCACTTTTTTGTGTTTACCGGAAAGGAAAGTGTACACCGCAGGAATTACCAGTAATGTTAAGATCAGTGAAAATAAGATACCGCCTACTACTACAATACCCAGGGGAATACGGCTGGAGGATGCAGCACCCAGGCTTAACGCAATAGGCAACGCCCCCAGTGAAGTAGCCAGACTGGTCATCAGGATAGGACGTAAACGTTGTGTAGACGCTTCTATTACCGCTTCCAGTTTTGACAGGCCCTGTTCACGTTTCTGATTGGCAAACTCTACGATCAGGATACCATTTTTGGTAACCAGACCAATCAGCATGATCATACCGATCTCTGAGAAGATATTCAGGGTTTGACCAAATGCCGCTAAACTCAATAATGCACCTGCCAGCGCCAGTGGCACCGTAAACATGATAGCCAGCGGATCAATAAAGCTTTCAAACTGTGCTGCCAGTACCAGGTAGATCAATATCAGCGCCAGTACAAAAGCAAACACGATGTTGGAAGAGCTTTCAGCATAGTCTCTCGACGGACCGCTTAAAGCAGTCTGGAAAGTTTCATCCAGCAATGGTTTGGCAATAGCATTCATCGCTTTGATACCATCACCAATGGTATGTCCTTCGGCCAGTGAAGCCGATATTGTAGCTGATTTATAGCGGTTAAAGTGGTATAATGTAGAAGGGCTGCTCCCCTCTTCCAGATGGATCACTGCACTCAACGGAATGCTTTCACCACGGTTATTTTTTACATATAGTTTTTCAATATCAAAAGGCTTGTTACGATCTGTACGGTCAACCTGTGCAATTACCTGGTATTGGTAACCATTCATAATGAAATAGGCCATCCTGCCGCCACCAAATGCAGCCTGCATAGCCGCTACCACATCTGAAGTAGACAATCCCAGATCACGTACTTTCATACGATCAACAGTTACCCGCAATTCAGGCTTATTGAATTTCAGGTTCACGTCTACGTTAGCAAAGGTTTTATCTTTTCGTGCTTCTTCCAGAAACTTAGGAATGATAGCTTTCAGTTTGTTAAGATCCTGGTTTTGTAAAATGAACTGTACCGGCAAACTACCCCTTGAACCGGCACCTACCGAAATGGTTTGTTCCTGTACAGCAAACACACGTGCCTCATTGAACCTGCCTACCTTACGTTGCAGATCATTGGCAATTTCAGACTGGCTGCGGGAACGTTCTTTAGGTGATATCAATGCAATCCTTGGCTGTGAAGAGTTGGTGCTACCAAAACCGCCACCACCACCTACGCGTGCAAAAACGAAATCCCTTTCCGGAACGGAATCGTACAGGTAGTTGGCAATATTATCGGTCACATTCTGCATGTAACTGAAACTGGTTCCTTCAGCAGCCGTTACCGTAAAACGGATACTGCTGCGGTCTTCCAGCGGTGCAATTTCGCTGGGCATATTGCGCAACACCACCACAATGCTGGCAACACACAACATAATAATGAGCCAGGCTGTCCAGCGTATTTTCATAAAACCGGTCAGCAGTTTTTTATAGCCGCTTTCCATGCCTTCAAAGAAAGGCTCCGTTTTATTGTAGAACCAGCCGTGACCGGATTTTTTGGTAGTAAGATATACGTTCAATACGGGTGTAATGGTTAGCGACACAAAGGCCGAGATCAATACGGCAGCAGCCAGTACCACCCCAAATTCGCGGAACAGGCGTCCCACAAACCCTTCCAGGAAGATCACCGGTAAAAACACCACTGCCAGTGTAATAGAGGTAGAGATCACCGCAAAAAAGATCTCCTTACTGCCTTCCAGTGCTGCCTTGCGGATAGGCATGCCTTCTTCCAGCTTGCGGAAGATGTTTTCCGTAACCACAATACCATCATCTACCACCAGCCCCGTTGCCAGTACAATACCCAGCAGCGTAAGTATGTTGATAGAGAAGCCCGCCACATACATAACAAAGAAAGTAGCGATCAGTGAAATAGGAATGTCTATCAGCGGACGGATAGCGATCAGCCAGTTTCGGAAGAAGAAGAAGATCACCAGTACTACCAATCCGAAGGCAATCAGTAACGTTTCTTCCACCTCAGCCAGTGAGTTACGGATATTCTGCGTGTTGTCGATCAACACGTGAAACTGGATGTCTGATTTATTGGCCTTTTCAATTTCTTTCAGCCTTTTGTAAAACTCGTCGGCAATTTCAATATTGTTGGCGCCTGGCTGTGGTATCAATGCCAGGCCAATAGCATTTACACCATTGTACTTCCAGCTTTGCTCCATAGATTCAGGGCCCAGTTCCACACGCGCCAGTTCACTTAAACGTATAATACCTGTACTGTCCTGCCGGATGATGAGGTCACGGAACTGCTGTTCGGAAGTAAGTCTGCCCAGTGTACGAATGGTCAGTTCGGTATTGTTGCCATATATTTTACCGGGTGGCAATTCTATGTTTTCGGTATTGAGTGCAGTTCTGATCTCACTGAACGATACACCATAGCCGTTCATTTTATCAGGGTTGAGCCAGATGCGCATGGAATAACGTTTCTGCCCGAAGATGTTGATAGCGCTTACGTCATTAATGGTTTGTAACTGTTGCTGCAATACGTTCTCTGCATAATCACTCAGTTCCAGCAAACTTTTTGTAGAGCTCTGCACAGCAAGAATGAGGATGAAATCACTGTTGGCATCAGCCTTGGAAACCACCGGTGGTGCATCAATATCCTGTGGCAGACTACGTGAAGCCTGCCCTACCTTATCACGTACATCACTGGCCGCAGCTTCCATATCTACTCCCAGGTTAAATTCCACCGTGATCTGGCTGCTACCCAGGTTACTGGAAGAAGTAATGGTACGGATACCGGGAATACCATTGATCTGTTTTTCCAGCGGTTCGGTGATCTGGCTTTCGATAATATCCGGGTTGGCGCCTGTATACGAGGTGCTTACGGTAATAATGGGAGGATCAATTGCGGGGTAATCTCTTACGGCAAGAAACGTATAACCAACAATTCCGAAAAGGATAAGCGCCAGGTTCATAACTGTTGCCAGTACTGGTCGCTTCAACGATAATTCAGAAATATTCATGAGGCTTTGCTATCAGATCATTATTGAATACTGGCCAGGTCGTTTAATTTTTTTACGCTGCGTACTTTAACAGCAGCTTTGGGCCGGGCAAATAACACACCGGTTACAATTACAGAGTCGCCGGGATTAACTCCTTTCACCACTTCTATGTTGTTGGCTTCACGTACACCGGTTTCCACATTGGCAAATACAGCTTTGCCGTCTTTTACCAATACCAACTGTTTGTTCTTGTCGTCGGGAATGATACAGTTGGTGGGCACCATGATAGCATTTTTATTTACCTGCGAAGTGAGGTACACTTTTACAAAGCTGCCAGGATTGGCATTACCCTGTTCAAGCAGGGCACGTACCTTTAAATTGCGGGTGGCCTGGTTTACCTGCGGTTCTATAGCAATGATCCGCGCTTTGCGACGGTTGGCTTTATTGTTGTCCAGCAATAGTTCTACCATTCCGCCTTTCTGTATAATATTGCTGAATTCTTCGGGCAGGGTAAAATCGATCTTTATTTTATCTACCTGTTGCATCGTGGCAATCACAGTGGCAGTAGTTACAAAAGCACCGGGACTTACCTGTCGTAAGCCTACCACACCGCTGAATGGCGCTTTGATCACTGTTTTATCTATTAGCGCCTGGGTATAGGCCATATCAGCTTTATAGCCGCTTACCTGGTTCTGGATAGCGTCATAATCGCTCTGGTTCAGACCATTTACTGCCAGCAGTTTCTGGTAGCGTTCCTCCGTTTTTTGGGCCAGGTCCAGCAATACCTTTGTTTTTTCCAACTGCGCTTTCAGGTCAGCGTCATTTACACGGGCCAGAACGGTTCCAGCCTGCACAAAGGTGCCTTCGGGAATATTCAGATAAATTAAACGGCCACTTACTTCGGGATGCATTTCCACATACTCGTTGGCCAGTACCGTACCATTGGCCTCAACGGCGGTTGTTACGGTTTGTGGTTGTGCCACAATTACATCAACAAGGGGAACAGCAGCAGGTTTGGGTTGAGGGGAAGTTTTTTTGTCTTTACAACCAGCAATCGCAAACAATGCCAAAAGAACTAAACCAATAGCCTTTGCAGGTTTATTTAACCAATACATGAGCAGGATTTTATAAACGTAACAAATATAATCAGATTTCATTCTCACCACGGTATTCTTGATAAACGGAAAGCAAATCGTTCATTGCTCCATCATTAGACGGCAACATTGCCGATACCCCCATTAAAAAGTGCTTAAAAATCACTTTATGGCCATTTGTGATTTTAGGCTTTTCTTTGCCTCAAATCAATCAATAGTATGCTTCCGCAAGTTGGTATTATTATGGGTAGCGACAGCGATCTGGATGTAATGAAAGCTGCCGCTGATGTGTTGCAGGAACTGGGTGTTCATTTTGAATTGACAGTAGTTTCCGCACACCGTACACCGTTAAGAATGGTAGAATACGCCAAAACGGCCCGTGAACGTGGTTTAAAAGTGATCATTGCCGGTGCCGGCGGGGCCGCTCACCTGCCGGGTATGGTGGCTTCCATTACTCCACTGCCTGTAATTGGTGTACCTGTAAAATCATCCAACTCTATTGATGGCTGGGATTCTGTATTGTCCATTTTACAGATGCCGGCAGGCATACCTGTAGCTACTGTAGCGCTGAATGGTGCTAAAAATGCAGGTATCCTGGCAGCCAGCATCATCGGGGCATTTGACGAAACAGTGGGTAATAATGTAGCTGTTTTTAAACAAAAGCTTGAATCTGAGGTATTAAAAAAAGTTGATCATCTGAAAAAAGCAGGATGGACCAATAAATTTGATTAATTGTGCCATAGCTGTATTAATTTGCGTGCGTTATGAAGGTAAAGCTGCTTGATTTTAAAGAATTGAAGGATTTTCCAGCTGGTTCGGCTATTGAATTTTACAATGAGAAAATTTACCTGGTGGGAGATGAAGCAAGGGAATTGTTAATACTGGATAAGAGATGGAAACAAAAAGAAAGTCTGCCGCTTTTTCCACGCACTGCCCCCGATGCAGGAACTCCTGGCAAAAAAAATGTTCTTGAGGCCAGCACTGTTATTGAAGTAAACAGTATTCCTCGTTTACTGGTACTGGGTTCCGGCACCACAGAAGAAAACCGCAGCAAAGCGTTGCTGGTGAATCTTGACGACCTGTACAAAGAAGAATTTGAGATTGCTACATTCTACGACAGGCTCGAACCGCTTGGTATGAGCGTTATCAATATTGAATCAGCTGCCGTTATTATGGACAAGCTGATCCTGGGCAACCGTGGTCATAAGGATGCGCCCGATAATCATGCTATTATTACTTCACACGAATTCTGGAAAGAACAGGATACTGCAGAGATATCCACTCTGAAGTTTGATCTTCCGGAAGCAACCAATGGTAATTTTGCCGGTATCTCAGGTATGGCCTATGCCCCTGAAAATGACTGGCTGATCTTTACCATGTCTACCGAAAACACCGCTCAGGCAGATAAACAAATTGAAAGCTACCTGTGTATTGTTGAAAATGCCGCCTGGAAAATAGGTCGTAAAAAGATCAAGGTGAATTACCAGCTGAATCTGGGCAAAACCTACAAATGGGCGCGTGGATATAAATTAGAATCAGTGTGCATCCAGTCAGAGAAGGTAAACCGCGTTAAAGTACATCTTGTTGCCGATAATGATACGGGTGTTACGTATTTGTTCAAGGCAGTAGTTAAAATATAGTTCAACACCTTATGCTGAACACAGAACGCTACATGCGTTCAAATACAGCATACCTGCATTGCAGGCATTAGGCGTTTTGCATCCGGCGTTTAACCTTCAGACAAAATAACAAACTCCTGTTCCAGCGTTAATGAATGCTGATAAATGAGATCTATAAAAGCTGGTCCCCATTGTGCATAGTAGGGCATAAAATTGTCAACGCGTTCCTGCAGTCCGTTACGGGGAAACAAAGCTGTTTTGATAACATGGATCTGCCGCTGTTCTGATTCATACTTTCTTTTCTCTGCCCGCAACAACTTTTTCTCCAGTTCCTGCAAAGGTTTTAAAGCCCTTACCTGCAGCGCTTCCACATGTTGTTGCAATGATTTGTCAACCGCAATGGCTTTATCTTTTACCAGTTGATATAATTTATTAGCTGCCTCCAGTTCCTGCTGCAACTTCAGTTCGCCATTCTTATGACTGCTTACCAGTTGATTCAGCAATTGCTGTTCAGATTGAAAAAGATCTGCTGCCGACCAACCCATTTTGTCTATCTTTTCCTGCCATTTCTTTTCAATCACCAGAAATGAATTGCGCAGTATCAGCATCGGGAAAGGTACACTGTATTGTTCAAACAGTGCTTTCAACTCCAGCCAGTAAGCTGTTTCTCCACCACCACCTACAAATACAATGTTGGGTAAAATAGTTTCCTGGTATAATCCACGTAAGATCACATTGGGACTGAATCGTTCCGGATGTGCCGCAAGTTCAGCCTGTATTTCTTCCCTGGTAAAAGTGATGTTGGTATTGCGTACCTCATATCCTTCTCCTTTTGCTTCTATCAGTTCACGGATATCATCTTTCAGGTAAAACAGGTTAATTTCACGCGGATTGGCCTGTACTTTATAATGAGAAGATAATTGTGTGATGGTTCTATTAACTGTGACAGCCGGCTGATGCTGGAAAAGATCATTTTCAAAAACCGGCTGCATTACTTTCTTCAGGTTGGCATTATCGGGCATGATCACTACCAAACCATACGCAGCAAATAAAGTATGCAACAGTTTAAAAGTAGCAGTCTGCACATCTGTACTTTCCAGGTAACAGGTTTTCAATAAGGCTACCAGTTCTTTCCCGTATGGCTGTATGGAAAGCTCTCCTTCTATGCGATGTATCAGCAGGTCAAGACCTTTGGTATTCATCCGGCCCACAGCACCTTTCTGTTTGGTATTCCAGGTTATTTTTTCACCAGCCAGGTATACAGCACCCAGTTCATCCAGGTCAGCATCTTCACTTCCCATCCAGAATACCGGTACAAAATGGCTGTCCGGCATTTCCTGTTTAAAGCGCTCTGCAAGTTTGATCACATGCAGTATCTTATACACAAAATACAGGTTACCGGTAAAAATAGCCGGTTGGTGCGCCGTGGTAATGGTGTAAGTATTGGGTTGCAATAATAACTGAATATTGTCCTGAACAGCCTGTACAGCAGGTACACCTGCATACTGCTTTTCCAGTTCCTGTACCAGCAATGGACGGGGTGTTTCCACCTTTTGGCGTGCCTCAATAGCATTACGGATACCTTCTGCCGAAACTTTATGCTGGTAAAATGGCTGCAATGCTTCCGCATTATTGAGGTAATCAACAATGAGCTTGGAAAAGTAACCAGTTTGCGGATATGCTACGGTAGTAGAATTAACATTCATAATGAAGCGTCAAAAATAATACGTACTGTACGATCGGGATAGCCTGTCATCAACTTTAACGTTCTGTTGCCTCTGCCTTTATCCACTGCGCTAAAGATACAACAGCCATCCATGCAAAAGGTTGAAAAATATATGCCCATAAAAAAGGCCCCGGTGTTTCCGGGGCCTGTATCTGGTTGCTGACCAAACTTATCTGCCAGCTGTTATTTTACAGAGAATTTATACACTGTTACGTGGTGATAGGTTTCACCGGGCTTCAAGATGGTGCTGGGAAATGTGGGCTGATTGGGTGAATCAGGAAAATGTTGCGTTTCGAGACACAACGCCGCATGCTGTACATACTTTTTGCCGCCACGTGTATTTTGTAATGTACCATCCAGGAAATTACCTGAATAGAACTGGATACCGGGTTGCGTGGTGAATACTTCCATATAACGACCACTAGCCGCATGATACAAAGCGCCGATCAGTTCCAGACCACTATCGCTACGGGTCAGCACCCAATTGTGATCATAACCACCTTTCACTTTGGCAATGTCCTGCCCTATTTTTTTAGGTGCATTAAAATCCATCGGCGTGCCCTTTACATCGGGGTTCTGCCCGGTTGGGATCAGCTTTTCATTTACTGCTGTATATTTATCGGCTTTCAGCCACAGCTCATGATCCAGGATGGTGGAATCGCTACCGGCTGACAGGTTGAAATAAGCATGATTGGTCAGGTTTACCGGTGTAGGTTTATCTGTAGTGGCAGTATAATCAATTTTCAGACTGTTATCACTGGTTAGCGTATATACAACAGTTACCTGCAGATTGCCGGGGTAACCTTCTTCGCCATCTTTGCTCAGGTAGCTCAGTTGCAAACTGCTGTCGCCGGGTAGCGGTGTTGCAGTCCATACTACTTTATCATATCCTTTGTTGCCGCCATGCAATGAATTACCGTTGTCGTTGGCAGACAGTTTATATGTTTTACCATCCAGTTTGAACGCTGCGTTGGCAATACGATTGCCATAACGGCCTATAATACCACCAAAGAACGGGTTGCCTTTCTGACGAAAACCGCTTAACGAATCAAACCCCAGGATCACATTACCAGGGGTACCGCTTTTATCGGGCATTACCAGGTCGGTCAGCGTAGCTCCGTAGTTGATGATCTTCGCTACAGCGCCGTGCGCATTGGTCATTGTGTATTGAGTAATAGCCGCACTGTCTGCAGTACCATAAGGTTGTTGTGTGATGGTGCTATGTGCCACAGCATCTGTTTTAGCTGTTTCGGCAGGTTTGGGATTGTTATCATTACAGGAAGCCAGTAAAAAACCAGTTGCAATGATCATTCCACCCATGAAATGGCAGCAATTTTTGTTCATTGTATTGTTCAGATTATGGTTAGAAAACAAGTTTGGGTTAGAAGAAAAGTGAATTGACAATCTTCAGTGGTGAATGGTCAGTGAAAACAGTTTTGGGTTACGTGTTTCTGGTTCTGTAATTCCTGATTAAAACAAACTTCGTTCGCTGATTCCTGGTTAACCTGTCAACCTTTCCGGCTTTAGTTTTGAACCACAAAGGCACCAAGCCATAAAGAACCACACAAAGAGAGATATTAGGAGTTAGATTTTAGGGAACCCTTATCAACTTTTCACATCTCAACCATTTACTCCTTGAACCTTACTCCTTATGTCTTTTCAGACTTCTTACCTCAGGTCTGCCATAACCATCAAACCATTCACCCATCAACAATCAGACGACATTTCATTTTCACATTCCCTGATTGACAAATTCCCTCTGCTAATATAAACAGTTATATTTGTCAATTAGACACTTTTAATTTTTTTCTTTCGTTTTCTTTCCTGCTGATTTTATTACAACACTGCTTCGCGGGTCAGTTCATTATTTACCGTACGCCAGATACCCAGCGGGTTATCATCCTGCAATTCAAGTGGCAGTAGGCCATTGGGCCAGTTTTGAAAAGCAATGGGCCGGGCAAAACGTTTAATACCATCGGCACCTACCGATGTAAAGCGGGCATCGGTGGTAGCAGGAAATGGTCCGCCATGCTGCATGCTTAAACATACTTCCACACCTGTAGGTACGCCGTTCATGATACAGCGGCCACAAATCTCCCTGATGGTATGAACCAGTTCTGGGTTGATAGTAATATCTTTTTCCGTGGCCATGAGTGATGCTGTTAGTTGTCCTTCGAGGTTGCTGGCCACTTCCAGCATTTCGTTGATATCATTACACCGGATCACCAGTGAATAAGGCCCGAATACTTCCTGGTGCAGTACAGGATTTTCCAGAAAGGTTTTGCCTGTGGCAGTTGCTATAGTGGGTTGTCCCTGGTTAATGCCTGGTTCAGTTGCTGAGACAGCTGCTGTAGCTACGCCGTTCTGTGATAAGGCAGCAGCTCTTTTTTCAGTAAACGCTTTTGCAATACCGGGATGCAACATGGTACCGGGCAATACTTGTTTGATTTCACTGGCCAGTTCGTCAAGGAACTCTTCCAGTTCCGGGCCTTCTATACCAATGATCAAACCGGGATTGGTACAGAATTGGCCAACACCTAAAGTGATAGAACCTGCATACAGTTTGGCGATAGCTGCAGCATCCTGTTTCAGTTTATCGGGAAACAGGAATACAGGGTTGATGCTGCCCATTTCAGCAAATACGGGAATTGGTTCTTTACGCTGGTTGGCCCAGTCGAACAAGGCTTTACCGCCCGCAAATGAGCCTGTAAATCCTACAGCTTTGGTATAAGTATGTGTTACCAGTGCTTTACCGGTTTCAAAAGAAGCGCCGTGTACATGTGCAAAAATGCCCGGCGGCATATTACATTTGTCCACTGCACGCAAAATGGCCTGCGCCACAATTTCTGATGTTTGTGCATGTGCAGGATGTGCTTTTACAATCACCGGGCAACCGGCCGCCAGCGCACAGGCAGTATCACCACCGGCAGTGGAATAGGCAAAAGGGAAATTACTGGCTCCAAACACTACCACAGGTCCAAGCGGTACCAGCATTTTACGCATATCAGGTTTGGCAGGTGTTCTGGAATTATCTGCAGTATCAATTCTTGCTTCCAGCCAGTCGCCTCTTTCGCAGGCCTCAGCATAGCTGGTAAGCTGAAAAATAGTACGTGCCCTCTCACTGCGCAATCTTGCTTCGGGTAAATTGGTTTCTTCCATAGCTACCTGCAGCAAATGATCACCACAGGCTTCCAGTTCCACTGCAATCGCTTTCATAAAAGTTGCACGTTGCTGCAGTGAATACTCTTTATACAACCGGAAAGCTTTCCACGATTGCTGCAAAATCTCATCTATCTGGGCAAGCGTTGTATCGGCGTATTTCATACCTGTTGTTTTTTAACGTAAAAATAAATGGTAGTAAACCCGGCAGCTACAGCAACAATCCGGCTGTAATATAGTTCAGCGGCTATGCTCATAAAAAAACCGGCTACAGACATTGGATATACCAATGCTGTGCCGGTAAAATAAGTAGCGTGTATTACCCGGAAATAAAGAAGCCGGGTCGCAGTAAAACGACCCGGGAGAGTTGCTATCAAGTCGTAATATTCAATGCTACTTATACTCCGTTACCCGTGTTGTCCGGTATTAACAGGGAAGAAAGAACGTGAAAAAGATTTTACAGGTCAGTTTTTAGTTATCTACCAATATGAACACAAACTGGCTGTGCATCAAAAACCCTTTTCTGATCCCATTTGGTTGCCTGCTCTTTCTTCACCTGTTAATGGTAACGGAGTTACGGACAAATTCAGAACCTAAACCAATTCCGGCATGTGGCCGGGGTGCTATCTAATCAGGAAACAAAAACGAAAACTTATCTTGGATACTTTTTTCTTTTACGCCTGCCATATAATCATTATTTACTATACAAGCCTGCCGTCTGTGCATGCATCACAGTTTATTCAGAAGCACAACTTTTATTACAGGATAACGTTTAAACCGGCTCCGGACTTTCTCTTCATGGTGTGAACTTGAGACTTTTCTGTCTTCCTTAAACATTGAGCCGGCACCAACCAATATTGGTACAACAGGTCAAAACTACATCTGTAACGACGCATTTCTTTTGCCATATTTGGTAACTTCTGATACTATTTTGTCTTTAATTATTTGACTATATTTACCCGTTCCAACGGATTCTATGCGCATCATACCATTCAAAATACCCAAGTCGCCCGATGAAGCATTCAAGGTACAGGTAGATGATATGCCTCATCTGTACAATCACCTGCATCATCACCCGGAGATACAGGTTACGCTGATCCAGAAAAGCGAAGGCACCTTAATTGCCGGTGATTATATAGGTCGTTTTGTTCCCGGCGATGTGTTTGTGCTCGGCTCTCACCAGCCACATGTTTTCCGTAACGATGAAAAATACCTGACCCGTAAATACAGGGCGCTGACCATCTCTGTTTTCTTTGATGAGTATACGCTGGGAAAAGAATTCTGGCAGTTGCCTGAAATGAAAACGCTGCGTTTTTTCACTCGTAACAGCAGCGGTGGGTTTAAAGTTACCGGTACCAAGCAGGAGATCATTACTGCACTGCTGCGACAGTTATTACAATGTGAGGGACTTTCCAGGATCATCTGTTTTATGCAACTGCTGCAGTGTTTTGCCAACCGCAAAGAACTGATGCCACTGGCACGCCAGGCCCGGCATACACTTTCCGGAGGTATTAAAAACTATGATAGTCACCGCATGAACAAAGTGCTGGAATTTACCTTTCGTGAAAGTCATCGTTCTATCCGTATTTCAGAAGTGGCGCAACTGGCCAATCTCAGTACAGAAGCATTCTGCAAATACTTTAAAACACGTACCATGATGACGTATATCGCATTCCTGAACGAGATACGCATCAATAATGCCTGTAAAATGCTGATGGAGCGCGATAGCTCGGTGGAAGAAATTGCCTACGAGGCGGGATTCAGCAACCTGTCCAACTTTAACCGTCAGTTCAGAAAGATCACCGGTACATCACCGCTACAATTCAGGAAGAAAGTACTGGCGGAGTAGCGAATACAGGGTTATAAGTTTTAAGTAATAGGTTGTAAGTTGTTCATGTATTCAGCAAAGTGCCCGACTTATAACATTATTCTATTCAACAACCTCCCCTTCCAAATCATAATCATATGCTTTGGTGATCTTTACATTTACAAAATCACCGGCCTGTAATTTGCGTTTGCTGTTAATGATCACTTCGTTGTCTACTTCCACACTGTCAAACTCTGTACGGCCCAGGTAACGCCCGGCTTCTTTTTTATCTACCAGTGTTTTGAAAACCTGTCCTACTTTCTCCTGGTTTTTTTCCAGGCTGATCTCCTGCTGCACTTCCATTACTTCCTGCGCCCGACGCTCTTTTTCTTCCTGGGGAATATTGTCTTCCAACGCATGTGCGCTGGTACCTTCTTCGTGTGAATATGAGAAAATACCCACCCTGTCGAAACGATGACGTTTCAAAAATCCTTTCAGATCATCCACATCATCCTGTGTTTCTCCGGGAAAACCGGCAATAAGTGTAGTACGTAAACAAATGCCCGGTACAGTTTCGCGGATAGCAGCGATCAGGTCATTCATTTCAGCCTGTGTGATCTGTCTGCGCATCGCTTTCAACATATTGTCGCTGGCATGTTGCAGCGGCATATCCAGGTAGTTGCAGATATTATCACGCTGACGCATTACATCCAGTATTTCCATCGGGAACTTTGACGGATATGCGTAATGCAAACGGATCCATTCCAATCCTTGAACATCTGCCAGGCGGTTCAGCAGATCAGGCAGCATACGTTTTTTGTAAATATCAAGGCCGTAGTAGGTCAATTCCTGTGCAATCAGCATCACTTCTTTCACACCTCTTTTCACCAATCCTTCTGCTTCTTTCACCAATGCATCAATAGACTTGCTTACGTGCTGACCCCGCATTAACGGAATGGCGCAGAATGAGCAGGTACGGTTACAACCTTCAGAAATTTTAAGATATGCGTAGTGCGAAGGAGTAGCCAGTAAACGCTCGCCCAATAATTCAGCTTTATAATCAGCTTCAAGCTGTTTTAAGATCAGCGGCAATTCCATAGTACCGAAATAGGCATCCACTTCGGGAATCTCCTGTTCCAGGTTGTTTTTATAACGTTCACTCAAACATCCGGTCACATATACTTTGTCCAGTTTACCGCGACGTTTCAGGTCAACCTGGTCCAAAATAGTATTGATAGATTCCTCTTTTGCCTTGTCAATAAAGCCACAGGTGTTTACGATCACAATATTGTGATCGAGTTTCCTGTTCTCATGCACCACATCAATATCATTGGCCTGCAACTGGCCGCTCAGCACTTCACTATCCACCATATTCTTGCTGCAACCGAGCGTAATGATATTAACCTTATCCTTCCGGAGTGTTTTTGTTTTCATAATAAAAAGTGTGCAAAGGTAACACAATTGTTCGGGAGCGCAGCTATGCCTGTAAAATATCCCCGCACGCAATCTTCATCTACAGAATAAATAACAAAATAATTATCAACCGGTTACAAATACCAAAATACTTTCTGGCATAGTTTTTTATAACTAGCAAGCAGGAACAAAATTATCAAACATGAAAAAATCTTTGTTTACTACAGGGCTTGCATTGATGTTGTGCACCTCTGTTACATTCGGACAAGCGATGGGCAGCAACTACCGTGCTGCATTTGGTTTTAAATTTTATCCGGCAGCAGTAACAGCTAAATTTTTTGTGAAACATAACCAGGCAATTGAGGCATTGGGTTATATATGGGATCATGGATTTCGTGGCACCGTGTTGTACGAATTCCACGGAGATATAACCGGCGCTCCCGGGTTAAAATGGTACGCTGGTCCTGGTGCACACCTGGGTGCATACAATGAGAACTGGCGTCGCCATAGAGGAGGTAATTACTATTACTACAATGATGGAGATATATCAGCGGGTTTTGATGGCATTATAGGTATGGAGTATAAATTCAAAGGCGCTCCTATCTGCTTAAGTGCCGATCTGCAGCCGTTTGTAGAGTTGGCCGATCATGCGTATGCGGGTCTGTGGGGCGGAATAGGACTTCGGTTTGCGTTCTAGAAATTTTATCAAACGTGAAAAGTGAAATGTCAAACGTGAATTAAAAACAAAATGGCTTGATAGGTATCGTTCGTAACCATCGAATAATATAGCTATCAAGCCATTTTTTATATTATCAGATCAGCACATCAGGATTTCAAACTAAATAGACTATCAACAAATTCATGTTTATCAAATACCAGCAGATCTTCCATTTTCTCACCTACTCCTATAAATTTCACCGGTATTTTAAATTGATTGGCAATTGCCAGCACCACGCCGCCTTTGGCAGTTCCGTCCAGTTTGGTAATAGCTAGTGCCGATACATCGGTAGTGGCTGTAAAATGTTTTGCCTGCTCTAGCGCATTCTGGCCGGTAGAGCCATCCAGTACCAGCAATACTTCATGCGGCGCAGCAGGTATGTGTTTCTGAATAACTCTTTTTATTTTTCCCAGCTCATCCATCAGGTGTGCTTTGTTATGCAAACGACCTGCGGTATCTATGATCACCACATCTGCATTTTTAGCTACACCACTCTGCACGGTATCAAAAGCAACAGAAGCTGGATCTGCTCCCATACCTTGTTTTACAATAGGAACGCCTACGCGTTCGCTCCAGATAGTCAGTTGATCAACGGCAGCGGCACGGAAAGTATCTGCAGCGCCCAGTAATACAGATTTACCGGCTTTTTTGAAATTGTAGGCCAGTTTACCGATGGTAGTTGTTTTACCAACACCATTTACCCCTACTACCAGTATTACGTATGGTTTGGCCGGCAGGTCTGATGTAAATGTGTAAGAATTAGATTCCGGTGCGTCTACCAGTATGCCTTCAATTTCTTCCTGCAGCAACGTATTGAGCTGATCGGTGCCTAGGTATTTGTCTTTGGAAACACGTTTTTCAATACGGTTAATGATCTGTACAGTGGTTTCGATACCTACATCTGCCCCTACCAGCGCTTCTTCCAGGTTATCCAGCACTTCCTCATCCACCGTGCTTTTGCCTGCAATAGCCTTGGTAAGCTTCGATAAAAAGCCTTCCTTGGTTTTCTGTAACCCCTGGTCGAGCGACTCCTTTTCTTTTTTGCCGAATAATTTTCCGAAGAACCCCATAGTGACAGTTTAATGATGCGAAGTTAACTCCAGATATCTGAAGTAGAAAGAGAATACGGATGTACGGATACGGGTACAGATTACCGGGCTTTACCTGGATGCGGTTGGGCATGACCGCCTGCTTTCTGGCTCATACATAGCTAAATACAAAAAGCTGTTTCTTCCCGGAAACAGCTTTTTACAATGGTGTACTAACTACCCAATTATTTTTGAGCTAAAAATTCTTTCAGCTTGTCCTTATGAACAATAGCTTCTTTGAAAGTGTAAGCGCCTGATTTAGGACTGCGAACCGCACGGATCACTTTAGTCCAGTTTTTAGCTTCTGCTGAAGCTTTGGCGTCTTTAATTTTAGCGTTTTTTGAAGCTGCTTTTGCCATATACCAATAATTTGAAAATTTGAAAATTGTATAATTTGAAAATGGGCCCTCGCCACGGTTGCACTAATTTTCGATTTTCAAATTAGCACATTTCCAAATTACTGAATTATTACTTGATTTCTTTGTGAACAGTCACCTTTTTCAGAATGGGGTTGTATTTTTTCAACTCCAGACGCTCAGGGTTGTTCTTTTTGTTTTTGGTACTGATGTAACGGCTGGTGCCAGGCTGACCACTTGTTTTGTGCTCAGTGCATTCCAGGATTACCTGTACTCTGTTACCTTTCTTTGCCATTTTTTATAATCTTTTGAAATGAACGTTAGATTTTTTCGCCCTGAGCGCGCAATTCTTTTACCACTGTATACAAACCTCTCTTGGTGATGGTACGGATACCTTCAGTAGATACTTTCAGCGTAACCCATTTATCTTCTTCAGCCAGGAAAAAGCGCTTGGTCTGCAAATTGGGTAAAAAACGGCGTTTGGTCTTGATATTTGAGTGGGAAACACGGTGTCCAGTTACCGGAACTTTACCTGTTACCTGACATACTCTTGCCATGACTTCAAAAATTTAGGAGTGCAAAGGTCGGGAAATCTAAGTTATTAGCAAACAATTACGGACTTTTTTTTAACTTTTTTCTTCACAACTGTGAATAAGGTATAATATCTAAGGCGCAATGCGCAACATTTCAAGGCTCAATTTATTGATTACCTGCTAATTACGTAATCATCAGGATTGATTATCCTGCTTATACCTTGTTATTTTACAGCTTGGGCTCTACTACCCTTGCACCTTTGTTTGGTTTAATCACGGAATTAATAATTCCTTAATTTACAGTTCGTTCCACTGTCACACCTTTGGTACAAAGATACGAACGAATGGAAAATATGAAACGTAAAACGATTGCAAGAGATATCAGTTGGTTATCTTTTAATGGCAGGGTGCTGCAGGAAGCAGCTGACCCTACGGTGCCCCTGCGCGAGCGGGTGAAGTTTCTGGGGATATTTTCCAACAATATGGACGAATTTTTCAGAGTGCGCGTGGCTACACTGAAACGCATGGTCGAATTTGGCAGCAAGCTCAAAAATATGCACCTGGAACAATCACCTCACAAAATCCTGGATGAAATTCAGCAGGTAGTGCTGGAACAGCAGTCAGAATTTAACCGCATCTGGGACGGTGTACGCCGCGAAATGGAAAAAGAGAAGATTTACCTGGTTACCGAACGCCAGCTGAATAAAGAGCAGCAGAAATTTGTACAGACCTATTTTGAAGAAGAGGTCCGTTCCAATATCATTCCCCTGATGCCCGAAAGCATCCCACATTTTCCTTATTTACGCGAAAAATCCATTTATCTGGGCGTGGTGCTTTCTACCAAAGATGGCTCGCTCAGAAGAAAATATTCCATTATCGAGATCCCTTCCCGCACTCTAGGCCGCTTTATCAGTCTGCCTGCCCCCGAAGGTGAAAACCATATTATGTTGCTGGAAGACCTGGTGAGGTTTAACCTGAAAAGCATTTTTTCTTACTTCGGGTACGACCGCTATGGTTCCTGGGTGTTTAAAGTAACCAAAGACGCTGAAATTGACATTGACAGTGACATCTCTACCTCACTGATCCAGAAAATTGAAAAAGGGGTAAAGAACCGCCGCAAAGGCAAACCTGTGCGTTTTGTGTACGATAAGCAGATGGACGACGGACTGCTGGATTACCTTATCCGCAAACTGAACCTTTCCCGTAAAGAAAGCATGATTCCCGGCGGACGTATTCACAATTTCCGGCACTTCATGGATTTTCCGGATGTATTCCAGAAAAAAGGGCAACGTAAAAAACCTTTTGCTCATCCCCTGCTGAAAAATTCACTGCGGGTAACAGATATTGTACTGAAGACCGACATAATGCTGAACTTTCCCTATCATTCGTTCAACCCGGTGATTGACCTGCTGCGTGAAGCTGCCATTGATCCGGATGTGACCGTGATCAAGATCACCGCTTACCGGCTGGCATCCAATTCAAAAGTGATCAATGCATTGATCAATGCCGCACGCAATGGTAAACAGGTAACTGTAATGCTGGAAATACGTGCCCGTTTCGAGGAAGAGGCCAATCTTGAGTGGAAAGAAAGACTGGAAGATGAAGGCGTGAAAGTGATCAGCAGTATGCCCGATATGAAGGTGCACGCCAAAATATGCCTCATCCGTAAAAAGATCAATACTCGTACCATTCACTACGGATTTATCAGCACCGGCAACCTGAATGAAAAAACTGCCACTGTATATGGTGATCACTGTTTACTGACCGCCAACAGGCAGATCATGGCCGATGTGAACAGGATTTTCAATTACCTGGAAAAATGGAAGAATGGCACCCAGATGCTGCGTGCATGTAAAACCATCATTCCCTGTCCTATCAATCTGCGTCGTGAACTACTGAAATTGATCAATAAAGAGATCAAACATGCCAATGAAGGCAAACCGGCAGGTGTTACGCTAAAGATGAATTCTATTTCAGACGAAATATTAATAGAAAAACTATATGAAGCTGCCCGGGCAGGCGTGGAACTGAAATTGATTGTGCGAGGTATCTTTTGTATGTTCTCCGAAAACAAAAAATTCAAAATTCCGGTAAAGGCTGTCAGCATTGTTGATGAATATCTTGAACATGCACGCGTATTCATTTTCCACAACAATGGTCATGAAAAGGTATTTATTTCTTCGGCAGACTGGATGGTGCGCAACCTGGATCACCGTGTGGAAGCCACTTGCCCGATTTTTGATGAGAATATTAAAAGAGTGTTGAAAAATATCCTGGAAATACAATTGAGTGATAATACAAAAGCCAGAATTTTGGACAACGATCTGAGCAACCGCTATGTACGCGATAAAAAGCAGAAAAAGATACGGTCGCAGGTAGAGATCTATAATTATTTACACCAAAAAACTTCTAAAGTACTGGGACTTTCCCATCCTGCCGGTGAGCCGGAAGAAATGACCAGTGCTTATTAAAATGACCGATGAGACTGGCAGCTATTGATATCGGCAGTAATGCAGCGAGGTTATTGATTTCTGACGTTATTCAGACCGATAACGGTAAGCCCTATTTTCAAAAGATCAATCTTGTGCGTGTGCCTTTGCGGCTTGGTTTTGACGTGTTTGAGAAAAAAGAAATCTCGCACGAAAAAGAAATGATGATCCTCAATACACTGAAAGCATACCGCTACCTGCTGGATGCTTACAATGTAGCTCATTACAAAGCTGCTGCTACTTCTGCCATGCGCGATGCATCCAATGCACAGAAAATTATTCAACGGGTAAAGGATGAAACCGGCATTGATATTGAAGTGATCACCGGTGATGCCGAAGCCTCACTGATCTACGAAAATCATATTGCAGAGAATCTTGATAAATCACGTGCCTACATGTACATTGATGTAGGTGGTGGCAGTACGGAACTTACTTTTTTTGCCGATGGCAAACTGGCCTTTAAACGTTCTTTCAACATCGGCACCATCCGAATTCTGAAAAAACAGGTGGATGAGTGGCACTGGGATGACATGAAAGATTTCATCAAACTGGCTACCCGCGGTCACGATAATGATACCATTGCCATTGGATCCGGTGGCAACATCAACAAAATATTCTCGCTTTCCAAACGCAAAGAGGGCAAAGCACTTACACTGGATATGCTGAAGGATTACTACAAGGAGTTCAGCAATTTTTCACTGGCCGACAGAATGCGCCTGTACAACCTGCGCGAAGACCGTGCGGATGTTATTGTACCTGCCCTCCAGATCTACGTAAACGTAATGCGCTGGGCCAATATTCCCGAAATTTATGTTCCCAAGATCGGTCTGGCCGACGGACTGATACAACATTTGTATGGTGAGTTAGGCGCTGTTAAGCTGTAGGCTGATTGTTAAGGCCAGACATGAGGTCTGAAATCTGACAACGGTAAGGTCCAAGAGAAAGTCAGTAGTTTGAAAAAGCTTTGGGCTTTGAGGCACGAGCGGCGAGCAAGAACAGCAGCCAGCACTCACGATTGACCATTCACCACTCACAACTGAAGATTGCCGATTCATGATTCATCACACACGACCCGAAACTCGAAACCAGCACATCTCAGTACTGCTCATTCTCATTGGGAAAATCTCCGCTTTTTACATCTTTTATATAATGCTGTACAGCACCGTTTATCTGTTCGGCCAGGTTAAGATACTGACGTAAAAAACGTGGTTTAAATTCTGTATTGATGCCCAACATATCGTGCATTACCAGTACCTGTCCGTCGCAATGCATGCCTGCGCCGATACCAATGGTAGGAATTAAAAGACTTTCTGATACTTCACGGGCCAATTGTGCAGGAATTTTTTCCAGTACCGTAGCAAAACACCCCGCATCCTGCAACAAACGGGCATCATTGCGCAGTTTGCCGGCCTCTGCTTCCTCTTTGGCCCTTACTGCATAAGTGCCGAATTTATAGATGGACTGTGGTGTTAATCCCAGGTGTCCCATAACGGGGATGCCTGCTGCCACGATCAGTTTTACCGATTCAATGATCTCTTCGCCGCCTTCCAGTTTTACACCGTGTGCGCCGGTCTCTTTCATAATGCGTACTGCAGATGCAAGTGCTTCCTTCGGATTTGACTGATATGCGCCAAAAGGCAGATCTACTACTACCAGCGAACGGTGTGTACCACGGATAACAGAAGATGCATGATAGATCATCTGGTCCAGTGTAATGGGCAAAGTGGTTTCATGACCAGCCATTACATTGGAGGCAGAATCTCCTACCAGGATCACATCAACACCCGCTGCATCAAACAACCGTGCAAAGGAAAAATCGTAGGCAGTGAGCATGGAGATCTTTTCACCTTGTGACTTCATGCGGAGTAAGGTGTTGGTGGTCACCTTTTTAATTTCTTTACTTACAGACATGATAAACAATGTTGAAGTTGTAGTAAAGCGGGAGGGAATATGGCTCTGCATTAGAATAAAACATACTCATAATGCTCCGCGCGTCGATTGAGTGCGCTAAGGTAATTTGAAAATCGGATAATCGGAAAATTTGTGAAGGACGGTGAAGATGTAAGGATACAGGTTAAGATACAAGGTTCAGGGCCTGGAGCATACGCGTTGGAATAAAACCTTCCTCGGTGAACAAGTTTATGCGATGTTCAGGCGTCTAATAATGTCCTAAAACTAACGCAATGAAAAGATCTGTATTGCTGGCCACTGCAGCATTACTGGGAACTGCTACATGTTCCTTTGCTGCTTCGCCTCTCCCCGACACTGCCATTATTCAGCATCTGCAGGACGGCAACGTTTCTGAATGGCCTGCTGAAAAATTTACTACCGACAAGGAAACCGGGCTGTTGTACGCGGTAGACAATGACGACAAAAATCTCTACATCGCCCTGATCATTCCCGACATCCGCACACAAATGAAAATGATGCATATGGGTATGACACTGTTTGTTGATCCAAAAGGAAAAAAACGTGAAGGCAAAGGCATTGAATTTCCGGTAAAACGCAGCGCTGATGGCGGTGGAATGGGCGGAGGCAACTTCCAGCGCGGCAATGGCGGTGGCGGACAAGGCCGTGGCGATATGCGAGCCATGCGTACAGCCCTTGCGGCCCAGCAACTGACCTTTTTAAAAGCATTTGGCTTTAATGGTGATGACCCTGTGATACTGACCACAGGAGCAGAAGATGGAGTGCAGGTGGCGTATAAATGCGATACAGCGCAGGATATGCATATTGAATATACCATTCCTTTATCATTACTGGGCGATGCTGCCAGTCTGAAACAAAAGGTATTCGGCATTGGTTGCAAGATCAATGGCATGGAAATGCCCTCTTCCGGTGGCGCAGGCAGCAGTGACATGAGTGGTGGTGGAATGGGCGGCGGTCGCGGTGGCGGCATGAGAAGCGGCGGAGGCGGTGGTATGAGAAGTGGTGGAAGTGCTCCTTCTGCAGCAGATCGCGAACAAATGATGAATGAACAGAAATTCTGGACAAAATATACCATGAATTAATTGTTTCTTTCCCAGTGTTGATGAATGAATTGGCCGGTGCAAACACCGGCCAATTGTATTTCCGGCTGGTGAAACACCAGCCGGAGAATCTGTAACGGGTGTCTCACCAGCCACTTTATGCAACAAGATCGGGCTAAACATTTTGCAGACATGATAAAAACGTTTTATAACAGTTCTGAAACCATCCGGGATAACCTATTATCATTCATTACCTTTGCCGCACAAATCAACGATTATGGATTTTCTTTCCTTACTGCACATTCAGCAAAACAATGACGGGGTAAGCACCGGCAGCAAATGGCTGAAAACCGGGGGTGAAACATTATCTTCTTTTTCGCCCGTAAACGGACAACTGATTGCCACTGTAAGTACTACCGATAAGGCAGGTTACGAAGCCGTGGTTGCCAAAGCACAGGAAGCATTTGCAATCTGGCGCACCTGGCCCGCACCCAAACGTGGTGAAATTGTACGCCAGATAGGTGAAGCATTGCGCACCTACAAAGAGCCGTTGGGCAAACTGGTTTCATACGAAATGGGTAAAAGTCTGCAGGAAGGATACGGTGAGGTACAGGAAATGATCGATATCTGCGATTTTGCAGTGGGCCTTTCCCGCCAGTTGTATGGTCTTACCATGCACAGCGAACGTCCGGGTCACCGGATGTATGAGCAATGGCATCCACTGGGTATCACTGCTATTATTTCCGCATTCAATTTCCCTGTTGCCGTATGGAGCTGGAACAGCATGCTGGCGTGGGTATGCGGAAACGTGTGTATCTGGAAACCTTCAGAAAAAACGCCATTGTGTGCAGTGGCCTGCCAGCATATAGTAGCCGAAGTGTTTACACGCAACAATGTACCCGAAGGTGTTTGTTGCCTGGTAACCGGCGGACGTGAAACCGGCGAATGGATGTCTAATGATACCCGTATTCCCCTGGTATCGGCCACCGGCTCTACGCGCATGGGCAAGTCCGTTGGTGCAGCAGTTGGTGCACGCCTGGGCAGATCGTTGCTGGAACTGGGCGGTAACAACGCTATTATCATTTCAAAAGATGCCGACCTGGATATTGCCGTACTGGGCGCGCTGTTTGGCGCAGTAGGTACAGCCGGGCAACGTTGTACCACTACCCGCCGCCTTATTATTCATGAATCAGTATATGATACCATCAAACAAAAGCTGGTTGCAGCCTATCAGCAACTGAACATCGGCAACCCGCTGGATGCGCATAACCATGTTGGTCCGCTGATTGACAAAGATGCTGTTGCCCTGTACGAGAAAGCGATCGCGGCCTGTAAACAGGAAGGCGGTCATTTCATTGTGGAAGGTGGCGTGTTGCAGGGAGCAGGTTATGAAAGCGGCTGTTATGTAAAACCCTGTATTGCCGAAGCACAACCCGGCTACAACATTGTACAGCACGAAACCTTTGCGCCGATTTTGTATTTACTGAAATACAGCACCATTGATGAAGCCATTGCTATTCAGAACAATGTTCCGCAGGGGCTTTCTTCTTCCATCATGACCCTGAACATGCGCGAGGCAGAACAATTCCTGTCGCATGCCGGTAGTGATTGTGGTATTGCCAATGTTAACATTGGTACCTCTGGCGCCGAAATAGGTGGTGCATTTGGCGGTGAAAAAGAAACCGGTGGCGGTCGTGAAAGCGGCAGTGACGCCTGGAGAGCATATATGCGCCGCCAGACCAATACCATTAACTATTCAACACAACTTCCTTTGGCACAAGGCATTAAGTTCGACATATAGTTGTATGTTATAGGTTGTGACTCAGTAATGAGATTGTGTTATTGAAATCAGGACTTCGTTTGTCGCTGCAATACTTCAATCAGGCCAAAAACCTATATCTTATAACCTAAAACTTACTACTTCTTAAAATAATCTGGTGTTCAAAGCGTTAGTGAAGGTTGAGATAAGGCTGATATCATTATGAAAAAACTGTTTACTCTGCTGCTGCTTACGGGTTCGTGTGCATTTTCATACGCCCAGTTGCGACTGGCTGTATTGGGAGGCCCCCACTCTGCTTCCGTAACTGAAAAAAACAGCCTGCCCGGCTGGGATAGCCTCACAAAACCCGGTTACAAAAGCCGTTCAGGTCTTAATATTGGTATTATGGCTGAAGTGCCCCTGGGTGGTAATTTTTACCTGCACCCCGGTGTGTTTTACATGGCAAAAGGCCGCAAATTTGAAAAGTTCTACGATACATCCGTCACCAAAAATGATACGCTTTCAAGACAGCAGAATTTTTCCGCCAATTACATCGATATTCCTATCAATCTTACCTACAAGATCCCGTTAGGCAAAAAAAGTAATTTCCTGCTAAGTGCCGGTCCCTACATTTCATTTTTCTACAATGGTAAAAGCACTATTGAATCAAGAGTGGCAGTAGGCGACAGTACTACCAAATACAACAAGGACGAAACGCGCCTGGAAACCGGCAATGCTACCGGTAAAATGAAAACCGTGGATATCGGTATCAATGCCCGCGCAGGTTTTGAACTGGGCAGTTTTTTGTTGACCGGTTTTCTCAGTCAGGGACTGACTAATTTTTATACGGCATCTTACGACGGTACTTTTAAACACCGCGTTATAGGTGCTTCTATAGGTTTCTGGCTCAACGGTGCACAAACTGAACGCAAACCTAAAGACAGGGATCACGACGGTATTCCGGATAACGAAGATGCCTGTCCGCTGGTGGCTGGCCCTGCTTCAACACATGGTTGTCCTGACAGGGATGGTGATGGTGTAGCAGATAATGTAGACAAATGCCCGGATGTAGCAGGTCTGCCCAAATACAAAGGTTGTCCGATTCCTGACAACGATGGTGACGGGATCAATGACGAAGAGGACCAGTGCCCCGATAAGCCAGGTGTAGCGAAGTATAAGGGTTGCCCGATACCTGACAGAGATGGTGACGGAATCAACGACGAAGAGGATCAGTGTCCTGATAAACCAGGCGTAGCGAAATATAAAGGTTGCCCGATACCTGACAGCGATGGAGACGGAATCAATGACGAAGAAGATAAATGTCCGAATGAACCGGGTCCGCGTGAAAACAATGGCTGCCCTGTTATTAAAAAAGAGATCGTAGAAAAAGTAAACTATGCTGCGAAGAACATCTTCTTTGCAACAGGCAGCGATAAAATAACACCGGCTTCATTCAAAGCTCTGGATGATGTTGCAGCGATCCTGCACGAAAACCCGGCACTGCACCTGTCAGTAGAAGGCCATTCCGATAATGTGGGTAATGCTGCAAAGAACCAGACATTGTCGCAAAAACGTGCCGATGCAGTACAACAATACCTGATACAAAAAGGCATTGCAGCAGATCGTTTACAGGCTACCGGTTATGGTCAGGAAAAACCGGTTGCAGATAACAGTACTGCCGAAGGCAGGGCTAAAAACAGGCGCGTGGAACTGAAACTTTCGCAGCAATAAAAACTTAAAGAATTCATAAAAAATCAAAAACCGGTGTGTAGCACACCGGTTTTTTTATCTCTATCATAGAATATGCTTTTTATCAATACACAATTGCCGGTATAAGCCGTTCATATAATTGGTAAAATGTATTAGTTGTTTTTATTTTATATTGATGACTGAAAAACCTTTTTGCCTGCCACCCTTCTGCAGAAAGACACCCGACCAACAATTAAACGTTAAGAAAGCGCAAAATCCTGATATTTGCAGCTTTCAGAACCAACTATCCATGATGATTTATCATCTCATAAAAAGTAAAATAAAACAATCATAATGAGTAAACTGCTACAGGCAATAGGACTCGCGGCAGTCCTAGTGACTACCGGTAACACAGTGCATGCGCAACAGGACAAATCTGCCAGCTCTTCTGATGTACCCAAAGGATGGCACCTGCTGGATAAAAGCAAAGACGGCTATTATGGTATCAGTATCAATAAGGCTTATGATTTTATCAAATCAAAAAACCTGAAAGGCAAAACCGTAGTAGTAGCAGTAATTGATTCGGGTATTGATACCCTGCACGAAGACCTGAAAGATATCCTGTGGGTAAATCCGAAAGAAATTCCCGGTAATGGTATTGACGATGATGGCAACGGTTATATTGATGACATTCATGGCTGGAACTTTTTGGGTAATAAAGACGGCCGTAATGTAAAACAGGACTCTTACGAAGGTGCGCGTGTATATCACCACCTGAAAGCAAAATATGGTGATGCTAAAATTGATCCTGCTACTTTAAAAGGTGATGAACTGGCTGAATATAAAACATGGCTGAAGGCCAAAGCCAAAATTGAAGGCGATGGTTCTGAAGAAGGTGTAGACCTGGTAATGCTGAAAAGAGCGCTGCAAAGCTCACTACGCAGCGACAGCATTCTGAAAGTGGCACTGAAAAAAGATGTATATACCGGTAATGACCTGGATACGTTTGTTGCTGTTAACACTGCTGAAAAATCAGCCCGTGGCAGCCTGTTGTATCTTTTTAAAGCCAACCAGATGCTGGAAAGCACCAATAAAGAATTCCTGGATGGTTTCGGTGAGTTTGTAAGCGGTGAAGAAAGAAAGGCAGAAGCTAAAGAAAAAGCACCTAAGGATTATCGTGGTGAGATCACCGGCGATAATGAAAATGATTTCAACGACCGTTACTACGGAAATGGTGATGTAATGGCCGGTACTCCTTTCCACGGCACACACGTTTCCGGTATTATTGGCGCCATCCGCAACAACGGGTTGGGTATTGAAGGTATTGCCGATAATGTTCGCATTATGATGATCCGTGCCGTACCTGATGGTGACGAGCACGATAAAGATATTGCACTGGCCATCCGTTATGCAGTTGACAACGGAGCCAGGGTGATCAACATGAGCTTTGGTAAGGATTTCTCTCCCCAGAAAAAATGGGTAGACGAAGCTGTAGAATATGCTGCCAGCAAAGGTGTATTACTGGTGCATGCAGCAGGTAACGATGCCAAGAATGTTGACACTGCCGATAATTTCCCCAATGCAGACCTGGCAACCCTGAAAGCAAGGGCTAAGAACTGGATCACTGTAGGTGCCAGTGGCGATCCCAAAGCTGGTGGCCTGACCGCTTCTTTCTCTAACTATGGTAAAAAAGAAGTGGATGTATTTGCACCCGGTGTTAAAATATATTCTACTATTCCCGGTGGCAATACGTATGGAAATGCACAGGGTACCAGCATGGCTTCGCCTGTAGTGGCAGGTACAGCAGCCTTTTTGCTGGAATACTTCCCCTACCTCACTGCAGAGCAGGTGAAATACTGTATTGAGAAATCAGCACAGGTACCTACAGAAAAAGTGAAAAAACCAGGTACTGATGAACTGGTTCCCATGTCAGACCTCTGCCGTACAGGTGGCATTATCAATGCATACGAGGCCGCTAAAATTGCAGCTACCCTGCAACCGGGTACTCCAACCAAAAAAGCAACATCACCCAAGCCTACTTTAAAGAATAAAAAAGGATAACAGGCTTCCGAATATCTTACTGGTAAAAAGCCGGGGAGAGCATCCCCGGCTTTTTAATGTACATACCATATCGTTGACTATAAAACCGGGGACCTGCCCCCCGGTCCTGGTTTACTCATCAGGAGAATAACTTTTTAAGGACACATTCTTTCAGACTTCATACCGCGGTTATCGGCATTGGTATTCAAGTGTGGACTTACCAATATCAAGATTGTACAAAAATTCATAATGAGCCACATCGTATTTCAGTGGTAGTCCATACTGGTTGTAGGCGGTAGCGTTAACAGGGGTATTTACGCTGTAATTCCTGTCTACAAACATCCAGATCCTGCTGGTACGATGCAGGTTGGGTTTGCTGACATTGTAGGTATAGGTCACAACATAGGGAGTAGCATCTCCACCGTTTAACCTGGTATATTTCTCCAGATTATTATCACCATTGTACGTATAGGTTTCAATAGTAGATGGTATAGCAGGTAACAATGGATAGGTTTGAACAGCCTTTACAATCCTGTTGTAATTATCATATTCAAATGTTGTGAGTAATAACAGATAAGGATTAGTGCTTCTGTTGGGATATTCTCCAAGACCACGCATGGTATCTCTTACAATTTTGCCATTTTCATATACATACTGGTGCCAGAACTCATAATAGTTATTCAGCGTATAATCAGCCCCATACAACCCTAAATAATCTGTAAGCCGGTGCTTATTATCGTATATAAAACGAAAACCCGGCTGCCCGGTGGCAATATGGTTCAATACTACCTGGTCGGGATCGCCCCAGTTATTGTAACTGAATTTACAGATCAGTGTATCCAGATCACGGTAAATACTGATCTTTTTAATGTCACACAGCTTATCTGCCTTATCAGGATGATGCAGCAGATCGTTCCAGTCAATTTTGTTGCAACCGGATAACTGTAATAAAACAATGACAAAGCACAGCCCTGTCATCAAAAGGAGTGTCTTTTTCATACATTTAATGAATTACCTGGTGAAGAATAAAACTTTCAACGGGTAAAGACCGGCGGGAAGGAAGTCAGTTATTCTGAAGATGGATATTATAGTATCTAAAGGTACTCTGCCCGTGTTACATTTTGGCATACCGGTTAGTGGTATTTTATTTATTTGTATTATGCGGTCAGATTTGTGCCTGTACGCTATACAGGTTATTACTTAGTTCTAAATACCTGAACATGATAACAAAAAAAGAACTGGTGGTTCCGGCATTTTACATCACCTACATCAATAAAGTAACCGAAGACAATATTACAGACGCCCTTAACAATAATACCCGGCAATTCAATGCATTGCTGCAGGCAATCACACCTCAACAGGAAGATTATGCCTACGCCCAGGGTAAATGGACCATCAAGGAAATGCTGCAGCATATTATTGATGCAGAAAGAGTGTTCAGTTTACGTGCGGTATGGTTTGCCCGTCAGGACCCATCTGCTCAACCCGGTTTTGATGAAAATACCTGGGCAGTCCATGCACCTGTACATCATCGTTCATGGCAGACCATGATAGCGGAATTCAATGCATTACGTACTGCTACCACCCTGCTGTTCGGTTCGTTCAGTGATGAGCAACTGCTGTTAACCGGCACCGCCAACAACAATGTGATCAGTGTTGCAACGCTTGGTTATGTATGTGCAGGTCATGTAGAGCATCATATGGGGGTGTTGAGAGAGCGGTATGGTTGTGAGTTGTAAGTAATTTGAAAATGGAATGCCAGATTGCCGGATGGTCTGATTGTTTGATGGTTATGAAGAAGCTGCGAGCAAATACAGCAGCAACCACTCACGACTGATGATTCACCACTGACGACTCGCGAATACTTTCACTAAACAAACTATACAACTTTTGCAGGGCTGGATATTCCTCTAGCAGGATAAGATGTTTTTCGATGGTGGGTGTGTCATTACGGATGGCAGGGCCTGTCTGCAACGCAGCGGGAGAAGCCAATTGTAAGCGTTGCGCCACTTCATTGATCAGTGGATACAGTAATGAAAAATCCAGTTCTTCGGCTTTGCAGTAATTATCTGCCAGTGTATACAGGTGATTGGTAAAATTACTGACCACTACAGCTGCTACATGCAGGTGCAATCGTTTATTATCATCAGCCTGCTGTACCTGTTCAGAAAGTGATGTTGCCAGTGTTTCTATTTCCTGCAAACTTTCAGCCGTATTACCATCTATCAGCAAAGGGATTTCCGGTAAACGCTCCATTTCTTTCCGCAGGCTTTGCAGTGGATATAGTACGCCATAACGCGCAGCAGCAGTACTTAATACCTCTTTTGACACAGAACCTGCTGTATGTAACAGCAAACTGTTGCCGGGCTTTAATGCCCCTGCTACGGCTGCTACAGCACCGTCTGACACTGCCAGCAGGTGTACATCAACTGTATTGTCCAGCTCCGCCGGTTTAGTGGCTACAGCAGCTCCCAACAGGTCTGCCAGTGCAGCCACAGCCTGCCGGTTACGGCCATATACCTGTACAATAGTATGACCAGCCTGTCTGCACCTGCGGCCCAGTATATTGGCCACATTGCCCGATCCGATGATGACGATTCGCATATTCCGCTTTATCTTGCAAGCTAATTAAAAGTTCCCTGCGGGAGCATATTGCCTTATGACGTTTGCGCAAAAACTGGTATTAAAATATCTGCGGGCCAAACTGAACATTACGGCGGTAGTGTCTGAAAAGAAAGCTGCAGAAAAAGCATTTAAACTATTCTGTACGCCTCAGCAGGCCAAAAAGAAAAAACTGCACCGTGTTCCAGAAAAAGGCGAAAAACTTTCTTTTACATTGAACGGTCTCACTATACGTGGTCAGCGCTGGAACCATCCGCAACAACAAAAAGTACTAATCATCCATGGCTTTGAATCTTCTTACCAATATTTTGATAAATACATTGCTGCTTTTATCCGTAAGGGATATGAAGTGATCGCTTTTGATGCGCCTGCACATGGCAGGTCAGATGGCAAACAACTCACGCTGCCCTTGTATATTGCCATGCTGCAAAAGATCTATGAGCTGTATGGTCCTGTTGATCGTTTTATGGCGCATTCACTTGGCGGACTGGCACTGACACATTTCCTGGAAACCATTCCGCATACTACAGACACCAAAGTAGTGCTACTGGCTCCCGCTACAGAAACTGTCAGCGCTGTTGACGCTTTTTTTAACCTGCTGGAATTACACGATAATATCCGCAAACAGTTTGATGAACTGATATTGAACATCGCCGGCGTACCACCGGAATATTTTTCTATCAAACGCGCTATGTATCATATCCGCGCACAGGTGTTGTGGTTTCATGATGAAGGCGACCGCGCCACTCCTGTTAAAGATGCTATTGAGGTACAGAAAGATCAGCATGCTCACCTGGAACTGGTCATTACACAGGGACTGGGTCACCGGAAAGTATATAAGGATGAAGCAGTGAGGAAGAGGATCCTGGAGTTTTTGTGAGGAGCGATCGTGAATCGTCAGTCTTGAATCGTGAGAAGATCGCAGCTATTGCCGGCTTATTTCAGGCAAAGACAGCAACGTATCGCAAAGCCGCAATAAAACGAAGCCGTATTTTGTACTTTGTATTTTCTTTCAGACTTCAGTCTTCTTTCTTCTATACCTGTATTTGCTCACAGCTCGTAGCTCAAAACCCGCAGCGGTCAGCAACAATCAAACCGTCCAGCCATCAGAGCATTCTTCTACTCTCAAATTTGCACATTTTCAAATTACATTCCTACAACCCATCACATTATAACTTTCGACAATACCTTTCATCTGTATTTTTTTCCGCAAAAAACATTTCCCTGCAGATTTATCGGGCTCATTTCTTTTTCAATTTTCAAAAAAATTATATTGTCAATGAATTATCAGCCATATAAATTTTTTATTCATTTGTGAAGACAATCAGCCGCAGATCATTTTTACACAACACTGCCCGTATGGGCACTGCCTATCCTGCAATGATGGCATTGGGTATGCTAAAGGAAGCACCCGTACACGCTTTTGCATTACCCGGACAATCAAAAAAGCAGGAGCATATCATAATCCTTGGTGCAGGTCTCAGCGGACTGACAGCTGCCTATGAACTACGTAAGCTGGGTTACCGCTGTACCATACTGGAAGCGCGTAACAGAAGTGGTGGACGTTGCTGGAGTGTACGCAAGGGCTCAATGAATATAGAAACCACGCAACCGGTACAGACATCGCGTTTTGATGATGGCCTTTATTTCAATGCAGGTCCCTCGCGGATACCACATCACCATCAACTTACACTCCATTACTGTAAAGAACTGAATGTACCTGTACAGAATTATAACAACATCAATGAAGGTGCTTACTACTTCAGTGAAGGGAAAGGTCCTTTATCCAATAAAAAGATCCGCATCCGTGAAATTCACAACGATGTAAGAGGTTATATGAGTGAACTGCTGGCCAAGGCTATTGACAGCAAACAGGTAGATATGGCTATGACTACAGAAGACACTCAAAAAATCATAGAATACCTGCGTGCCGAAGGTGGTCTGGACATTGATAAATTGTACAAAGCTTCTGCACGCCGTGGTTACCAGGAAGCCCCCGGTGCCGGTGAAAGAACAGGACGTATTGCCGATCCGCACAAACTGGGCGCCATTATTCAATCCGGCCTGATGGACCCCGATTTTTACAATGTGGCAGAATACACGTACGAACTGCAGATGACCATGTTCCAGGCTATTGGTGGTATGGATATGATTGCCAGCGCATTTGAAAAGAAAGTGGCCGATGCCATTCAGTTCAATGCGGTAGTAACAGCTATCCGCAATCTGTCTGAAGGTGTGGAAGTGGTATATAAAACACCGGCCGGTGAAAAAAAGCTTACCGGCGATCTTTGTATCTGCACCATTCCATTGCCGGTACTGAGCAATATAGAACACAATTTTTTATCAGACACCAGCCGGGCCATCGATTATATTTCGTATATTAGTACCGGCAAGATCGGACTACAGTTCAAACGAAGGTTCTGGGAAGAAGACGAAAACATCTACGGCGGTATTACACATACCAACAATATCATCACCCAGATTTTTTATCCATCCAACGATTACCTTGCCCGCAAAGGCATCCTGATCGGTTATTACAATTTTAATGAAAAAGCCCGCGAAACGGGCGAACTGAATTATCAGCAAAGGGAGAAACTGGCGCTTGAAAAAGGCAGCCTTATACATCCGCAATACGCGCAGGAATTTGAAAATTCGTTTTCAGTAAGCTGGCACAAAACAGCTTATAGCCTGGGTGGTTGGGCTGTATATACTGACAGTGAACGGCAAACCTTGTACAAGGCATTACTGAAGCCAGACAAACAGGTATATTTTGCCGGTGAGCATCTCACCTACCTGAATGCCTGGATGGCAGGCGCTTTTGAATCGGCCAGAAATACAGTTACAGCTATTCACGCACGATTAAGTGAACAACAACTGCATTACCCGTCAAAAAAGTAACGCAGCGCAATCATAACAATCAAAACCAGCTAACTATGACATCCAGAAACATCAACAGGCGCACCCTGCTCAAATCGGGCGCACTGCTGGCAGGTGGATTCTCTTTTCTTCCCGGTAAAATACTGGCTACAACCAATGCACCATTAGCACCGGTTATATTCAGCCCCGAAACAGACGAATCTGTTGTATTGTCTGCCCCACCCGATATCAAAGCGCGGTTGTCTGCCAATGAAAATCCCTTTGGTCCTTCTGCAAAAGCCAAACAGGCTATACAAGACGCCATCAATGATAGTTTCCGTTATGCATTTGGTTCATCGCGCGACCTGATGACAAAGATCACCACCTTTGAAGGCCTGCAGCCATCACAGGTAATGCTGGCTGCCGGATCATCACCATTGCTGGCTGCTGCTGCCACTTATTACAGCAAAGACGGAGGCAGTATTGTTACAGCAGATCCTTCTTATGATGATCTTACCCGTCGTGCCTCTATGTCGTTCAAAGCGAATATTATCAGGGTTCCTCTGACGGCAGATTACAAAACGGACCTGGATGCTATAGAAAAGGCGATTACACCAGACACTAAGCTGGTTTATCTCTGTAATCCTAATAACCCTACAGCAACTGTTGTGGATACAGCTAAACTGAAATCGTTCTGTGAACGTGTATCTGCCAAAGTACCCGTATTTGTTGACGAAGCCTATATTGATTACCTGGACGACCCGCAATCTGTTACGTTGATCGATCTTGTAAAGAAAGGTAGTAATGTAATAGTGGCCCGTACTTTTTCAAAGCTGTATGGTTTTGCCGGTCTACGTGTAGGCTATGCTGTGGCACAACCGGCAACGATCCGTGCATTGAGCACTTACTGCGAAGGCGCCATGTCTATCTCTGCAACTTCTATTGCAGCAGCGGCAGCCAGCTACCAGGATAAGGAATATATGCAGCAGGTAAAAGCCAAGACGGAGGCATCTAAAAATTTCTTGTACGATGTGTTGAAAAAAGAAGGATACACCTATGTGCCCTCTTATGCCAATTTTGTTATTTTCCCCATCAAAATAGATGGCAGTAAATTCAGCATGGAAATGGCAAAACGAGGAGTAAGCATACGTACCTGGAAATTTGACAATAAGGAATGGTGCCGTATCAGTATTGGACGTATGGATGAAATGGAAGCTTTTGCAGCGGCGTTTAAGGAAATTTCTTAGGATGTAAGGAATAAGAGTCAAGGCACAAGAGAAGTACCGCATAATAAATCTGATCTATACATGAAGAAAACGACTGTTACTTTTTTACTGGCCATGTCGGCTGTCAGGTTGTGGTCACAGGACAAACCTGCGGGACGAGCTATTACAATGGCAGAATATGACAAGACTAAAAACTTTGCAGTAAAAGACCTGGACAATGATACCTATGTAAAATTTGACAATATCTATATACTGGACAGGTATGAAAGCCGCAAACCTTACTTCATTACCGGTGATGATGGCAATAAAAAAAGGATTGACCTGTACAAACTGGTAGCCAAAGAAGGCATGCAGGAACTGGGTGTGATGATCTTTTATACCAACGAAAAAGGTCAGCAGTATAAAGCCTGTATGCCCAATTTTAGTGCAGACAGCAAGGTATGGGAAAAGTATTTTGAAGACATTCATGCCATTGATAAACAGGAAGCCAATTTTGTGCTGAAACTTTCTTATGTGCTATCCAAAGAATTTGGTTTCCAGTTGTACAAAGCTGCCAATGCCGGTAAGGATATGAGCAAAGAATCTGCCACTTATGGCAATGATATTTGTTTTCCCGGCACTGTGGAAGTGGCTATGGCCAACGGTAGTAAAAAGCTGCTACAAAATATTCAAAGCGGTGACCAGGTAATAACTATTGACCCTGTTTCACAACAGGCCACCACTGTTACCGTACAGGAATTAACTACCCATGAGGCAAAAAATTACGCCATCACCAACCTGCTGTTGGTAAAAACAACTGAAACAGCTACCATAAACGGCATGGAAGTACTGCTATTGCAAAAAGAACTGCATGCAACACCCAACCACCCTATGCAAATGCAGGAAGGACAGAAAAAAATCGGTGAAGTAAATACCGGCGATAAAGTATTGTGCAGAGATGAACAGTCCGGCAAGTATGAAACCTATATTGTATGGAATAAAACCGAAACAGCCGGCGGCACACAGAAGGTATACAATATAATAGCCAGTGGCGGCAATACATTTATGATGAATGATGTGATGGTATTACAGAAATAAGAGGTTTAAGATTCAAGGTATAAAATTAAGATAGAAGCTCCTGCATATATTACAATCAATATATACAGGAGCTTTTTGCTTTATAAAATCTTTTTGCGTTTTTATACCTTACACTTTCAACTTTTGGCCTTATACATTTAATTATTCTTCCCCCCCAGCATTGGTACAAAAGAAAAATTTTCAAATATCTCTTCCTGTACACTTCCATCGGCTTGTTTGGTAAGCCTGAGCATGCGTTGCACCTGTCCTTCACCAACCGGTATTACCATTTTACCACCTGTTTTCAATTGTTCGATCAGCTTAGGCGGAATATAAGGCGCAGCAGCTGTAACAATCACTTTATCAAAAGGTGCATAGGTAGGCAAGCCCTCGTAACCATCCCCATAAAAATATTTGATGCCGGTGTACTTGCCACGCAATACAAACTTCTTGTGCTCATCAAACAGTTTTTTCTGTCGCTCAATAGTATATACCTGTGCATTCATCTCGCCCAGCACAATGGCCTGGTAACCGCTGCCGGTACCAATTTCCAGTACTTTTTCGTAAGGTTTTATTTCCAGTAACTGGCTTTGATAAGCTACTGTATATGGTTGAGAAATGGTTTGTCCTTCAGCAATGGGAAATGCTTTGTCTTCATAAGCCACCTTATCAAATGCTGAATCGAGAAAATAATGACGGGGAATGTTCATAATAGCCTGCAATACCCGCTCATCTGTAATGCCTTTCTGCCGTAACAGATCTACCAGCTGTTTCCGTAGTCCTTTATGCCTGTATGTATCTTCAAATGTTCTCATAAGCACAGCAAAGATATTAAAATGGTAACAGGATAGAATTTTTGGTTATAAGTTATAAATCTTAAGTTAAGGCGCCTATAAGATACATATATTAATGTATAACCGATGATAAATGTCCAACATGTACTTAACATTTTTATAATACCTGCGCATTCGTTTAATTAAGCAACTTGCATCCCGAAAAAGGATAAGGCAATCATTCCATCATCTATCAGTAGCAATGAATGATATAACCGGCATCAGGGAAGGCGATGCAGCCGTTTTTCGGGCAGTGTATGAACAGCTTCATGTAAAAGTATTCAGGTATTTTCTAAAACGCACTACCCTTCACGAAACAGCCACCGAACTTACCCAGCAGCTCTTCATCAAATTATGGCAATCACGCCATACGCTTTCAGACAGCTATAGTATGGAAGCGCAGCTCTTTATTATGGCCAACAGTGTATTGATAGATCACTTACGGAAAGAAGCTGTTAACAGAAAAAACTACAGCACTGTTGCCGGGCTTGAACCGCTTGCTGAAACACGCTATGAACAGGAAGCCCATCATTCACTGGAAGCCAATGATTATTTAAGGCTAGCTATACACCAACTTCCCCCGGTACGTAAAAAGGTGTTTATCTTAAAAATGTTTCATGGTTATTCCAACCGTGAAATTGCAGGCAGGCTATCTGTATCTGTAAAAACGGTAGAGGACCATCTGTTAAAAGCTGTGCGGCAGATCCGTTCGCTGCTGACCACTTTGTGGCTGTTTCTGATAACATTACTGCCATAACCACCCGCTACATTAAGTTAATGTTACCGGCAGGGATTTCTTCTTTTATACACGTATTTAATTTCAACCTTATTTACAAAGTTCTGCATGCATATAGACAAGTTGATTATTGAAAGATTCCTGGCAAACCGTTGTGATGCTGAAGAAGCAGAACAGGTACATCGCTATTTAACCGATCATCCGGAAACATTGCAGCAATACCTGCAACAGGAATGGGATGGCATCAGCGCAACAGGAAAGCTGGACAAGGCACATGCAGCAGCTATGTTCAGGCAGGTACAAAAACATACCGGTGCAGGGAAAGTAATATCCATGAAACATCTGTCATGGGCAGCAGCAGTATTGATCATTGCATGTTGTACCTGGTTGTACCAGCCAACTACCAGAACAACGGCAACCAGGATAGTAACTGCAACAAATACCACTGATAAAAAGACAGCAGAACCAGTGTACAACTGGCAACAACAACACAATACATCAGGCAACGTGCAAAAGATTACGCTACAGGACGGTTCTGTAGTATCCCTTTCACCGGCGGCAGTTGTAAAGTATAAACAACCGTTTGAGCCAGGCAAACGTGATATCTACCTGGAAGGAGAAGCTTTTTTTGAAGTAGTGAAAGATAAAACAAGTCCTTTTACGGTATACTCAGGGCACCTGTCTACCACTGCATTGGGCACTTCGTTCAGGGTTACTACTACGCCTGCTATGGTACATGTAAAACTAATAACAGGCAAAGTGGTGATACGTTCAACCAGGCAATTGCCGGGATGGGACAAGGATGTTTACCTGATGCCCGGTCAGCAGATGCATTATAATACCATAGCCAGTATTATAAAAGTATCTAACACAGAAAGCAACAAACAATCATCTGTTCCTGCATCTGCAGAAACACATAGCAGGCAGGAAATAGTATTTGACAATACACCGATGCAGGCTGTGCTGGATAAACTGATGCAACGTTATAAAGTACCCATTACTTATACCAGGGAGGAACTGAACGGGATCAGCTTTTCTGGAACTGTTTTCTATAACGATTCGCTGCCTGTCATTTTACAAGTCATTGGTCGCATGAATGACCTTTCTGTCACACACACAGGCGATGGCTTTTACATAAAAAAAGCAATTAAAGAGTAATCGTTTTTACCGGCATTTTTCAACAGGTAACATCCGCTGCGGCGGCATGTAAGGCCATCTTTTGTATAAACCGCTCAACTAAAACCAGATAATTATGAAAGGTAAGGCTCACATCATTAAACAACAACTACAATCTCTTGCGTGGTGTATACTGCTGGTGTTTTTTGCACAGCATGTTTTTTCACAGCAGGATACAGACACAGATGTTACCGGTACGGTAATGTCTGAGAAAGGTGATCTGCTGGCAGGCGTAACTGTTCAGGTTCGTCATACTGCCGGCAGCGAAACCTATACTACATACACTGATGCCAAAGGTATTTTTGTGTTCAGAAAACTAAAGCCCGGCAACAAGTATGATTTCGCATTTTCATCTGTAGGCTACGAGAATGCTTTTTACAAAGCATATACTGTTAAAAAATCTGATCAGAAAAACACATTATTGATCAGGCTTAACAGTAAAAGCAACCAGTTGGAAGAGGTAGTAGTTACCGGTCAGGGTATTGATATCAGCAAAAAAAGATTATCCTCCAATGTGGCAAGCATCAAATCCTCTGAACTGGAAAATATTCCTTCCAGCCGTTTTGATCAGTTGCTGCAGGCTAAACTGCCCAATGCACAGATACGGCTTACCGGCGGTCAGTCCGGTGCAACTTCTATCATCCGTTCAAGAGGTGTTAACTCAGCGTTTGTAAACTCCACGCCCATCATTTATGTAGATGGTGTGCGCATGGATAACCTGAATACCGTAGCTGCATTGGGTGGCGGAAGTACACAGGGCGCTGCCATCAGCTCTATGGCCGATATCCCGATGGATAATATAGAACATGTAGAATATATCAATGGCGGTGCTGCTACCACTTTATACGGTTCTGATGCAGCCAATGGTGTGATACAAATCTTCACTAAAAAAGGTAACTCCCGCAGAACAGATATTACAGTAGAAGCGCAGCTGGGTGTGGAAAAATCCACCAACGATTTTTTGCATTTCAAACGTACCAAGAATCTTTTGTTTGAAAACGGCATGTTCCAGAAATACCACCTGGCATTGAATGGTGGCAGCGACAAGTTCGGGTACAGCTTTTCTGCCAATTACCTCAACAGCAATGGTGTATTACTATACAACCAGAACCGCATCCGTAAAATAGATTTCAGCAGCGGGTTCCGTGCACCGCTGGGCAGCAAGGTTACTTATGAAAGTTCATTCATGTTTGTAAATAACCAATACAAAAGGAACCGTAATGGCAACCAGGGTGGTTATACTGGTCTGTGGTTTGCAGAAAGTGGCGCGTCTGCTATTACCGGTCCCAGGTTCGACAACAAAATAGATAACCTGTCTGATTCTGCTTTCCGTGTAATGAAAGCATACGTAAATGAAGCCGAGCGTTTGCAGAACGACCAGATCCGCGTAAACCGTTTTACAACATCACAAACTTTTAAATACATTCCGTTCAAAAACCTGGTGGTAAAAGCATCTGGAGGTATTGATTATCGTGTAATGAAAGACCAGGTGATACAAACCAACCAGTATCTTACCGTAACTACCGGCAAGCCTGTGACCGACCAGGGCAATATTTCCAATAATGAACGTAAGTATATGGGCATTACCCTGGAACTGAATGCGCAACATACCTGGAACACTAAATTATTTTCATTGGTAACTACGGCAGGCGGACAGTTTTTCCGCAATGATGACCAGCAGGTTTCCTATACCGGTACCAATATCCGTGATGGAGCAAGAACCATCAGTGATGCAGCCGTAAGAAGCGCCAATGAATACTATGCAGAGATCGTGAACTACGGTATTTATGTACAGGAGAACATTGGCTTTAAGAACAAACTGTTTGCCGACCTGGGTATCCGTGGCGACGGTAACCCGGCCTTTGGTAAAAATATCGGTATCCAGTATTATCCAAAAGCAGGCTTATCATGGGTTGTAAGCCAGGAGCCCTGGTTTGAACCGTTATTGAATGTGGTCTCTTCTGCCAGGCTGCGCGGCAGTTTTGGTATTGCAGGTAACCTGCCAAAAGCATGGGCCAATGAAAGAACCATCGCTTTCGGCGGATTCCTGGCAGACCAGGCTGCTTACTTCGGTCAGCCGGGTAATGAAAACCTGAAACCGGAAAAAACACGCACTACTGAAGTTGGTATGGATCTTTCATTTCTGCAGGATCGTATCCGTTTTTCTGCCGGTTATTATCGTTCAGCTACACACGATGCATTGTTTTATGTACCGGCTACTCCTTCTACCGGTCAATCACAAAACCAACTGTACAATGTAGGCCGTATCCTGAACCGTGGTTGGGAATTTAATACTGTGCTGGTACCTGTTAAAACCAAACAGTTTACGGCCAGTGTAAATCTTTCTGTAAATACATTGTACAACCGCGTAGTAAGCTCAGGTGGTGTAGCGCCATTCAATATCAATGGTTTCAGCGCGCGTACCATCCAGACAGTAGTGCAGGAAGGTTTCCCGGTTGGTTTTATCCGTGGCAATTATGGCACTTTTGGCAAAGATGGTGTACTGGAAAGTACGGTGGCACAGTCTTACCTGGGTACCACCATCCCCGACCTGTTCGGCAGCATGGGTCTGAATATCCAGTACAGGAACTTCCAGTTATTTGCCAATGCTGATTACCAGTCCGGCGCTTATGCCAACAACTGGGATGCACAGTTCCGCTATAACTACGGAGCATCCAATGAAGGCATTCCGCAGGCTGAGATCGACAAGAACGGACGCAGCAACTGGTTAAGCTTTACCAATAAGTTCATTGAAAAAACAGACTTTATTAAAGTAAGGACCATCGGTGTATTGTATTCATTAAGATCTGCTTCCAAAACCAGTACCATTAAATCACTGACCATTGGTTTCTCTGCTGTCAACCCGCTCAACTTTGCTTCTTCTTCTTTTGATCCTGAAGCAACCATCAGCGGTTCTGCACAGGGGCAAGGGGGTGCTACTACCGGCGGTATTTCTTATGCCACCTATTCATCACCACGCCAGTTTATCGGTACTGTCCGTTTTAATTTTTAAGCTGATACTATCACCATCAAACTCATTTATATGCAACGATATTTGTTAGCGCTGGCATTTGCAGCAACCCTTGCGTTACCGGCCTGCGTAAAAAATCCCAATGTAACCGAAGACGTATACATCAGCAATCCCAATGCTTCCAGAAGTTGGGCCAACGGGCTTCGCCGCCAGTTAGCTGTTACCATGAATGCGGTAGTAGTGAACTCAGAACTGATGTCGGACAACTATTTTAATAACTATACACAGAACAGTAAGGTATTTGATATACCCCAGATCGATTATTTTGATGTGGATGTAAATACCGCACAGGCAGAAGTAGAGCGTTTGCGTGAAATGGCACTTTACGGATTGAATAAAGTAGTACCGGCCGATGCCAGCACTACAGCAGCCGATAAAGCTACGATGTTATTCTGCCACGCATTTTCATACCTGCTGAGCGGTGAGTTATTTGTAGCACTGCCCGGCAGTAGTCTTGGCCCTGTTTTAACATCCAACGAACTTTTTACAACGCTCATTACCCATATTTGATGAAGCTATTGCCACAGAACCCGATGCCGCTAAAAAGATCGCATACACACTATTAAAAGCCCGTGTATACTATGCATTGGGCGATGCTGTCAATGCGGGTAAATTTGCAACAGATGCCCTGGCCAAAAAAGATGTGCTACTGCAGGTTGCTTACGACGGACTGAATGGCGTAAGCAATGAAATGCAGACAGGTACTTTTGTGGCGCTGCCTAATCGCTTTGCGCCCCTGCCCCGGCTGGATTTCCTGGATCCCAAATATTTCAATACAGGTGTAGCTGCACAGGAACAAAAATCCATCGCCATTGCCAAAGGCGAAGAAGCTTACCTGATACTGGCAGAAATAAAGGTCTCAGCACAGGATATTCCCGGTGCACGCCAGTTGTTGCAGAGCATGCTTACAGACGTGGTGAACCTGCGCACCGTAACGCCCCTTGATGATAGTAAAGAAACACGTAATGGCGGCAATCGCAAAGATTACCCGCTGACCGCTATGAAAGTAAAATTTGATCAGAATGATACCGCCAGAAGCGGTTATGTGCTGGACAGGCAGGCAGGTAAAGTAAATGTGTACGCTATATCCGGCACCAAAGTAACCAGTGCCGATCTGAATGCAGCTACCACACAGGACGATATGCTGTACCTGCTGTACCGCATGCGCCAGGAGATCTTCATCAGCGAAGGCAGACGTATGACCGACCTGGGTATCAAAATGCCTGTATCACAAACAGAACAGCTCAATAACACAAATGTAAAAGCAGAGCATACGAAAGCACAACTGCCTTCTTTTATTCCACTGAACCGTGCTATGGATGATTTTACGGTAGATGCCGCTAATGGTATTGTAACCATGAAATACGACATGAACAGGGTACTGGTAAAAAACAAAACAGCCAAAGAGATCTTTCCTTTTATAAATTAATCTGTATGAAAAATAAATTCATAGCCCTGCTGGTCATTGCATCTTCATTGTACATCAATGCCACCGCGCAAAAAGTTAAGTACGTAGTATTGGTTAGTATTGACGGCTTCCGTCCTGATTTTTATAAAGACCCATCCTGGCCTACGCCCAACCTGCAGCAGATGGCCAAACAGGGTGTCTATGCACAGGGAGTAACGGGTGTGTTTCCTACAGTAACCTATCCGTCGCACACATCACTTATCACCGGTGTAACACCTTCCAGGCATGGTATTCTTTACAACACCATGTTTGAACCGGGCGGTGAAGGGGGACAATGGTATACGGAAGCCCGCCAGATACAGGCCGAAACACTGTGGGATGCTATTCGTAAAGCAGGTTTGCGTTCTGCTTCTGTATCATGGCCCGTATCAACAGGCGCGCCGGTTGATTATAACATACCTGAAATATGGTCAAAGGAAAACCCCGCCGATCGTCGTGGTGCTACCAGCCAGTATGCTACTCCCAAAGGATTGTTTGAAGAAGTAGTGGCCAATGCTACGGGCAATATGCAGATCAATGATTACAATCTCAATTCGCTCAGCATGGATCAGAACCTGGCGCGTATAGCCGGTTATCTTATCCGTACCTATAAACCCAATCTGCTCACCATTCACCTGCCCTGTACAGACGGAGCACAACATGCCGAAGGACGCGAAAGCGATCAGTTGCGTCGTGCTATTGCCGGGGCAGACAATGCAGTTGGTATTATCCTGGATGCATTGCAAAAGGCCGGTATCAGAGACAGTGCAGCCGTAATTGTAGCCGGTGATCATGGTTTTGTAAATACGCATTCCAGCCTGGCACCCAATGTATGGCTGGCAAAAAAAGGATTGATTGGAAAAGCCGGCAATAAAGAAGACTGGAAAGCATGGTTTGTTCCTACCGGCGGTGCAGCCCTGCTTCGTTTGAAAGACAGTAAAGACATGGCAACACTGCAACAGGTAAAACAGTTGCTGCAGGAATTACCGGAATCACAGAAAAAACTGTTCCGTATTATTGAAAAACCAGAGCTGGCAAAATCAGGTGCAGATCCTGATGCAGTACTGGCACTGGCTGCAATACAGGGTATTGCTTTCAACAGCGCTATTACGGGAGAAGAACTTCGTCCGGCGAAAGGTGGTACACATGGTTATTATCCTGATTTTTATGAAATACAAACAGGATTTGTAGCCAATGGTGCAGGTATCCGTAAAAATGGTACGGCACCTGTTATGTCACTGACCGACATAGCTCCTACCATTGCTTATTTACTGGGTATTGAACTTAAACAGGCTACCGGCACTGTGTACCCGGGATTGCTGGAACAACGGAATAAATAACCATATCATGTCCCTATGATATAAAAGCAGCTTCTGTATGGAAGCTGCTTTTTTTACAGGTAGCCCATTCAACCACCGTAGCTGGTGTTCCACTCCGTGGCAGGTATCTCACCAGCCACTGCAACAATACCCACAGTTCATTTAAACTTTCTGTATAATCAAATATCAAAAAAGGGCGGCCCCTTCTCAGGAGACACCCTTTCTATACATCAATAGGTTTTGTTTACATTACCGGTTTAATTCCAGCCGCCACCCAATGCCTGGTAAATATTCACCACGGCATTCATCTGTTGCTTTTTGGTTTCAATCAATTCAAATTTTGATTCCAGCGCATCCCGCTGTGTCATCAATACTTCCATATAATCAGCACGGGCCGATTTAAAAAGCTCATTTGAAATATTGATAGATTGTGTTAGCGCTTCCACCTGTTTTGATTTCAGATCATAACTTTTTTCAAGGTTGCTGATCTTCGTTAACTGGTTTACCACTTCCACGTAAGCATTCAGAATAGTACGTTCATAATTGTAGGCAGCCTGGATCTGTTTGGCATTGGCATTGAAATACGTTGCTTTAATCGCATTCCTGTTTACCAACGGAGCCACCAGGTCACCGGCCAGTGAATACAGGATAGACTGCGGCGTTTTGATCAGGTAACTGGGATTGAAAGCCTGGTAACCTACAGCGGCAGAAATACCAACAGAAGGATAAAACTGTGCCTTGGCCACCTGCACATCCAGCCTGGCTGCTGCAAGATTCAGTTCAGCCTGTTTAATATCAGGACGATTGGCCAGCAACTGCGATGGAATACCGGCATGTATTGTTGCAGGTATCACATTATCGAACGACTGGCTGTTCCTGGCAATAGGCTGCGGGTAACGTCCCAGCAGGAAATTGATCCTGTTTTCTGTTTCCGTGATCTTTTGACGGATATCATACTGCAGGCTTTGGGTATTGAGCACCTCTGCTTCAAATTTGCGTACAGCCAGTTCCGTTACACGGGTAGCTTCTTTCTGTAGTTTTACAATTTCCAGCGCGTTGGTCTGGATACCGATATTCCTGTTCACGATCTCCAGTTGATTATCGAGTGCCAGCAGTTCGTAATACGAATTGGCAACTTCAGCAATCAGTGTGGTGATCACAAAATTTCTGCCTTCAACAGTAGATAAATACCTGGTCACCGCTGCTTTTTTAGCATTGTGCAGTTTATGCCAGATATCAATTTCCCAGGTAGCATAGGCCGACAACAGGAAGTCCGGCAACGGATCGGGGGTTTCTTTACCCGGCGCAATTTCAACATTGGCTTCACTGGCCCCCCGGCTGGTATAACGGCCTACTTTGTCAATACCAATACCACCTTTTATACCAACAAAGGGCAAGTACTCCCCTTTCCTGGCGCGTATCTCATTTTTTGTGATCTCAATCTCCTGCAGGGTGATATTCAGTTCCTGGTTGTTCTTCAACGCAGTGTCGATCAACGCTACCAGGTAGGGATCAGTAAAATATTCTTTCCACTTTACAGTTGCAGTATTCACCGTATCCTGCGAATTGTTATAATGCGCAGGCACTATTTTGTTTTCGGTTTTCCCGACTATGGCCGGAATTTTACAAGCTGCATAAGCCAGGCAGATACAGCTTATCCCTATGTATTTATAGATATTGTTTCTAAACATTGTGTTCAATTTCTTCTGTTAAGGGATTTTCTTCTTCATCTTTAATCAGCTTTCGTTTAGCTGCTATACTGCCGAATATGTAGTACAACCCCGGAATGATGATCACCCCGAATACAGTACCGATCAGCATGCCTCCCAGTGAGGAAGAACCGATGGTACGGTTGCCGATAGCACCCGGACCGGTAGCAAATACCAGCGGTATCAAACCGGCAATAAACGCAAGCGAGGTCATTAAGATGGGGCGGAAACGCGTTCTGGCGCCTTCAATAGCGGCCTGCAATACCGTAGAACCAGAACGGTGTTTCTGTACCGCAAACTCTACGATCAGTACTGCGTTCTTACCCAGCAAACCTACCAGCATTACCAGGCCTACCTGTGCATAGATATCATTGGCCAGTCCCATTACCTTGATCAGCATAAACGAACCAAATACACCGGCAGGCAGCGACAGGATCACCGCCAGCGGCAGTATAAAGCTTTCGTATTGCGCAGCCAGGATCAGGTATACAAACGCCAATACGATCAGGAAGATGTACAAGGCTTCATTACCACGCCCTGCTTCATCTTTTGAAAGACCTTCCCAGTCAATACCATAACCACGGGGCAATGTTTTGTCTGCCACTTCCTGGATGATCTTAATGGCTTCACCACTACTGACACCCGCAGCGGGCTCACCCCTGATGGCAGATGAGTTGTACATATTGTACCTGGTGATCTCATTCAGTCCATGTGTTTTTTTGATGGACATAAATGCAGAATACGGTACCATCTCATCTCGTTTATTCTTTACGTATAGTTGCATCAGGTCGTCCGGTAATCTCCTGTATTCAGGCGCAGCCTGTACATACACTTTAAAGAAGTTACCAAACCTGATAAAACCAAGTTCATAAGTACTACCGATCAGGATAGACAGGTTATCCATTGCTTTACCGATAGAAACACCTTTCTGCATAGCAGCCTGGTTGTCTATCTCCAGTTCGTATTGCGGATAGTTGGCACTGAAGAAAGTAAACAGACCGGTCAGTTCTTTACGTTTTCTCAACGCGGCCATAAAATCATCGTTCACTTTTTCCATATCCTTGTAATCATCGCTGTTGGTCTTATCCAGCAAACGCAAGGCAAAACCACCGGCAGCACCGTAACCAGGTACAGCAGGAGGACCAAAGAACTCAATGGTAGCGCCCGGTATATCTTTAGATTTTTCTTCCAGTTCACGAATGATCTCTGTTACTGAATGCTTACGTTCAGACCAGTTCTTCAGGTTGATAAGACAGGTACCGGCATTGGACCCCCTGCCCTCTGTCAATACTTCATAACCCGCCAGTGCAGATACTGATTGTATGCCTTCTACGTGCATGGCGATATCCTGTACTTTACGCGCCAGGTCGTTGGTTCTTTCCAGTGTAGATCCCGGAGGCGTCTGTATAATGGCATAGATCATACCCTGGTCTTCGCTGGGAATAAAGCCTGAAGGCAGATCACGACTGATGCCGAATATGCCGAAGCCGAATGCCAGCAGTATTGCAAAAGTGACCAGTCTTCTGTTGACGATCAGTTTCAGCAGGCCGGTATATTTACCAGTAAGCTTTTCAAATCCCCTATTAAAACCATCGATCAGCCTGTTGACAGGCGTTTTCTTCCTTGGCTTGCCGTGATTATTTTTCAGAATGATAGCACAAAGCACGGGCGTAAGCGTCAATGCTACCACACCAGACAACACAATGGCAGTAGCCATCGTGATAGAGAACTGCCTGTAGAAGATGCCTACAGGGCCCGACATGAATGCTACAGGTATAAACACCGCCGCCATTACAAACGTGATGGCTATCACCGCGCCACTGATCTCATGCACCACTTTTATAGTAGCCTGGTAAGGAGAAAGATGTTCTTCTTCCATTTTGGCATGCACGGCCTCAATAACCACAATGGCATTGTCTACCACGATACCTATAGCCAGTACCAATGCAAACAACGTAATGAGGTTAATGGAAAGACCGAATAGCTGCATGCAGAAGAAAGCACCGATCAATGATACCGGTACTGCCAGTGTGGGGATCAGTGTAGAACGCCAGTCGCCCAGAAACAGAAATACCACTATTGCCACCAGCACAAACGCCTCACCCAATGTGTGCAACACTTTTTCGATAGAAGCATCCAGGAAGCTGGATACATCGTAACTGATCTCATAATCCATTCCTGGCGGGAAGGAACTTGATTTGATCTCATTCAGTTTGGCCTTGATGCTTTTAATTACATCACTGGCGTTACTGCCATAGGTCTGTTTCAGTACAATGGCTGCAGAAGGATGGTTGTTGAGGTTGGAGTAGATATCATAGAACTCACTACCCAGTTCAACATCTGCAATATCTTTCAGGTGAAGTATTTCACCATCAGGACTGGCGCGGATGATCACATCTTTATACTGTTCAGGCTGGTTGTATCTGCCCTGGTAGGTCAATACATATTCCAGCGCTTCAGAACGTTTACCATCGCTACGTCCCAATCTGCCGGGTGAACCGATCACACTCTGGCTGCCCAAGGCTTCCATCACTTCATCAGTAGAAACATTGTAAGCACGCATCCTGTCTGGTTTCAGCCATATACGCATAGCGTATTGCCGGCTACCCAGGATCTGTGCGCTACCGATACCATTTACCCTGCTCAGTTCGCGCAGGATGTTTACGTTGGTAAAGTTGTACAGGAAATTCTCATCTGTTTTGGGGTCTTTACTGTACACGTTCACATACATCAGCATGTTGGGTTGCAGAATATTTACCACAATCCCTTCACGCTGTACCAGTTCGGGCAACCTGTTGGTTACCTGTTCAATCCTGTTCTTCACATTCACCACCGCCTGGTTGGGATCAGTACCCAGTTCAAATACAACCTGGATATTGGCTTCGCCGGCACTGGTGGCGTCAGATGTCATGTACTTCATGCCCGGCACACCATTTACGGCCTTTTCCATCGGGATGAGTACAGATTTTACCAGTACATCTGCACTGGCCCCGGGATATGCTACGCTAACGATCACCCTTGGTGGCGCAATAGAAGGGAACTGTGATGTAGGAAGGGTGTTGATAGCCAGTATACCCAGGAAGATAATGCCGAGTGATATCACTATCGCAAACACCGGCCTTTTCATGAATATATTAAACATTGTTCTTTTCTTTTGTTGAATGCCTGAATTATTCCGTTGGTAATTTTAAATGAGCAATTACCGCCCTGGGCTCTTCGTACTCGAAGGTGATCTTATCGTCGTTCTTCACTTTACGCAATCCTTCGAGCAATACTTTTTCATCTCCGTTCAAACCTTCGCTGATCACATACAGATCCGGCATTTCAGCGCCGATGACAATGGGGGTTAGTTTTACAACATTGTTCTTATCTACCACATACACGTACTTTTTATCCATGATCTCCAGCGTTGCTTTCTGTGGAATAACGATGGCATTTTTAAGTTGCTCTTCCATCAGGATATTACCGGTTTCACCATGACGCAATAAGCCTTCCTGGTTAGGGAATGTAGCCCTGAAAGCGATGTTGCCTGTTTCATTGTTAAATTCACTTTCAATGGTTTCCACGATACCGGTATGTTTGAACACTTGTTTGTTGGCCATTAACAGGCTCACTCTTTTTTTATCGTTATTCTTTGTGTTGGTTTTATAGTTGAGGTATTCAGGTTCAGATACATTAAAATACACCCACATCTGGCTGTTGTCTGATAAACTGGTGAGTAGTTCACCTTCTTCCACCAGGCTGCCCAGTTTCAGATGCAACCTGTCGATGATGCCATCAAATGGCGCCCTGATATCAGTAAATGCCAGGTGCACTTTAGCCAGTTCCAGCTCAGCTTTGGCCTTGGCCAGTTTGGCCTGTGCAAGTGCCAGTTCATTTTTAGACACGACATTTTTTTCAGCAAGCGGTTGTGTGTTCTGCACTTCAATCTCTGCCGCATTTACTTCCGCCTGTGCTTTCTGCATTTCGGCTTCATAAAGTTTAGGCATGATCTTGAACAGCAACTGTCCTTTTTTTACAAATTGACCTTCATCCACATAAATATCCTGCAGGTATCCTTTCTCCTGGGCACGCAATTCAATATTGCGGATGGAACGGATCTGGCATACATACTCATTGGTAATGGTTGTATCCATTTTCAGCGGACTGGTAACAATAAACTTTGTAGGCTCTTCTTTTTCTTCTTCTTTTGATTTGCAGCTTGTATAGCACAGCACGGCACACAAGCTCATGAGCGTGAGAATTTGTTTCATAATTATTACTGGTTCTTATTTCAGATTGCCTTAAAGGGCATAAAAGGCCCGTCCCCCGATAGCAGAAACACTATGGAGGCGTACAGTAAACAATGGTTATAAAAGAGATCAGGCAAAAGATAATTGCCTGCAGAAACATAAGCAGATCACACCCGGATCACCCGGTTGATGATAAACTTATCAGAAGAGCAATAGGAAAAATGTTCACAAAAAGGTAAACGATCCTTCAGGAAGTGACAGATGTATGAAGGTGCGAGTGCATTGAGGAAAGTAATGTTACAGTTGCCGGTATCAGCATATTTTTTTAAAGGAACAGGCTCATCATCATCTTCAATTTCAACGGCTTTAATTTTTTCACTTCGTTTTTCAGTACTGGGTACGGCAGCCTTAAAGATCAGTGCTTCGCCATTCTGTACAGCAGGTTTGTCCTGCAATGACGCTTCACAGTTCTTTCCGGGAAAAAATCCAATGATATGCCGATACGAATGAGCATATCCTCCCAGCAGAAAAAAATACAGTGATAAAAAAAGTCCTACTAAAAACCTCATCATTCTGGCTTCAAAAATAATATGAAGTTGACCAATTAGTTACCGGTATCGTTTGTTAATAATCAGTTATTACAGGAAGCATACACCATTAAAAGCATTCCGCGGGTCGTTCATTCAGGATTTATCCAGGTGTAGCGTCCTTCTCTTTTCAACATGATAAGGTTGTGACTACCTATATAAAAAAATAAAGCTCTCCCTATATGGAAAGCTATCGTTGTAGTTTGTCGGCATTGTATCAGATCATGGAGCACATGATCTGTTGTTCATAGCAAGTTTAGTAAAATTAAAGGTAAAAGATGATAAACAGAAACTATTTCCTGCAATTTTAATCTATATGTAATATGAATATCATTTTACATATCACTTGGCTGTATATATTTCTGGCAATCTGATTACATTATTACAAGCTTACAATGAACAGTATAGACAATAAAAAAGACCCGGTTGTATGCAGTAACAGCCGGATCGTACATGCAATGATCAGCAAAAAGATTATAATACTTTTGCTATTTTTTCATCAATCTCAACAGGAGATGTTTTTGTATAGAAGATCTCACTGTTGGACAATATCAGCTTGGTGACCTCATTTTCCTGTTGCTGATAATGTACAATATAGCTGACGTTGATCTTCATGGAAGAGCCCCTGGTGTCTAAAAGTTCAATAAATGCGGGTTTCATAATGGCAATGTTTAATCCTAATTTAATGAACATTTACGGGTTTACCAAGAAGGGAATTGTTAACGGAGCATCATGAAATTCGTATCTGCGAGTACTATAAAACCCGGCGGCCAGCCAATGATCTAAAGTTGTAATTTTGCACTCCACTTTGTATAGTATACAGGAGTCTGCAACCACTACCCTTTCTTTATTTCAAATTCCCTGAGTGAATGATCAATTAAAAAGTCGATGGCTATAAAGTTATTGGCAAGACTTACAATTTTGTCTTCAAGGTTCTCTGTACCAGTTCAGTCCGCCCTTCCATTAAGTGAAATCAGCATTCATGGCACAGCTTTTAAAAGGCAATTTAAGCATTCGTTCAACAGGCTGTATCAGAGTCCTTACCTGCCTGGTATTCCATAGTTGTTTTCTTAAGCACTATTAATGAACCACTTTCCAGAAAGCATTGCTACCGGGTTTTCTTTCATCTGTACCTCTTACTATGATAGTATCGCCATTGCTTAATTCGCCAAAAACTTCCACGCCCTTATCTGTGGACATACCCTGTCTTACATCAATCCAGGCTGCCCTACCTGCTTTTACCCTGATCACAAATTTGCGTTCCTGGTTGGTAACAACAGCAGTAGCTGGAAGTATAAAAGAGTTCCCGGTTCTTTGCAGTTCCAGCTTTACATACGCAAAGGAACCGGTTTTAAGATCCTGATGACTGTTGTCAAAAGTATATTCCCATAGTTCTGTCCTGGTTTGCGGGTCAATGCTTTCACTTTTCCGGCTAAGCGTTGCCTGGAACAATTTATTGGGATAGGCATCTACCCTGAATGAAGCTGTTTTTGTTCCAACTCCCGCTGCCACATACAATTCCGGGACTGCTACACGCAAACGCAGTTTGTTATTTCGCTGTATGGTTAAAATAGCCTGACTGGTACCTACCAGCGTTCCCCGGTCAGCATTCCTGGCTGTAACTACGCCATCAAAGGGTGCTGTCAGCACCAGGTAACCCGCCACCTCCTTATAAGAACGGGCCAGTTGCCGCGATGCTTCATAACTGGCACTATCTGCCAGGTACTGATTCCGGCTTGCTTCCAGGTCAACAGGTGCAACAATACCGGGAGTTTTAGCCTGCGCAGCTTTAGATAAACGCTGAAATACATCTGCACTGCTCATATATTTTGCTTTTGCAGCCTGCAAGGCTGCCTGAAACTCTGCATACTTCGTTTGTAATTCAGGGGCTTCAATAATGGCCAGCACCTGTCCCTGGCGCACCTTATCACCCATATCGGCTTTCAGTTCCTTCACATATCCCTGCACCCTGGCAAAGAGTGCAGCCTGCTCATACGGCAACAGTTCAGCAGGCAGCTCAATCTTCTTGGTCACATTCGTATCGTGGATCACCAATACAGGAACAGTATCCAGGATATTAGCAGGGGCAGCAGCAGGCGACGGAGTATCATTCTGACAACCGCTCAGTAAAGCCATTCCCAATGCTGCAATCAAATATTTCATAAACCTATATTGATTTTATTGTTCATTAAAGTTTTTGCTGTTGGGGTCATCCGGATCAAGTGACGCCGAAACATAGCTTTTCTTTCCAACAGCGTAATGGTATATGTGCGGCAGAAAGAATAATACACTTATCGTTGAAAATACCAGTCCGCCAATAACTGCAATACCCAGCGGTGCGGTCTGATCACCACTTTCACCCAGGCCTATAGACATAGGTATCATGCCCGCAATCATGGCAAGACTTGTCATAAGGATCGGCCGCAACCTGCTTTCTGATGCTGCCAGGTAAGCAGTACGGGTATTGCCCGACCTGCGATGTACTTCAGCCGTAGTTATAAATAGTACGGCATTGGCAATAGCAACGCCTATGGCCATTATACAACCCATGTAAGATTGTATGTTCAGCGTTTTACCGGCAAGCAGCAGGAAAAACAAAGAACCGGCTATCACTGCCGGAACCACTGCAAGAATAGTAACAGAGATGCGGAAAGACTGAAAAAATACAGTCATCAGTAAAAAGATAACCACCACTGCCACCAGCAGCCCGAATTGCAGACTGCCCAACGTATCTTTCAGTAACTCAGGTTGTCCGCGCAAAATTATTTTAGCACCTTTGGGAACAGGTGCCTGACCAATCAACGCATTCACTTTTTTGAACGCGTTGCCCAGATCACGCCCCTGCACATTTGCAGTAATGGTGATATACCGTTGCTGATTTAACCGGTCGTATTCCCCCGGCATAGCGATCCGTTTCCAGGATGCCACTTCATTCAGCAAATGCACATTTCCTTTATCAGCAGCCACCGGTATCATTTCCAGTTGGGTGGTATTGTTCATCCTGTATTCAGGATACTGTACCTGTATAATGTAGGCAGTTCCGGTACTTTTGTCGAGCCAGTAGGCCGGTGAAGTAAAGCGGCTGGATGAAGTAGCGGCAGTAACCGATCTTGTTACCTGGTCAGTTGTAAGATTTAGCTGCCCTGCCTTTATTCTGTCAACATCAATTTTGATGGCAGGATAATTAAGCGGCGTAGCAATCTGAACGTCTTTTAAGTAAGGAACATTTGCCAACTGCCCCAATAACCAGTTGGCGGTTTTTCTTCCCTCTTCCAGGTTTTTGTTCACTACGGCTATCTCAATAGGATTGGCAGATCCCAGGTTCAGCACCTGTTCAGACAGGTTACCCGGTTCAAAAGAAATTTTTGCCGTTGGTATTTCCTTTGCAATAGCAGCTCTTAGCTGATCTTTGAATTTGTCCAAGGCTATCACGCCGGGCTTCATCTTAATTTTTGTAACAGACTCGTGCGGACCGCCGGTCCACAGGTGAATATAATTTACAGGAAAGCTGGAAGGCTGTGTACCAATAAAAGCAGATGTTATCAGTACGTTTTCTTTGCCGGCTATATTGTTCACTGCATCCAACAACCTGCGTGTTGCATCTTCTGTTCTTTCCATGCGCGTGCCCACAGGTAACCGTAACCGTACCTGTGTTTGCCCGGTATCTGTTTTGGGAAATAGTTCTGTACCAATAGTAGTGAACAGTAGCACAACAATACCAATCGTTAAAATCATGAACAGTGCAGTAAGTATTCCACCCCTGCCCTGTAAACTGCTGCCATATCGGGCATATTTATTTTTAAACCGTTCAAAAGCCCCAGGGGGCGTTTCCTTCTTACCTGAATGATCCTTCAAAAACCAGTTACCCATTACCGGTACAAAGGTTTGAGATAACAAAAAAGAAGCGATCATCGCAAAACCTACAGCCAGCGACAATGGCAGGAACATAGCCCTGGGCACGCCATTCATAAATAGAGCAGGAACAAATACAGCCAGTATGCTAAGCAGGATCAGCAATTTTGGAATCGCAATCTCTTTCGATGCATCAGCAATAGCCCTTGCCCTGCTTTTACCCGTTTCTATATGACGGTGTATATTCTCTATCGTTACCGTGGCTTCGTCAACCAATATCCCTACAGATAAGGCAAGTCCGCCCAGCGTCATGATATTAATAGTCTGGCCGGTCAGGTATAATAATGTTGCTGATGCCAATAAGGCTAACGGAATGGTCAGCACAACAATAAATGACGATCTTCTATCACCCAGGAACAGCAATACCATCAGGCCGGTCAGGATGGCTCCCAGCCCGCCTTCAAACAACAGACTTTTGAGCGCGTTGATCACATAACCGGATTGATCAAACTCATAAGACACTTTAATATCTTCAGGAATGGCGGCCTGCATATCGGGCAATGACGCTTTTACCCGCTGCACTACGTCCCAGGTAGAAGCGTCTGCCCGTTTGGTAACAGGAATATATACCGAACGCTTGCCATTGATCAAAGCAAAGCTGGTAGTAACATCAGCGCCCAGCGATACACTGGCAATATCTTTTACATACACAGCAGGGCCACTGCCCAACTGTAAGGGTATATTCTGCAGATCCTGTAAGTTCTCTATTATACTGTTCTGCGGCGTAATGTAGGTACTGTCGCCTATACGCACATTGCCAGCCGGACTTATGGTATTTGTTTTTACCAATGATTGCACTACCTGGTCGGGCGTCAGGTGATAATTCCTGATCTTATCCGGATCAACTGTGATCAAAATAGTTTTCTGGTTACCACCAAATGGCGGCGGCGCCGAAACACCGGGCAGTGTTGAAAACATGGGACGTACTTTAAATAAAGCCAGGTCAGAGATCTCACTCAATGAGCGTGTTTCGCTACTAAAAACCAGTTGACCTACCGGTACACTACCTGCATCAAAACGGGTAATAAACGGGGGAACAGTACCCGGCGGCATAAAGGCCCTGGAACGGTTAACATATCCAACCACTTCTGCCATAGCCTGGCTCATATCCGTGCCTTCGTTAAACTCAATCTTTATAAGGGCAGCACCCTGGACAGATCTTGAATCAACATACTTTACGCCGGTAATGTACAGAAAGTGATACTCGTAATAAGATGTAATAAACCCTTCCATTTGCTCCGGCGACAAACCACCGTAAGGCTGCGCCACGTATACAGTTGGCAAACCCAGTTTGGGGAAGATATCTACCTTTGTATTGCGCATGGCCAGCCAGGAAAAAAACAGGATAGCCAGTACTGCTACCAGAATGGTGATGGGATGCCGTAATGCAGAGACAATGAGCTTCATGCGTTCAGTTAAAGTTGGTCTGTAAATAGGGCCAGGTTTCCTTTGGCAATGGCAACGGATAATAAAGACCGCCACAATTGTAATTGTGCAGCAGCGTTGTTCAGTTCAGCTTTTGTTAACTCGTATTGCGACTGGTACAGCCGTGTATAATCAATCAATCCTGCTTCATAACTGAGCTTTAGTCCTTCATATACATCAGTAGCAATTTTCAATTGCACAGGCGTTTTAGAGGCAATCTTTGCATCCTGCCTGTATTGCAGGATGGCACTTTCTGTTTGCCTGGTAATGTCCAGACGGGCCTGGGCCAGCCTGGCTTCATCCGATCTCAACAACAGGTGGTATTGCTTTTTCTTCAGGTTGATCTTACTGAACTGTAAAACAGGAAAACTCAGTTGCAGGCCAACACCGGCATTGGTCCTGGAAAGATTCCAGCCATCGCCTTTATTTACGGTACCATTAGCACTGACACCTGACCCACGGGCATACAGGTTACCCCAGATATCCAACTGAGGTACCCAGCCACGTTGTGCTTCCCGCAAGCCAGCCTCCGTAACACTTCTTTGCGCTTCGAGATTTAGTAAGAAAGGGTGATTGCTGAGTGCAAAAGAATCTGCAATACTCAATGAAGGTTTAAAAACTGAATCTGTCAATAATATGTTTTCCGGTTCCGCATCAATACCGGTCAGTCTTTTAAGCTCTTCCAGTTTCTGCAGGCATGTTTTTTCAGTTTGCAGGTAATCAATCTCTGTTTGAATGATCACCGATTGGAACTGTGCGGTATCAATACCGGGTTTTAAACCATTTTTTGCCAGTACCAGCGATTGTTCAAGGCTTACCCTGTACCGGCTGGTAACAGCTTCAGAAATGCGAAGTACCTGTTTAAGATAAAGTGTTTCCAGGTACAGGTTAGCAGCAGCATACTGGTATTGAAATAACTGTTCATTATAAGCCGTATTGGCCTGCCTGTATTGAGCGGCTGCTTTTTCTATGGCTGCATTGCGCTGACCGAAAGTAAACGGATTCCATTTTACAAGTGCACCCAACGCTGTACCAGGTACAAAATTCATTTCATTGGTAACAGAAGGCGGACCACTGATGGGCAATAAAAATCCCGGGTAGTTCATCCCGGTGATATTATTAAAAGTGGCAATATTCACCTGGTAACCGACCGTAAGATCAGGTATCAGGCCGTTTTTAACCAAAGGAATATCTTCTTTTTTGGCCGCTGCCTGCAGCCGGTACGATTCCAGCTGCGGCAGGTTATTCTGTACTTTCTCAAGTGTTTCTTTGATAGAAAGTTTTACCGGCTGCGCCATGCTACCGGCAGGAATAACAGTTGTGAAAAAGACAGCAAATGAAACAGCAATAAAACTTATAAAACCCGGGGAAGAGTCTGATGCAGACATACGTAATAATAATTTGGGGGCCTTGTACTAAAGGATATACTCACACCTGTATCAATAACAATTGCAGATCCGTGCGGACCCACAATTACCTGAGGCAAAGATTCAAATCAGGCTACCTATTTCATGGTATATTTGAAAATAGTATGGTACTTCATCATAAAATAAAGGGGAACTAAACCGCCCGTTCTAGTATCAATCTTTCGGGAACGGTTTATAAGAAACGGGACGATATTACCTGTTTGATAACCGGAATGACTGCGGCGTTGCGCCGGTAATGCGTTTAAAATATTTTATAAAGTGCGATGCATCAATAAAATCAAGTGTCAATGCTATCTGGGAAACAGTATTGTTGGTATACAACAATAAACGTTTGGCTTCGCTGGTAATGAATTCAGCCAGCACTTCTGCCGATGACTGGTCAACCGCTTTGCGGCAGGCTGCATTCAGGTTTTGCGGGGTGGTATTTAATTGCGCTGCATACAATTGTACAGAATTTTTTACTACCGTGCCGGCCTGTAACAGTTCCAGGAAAGCCTGGTACAGATCCGATCTTTGTTCCGATTTACGAATAATGGGTTGCGCTACTTCAATAATTTTAGCTAAAAGTGCTTTTAACAAGCCTTCAATGATATGAAAATTTTGTTCGCTGTTTAAAGCATGCTCGTTCACCAGCAATTGGAACAATTGATCTATAGTCTGGTTATCTTTGACGATGAGACAATGTTGACTGCTGAGCTTCGTCAATAATAATTTAAGTTCATTATCCAGGCTTTGCTGAATAAAGTTCTTCTTTATAAGAGCCACATAACCCGTTGCTTCACTTTCCAGGTCAAAATGATGTGTTTGTTCCTGTCGTACAAAAAAGACAACCGGTGGTGTTACTTCAAACCTGCGGGAATCAATGGTATGAAAACCGCTTCCGCCAGACAGGTATATAATTTCAAAATAATTATTGTGTTTGTGTGGCGACGTTTTCCTGATCGCCTTTCTGAAAGGAGATATTTTAAAATTTTCTGCAGGCTGTGTTTTATCCTTAATATCAATACCGGAAGGGTTCATGGAAGCAGCATTTTGCTCCATTGCAATATAACTATAACATTATCAATACCGGAAAATAGTTGTGGTTTATCGACTTCAAAGCCAGTAATGGCACCTCCAGGCTACCTTTTGCTACTGCCCTGAACTGGATTATTTCGAACTAGAGACCTATCGGGATTTTATTAAATACCTGCAAGACACCTTTCCATGCGCCTTTTTGTTGATCTGTTTGGATAGTTGTAGACAGGGTCAAAAGATATATTTAATGATAACTAAAATAGATTCCTTGCTTTTTCAAAAGCAGCCCTTACTTCCAGCAAGATAACTTTTATCAAATCATCATAAACCATCCCTGAAATATATGATACAGCCTGATTAAAGTATACGCAATTTAAAATATGATGTAATTACATAGTCATTGCAGCATTAAATCAAGCTATCTTGATAAGCAGAACTCATAAACTTGAAATATTTGCTTATTGACACTAACGTTTGGACGACAGATCTCCTTTTTAAAAGATACTGATAATTATTTGCTGGCAACCTTAGAAAGCTGGGTCATAAACAAACCTATTTCTTTGATTGTTCCAGAAGTCATTAAAAACAAGGAATGGTCGAAAACGAAAGTATTATATACTAAATGCTTAGCGATGACTTTAATCTTTGTTGACATCAAGAAACTTTTTACTGAATGTATTGAGCGTATAAAGCGATTTAACAAAAATATCAAAGGCAACCTGCCTGTAATTATTATCCTTAATATCAAAAAACACAACAGCTTTCTGGCAACTTTTATTGGAGATACTGAAACGGTGAGCCATCATACCCGATCGCAAATCCTGCAAGTTCCGGAGAAAGGTTATCATGTCGGGTATTTCAATTTGATGATGAGCAAGAAAACGTTCAAGTTTGGCAATACCTTTTTCGTTATCCACTTTTGACAATTCTTTGACCAGCATTTCTTCATTCAGACTATCTATTGTTAACTTTACCAAGATTAACATTTGTTCACAAAAGGATCGAACATTATTTTCAGACGGCAAATGGAGAGCATCGAAATGATGCAAATCGCCCCCTACCTGATCCTTGTAAAAATACCAACCATATTTTTCAAACCATTTTTTGTTGAATTGTCGGTATTTATCTTTAAAACGAACATCAATAGAATCAGATTCTCTTTCCCAATTCCCTAAAATCATAGTATCATAGAAAGCTCTACTAATCCCTTTACCCGCGTAGGGAGCAATGTTATGATGTTTCCAATGTAACTGTTCCTTTTGCGGTAGCATAGTCAAGTCATTGAGAAATACAACAACATAATCATTATTATTATTATCTATTTTTAAACTAATGAATGAGGATTGCAGATGAAAGCCACTAACCTTATATTTCTGCGGGTGATCATAGTACTTATTAAGTACCTCCTTTTTAAAGTACACCGGTGTAAAGAATCGGTGCTCCTCAGAATTACAAGGTACGGATTGCTCGGTGCCATCTTCATTATAGCCGATAATAAAGCTTTCATGGGCTTCCTCGTTTAGATCAAACCAAAACTTATTGCTTTTTACAGGGTCATATTTTAGTATTGTTTTGCCAATAACCCAGCTCTGCAGGTTCTTTTCGTCCATTCCTTCAACCATTCTGATCAGGTGATGGTAATTGGAGCTGTCGCTGATAAAGTCGTCATTTTTGGAAACAAATGCGGCACCGGCACCTTCTATATCCGTCATACACATGAAATCAAAACACATAGAAAGATGTACCTTACGTACAGCAAGATATTCGACTAGGAACTTTAATTTGATGCGTACCTGCTGTTCAGTTACATTAATCACCTCCTCTGTATCTCCGAGATCGTCGACAAAATAATAGCATCTGTTTTGCTTAGAGTTAGCCTGCTCATAAAGCTTGAAGTAGTTGACAAACTCTTGAGAAACGTCTACATAGCTCTCACTGACATGGGCGAACCATCTCGGATAAATAAAAGGCTCCAATCCATCTTCAGCAAAAGTGTGATATTCAGTGACCGGCTGACCATTCTTATATTGGGTTATTACACTGGGATGGCCTTCGCTTCCCCAACGAATGCCCCAGTCACGGTTTTCCAAATACTTGTTCAAATAACCTGGTTTAACCAGACAACAATATATAGCTGATTCTACACCATCGACTGTGTTGTTTTGGTAAACTTCGATCCAACCTCGGTCGATGAATCGCTTTCCGATTTTGTCGTGTTGTGTTGCTAAACTAAAAATTTGCTCATTCATAACGTTCAATTGCAGAATTCGATCCGCAGGACAAATTAATTGTATTACTGCGCAGTCAAATTACGCAGTGAAAAATTATTTCCCAGGATTAATTGTTTCAGGCCTAGTTAACCTATAAATCTTTCGAAAAATATTGCCAGTGAAAAAATTTGGCTCTTGCCGCAAGATGCTTTTATAAACTGAGATAAGTTATTTGTTAGCGCCTGTTTAATTTAACCCATTCGAACTTGACTGATATACAAATATTTGCATGCCCTCTTAAAATTTCATACGCTGCTAAAACTCTGTGTGCACCCGAATTGAAAAAATATTTACCGGCCCCCTGTCTTTATTATAACCCGGATTTATCACAAACTGGTAATCTGCAGTCAACCATAAAGGAGCAGTGGCCGAAGGCCTCAAACTATAATAACATTCTGTTATGGCTTCGGTGCCATAATTTAAAGCGCCATCTCCCAGCATAAATCCTGATCCGCCATTAGTGAGATAATTTTTGTGCTCCTGCGAAAGACCGTTTAATACTACGGCGATACCGGCATTGTCGCCTTTCCTTTTCCATGCGTTTCCTTTATAGGAAAGCCCTATTGAAAAAGTTCGGTCAATTTCGGTAAAAGCCCATGTTTCATTTTTCCCGTCACTCCATCCAATCCTGCCAAACATTCCGGCATTAGCATTGAGTTCCTGGTTAAAGTTAATACCACACCCCCATTTCGTTCTCCCCAGTTGCCTGGTAGATATTACATTGGGAGTAACTGCCCGCTTAATTGCTTCTGAGTAATTTCCCATATTGGCATCGTTGAGATAAAATAATAAGCCAATATTTCCTTTCTTTCTATTGATATAAAATGTCCTGTCTATTTCGGCATTATACGACAAAGCAAAGCTGTCTTTGAAGTTGGTATTTAAATTTGCTCCATTGGCTTCTTTGGGAAGGGTGGCAATTGCCAGCTTGTAAGACATGTTGTTCAGTTGCACTTCAGTTGCAAAACTATAGGTATATCCCCTCACATTAGCAGCATAATCCCATGCGCCATTATTCATCAATGCCCAATTTAAAAATTGCGTGCGGGGAGAATTACTATACTCATTATTATCAAACAAATCGCCGAGAGAAAATTTTCCAAAGTAAAAATTTAAATAATTTTTTGGCTTGAAACCACTTAACTGATTAGCGTCATCTTCCTGCCATTCCCTTTCTTTTCCAAGAGGAAAAGTTTGTTTCAAAAAGCATCTGGCCCAATAAAGAGTAGGAGAAGGACTACCAACACGAAATGTTTCGCCGTTTGATGATCCTGCCATACCTACAGCTCCACTTAAACCGCTTCCACCGGCAATTTCAGGATTAATATAAAATTCAGCTCCTTTCCATAAGGCAGCCCCGGCATATAAAGTAGCAGTAATTGAATTTTGTTTTTCTTCCTTACCAATCAAACTGTTTACACCTTCGTAAGGAGAACGAAAAGAAGGTTTGTATTGATATACGTATGTTGCTTGAAAATGCCAATTAATCCTGGTTTGTTGTTTAACTGAATCCTGAGAATACGAATATTTTCCACATACAATGGAAACTGAAAATGCTAATATAATTTTCAAATTCTTTGCAGTCATAACAAAGTTATTTCACATTTCATTGGCCTTTTTGATAAAAATAGGTCAATGAAATTACCTATATCTGGTTGTAGTATTCTTATTACTTCATCATTTTTATACATTCTTCTAAATAACTGTAAAAGTCATTAAAAGTAAGCAGGCCGCAGTAATGATGTTAATCTTAATAATAGAAAACGATCGGGTATCTCTGTGAATGTGTTTAAAAGTCTAAAAAAGCAAGCTTAGGGCCCAGATATTATTCCAAAAGAAAAATATTAGAAAAGTAAAAAGTTGTAAGAAATCTAACAGATAAGCCACCCGCAACTCCCTCAATTTATAGAACGAGTACATGTTGTTAAGTGTGTCAACCGTGTAATAATGCCGTCCTTTCACAGATATTTTTCCTGGAACGCGAAGCTTTTTATAGTCATAGCGTTCATGGTGTTAAACAATCAATGAATCGCTACACGTAAAAGGAGTATAAAAAAACAACGAAACTCTGTACCGTATTGAGTTTCGTCGTTTGTGAACCGGATTGGATTCGAACCATGGCCTTCCCGCCTGAAGCGGGATGCTCTTCCGCTCAGCTAACCAAACAAAAAAGCAAGTCTTTCAACTTGCTTGCTTTCGGTGAACAGGATTGTACTATTATCGAACAATTTGCATGAGAATTTACGATTGCTGATAAGCTTAAAACAATAATAATTAATGATTTATTATAATACTACTGTATCTGTAGGATGCCACATGATCTTAATCAGGGTCAATTTCTATATAACCTAATATCAGGTGTTTAAACGTTTTTTTATGCCGACAGATGAAATATCTTACAAGACTGTTTTTCCTTCACCTTTAATTCTGAACATGAAAAAGATATTTCCGTTTACTGGCTTATTACTGTTATTGTCTGCCACTATCATTAGTTGTAACGATGCGGGTTCTGTCGCTGGTGTCAAGGCAGATAGCGCCAGTATTGCTCCGCTGGATAGTTTGACACAATGGGATTCAGCACTTGCGCCAAAAGCAACAAGCGAAATCAAACTGATTTTAAAGCCCGATAGCCAAACAGACAAATCGCTAAACCCGAAAACGGCAGATAGTGCTTTCATCATTGCTTCTGAGATTTTCAACACACCTGCATTTCAGCAAACTATCCGGCAATTAAATTTCAAATACTCGAGCTATTGCCGTGACCGGACTAATTGTAAAAGAAACGAAAAAGACAGGTCGGAAAGAATAACCGGGCAAACGGTACTGGATGACCTGTTCAAAGAAAAAGCGCCAGCAATAACGTTTCATCTGCTGAAAGAGGGTGGCGCTTTGGGCAGTACCTGTCCGGGAGAATATGATATGACGGCCTACTATAACAATATTATGACTGATATGGATGATGATCCTTTTCCACCAGCTTATAAGATTGCCGTAAACGTGTGTCATGAATACATGCACCAGGTTGGTTATTGCCATATTTACAATAGGCTGAACGAGCCTAATGGGAAGCCGGATAGCCGTTACATCAATGATGATGTCACTTACCGTGTAGGATGGGAAGCTTATTACCTCGTAAAAAAATGGTTTGAGGATAAAAAAGTTATCAAGGGATTACCATAATCGCAGTTTTGGCAGAAATAACCATAATGTAATTGATTTAACTCACAACAGCTTTATTCAGGACCAACATGTTTAGCAAGGTAGCAGATGCTCTTCCGCTGAGCTACC
>LGYU01000037.1 GCA_001302245.1 Chitinophagaceae bacterium PMP191F
GCTAACCTGTACATTGAAAAGGTAGATCAGCGTGCCCGCCTTACCATCAGCAAGTACAAAGAGGAAACATTATAAACCAGCGTATAGCCATTTAAAAAAGTATAGCCATGAAAAAAGAACTGGTTGATTATATCGGGGGCCTGTTGTTCAATATGCCGCAGCATGCAGTTGCTGCGCATAAGCTGGCTCTCCAGAGCGAAAAACAATTTAGCCTACAGGAAGATGGAAACCTGGGGCAGGAGCAGTCACTGAACACCACTATCATTGTGGATGATACTGCTATCAGTATGTGTTATGTACTGCCGGACGGTCGTATGGTAAATTTTGTAAATGCCATTACCGACATTAGTTGTACCCTGGCCAATGATTATACTGTAAGCCAAATACAATATACGGTGGTGCCGGCCACTGCCAGTACAGCATCTGCCGATACATTGCTGTTTATACTTGAGTGTGATGAAACAGGATTAAGACTGGTAGAAGCCAATGGCGATAAAAAGACCTTGTTTATCCTGTAGTAAGCCGTACTTTAAGGAACATATTGGTTCCTGCAGCCCATACAGCAGGTATTTGTTCTGTTTGATTTAACAATTCTGAAGCAATCTTTAGTATTACACACCCGTTGTTGCACCCGGCAGCATACTTTTATAACCTGAACTCACTACTATGAACCCTTATAAGAAAAAGTACTGGCTATTGTCGTTTGTTATACTGATGCTTGTGTATGGAAAAAGCAAGGCGCAGGGCATTGATTTTATGCCGGCAGGCACTTCCTGGGCCCAGGCGTTGCAAACAGCACGCGACTCCAATAAGCTGATCTTTGTAGATGTATATACTGAATGGTGTGGTCCCTGCAAAACGATGGACAAAGAAATATTTCCACTGGAAGCAGTTGGTAAAAAGTACAATGCTTCATTTGTCAATTATAAGCTGGATGCCGAAAAAGGCATGGGGCCTGCGTTGAAAATTCAGTACAGGGTTATTTCATATCCTACTTATTTGTTTGTAAAAAGTAATGGCACGTTGATCTACCGGACCAATAGTTCCATGACAGCTGCTGCTTTTTTACGGGAAGCCGATAATGCATTGAAGGAAGCAAAAAATCCTGTAACGCTGGTGCAGCTGGATAGTATTTATCAGAGCGGTAACAGGGAGAAACAATTTCTGTACACTTACCTGAAAAAAAGACTGCAGTTAAAACAGGACAATGTTGAACTGCTGGAATATTATGCAGGTATACTGACAGCCGAAGAACAGACCGATACATTGAACCTGCAATTGATCGCAGACAATGGCCATTTCCTGATGCGTAGTTTGAAATTGGGAAAAGCTTTAGACCTGTTGATGCAATATGGAAGTAAGATCGGGCTTTCGGAAGAAGAGCTGTCCGGTATACAGAGTACGGCGATAGACAAAACCTTTTCACTGGCCGTACAACAAAAGAACAAAACCTTGCTGCAACAGGTATTTAAAGCCAACCAGAAAAATGATGATGACTTCAGGAATAATAACAAAGCATTGCAGGCCGGTTATGATTTCCAGACCAAAAATTATCCGGCTTATCTGAGATCTGCCACTGTATGTGCCAAATGGCTGATGCATTTTTCTGATGCAACACTGGACTCAATGGACAAGCAGGTATACGACAGAGTAGTGCCTGAGTTAAGAACAGCTGATATGAGTGCTGCAGAACGGGAATATTATATTCAGAGTTATAAAAGAACACAGAGCATCCAGGTAATAAGAGGATTTGAAGATATCTGTAGCAAGGTGATACAGTCAAAACCAGACAAACAGGCATTGACCAATGCTGCTGTATGGAGCAAGCGCATGATATACCTGTTGGAAAAAGATACTGCGTATTACCAATATGTTTATCCCACTGCATTGAAAACCTATGCAGAAGTATTGTATGCCAACCATCGTACGCCCGAAGCAATCCGCTTCCTGGAGAAAGCTGTTGTTGTAACACAGGATGAAAAAAGGAAAACAGCGTGCAACGAACTGCTCAATAAATGGAAGCAAAATAAAGACAATAAAACTGCCATAAAATGACAGGAATAATAGTAGAGCTATTGCTCTCATGGTTACTACTATATTTTGTAGCTAAAACAGACCTGCGTGCATTGGGCTGGCAACCGGTGGGCAAAAGAGCTATCCAGTTTACAGCAGGATTATTGGTGATGGGAGTATTGTGTGCATTGCTACAGCTATGGAATGGCAGGTTGCAGCATATTAGCTGGGAGGTCAATAAAGGATTGTCATCTTCATCAATAGCCGCAGGCGTATGGTGGAATCTGAAAGCAGTATTATTCGAGGAGCTGATCTTCAGGGGGGCTATTCTTTACATACTGATACAAAAGGCCGGCTGGAAGAACGCTGTATGGATCTCCGCTGTTGCGTTTGGTATTTATCACTGGTTTTCATTTAATCTCTGGCACAACCCGGTACAAATGGCGCTGGTATTTCTTATAACGGGATTAGCCGGCTGGGTATGGGCCTATGCATTTGTAAGAACGCGATCAATGGCGCTTGCCACCGGAATGCACCTGGGCTGGAATTATGTAGGCATCTGTGTATTTTCATCCGGCACGTTGGGCAACCAGTTACTGATACCTGTTAAGGGCAGTGATTATAGTGCATTGACTGGTTTGCCATCTTTACTCAACTATCTTTTACCAAACGTCCTGATCGCCTTCATCGGTTATCTGATTGTTTGTTTACTGAGCGATAAAAGGAAAAAGTATAGTATTGAATGACCCCGTTCAATTTATGCCTTATGTACTGCATGATGGCTTGACGGTTACATGGTTTGATGGTTTAATGATTCGATGTTTATAGAACAATCAAACCATTTCATCTATCCCGCATTGGCTCCTAACCATGCCATTAAGCCCATGCCGGTTTCAATGGCGCTTTCATCAATGTTGAATGTGGGTGTATGTACGCCGGAAGTGATGCCTTTGTCTATGTTCATTACGCCCAGACGATAGAAACAGCCGGGTATCTGTTGGGTATAATAACCAAAATCTTCGGCACCCATACGTACCTCGGTAGTTTCAACCTTGCCTTGCGGCATGTATTCTTCAGCAAACTTCCTGGCAACTTTGTATAATTTCTCGTCATTATACACCGTTGGATAACCTACATCAATGTGCAGTTCAATTTCTGCACCCATGGCCCGTACCACTTCTGTGGCATTCCTGCGGATCAGGTCGTGCGCTTTAAAACGCCATTCTTCATCCAGTGCGCGGAAAGTGCCCATCAGTTTTACCTCACTGGGAATTACATTGGTAGTATGTCCACCCTGGAAGGAGCATATGGATAATACAGAAGGGGACAGGGGGTTACAATTGCGGCTGATGATCTGTTGCAGACTTACCACCAGGTGCGATGCAATGAGAATGGTATCTACAGTAAGATGCGGGGCTGCTGCATGGCCGCCTTTGCCTTTGATGGTAATATAGATCTCATCGGCGCTGGCCATTACCTGTCCGCCGCGGAAACTGACCTTGCCGATCTCCAGTTGTGGATGCACATGCAAACCAAAAATAGCCTGTGGTGCGGGGTTCTGCAATACACCTTCGTTGATCATGATGCTGGCACCGCCGGGATTGCGTTCCTCACCGGGTTGAAAGATCAGTTTTACGGTACCTTCCCATTCGTCTTTCAGTTCCTGCAAAATGCGGGCTGCACCCAGCAAACAGGTAGTATGCACATCATGTCCGCAGGCATGCATTACACCTGGTCTGGTTGATTTATAAGAAATATCGTTTTCTTCCTGTATGGGCAAAGCGTCCATGTCTGCACGCAGTGCCACGATCCGTTTATCAGGACTTTTTCCTTTGATCAGTCCTACTACACCTGTAGTAGCCATTACCTGGAAAGGGATGCCCAACTTTGTCAATTGCTGTTGTACAAACGCAGATGTTTCAAACTCCTGGTAGCTAAGTTCAGGATGTGCATGCAGGTGGTGACGTATGGCAACAGCATCTGCCTGATAAGTATGTGCAAGATGTTGGATCTTATCTTTCAGGTTATTCATGCCCCAAAAGTAGCCAGTTAATTTGAAAATTCGATGATTTGAAAATTTGAAGATGGTGCTGTCCGATTGCTGAATGGTTTGATTGTTGAGGGGGTACGCTATATTCCTGCGCACCGCTTGTTTTACGCAAAGACAGCTAAGTTTGGCAAAGCCGGATTTTTTGGACCGCGAAAAACCGGAAACACAAATGAACACGAAGAAAGGTGTTGGGGTATTAGCTGTGAACGATTCCTTGTTAGCTTTTCAACTTACCAACAATTACGCCCTGAACCTTGCGCCCTGTACCTGCTAACGAGCACTATTGCAATTCCGCCGACTTATCAGGATTTACTTCTATCACATCCATCACCACATATACACCGCTGGCAAAAAGACGTTGAATGGCGGGGAGTGCCTGTTCGGCTTCTTCACGGTCTTTATAGTTGCCAACCTTTAGTTTATAAAAAGGAGCCTGGTAGGTGAGATATATCTTCAGATCGGGCATTTCCTGGTAAATTCTTGATTTGGCATTCATGGCCTTGTTGCGATCGTTGGTATTGATCACCAGTATGCGAAAGCCCTGTGCAAAACGTCTTGATTCACGGGTATTGAATTCATTGTACTCCACCTGCTTTTTTACCAGCAGATCGATCCGTGGATCTTTATGCACTACTATGCTGCCGGTATCGGATTGTGCCTGCGTTTTCAACGCAGCCAGTAACAATAAAATGCCCAATACCTGTTTCATAGTAAGAAGTTTAATTACGCAATACAAAGTACGAAATAAGACGAATGTTCAATGCTAGTACCTATAACCTACCACTTATTACTTACAACTAATATCCACCGCCCGTTGCTTCTTCACCCTGCACAATAGCCACACTGGCGCTGCATCCCAGTCTGTCGGCACCTGCACCGATCAGTTGACGGGCAAATTCGTACGTACGGATGCCGCCCGATGCTTTGATCTTAATATCAGACGGTAAATGTTCGCGCATCAGTTGCACCGCTTCCAGCGTAGCACCTTTTTCTGCATAGCCGGTAGAGGTTTTCAGAAAGTCCACCTTCAGTTTTGCATATATATCGCAACATTTAATAATCTCTTCGGGAGTCAGTACACCACTTTCGATGATCACCTTGATCTGTCGTTCGTTTTTGTGAATGGCTTCCACAATATGTTCCATTTCCTGCTCCAGGTAATTCCAGGCATTATTCTTTAATGCAATCAGGTTGATCACAACGTCCAGTTCATCGGCACCATCCTGGATGGCCTGCTGTACTTCAAATATTTTAGCTCTTGCAATAGAGTAACCAAAAGGAAAACCGATCACCGTTGCCACCTTCACGTCAGAACCTCTCAGCACAATGCGTGCTTTTCTTACCAGCGGTGGAGGAACACATACGGCAGCAAACTTATATTGCGCAGCTTCATCACATAATTTTTTAATGTCATCATTGGTGGTGGTAGGCTTCAGTAGCGTGTGGTCAATATAGCTGGCAATATTCATGTAGTCTATTTACCGGTTACGAATTTTTGATGGCTCAAAATTACTTCATTTGAGTAAATTCGGCTTTCATCGTTTATATTTATTAAAACCAACAGTTATATGAGAAAATTTCGGCTTTATCCGCCGGGAAAATTACTTTCCGTGGCCTGGATATTACTGTCTGCTCATGCTATCTCTTATTCGCAGGCTACTTATCCGGTAAATGGGGTGGCAGATCCCAAAACCCGTAGTTACGCATTTACCAATGCAACCATTGTAAAAGATGCTCAGACCACCGTGGCCAACGCCACACTGGTTGTTCGCGATGGAAAGATCGTGGCAGCCGGTACGGGCATCAGCGTTCCTGCCGATGCAGTGACCATTGATTGCAGCGGTAAGTTCATTTATCCTTCTTTTATTGACATTTATTCTGATTATGGTATTACGGCTCCGCAGCGTCAGCAGGGAGCAGGTGGTTTTGGCGGTGGCTTTGGTCAGCCGGCACAGCTCACCTCCAATCAGAAAGGCGCCTATGGCTGGAACCAGGCCATCCGTGCCGATGTAGAAGCTGCCAAACTGTTCAATGCAGATGAAACAAAGGCCAAATCACTGCGTGATATTGGTTTCGGTTCTGTGCTTACACACCAGAAAGATGGTATTGCACGCGGTACAGGTGTATTCGTTACCCTGGCCGATCAGCCTGAAAACCTGACCATTGTAAAAGAACGTGCTTCTGCGCACTATTCACTCAGCAAAGGCACTTCTACCCAAAGCTATCCCAGTTCATTAATGGGTACCATTGCCCTGTTACGTCAATCGTACCTGGATGCACAATGGTATAAAAGCAATCCTGCTACCGAAGGGGTGAACATTACCCTGAAAGCGTGGCTGGACAACCAAAGCCTGCCCCAGATCTTTGAAGCCAATGACAAATGGAATGATCTGCGCGCAGACCGTATAGGCGATGAATTTGGTGTACAATATATTATCAAAGGTGGTGGTAATGAGTATCAGCGCGTTAAAGAGATCGTAGCTACCAAAGCTGCCTATATCCTGCCGCTGAACTATCCCGCTGCTATGGATGTGGATGATCCTAATGACGTTCGTTTTGTGGGTCTGGATGATCTGAAGCACTGGGAAATGGCACCGTCTAACCCCGCAGCCCTTGAAAAAGCCGGTGTTACTTTCTGTTTAACAACTTCCGATCTCAGCAATGCTACAGAATTCATGACCAATGTTCGTAAAGCTATTGAATATGGTTTGTCTGAAACAAAAGCGCTGGAAGCATTGACCAAAACCCCTGCTACGCTGCTGGGTGTATACGATAAAGTAGGTAGCCTGGAAGCGGGTAAACTGGCCAACTTCATCATTACCTCCGGTCCTGTGTTCAACGAAAAAACAGTGGTATTTGCCAACTGGGTACAGGGTTACAAATACGGTATCAAAGAAGATGGCTGGTTTGATGTAAAAGGTGCTTATAAATTACTGGCCAACCTGCCTTCAGGAGCCAAAACATTTGCTGTGGAACTGAAAGACGGCGGTACCGCTTCTTTTGTAGAAAAAGATACGCTGACCGGTAAATATTCTTACGATGGGAAACTGGTAAAACTGAGCTATACAGAAGGCCGTGGTCCGCGTGCTACAGAAGTTACCCTGAGCGGTGTAGCCAATGGCAATACCTGGAATGGTAGCGGTCGTGATGCACAGGGCAATATGTTTACCTGGACTGCCACACTGGACAAAGCTGCTGCTGCAAAAGCAGACAGTGCCCGTCCAAAAGTACCCGTAACCATTGGAAAAGTAACTTATCCTTTCCTGGCCTATGGTACAGAAGAGTTGCCGCAACAGGAAACCATCCTGATCAAAAATGCTACTGTATGGACCAATGAAAAAGGGGGTAAAGAAGAAGGTACAGATGTACTGGTAAAGAATGGTAAAATTGCCGCTATCGGTAAAAACCTTTCTGAAGCCGGTGCAAAAGTGATCGATGGAACCGGTAAACATCTTACACCCGGTATTATTGATGAGCACTCTCACATTGCTGCTGCTTCTATCAACGAAGGAGCTCAGAGTGTTACTTCAGAAGTACGTGTTGGTGACAACCTGAATCCTGAAGATATCAATATCTATCGTCAGTTGAGCGGTGGTGTAACCACTTCTCATATCCTGCACGGTTCTGCCAATACTATCGGCGGACAGACACAGTTGATCAAACTGCGCTGGGGTGCCAATGATGATGAACTGAAATACAAAGGCAACGATCCTTTCATCAAATTTGCATTGGGTGAGAACGTAAAACGTTCTTCATCACAAACCAACAACCGTTTCCCCGATACCCGTATGGGTGTTGAACAGGTGCTGGTAGATGCCTTTACCCGTGCCAGTGATTATCAGAAAGCGCTGAAAGCTGCTGAAGAGAACAATAAGAAAAAAGGTGCAACGCCAGTTGTGGTTCGTCGCGACCTGGAACTGGATGCCCTGGTAGAGATCATGAACAAGAAAAGGTTCATTACCTGCCACTCTTATGTACAGAGTGAAATTACTTCTACCATGCGTGTAATGGAGAAGTTTGGTTTCAATGTAAATACTTTCACGCACATTCTGGAAGGGTACAAAGTAGCTGATAAAATGAAAGCACATGGTGCCAACGCTTCTACTTTTGCCGATTGGTGGCAATATAAAATGGAAGTGGTGGATGCCATTCCTTACAACGCTACTATCATGCAACGTGTAGGATTGAATGTTGCTATCAACTCTGATGATGCTGAAATGGCACGTCGTCTGAACCAGGAATCTGCAAAAAGCATCAAATTCGGTGGCATGAGTGAAGAAGATGCACTGAAAATGTGTACACTGAATCCTGCCAAAATGCTGCACATTGATGATAAAGTAGGCAGCATTAAAGTAGGTAAAGATGCTGACCTGGTATTGTGGAGCGATAACCCGCTGAGCATTTATGCCAAAGCACTGACCACTATTGTTGATGGTACTATATACTTTGACCGCGCTAAAGATCTTGAACTGCGCAAACAGATCCAGACTGAAAAAACAAGACTGATCCAGAAAATGGCTGCTGCTAAAAGAACACCGGCTGCCGGTGGCGCACCGCAGAACTTCCAGCGCGCAAGACCCAGGCTGGAAGTGATCATGACCTGCAGTGAGCATGAGCACAGTCATGGACTGCTGGCTATAGAAGGCGACGGTTCTGATCTGCATGCAGGAGATGGTAATGACAATCAATAATGCTGGTTAAAGCAACAAAACTTAACAGATGAAAAAGAAGCTATTCACAATACTAATGGGATGCTGGATGATGACCAATGTTTCCGCCCAGGAAACAGTGTACCCGGCTCCCGCACAATCACAAACCATCGCGTTGACCAATGCAACTATTCACGTAGGCAACGGACAGGTAATTGAAAACGGTACTATCGTATTCACCAATGGAAAGATCACTGCTATAGGCGCTTCTGCTGCCGGTAATGGCAAAGTGATCGATTGCAAAGGCAAACACATTTATCCCGGCCTCATCCTTTCTTCATCCAACCTGGGATTGGTAGAGGTAAGCAGTGTGCGTGCTACATCCGATGTACGTGAAATGGGCGAGTACAATACCAATATCCGTTCTATTGCAGCGTACAATACTGATTCAAAGGTTACCAATACCCTGCGTATGAATGGTATCCTGTTTGCCAACATTGTACCACAGGGTGGTGTTATTTCCGGTTCTTCATCATTGGTGCAACTGGATGCATGGAACTATGAAGATGCTGCATACCTGGCAGATAACGGTATACATTTCAATATGCCCTCACTGCTGAACAGAGGTGGTGGCGGTCGTCGTGGCGGTGGTTTCCCCGGCGCTTTTGCAACAGGTGCTCCTGCCGGCGATCCTATTAAAAGATCACTGGACCAGATTGAAAAAGTAAAAGGCTTTTTCCGCGAAGCAAAGGCTTACCTGGCGCAGCCCCAGCATGAGCAGACCAACCTGAAATATGAAGCAGTAAAAGGCTTATTCAGCAAAAAGCAGAAATTCTTTGTACACTGTAATGTTGTAAAAGAAATGCTGGTGGCTGTTGACTTTGCCAATGAGTTTGGTTTTGACGTAGTGATAGTAGGTGGTTCAGACAGTTACCTGATCCCCGATCTGCTGAAAGCAAACAACATCGCTGTAATACTGAATGAAATGCACAGCCTGCCTACCATGGTAGATGATGATGTGGATCAGCCATTCAAAACGCCGGCTGTTTTACAGAAAGCAGGTGTACTGTTTGCTATCAATGATGAAGACGGCAATACCCGTCAGCGCAACCTGGCTTTCAACGCCGGTACTGCTGCTACCTATGGTCTCAGCAAAGAAGAGGCTCTGGCTGCCATTACACTGAATGCAGCTAAGATCCTGGGTGTTGGTGATAAAACCGGTTCACTGGAAGTTGGTAAAGATGCCAATATCCTGGTAAGTGAAGGTGATATCCTGGATATGAAAAGCAATATTCCTTTATTTGCTTTCATCCAGGGACGCCAGATCGAGCTGACCGACAAACACAAACAATTGTACGAGCGTTATAAGTACAAATACGGTCTGAAATAAACAGGCAGTAAATGCAAAATACAAAGTACGGAGTACAGATGCGTAAGCAGAAGTACTCCGTACTTTTTTTCAGGTATGCCCATTATCTGCACAATCTTCTACAAATCTCATGATCCACGTTCTAAAAGAAAGCCCCGGCTGTGATCACAGGGTTGTGATTTGCCAGGGCCATGAACGCTCTATTGATGGTTTTTCTTTTGCTGTTTAGTCTGCCTTTTTCAAAGACTGTATTTCCAGTTTCAACTGATCAACCTGTGCCTGTAATTCCTGGATAGAGGCAACCAGCACAGGTACCAGACTTTCAGCGTCCAGTGTTTTCACCTGGGCTGTACGATAATTGTTTTTGCCAAACAGGTACGAACGGTTCTCAGATTTTACCAGGTCAGGAAAAACGGCCTGCACATTTTCAGCCAGGAAACCATATTGTTTACCTGCCGGTAATTTCAGGTCTTTGTACTTAGCCTGGTCATATTCAAATACTTTAGGCTGCAGTTTATTGATGCTTTCCAACGGATTACTGATGGGCGTTACATTCTTTTTAAGCTCACTGTCAGGAATGCTTTGAGAAAAAGCTGTAGTGGCAAACAATGTAGCGGCAATCAAAATACCTGCTTTGGCAGTATTGCGGATAGCGGAATACATAATGGTATATTTAGAGATTAAATAAATAAGTGACAATTACAATCGGGCATGTAACACAGTACTATTGTACTATGCTATATTTTAGCCGGGGTCTGGCAGATAAAGCTATACAATCGGAGGCGGGGTAGGAACAGAACAATAAAAGGTTTGTCGCACGGGAATACACAGTGCATTAGGTGTACCGGTAGTAAAATAGCAAGCCAATGTTATGAGATGATTGGAAAGATAACCGGGTTCATATTCCTGTTCTGATACCTGTTTGTTTTCGCCGGGTGTGGGTTGGTCGGTATCGGGTTCAGAACAAAGCAGCTCTTGGTTGAAAAGATCACTGGGATCAGCGCTGAGTAGCGGCAGAATACCGGTGAGGCCCTTCATTATGAAGGTAACCAGAAGTAATATACTACAGATATGTACCAATACCTTCTTCATTCCTGCTGCAAAGGTAAGGCGCAAAGGCTATAGGAAACCGTTAAAGATTCCGGAATTATTTTAATGTAACAGTGTTGATAGAGATGGAATAACACTATTGAAAATATGACAATAAGAGTATTAGCGGGTTATGCAAATGTTGATAAGAATTGCACATGTTCAAGCAGATAAGAATGGTAAAATGAATACCAAAAATTGTTTAGTGTCAGCAATTATAGCAGACAGGAGCAGATAATTAGTATAGGAATTTTTATAATGTAAAGTTGTAGCAAGAGTATAAGCGAAATGTTTGCTGAATTATATTAAATAATCACTTTCCGGAAGGCATTTGCTCCATTTTAATCCTTTCTGGTAAAAGAAAGCACGGTACCCTGCCCTGGCAGGTACATGTTATGGTATTCGTTTGCACCTTATTGCTGAGCAAAGTAAGTTGGAATTGTTTCGATAGCCGGGTAGTTTCCAGATAGCACTGAAAAACTAAATGATGTGCCGCAGCCAGTTGATCAGGACTTTGCTTGTTAAATCATTGGTGCAGTACACAATAGTTGCAGGCAAATGTGCAAGATGTTTTTTTAACACCGACACTTTTCTTGCACATGTGTTGGGATGATCTATTTCAATAGCGGGTATATTTTTCAGGGTAGAGGTAAACGCAGTGCCCGGTTCAATGCCATTAACTGGACTGTTTTGCCGGTTTCATCTGCTTTCATAATGTTTAACATTCAATATTGTCAGAACATAAGAGCATACTGCGCTGATAGTGCTATAACTTTTCAGCTAACAGTTTTGAGTGTTTTTTGTTTGTTCTGCAGCATTAGTAAAGCCTTTCCGGCACGTGTATGCCGGGTAGCTTCCTGTTTGGCAGAACCCACCCAGTCACAATACGCTTGTTTGCAGGAGCGTGTCAGGGATTGAAAAAAATCATGGGCTTCATGATCTTTATCCAGTAGTTGTTGCAATTCAGCAGGTACGCCTTCAATATGTTCGCCTTTCTTAAGCATAAGCGCAGTGTTTTATGATGAGGAATAATGTGATCAAAATTACTCAATATCAGTTGAACACAACCATGCAATAAACAATAAAGACGGGTAAAGGATTGGACAAATACAGCTTACAGGGTGGAAAGATCATAACGCTGTTCAGTTACCGGCTTTCCAAAAGTAGTGGAATCCTTTTCTTCCGATAAATGAAATCCGTAACGTTTGTATAAAGCAATTGCTGTTTCCAGTTCGCTGGTGGTCCATAGATAAGAAGAAGTATACCCGGCTGCATAAAAGAAACGCATGTATTGATCCATCAGCATTTTGCCAAGACCAATACCGCGGTAAGAAGGAGTGATGAGAAAATAACGTAGCTGGGCAGCATTGCCGGGCCGGTGCATCAGTAGCAGAAAGCCGGTTATTTTGCTATTGTGCTCTGCTATCCATACACAGTCTTTACCCGGTTTGAATTTGCTGTAAAATTCGTTCAGTCCTGCTGCTACATAACTTTCAAATTCCACGCCATAATCATATTCCTGTTTATACAATACGCCATGCAGATAAGTGATGTAACCAATATCGCCGGGTTGCAGTTGTGTGCGAATGGTTATTTCATGCAGTATTCGTTTATCAGTCATACTGTAACGTTAGTACAATTTACTGAATCTGCCATAGCTGTTTTTGAAGATTCTATATTACAGTTGGTTCAATCAGGTCCCATAAATTGCCATACAGATCGGCAAATACAGCTACGGTACCGTAAGGTTCGGTAACAGGTGTACGCACAATAGTAATATTATTTTCCAGCAGGTTTTGATAATCGCGCTGAAAATTATCTGTGTATAAAAAAAGGAATACGCGTCCGCCTGTTTGATTACCAACATGCCTTAGTTGCGCTTCGTTAGCGGCTTTTGCCAGCAACAGGCAACAACCGTCTGAGGAACCAGGTGGGGATACCACCACCCATCTTTTGGTATCGCTTAACACGGTATCTTCTATTAATGTAAAGTGTAATTTGTGTGTGTAGAAAGCAATGGCTTCATCATAATCATTTACTACAATGGCTATGCGGGCAAGTTGCTGTTTCATAATAAACGCGAAAATTTTTTAGCAATTGTCAATTATACTGACAACATTTTTTCAAAGGATGTCGTCAGTATTTTTATTTCAGATCATACCATCTGGTTACTGCGGAATGTATCAAATTGTTGTTGCAGCAATTGCTTTAATTCAGTGAAGTTTGTTTTTAAGCTGTTGGCTGAAATATTGACCGGGGTACCGGAATATTTTACATTCATCAGCATCATCTTTTTCCTGATGCCATCAGGATACCTGTTGATATAGGTTTCAGGATTTTTCAGCAGAACAGTTACAAAACGTTGTTTGGATGCAAGTGAAGCCTGTATGGCCTTTTCCTCAACAGCAATCACATCCTGCCAGTAAATTTTTCCCAATGCAACAGCACTGGAATTATCTGTAAAGCCCTCATTGTCGATCACAAGTCCGGGTTGGTTATCTGTCAGCTTCCGGGCAAAATAAAAAACACCGGCAATACCCATAATGGCGCTTATGCCACCTGCTGTATTTTTCAGCCACACGTTATTAAAAATGAAGTTACTTGTCTGAGGTTGTGCAATCAGTATCCACAAGCCTGCAGCCACGAAGATCAGGGAGAAGATGAGCAGTTTTACAATTTTGTTTTTACTCAATGGTATGCTGATGATGGTTTCGGAATGCATAAGTGTTCGGGTATAAGGTGATGATAAATAAATTTTGTTTTTGACGTACAACATCCTTCTGAAAGTATGTTGTACACAGAGAAAAAGTTACTGCCGGATGAGGTTCTTTTTATCCTCGCTGCAGCATGTTGTTTATCTACCAGGATAGCTTTGCCTGCTTTTGTCCCAATAACCATGTAAGCGAAAACAGGATAGCCTGGAAGATCAGTACCGGAAAATTATAGAAGAAGGAAATAACATATAGTATCAGCGCACCGCGAATCCCCTTTAAATCCGGTATAAAAAATACAACCGGCGCTATGCCTGCTGCTATTGATGTAATATCAGGTGCTTTGGATTTACCGGCTTTGCGGGCTTCTGCGAATGTCATGTAATAAAGATAGAAAAGATTGCTGAGTCTGGCTGGAACGGATGACATCCTTTGAACGGATGTCATCCGTAGGCTGAGCAATAAAAAAGCACCTGCTGCTGCAGGTGCTCTATAGTATGTTTTTTAAAATTTGATCTTGTGCTTTCTGCCTTAAGCGTCCTTACCGTGGCAGTTCTTAAATTTCTTACCACTGCCGCAGGGACATGGATCGTTACGGCCAACTTTAGGACCTACGCGAACGGGTTCCTGTTTAACGCCTTCTGAAGGATCGAAATAGTCGTTCTCATTGGCACCATAATCTTCACCACGTGCTTCTATTTCTTCTTTATTGGCGCGCATACGGCTCATGTCGGTCTTCTGCTCGTGACCTTCACGGATCTGCGGTGCGGGATTAGGATTGCTGCTGCGTTGCTCAACCGGAATAGTTGCATGACACAGGAAGCTGATAATATCCTTGTTCACATCACTGTCCATCTGGCGGAACAGATCGAATGCTGTGATCTTATAGATCACCAGCGGATCTTTCTGTTCAAGATAAGCTGTCTGTACGCTTTGTTTCAGATCGTCCATTGCACGCAGGTGCTCTTTCCAGGCATCATCAATAATGGCAAGGGTGATCTGGCGTTCCAGTGCATTGGTCAGCTCGCGGCCATCTGTATCCAGTGTTTTATCAAGCCCAGCCAGTACCTGCATACCTTTTTTTCCATCGGTAAAAGGTACTACCACATTCTCAATATGGCTGCCCTGTGTCTGGCGAATGTTTCTGAATACTGGTACTGTCTGTTGCTGAATGTCTGCTATTTTGCGCTGGTAGCGGGTAGTAGCTTCCAGGTACAGTTTGTCTGCCAGTTCTGCTGCATTCGATTTTTCAAATTCCTGTTGTGTAATGGCAGTATCAATACCAAAGTTTACAATAACCGCCATTTTAAATCCTTCGTAATCGCTCTGTTCCTGGAAAGAGTTTACCAGTCCTTCGGCAACAATATAGAAAGCGTTATCAAGGTCAAGGGCCAAACGTTCGCCAAACAATGCGTGGTTACGTTTTTTGTACACCACATTACGTTGTTTGTTCATCACGTCATCATATTCCAGCAGGCGTTTACGGATACCAAAGTTGTTCTCTTCCACTTTGCGTTGTGCACGCTCAATACTTTTGGTAACCATGCTGTGCTGGATCACCTCACCTTCTTTGTAACCAAAACGGTCCATGATAGAAGCGATGCGCTCACTGCCAAACAGACGCATCAGCTCATCTTCCAGTGACACATAGAACTGCGTGGTACCCGGATCGCCCTGGCGACCTGCACGGCCACGCAACTGCCTGTCTACACGACGGCTTTCATGACGTTCAGTACCAATAATGGCCAGACCGCCTGCTTCTTTAACGCCGGGACCCAGTTTAATATCCGTACCACGACCCGCCATGTTGGTAGCAATGGTAACAGCACCTGCCAGACCAGCTTCTGCTACTACCTGTGCTTCACGGGCGTGTTGTTTAGCGTTCAGTACGTTGTGCGGGATCTTATTGGCACTAAGCATTTTGCTCAGTAACTCACTCACCTGTACATCAGTAGTACCTACCAGCACAGGACGACCGGCTGCACGGCATTTTTCGATCTCTTCAATGACGGCTTTATATTTTTCGCGCTTGGTTTTGTATACCAGGTCTTCATGGTCCTTACGGATCGCAGTAACGTTGGTAGGAATGGTAACTACATCCAGTTTGTAAATATCCCAGAACTCACCGGCTTCTGTAACAGCGGTACCGGTCATACCGGCCAGCTTGTGATACATACGGAAGTAGTTCTGCAGGGTAATGGTAGCGTAGGTTTGCGTAGCAGCTTCGATCTTTACATTTTCCTTAGCCTCAATAGCCTGGTGTAAACCATCGCTGTAACGGCGTCCGTCAAGAATACGACCGGTTTGCTCATCCACAATTTTAACCTGTCCGTCCATTACCACGTACTCAACATCTTTTTCAAACAGGGTATAGGCTTTCAGCAATTGCTGCACGGTATGGATACGGTCTGCCTTAACAGTGTATTCATTCAGAACCGCTTCTTTTTGCTGTAGTTTCTGTTCAGGATCGGTTACATTTTTGTCAATCTCTGCCAGTTGTATACCAATATCCGGCAACACGAAGAAATCAGGATCTTCGCCCGATCTTGTGATGGCCTGGATACCTTTATCTGTCAGGTCAACAGAGTTATTTTTTTCGTCAATATGAAAAAACAGTTCCTCATCAACCAGCGGCATCTGCTTCTGCTGATCAGCGAGGTAATAGTTTTCAGATTTCTGCAGTTTTACACGAACGCCGGGTTCACTCAGGAATTTGATCAAAGCACTGTTCTTGGGCAAACCACGGAATGCACGCATCAATGCCAGGCCACCGGTTTTAGGATCATCATCCCCGTCATTAAATAACTTCTTGGCTTCGTTCAGGTACTTGTTCACTACCTGGCGCTGCATGTCGAACAGGCGTTCCACACGGCCTTTAAGAATATGATATTGCTGGTCGTCGCCTTTGGGAACAGGACCGGAAATGATCAGCGGTGTACGCGCATCGTCAATCAATACACTATCCACTTCATCCACCATGGCAAAATGGTGTTTGCGTTGTACCATTTCGTCCGGAGAGTGCACCATGTTATCGCGGAGGTAGTCAAAACCAAATTCATTGTTGGTACCGTAGGTAATATCAGCCTGGTACGCTTTTCTTCTGTCGGCACTGTTAGGCTGGTGTTTGTCAATACAATCAACAGTAAGACCCAGCCATTCAAACAAAGGACCATTCCATTCAGAGTCGCGTTTTGCCAGGTAATCGTTCACGGTTACAATGTGAACACCTTGTCCGGCCAGCGCATTCAGGTAAGCGGGAAGGGTAGATACCAGTGTTTTACCTTCACCCGTTGCCATTTCAGAAATTTTGCCCTGGTGCAGTACGCTACCACCTATCAACTGTACATCATAGTGTACCATGTTCCAGGTAACCAGGTTGCCGCCGGCAGTCCAGGTATTGGCAAAAACAGCAGTATCACCATTAATTGTAACATAATTCTTTCTTACGCTCAGGTCGCGGTCCAGTTGTGTGGCTGTAGCAGAAAGAGTGGGGTTTTCTTTAAAACGGCGGGCAGCTTCTTTTACTGTAGCAAAGGCTTCGGGCAACAGCTCTTTCAGAATTTCTTCTATTTTTTTGTCCCTGTCCTTGGTCAGCTTGTCCACTTCCTGGTACAATGCATCCTTGCCCGTAATATCATTAAAAGGCAGGGCGTCGGCCTGTGTTTTTAAACCGGCAATTTCATTGTCAATTTCTGACAGGTACTCCTTAATACGCTGCCTGAATTCCTGTGTTTTATTCCTTAGCTGGTCGTTGCTGAGCGACTGAAAGGATGTAAAATGCTGATTGATTTGAGCAACGATTGGTTGAATCGTTTTGATATCCTTCTCCGACTTGCTTCCACCGATCAGTTTAGAAAGAAAACCTAACATGTTATATTCAATTGAATGATGAGATGTTGTATTGAAATAAATGATTGTCAAAAAGAGTGCTACAATACCATAACAAGCCATTTTGACAGGACGCCAAAGGTACAAAAAAGCGACCGGAAAGGAAGCGACGGATTTAAACAGCGAAAATGCTGAAAAAGAGATAGTTATCGCCAAGTAATGGTAAATGCTGAGAAAGATGGACCAATTTGAAAATGTGGAGGCTAAGAATTTGAAAATTTAATGATTTGAAAATGGATAGGCTGAGGGTTAGATGGATTGATTGTTAAATTGTTTAATAGCTGGGGGAAAGGTGAAACGTGAGACGTGAATCGTCCATCGTGAGTAGTCGCTGCTGTATTTTTCTTTCAGACTTCCGGTCTTCCGGACTTGTATTAGCTCGTAGCCAGCAGCTATATTCAGCGTTCAGCCTGCCCGATCAACCAGTAACCGGGTAACCGTCATCCTGCTACCTTCCTGCCTCCTTCCTGCGTATTAAA
>LGYU01000038.1 GCA_001302245.1 Chitinophagaceae bacterium PMP191F
ACCGGTAAAAAAGCCTGTTTTAAACAATCAAGCTATAAAACGGGAAAATATTATTGAGCTGTGCGTGACAGTTTGCCACGGATGCGGCTCAGCGTTTCCAGTGTCATGCCCAGGTAAGAAGCAATGAATTTTAAAGGAACACGATTGAGCAGGTTGCTGTTGGTGGCAATAAAATATTTGTATTTGCTGGTAGCTTCGGTAAGACGTGCAATGAACGCTCTTTCTTCGGCATTGCGATAGTATTGTTCCAGGATCCTTCTGCCAACAATATTCATTTCCGGAAAATGATCGTACAAGTAATGCAGATCTTTGTGCAGCAAACCTGTCAGTTCACAATCTTCAATGGCCTGAATATTTTCTTTGGCCGGAATCTGTTTGTCGAAACCGGTGATAGAAGTAACCAGTTCACGTTCGCACGAGATCCAGGTGGTAATCTCTTTACGGCCTTCTCTTACAAAACCGCGCGTAATCCCCTTTTCCATCAGGTATAATGAGGTACAGATCTCGTTGGCCTGTACCAGCAATTCGCCTTTGCCGATGTGTGTTTTAAAAGTTTTTTCATTGATGTAAGCACGTGCTTCAGCACTGATTGGATAAACTGAATTGGCGAAGATGGCAAATGGTGACTCCTGTACAACGTCGTTTATAAACCACTGGTCAACAATGGGTTGTTTGTTTGTTGATAACATACTACTTTCTCCGATTTAATGGATTCTTAGGGGTAACAGAGTAGTGCTTAGCGTTATAGCTAATGATTAACTTAACAGGAAAGGGGGTTTTACGTTGTGTTATAATAAAGATATAATTATTTCCGGAAGTATTTGACTTTCATCATTAAACTTGTTCTGTTATTTCGTTTTTCAGGTGTATACAATACGGTTATCTAAATATTCTATTTATTGTTGCAAAATTGTTTTACAAAGATTATGTAAATGAATTTTTGTTTGCAACAACAGATAATCTCATTGAGCGGAATGCTGTACAGGTGCGGGTTGTACAGAAAAATGTGATCAGATAATGACAGTAGGGTGGAAGTGTTTTGCAGATGATGCAACACATTGCTCAGAGCAACTGATGATCGTTCATTACTTGCAGCTATCACAATTGCAGGTGAAAGATAGGTAAGTGTAGAATGCACCGATCATTAAAATGGGAACAGGGTGTAGATATTTTGATTAATGTCAAATGAAAAGGCGTTTTGAACAGACAGTTCATTATAACAGTGAAAAAGTATCACCGTCAAACAGACCTTTGTCACTCAGTTTCAGGTGCGGTATTACCAGTAGTGCCATAAATGAAAGTGTCATGAAAGGTGCCTGTAAAGTAGTACCTGTTGATTTTGCCATGGCATCGATCGCTGTATAAGCTTCTGCTACAGCATAACCATCCTCATTGCTCATCAATCCTGCTACGGGCAATGCCACTACCATTTCGCTCTGTGCATTTACACAACTGATACCACCCTGTTGTGCAATAACAAGATTAATGGCGCGACAAAGACTTTCATCATCCACACCTACCGCAACAATGTTGTGGGAATCGTGGGCCACAGATGATGCAATGGCGCCTTCTTTACAACCGAAATTTTTAATGAATGCCTTGGCAACCGGCGCAGGCTGGTAGCGGTTGACCACTACTATTTTCAGTACATCGGTAGTGGGATTACTTACCAATAATCCGTTCTCAACAGTAGCTGGTAATTGTAGCTTGTTGGTGATCAACTGACCTTCCAGTGCCTCAATTACGGAAATCGTTTGTTGTCCGTTTGCTGCCATCTGCAGATCGCCGATGTTTTTGGGTGTGCAGGTGAAATTATTGATAATACCTGCCTTATTAGCGCGGATGTATGATTGTCCATTGGCAGCTACCTGTTCACCATTGATGAATGTTTGCAGCACGTTGAATTGCTGCAGGTCTTTTACCAGGATAAAATCTGCGGCATCACCAACGCGCAGCAGGCCGGTATCCAGTTTGTAATGCAGTACGGGATTAACACAGGCAGCCTGCAGAATGTCAAAAACATCAATACCGCGGTTGGCAGCGTGGGCACACAAGCGGTCAATATGACCGGCTACCAGGCTATCGGGATGTTTATCGTCGCTGCAGAACATCATTTTATCCGGATATTGCGGCAGCAGATCGATCAGTGCTTCAAAATTTCTGGCAGCGCTGCCTTCGCGGATGATGATTTTCATCCCATACTGCAGTTTTTCCAGTGCTTCTGCCGCTGTAAAACATTCGTGGTCGGTACTGATACCGGCGTCAATATAATTTTTAGCCTGTTCGCCACGCAATCCCGGTGCATGCCCGTCAACGGGTTTGCCTAGCCGATGAGCAGCCTCAACTTTCTGCATCACTTCGGGATCTTTGAACAGTACGCCGGGAAAATTCATCATTTCACTCAGGTACTTTATCTCAGGTTTCTGCAATAATATTTCTACCTGTGCAGCGTCCAGGGTTGCACCGGCTGTTTCAAAAATAGTGGCCGGTACACAACTGGGGGCACCGAAGTAAAATTTAAAAGGGACCGTTTTTCCATTCTCTATCATGTATTCCACCCCTTCCATGCCGCATACGTTGGCAATCTCATGGGGATCGCTGATGGTGCCCACGGTGCCATGCACTACAGCCAGCCGTGCAAATTCAGACGGTACCAGCATGGAACTTTCTATATGTACATGGCTATCAATAAAACCGGGTAAGATGTAAGGTAAAGATGCCTGATGAGCGGTTTTCAAAGGCTGAATTTGTGTAATGATACCGTTCCTGACGCTTATTTCTGCGGAATAGATCTTTTTCTGCCACACATCTGCCAGTTGTCCCTGGATTGTAAAATCAGCCATTGATAATTAACTTAATAGGATGATAATAGAAAAAAAATGAATAAAATTAATGAAAGAGTGGCAGCTGTACAGTTATACTCCTAAATTTGAGCGATTAATTTTACCTCTTAACGGACCTATTTCAATAATTAAAAAAAAAGCGATGAGATTCTTACCTGTAACAACAGTGGTGGCGGCAACTTTACTGACCGGCATTATGGTACATGCGCAGACTGCTGATGATGTGATTAATAAATATATAGATGCTATCGGCGGAAAAGATAAGATAGCTGCCATTAAGTCTGTATATATTGAGGCTGATGTGGATTTTATGGGCAATACTGCCAGCAGCAAAACCTATGTACTGAATGGAAAAGGTTTCCGTAGTGATATCGATTTCGGCGGACAGGCCATTGTTCAGTGTATTACTGATAAAGGCGGCTGGGCTATCAACCCGCTGGCTGGTCAAAGCGCTGCAACCGCAATGCCCGATGAGCAGGTTAAGATGAGCCAGGGTCAGTTGGATATTGGTGGTCCTTTGTTCAATTATGCTGCAAAAGGCAATAAAGTGGAGCTGGCCGGTAGCGAAAGCGTGAATAACGTAAATGCGATCAAACTGAAACTGGTGAGCAAAGAAGGTGTTGAGTTTAGCTATTATTTTGATCCCGCAACTTACTACCTGGTGAAAACTGTAGCCAAAGCCAGTATGGGCGGCCAGGATATTGAAACCGTTTCAGTATTCTCCAACTACAAAAAAACAGATTACGGATATGTGGTGGCCAACAATACAGAACTGACTGTAGGTCCTGGCATTACCCTGAACATGACCACTAAAAAAGTGGACGTGAACAAAGACATTGATACGAAGATCTTCGAGATGCCTAAATAAGCATAGCGCTAATTGTATTTTAACAGTACGGGTGCCGTCAAATTTTTGGACGGCACCCGTTTGTTTTTTTAATTTGATGTATTAATTCCCGCTATATGATCATGCTCCGTAGAACTGCCTGCACTTCGTTCTTACTGTTGGTACTATTTGCTGCCTATGCGCAACAGATAGTGGTAAATACGCTTGGTAAAGACCCTTTTACCGGAAAAGCCAGTGAAGTAGTGTATAAAACGAAAGACGGAGAATGGAGTTTCCAGTCTTTCACAAACGCTGTTATCAAAACCACTTTCCGTCCTGCCGGGTATGCCAAAAGCGAACAGGTATCGGATGCTGTGATCGTAAAACCTCCTGTGCTCAATACAAAAGTTGTAGCTGCACAGTCGCAAACCATTGAATGGGATAATACTGCCGGTGTGGTGATACAACGTGATAAGCTGTATTACAAGTCCGGTAAGGAGATCCGCGTTAAGAATGTTGTTTATTTTGCACAGGGAGATGAACGTGGTTTCCGTTTTCAACTGAGCGATAATGAACGTTTTTTTGGTGGCGGAGAAAGAGCCTTACCAATGAACCGCCGCGGATACCGTTTTAACCTGTACAATAATCCATGGTATGGTTATGGGCTGGGTGCAGACAACCTGAACTTTTCTGTACCGGTCATCATTTCTTCCAATGGCTATGCTATCTTTTTTGATAATTCTTCCAAAGGATATCTCGATATCGGTCTTACAGACAAGAACACACTGGAAGCTGCTTTTTCAAGCGGTGAGCTGACCTACTATGTTATTTTCGGAAAAAACATTGACGAGATACTGAATAATTATACGGCGCTTACGGGCCGTCAGCCATTGCCACCCCGCTGGGTATTGGGCAATTTTGTATCCCGCTTTGGTTACCGCAGCGAAGCACAGGTAAAACAGGTGATTGACAAAATGCGACAGGAGCGTTTCCCGATGGATGGGCTGATCATTGATCTTTTCTGGTTTGGTGATGATGTGAAAGGTACAATGGGCAACTGGGATTGGGTGAATATTCAGAAATGGCCCAACCCCAAACAGATGATCACCGATCTGTCTGTAAAGGAGCATGTGAAAACGGTATTGATATCTGAGCCATTTGTATTGGAAGGAACCAAAACCTATACCGAAGCCGCCCCTTTCCTGGCTACCAATGCGGGTGGTCAGCCGTTTATGCTTACTGATTTTTATTTTGGCAAAGGTGGTCTGATAGATGTATTCCGCAAACAGTCGCAGGACTGGATCTGGAAACAATACAAAAAACAGATCGCCAATGGTGTTGCTGGTTGGTGGGTTGATCTGGCAGAGCCTGAAAAACATCCTGCCGGTATGATGCACAACCTGAAGGATGCAGGTGTTACACGTGCTATGGGCGCAGATGAGATACACAATGTATTTGGCCATTACTGGAGCAAGATGTTGTATGAAAAATATGCATCCGATTTTTCGGGTACACGTTTGTTCAATCTGAACCGGGCGGGTTTTGCAGGCAGCCAGCGTTACAGCATTTTTCCCTGGACAGGAGATGTGGCGCGTACCTGGAGCGGCCTGAAAGCACAGCCATTAATTTTGCTGGGTATGAGCCTGAGCGGATTGCCGTATGTGCATTCAGATGCGGGTGGTTTTTCTTCTGTGGAACAGAGCGATGCTGAATTGTATACAAGATGGTTGCAGTTTGCTGCTTTTACACCCGTGTTCCGTCCGCATGGTACTGCACTGGAAGATTATGACAAAACATTAAAAAGCATTCCTTCTGAACCCTGTTATTGGGATGATCCCTATAAATCAATTGTACGCAATTATATCAACCTGCGTTACCAGTTGTTACCTTATAACTATTCGTTGGGATATGAGCAGGCTGTTTATGGAAAACCGCTGATGCGTCCTTTGTACTATTATAGTTTTGCAGACAGTAATGCTTATCATGCCGAAGAGCAGTATTACTGGGGTGATAATATCCTGGTAGCTCCCGTAACCAGCCAGGGAATAAGCAGTATGAACCTGTATCTGCCCGCAGGTAAATGGTATGGGCTTACTACCAATGCAGTTACCAATGGCGGACAATGGATCAGCCAGCCTGTAGATATTAAGGACATTCCTGTTTTCGTGAAAGAAGGCAGTTTTATACCAATGTGGACTCCCAAAGAAGCAGCGAAGTCTACTGATGAATATGACTCCAAAGATCTGACCATACGATATTATCCTGCTGCTACTGCTTCTACCTACATTTGGTTTGATGATGACGGTATTTCAACCAAAACACTGGAAAAAGCCGATTATGAGCTGGTAACTTTTAAGGGCGTGACCAATGGCCAGCAATCGTCTATTGATATCAGTACCAATCACGAAGCCAACTACGGCAAAAAATTCAAAAGAAAGTTCCGGGTTGAATTACCCGGTAATGCTGCTGATGCGTTGCTGAACGGCAAACCGGTACCAACTGAAAATATCAGTAAAACCGGTAACCTGGTAGCGGTGTCGGTAGAGTTTACCGGCAAACCATTGCAGCTGGTGATCACCACAAAGTAATTTTCCGCACAATAAGGAAACATCTGACACGTTTTTGGGCTGTAAACATCCATTCAGGATGGAGAACAGCCATGTATATAACTGTGCCGTTATATATCAATACAATCATGCATCAACATTCTGCTGAATATTAAACAACCATTTCCCCCGGCTAACCACCTTTCTTATAAAAACCCTTAACCCCCTACATTACTTATGATGAAGAAAATTCAATGGGCAATCTGTTTACTCATAGCTGCACAACAGGTTTCAGCACAGGATTTTCCTGGTTTCCGAACGGGCAACTATACCGGTGTAAACGGCGTATTCTTCAACCCGGCCAATATTGCCGACAGCCGTTATCGCTGGGATGTGAACCTGGTATCTATCAATACGCTGCTAGGCAATAACCAGGCTTCTTTCCGGTTAAAAGATATTGGTCATACACTGAATGGTGATAGTATCAAGAACCAGGTGTTTGGCGATAAAGCAGGGGAGGCCAGTGGTAATTTCAACCTGGATGTTGTTGGTCCTTCTGTGATGTTCAATACCGGTCATAAAATGGCGTTTGCGTTGACTACACGTGCAAGAGCGCTGGTGAATATCAATAAACTGGACGGTAAGTTGGCTAAAAAACTGATTGATGATTATGAAAATGATGCTTCATTACCTTATACACTGAATTCCAATAACAATATGCAACTGAGTGGCAATGGATGGATGGAGTTTGGTGCCAGTGTGGCCAGGATACTGGTTGATAAAGGTCCGCACTTTGTAAAAGGCGGTATTACGCTGAAATATCTTGCCGGTGCGGCCAATGCACACATTTATCTGAATCAGCTTAAAGGCACATTGAATAATGACGCCATACAGGACAAGGTATATCTGTCAAACGCATCGGGGCGCATTGGTGTAGGCTTTGCCGGTGCCAATGTTGATGATTTTAAAGTGCAGGATCTTACTGCATTTGAAAGCACAGGTTTTGGTGGCGATATTGGTTTTGTATACGAGTTCCGTCCGCAGCATACTGCCTATAAATACAATGACAGCCTGTGGCGCCGTGATCTGAATAAATACAAACTGCGTGTAGGAATTGCCATACTCGATATCGGTTCTATCAAATACAAAAAAGATATGAACCGCAGTGGTGCATACGACATGCATGTTACCGGCAGCAATCGTTTTTACCTGAACGACCTGACATCTGAAGACCTGGATAATTACAACTCATTCTTTAAAAATCACCCGCAGTTCTTTTCACCGGTAACAACCAATGCCGATGCTACTTACCGGGTGTCTCTTCCCACTACATTGAACCTAGATGTGGATTATCATGTAAGCAATGGTTTTTACCTGAACGTGGCTACACAGGTGGCGCTTACAAAAATGGACAATAAGCCTTACAACAGCCAGTACTACAGTGGCTTTACATTTGTACCACGATTTGAAAGTCGTGCATTTGGTGTATTTGTGCCGGTAAATTATAATGAACTGACAAAGCTCAACGCCGGATTGTCGTTCCGCGCGGGTCCTGTGTTTGTGGGTTCTGGCAGTGTGCTCACTGCATTGGTGGGCAATTCAAAACAGGCTGACTTTCATATCGGCATTCATGTGGGAGGCCTACAGCGCAGTAAAGTCAAAAACAGTCATAAAAAGAAAAATCAAAATAGCGAACCTGCTGCCGGTAATGCAGGCATTAGCAGACAGTCATAATACAGATCTTCGTGTCGTTGAATTTAGTACCGGTAAATATACCAGCCCCGGCACTTCCCTGGCGAGTGTGTCACCCGCCGGAATAATTCATTGGCGCTGATACTGAACTTTTCATTAGGCAGAAAGGATATGTCAATACGGCATATCCTTTTTTTATTTGGAGGATGTGATAAACTTCTTGCGCAGAAGGGCGGTTGTTTGCCGGAGTGCGTTTATTTTAGCGCCCAAACAAATTGATTGCAGAAAGGAATCTCCCGGATTTTGTATGACAAGCAGGCAAAAAACAATTTTTCTGAATACAGATGTGGCATCCGGTAAAAGTGATTACCAGGTTGCTTTATTACTCAATTTCAGTAATGAACGTAAAGGTGGTTTCAGTATTGATCCGCTGATGATGTGGAATACCAAAGGCTACAAAACATTTAAACGTATTCCATTCGATAATGAACAGCATCTGCCCTATCTGCGTGGACTACCATTGCAGGTGATCACTGCATTGAAAAAGGTAATGAATGATACATTGATCAGTTACCTGGCCGATGCTGGTTTTGCTTACCTGAAAACAATAGAGAACCCGGTAAGCCAACTGGAAGAAAAACACCATGAAAAGATACAGGTGCAGATGTATGCGGTGATACAGGAGTTGAAGCCTTTCATTCCGATGCTTACACATATCTTTCATTTGCCTGCGGGTGAAAAGTTTGCAGACAATACTGTAAAACCTGCCAGTATCAGCATGTATGCACCTGCATTGCAGTTCAGGTTGCAAAGACAGGGTACACAGGTGCAACTGGTATGTTTTGTTTCGTTCAATAACAACCAGTTCCCTTTACATGAATTTGAACATACCGGTTTTTTTCTGCGTCACCGCAACGAATACTTTCTGCTGAAGAAAGAAGATGTGCCGGTAGTGGCAAAATTTGCAGGAGGACCTGTAGCTGCATCAGTGCAAAAGCAGGTTGCTTTTATTGAGCAGGAAGTAAAACCACTGACTGAAAAATATGAAGTAGACCTGGGGGATATTATCCGTCGTGAAGTCATTGAAAGTCTTCCACAGGCTAAGGTGTATTTAAGTGAATTGAATGAGAACTTCCTGATGATCCGTCCGCGCTGGCAATACGAACACCTGGAAGTACAGGATGAAGAAGCATTGACAGTAGTGGAAGAAGAAACTGCTATCTATACCATTCAGCGCAATGTACCTGTTGAGAAAAAACTGACCGATACTATTCGTAGTATGCACGGCAATTTTGAAAAACAGTTCAACGGCTATTTTTATCTCTCTTTTAAAGATGCACTAAAAAATAATTGGTTCCTGAACTTTTACAATCACCTGCTGGATAATGATGTGCCGGTATATGGTATGCAGGATCTGAAGAAGTTTAAATACAATAAGCACAAACCGGTATTGAAAATACTGCCCGGCAATCGTATTGACTGGTTCGATCTTACCATTGAAGTAAGCTATGGTGACCTGGTGGTTCCTTTAAACGATCTACGTAAAGCCATCATCAACAAACAGCAATACATTATGTTGAGTGATGGCAGCATGGGCATGTTGCCGCAGGAATGGATTGATAAGTATTCACTGCTGATGCAGATGTCGCAGGTGAAGGACGGGCAGTTGCGTGTGTCCAGATACAACTGGATGGTGCTGGATGAAGTGAAGGAACAACTGGCTGACGACAGCATGCGGGCAGAACTAAGCGCTAAGAGAAATCTGTTCCAGGAATCAGGCAGAAAACAATACACATTACCAACAGAAGTAAATGCTACTTTGCGCGATTACCAGCAGGCAGGCTTCCAATGGCTGTGTATGCTGGATGAGATGGGTTGGGGTGGTTGCCTGGCCGATGATATGGGCTTGGGTAAAACCCTGCAGACCATCAGTTTCCTGCAACATGTAGCATTGAAATATCCTGCTGAAACACACCTGGTAGTGTGTCCTACATCGCTTATTTATAACTGGGAAACTGAATTGCAGAAATTTGCTCCCGGCTTATCCTATTATATTCATTACGGAGGGGATCGTGAGTTTAATGAACAGAAAATAGCAGGCAGTCGTATTGTGATCAGCAGTTACGGCATTGTGCGGGGCGATATTGAACATTTCAGCAATGTACACTTTGGTTACATTATCCTGGATGAAAGCCATGCTATTAAAAATCCCGCCTCACAGGTCACCAGGGCTATTTACCAGTTAAAGGCACGCAACCGTATTGCCATCAGTGGTACACCTTTGCAGAATAATACCATGGATCTGTACGCACAGATGCAGTTTGTGAACCCGGGTATGCTGGGTAGCCAGGACTTTTTTAAAACAACCTTTGCCAATCCCATTGATAAGAGCAGCAATGCAGACAAAGCAGCGCAACTGAAAAAGCTGATTTATCCTTTCATGCTGCGTCGTACCAAAGAGCAGGTAGCGAAAGATCTGCCGGATAAAACAGAAATGATTCTTTGGTGCGAGATGGGGGAAGAACAGAGAAAAGTTTACGACAGCTATAAAGAACATTATCGCCAGAGTATCCTGGAACATATTGAAACTGACGGAATGGCCAAAAGTAGTATTTTCATCCTGGATGGTTTGACGAAGCTCCGCCAGATCTGCGATAGCCCGGCATTGCTGGCCGATCAGAAAGATTACAGCAGCAGCAGTGCCAAGCTGGATGAACTGATGCGTGAGATTGAAGAAAATACCGGTGAACATAAAGTACTGGTGTTCTCTCAGTTTACCGGTATGCTGAAACTGGTACGTGAAGCGCTGGATCAACACCAGGTACCTTATCATTACCTGGACGGAGGTACTGCCGCAGAAGACAGGAAAGAACTGGTGCAGCGTTTCCAGGAGGAAGAAGATACCAGGGTGTTCCTCATCAGCCTGAAGGCGGGTGGAGTAGGTTTAACACTCACTGCAGCTGACTACGTATACCTGCTGGATCCCTGGTGGAACCCTGCTGCAGAGCAACAGGCCATTGACCGCACGCATCGTATTGGTCAGCAGAAAAAAGTATTTGCTTACAAAATGATCTGTAAAGATTCAGTGGAAGAAAAGATCCTCCGTTTACAGGAAAGAAAGAAAAGCCTGGCTGAAGACCTGGTGAGTGAGGAATCCGGTTTGATTAAAAAACTGACAGAAGAGGATATTGCGTGGTTGTTTGCATAAAAAGTTTCAGGTTCTGATATCCGGGGATACCTGATGAAAGTGACTTTGTTTTTTTCGTGAAAGGTAAAATATCAATAAAAAGCCGTGAGTCCTGCCCGAATGAATTCGTTCAGTCGGCGGTAAGATGCAAGTGGATTACAGGTGGTCGGGTTTTGCTTCAATATTAATCTTCGGGATTCATATTTCCCGTCTCAAGTCTTTCGGTCTGTTTTCTTTTATGCAGGGAACCTCTGTACAACCTCCGCTTCTCCCTTTCTTTGCAGTTGGGTTTTCTGTGCTGCGACTATATAATCAAATTAAACAATCGAAGAGTCTCGAACTGTAAGCTACGAGCCACGAGTAGAATACAACGCAATCCTAATCATCCAACTATCTTTCTATTGACTACTAAAAGCGAACTTCTTTCTTTAATCCAGTAAATCCGGTCTCCTGGCCTCAGTTCTCTTTACAGATTGTTCATAGCGCCATTCCTCCACTTTTTTAGGATCACCGCTGAGTAATACTTCCGGGATCACCCAGCCGCGGAAATCGGCGGGGCGGGTATATACGGGAGGGGCCAGCAAATTGTCCTGGAATGAATCGGTCAGTGCAGATGTTTCATCATTCAGTACACCGGGCAATAGCCTGCCAACGGCATCTACCACAATTGCTGCTGCCAGTTCTCCGCCACTCAATACATAATCACCAATGGAGATCTCCATGGTAACAAAATGTTCGCGTATGCGTTCGTCAATACCTTTGTAATGGCCACAGATGATCAATAGATTGCCTTTCAGTGAAAGTTGATTGGCTGTAGACTGGTTGAACCGGTGCCCGTCGGGGGTCATATAAATGATCTCGTCGTATTTCCTGTCTTTGGATAATGTTTCAATGGCATTGGCCAGTGGCTCACACATCATTACCATGCCGGCACCCCCACCATACTGGTAATCATCTACCTGTCCGTATTCGTTCACCGCCCATTCACGCAGGTGATGTACATGTACTTCCAGTAATCCTTTATCCTTTGCACGCTTCATAATGGAGTGTCCCAGCGGACTTTCCAGCAGTTCCGGTAAAACGGTAAGAATATCTATATGCATGGCGCAAAGATAAACGGAGCCTGTTAAACCTGCACTTTTTACTTAAGCCGATCGAACCGGGAATACAGGATGGAGTTCTGCGGTCCATCTACATCAATAATGAAATACTTGTCGTTGAAAGAGTCCACCCGGTATTGCAGGGGAGTGTAGTAGTAATCAATGAAATCGAACCTTACCCGGCCATCGGATGCAAATACATCATATTTTCTGTACAACGTATCATCATCAGTACCAGGAATTTTCATGCTGTTCTGTACAATTTTTAAAACCCCACCGGGAGTAAACATATTCTCATCATCCCACAGGTATGTTTTGGTAAATTTCCACAGATCAGAATCCGATGAGGCAATATTGTCGTTCGGAAAATAATCGATGTACTTGTTGGCGTAGAAAGCGGTAAGGCGGTAAGAGTGATTTTGAATGGACAACAGAAATTCATTAGCTTGTTTACCAGTGATATCTGTATTTTTATTGCATGCCAGCAGGCATAGTACGGATGCCGTGATCAGAAGGTACATTGGTCTCATGAACGGGAGTGTTTTCAGTTGATGAATGGTAATGCACAGGAAGTCACATAAAAATAATGCCACTGACTTCCGAGGATCTGAGTGATAGCGGCCGGGTAAAAAAGGGGATTAATTACTAAGATAGGTACCCGTAGTTATTGTTGCAAGTAAATACGTGGGCTTAACAAGGAGTTCACCACTGAATGTTGTTTTCCCATATTTGGAATAAAAGACAATGCTTATTCTTTTAAAAGGAAAGCTGTTTTATTTTTATAAAGATGTTTAAAGAAAGACCTTTTCACGTATTGTTGTTTTGTTCTGTGGTTACCATCTGTACCGCAGTATTACAGTACCTGTATCCTGATTTTAACTTTGTTGATGGTGGGTTGATTACAGCCATATTGATGACGGTTTTTCTGAAGAAAAGTGTGTATACCTATCTTTTCGGATGTGTTGGCATTGCGCTGGTAATCATTTCTGCGTTCTATCCGCACGATTCACTGACCTGGCAGCAGAACTTGATGCAGCATCTTTTTTCAGGCATCATTGCTTTGCTGACTATGATCTCCGTGCTGTACGTTAAAAAACTATATGGTTCAATTGAAGCAGAACAGCAACAGGTAACAGCTTTGTTTGAATATGCTACAGAAGGTATTTTACTGACCAATCAGCAGGGCGAGATCATCCTGGTAAACCCTGCAGCACTAGAACTGTTTGGTTATACAAAAGACGAACTGCTGGGAAAGAAAATAGAAGTGCTGATACCCCGTCGTTTTCATGGAGCGCATCATCATTACCGCGAAGGCTTTTATGAAACGCCTTCCAACAGAACCATGGGACATGGCCGTGATTTGTACGCACGCAAAAAAGATGGCAAGGAGTTTCCGGTGGAAGTAAGTCTCAGCTATTACCGCCAGCAGGGCGCTTTTTATGTAATTGCTTTCCTGGTAGATATTACACAGCGTAAAGAATCTGAACAGCGGCTGATTGAACAAAAACAACAGTTACAACAGATCACAGATGCTGTACAGAAACTGAATGCCGAACTGGAAACCAAGGTAGAAGAGCGTACACTGATACTGAAAGAGGCGTTGGCCGAACTGGAAAAATCACAGCTTGAATTAAGCGAAGCACTCAATAAAGAAAAAGAACTGAACGAAATCAAATCGCGGTTTGTATCCATGGCATCACATGAATTCAGAACGCCTTTGAGTACGGTAATGTCTTCAGCATCGTTGATTGCAAAATATGTCGAAACTGAAGAGCAGGCCCAACGTGAGCGACATGTAAAACGCATTAAAGATTCTGTAGTGCACCTGAATGAATTGCTGGAAGACTTCCTGTCGCTGGGAAAACTGGATGAAGGTAAGGTACATATTCAACCGGCAGCACTGGATGTGCATCCTTTCCTGGACGATATTGCAGATGAAATGAAAGGATTGCTGAAAGAAGGGCAACAGATCCGGGTAGTATTTGAAAATGATCCCGGAACGATTGTTACTGATAAAAGATTATTCAGAAATATTCTCATTAACCTGCTGGGCAACGCCATCAAGTTCTCTTCACATCCCGTATTGCTGAAAGCAGGTATGCAGGATGGAGTATTGAAAGTAGCTGTACGGGATGAGGGAATTGGTATTGCTCCTGAAGATCAGTTACATTTATTCACCAGCTTCTTCCGTGGAAAAAATGCACAGAATATACAAGGTACCGGTCTGGGGCTGCATATTGTAAAACGCTATGTAGATATGTTGCAGGGAGATCTGCAACTGGAAAGCGAACTGGAAAAAGGAACTACTGTTACAATTACATTACCCGATCTGGAGAATAATGGTCAGTGACAGGAAACTGACTCACTGGGTGCACCTGCCAGTACCGGACTGATAAACGGAATGCCCAGGTTCATACCACGTAGAATTAATATGATGCCCATTGCCGCAGTAATGTAGGGCAATAGTTGTTTAAACTGAAGCCTCACCTGCATATTCATTTTTACTCTATACAGGCTTAGTGTCAGCATAACAGGCAATGTGCCTGTACCAAATGCAAACATGAACAAGCCACTTTGTATTATGCCTGTATTGCTCAGTGCACCTGCCAGTGCCAGGTATACCATGCCGCAGGGCAGCAATCCATTCATCATTCCCAGCAACAGGTAACCGGCGTTGCTTTGCAGGTTGATAAAGCGATGCATCCATTGCAACACTTTAGCATAAAATGACTGTGCCCATACCGGCACACCAATATGTTTGTGCAAGAAGTACCTAGATGCCAGCACCAGTACTATAATGCCGGTGAATATGGAAAGCCATTGCTGAAATCCTGCCAGGTAAATATGTCTGCCCGCAATACCAAACAGTAATCCCATGGCTGTATAGGTAACAACTCTGCCGCCGTTGTAGAGCAGCATCGCAGTTACTTGTCCGGATCTACTGTACTGCTGTATGGGAAGGGACAATATCAGCGGACCACACATGCCTGCGCAATGCAGACTGCTGACTGCACCCAGTAATAAACCGCCGATAACAATACCTTCCATCATATCAGTGAATAGTAACAGGTTGTTCTGAATAATATTGCACACCATTAGCCTGCCAGCTCAGTTTGGCGATGTAGTTCCCTTTCTTCAGGCCATTGGTATTGAACGATTTTGTGCCGGAATTGCCTGCGGTCAAAGTAAATTTTCTGTCTTTTCCTGCGTCTGCAACACAATACAGCCAAAGTGTTCCTGTAACTTCCTGTTGCTGCATTTCGGCCGGTAATTGCACAACGATGTTTTCTTCGCTTTGCCGGATATTAACCGGTGTGCTGAGTTTTGATGCACGGCCAGTACCGTCAATCACCTGCTGGTAAGCCAGTTCATCTTTGTAATAATCTTTTGATACCAGGTCGTAATTGGTACGCATGCATTTGAATACCAGGAAACTCATCAGGCTTGCAAATACAATGAATACCAGTATCAGTTTATGTCCCCAGTTGAGTGTCATAAAATATCTTTTTATTGATAATGCTTATTCAGAAAAGGGTCCCAGGAAATTGGTTTTGAGCACGTCTATTTTCTGGTTGCTGTCGTATAATCCTATTCGTAAAGTTGTTTTTCGTTGCTGCAGTACTTTCCGGGGAAGTACTATAAAGAATGCGCCGTTGCCTTGTCCTTCCTGTGGTACGGTAATAATGCTGTGTTCGCCTATTACCTGTATAGAACCGTTCACATCTTCCAGTTTAAGTTGTAGCGGTACTTTGTAAATGGTTTTATTGGCTATTTTAATATTGTACAGGTTCGATACACTGTCGGTGCCTCTTTCCTGGTACAGCATGCCGGGGGTACGCATAACAGTAGCATCCACATCTTTACGGGTAGCCAGTAATATAGATAACATGGCCAGCAATACACCCAGCAATATGGTATACAGTTTCATACGGGTGGTATAATGGAAAGGCTCTTTCTGTTGTATGCCATTTTCAGAAGCGTAGCGGATAAGCCCCAGGGGTTTATTGATCTTTTCCATAATGGCGTTGCAGGCATCAATACAGGCGGTACAACCCACGCATTCCATTTGTGTACCATTGCGGATGTCAATACCGGTAGGACATACTTTTACGCACTGCATACAATCAATACAATCTCCCCGGCCAACGTCGGCTTTCTTTGTAAACTTACCGCGTGGCTCTCCCCGGTGATAATCATACGCTACCACCATAGAATTTTTATCCAGCAGAATACCCTGTAGTCTGCCGTACGGACATACAACGGTGCAGGCCTGCTCTCTGAAAAATGCATATACAGCGTAGAATACAAAAGAAAATGTTGCAATGGTCAGCAATCCGCCGATGTGTTGCTGCACCGGTTCGGTAATGATCTTCCACAGTGCTTCAACCCCAATAATATAGGCCAGGAAGAAATTGGCGATGATAAAAGAGGCAATATAAAAAACAACATGTTTAAGTCCTTTCTTCCAGATCTTTTTACCGGTCCACGGACCTTTGGCCAGCATTTTCTGGGCAGGTGCATCGCCTTCTATGAAGTACTCAATTTTACGAAAGAACATTTCGAGAAAGATTGTTTGCGGACAAACCCAGCCACAGAACAAACGGCCGAAGGCCGCAGTGAACAATACCACAAAGATGATGAAGGTGATCATGGTAAGCCCGAAGATGAAAAAGTCCTGGGGCCAGAACACCTTACCGAAAATGATGAATTTTGCTTCTGTTACGTTAAACAGGAATAACGGCCTGCCGTGTACATAAATAAAGGGCAGTGAAAAGAAGAGAATAAAAAAGAACCAGCTTACGTACGTACGTGCGTTGTAGAACTTTCCTTTGGGTTTCTGTGCAAAGATCCATTTTCGTTTTCCCGATGCATCTACGGTTGCAATACGGTCGCGAAAAGTTTCGGGTGTAGGGGTTACGGATCCACGTGTGTCGGTAGCTGGTTCCATGATGCTTATTTGTTTTCTGCTGCGCTGGTCGTTACTGAGTCTTTACCGGAAGGGGTAGCCGTTTCTACATACAGCTCACCCTGTCTTTCTTTAGGATTGGGTGGATTGGTACCGTGCAGGTGTTTAATAAAGCTGGCAACCTGTGCAATCTGTGCCGGCGACAGATCATCCTTCCAGCTTTTCATTCCTTTATCGGGCCAGCCATATTTAATGGTTTTGAAAATATCCTGTATACTGCCACCGTGCAGCCAGTAATCGTCAGTAAGGTTGGGGCCAACCATACCTTCGCCTTCTTTACCATGACAGGCAGCACAGTTCTGTATAAATATCTTCTGTCCGTTTTCCAGTAAAGCGGCATCGCTGATCAGCTTCACTGTATTTTCATCCACGCTGTTGGCTGCTTTTTTCAGGTATGCCTGTCGTTGTTCCGCTGCTTCCCTCATATCAATGACCAGTTCTTCCTCACTGGAAGGAGCACTATGTGATACATGGTGCTGCCACAGGTAGATACATGCAAAAATGATAGTGATATAAAAACCGTATAGCCACCATGGTGGTAAACGATTGTCCAGTTCACGGATACCATCATACTCATGCCCCAGGTCAATCTGTGCTTCCTGTTCTGCAGGACGGAACTTATTCAGCTTGTCCCACCATGAAGGTTGCATTGGTTTAGGTATTGCTATAGCTGATGCTGAACCAGCCACTGCCAATTTTCTTCTTGCCAGGAATATTTTTAACTGGAACAGCAGAACAAACACTACCAGCAGTTCAAGTGTGATCACGCCAGTGATCATATAGAAGGCGGTAGGAGAAAGACCTCCGAATGATGATACTGCAGGTGCAACAACAGCCTGTTCCTGTGCAAAACAGGGGGACGCCACTAATAACAACAGCACTGTAGCAGTAATGGCAGATCCTGTTTTGGAAGATGAGGGAGCAGTTGGTTCTGTCTGTTTTTCATAATACAGTCCGGCTGCACCCAATAATACATGAGCCAGTAAACCGATGATCAGTAACAGGATCATCATCACTACAATCATGATCACTACCATCGGATCGTTCATGGAAGACTCTTTGGGCACGCCGGTAGCGCCTTCTGCCTTTGCTGCATGTGCAAATGGTACTGCCAGCAGCAGCAATGCAATGAATTTAAACCTGGTGGTGCGGATGTAGTTATATATGCATGTGAAAGGCATACAAAAACGTTTTTTTAAGTTAGTCTAAGGGAATGCGGCTGATGTTATAAATACTTTTTTTATCGGTCTTGAATACCAGTACCAGTACAGCCAGGAAAAACAATCCGAATATGCAGAACGATAACAGCGGGTAAATACTTACGCCGGTTATTTTTTCGAGATAGTGTATAAATTTCATTGCTAATTAGATTTATGTGTGAAAGGAAAGAGCCTTAACCTTCAGTCTGAACCTTGTGTTTTATCTCTTAATTGGCCGCTGTCTGTTCTTTAGGCATTGCTTTGATGTCTTTGCCCATTCTTTGCAGGTAAGCGATCAGTGCAACGATCTCGGCATTACTTTTTGTTTCGATCTTATCTTTTTTCAGATTGCTTTTAATACTGTCTGCCTGTGCCATCAATTCCTGGTTAGCTATTTTGTCGTAACCCGCAGGATAGGGTACGCCCAGTTTTTGCATAGCCCTTATTTTGGCACCGGTAGAAGTTGTATCAATTACATCGTCTAATAACCACTGATAGTTGGGCATAATAGAACCGGGAGACATAATGCGCGGGTCCATCATATGGTTGTAATGCCAGCTATCAGGGTATTTGCCACCTTCACGTGCCAGGTCGGGACCGGTACGTTTGGAACCCCATTGAAAAGGATGATCGTATACAAACTCGCCAGCTTTGGAATATTCACCGTAGCGTGCCACTTCATCTCTGAACGGACGAATCATTTGTGAGTGACAGGTATAACAACCTTCACGTATATAAATATCTCTGCCCTGCAATTCCAGTGGTGTATAAGGCTTTACACTGGCAATAGTGGGAATGTTTGATTTTACCAGGAAGGTGGGAACCATTTCCAGTGCACCACCAATAGCTACTACGATCAGGCTGAACACCAGCAGGGTCATAGGTCTTTTCTCAATCCAGCGGTGCCAGTGTTCGCGTGCAGCAGGTTGGTGTACAGCCAGTGCCGGTGCTTCTGCTGCTTCATTGGCAATGAATGAGCCTTTTGCTGCTGTTTTAGCCAGGTTGTATACCATCAGTATAGCCCCTGCCAGGTACAGACCGCCGCCAATGCTGCGTGTTACATACATGGGTATGATGTGTGTAACTGTTTCGAGGAACTGGAATTTTAGCTGACCTTCCGGAGTAAAGGCTTTCCACATCTGGGCCTGTGTAAATCCTGCCCAGTATAACGGAACTGCGTACAGTATAATACCGATGGTGCCCAGCCAGAAGTGGTTATTGGCCATTTTACGGGAATATAAAGTAGTACCCCACATTTTAGGAACCAGCCAGTACAGGATACCAAATGCCATGAAACCATTCCATCCCAATCCACCAATATGTACGTGTGCAATGGTCCAGTCGCTGAAATGCGAAATGGCATTTACATTTTTCAGTGATAACAGCGGACCTTCAAAGGTTGCCATGCCATAGCAGGTAACTGCTACTACAAAGAATTTCAGTACGGGATCTTCACGCACTTTATCCCACGCGCCACGCAGTGTGAACAGACCGTTCAGCATACCACCCCAACTGGGAGCAATCAGCATGATAGAAAATACAGTACCCAGCGATTGGGCCCAGTCGGGCAATGCTGTATATAACAGGTGGTGCGGACCAGCCCAGATATAAATAAAAATCAGTGCCCAGAAGTGTATAATAGAGAGACGGTAGGAATATACCGGTCTGTTGGCTGCTTTGGGAAGGAAATAATACATCAGACCGAGGATCGGCGTAGTAAGAAAGAAAGCCACGGCATTATGTCCGTACCACCATTGAACCAGTGCGTCCTGCACCCCAGCATACCAGCTATAACTTTTGAAAAAAGAAACCGGTATTTCAATGGAGTTTACAATATGCAGCATGGCTACGGTAACCCAGGTGGCAATGTAAAACCAGATAGCTACATACAGGTGTTTTTCACGACGTTTGATAATAGTACCAAACATGTTGATGCCGAAAATGACCCATACCAGTGTGATGGCAATATCAATAGGCCATTCCAGTTCTGCATATTCTTTACCGGTGGTATAACCCAGCAACAGGGTGAGGGCCGCTGCAACGATAATACCCTGCCATCCCCAGAAATGCAGTTTGCTCAGCTTATCGCTGAACATCCGTGTTTTACAGAGACGTTGTAATGAATAGTAAACACCCATGAAGATGGTGTTACCTACAAATGCAAAGATCACCGCATTGGTATGTACGGGACGCATACGACCAAACGTGGTAGGGGCAAAATTGAGCGAGGCTCCCGGTGCGTAGATCTGGATAGCAGCCCATAAGCCTGCCAGCATCCCTACAATGCCCCACACCATGGTAGCCCATGCAAACCATTTTACGATCCTGTTGTCATAATAAAATTTTTCTGCCTGCATAAAGATTGGTTTCGGATTTTTTCCAGTGTGATGAAGTGTTTAAAAGGGTTAATTGCCGGAAGTGTGTTCCCTGTCGGGAGCATCGTCAAATAATATTCGTCGTGGCGGAGAAAAGTCATCTTCAAACTGCCTGTTCTTAACGCTCCATATAAATGCTGCAAGGAACAGCGCCGCCACAGATATGCTTGCAATAAGCAAAACGATAATTGCGCTCATAATGCCTGTTTTGAAATATGATGTAAAAGTATCAGCAGTGCTATGACAATATTTTGACATTACTCAGCGCGGGAGATGATTGTTGTCAGGAAATGTTAATTAAATGGTTTGGTAATGCGTTGTTGAATATTTGCACTGGTTGTGTTTGGAGTATGCTGGTAGCTGTAACCATTCAGCCATCAATCTATAATTTTAACCTTCTGGCAATAATGCTGCTGCTGCCATAGGTCAGTAACAGGATGCTCAGTGAGCTGGCAGGCATTAATATAGCTGCTACCATGGGTGATAATAATCCCTGTACAGCAAAAGAAAGCCCGATAATGTTGTACAGAATGGAAACAGTAAAGCTGAAGAGTATGATCTGTTTGTTGGCCTTGCAGAGGCGGATGAATGCAGGCAGCCGTTCCAGTTGCTTCGCAGCCATGATGGCATCGCTGGCAGGGGTGAAATTGTTGGTATCTTCTGCCAGTGCAATACCGGCATTGCTTTGTTTCAATGCACCGGCATCATTTAGTCCATCACCGATCATCATTACTTTTTCTCCTTGTGATTGTAATGACCGGATAAAATGCAGTTTATCTTCCGGATGTTGTCTGAATTTCAGGATGGTTTCAGCCCCCAGCATTTTCTGCAGATTGTTGCGTTCGGTGGTGTTGTCGCCGGAAATGACAGACAGTTTGTATTTCCTGATCAGCGTTTTGGCTAAAGAGGTAATAAAGGGTCTGTACTGCGGTCTTACAGAAAAACTGCCATACAATTCGCGGTTGATAGCTATGTAAATAGCCGGGCTGTTATCGGGTATATGCGAGGAGAATCCTGCAACAAACTGCATGCTGCCCATTGTAACGTACATTCCGTTTGCAACGCCTTCAATACCCTTGCCTGGTATTTCCCGGAAATGTTCAATCGGCACATAGCTACTGTAGTTCAGATGATTTGCCAGTGCTTTGCTCAATGGGTGTGATGATTGCATAGCCAATGTTGCAATAGCCTGTTCCTGTTCAGGTGTAAGGGCAATACCAGTGTATTGTACTTCCTGGCGGTGTGCGCTGGTCAGTGTACCTGTTTTATCAAAAACAATATGTGTGGTGCCTGCAATATCCTCAATAGACTGGGCATTGCGCAGGTACAACCCGTTGCGTGCAAGTATGCGCAACATATTTCCATTGGTAAAAGTGCCAGACAATAGCAATGCGCAAGGACATGCCACTATCAGTACTGCGGTAATAGCATTCCATATCTTGCTATTATCATATTGCCACCAGTATACTGCAGAAGTAATAGCAATAGCAAATACGATCCAGGTAAAATACCTGCTGATGCCATGCAGGAAGGAAGAACTTTTTTCCTGTGCTGTATTTTTCAGTTCATCTTTCGACCACAGTTTGGTCAGGTAGCTTTGCGCTACTTCTTTCATCACCAGCAGTTCAATGACTGCACCTGTTTGCCTGCCACCGGCATATAGCATTTCACCGGTTTCTTTTTCAACAGGTAATGATTCGCCGGTAACAAAACTGTAATCGATCTGTGCTTTGCCACGGGTCAGAACGCCGTCGGCAGGGATCAGTTCGCCATGATGAATAAGTAGCGTGTCTCCTGGTTTAATATCCGGCAAGGTTGTGGCAATTTCTTTATTTTCTTTCAGCACTGTTACGGCCACGGGAAAATAAGAAGTAAAGTCCCTGTCGAACGACAGGTGCTGATAGGTTTTATCCTGCAGTACACGTCCCGCCAGCATAAAAAATACAATGCCCGACATGGAGTCGAAATAACCTGCACCTGTTCCGGTGAATACTTCATACAGGCTCCTGGAAAAGGTAACCAGTATGGCAAGCGCAATGGGCGCATCAATATTCAGGAAACGATGCTGTAGTCCTTTCCAGCCCGATTGGAAGAAAGGATAGGCGCAATAAAAAAATACCGGCAGTGATAACAGTACATTGATGCTTCTGAAAATGCCTTGCAGGCTTTTTTCGGCAGCTTCCAGTCCCAGGTATTCCGGGAAGCTCAATAACATGATATTGGCAAAACAAAAACCTGCTACGCCCAACCGGTAGATCATGGTTTTGGAAGTACGTGGTTTTTGCTGTAAGCTGTTCAGACTGATATAGGGTTCGTAACCAATATGAGCCAGTACATCGGCTACCTGTCGTAAAGTAATTTCACGGTGATCAAAAACAATATCAGCTTCGCGACGTGTAAAGTTGACGGTTACACTGGTAATACCGTTGCGCAGTTTATGCAGGTTTTCCAGCAGGTACAGGCAGGAACTGCAATGGATCTGTGGCAGATACAATGTTATATAGGTCCGGTATTCGTCTGTAAAACTGATGAGCTGTTGTTGTATGGCTGCCTGGTCTAAAAAAGCAAACTTATCTTTCCGTACTGTTTCCTGCTGATTGGCGCCCGGTGCCGTATTCAGGTTATAGTATTCTGAAAGACCATTTTTTTGCAATAAACTGTATATCATTTTACAGCCTTCACAGCAGAATGTATGATCATCGGCTTTAATCAGGGTGGTGAAACAAGGCTCTCCGCAATGGTAACAGGTAACCTGCTGACCGGTAGTGGTAGTATCCATAATACGGTACAGTTTAGAAAACGCTAAAGTACCAGGCCGGAGGTGTGTGTACCATGATACCCGTTACCGGTTTATATGATTTTTGTCAGAAATAACAGATAGTTGGCAGGGAGATAGTATTTTTATAGTGTATAAATCTTTCAATACCACAGCAGATGAAAACAATACTGGTTGTTGACGATAATACTGAAATCCGAGAAAATACAGCCGAAATACTAATGCTGGCAGGTTATAACACGTTTACTGCCGAAAATGGTAAGAAGGGCGTGGAAACGGCACTGCGTGAAAAGCCCGATCTGATTGTTTGTGATATTATGATGCCCGACCTGGATGGGTATGGCGTATTACATTTACTGAGAACCAATCCTGCCACCGAACATATTCCATTAATATTCCTAACCGCTAAAACCGAACGCACAGATTTCCGTAAAGGAATGGAAATGGGCGCAGATGATTATATCACCAAACCTTTTGATGATCTTGAATTATTGAAAGCTATCGAGGTCCGCCTGAAAAAAAGTGATATCATTCATAAAGCCTATGGTGCAGGTGAACAGGGGATGAATGAACTGGTAAAAGAACTGAAAAGTTCTGGTTTGTTGCTGCTTGACCCAGAGCATTATGACAGTGAGCAGGTGGCTAAAAAACAACTGATATATGGTGAAGGAAAACGGCCGCGCTACCTGTATTTTGTAAAAAGCGGCAAGGTGAAAACCTTTAAGGTGAATGAGGATGGTAAAGAATACATCACCAACCTATACAGTGCCGGCGATTATCTTGGCTATCTTGCCCTGCTGGAAAACAGTGCTTATGAAGATACGGCTGAGGTGTTGGAAGATGCAGAAGTGGCTATGATCCCTAAAGATGAGTTTACCGATGCTGTATACAACGATATGGCCATTGCCACAAAATTTATCAGGCTGGTAGCACAGGATGTAAAAGAAAAAGAAGAACGTTTGCTACGGCTGGCCTACGATTCATTACGCAGACGCATTGCAAAAGCATTGCTGGATATTCATGGGAAATTTAATAAAGAAGACGCTGCACAAAATTCCATTGATATTTCTCGGGAGGATATTGCTCAGTATGTAGGTACGGCTACGGAATCGCTGATCCGTACGTTGAGTGATTTTAAATCGGAAAAACTAATTGAGATCAGGGAGGGGAAGATCAGGATACTGAACCAGGAAAAACTACAGCGTTTGTTGTATTAACGGTCTGCATCCCGGTCCAGGTCGTAATCCATATCGGTATCATCTGTTTTGGGGCGGAATGCAATGGCAATCTCTTCTGCGTGGTCGTTCTGTTGTTTCAGGGTCCAGTTATCCGTCATGGTGGTTTCCAGCCACAATTTACCTGATTTGCGGAATACCTGTGCCAGTAAACCGAAACGTGTAAAGAGTATATCTTCCACTTCCTTCACCGTCATCTTATCATTCACTTCCATTTCACCGGGTTTAAAATGTCCCGGTGCAATATCCGATAACGGCAGGTGATAAGGTTGTTTTCTGAATGTATTGGCTGCAGCATCTTTCCTGAAAAATTCAATTTTCAGGAAAGGGAACTGGCTGCTGAAATCCCGTTGTACCTCAGCCGCCTGTTTGTCTGCCTGCATAACTAACTGCATATAATTTTTTTAATACACGTAAATGGTAATATCATCCTGCTGTGCAGGATTGTTTTTCGGTATGCGCACCGTCAGTTCACCCAGTTTTAGGGTAGCTGTGGTCATCAGGGTATCGGCGTTGCGGGGTAATGTAAAAGCCCTGCGCCACAACATACAGTCGTGCTCACAAAGGTTGTTGCCGCAATGCACATGTTTTTTATTCTTACGTACACTGATGTACAGTACACTGTCCTGTATACATACATTAATCTGCTCGCGTTGTACACCAGATACAGCAATACCTAGTATAAATTCGCCTTCACTGTCTGTAATTACCGCTGCCGGTACTGTAGTACTGCTATGACTGGTTTTGGGTGGTAATGCGGTAATAGCTTCTGCCGGTAAATTTGCTGCAACTTCCATCACGAATAGTTTTTAATGGGTAAACCATGTATAACATCACAAAACTATTGTGGTGATAAGCGCTAAAATATGACTTGCCGGGGACGGCAATATGATTTTTGTCAGGTAGACACCAGGTTGTTATTCCATAAAATCATCCAGGTCGCGGCGATCTTTTTTGGTAGGGCGGCCCACCTTACTGAGCCGTTTGCCGGTGTGAAAACTGGAAGTCTGGAACTGCATACGTTCTAATTCTTCCGGGGGAGTAATGTCTGTATAGAATTTGATGGCTTCAGAAAATGCTAAACGGTTGTGCAACAAGCCGGTAACTTTTATGCGCCAGCGTTTGTTCTCTGTTCTTATCTCGTATTCATCACCCACCGTTACTGCTTTGGATGGTTTTACCTGGTCGCCGTTCAGTTTTACCTTGCCGCTATCGCAGGCCGCTGAAGCCAGCGCACGCGTTTTGAACAGCCTGATAGACCACAGGTATTTATCAATGCGTAACTTTTCTTTTTCTGCCATATTGCAAAATTAGCAAATTAGCCGATGTGCAAATCAGCAAATGCACCGCCATTACCGGTCTGTTTATAAATAGAAACTCCCGGCCACTACTTAGCAACCGGGAGCTATTATTTGTTACTGAAAACTATTACTTAAATATTCGCACATTAACAGATCTGCACATTGGCATTACATTTCCGCAAAATACTTATGAAAGTACGGAATGGTTTCAATGCCTTTATAAAAGTTGTACAGATCATATTTCTCGTTGGGAGAGTGCAGGTTGTCGCTGTCCAGTCCAAAACCCATGAACACGATCTTCACGCCCAGTTCTCTTTCCAGTATGGTACAGATAGGGATACTACCGCCACCTCTTACCGGAACCGGTTTTTTACCAAAAGATGTTTCAATGGCTTTGGCGGCTGCTTTGTATGCATTGGAATCAATAGGAGTGATGTAAGGCTCGCCACCATGCAGGTTTTCAGCTTTTACAGTAACGCCTTCGGGTGCAATGCTTTCAAAGTGTTTCAGCAGCATTTCGGTGATCTTTTCTGAAGACTGGTTGGGTACCAGGCGTGCAGATATTTTTGCGTATGCCTTTCCAGGTAATACAGTTTTTGCGCCTTCTTCAATATAACCGCCCCAGATACCGTTCAGTTCCAGTGTAGGACGTATACCGGTTCTTTCGTTGGTAGAATAGCCTTTTTCACCCCACAATGCTTTTACGCCAAGATCATTTTTGTATTCCTCCTCATTGTACGGAGCTTCTGCCATCAGTTTTCTTTCTTCCGGTGTGGCTACCAGTACATCATCATAAAAGCCGGGTATGGTGATATGGTTGTTCTCATCATGACAGGAAGCGATCATTTTCGCCAGCATAGTAATGGGGTTGGCAACAGCACCACCATATACACCACTGTGCAGATCACGATTGGCGCCGGTCACTTCTACCTGTATGTATGCCAGGCCACGTACACCGATGTCAATGGAAGGATTTTCCATGCTGATCATAGAACTGTCGCTGATCAGGATCACATCGCATTTCAGCAGGTCTTTGTGGGCGGCAACAAATTTGCCCAGGTTGGGAGACCCAACTTCTTCCTCGCCTTCAATCAGGAATTTGATATTGGTAGCCTGTGTGTTGGTTTTGGTGAGGATTTCTAATGCCTTTACATGCATGTAGAATTGTCCTTTGTCATCAGCAGCACCACGTGCGTAGATACGACCGTCTTTGATCACTGGTTCAAAAGGACCACTGTGCCACAGCTTCAGCGGATCGGGTGGCTGTACATCGTAGTGACCATATACTAATACTGTAGGTTTGGAAGGATCAATGATCTTCTCACCAAATACCACCGGGTGGCCTTCTGTAGCATATACGGCTGCAGTATCGGCACCTGCTTCCAGTAAACGTTGTTTTACTGCTTCCGCACACTTTTTCATATCCTCTTTACGATCGTTGCTGGCGCTGACAGATGGTATCCGCAAAAGCTCCAGTAATTCGTCCAGGAACCGGTTTTTATTCTTCTCCTGGTAGTCTTTCCACGTCTGCATATATGTCGATATTTAAAATGATAAATAGGTAGCGAATATAGGCCGTTTTCCGCATACGGACCGGTAGTAGCTGGTTAAGCGGTGACTGTTTCCAGGTGGTGTTTTTTGTCGGTCAGCAGGTTGTTCAGCGTCCAGGGTACACGTTGTATAAACGCGTGCTGACGTACCCTGCAATCTTCTTTCATACAAATGCTGCATGAAAAATCAAGACAGGGATCACTGTGTACAAAGAATTCCACCGCGTTGCCAAACTCTTTTGTGATAAGCGATACCAGCTCGTCAATTTCATGGTGTGCTTCACGTACATCAAAATACCAGGGTACGGTAAGGTGGCAATCAATATGCAATTGCGAACCGTATTTGATCACACGCAGGTTGTGCAGGTCGATCCAGTTGATACGACGATTGGTATTCAGCAGATCTACCAGTTTTACCAGCAGTTCTTTATCTGCCTCATCCATAATACCTGCTACAGAGTGACGTATAATGTGATAGCCTGTGTAAATAATGATAAATGCAAACAGGATGGCCACTGCATTGTCAAGCCAGGTAATGTCTGTGAAGTAGATGATAAAAAGACCTGCAATAATGCCCAGTGTGGAATAGGTGTCTGACTGCAGATGTTTACCACTGGCAATCAAAGCAAGTGAATTGTTTTTTTTCCCTTTACGTATACAGATATAGCCTACAATATAATTGACAATGGCGGTAATAGCTACCAGTATAATACCCTGATCCAGTTGTTGCAGTACATGGGGATGTATAAAATTGTTGATAGCTTCGTAAATGATGATCAGCCCGGCGATCATAATAAGCGTGCCTTCTACGGCAGCAGACAGAAATTCCGCTTTACCGTGACCGTACGGATGGTCTTCGTCGCGTGGTTTGGCAGCTACATACAGGCTGTACAATCCTATCAGGCCGGCCACTACGTTCACAGTGCTTTCCAGTGCATCAGTTAAGATGGCTACCGACTGTGTAAGGAAATAGGCCAGCACTTTAACTACAAACAGCAGTATTGCAATAATAACCACCCATTTCTGCATGCGCAGATTTTCACGAGCTGTTTCCACCTGTTCAATATTTTAATAACCTACAATGAATCTGTTGTAACCGGGTTGGGGTTATTGTATACACGGTTACTGTACCGGTATGGTAGTTTCTTTGGGTTTTTCAACGTGTGTTCGTGTCAATAACCGCCTGATGCTTTTGAATAAACGGAACCAGGCTTCTTTGTTGAACAACTGCGCATCATGCAGTGCTTTATATATCAGGAAGAAGCCGATGGGCAACAATACAGCGGTTGCCAGCCACATACCTGCAGCGGGTTGCAACACATCCTCTTTCACAAACTTTTTTCCAAAGTTGTTCAGCAGGAAAAAGATAACGAAGAAGATCACTGCAAATACAATGGGGGTTCCGATACCGCCTTTACGAACAATGGAACCCAGCGGAGCACCAATTAAGAACAATACCAGTACAGCAACAGACATGGTAAATTTTTCGTGCCAAACTATCAGGTGCATACGCAGTTCCTTGCGTTTATTCTCGTATTCATCTACAGAGCCATCCAGTGTGCTTTTTACTGAACTGGCATACGAAATGGCCTGGTCCTGTACCATAGAACGTGCGCTATCGGGCAGTAACTCTTTGAGCGTTTTAGCCTTCAGCGTTTTAGCCGGAACTTTCACCCAGCCAGAGTCCAGGTATTTGGTAAATTCCATGTATACAGCCAACTCCTTGCTTTTGCGTTCAGTATACAGGTTCAGGTTTTTTTCCAGTGAATCAATGGCTCGTCCCAACTGGCGCACACTCAGCATTTCATAACGGTTCCTGTACACACTGTCTGAAGTACGATTCAGCAACAGGGAACTGAGATCCAGTACTTTTTTATATTCTTTAAAACCCAGTCTGATAAATTCAGTATTGGTACTGCTGCGTTCACCACGTTCCTGGTAACGCCAGCCATTGCGCAGGGTAAATTCAAGAAAATGTTTGTCCGGGGTTACGCGCATAATGCCTTCATCGGCAACGATGATATTGTCCTGAAGGTTGGCCGTGTTTTCGTAAATGATCACTTTTTTCAGGATCGAATCGTTTTGTTTTTTGGCTATTTTAATAGCATAGCCCGGTATGGTAGTATAGAAAACCCCTTCTTTCAGATCGAACGCCGGCTTTTTATTCACCAAATCGTTGTGCAGAGTTTTCATTTTGAGGTTGGCTACCGGTATTATATAATTGTTAAACAGGAATGCCAGGAAAGATAACAGGATAGATACTACCAGCATGGAGCGCATAAAACGCAACAGGCCAATACCGGCAGATTTTATGGCCACCAGTTCAAAAGTTTCGCCCAGGTTACCAAAGGTCATGATGGAAGAAAGCAGTACAGCCAGCGGCAGTGCCAGCGGCACCAGGGTGGCACTTACGTAAATGATAAGTTGCAGAATGGTGAAGGTATCAATGCCTTTACCTACAAAGTCATCAATCCACAGCCAGAAGAACTGTAGTATCAGTACAAACAGGGTAAGGAAAAATGTAGCGATAAAAGGACCAATGAACGCCTTTATAACCAGTATATCCAGTTTTTTGATCACTTGTTCTGCTTGTTATAGGTGAGTCGATTACCTTTAATATATGAATGCCGCAAAAATACAGCTTTCAGCAGAGGAATTAGAACTTGTACAAAATGCAGACTGGCTTTTAACAAAGAATAATATCGTCCGGAAAGTATTTGAACTGTTTGGTGAAGTGGCACATCATATCCGTGAACAGATCCCTGCTACTGTGGTGCCTCCTGAGGCGCAGGTAATCTCTCCCAAAATATCAAAAGGCGAAAATTATAACGGACTGCCCTATGTAATGCTGGATTATCCGCGGTTGTTTGATAAAGCGGATTTCTTTGCCATCCGTACCTTTTTCTGGTGGGGGCATTATTTCAGCGTAACGCTGCATATAAAAGGAAAGTACAAATCCATGTTCGGACCTGTATTAAAAGACAATATAACCCTGCTTGCCCGGAACAATTTTTACATCTGTGTGGGCAAAGACGAGTGGCGGCATGAATTTACGGAGGATAATTACGTAGAGGTTTCTGCGTTATCCCGGATTGCGGTGGAAGAAATGTTACTGGCGAACAGTTTTTGCAAGCTATCTGCTAAAATTACTTTTCAACAATGGCCGTATGCGCAGGAAGCGTTGATTGATCTGCATCTCGCCCTCTTCCGGGCAATCCAACATTAATTACCCAGGCGGTGGAACAGGTCCTTTACCTGGTAACCCCATAACTGGCTTTGATCTTTTACCTCACCTTTATCGGCAAAGTCGCGGATAACGAGTATGGTTTGATTGGTAACCTCAGATTTTTCAATACGGAATTCAAAGTATTCTTCTTTGGGTGCGTGCAACCAGTGAAAACGTATAAATTTTTCTTCTTCTTTTTCTGTAACCTCAGCCTTGTCGGTGGTGCCATTCCAGGAAAAACTGAAAACATTATCCCTTTCATCCACTTTATCTGCAAACCATTCCTGCAAACCGGCAGGTGTACTGAGAAATTCGTATAAAATGGAAGGAGAACATCTTACCGGATACTCTAACATGAATTGCTGTTTCTTGCTCATCTACTCCTTTATTGATCTTGATATGTAATACTAATGGTGCAATAATAGAAAATTAATGTCACCCCCAAAATTTTTTTGTAAGCATAGAGGTAAGCAAATATGTGAAAAATAACTATTCCTATTTCAAAGCAACTGGTTGTCAGTTGCTTATAGATAATTTTTTTGGAAATCAGGTCGGTTTTTATTAAATTGCCCAAAGGGCTTATAGTAATTGATGATCAGTACATAAGAAATTGTGCAATTATTCGTTTTTTATAGAGACCATTAAACCTTACAACCTTAAAAACCCTTAAAAATGACCTGCCTATGAGTATGCGTCAACTTAAGATCACGAAATCAATTACTAATCGTGAATCCCAAAGCCTTGAAAAGTACCTGCAGGAGATAGGAAAAGTAGAGCTTATCTCTCCAGAGGAAGAAGTAAGGCTTGCCCGCCGCATTAAACAGGGCGATCAGAGCGCACTCGACAAACTTACCAAAGCAAACCTCCGATTTGTTGTATCTGTTGCCAAACAGTACCAGAACCAGGGACTTTCTTTGCCAGACCTCATTAATGAAGGGAATTTAGGGCTTATCAAAGCTGCACAGCGTTTTGATGAAACACGCGGTTTTAAATTCATTTCCTACGCAGTATGGTGGATCCGTCAAAGTATTTTGCAGGCATTGGCCGAGCAATCGCGCATTGTTCGTTTACCACTTAACAAAGTAGGTTTGACCAATAAGATCCAGAAAGCATTTTCGCAACTGGAACAGGAGTATGAGCGTGAACCTTCTCCTGAAGAACTGGCCGAACTGCTGGAACTGGAAACGGAAGAAGTATCTGCCACACTGGGTATTGCCGCCCGCCACGTAAGTATGGATACCCCTTTATCTGAAGGAGAGGACAATACACTGGTGGATGTGCTGGAAAATCCCAATGCGGAAAGAGCAGAGACCAATATTGAGCACAACGAATCACTGAAACAGGAAATAGAGCGGTCCATGAAAATGCTGACCGAGCGTCAGAAAGAAGTGATCTGTTATTTCTTCGGATTGGGCGTGGATCACCCGATGAGCCTGGAAGATATTGGCGAAAAATTCAATCTTACCCGCGAGCGCGTAAGACAGATCAAAGACAAAGCGATCACCAAGTTGCGCACCAATTCACGCTCCAAAGCACTGCGCGGTTACCTGGGCGTTTAACCTTAAATTGATTAATACCCGAAAGAAACTTTACACTTCATAATCTTACTGTAAATTTGCAGTCCCTGATAGGGTGAATCGTTAGGTTCACCCTATCATCTTTTATCGCAGATTGGGGGGATTCCTGATTAGATTTTGCAGATGATAAATCCCCGGTTTATGGATAAAAACATTCAAAATCCTTTGAAATACGCTGCCATCACAGACAAGGTGATTGGCCCATTTATGAAGTTTCACAGGCACTTTGGGCCAGGTTTTCCGGAACTTGTTTATCACAGATGCCTAAAAATGGAATTGAATAAGGATGGAATTAAATTTGTGAGCGAATTTCGCCAGGATATATTTACGATGGAGTTTGTGTAGGTAAAAGGCGCCTGGATCTGTTGGTGGAAGATATTGGTGGAGTTAAAAGCCCTGAGTGAAATGGGTGCTGGCGTACAGGCGCAGATACTCAACTATTCAATAGCATTTGATATTGAGGTGGGGGGGACTGAATTTTGGACAGAATAGTCTGGAGTTTAAAAGGTTCATCAGCACAAGAAAAGTGTAAAATGTATTATGCCGTAAGGTATATAAAAAATTATAAGAGGCAGGTATTTCGTTAGTGATTTATCGTTAGCGAAATTTGATAAAATCCTAAAATCAGCGTTCTATGTTTGAAAGTTTATCCGAACGGTTAGAGTCGGCATTTAAGCAGATAAAAGGTGAAGGCCGTATTACCGATCTGAACATTGCAGCTACAGTAAAAGATATCCGTCGTGCATTGGTAGATGCAGACGTAAACTATAAAATTGCCAAAGAGTTTACTGATAATATAAGGGAAAAAGCACTGGGACAAAAAGTGCTGACAGCCGTAAGTCCCGGTCAACTGATGGTGAAGATCGTAAAGGACGAACTGGTGGAGCTGATGGGCGGCTCTGAAAGCCAGTTCAATGCCAAAGGCAACCCTGCGGTAATCCTGATTGCCGGTTTGCAGGGTTCTGGTAAAACCACCTTCAGCGGTAAACTGGCCAATTACCTCAAAACCCGTAAAAACCTGTCGCCCATGCTGGTAGCGGCAGATATATACCGTCCGGCGGCGATCGATCAGTTGAAAGTACTGGGCGGACAGATTGGGGTGGATGTATACAGCGAACCTGAGAATAAAGATGCGGTAGCCATTGCTAAACAAGCTATTGCAGAGGCTAAAAAGACCAATAAAAACGTAGTGATCATTGATACTGCCGGCCGTTTGGCGGTAGATGAGGCCATGATGACTGAAGTGGCCAATATCAAGGCCGCAGTAAATCCGCAGGAAATCCTGTTTGTGGTAGACTCCATGACCGGTCAGGATGCGGTGAACACTGCCAAGGCATTCAACGAACGTCTTGACTTTTCCGGTGTGGTACTGACCAAGCTGGATGGCGATACCCGGGGTGGTGCTGCCCTTTCTATCAAATACACGGTAGAAAAACCGATCAAATTTGTGAGCAGTGGTGAAAAGCTGGATACGCTGGATGTGTTCTACCCCGAGCGTATGGCACAGCGTATCCTGGGTATGGGTGATATCACTACCCTGGTAGAGAAAGCCCAGGCTCAATTTGATGAAGAACAGGCCCGTAAGCTGGAAAAGAAGATCCGTAAAAACCAGTTTGATTTTGAAGACTTTAAGCAACAACTGGAGCAGATCAAAAAAATGGGTAATATCAAAGACCTGTTGGGTATGATACCTGGTATGGGTAAAGCGATGAAGGACATTGACATCAGCGATGACGCTTTTAAAGGTGTGGAAGCGATGATCAATTCCATGACCCCGGTAGAGCGTCGCAATCCTGACCTGATCGATCTGAAACGTAAACAGCGTATTGCCAAAGGTTCAGGAAAAGATATCGGGGAGGTAAACGCCTTCATGAAGCAGTTTGAGCAGATGAAACAGATGATGAAGATGATGAACAAAATGCCAATGGGTGGGCGCATGGGTATGGGCAGACGCTAAACAGTTAAAGAATTTTAACCGTCAGTTTTTCCACATATACTTGCTACTTACTTCCAAATTATTAAATTTGGAGAAATGAGCCGGATTGCTACCTTTGCAATCCTTGAAATTTTAACCTTATTTGTTAACGCATTTAAATTTCTATTTAAAATGCCAGTAAAAATCAGACTGCAACGTCACGGGTCTAAAAAAAGACCATTTTACTTCATTGTAGTGGCAGATGCCCGTTCCCCCAGAGATGGTAAATTCATTCAGAAATTAGGAACGTATAACCCGCTTACTGTTCCGGCAACTGTACAGCTTGACAGACAAAAAGCTCTGGATTGGCTGCACAAGGGTGCACAACCTACCGACACAGTACGCCGCATCCTGTCTTACAAAGGTGTGCTTTACCTGAAACATCTGTTACGTGGTGTGAAATTGGGCTTGTTTGATGAAGCTGCTGCTATGGAAAAATTCCAGGCATGGCATTCTGAGCATGAGTTACAGTTGAAAAAACGCCAGGAAGCCAACCCCAGAGGTGGCAACAGAAGAGGTGCTCCCCGCAGACCAGGTGCTCCTGTAAGGAGACCGTCTGGAGAAGGACAATAGTGCCGTATAGCTTTCAACTTTTTCAAATCCCGGTAAGCAATTACCGGGATTTTTTATTGATATTAGGTAGGATAGTTTGATTGCTTGATGGTTAAATGGTTTGATGGTTATAGTTGATGTAAAATACTGCGGGCTGCAAGCAAATACAGCTAAATGAAAAATATTGAATGCCGAATGTGAAATGGTGAAGTGAAATGAGAAGTACGAAGTATGGAAACCTGCATCAGGAAACCGGCTAAGCTCATTTTACGCTCGTCTGATCGGTTCGGATGTAATTACGGATTAAACACCGGTAACCCGTAACTGACAACTTTTCACGTTTGACCTTTCACCTTTCACGCTTCACGATTGCTTTATGCTATCTTCGCAACATGACAAAGAACTATAACAGCATTGGCAAGCTGGTGGCTACATTCGGTGTAAAAGGAGAAATGGTTTTGCAACATCACCTCGGTAAAAAATCATCCCTGAAAGGACTGGAAGCCATATTTGTAGAAGAAAAGAAAGATGAATTACTGCCATACTTTATCCAGGAAACACGTATTAAGAACGATGAAGAGCTGTTTGTAAAACTGGAAGGTTTTGATACCAAAGAAGCCTGTAAAAAACTATTACAGAAACAAGTCTGGTTACTGGAAGAAGATTTTCATAAATATGCCGGAAAATCTGCCCCCATTTCACTGCTGGGTTTTCACATCATTAACGAAGGTGCTGACCTGGGCGAAATACTGGAAGTGATTGAACAACCACATCAGTTACTCTGCCGTATTGATCTCAATGGCAAAGAAGCTCTTATTCCCATTCACGAAGGCAGCTTACAGAAAATTGATAAAAAGAAGAAACAGGTATTGGTAGAATTGCCGGATGGATTGCTGGATATTTTTATGTAGAGATGCTGGAAGAAGAAGTCTGAAATCTGAGGTCGGAAGTCTGAGAGAAAGCTGTAAGCGATGAGCTTCGGGCTACGAAGAAAATCTTGCCACCACTTCTTCTTTATAATTGATACTGACAGGTATTGAAACATTGTTAGATAACAACAGGTTGTCGGATTTAAGTTGCTTGATCTGTGCCAGTGATACAATGTACGATTTATGGGTCCGGATAAACCGTTCAACAGGTAACAGCTCTTCCAGTTTTTTCATGGTCAGATGGACCAGGTATTGACGGACAATGGTTACAATTTTCATGTAATCGCGCGATGCTTCGATGTATAGAATTTCATGGTAGGGGATCTTCATCAGTCCGCCTTTTTCTTTTATAACCAGGTAATTGTTGTCTTCAGGCGGTGTTTGTATTTCAGCCAGTTTCTGCAGTGATTGTTTTGCTTTCTCTACAGCCTTGGTGAAACGTTCAAATGAAAATGGTTTCAGCAGGTAATCCACTACGTTCAGTTCATAACCTTCCAATGCATATTCTGCATAGGCAGTGGTAAAAATTACTTTAGGCGGATTAGGGATATTGAGCGTGCGCAAAAATGCCACACCATTTACCAGCGGCATTTCAATATCCAGGAATACCAGGTCAATGCTGTGTTGCTCCAGTTTGGCAAATGCTTCCAGTGCATTACGGCATTTTGCCACCAGTGTTAGTCCTGGAGTTTGCATAATATACTGTTCTAATATCTGGTGAGCGATCAGTTCGTCGTCGGCAATCAGGCATTTGATCATAACGGGTGAAATTAGAAATAAATGGTTAAGTCTGCTGTAAAAGTACTGGCGTCTTTCTGAATAGAGAGTGTGTGTTTGCCGGGATAATACAATTGCAGTCTTTTCTTCACATTTTCAATACCAACACCACCATAAGTGGTTTGTAACTGTGGTGAAGGCATAAAATCATTTTTAAGTATAAAATGCACTTTGTGATCCTGTATTTCCAGTTGACCATGAATATAGCCGCTGTTGGTAAGACGGTGTGAACCATGTTTGAACGCATTTTCGAGGAAAGGAATAAACATCAGCGGCGCAATCTTTTTACCGGTATCTTCTCCTGAAAATATAAATTGTATGGATGCTTCGGGATAACGTTTTTTCTCCATCTCCATATAATTCTTCAGAAACTCAATATCCTTTTCAAGCGGTACGGAATTTTGCTGACAATCATACAAGATAAAGCGCATCATATCTGACAAGCGGAGAATAGAGGCAGGTGTTTCGGGGTTACCGGTCAGGCTCATGCCGTAAATACTGTTGAGTGTATTGAACAGGAAGTGTGGATGTAGTTGGGCTTTGAGGGATTCAAGTTGCAAGACCAGGTTGTCTTTTTCCAGCATGAATTTCTTTTGTTCTGTATCAAAAGAATACAGCATGAAAGTGACAGACATGAAAGCTACAAAGTCGGTGATCAGAATATTTACATCAGTCCAGCCGATATTCAATGCCATGCGTTGATGCACCACATACATGGAATGATAGAAGGCGTGTAATTGCGGATCGCTTTCCAGCCAGCTGAACAGACCGCTGGCCAGCAAAATGTTGATCTTGGAAACAAAGGCAAAATAGAAGATCACCAGCAACAGGAACCACACATACTTTTTTCTTTTCAGCAATGCCGGTGCCAGCCAATGACAGAATGGAATGACATACAGGGTAGTGGAAATGGAATACAGGATGAGTTGCGGATAAGGGAAATTAGATTTAATTTTTACCACAATGTTTGAGAAATCAAGTATGTGCGAATACTTGTACATTGATACATACAGGAACCATATAAAAAACTCATAGATCAGCGGAAAGCGGCTCCGTTTATGTGTCAATGCGGATAGATTCATAATGGAAAATATTATTGCAAGAGTAGGTCTCTGTGCCAAACCTTCAGATGCATCTTCGATGTAATGATACATTTTTTCGACAAAATCAGGTTTGCCCGGCTACGTCGAAGATAATAGCATCTGGCAGATATTGTATTGATAACGGGCTTCTGCCGCTGTTGTTTTGTGTTACAAAATTAAACACTATGCATTCAGAAAGACTTTTCAAATGGATAAATGTGCTCGTATTAATATGTATTGTAAACAACATACAGGCGCAGGACAGTGTAACCACATGGCTAAAGAACAATAGTAATGGTATTGATATGACCAGCCAGCAGGCGTTTATAAAAACAATGCAACCTGCACTTAACAGGATGGCCCGTTATAATATTATCGGATTGGGAGAAGGAACGCACGGAACCAGTGAGTTTCAGACAATACGTTTATATATCAGCCGTTACCTGGTTGAAGAGAAAGGATACAGTATGATCTGCCTGGAAAACAGCTTTGGCTGGTGCGTGGAACTGAACAATTATCTGCAAACCGGTAAAGGTAACCTGGATACACTGATGCGTAAAAATATGCTGGGTATGTGGCAGAATGAAGAAATGAAGGAGTTGCTGCAATGGATGCGTGATTATAACCTCAAATATCCGGGCAGGTTGCAACTGGTGGGTATGGATTATTCTGAAACGAGTACGGTGGCTGCTATTATTCAGCAATTGGTACATCGCCTGCAGGACCAGGCATTGGATTCAATCGCCAGTCAGTTAGTGATGTACAGTCGCATGATGGATGATGCATATGCAGGATTTAATCTTCCCAAACAGGCATTCGGCTGGAATGATGTATTTAAAAATGGCGTAAGTGCATACGAACTGGTTGTTGCTTTGAAAGAAAAAGTACAGGCAAAACTTTCCGGTAAAAAAATACTATCAGCAGCAGATACTGCATTACTGCGTACCAGTCTGCTGAACAGTGAACTGGCTTTCTATTCGCTTTACCGTCCTGTAAAGGAAAAAGAAGAAGCATCGCGCGATGAAACCATGGCGAAAATGATACAGCAGATCCAACAGAATAAACCGGGCGCAAAAGTACTGGTATGGGCGCATAATGCGCATATAGCAAGGAGCGCCGTTTTTCCTGGTGATAATAACGGAGGCGGATCTGGTATGTACCTAGAACGATATTTTCCCGGTCAGTATTTTGCAGTGGCCACTACAACTGGTGATGGTACTATGAGTGCTACCACCGACAGGTTTATTCTTAATACCAGTGCTTTTAAAAGTTATCCGCTTCCTGCTGCCATTGAAAATTCATGGGAAAATTCAATAGCTGCTTTTACACAAGGTGCCGTTTACCTGGACCTGTCAGATAAAAAGTCAACAGTGCCTGCTAAAGGATTGCGATTTACAGGATACGGTGTTCCGGGAAAGAATGATTTTATACCAGAATCATTGCCTGCATTGTTCGATGGGCTGATCTTTATTCCTCATACACAAGCAACGCATATTCGTCAATAGAAGATTACGATATTGCTAATCCTGCTTTATTCAACTGGTCGAAAGGGACATTCAACGCCTGCAGGGTATTCTGTATCTGCACAAAATGACGTTGGTGATGTGCTACCAGGAAACGAAATACATCACCCAGTTTCAGTTTTATAAAAGGAGCAATAGAAACGGGAATACGAATAGCATTGAGATCAGTGTGTGGTGCTTTTTCCAGCAGTTCCAGCAATTGTTTTTCCTGTTCAATAAATTCATCCAACGCTTGTTTGCTGTCAATAGCAGGGGAAGGACGGTGATTTTTAAACGCCTTCATTTTGTTGGTGATCTTCCCCTGTTTGTTGGGCTGCATACTGTTGGCAAAATAGTTGCCCAGCATGCCCGGTGAAAAGTATACTGCGGGAGGATAGTTTTTGTTATTCAGCTCTTTGGTAATCAGCGGCAGATAATAGCGCCCATAAGTATTGAGGTGTTCAATGACCTGGGCAATGCTCCATTTGCCTGGGGCTGGTTGTTGCAGCAATATACCCGGATCTTCCTGTAACAGGTAATGGGTGGTGAGCAGTATTTTACGGCTTTCTTCCTGTAACTGCTCCGTAAGTTCTTTGCTTTTTATCTTTTTCATGACAGGTTGTTTTAAGATTTAAGGCAAAGTTACCTGGGCGTTTTTTTATAAATGTTGGCGTACGCCATGATTTTAAAGGCGTACACTGGCTAATAATTTACTGAAAGTACTGGGATCAATGCCCATATATGATGCGAGGTACTTGTGCGGGATCAGTTGCAGTACGTGTGGGCTGCGGGTAAGCAATATCCTGAATTTCTGTTCTGCACTGTAACTTAATAACTCCACTTGTCTTTCCAACACACCTTTCAATGCATGTGAGGTGACCAGCCGTACCCACCGTTCAATATTATGATACTGGTTCATCAGGTGCTGCAACTGCTGGTGCGAGGTGCGCAGTAACTTACTGGCTGTAAGTGTTTCCAGGAAATAACGGGAGGGTGTTTGTGTAAGAAAGGAATCTGCCACACCCGAAAATGAATAGGGATAGCTGAATACGATAGTAGCTTCCGGCTGTTCTGCCTCTACATAAAAAGCGCGTTGTACACCTTCCAGTACAAAATATACATGCCGTTCTGTTTCACCGGCTGCTGTAAGAATCGTTTTGCGTTTATAACTCACAGGTTGCCAGATGGCAGCAAAATGTTGCCATTCTTCGCTGCTCAGCGGGTGAACAGCAAAAACAAATTCCCGTAATGTATCAATGGGGTCATTGTGCACCATGTGTTAAAAATAACATTTCTATTACATTGTTGATAATTGTGTGCAGAACATTGTGTATGAAATATTTGTATGTCTGAAGTGTTCGGTGATGGGCGTACAATTCCCAATGTTCAGTTGTTGGTTGAATCATTAACTTGCATAATATGACGAAACAGCGGATCATAGCACATTTTGATCTCGATGCTTTTTTTGTGTCGGTTGAATGTATCAATGATCCTTCTCTGAAGGGTTTACCGTTAATTGTAGGTGGTCGTGAGCGGGGCGTAGTAGCTGCCTGCAGCTATGAGGCCCGTAAATATGGTATCCATTCTGCCATGCCTATGAAAACCGCCCTGCGACTGTGTCCGCATGCTACAGTGGTAAAGAACAGCAGGGGAGAGTACAGTAAATATTCCCGTTGGGTTACAGAGATCATTGCAGACAAAGCTCCCTTGTTTGAGAAAGCTTCCATTGACGAATTCTATCTTGATCTGACCGGGATGGATAAATACTTCCAGCCTTATCAATGGACCATTGATCTGCGGCAGGAGATCATTGATAAAACACAATTGCCTATTTCTTTTGGACTGGCATCCAACAAGATGGTGGCCAAGATCGCTACAGACGAAGCCAAGCCCAATGGTTATCTGCATATTCCGTTTGGCAGGGAACAGGAATTCCTGGCGCCGCTGCGGGTAAATAAGATCCCGGGTGTGGGTGAACACATGTACCAGGCTCTGAAAGAGCTGGGTATTGAAACCATTCGTGATCTGGCCGCTTTTTCCAGTGATGTATTGGAAAACCGTTTTGGAAAATACGGGGCTGAATTATGGAATAAGGCCCACGGCATCCATCATGGAGAGGTGGTGGCCTATTACGAGGCAAAGTCCATCTCTACAGAAAGTACTTTTGAAGAAAATGTCATTGATCATGAAAGGCTGATGTCAGAACTGGTACGCATGACAGAGCGCGTGGCGTACGAATTACGACAAGATAATAAAACTGCAGGATGTATAGCGGTAAAGATCCGCTATCCCGATTTTGAAACTACTACCAAACAAACTACTATTCCCTATACTTTTTATGACGATGAGCTAATACCGCAGGCTCGCGAACTGTTCAGAAAGCTGTACCGGAAAGGTCAGCCTGTACGGTTACTGGGAGTGAGATTGAGTGAGTTAACCAATGAAGCGGTGCAGACCAACCTTTTTACCGACGTGGAAAAGAAGACAGAATTGTACAAAGCGATCGACGATGTGAAAAACCGTTTTGGCAAACAGGCTATCGCAAAAGCAAGCGGGAAAGGAAAAAAATAACAAAATAGTCTACTTTTTGAGTAGGGAATTGTTATCTTCGTACACCCAACACGGGATATGTCTTTTTTAACCTATAATACGCATTGTATATGAGTTTAAGATTAGGCGATGTTGCCCCTAACTTCCAGGCAAAAACAACTGCGGGTGATATCGATTTTTATGAATTCCTCGGTAATAGCTGGGGTATCCTGTTTTCACACCCTGCCGATTATACGCCGGTATGTACTACTGAGCTGGGCAGAACAGCTTTGCTGCAGGAAGAATTTGCCAAACGTAATGTAAAAGTGCTGGCTGTAAGTGTTGACGGACTTGACCGTCATAAAGGCTGGATCAATGATATTAACGAAACACAGCAGTGTAATGTGGAGTTTCCTATCATTGCAGATGAAGACCGCAAGGTGGCTACCCTGTATGATATGATCCACCCCAATGCATCTGAAACATTTACCGTTCGCTCACTGTTTGTGATTGGTCCTGATAAGAAAGTGAAACTGACACTTACGTATCCTGCTTCTACCGGAAGAAATTTCTATGAAGTATTGCGTGTTGTAGACTCTCTGCAATTGACTGCTAACTACAGTGTAGCAACACCTGCCGACTGGAAAGAGAATGAAGATGTGATTGTGGTACCGGCTGTATCAACGGAAGACGCCATCAAAAAATTCCCCAAAGGAGTAAAAGTGGTAAAACCTTACCTGCGCTATACACCGCAGCCCAATAAATAAGTTTTAATACCATCATATTCTGTTGTGAGGCTCCGCAAATGCGGGGCTTTTTTTTGCGCCTCCTTTTGCTTATTTTACCTGTAAATTAACCTGCATGAGAAAATTATTATTCCTGCTGTTCTGCAGCTTTCCCCTGATGCTTGCCGCCCAACGTACCATTCTGCATTGCGGTAAACTGATAGATGTTACCAAAGGTGAGGTACTGACCGGCTGGTCCGTTGTTATTGAAGGCAATAAGATCGTGGCGGTAGAATCCGGTTACCGGTCGGCCGCTACCGGTGATAAGGTCATTGATCTGAAAAACAAAACAGTAATGCCCGGGCTGATGGACATGCACGTACACCTGGAAGATGAAACAAGTCCCACGCAATATGTTGATCGATTTACCCAGAACCCGGCAGATTATGCATTCAAATCAGTTGTATTTGCGGAGCGTACATTGATGACGGGTTTTACTACTGTACGCGACCTGGGCGGCAGTGGTGTAAATATTTCACTGCGCAATGCTATCAATAAAAGACTGGTGAAAGGCCCCCGTGTGTTTACTGCCGGAAAATCTATTGCTACCACCGGTGGTCACGCAGATCCTACCAATGGCTATCGTAAAGACCTGATGGGCGATCCCGGACCTGCTGCCGGAGTAGCCAATGGTCCGGATGAGTGTATGCAGGCTGTTCGTCAACGTTATAAAGATGGTAGCGACCTGATCAAGATCACGGCGTCTGGCGGTGTGTTAAGTGTTGCCAAAAGTGGCGAGAATCCGCAGTTCACAGAAGCAGAAATTAAAGCCATTGTAGAAACGGCCCGTGATTATGGATTTAAAATAGCTGCTCATTGTCATGGTGCAGAAGCAATGAAACGGGCTGTGCGTGCCGGTGTAAACAGCATTGAGCATGGTACCTATATGGACGATGAAGTAATGCAGTTAATGAAACAACATGGTACATACTATGTGCCTACCATCATTGCCGGAAAATCAGTAGGCGATTCAGCTAAAAAGCCTGGGTATTATCCGGAGCTGGTGGTGCCGAAAGCACTGACTATTGGCCCTAAAATTCAAAGCACGTTTAGTAAAGCTTATAAAGCCGGGGTAAAGATTGCGTTTGGTACAGATGCAGGAGTGTATGCACATGGTAAGAACTGGCTGGAGTTTGTGTACATGACAGAAGCAGGTATGCCTGCTATAGAAGCTATTCAGGCTGCTACTGTAAGTGCTGCCGATCTGTTGGGCGTATCTGATATCCTGGGAAGCATTACCAGCGGTAAACTAGCAGATATCATTGCTATCGAAGGCGACCCCACCAAAGACATTCAGGCTATGGGCAAAGTGAAGTTTGTAATGAAGGATGGAGTTGTGTATAAGCAGGAATAATTCCGGGTTTAAAGTTTTGTGATCATTAATGCGGGATGTGCTGATTATATCGTACATCCCGCATTGATTTTTTATAGTGCAGTAACGCTATTGTGCTAGAATGCGGTAACCAAAGAGCCTGTAATCGTTTACCCTTTCCACTTCTTCAACTGCTGTATCAGTGCACGCATATCCTTATGCAAAGGCGCTTCAATGTTGTGTTGAGCACCTTCCGGGTCTGTAAAGATCAATTGTTGGGCATGTAAACCCAGACGGTTGAGGATCGGCCTTTCTTCCTCTTCGGCTTTGCTGAGATTGTAACGGCTTTTCAATGATGAAACCAGAACAGGAGCACCATCTCCATAAACCGGATCGCATACAATCGGGTGACCGATATTCTTCATGTGTACACGTATCTGGTGTGTGCGTCCTGTGTGGATACGGAAACGTACTACAGAATATTTGCCGTATTCTTCCATTACTTCATAGTCAGTAACAGAAGGTTTGCCTTTTTTGTGAATGATCATCACGCCCTGTTTGCCGGGATGTTCCATAATAGGGGCATCAATGGTCTGCTTTTTTTCAGTAATGATACCATGTACAATGCCGGTATAATACTTTTCAACATTTCTTTCCTGGAAAGCTTCAGACAGCAATTTGTGTGTGGCTTCATCGCGTGCAAACACAATAACGCCACTGGTGTCACGGTCAATACGGTGTACCGTAAAGATGGGGCCGTACTGCTGTTGTAACAATACTTTCAGTGAAATATCCTTGCCTTCGCGATCGGGGATACTCAACAGACCGGATGGTTTATTGACAGCAATGAACTGCCCGGTCTGCTTTATGATATCGGGAGATAACTTCGTCACGTGGTAGCTTTATTTTTTGGTATAAGAGGCGTTCAGGAATTTCAGCAGACGTACTTCCTTTTCGGAAAGAAAACGCCATTTGCCCCTGTCTACATTCTTTTTGGTAAGGTTGGCATACATTACACGGTCAAGATTGCGCACATCATATCCAAGATGCTCAAAAATACGGCGTACAATGCGGTTGCGTCCACTGTGTATTTCAATACCGATAATACTTTTGTCTTTTGAATCGGCATAGGCCAGGATATCAGGCGCAATAAAGCCATCTTCCAGTGTAATACCAGCCAGGATGGTATCGAAATCTTTCTTTGTTAAAGGTTTATCCAGTCTCACTTCATAGATCTTTTTTACCTGGTAGCTGGGATGAGAAAGCTTTTGTGTCAGTTCGCCATCATTGGTCAGTAATAATACACCGGTAGTGTTGCGGTCAAGACGACCGATGGGGTACACTCTTTCTGTAGTTGCATTTTTGATAATGTCCAGTACGGTTTTACGACCTTCCGGATCATCTGTGGTAGTAATATAATCTTTGGGCTTATTCAGTAAAATGTACACCAGGTTTTTGCGAACAACGATCTTTTTACCATTTACCTTGATCTCATCCTGCTGCGATACTTTAAAACCAGGTTCTGTAATTTTTTTACCATTTACTACCACCTTACCGTCTTTTACAATATCGGCAGCATCCCTGCGTGAGCATACACCTGCATACGCAATGAATTTATTCAGTGGCATAATGCCTGCAGCACCGCCTTTGCCTTTGGTGTTTTCTTCTTTTTCGGGTGCTTGCTGAGATTTTGCGGTTTTATCAAACTTACCTGCTTTCTGAATAGGAGCAGGATGAGCACTTTTTTTAACGATGGCAGGTCTTGCTTCCTGTTTTTTAAAACCGGTATTGTATGTTCCTGAATTTGATTGTTTACGGGAAGCTGTTTGTTTTTTGAAACCTCTTTTCTGGTTACTGTCATCAGCGTCGTGTTCGCTACTGGTTTTTCTCGAAGTGGGTTTAAAGCTGCTATCTTGTTTTTTGAATCGTGGATTTTCAGTTTTGTATCCTGAATCCTGCTTTTTAAAACCGGCTTTTTGTGTCTTATATCCGGCGCCCTGTTCTTCTTTGTTTTTAAACCTGCTTCCCGATCCTTTCGTCTTGAAACCATTTCCGGTTTCCTTGCTTCGGAAACCTTGTGCTTTGTCTGCACCATCCTGTCCGTACTTAGAAGCATGACGTTCTGCTTTTTTCTTTGCAAAGAACTCCTGTGTTTCCTTACGTACTTTTTTCTTTTCCTGGCGGATCATCTCTTTTTTCTGAGAGCCGCTGATGTTCTGTTTTGTAAATCGTTCGAATCCTTTACTCATAAATTTGATTTGCTGTTATTGCAACAGTAGCTTAAAGTGTTTTGAAAACGAAGAGCGTAAAGTTAAAGAGTTAAGGTATAAGGTTAAAAGCCTTTATGTTGAAGTGTCTTTTCAGACTTTATGCTTCCTATCCTTTTCTTATACCCTGTCCTTAAACTTTGCTCTCTTGTAAATACTCTGGTTAAGTGTACTGATAAAGGTGATTAACCTTTTTGAAATTTTTATGATCTGTTCCGTTAGTTCTTTATAAACTTCCGGAGTGAAATAAATTTTGTCGTGTCCTCTGTGAATCTGCGACCTGCCTTCGCCTGCTGATCCTTTTGCAAAACGTAGAAACTGTATAAATTCATTTCGTCTGTTTCTTTTGAAACCCTCAGCAATATTGTCAATTACAGAGCTAGCTGCATTGTTGATCTGGCTGATATAGCCGAAATCTTTTGGGAAGCAAGGCAGATGTGTAATGTCAAATATCTTTTCCGCAAGCACTCTTGTTTTCTGCCATATTTCCAGGTCTTCAAATCTTTCTGCTTTTGCCATAGGTAGTTTTTGAACTACTACCAAAAGCCTTTGCCAATATTGAATGATTGTTACCCTAAAGTGTACTTTTAACCTTATACTTTATACCTGTGTGTCTTTATTTGCCAACTGTCCGCAAGCTGCATCAATGTCTTTTCCACGGCTGCGACGTAAACGGGCATTCACACGGTGACGTTCAAGATGGTTCATGAACTGCTGAATAGTGTCTTCCGTAGGTTTTACAAAAGCAGCGTTTTCTATCGGGTTGTATTCTATGATATTAATAAGATCGGCAGGCACCTGTCTGTATATCCTGATCAATTCATCAGCATCCTGCAGTGAATCATTAAAATCCCTGAACAGGATGTATTCAAAAGTGATTTCGTTGCCGGTAGTTTTATAAAAATGGTTCAGCGCTTCTATTAATGCCTTGATATTGTTGGTATCATTGATCGGCATAATTTCATGACGCTTCTGATCATTGGCTGCGTGCAGCGACAGTGCCAGTTTGAATTTTACCTGGTCATCACCCAGTTGTTTGATCATTTTGGCAACCCCTGCGGTGGATACAGTGATCCTTCGTGGACTCATACCCAAACCATCAGGTGATGTAATACGCTCAATAGCTTTCAGTACATTTTTATAATTCAGCAAGGGTTCACCCATGCCCATGAATACGATATTGGTGAGTTTCTTGTCGTATACACGTTCGCTCTGCTGGTTTACCAGCACCACCTGGTCGTAGATCTCGTCAAATTCAAGATTGCGTTTTCGGTCCATATAGCCTGTAGCGCAGAATTTGCAACTGAGGGAGCAGCCGATCTGGGAGGAAACACAAACGGTTTTACGTTCGTCGGTAGGGATCAGTACGCCTTCTACCAGGTGATTGTCAAAGGTTTTAAAACGGGATTTGATGGTACCGTCGGCAGAGTATTGAGTGGCGTCAACAGTTAAAGCTGGAAGTGAAAAATTGTCTGACAGTTTGGTTCTCAGGTCTTTGCTGAGGTTGGTCATAGCCTCGAAAGAGTGAGCGTGTTTCTGCCACAGCCATTCATATACCTGTTTGCTGCGGAACTTCTTCTCGCCCAGTGTTTCAAAATAAGCCTCTAACTCATTGAGACTTAACTGCCTGATATTCTTCTTCCCCGTTTTTAACATCCTGCAAAGATAAACAGCAATTATGGCATTTGCCGTATTTTGTGATTTCCTTCATACAGGGAAAGTATTACCCTTTTAAAACAGGTTACCGGTCTGATTGCTTATCTATGCCGGGAAAACTGTTTACAGTAACTGCCGGATCCTTTTTCAGATCGGCTTTTTTTATAATCGGCAACAGGTTTTATGTGCAGCAGCAGTCTTAGCGCAGCAGGTTCTTCATCAAAACCATACACTGAAGAAAAAAGTGTTTTGCCGTTGTAATCAATGGCAATATTGCAGGTCTGATCTTGTATCATTGAGAATAATCGGGTGTAGCAATGGCTGTATGTGTCAGTACAATGGCGATAAAAATAAACAATGGTTTCATGGTTGTGAGATGTTATACACACAGGTGCCAGAAATGAAACTTTTACATGCCGTTTTTATCCTGTTTTGCCATGGAAAGGGAAATTTTAATGATCCATATCCAAATTGCATTGTTTTACGGTTATTTTGTGTTCTTTACTACGATTCACCTGCAAAAAGGTGGCTATAAATCAGCTATATGAAGAAAGTATATATAATAGATGCAGTACGTACGCCCATTGGAAAATATGGTGGGGCACTCAGTTCCATTCGTCCGGATGATCTGCTGGCCCATGTTATCAAAGCCCTGTTGCAACGCAATCCATCTATTGATGTAAATGCTATTGAAGATGTTATTGCCGGTGATGCCAACCAGGCCGGTGAAGACAATCGTGATGTGGCACGTATGGCTGCGTTGCTGGCCGGTTTGCCTGTAACCGTAGGCGGTAACACGGTAAATCGTTTGTGTGCATCCGGATTACAGGCTGTAATGGATGCTGCCCGAGCCGCGATGTGTGGTGAAGGTGAACTGTATATAGCTGGTGGCGTTGAAAGTATGACACGGGCTCCTTTTGTACAGGCTAAATCTTCTTCTGCCTGGAATCGCACCCCTGAAATGTATGATACTACTATCGGCTGGCGCTTTACCAATAAAAAACTGGCAGATATGTATTATCCGTATTCAATGGGCGAGACTGCTGAAAATGTGGCAAAGCAATGGAAGATCGGTCGTGAAGAACAGGACGTATTTGCCATGCAAAGCCAGGAAAAATATTACGCTGCACTGGAAAAAGGAATCTGGAAACATGAAATAGCACCGGTGGAAATACTGGGGGGTAAAAATGAGAAGATCTATTTTGAGAACGATGAACAGCCGCGCAGGTCTACTCTGGAAAAACTGGCTACGTTACGTCCCGCATTTGTAAAAGCTGGCTCTGTTACTGCAGGTAATTCTTCCGGCATTAACGATGGTGCTGCGGCCCTGTTACTGGCTAGTGAAGACGCTGTAAAGAAATATAACCTGCAGCCCGTTGCCCGCATTGCAGCCATGGCTGTGGCAGGTGTTGATCCTTCCATTATGGGCATCGGTCCCGTACCGGCTTCGCGTAAAGCATTGCAACGTGCAGGTATTACCGCCAACGATCTGGACCTGGTAGAATTGAACGAAGCCTTTGCTTCACAAGCGCTGGCCTGTCTGCGCGATCTGCAACTGGATACTACCAAAGTGAATGTAAACGGAGGGGCTATTGCTATTGGTCACCCGCTGGGATGCAGTGGTGCCCGCATTTCTGCTACACTGGTTCATGAAATGAAACGTCGCGGCAGCAAATGGGGACTGGCTACCATGTGCGTAGGTGTAGGGCAGGGTGCTGCAGTAGTGTATGAAGGGGTGTAGAGCCCGTTACTTGTTTCGGGTTTCTGGTTCTGAATCGTGAATCGTCAATTGTGAGTAGTCTCTGCTATTTCTACTCACGGCGTAAGGCTCATGGATTTTCAGACCTCAGACTTCGGGTTTTCCTTCTTCCCGACTTGTATTCGCTCGCAGCCCAACCATCATACAATACAATCATCAAACTCCATTTACTGTTTCACAATCCTGCTTACCTGTTTACCACTGTTGGTAAGTATTTCCATCATATAGACACCTGCAGTGAATTGTTGTAATGATACCTGCATTTTATTCGTTGTTCCACTGTTAATGTAAGTGCCCATCAAGCTTCCGGAGAAAGAATAAATGCGCACACTGTTAATTCTTTCTCCGGTATTGCTGGTGATATTCGCAATGCTGTTAACCGGGTTGGGATAGATACTTATACCCGTTAACTGTGTAGTACTGAAATTTACCTGTTCTATTTTTGAATATTCGTATTTCGCATCAAGGTCCTGCTGTTTCAGGCGATAGTAATTAACTCCAGAAACCGGCGATGCATCGGTGAAGTTGTAGGTTTTTGTAACAGCGCTGTTGCCGGCAGCTTTTACCTGGCCAATGGCAGAAAAATTACGACCATCATTGCTTCTTTCAATAATAAAAACATCGCTATTGCCTTCCATAGCAGAAGCCCACCGCAAACGTGCTTCTTTGTTCTGTTTTTCAGCATTAAAATAAGTAAGCTTGACGGGTAATAAAGAGAAGGTAAATACCTGGAATTCGTATAGAGAATAGCCAAATCCGGTAGCCCTGACCAGGCCTGTCATACGTACATAACGACCAACTCCATTGATGTTAATGATATTGGTAAGCACTGTATTGCCGGTAACAACAGCCAGTGTAGTCCAGGTAAAACCATCGGTTGATGCATCTATGGTATAATCGGCTGCGTACGCTACTTCCCAGTACAGGGCTACCTGGCACAGGTTGTACACAGCTCCCAGATCTACCTGGAGTGATTGGGGATCACCGGCAATACTGGCCCAGCGGGTGGTGAAATTACCGTCAAACGCATTGCCTGCATTATTTGTTTCCTGTGAGGTGGACGCTATTGATGGCTGGTTCAATGCCCGGTTTTCCGGAGAGCATCCGCGTGTTTGCCGGATAGCAAATACCTGGAATTCATATAACGAATAGCCAAATCCGGTAGCCCTGGCAATACCATTCATACGTACATACCTGGCCGTACCGGTAATATTAATGATATTGGTTTGTGAAGTATTGCCGGTAATGGTAACCACGGTGGTCCATGTGAGGGCATCGTTTGAGATATCAATGGTAAAATCGGTAGCATAAGCGGCTTCCCAGTTCAGTGTTACCTGGCATAGTTCATATTGTACTTCCAGGTCAATGTATATATATTGTGGATCACTCGCTCCGCTACTCCATCTTGTAGTAAGATTACCATCGAAAGCATTGGCAGCAATAGTGCCCGCATTTTCAATAGAAGAGGCAAAAGCCGGTTTGTTCAGAGCAACGTTTGTACCGGTAATGCATTGTGCAAAAGCATAGGCAGTAATAAATAAGCATAAGGTTAGCAGGTAAGCTAATTTCATAACAATAGGTTTTGGAAAATGCTTTAGTATTGACAGATTTGTTACAACTGGGGAAGAGGGGTAAGCCGTATCCGGTGAATTGGAATATACGGTATTAAGCCTGTGACAGATGTAAAGGAAATATCAGTGCTGCCTTTTATTCTGATTTCAGCCGTGTAGCCTATAAAAATGTCGTCTTAAGGATAAACTTCTCTGTACAGGGATGGCTGCAATACTTTCGGATTATTACCAGCGTTATAGTACAAAGCTGTCCTGTATGGAGCCTTTTATAACGCACCCGGTAGTGTTCAATGGTAACAAGCAACACTTGTTGCCGGTAGGGGTGATTGTTTTAATGCTGGTGTCGATAGTAGTTGCTATAATAGCGGGATACAATGTTGTTGCAACCTGGCTGTTCCTGGGGCTGATAGGTATTGTTGTTATTGCATCCTTTTTGTTTAAAGGTCGTTTCCTGTCATTTGATCTTTCACAGGAACAACTGATCATTACTGACCGGAAAATTACATTGGGTAAAAAGAAGTACCCGCTTCATGAACTCAGGAAGCTGGTATTCACGGTACATTCTTATAAAGGGCTGGAAATAAAACAATTTGAAAACCGCAGGCCACAGCGGCGGAAACGGTTTAAGGTATTATCAGATGGTATGGACAACTATCTGTCATTTTTATATGCAGAACGGAAAATAACTATCCGGTTTTATCTGAACAGCAAAAAGCATACGGTATTACTGTGCGATGTATTGCGCGAATGGTATAAAAACAAAACACCTTTTATTGAGATGGATATGAATGGTGAACAGACATACCTGATGCAACGCCTGAGCAGAGAAGAACTAGACGCATTCAAACTGCAATACGGCTATAAAATATAAGGCAACAAGATTTGATGTTAATAAGCGGCTGGTGAAGACACCAGCCACGGGGGCATTCAAACAGCAACGATTACCAGGTGTAAAAGCAGTTCGGTTCAATGTTATTCTGCCTGAAAGAATTTCGTTATTTAATACAATTTGTGCAGCAGCTTTTTTACCATACGATAATTGGTAAACAGTGATAGCGAAATTAATACTACTGCTACCAGTAATATGATCCAATGTATAAAGGGAGACAGTTCTGAACGATCGAACATAATAAAATGATGGAATGCAAACTGCATTACCTGAGTAAGTACTACCGCAAAAAGTACGACCAGGACATATACAGGTATAAACTGTTTTGATACATTACTACTGAGCCAGTTGGGTGAATAACCAAGTGTAAGCAATAATTGCAGGTTATCTTTACTGCGTGCGATCATCAGTTGCAGGTAAAATGAAAATAACATCAATGCCAGCAATACTACCATCAGCCCAAAAATTCCCAGTCCGCTGAATACGCCCTGTAATACCTGTTTTACACGTCCGAAACGGGTTTTGTCCTTGTTGATATGGTAATGTTTCTGTTCCAGGTAATTGAGAAAATCTGTGCTGTTGGCGTCTTTGGTCTTGATGTATAAACGGGAGGCGCGCAGATCTTCCTGCGGACTGAAACGCTTATTGGCCCATTCCAGGAATGGTTTGGGTACCAGTATGGAGTTGATGCGATCGCTGAGTGCAACAATATGTCCACGGAATACCTGACGTGAACCATCCGGCGAATAACAGATAACCTGTACGCCCAATTGAGTAGCAGTTTCGGCAGAAAGCTGCGGAAGACCATAGCCCGGCGCAAATACATTGTATACTTCCAGGAAGTCGGATGAAAAAATAATGGGCACATCATTCTGTCCTTCTGCCCAGTTGAATGAAGGGGGTACCGTATCAATAAAGTTATTGTCCAGTGATTCCAGAAAAAAATCACTTACAAACGGGATCAGGTTGCCGCCGCTTAACTGCACCCTGAAGTTATTGGCCATCAGTGGCGCCACACCATCAATGAAAGATTGGGTTTCCAGTTCTTTCACATCCTGCGGCGTAAACAGGTTCTTTTCCAGGTTGCCCATGGTTTCATTGGTAATGGTTTTGGTAATGGAGATAAAATCGTAACCGTTTTTGCGTTGTTCGCCACTGCCACCCAGCAATTGCTGAATGTTGATATACATCTGTATGGAACAAAGCAATAACAGCACGCCGATACCGAGACCTATATAGGAGAACCAGCGGGACAATGGATTACTGCCGGTTAACAGCAATGGTTTTATAGGTTGAAATGATACTGCCACAGGATAGTTTTTACAAATGATACAATCTGGTAAAAGGGAAAAAGTCAATGCGTTCAAGATCGGCAAAAATAATAGCTGCCCCGCGTGCCTTGCTTTCATCCAGCATCAGTTGCATTGCTTTTTTAGAATTGTTATCGTCCAGGTGACTGAATGGTTCATCCAATAATAAAAAGTCGTATGGCTGCATCAATGCGCGGATAATGGCAACACGCTGTTGTTCGCCATACGAGCAGGTACGGCATTTTGATTGTAATTTATCTCCGATACCCAGGCGCTCAGCCATATCCCGTATTTTTTCCGGTGAATGATACGGGTTGAGTTGTCTTTTCAGTTCTATGTTTTCCATTACCGTTTGCTCCGGCAATAAGCGAAGATCCTGTAGTACAATGCTCATGCTGGAAGCGCGGTAATGGGCAAAATCTTCTATGGAGTAATTGCGCAGCACCTGGTTGTTGAACAATATGGTCCCATTGTAATCACTGCGTAATCCGTACAGAAAATGAGTGAGTGACGATTTTCCGCTGCCGGAAGGCGCTACAATTTTAATGTATTCGCCTTTGTTAAAGACAAGGTCCTTTCCCCATACTTCAGAACTGTCAATTCTGTTGCTGTTAAAATAGGTAGGAAGTAATTGCTGTAACTGTAACTGCATGAAACAACTGCTTTTCTGCTCCTGTAAAATATATAATCGGGCGTATATAAAAAAGCCACAGGAAAGCTTTGCCGGCAAACCTGTGGCTGATGATAATACTGTAAATATTATTTAGAAGGTTGTGGCGCAGATGGAGCTACTACAGCTACCGAGTCAGTACTGATATCGTA
>LGYU01000039.1 GCA_001302245.1 Chitinophagaceae bacterium PMP191F
TGTCGGCTCCCCGTGTTTTAGAGCCGTAATTAGTTAGAGTTTTCTAAGATAATATTTTTCTGTTTTTTGCTCCATTCTTCCGTGTATTTGAAGGGCGACAGATAACCTAACGATTTATGTGGTCTCTCTGTATTATAATCGAGTTGCCACTGTCGGGTTTGTTCTCTTACCTCAGATAATCGATAAAACAGGTAAGCATTCAATACTTCTCTGCGGATGCTTCCATTTTTCCTTTCGATGTATGCGTTTTGGGTGGGTTTGCCCGGTTGAATAAATTGTATGGTTATCTGCCTGCCTTGCTCATTGCACCACTCGTCGAGCTTGTGACTGATAAATTCAGGGCCATTATCGCAACGGATATTGGCAGGCTTACCTCTCTGTGCTATCAACTTTTCGAGCACTCTGATCACTCTGAGAGCCGGAAGAGAGGTATCCACTTCTATAGCCAATGATTCCCGGTTAAAATCATCTATCACATTGAACAGACGGAACCTTCTGCCATCTACCAGGGTGTCACTCATAAAGTCAATGCTCCATACCTGGTTAGGGGCTGTCGGTATTGTTAATGGCTGTTTTACCCTTTCAGGAAGTCTTCTCTTTGCCTTTCGGCGGATATTCAGCTTCATATCCGTGTAGACCCGGTAAATCCTTTTATGGTTCCACCAATAACCCTTATTCCATAACCGGTAACAACATTGCCAAAAACCGATGGCAACATGCCTGGTAGTGAGTACTGTGAGTGCATCCTGTAACTCACTGTCATCTTTGGGCTTTGACTGATACTGATAGGCTGTTCGGGATATCCCTACCAGTTTACACGCTTTACGGTTACTGATCTGTTCTTCTGATTCCAGGTATTGAACAGATTCCCGTTTCTCCTCAAGCGTCAGAGCTTTTTTGAAATCAGATTCTTCATTGCCCGGTTCTCCAGGCTCAGTTCTGCTACGATCTTCTTATACTCACTGATCTCAGCTTCCATTTGCTTCATTTTGGCAACATCATTTACTTCCATACCCCCATACTTCGCTTTCCAGTTGTAAAATGTTGCTTCGCTGATTCCCAGTTCGCGGCAAATCTCTTTTACAGCAATTCCGGCTTCCTGTTTCTTCAATGCCGATACAATCTGTGCTTCGCTAAATCTTCCTTTTTTCATGTCGTTTCAAAGTTTAAAGTTAACAAGCTTTTGGTCATTAACTCCAACCGATATTGGCTCATGTTAGGGGGAAGCTTACAGCACCCTTGTAAAATGGCAACACTACTCATCGTCTGGCTGCTACCTTATAACCTGAAGTTTATTA
>LGYU01000004.1 GCA_001302245.1 Chitinophagaceae bacterium PMP191F
AACAGGAAAATGCAGGTTTTTAATTAAAAAGTTTTTAAGGGGGGGGGAGACCCCCGCCAGTAGAATAGGAATATTTATTGAAAATGAATACTGGGTATCGATAATCAAGCAGTTGCTGCGTCAACCATGCAGGAATATTCAATACGCAATAGACAATGCTCAATATTCAACAATCTTATATTACCACGTTCACCATCTTGCCTTTTACATAAATCACTTTCTTTGGCTGTTTTCCTTCCAGCCATTTCTGGATCACATCGTTGGCCAGCACAATCCCTTCTACTGTTTCCTGTGTGGCATCCAGTGATATGTTGATGGTGGTTCGCATTTTACCATTTACTGAAACAGGGTACTCCTTACTGCTTTCTACCAGGTATTTCTCTTCCAGTTTCGGATAGGCTGCATCCAGTACCGAAGTAGTATTGCCCAGCAAATGCCACAACTCTTCACACACATGCGGTGCATAGGGTGTAAGCAATATCAGCAATGGCTGCAGTATCTCTTTTTTATTACATTTCAGATCAGCCAGATCATTGATACAGATCATAAATGCGCTCACTGCTGTATTGAATGAGAAGCGTTCTGTATCGTCCTGTATCTTTTTGATGGTTTTGTGCAATACTTTCCATTCCTGGTCTGTTGCTTTTTCATCTTTCCACACCTGTCCTTTTACTTCATCATAAAACAAACGCCAGAGTTTTTTCAGGAAGCGGTGAACACCTTCAATACCTTTTGTGTCCCACGGCTTGCTGATCTCCACAGGCCCAAGGAACATCTCGTACATGCGGAAAGTATCAGCACCGTATTTGTTTACAATATCATCCGGATTGACCACATTGTAATAGCGTTTACTCATCTTTTCTACCTCTGCACCGCAGATGTACTTCCCGTCTTCCAGTATAAATTCGGCATCCGCATAGTCAGGTTTCCACTTTTTGAATGCTTCTGTATCCAGCTCTGTGCCGTCTACAATATTCACATCCACATGCAAAGCATCTGTTTCATATTGGTCTTTCAATCCGAAAGAAACATATTTATTGGTAGTGCCCTTTATACGATACACAAAACGGCTGCTACCCTGTATCATACCCTGGTTCACCAGTTTTTTATAAGGCTCATCATGACCAATATGACCAAGATCATACAAAGCTTTTGTCCACATACGGCTATACAACAAATGGCCTACGGCGTGCTCCGTTCCACCGATATACAGGTCTACCTGTCCCCAATAGTCAGATGCTTTACGATCGCAGAACGCTTTGTCATTGTGCGGATCCATATACCGCAAAAAGTACCAGCTGCTGCCGGCATAGCCGGGCATGGTATTTGTTTCCAGGTGACGGGCTACCCATTCAGGAATATTGGCCAGCGGGCCTTCTCCTTCCGGACCGGGACTGTAGGAATCTACCGTGGGTAATTCAAGCGGCAGTTCTTCTTCATCCAGTGGTATGGCAATGCCATTTTCCCAGGTAATCGGGAATGGCTCACCCCAGTAACGCTGACGGCTGAATGCAGCATCGCGCATACGGAAATTTACTTTTCGGGTACCGATACCCATTGATTCCAGTTTGCTGATCGCTACATCAATCGCATCACGCATGATCATACCGTTCAAGAAGTCTGAATTTTCCAGCTTTGCATCCTTGGTAGGATTGGCATCTGTACCATCAAACTGATCGCCGATAATATTGGTAATAGGAATACTGAAATGACGGGCAAATTTAAAATCACGCTCATCGCCACAGGGAACTGCCATAATAGCGCCGGTGCCATACCCGGCCAGTACATATTCACTGATCCAGATAGGAATTTCACGGCCATTGAAAGGATTCACCGCATAAGCTCCTGTAAACACACCGGTGATCTTTTTTTCTGCCATGCGCTCACGCTCACTACGGCTTTTTACATATGTGATGTATTCTTCCACTGCCTGCTGCTGCGCAGCCGGTGTAATAGATGCAATCAACTCATGTTCCGGTGCTATTACCATAAAGTCTACACCGAAAATAGTATCAGGACGCGTGGTATACACACGTAATTGTTTGTTATTACCGGCTATTTTAAAATCAATTTCAGCACCATAGCTTTTGCCGATCCAGTTGGTCTGCATTTCTTTCATGGCATCACTGAAATCAATCCGCTCCAGGCCTTCCAGTAAACGGTCTGCATATTCTGTAATACGCAGGTACCATTGACGCAGTTTTTTCTTTACTACCGGATGACCACCGCGCTCACTTACACCGTTGATCACTTCGTCGTTGGCCAGTACAGTACCCAATGCCTCACACCAGTTCACTTCACCATAACCGCAATAAGCCAGGCGGTAATTCATCAGGATATCTGCCCTGTGTTTGTTGCCCAGCGCTTTCCATTCGGCAGCATTGAACTGGACGGAAGGTTCACCGGGACAAGGATGATGGGCATTTCCTTCTTTTTCAAAAATGGCCACCAGGTTGCTGATGCTGTCAGCCTTATCCAGTTTACGGTTATACCATGCATTGAACAACTGTAAAAATATCCACTGTGTCCATTTATAATATTTAGGATCGCTGGTGCGTACTTCGCGGCTCCAGTCGAAACAAAAACCAACATTATCCAGTTGTTTGCGGAAATTATCAATGTTCTGTTCGGTACTTACAGCCGGGTGCACACCATGCTCAATAGCGTATTGTTCTGCAGGTAAGCCAAAAGCATCATATCCCATAGGATGCAGCACATTGAAGCCCTGTAATCTTTTGAAACGGGCAAAAATATCACTGGCAATATATCCCAGCGGATGTCCTACGTGCAAACCTGCACCACTGGGGTAAGGAAACATGTCCAGCACATAGAATTTGGGTTTAGTGCTGTCATTACTTACCGTATAGGCACCCTCTTTTTTCCATTGCTCCTGCCATTTTTTTTCAAGCTGCCTGAAATTGTATTCCATAAAAACGATTCGCTGTTGTTCAGTTGAATGATTGAAAATATTTGCCCCTGTTATACACACCGGCTTTGTCGTTAGCTGTACTTTGTGCCATCAGCTACAGAGAACACTAAAAGTTGAGGAAACGTTAAAAAGCCCTGATGCCCCGAAATTTTTCTGCTCCATTATCGTTTACAAAGGGGGTGTCAAAAATACGGATTATCCCGTTTAAGCAGGATAAAACCGTTATTTTTGTAATGTTTACTAACCCGGAAAAAAACGTGTTTCATGGCGCAATTTGGAAAAGCATCGGCCAAACGGTCAAAACCCTCGTATTTTATGGCTATTCTGGGGGTTACTATCGTACTCTTTTTTGTAGGCATTTTCGGATGGGTATTGCTGAATGCAAGCCGTTATACGGAAGAACTGAAAGAGGACGTAAAAATGCAGGTATATCTCAGAAATAACGTTACCAATTCAGATGTCGATTCACTGAAAAATTACATTTCGGCACAGCCTTATACCAAATCATTGGAATATATTGACAAGGAAACTGCCAAAAAGAAGTGGCTGGATGGCGGCGAAAACGATTTTAAAGAACTGCTGGATGAAAATCCGCTGCCCGCGTCCATCGACTTTAACCTGAAGAATAATTATGTGCAGAAAGACACCATGGCAGCCATTAAAGCCGACCTGGAAAAACGCAATGTGGTGGTGGAAAGCGTAAAATACCCGGCATCACTGGTAGAAAAAATGGGCGCTTCCGTACGGATTGTGCTGATCATTTTTGCTATCCTGGCCGGTATCTTCTCTATCCTGTCCATTGTACTGATTGATAATACCATCCGCCTGGCCATGTACAGCAACCGTTTCCTGATCAAAACCATGCAGATGGTGGGCGCTACCCGCAGCTTTATTGCCAAGCCCATGACGCTGAGGGCCATTATCAACGGGGCCACGGCCGCCGCCATTGCCATTGTGCTGATCTACGGCCTGATGACGCTGTTTGAGTATTTTCTGCCTTACCTCCGCGATCTGCGCGATAACGGCCGCCTGTTCATCCTGTTCGCATTCCTGTTTTTACTGGGTATTTCCATTTCGCTGTTCAGTACCTACCGCAGTGTGCTGAAATACCTGAAAATGAAACTGGACGACCTCTATTAAAAACTTTTTACATACTGCTGCATATCCTGAGCAAAATCAAAACTTTGCCTATATTGCAGCTCTAATTATTTGCTATGAGCGATAAGAAACAAGTTGCTGCTGCTAATGAACTGTTTGGTAAGCAGAATTATATCTGGATCGTTGCAGGTATCGTAGTCATGTTGCTGGGACTGGCCCTGATGTCAGGTGGTAACAGTAAAGACCCCAACATCTTTGCCCAAAACGAAGTATATAGTTTCCGCCGCATTACCATAGCACCCATCGTGATCTTACTGGGACTGGCTATTGAAGTATATGCGATCTTCAAAAAACCGAAGGAAAGCTGAAAAACGGCGGAAATGCATTATAATTAAAAAGTTTACGAAAGGCTGTCACTATTTACTGAGACAGCCTTTTTCATTAGTTCTATATTATCCTGTCAAACATCCAACTCCCCCGGCATGACACTTTTTGAATCTATCATCATTGCTATTATTGAAGGCATTACGGAGTTTTTACCCATTTCCTCTACCGGACACATGGCCGTGGCCTCTGCCATTATGGGTATCGGTTCCGATTCATTTACGAAGCTGTACGAGATCGTGATACAGTTTGGTGCCATTCTTTCTGTATTACTATTGTACTGGCGCCGTTTTTTCGATTTTAAAAAGATCTCCTTTTACATCAAACTGATCATTGCTATTATACCCGCGCTGGCATTCGGTGCATTGTTTAAAAAGCACATTGACAGCATGCTGGAAAAGCCTATGATCATTGCCATTATCATGTTGCTGGGTGGTATTGTACTGTTGTTTGTAGATAAGTGGTTTGCCAACAAAGCCGAAATTGATACACAAGAACAGGTGAGCAATAAAAAAGCATTTATTATCGGTTGCTACCAGGTATTGTCCATTCTTTTTCCCGGTCTTAGCCGCAGTGCGGCCACCATCATTGGTGGTATGCAGCAGAAGCTTACCCGCAAGGTAGCGGCCGAATTCTCTTTCTTCCTGGCGGTGCCTACTATGATGGCTGCCACTGTAAAAAGCTTGTACGATGTGTATAAAGAAACACCTGAAGTGCTCAATACAGACAACCTCAGCACCCTGCTGATCGGCAGCGCCATTGCTTTTATTGTGGCCTTGCTGGCAGTTCGTTTCTTTATTGGCTACCTGCAAAAACATGGTTTCCGCCTGTTTGGCTGGTATCGCATTATACTGGGTATTGTTTTACTGGTGCTTATTTTTGCCGGCATCATTAAAAGCTAACAGCACACAGTTGCTACGTTATCATTAACCCGATTATCACATCACCCAATACGCTGCTGCCATGCAACCTGCTTCTAAAAAAGTAATCAATGCCTGGTGTATGTACGACTGGGCAAACTCTGCCTATAACCTCGTTATTACTTCCACCATTTTCCCGGCTTATTTTGAAGGCATTACTAAAAACAGGTTACCCAACAATGAGATCCTGTTCATGGGGCGCAGGTTTGTTAATACAGCATTATACACATACATACTGGGTACAGCGTTTATCGTAGTGGCATTGATCTCCCCCATTCTTACATCTATTTCAGATTACAAGGGTAATAAGAAAAACTTCATGGCTTTTTTCTGCACGCTGGGCAGCATTGCCTGTGCAGGGCTCTATTTTTTTGCACCCGATCTGCAAAACGATGGCAGTACCGTACTAACAGCCGGGGCCGTCAATATCGGGGTAGCGTGTATGTTATTGTCATGTATCGGCTTCTGGTCAAGCCTGGTGTTTTACAATTCATACCTGCCCGACCTGGTAGAAGAATCGCAACGCGACCGTATCAGTGCCCGTGGCTACACCTGGGGTTATATCGGTAGCGTACTATTGCAGATTATCTGTTTCATCATTGTATTCTTTCCGGAAAAATTCGGCTTTAATACACCTTTTGAAAAAGACCACATGCCGGCAAGGGTTTCTTTTGTACTGGTAGGAATCTGGTGGTTTGGTTTTGCACAGATTCCATTGCGGTTACTGCCCATCAGCAGCGCCAAAGAGCGACACGAAAAGAAAAATGTTTTCAGCAATGGGTTCCTGGAACTGAAGAAAGTATGGAGCCAGGTAAAGAAAATGCCGGTACTGAAACGCTTCCTGTATTCATTTTTCTGGTATAGTGCAGGTATTCAGACAGTATTCCTTGCTGCCACCCAATTTGGTGCAAAGGAATTACACCTGCCTACCGATAAGCTGATCATCACCATCATGATCATACAACTGGTTGCTATTCCGGGAGCCATCCTGATATCAAGAGCTTCTGAAAGATTTGGCAACCTTAAAACCCTGCTGGTAGTAGTTACAGTATGGATCGCCTTGTGTATCGGCGCTTATTTTACGTATAACGATATACAGTTCTATATTCTGGGTGCTGTTGTGGGCCTGGTGATGGGGGGTATACAATCGCTCAGCCGCTCTACATACTCCAACCTGATGCCCGAAACCAAAGACACTGCTTCTTTTTTCAGTTTTTATGATGTAACGGAAAAAATCGCGCTTGTAATTGGTATGTTCAGTTTTGGTATTGTAGAAGAGCTTACCAGCTCTATGCGTTACTCTGTACTTACGCTGATGTTATTTTTTATTATCAGTTTTGTATTGCTGGGCTGGACTATATGGACACAAAAAAGAAAAGGCAATATTGTTACAGCGTAACTTTCAGTAAATTTTAAAATCATTGTGCGTATGAAACTGTATTCTGTTAATACCGGTTATTTTAAATTGGATGGTGGCGCCATGTTTGGTGTAGTACCCAAAACCATCTGGAACAAACTGAACCCGGCTGACAGCAATAACCTGTGTTCCTGGGCCATGCGTTGTTTACTGATTGAAGACGGGGACAGGCTGATACTGGTTGATAACGGCATCGGTAATAAACAGGATGAAAAATTCTTTGGGCATTATTATCTGCATGGCGATGACTCACTGGACAGTTCCCTGCAAAAGCTGGGATTTCACCGCAATGATATTACAGACGTTTTTCTGACACACCTGCATTTTGACCATTGTGGCGGTAGTATTGAACGTGATGGAGATAAGCTGGTTCCTGCATTTAAAAATGCTACTTTCTGGAGCAACCTGCGTCACTGGGAATGGGCTACAGAACCCAATGACCGGGAAAAAGCATCCTTTCTGAAAGAAAACATTTTACCGATAGAGCAAAGCGGTCAGTTGAAGTTTATTGAGCCTACTAATGGCGTTGCATTTATCGATAATATTTCTGTTCGTTTTGCCAATGGTCATACAGATGCCATGATGCTGCCGCAGATCAGCTATAAAGGTCATACGATCGTTTTTATGGCCGACCTGTTACCTTCCATAGGTCATATTCCGATCCCGTATGTAATGGCGTATGATATGTTTCCGCTTACCACGCTGCATGAAAAAAAGCAATTCCTGCAGGAAGCAACAGACAAACAATACCTCCTGTTTTTTGAACATGATCCCGTTCATGAATGCTGTACATTACAGATGACAGAAAAGGGTATCCGTCACAAGGATATTTTTACACTGGAAAGTTTGTAACCGGGAAGTCAATATATCAGCATGCTCCATGCTATCGCACGTCGAGCAGTGAGGTTAACGGATAGCGCAGGTTTCTATAAGAAATCATATCTACTTTTACGCTGCCAACGGTTATAGGGCTTTCCACGCGCAGGGGAACGTGATTGTGATCGTCGCTTACCCAAACGGTCATTTTTTCACCACCTTCAAAAATGGTTCCTTTTACCAGCAACGGTTTAAATTTAACGGCGTTGAACTTACCGTACTTGGTCTTAATTTTTTCTTTGCCAAGGTAACGAATATACATATTGAATACTTCATCATCCAGAAACAGAGAGAAGGAGATCTTATCTTCTGGTTTGTATTTGTCAAAATCAATATTGCGTGCATAAAAAATAGCACTCAGTACATCCTGCACGCAAACAGGCACCTTAAACACTCCGTCATTGGTAACAGCAGTATGCGTAATGTTATTGAAAGTAACATTCTGGTATTTTTTATACCCGCCCTCGTCAATATTCCTGATAAAACGATAGGGTTGCAGGGTAGCTGTATCAATATAAGTTTCATACTTATCACGCACCTTGAAAAACTTATCGTAAAAACTGTATGTTTTGCCTTCACCCACTACATGGTATACCGGCTTATTGTTCATCATTTCCAGGGAAGTGGAAAAAGTAGCTTCACCGGCTCCAATAGCAGCTCCTACTACTGAATAAAAAACTTTATAGGTAATAAATTCGCCAGCCTTGAATGCAGTATTACGTACATCGCAGAATCCTTCTCCTGCCCTGAGCGGGAAACTGGTAACAATGAGCAGGGCTACAATAAATGGTCGGTATATTTTCATGTATAAGGAATGTTCTTAAACTATAAAACGGAACAGTCTGTTATTTGTTCTTGAAAATCCGGACACCCAGCATCATTAAACTTCCCAACAGCGCCGGTATTACCAGGTTTATTACCCATACTGCCAGTGATGTAGCCAGTATGCCAATGCTGTTACTGCTAAAAAACTGTACCAGTTCCATACTGGTCTTCCATCGTACTCCCAATTCTGTAATCACCGCAATGGTGGGTACTACTGCCAGCACCAGGAACACAACACTTATACATCCGAATACTTCAATGCCCGTAAGCTGTACATTAAACGCACTGAACAGCAGGTAATATTGCGCTATAAAAACAAAATACCTGATTAATGATAATGACAATATCCGGCCCAGGATGGTTGCGTTAAAAGAATCTAAAACCTTCACCGGCTCCAGGAATTTTTCAATACGCGGTATTTTTTCAACCCAGCGCACCAGCCACGACAATCTGAAATAAAACAGGGTGAGTCCGAGCGCCATGATCAGGGTAACATACATCACCGTATTGATCCAGAATAAAAAAGAAGACGACTCCGGCACTGCTCCATGCTGCACTGCACTTTTCAGGTACACAATACCGGCCAATCCTGTCCATAGTGTGATCATTAACTGTGATATACTGCACACAATGGTGAGCGAAATGGCTTTTGTACGTTTTCCTTCTTCAATGTACAAAATCCTGCCCATGTACTCGCCCATACGATTGGGCGTAAAGAACCCCATAGTAGTACCTGTAAAAATGGCCCGCACACAATGTATAAAGCTGATCTTTTGCAGCCGTTTGATCGCTACCTGCCATTTGGAGGCCTCCAGCCCCCAGTTCAGCAGCATCAGCAATACTGTCAGCCCAATCTTCCACCAGCCACCGTTGTATAACACTTCGCGGATCTGTTTCAAGGACTGCCACCAGTTGGGTTGTTGTTGCAGTTGTCTGTAAATGGACCACGCCAGCAGGCAAAACACCAACGGTCCTACCACGTAGTTGAGGATTATTTTGATATTTTTGTTCAGCGGCAGCAAAATAGTATTACAAAATAACTTGAATCTACCCACTCATTGCAAAAGTCTTCTAAAATAATTCTGGGTGTTGACCCCGGTACCTTACTGATGGGATACAGTGTTATTGCCATTAACGGGCAGCAGGTGCGCGTAATGGAGCTGGATGTACTGAAATTAAGCGCCAAAAAAGATCACTACGAAAGACTGCAACTGATTCACCTTAAAATTACAGAACTGATCACAGGGTTCAAACCGCATAGTTTTGCTATTGAAGCACCGTTTTTTGGCAAAAACGTACAGAGTATGCTGAAGCTGGGACGTGCACAGGGTGTGGCCATTGCCGCAGCCATGGGTGCAGGACTGGAAGTATCAGAATACTCTCCCAAAAAAGTAAAACAATCTATTACAGGCAATGGTAATGCCGATAAAGAACAGGTGTGGCAGATGCTGCAACGCCTCTTAGCCCTTCAACACGACGACATTCAGCATTTCGATGCTTCAGATGCCCTGGCAGTTGCCGTATGCCACCATTTCCAGGACAATGCGTTATTGAAAACCGCCGGTAAAAAATTAAAAGGCTGGGAAGACTTTATCAATAAAAACCCGGAAAAAATTACGAGATGACAATCCCGGGTTTCAGGTGTTGGGTTTAAGGTTCTTTAAGTTCAGCTTTGCTTATTAATAGTCCCCGATTTCTCGCAAAGGCGTATAAGATACAACGCTATGGCAGCCAGCGGACTGGTCAGGTGGGCATTTTGCATTCAGCTTACCTATACCTTACAACTTATCATCTACAACCCGTATTTGCATTTTGCGTTGAGCGTTCAGCATAGCACATCACCCTTTCAGTTTCGCCACGATCTTCTCCTGCGCTTGTTTCAACTGCTCTGGTGTGCGTTTCAGTTTACCGCGGGTAAAATTCAGATCATCCACATTACTGATGGGAACCAGGTGCATATGTGCGTGCGGCACTTCCAATCCTACTACGGCCATTCCACAACGATTACAGGCAAAAGACTGTTCAACGGCTTTGGCAATGGGTTTGGCAAACAATAGCATTTCGGCCAGATAATCATCGGGTACATCAAAAAACTTGTCTACCTCAATTTTGGGAACTACCAGTACATGCCCGTCGGTCAATGGAAAAATATCCAGGAATGCGAAGAATTTATCGTTCTCTGCAATTTTATACGCGGGAATTTCCCCGGCAATGATTTTGGAAAAAATAGTCATGTTACCGGTTAATTTTGATTGTATGGAAAACAGGTAATAACGCAGGCGCCTACACCACATACGCTTTGAAAATCTGTATGTGAATGTACTTAAATAAGCAACACGCTGCATGTGGAGGCGCTGCGCACTTATACCGTAATGTCTTCTATCTTGAATTTTACAATTCCGGCAGGAACCTGTACTTCGGCAATTTCGCCTACTACTTTGCCCAGCAATCCTTTACCAATGGGAGAAGTAACAGAGATCTTCCCCAGCTTGAGGTCGGCTTCTTTTTCAGAAACAATGTGGTAACTGAATTTTTTCTTGGTATTGAGGTTGGTTACAGTCACCTTGGTCAGAATAGATACTTTGCTGGTATCAATATCCTGTGTGTCAATAATACGGGCATTGGCAATATCGTCTTCATGTTTTTTGATCTTTGCCTCTAAAATACCCTGTGCTTCTTTGGCAGCATCGTACTCGGCGTTCTCTCGTAAATCGCCTTTTTCTCTTGCCTCAGCAATTGCTCTGGCAGCAGCGGGACGATCAACGGTACGCAGGCGGAGCAATTCTTCTTTCATTTGCTCCAGCGTTTCTTTGGTTACGTACAGAACGTTGCTCATAAAAAAACCTCCTTATATTTTTTCTAAAAGCCTTACGGCCTTCATTAAACAGAAAAAAAGAACAACGCCTCAGAACCAGGTGCTGAAGCGTTGCACTATTTGTATGGAAACAAAAATAAAGTTTTTTTTCAAATGAAAATCATCAACAATCTGTTATAATCAGGTTTTAATGACCCAGGCATAACAGCATAAATGTTAATTCTCAGCTCTTTGTAGTGGGTTTCTTCTTTTTCCCTTATAGCAATCCTTTAATGCCGCTCAATCATTTAATACTACAATATATACACGTTTTTACAGGGCCAGCTTGTCCAGCACCACTTTAGCCATTTTAAAAAATGCTTCGTGTGTATAGCCTGCTATATGAGGCGTGATAATTACATTGGGCTGTGCCAATAACCAATCCAGCTCTTTTCTGGCAGACTCTGTATAGGTATCCAGCTTTTCATTTTCCAGTACATCCAGTGCCGCCCCGGCTATTTTGCCATTCTGCAAAGCACGTATTACAGCCCCTGTATCATGCACCTTACCACGCGATGCATTGATAAAAAATGGCTTTTGCTGTAAGTTGTTAAAGAAATTATCATTGGCATAATGATAGGTATCTTCTGTCAATGGCAAATGCATACTGATCACATCAGCATAACGCTCTACCTGTTCTGCATTGGCTTCTTTTATATATCCCTTGGCAAATCCGTAACGGAACTTATCATGCGCCAGCACCGTTACATCAAAGGATGACAGCAGCTTTGCAAATGCGCTACCGGTATTACCAAAACCAATAATCCCTACTGTTTTGCCGGTCAACTCCAAACCACGGTTAGCATCGCGGATCCATTTACCCTCTTTGATCTCCTGCATACTACTACCGATCTTATTCATCAGGCTCAGCAACATACCCAGCACCTGTTCGGCCACGGCATTACGGTTGCCTTCCGGGCTGCTTACACAACGTATGCCCTTTGCTGCTGCATACGGCACATCTATCAGCTCCATGCCACTACCTAACCGACCGATCCATTTAAGCTGTGTGGCATTGTCCAGTATAGCTTTATCAATTTTCAACCTGGTGGTAACAATCAGACCTTCAGCTTCGCTAACAGTGTTCAGCAGATCATCGTACGATAGCTGTGGTTCATATTGTACAGTAAATCCTTTTGCCTGTAACTGCTCTATCAGATAGCTGTGTACTTTGGCTGTTATAATAACTTTGTTCATGGTTTCTATATAGTGCGTTGATTGGTCAATAGCGAATAGTCAATGGAAGCTTCCGGATTGTATTGATTATTCACCATTCAGTGACTACTACTTCATCAGGAAAGTAAGTTTTGCAAAATCTTCTACAGATAGCTGTTCTGCACGTTTATCAAAAAGGGTATCCTGCAGGGTTTCAGTATCAAACAGACTTTTCACAGCATTGCGCAATGTTTTACGTCGCTGGTTAAATGCTGTTTTTACCAATACAAAGAACTGCCGTTCGCTTTTCATGTTAACCGGTTTTTCCAATGGCATCAGCCGGATCACAGCACTTTTCACTTTTGGCGGTGGGTTGAAACAATTTTCATGTACTTCAAACAGGTATTCTACAGAAAAAAAAGCCTGCATCAATACGCTGATCACTCCATACACCTTACTGCCTTCTTTAGAAGCTACACGTTGTGCCACTTCTTTCTGGAACATACCCACCACCTGTTGCACACTTTCTTTCCAGTCCAGCATCTTAAATAAAATCTGCGACGATATGTTGTAAGGGAAATTACCAACTACCGTAAAAGGCTCGGTAAATGGCTGATCAATATCCAGTATACTGTTATGGATAATATGTCCCTGTAAAGCGGAATAATTTTTCAGCAACCAGGTCACTTTCTCTTCGTCCAGCTCCACACAGGTCAGCTCAATACCTGGTATCTGCAACAGGTATTTAGTCAGCGCACCGCCTCCGGGACCTACTTCCAGCAACCGTTCAAAAGGGTACTTCTGCAATGCAGCTACAATATCGTGACAGACGTTTTCGTCTTTCAGAAAATGCTGTCCTAATGATTTCTTTAACGTATACATGTAGTACAAAAGTAAGAAGGTTCAGGAGATCAGAAGCCAGGTTTTGGCCGTAGCAGCCATCAACTGGCAGCCTGGTTTCGGACCTGCCACCGAAAACTGCCATTCTTTGCTACTTCTTTAGTAATTTAGTACTATGAATGTATCGCAACATAAGCCCGTTATCGGGATATCTATAGGAGATCTGAATGGGATTGGTACTGAGCTGGTGATTAAAACGTTCTCAGATCACCGCATGCTGGAACTGTGCACCCCCATCATCTTTGCCTCCAACAAACTGATGAACTTTTACCGGAAATCTATTCCGGAAACCAATTTCAACTACCAGAGCATTAAGGATTTTACCCGAATTAACTATAAGCAGATCAACATCTTTAACTGCTGGGAAGAAGAAGTGAACATTACCCCCGGTCAGCTTACTGATATTGGCGGTAAATATGCCATTAAGTCTCTTACTGCTGCGGTACAGGCACTGAAGGAAAATAAGATACAGGGTTTGGTAACAGCTCCTATCCATAAAAAAAACACGCATTCACCCGAATTCAATTTTACCGGTCATACTCCGTACCTGAAACATGTATTCGGAGCCCAGGATGTAGCCATGCTGATGGTAGCGGGTAATTTCAGGGTTGGACTGCTTACCGAACACGTGCCCCTGCAGGATGCCGCGAAATATGTAACCCGCGAAAACATCCTGTCCAAACTATCGCTCATCAACAATTCACTGATAAAGGATTTTGGCATTGATAAACCTAAAATTGCCGTGTTGGGATTGAATCCACATGCTGGCGATGAAGGATTGATCGGCCGCGAAGAAGAAGAAATCGTCAAACCGGCCATTAAAGATGCCAAACACTCAATGCTGGTAGTAGGCCCTTACAGTGCCGATGCATTTTTTGCCCGCCGTCATCATGAAAAATTTGATGCAGTACTGGCTATGTACCATGACCAGGGACTTATTCCTTTCAAATCGCTGGCTGTTGGCGAAGGCGTAAACTATACTGCGGGGCTGCCTGTAGTTCGTACATCGCCCGACCATGGTACCGCATTTGATATTGCCGGCAAAAACAAAGCAGATCATTCATCTTTCCTGTCTGCCATTTATGAATGCCTGGACATTATTGAACGCAGGGCAGTTTACGCAGAGAACCGTCGAAACCCAATGAAGAAAATGACGCCTGCCATACTGGCGAACGTGGAAGACGAGAAGATTGAAGATGCGGGCGAAGAATAATCCAGGTATCAGGAATCGGGAATTGGTATAATGCAGCTAGCCTCATCTGCGGAATTACTCCTTATATCTCCACCGTTTGTTTATTTGGATTGAAATACTGAGTCAGGAATGCCTTTATTGATGGTATAACCGGCATAGGTTATTTCCACATTTCCTTTCTGATCTTTCTCTGCAGGTTTTACCGGTTTTTCTCCGGTATCATAATCAAATGCCAATCCTTTTGGCAGTTTGTAATCTTTCAGGGCAAATGCAAATTTCACTTTATCAGGCAGGCCCCAGCTGGCATACTTTCCATAGCTCATTTCTATTTCATAGGTGCCATTGCTGCGCGTGGTGGTAACCGCCTTACGGATCAGTGCTTCTTTTTCATCAATGTACAAGGAGGCAATGACCACATCGCTTTTCTCGTCCATAGGTAACAGCTTTATTACACTTACAGCCATACCATTCACAGTGCTTTTACCTGCGGCCACAGCAGTAAAATTATCGCCTGCAAATAAGGAGCTCAGGTTAATGCTTACCCCGCCTTTCGGCACAATGGAAATACCGTCTTTCTTGGCGATCTTAAACTGATCAGGATTACGATAATACACAGTGATTTTTGAATCGGGTATTTTCATAAAGCTCACATCCGTTTTCATGGTAGCATCAGCCTGGTAATCTTTCACTGCTGCCAGTCTGTTTTTTACCCGTTTTACGAGACTATCGGCCTGCTGAGCAGAACAGATAGCCGTTATCATCATCAAACCGATCATCAGTCGGGCTTTCCTGAAAATTCTTGTATCCATAGGTGAACATTACTGTTACAAACTTAGCACATCATTGCTACCGGAACATATAAACGTCGCTTTATCTCCTTAGCACCCTGTTAATTTTTCATGTACCCGGTTCACAACATCCTGTTAACGATAATTTTTCAATAAACTATTCAATATAATAATACATTTGTCCCATATTATCAGCATGTTACCGGCACTTTCGGCATTGTGCTGTAATACCCACTCCCCCTTATGAAAACAGTTTAGCGAACGGCTGCTGTATTGTTGTCCTTTTATTTGAATCACTATAAAAAACTGTTTTATGAAAAAGTTCGTTACGGGATTTCTTTTCGTTACTGCTTTAACTGTTGTTACGGTTTCAGCAAACGCACAACTGGATGCATTGAAAAAAACTGCCACTTCTGCTACAGAAAGTACAGCAGGAAAATTACTGAGCCAGTTTGCAGGTGCTATTAAACCTACATCATTCCTGAGCTCATGGGCTGGTGAAAAATCATCCTGGCTCGGCAAAGCATCTAAAGTAACCGATGCTATTGGCGTGGCACAAAGCGTTTCATCACTGGCTGGTGCTATTAAACCTGATATGTTTAAAAGCGGTTTCAATGTAAGCAACCTGATCCAGACTGCAGGTACTGTAAAAACTATGGCCAGTGCAGCCGGTTTACTGAAAAACCTGGAAGGTGGCCTGAAACCTGAAGCCTTAACTTCTGCATGGAGTACACAACGCAGTGGCTGGCTGAGCGCACTGAACCTGTTAAAATAATTCTCTTTTTTTATTTCAGCAAGGCTGGCATCCTTTCAGAAGGATGCCAGCCTTATTTATTATGACAATATATCCTTGCGTTTAAAGATTACCACAGACAGCCATAGAAAACCCACAATGTGCAGCAGTAATATACCAGCCGAACGGAACACACTGGTATACGGAACGGGATCATCAAAAAACGCTTTCCACCCCAGCATGTGTGATGTGAACAGGTAAGGTTTTACCAGATTGAACAAGGGAAGATCCATGGAAGTAAGAATGGTGCATACAATCACAATGCTCATGGTAGTTACAATTGGACCAATAGCATTCTCTGCAAACAATGATAAGAGAAAAGACAACGCAGCAACTGCTGTCATTGCAATGGCTGCAAATACAAATGCCGCAATATAGCGCCACATAATATCTGCACTCTCCAGCATCACCACCTGCTCACTTTTGAATATCAGCAGGTCTCCACGACCAAATACCAGCAACGATACAAACAATGCCAGCAACGCCATCCACAACAACAGCATTAATGTATAAATAGTAGTAGCAATGAACTTACTGGTGATGATAGCTGTACGGCTTACCGGTTTGCCTGCCAGTAATCTCAGTGTACCCATATTGGCCTCCCCGGCTATCATATCCCCGCCGATCAAAGCAATCAGCAATGGCACATGGATCAGCAGGGTTTGTAATATTACATAACAGATCAGGTAACCGTTCAGGATCCTGCCTTTTATTTCAAACATATCCTTTATGTTCTGCAGCATAAACTGCACGTACGTTTCACCATCAATATAAAAAGCCAGTTGGATCAGTAATACAATTACACTGATTGCAACAAAGGCAATATAGGTACGTGGCCGTTTGAATATTTTAAACAACTCAATTTGCAAAAGTGTCCACATGCCGGTTGGCGGTTGTTAGTGATAAAAAATAAGCTTCCAGTGAATGTTGCGGTTGCAACGCAGTGATCTCCGCGCCCATATTTACAAGATCGCGGGTCAGCAAAGGCAGCAACTCTTTGTCCAGTTGGAATATGATGATCTGCTGGTGTTGTTCTTTCACAAATGCCTGCCAGCGGGTGTTTGCCAGTGCAATTTTTACAGTTTCAGGATTATTCAACTGCAGCGATACCAGCATGCTTCGGTTATCGAATAGTTCGCCCACAGTACCTTCTACAATTTTGCGGCCTTTATCAATAATAATCATGCGGCTGGCCACCATTTCTATTTCATTCAGCAGGTGCGATGATATCAGTACCGTTTTACCACGGTTCCTGCTAAGATCCAGTATCAGGTTCCTGATATCGGCAATGCCCTGCGGATCTAGACCATTGGTTGGTTCATCCAGTATAATCAGTTGCGGATCGTGTACCAGGGCCACAGCTATACCAAGACGCTGTTTCATACCCTGCGAAAAAGTATGCACTTTACTGTGTGCACGTGTCAGCAACCCTACCTGGTCCAGTTGTGCTTCCAGCATTTTTTTTTCCGGGTACAAGCCACTCATCCTGGCAAATAATTTCAGGTTTTCGTACGCTGTCAGATATTTGTACAGATCAGGACGTTCAATAACGGCACCTACCTGCTGCAGTATTTCTTTTCTTTTGGATTCCAGGTCCATACCAAACATCTGTATGTTGCCGGATGAAGGTTTGATCAGTGTCAGCAGCATGCGGATGGTAGTAGATTTGCCTGCACCATTCTGGCCAAGAAAACCATATACATCACCGGTATATACTGAGAAAGAGAGATTATCTACCGCTTTCATGTCGCCATACTGTTTGCTGAGTTGCTTAACCTGTATAACTATGGGCATTGAAAACCATTTTTGGAGTTACAGGATACAGGCGATGTGGCAGATGGACCTGCCCGATAAATACCATTTCTGAGTGAGCCGGTATTTGCAGCCTGCTTCTGTGCAAATTACGATGCAAAATTTTCTTATAACAGTAAAAAACTGTTTTTGAGTTCTTTATGTGCTTTTTTAACATGGGATTCAAAATTAAAAATCGCCAAAACTTGCATAAACTAAAAACGCCTGTTACATTTGTACAGTCCTTCACATCCTCTGACAATCCGTAAACGCAACGGGATCTTCGTTGTGCCCAATCTCCTCAAACAAATTTGATTTTTTTACCAGGCTTACCTCCTGTTATTTATAGTTTTTCCAATAGCTATGTAAGTTCCGATCAACGGTATTGCGCCGTGTACACCCTTTATAAAAGTTATTCTCCCTCCTTTGAATGACCGGGATGACTATTGTCATCATGTGCAAATGTGCTATTTGATCATTTTCTGAAACCTACAAAAATGAAACGGAACTTTACCCTGCTGGTATCCGCATGGATACTGATTGCCTCTACTGCCATTGCTCAGAATGGCGATAATTTCAACTCCCGTACTGGTGTATCTGTAACCGATGTAAGATCTTACCTGCAGAACAAATGCTGGATCTTCAACGATTTTGATGTAAACGATCACTGGACACCCGCTATTGAAGGCGATGGTGCCATGGTATCCTCTGCTACTGCTACAGCCACTCAGAATACAGGTATGTACACACCCGTACTGGATGTATGGGGTGAAATAACCGTTAATTTCAAATACAAGTTCAATAATGCTATAAGTGTCGGAGCGCGCCGCTGGTTGAAAATATATCTTACCAATGCTGAAGGCATAATGGCGGGAGATCTGCTGGACAGCATTGAGTTTACCGGTACTGCTGCTAACACTGTTTATACCTATAGCAAAACATTTTATGGTGTTGGTTCAGGCCCCTACAGGTTATTCATGAACTACCGTGGCATCGGCGGCGATACCCGAATAGCCATTGACCAGTTTACAGTTTCTCCTCCTTTATATTATCGCAATAGCTGTAATGATGCGCCTATAGCCGTATATGATGTTATAACCGGTGGTGCCGATCGTAAAGCCAGTGGCAAAGTAACTACCAACGATCGTGATCCCAACAATGAAGGGTTTGTAGCGTACCTGGTTTCCAACTCACCAGATGGCAACGTAATACTGAATGAAGACGGCACATTTACTTTTACACCCAATGCTGGCTTTAAAGGTGAAACCAGCATTTTTACGTACAGGATTTGTGACTTTGGCTATCCTTCACAATGTTCGGGCGAAACCAGCGTAGTATTGATGTTCCCCGTAAATGGCACATTGCCCGTAAGTCTTGTTGACTTTAAAGGTCTGTATAAAAATGATGGCAATGTAGAGTTAAGCTGGGTAACCAATTTTGAACAGAACAGTTCGCATTTTGATATCCAGAGAAGTACTGATGGCGTAAACTGGCAAACGGTAGGTACTGAAAAAGCACTGGGTGTTTCCGGAGTAGCACATACTTACAGCGTTATTGATAATGCCGGACGCAATACTGCTAATAAAAAAGATCTTTACTATCGTCTTAAACAGGTTGACCTGGATGGCAAAGCAGCTTATAGCCGTGTACTGATTGTGCGCGTATACAACACCCGCACGTTGAAAATGGTGAGTGTAACACCTAACCCTGCCAAAAACGATATCGGTGTTACTGTTCAACTGAACGAGTCGGCGATGGTGACCACGCGTATCTTCAACCTGCAGGGTATGGAAACATTGCGCAAAACAATAAAATGCGGTGATGGCTCAAATACATTTGTAGTAGAGAACTCCAGTAAATTAACACCCGGCATGTATGTGCTGGAAGTGACCATCAACAGTAAAGAAAGAATGATTGTAAAATTGATCAAAGAATAGTTCCAGGGTTTCATCAGAGGTAATAAAAGCATGCCCCGGTTTGCCACTGCGCAGGCCGGGGATCTTTTATTTTGTACCTGGCGCGAAATACTCAGTATGAAAATTGATTATAAGTTAAAATGCTGGGGGGGTCAGGAATTGGGCATTGTGAAAGCAATACAGAAATTTACATTTCACAAACAAATACATTTCACGCTATTTGTTAAGTCCCAGGTAAGATTGCAGATTGTTTACATATTCTTCAAAAGCCTTGACACCTACAGGTGTTATTTTACAGATGGTTTGCGGATAATTGTCTTTAAACTGCTTCACCACTTCAATATATCCTGCTTCTTTCAGCTTGTTGATCTGCACACTGAGATTGCCCGCCGTTGCGTTGGTCTTCTCTTTAATGAAAGTGAACTCAGCTTCTTTCAATCCAATAAGAAGAGATACTACAGCAAGCCGTAGCTGTGAATGCAATATGGGATCTAGCTCTTTAAACAAAATCGCTTCATTTATGCCATTGCAGGCGTGTTAATTTTCCTGAACTCATAATAGGCAATATGACCGGGAATAATATACCCGCACAGAATAGCTGCTGCATGAAATAACATTACAGTAGCAAGATCGTTGGACAGGTACAGACTGGCAAAGGCAATTGCCCAGGTAATAAAAGCCGCTACTACAGATGGCTTAAAATTGATCAAGGTGCCATATATCAGCATCCAGAAACCATATAAGCCAATCATAATGGTAAATCCCAGTATGGCAGGCAGGTTCCTGTTCATAGCAATGATAACTAGCATAATAACAATAAAGAAGCCAACATTCAGCTTTCTGAATATTGCTGAAGTATAAGTATCTGCCTTACCGGTTTTGGGAGAGAAGAAATATTTTACTACGCTAAAGCACAACATCAGCAATGTAAGTATGCCGAAATAATTCCAGAAAACATAGCGGTCTTCAAACCAGGTAAAATGCAGGTTGAAATAGGTAAGTACAGAAACAGCAAACAATAGCCACCCCCATATAATCCAGCTCACACCATTATCCTTCTGCTCATTCTTGGCAGTCTGTATCATCTGCTGAATGATCTGCAGACTTTCCCTTTCCGTGATCTTATTATCTTCCATATCAGGCATTATCTTTTTTATATTTCGAATTAAGCATATACCCCGGAATGATCCATGCCAGTAACATTGACAATGCCAGCAGCAGCAGCCTGTAATCTTCGGGCACAAAAGCAGCTATTACAGCAAGTGCCCAGCAGCAGATGCCGCCTATTACCAGGGGTTTGAATTTCAGGATAATGCCAGACAAAAAAGAAGGCATTCCATATAACACTAAAAAAACCGGCCCGATGATCTTATAAGTGTCAGGCCCTACAATCATAGCAAACAGGAACATCAGCAGTGCCATCGAGATCACAAATACCAGCCACACATATTTAATAATATCATGGGTATAGGTACGAACTTTACTCTGACGCCGTTTGCGCGCCAGGTAAAATAGCTGGTAAATAAATGCCACCCAGGTCAGCAACCAGATCATTCCATGTTGCTGATAGTGTACAAAACGCAACAATACAAATTCAGCCAGGCTGCAAATAAAAACCACCCAGCCCCATAATAAATACAAATGTCCGCCTTCACTGAAGCGGTTTTTTGCCTTATTGATCATTTCCTGGATCACAGCCAGACTTTCCTGCTGCGTAAATTCTGAATCGTGTTGCATATTGAAAGTATTAACACGTTAAAAGGGCTGTCACGCTGCAAACGTGACAGCTCTTACGTTTGAGTGGTCAAATATAGAATTGTAAGCGATAGAAATACCGCACACAATTCACATTATTTGCACGCTGCCAGTATTTCTTCCGTCTGCTTTCTGCCCCAACTAGGATATAATGGCGATGCAGGTTTAAATGCTTCATATCTTTTCATGGCTTCCTGCAGCAGGGGTTTTGCATTAGCACAGCCACCACCAAACTGTTCCGGGGTACTACGCAGGTTCTGTCCCTGCAGGTAATAGGGGCGAGGATTGGTTGGGTCCTGCTTTTTAGACAGCTCCAATGCCGCATCAATATCTTTTGAATACTGCATCCAGCGTTGTGCAGGATCTACTAGCATGTGCAGAGTTGCAATCAGCGATTTAAGACAGGAAACTTCTGAATTATTCTTTTCCAGTGCCTCAGCCTTTGTCAGCAACGAAGTAGCCTTATCGCCATAGCTATCGTACTGATCTGCTTTATTCTTCATAAAAGCAGCAATGGTTTGTGTATAAGAGGCATAGTAATAAGGCAACCATTGGGTTTTCTCGGCATCGCCAATACGCTCAAATGTGGCAGAAGCGGCCAGCATATCATCAACAGTTTTGGCAGAATCAATCAGCGTAAGAGCACTGGTCATTGCTTTTGTATATTTCTCATTCTGTGCAAACCCGGTAACAGTGAAAGCCATCAGTATTGCGGCAACAATAATATTCTTCATAAACATGTATTTGATTGTGTATGTAAAGTTTAAAATAATGAATTATGATCTATTCCTGGTCAGTCGTTGATACTCCTGTTCCACAATTCGTTGTTTGGGAAATACATACGCACCCAGGAAATGGAATAGCATACCAATACCCCATCCCATCATGGGCCATACCGGCCAGGGAAATCCGTTGCCCGTATAACGCTTTCCATTCAGGAACCACATTACCCACAGGAAACTGATTACAAGGATATATGTTCCTATATGATATTTAACGCTAACCCGGCTTTGCGCCAGTTCCCACATGTGAGGATCTTTTTCGTTTTGCATATAATTAAGCTTATTATTAATGAATATTAAAGATTGCTATTGATCACATCATCTGTTCTGTCAACGCCAAAGCTCATGAAACATCCCAGGAAGAAAAACCTCCTGGCTGTAGGCAGAATAGGATCTTTACGCATTCCGTTATAAGAATAGTTGTAACCAAATACCTGCGAACTTCCCAGTATGTTATTGGCCAGGAATACAAATACAATAAAGTTCTTGGAATCCTTTTTGCCGATCTTCGGCAGGTAGTTTACGCTAAGACTTAAATTGTTATACGTAATGGTTTTACCCTGGTCTGCCACGTTGTATTTATCACTGGCTGCATCATAACGGATATTATAATACGGACGTCCGGTAGCAAATGAATAGGTAGCACCCAATTGTGTTTTCAGTTTCGTAATAAACTTTTTCACCACCAGGTTGGCAGTATGATCTGCAGCAAAATTGGGTTGCAGCGCATAAGGATAATTCAGGTAATCACGTTTGGTATTCAGGTAAGAATAAGAGATCCAGTAATCAACATCTTTGAATGTTTTTTTATCACGCCAGAACAGCTCTATACCTTTTGCCTCGCCAAATCCTGCACTACCAATACTGTCAGTGATATTATTGAAGTCTGTATAGGTTTTAACCAGGTCATTATATTTTTTGTAAAAAGCCTCTACACGCAAGGTATGGCCACTGCTGATCTTTTGATAATTGGCAATGTAGTGAGAGGCTTTGGTATATCGCAGATCGTTATAAGCATAATTACGCAGGAAAAAATCTTTCTCCGGTTTCTGGTAAAATATGCCGTAAGCCAGTGATACCTGCGACTGACGGTTCAGTTTGTATGCCAGTGAAACCCTTGGTGCTATATTCGCTTTATCCAGTAAAGAAGATTGTTCCAGGCGACCACCGATCTTGGCAGCAATATCATTGGTTACATACACATCCGCTTCTGCAAAAGCCGCTTTGAAATGATCTGTTGCATTGGTGACTGCATTGGAATTATAGCGGTCAGAATAATTACTTTTATCCTTAAAATACATGTATTCACCACCAAACCTGATAGCACTCAATCCATACAGATTTCTTTCCAATACTGCTTTAACCTGTGCCAGGTCACCATTAGCTTTTACGTGAAAGCTCTTGGTATTATAAGGTACCATGGGCAGATCTACCAATTGATTTGACTGATCCTGCAACTCGTTCCGGATCTTGTCTACGTTATTGCTGTAAGAAAGTCCCATGTTCAGTTTCCATTTTTTACCCAGCTTTTCTTTCCACGAAAGATTATTGTATACGTTAAAGTTGGTCAGACTGAAAGCATCTTTCAGATCAATCGAATCAATATCGGGTCTGCGAACACCCAACTGGTTGTAATTGAAATAACCGTAATACTTAATGATGCCGGTTTTAGATGTTTTGAACCTGAAATTAAATTCACCATTGTGAAATTCAGGAATATGGAAATTGTCAGGGCGTTGTTTTACTACTGCAAAGTATGCAGCCAGGTTGGTGTAGCTGTAATTTACACCCCAGCTTGATTTTTTGTTTTTTGCCAGTTGCTGATAACCGCCACTTACTCCCACTGTACTAACACCAAGAGTGGCAGAGGTTTCTTCCGGCAGGTCCACGGACTCCAATATAACTGCAGAAGACAATGCCTGTCCGTATAGCGCAGAATAGCCGCCGGAACTGAAAACCGTTCCTTTAAAAATAAACGGATTAAAACGGCCACGTTGTGCAATACCAGGCACACTACTGAAAAAGAAATTATTTACTAATGTACCATCAATAAACACCTTTGTTTCCGCTGCGGTACCACCACGCACATACAGTCCTTCACTTTCACCTACCTGTTGTGCACCGGGTAATGTTTTTAAAGCACTGGTTACATCCGCATTGGCACCTGCAGTGGTTACAATATCAATGGGATTCAATACTGTAGCTCTTTTGGTATCACTGGCTTCAAAAGAACCGGCAGTGATCACCACGGCTGTCAGTTCATTGGGCTCTTCTTTCATGGTAATATCCAGTGAAACAGCAGCACCGGCAATATTTACCTTTTGCTCATATAGTTTATATCCTATTGATGTTACCAGCAAGGTCTGCTCCCCTTTCTCTGTAGTTTTAAACTGGTAATGTCCCAGTGAATCAGAAGTACCTCCATCATAAGTGTTTTTTATGGCTATACTGGCGCCATGGATAGCGCGCCCTTTATTGTCTTTTATCTTTCCCGAAACAGTGGTCTGTGCTTTGGAGAAAAAACAGGATAAAAGCAGCATCAGTATTGGGATCAACTTGAACATCGTTCGTAAATTTGTCACAAACCTAAAGTAGTTTATTTTATAAACCAAATTATTTTAATCTTCCATTAATAGGAATGATATTAGGACAATTATTGACATATTGATAATCAACAATTTAAAACGGTATGCTCAAAAATTGGTCGGTGAATGACGTTCAGCAGTCGGTAAAAACGGAGATAATGGCAGAAGATTACCAGGTAAAATAAAAAGCCACTCCGTAGAAACGGAACGGCTTGTTGTTGATCGTACCCTTTAAAAAAACGCTTTTCGCAAAGCGAATAATCTCTTGGTTCTTCCGGCTATCGTTGCACTGCCGGAGAATAACAGGGTTTGAAAAAATGTCTCCCTGTAGAAACAAGGTGACTGTTGTTGATCGTACCCTTTAAAAACACTTCTTCGCAAGCGAATAATCTCTTGGTTCTTCCGGCTATCGTTGCACTGCCGGAGAATAGCAGGGTTTGAAAAAGTGTCTCCCTGTAGAAACAAGGTGACTGTTGTTGATCGTACCCTTTAAAAACGCTTCTTCGCAAGCGAATAATCTCTTGGTTCTTCCGGCTATCGTTGCACTGCCGGAGAATAACAGGGTTTGAAAAAATGTCTCCCTGTAGAAACAAGGTGACTGTTGTTGATCGTACCCTTTAAAAAAATGTATGTTATAAGAACTAATATTTTTTTTACTTCTACAACTATTCATTACCGTTACTAACTTACTTAAGGCTTTAAAATAAGTCTTCCTGTAGACACAAGATGACTGTTGTTGATCGTACCCTTTAAAAATTTTTGTTATGCCTGTTCTGGTAACGTGAATATTTTGAGAAGTGATTGTCTATTGCTTTACCACACACTTTGTAGCAATGGCAGATTCTGTATACGCTTTCACTACATAAAGTCCTGCACCCAGATCCTGCATACTTACTATCTCGGTTTGCCCTGACTGACTATTTGATGTATGTTTTACCAATTGTCCTTTACTGTTGTATACATCATATTTTACAGGTTTATTTTGCCAGTCATACGGAATAGTAATACGCAATGCTGTTGATACCGGGTTGGGGTATACGCTGATATTAATTTCCTTTTCAGCAGCCATATCGCCGGGTTTCACAATACGTACAGAGGAATTCTGATACCGTCCCTGCAGATCCACCAGTCTCAAGCGGTAATACAATATGCCTGAAGACTGCGGCTTTACAGCATCCTTATACTGATATTGCTGCTTTACATTGTCGGTACCTTCCGTCATAACCATTGCTATTTCAGAATAGTCACGTCCGTTAGTACTGCGCTCAATTACAAAGTGACTTAATTGTTTCTCCTGACCGGCTGTCCAGTTCAGTACAACATTCTGATTGATAAGCGAAGCTGAAAATGCGGTTAATACAAGGGGTAAGTTGAACTGCGAGGTCTGATTACTACCCGTAACAATGACTGTATCAACTGCTGTATAGGTATCTGAAAGTTTATTGTGTTGATTTGCATATGCTGAAGAACCGGTACAAGACACCGCCAGCGCTAATGCAAGGGAGGAGATACGACAAACAGATTTTTTAGATAAAATTCCGGTAAAGGAAATTGACCTTGTTTTCATAATGTACGATTTAAAGGGACAGCGTAACCTGGCCTCACAGGGTAAATTGGAAATCGCAAAATGATCACACGTGGTGAATTGATGTGTTACCGGGAAATTGGATGAGATGCTGAGCACGGTTATTACCGGAAATTGGAGGAGTATGTTCGTGTTGAACGCGAGGTCAAAGAAAGAAACAATATTTCATTTATGCAATAGGGACTGTCAACTTTTTTTATGAGAATTTAATTTGAGGCTGTTTTTCAATTGATTGCATTGTTATTGAAAATTGCCGGTTAATAAGTTAATAAGGTACAACTACTTCAGCTATCATCTGTCCTGCACTAAGGTTATAAATAAAAAATCCCTCCGCAAATGCGGAGGGATGATATAACGATAATGCAATAATCTATGCTTATTTGTACTGGGGCATCAGTTCTTTTGCCAGGTTCACCATTTTCTGAATGCCATCATCAGGCAGGTTACCTTTTTTGAATTGAGCCAATACATCAGGCAGTTTGTTTTCCATTTCCAGCAGGAAATGATCTTCAAACTCTCTTACTTTTTTAACAGCCACTTCGCGCAGCAGACCCTGTGTACCCAGGTAAATGATGGCTACCTGTTTTTCCACAGAGAACGGAGTGTACTGAGGTTGTTTCAGGATCTCTACGTTACGGGCACCTTTATCCAGTACCAGTTTGGTAGAAGCATCCAGGTCACCACCGAATTTAGAGAATGCCTCCATCTCACGATACAGGGCCTGGTCAAGCTTCAGTGTACCAGATACCTTTTTCATGGATTTGATCTGCGCACTACCACCCACACGGCTTACAGAGATACCTACGTTGATAGCTGGACGAATACCGGCGTTGAACAGGTTACCTTCCAGGAAGATCTGTCCGTCGGTGATAGAGATTACGTTTGTAGGGATGTATGCAGATACGTCGCCAGCCTGTGTTTCAATGATCGGCAATGCGGTTAATGAACCACCACCTTTTACCAGGTGCTTGATAGACTCGGGTAAGTCGTTCATGTTTTTAGCAACACCGTCATCGTTGATCACCTTAGCAGCACGCTCCAGCAAACGACTATGCAGGTAGAATACGTCACCAGGATAAGCCTCACGACCGGGCGGGCGACGCAGCAGCAGCGATACTTCACGGTAAGCAACCGCCTGTTTAGACAAGTCATCATATACAATCAGTGCGGGACGACCGGTATCACGGAAAAACTCACCGATAGCAGCACCGGCAAACGGAGCATAGAACTGCAGCGGAGCAGGATCTGATGCAGAAGCTGCTACGATGGTAGTGTATGCCATGGCACCATTTTCTTCCAGTGTGTTCATTACACCGGCAATGGTAGAAGCTTTCTGACCAATGGCTACATATATACAATAAACAGGTTTACCTGCTTCATAAAATTCTTTCTGGTTGATGATGGTGTCAATCGCAATCGCGGTTTTACCGGTCTGGCGGTCACCAATGATCAACTCACGCTGTCCACGGCCGATGGGGATCATCGCGTCAACAGCTTTCAAACCAGTTTGCAGCGGCTCTTTTACCGGCTCACGGAAAATTACACCAGGCGCTTTACGCTCCAGGGGCATTTCATATTTTTCGCCAGTAAGGGGACCTTTACCATCAATAGGTAATCCTAGTGTATTTACAACGCGGCCCAGCATGCCTTCGCCTACTTCAATAGAAGCAATTTTGCCGGTACGGCGAACTTTAGCGCCTTCTTTCAGATCTCCGCTTTCACCCATCAATACCACACCCACGTTGTCTTCTTCAAGGTTCAGCGCAATTGCCTGAACGCCGTTCTCAAACTCTACCAGTTCACCGGAACGTACATTGTTCAGACCATAAACACGGGCAATACCATCGCCCACCTGCAATACGGTACCAACTTCTTCGAGGTCGGCCGCCGCATTAAAATTGCTCAATTGCTGGCGCAATATCGCGGATATCTCATCAGGTTTAATCTCTGCCATATATTACTGTTTATCGTTTTTTAGGTTGTAAGTGCAGGTTACAGGTCATGACGCATACGCACCATTCGCTATTACCGCTCACTATCTTATTTTGTAAATGAAATCGTTGTTCAGGAACTGTGATTTGATCTTATTCAGATCATAGGCAATGCTGGCATCTACCAGGGTGTTACCCAGTTCCAGTACAAAACCACCGATCAGGTCTTCTTTTACCGCGGTTTCCAATTCTACCTGTTTCATGGCAGTCTGTGTTTGCACCTTGGTAATGATCTGATTTTTCAGTTCTTCGCTAACCGGAGAAGCTGTGGTGAGTTTAATGGTATAGATATCTTTATATTGTTTGTATTGCTCAATAAAAGCAGTGATGATCTCCGGCAGATTAGATTCGCGGCCTTTATTCACCAGCAGGTTATTGAAGGCAGCAGTCAGTTCGCTTATTTTACCATCAGTAACAGCTTTCAGAATAGCTGCTTTTTTATCAGCCTTGATAATGGGACTTCTCAGCAGGTTCACAAAGTCACGGCTCTGGCTGCATAGATCCTTCAGTAACAGTATATCCTTATACACTGATTCCAACTGATCCTTTTCAAGGGCCAGCCCCAGCAAACTTTTGGCGTATCTTCCTGCTAAACGTGGATTGGGCATAAACTAATTTGAAAATTGGTGAATTTGAAAACTTGAAAATAGATAGACATAGTCTGTGCCGACCATTTTCAAATCAGCACATTTTCAAATTCTCAAATTAATTGAGCTTCACTTCTTCAGCCAGTTGCTTGATGTATTTTTCCTGGTCACCTTTGTTGCTCAGTTCACGACGCAGGATCTTTTCAGATACTTCGATCACCAATGCACCCACCTGATTTTTAACATCGGTCAAAGCAGCCATTTTCTGTTGCTGAATAGCCTGATTGGCATCGGCAATGATTTTATTGGCTTCAACTTTAGCCTGCTCTTTTGCTTCGTTAATGATCTTGTCTTTGGTATCGCGTGCTTCTTTCAGCATCTGCGCTCTTTCTTCACGGGCTTTGGCCAGCAGTGCTTCGTTTTCGCTTTTCAGCTGTGCCATTTCAGCTTTTACTTTCTCAGCAGAAGAAATAGCATCAGCAATGGTGGTTTCCCTGTCTTTCAATCCTTTCAGGATAGGTTTCCACGCAAATTTTTTCAGGATAAAAAACACAATCAGAAACGCCAGCAGCGTCCAGATTAATAAACCGAAACCAGGTAATAACAAATCCATATTATTATTTGAAAATTTGAAGTTTTAATTTACTGCATCCGCTGCCCTGTGCGTTGGATGCAGTAAAAAAATGTTGAGCTAACAACAGGCTAATTACTGTTTCAGTACAGCCAGGATACCTGCGATAACCGCAAACAGGGCAACACCCTCTACGAATGCAGCGGTCAAGATCATGTTAGCACGGATGTCGTTAGATGCTTCTGGTTGGCGGGCGATGCTTTCTACAGCGCCTTTACCAATCTGTCCGATACCGATACCTGCACCGATAGCAGCTAAACCAGCACCAATTGCACCACCCAGGTGGCTGATGCTTACATCCAGTAAAATGTTCATTAATGCCATAAATGATCGTGTTTTGTTTTTATGAAAAAGTTTTAGATGATCACAGCGTCGTCGTGGCCACCATTGGCATCCGGGTGATGTGCACCTTCCATTGACTGACCGATAAATACTGCAGTAAGGTTGGTGAAAATGAATGCCTGGATAAATGCCACCAGAATTTCAATCAGGTAAATGAATATTGTGAACGCGATGGATACAGGCGAGAAACCGTATCCTGCCACTGTATTCATAGCCCCGAAAATGAATATCAATAAAATGAAACAGGTAATTACAATGTGACCAGCCACCATGTTGGCAAAAAGACGAATCATGAGGGCGCCTGGTTTGATCAGCAGTACACCAGCCAACTCCACAGGGATCAGGATCAGTTTTACCAGGAAAGGCACTCCGGGAGGCCAGAAGATATGACCCCAGAAATGTGCATTACTGCTGAACAGGATCACCAGCAGTGAAACAACTGCCAGGATCATGGTAAAGGCTATATTACCGGTAACGTTGGCGCTGCCCGGAATAAGGCCAATGATGTTGTTGATAAGAATAAAGAAGAATACAGTCAACAGGTAAGGCATGTATTTTTCATAGGCGTGGCCCAGGTTGGGTTTACCTACTTCATCACGTACAAAAGTGATAACAGGCTCTACTGCATTCTGGAAACCGGTAGGCGCTTTGTGCTGACCATCAACGGTTTTGTATTTTTTAGCCACACGCACCATCAGGATCACCAGCAGTGTCAGTGAAATGATCATCTGCACTACGTTGCGTGTAAGGCTGAGGTCGTATACTTTAACAGTTTCATCCGGTTCACCGGCTTCATTTACTGCTACAATTTTACCTTCTTCAGATTTATAACCTTCGTGCACATGACCATGGTGCAAATGGCTGTAAGAGAAAACAGAAAGACCTTTCTGGGGAGAATAAAGAATTACCGGCAGGGGAATAGCCACTTCATGCTCTTCGCCATCACTTCCTTTGTAAGAAAGAAAATGAAACTCATGGGCATCCATAATATGCTCCATAATTACCTTAGCCGGATCAAATGCTCCTTCCTTGGCAGGCTCTTTATGTCCGGCCTCATCATGGCCCTGGGCATAAGACGCATTACTAAACAACAATACAAAAAGGCTGAAAGCCGCTACCAGCAAGCATTTGAAACGTTTGGAAACCATACTTTCCTGAAATTTGGCGCAAAGATAAGGACGCGCAGGGGTAAAACATACGGGCAGGTAAAATATTTTGCATATATCGGCAACAGTTTCAGGCAGTTCTGTTACCATCTTCCTCCCGGATACGCTTAATCCGCTCTAATTCAAGCACATCTAGCTGATCTTTAGGCCTCCGGACAGGTTTTTTATTGTCAAATAAATGATTGATATGCAAAAAGGCAACCTGTATGTCTTCGATAACTGCAACGGGTGCTTTTGCAGGCATTCATCAAATGATAGGTCTGCTCTTTTTAGGTGGGTCATAAAATCCGTTCTGAGGATACGATTTCATACCTAAATTACTGATTTTTTTAACGGGGAAAGCCTAAAAGAAAGTCAATTAAGGAGCTATTGCCTGCTTTTCAAACTGCATCAGATGCAGCTTATAATAAAAGCCCTGATGCTTCATCAGTTCTTCATGATTGCCCATTTCCTTGATCTCGCCTTTATCCAGTACAATGATCTTGCTGGCCTTACGGATGGTTGATAGCCTGTGTGCAATAACAATGGAAGTTCTGCCGGCAATCAGTTTATCGATAGCATTCTGTATCAGTTGTTCGCTTTCGGTATCAACAGAAGAGGTGGCTTCATCCAGAATAAGAATAGACGGATTGTAAAGCAGCGCACGGATAAACGACAGTAATTGCCGCTGCCCCAGCGACAGGGAACTTCCCCGCTCCATCACATTGTAATCGTACCCACCGGGCAACTGCATGATGAAATCATGCATATCGATCAGTTTAGCTGCTGCAATTACCTGCTCCCGCGGAATGTTTGGATTGCGCAATGTAATGTTGTCCATAATGGAACCGGAAAACAGGAACACGTCCTGTAACACTACACCTATATTCCTGCGCAGCGTATCCAGTTGGTAATCATCAATGGAAACATCATCCAGCTTAATACTGCCGTGCTGAATATGATACAACCTGTTCATCAGGCTGATGATAGATGTTTTACCGCTGCCGGTATGCCCTACAATGGCAATCGTTTCGCCCGGAAGGGCAGTAAATGAAATATTTTTTAGTACATACCTGTTCTCCACGTAGGCAAAGCTCACATCCTTAAATTCAATGCGGCCTTTTACCTGCTGAGGAGCATACGTACCCTCTGTTTTAATGTAATCATCGTTATCCAGCACTTTAAACACCCGCTCGCTGGCCACCATTCCCATCTGCAGCACGTTGAACTTATCTGCAATAACACGCAGGGGTCTGAAAAGTAAGTTCAGACAGAGATAAAAAGATATCATCTCCCCTATGAGGTCGCGTGCTTCTTTATCCTGCAAACCAGTGGCATGTCCGGCAGCCCACCAAACCATTAGGCCGGTGCCTACAGCCAATACAATTTCCACTACCGGAAAAAATACAGAATAGGCAAAAATTGCTTTGATATTGGCGTTACGATGATCCTTATTGATCTTTTTGAACTTATCAAATTCCTGTTGTTCTGCTGCAAATGCCTGCACAACAGCCATACCCGTAATATGTTCCTGCACAAACGCATTCAGCGCAGCAATGGCATTGCGCACACGGATAAAAGATTTGTTTACGCTTTCCTTAAAGAAATAAGTTGCAACGATCAGGAAAGGAAAAGGCGCCAGGCTGATCAGTGTCAGCCGCCAGTCTACCACCAGCATAAACAGCAGGATGGCAATAATGGACAACAGGTCAGCAATGATCGGGATCAGACCGTCAGAGAAAATATCGTTAATGGCTTCAATATCATTGATGGTGCGCGTGGTCAATGTACCGATGGGTGTTTTATCAAACTGCGATAAATTAAGCCCCAGTATTTTTTTGTAAACACGTACACGAAGGTCTTTCACTACGGTTTGTCCCAGCCATGCAGTAAGAAAAGAAAAATAAAAACGGAAAGCGGTCTCTATCAGCAGTAGTCCAATCTGTATGATCGTTATCCAGATAATGGCCTGCTCCATGGTAAGCTTTACATCGGCTGTACCAGTAGTTCCTTTATGTACGTAGTCATTAATAGTAAGCTGTACCAGGTAAGGACGTAGTGGAGATATTACAGCCAGCAGGATAGCCAGCGCCAGAGAGATATAAAATCTGCGTTTATATGGAGCAGCGTACTGAAACACCCTCCTCAACAAGCCAAAGTTGAATATTTTTTTCCCCGTTCCCTGTTCTGACATAACGAAGCTGCAAAGATAGAGATTAATGTGTGAATATACCGACCGGTTGCAAGAACATAACATCACGCTACACCAGCGGTAATTTTCCGGAGGTGATAAGCTGTAAATGTTAAGTAGCAGCAGTTGCTACTACTCGTCGTCCATTTTCTTTCTGTAAGCCTTGATAAAAATAGCGCCCAGGTTTTTGTAAGGCGGAATGTAGTCTTCAAACTTTTCGCGCGCGGCCGCATCGTTCTGGAAACGTGCGCTCAGTTCTTTCCACATAGCTATCCAGTCAATATCAACACCATTCAGCAAATTGGCATTGATAGCCTGCAGAATAGGCTCATTCACGGTTTTAGTTCCCACCTGTTTGGAAGAAATGATATGTGCATCTTCGCAAATGGTCAATACTTCATTCAGGTTATTATAACCTCCACAGGAACCCAATACCACAATTTTGGCTGAAGCTGGCAACTTGGTCAGCGTGGAAGACAAATGGTAACTATGTCCCCTGTGGATCACTACAGTTGGTTTCAACTTGTGATCAAACAGGTAATCCATCAGTTTTATCTGGGCCTTTTCATCCGGATCATCGTCACCATACAGCGGACGGTTGGCAAAGATCCAGATAGGCTTGCCCTTCACCGAGGTAATTGTTACCCAGTCGGGATTTTTATCATCAATTTTCCACTCCGTCTTATTGCGGAACATGGTCATGAAGTTGATAAAAGAGTTCTGTCCGTCCTTATCTTCATCACCATAGAAAAATACCTGCTGTACGATCCTGCCGCTATCATCGCGCAGCGAAGCATAGCTCTGGCCATAGATAGAGGGTATGCCCAGCAAAGCAGACAAATCCATCTTGCGGGTAGTGTCTGCAGACTCAAACAATATGCGCATCAGGTCGTAAATAACAACACCACGCTTATTATTGTCACGCTTGTTTTTATTAAAGCTCCATCTTACCTCATCCAGGATATAATTTGCCAGCTCTTTGTTTTTGTCCATGATGCTGCTGTAGGAGTCAGCCACATCCACGGCATCTTCCAGACCGGTTGTTTTTTCCAGTCCGATTACAAACGACTGCATCAGGGTGGCAGCATTATCCTTACTCATAGTACCCAGAAAATCGTTGAGGGTATTATAACCGGCGGCTATCTTGATAAATTTTCGGAAATAATCGCCATACACGCTTAAAATGAGGCTGTCACCATGCGGTGTACTGCCCATTTGTTTCAATATACGCGGATACACCCCACGTACATAGCTGGAAGTATAGATCTCATCCTCACTCAGTACAGCCAGGTAATACAGTTCCTGCGCAGTAAGTCCTTCCAGTCTTTTAAAACGCACATTATCATCTTCCACTGTATGCAGACCATTGATCTCGCGGATAAAATATTCTTTACCGGTGCGTGCCATCCTTTCGGTCAATGCTTTCATCTCAAGAGCAGTGTCCCTGTTAGGTGGCAACAAACGGCGTGCATAGTCAATACGGGTTTGCACCATCAGCCTGAAGTAATTCACCGGGTTATCTTTCACACTATCGATCTGGCCAAAGGTGATCTTATTATGTATCAGGTTATCAAGAAAAGGATAATACAATTGTCCGCTGCGGCTGTTGGCCATTTTGGAAATGATCTGCACAAATGAATCCTGGTGACTGCGGATGCGGTTGCCCAATGCATTACGTGCCTGTGCATAATCGTAAAACTTACGGATATCCAGGTGTGCAGCAATGGTGATCAGGCTATCTGCAAAGGGAATATTCGGGTTCCTGGTCAATTCACGACGCAGTTCGGTCAGTATCTCTGCCGGATGTAACCCGCAGTATTTTCGCAGCAGTTCCAGCCGCGATGGCTCCATGCCGGGATTATCAGTTGAATACCGCAGCCCGTCTACAATAATGCGCCCTACTCCGTAACTATAAGTATGGATAACCGGCAGAATGCTTTCACGCTTTCTATCCAACGCCATACATTCTCTAAATGCTTTTACCACATCAGGAGCAATGGTAGCCGGAAAGTCAGGTTTATTAAGATTGTTATTATATCCCTGCAATACATAATCGAGGTTGCGCAGGTACTTGATCTTATCCTGCCCGTTAAGGGTAGAATCCAACTCGATTTGCTCCTGTAATTCATCTACCTTGCCAATCATAGCGTCGGCAATCTGCAGATTGATAGATTCGTCTGAAGAAATTTTTACTGTGCCATTTGCTGTTAGCAACCGCTTCTGTTGTTTATCAACGTTATCATGCCACAGCATTCTTTCCATGGCTACCTTGAAGGGGTAATTGTTAGTTTGCCCCTGGCTGGTTTGCCATAGGATAGCACAAAAAGCAAATAATGCACAAAAAGGTATAAATGGTTTCATATATATCAGGTGCACAACAACCGAAGCTATGCAAAAATACGACCAATTGGCCGGAAAAAGCGGAAAATCAAGCTTTAAGCCTGTTTATCTATTAACAATTTCATAATCAGTTTGTGCTGCCCATGCCAGGGGAGCAGATTAATTTTGCGTAAATTTATTGTTAAGATGGAGACGAAAAGCAAGCGAATTCTGATTGCTGATGATGAACCGGATATACTGGAAATTATACAGTATAACCTGTCGAAAGAAGGGTATGAAGTGATAACAGCAAAAGACGGCGACGAAGCACTGGTGAAGGCCAAAAACACCCACCCCTCCCTGATCGTTCTGGACATTATGATGCCCAAAAAGAACGGCGTGGAGGTGTGTGAAATACTACGTTCACAACCTGCGTTTAAAAATACCCTGATCCTTTTTCTGACTGCCCTGAGCGATGAAGGCTCACACATCAAGGGACTTGAAATTGGTGCAGACGACTATGTAAGTAAACCAATTAGCCCTAAAGTGCTGGTTAGCAGAGTAAATGCACTGTTTCGCCGCATCAACAACGAACCTGCCGAACAAACCATCCGGATCGACAACCTCGAAATTGACCCGGTAAAATTTGAAGCCAGTGTAGATGGCAAACCTGTAACCCTGGCCAAAAAAGAGTTTGAACTGTTGTATTTGCTGGCTTCCAAACCCGGCCGTGTATTTCTGCGCAATGAAATACTGAACCAGGTATGGGGCAATGACGTGATTGTAGGCGACCGTACCATTGACGTACACATCCGTAAAGTGCGTCAGAAACTGGGCATTGACTGCATCACTACGGTAAAAGGCGTTGGGTATAAGTTCACTATGTAAGTGTTAGCCACTACATTGAACTATTTCAGAACCTATTAAATAATTTAGTGGCTCATAAATCTTCCCGCAAACGCGGGATAAGTGGAGATATGTTTTCAATCAAAAATCTTTCTCCCCGCCAGTTGGCGACCTTTACTGCAGGTATTTTGTCTGTACCCATTGCCCTCGGCATTACGGTGCTTACCGGCGATTGGCTGGTGGGTGCCGGCTCATTAGTAATGGTTTTTGCCGGCAGCTACGGGCTGATCCTGTTTACCCTGGAAAAGTTTATCTACCGCAAGATCAAGCTCATTTATAAACTCATTTACGAAACAAAGGCTACCAAAAAAGAAGAAGTATACTTCAAGTACATTCTGCCACAGAAAAGTATTGATGAAGTAAGGGAAGACGTACAGGCCTGGGGCGAACGCAGGAATCGCGAAATTGAACTGCTGCGCAAAAACGAAGCCTACCGCAAAGAATTTCTTCAGAACCTGGCCCATGAATTCAAAACGCCCATTTTTGCCATACAGGGCTATGTAGATACGCTGCTGGGCGGTGCCATGGACGAAGAAAGGGTACGTAAAAAATTTCTTGAAAATACCGCTAAGAACGTAGACAGACTGGTAAACCTGGTAAATGACCTGGATGAAATTTCACGGCTGGAAAGCGGTGAACAATTGCTGTACAAACAAAACTTCATCATACAGGATCTTATTCGCGAAGTATACGATTCACTGTCTATCAAAACACAGGAAAAAGATATTAAAACAAGCATCAAAAAAGGATGCGAAGCTCCACTAACCGTTTTTGCAGATAAAGAAAAAATAAAACAGGTACTGATCAACCTCATTGAAAATGCCAGTAAATATGGCAGACAGAATGGTCATATTACCGCCAGTATTTACACCACCGATGATCAGCATGTGCTGGTAGAGATCAGCGATGATGGTATTGGTATTGAAACAGAACACCTGCACCGCATTTTTGAACGTTTTTACCGCACCGATACAGCCCGCAGCCGCGACAAAGGAGGTACAGGCCTGGGCCTTGCCATCTGCAAACACATTGTAGAGGCCCATGGTCAGAGTATTCATGTACGCAGCACACCCGACGTTGGTACCACTATTGGATTTACCCTGGAATCGAAAAGAGATTAGCAGAAAAATCTATACGAACTCATCCTAAGTAACTTATGCATATTTTACGGTACCGATAAGGATATTTACCTATCGCATTCTAAAAAAAACATACAGGGAAACATACGAATTGCCATAAAAAATAGTTATATCCTGTTGTACTAATTCAATTCTATGAAAATCAGGGAACCATTGATAGCATGTTTCATGCTATTACTAACACCATTTATACAAGCCCGGGCCCAATGCACGGGAACTATTGAATCCATATCCGACACATTAACTTTTATCAGCAATGGTAAAACGGCAATACCTGCTACCTTTCCTAAATTTGATGCCAACAAGGGTACGCTGTTAAGTGTTAACCTGCAGGCGCTGGTTACACTTACCTACAATTTTTCAATAGAAAACAGAACTGCCACAGCAGGCAACCCAAGGTTAAGAGTAAACTATGAAGTTGAGTTATACAGTACCTCATCTTTCGTCTCTCCTGTGTATGAATACAGGCTTGCAACCAGCCCCAATCCCCCTTCGTATTACGGGCCTTATGCTTTGGCAGGCACTGATGGAGTTACCGGCAGCGGTCCGGATTACTATGCAGGTGCATTGCCTGTATATAGTACAGATTTCGTATTCTTCAACAAAACATATAGCAATACTGCAGACTATTTAGGCGTTGGCACCGTATCTTTTGAATATTCACCCACTACATCACCATTGCTGAACAATACGCCCGATGATTACGCGTATACCAGCTCCACCTCTGAAAGAATAAAGATCGTACTGACTTATACTTATTGTAATACCAACACAGCTCTTGCTGAAAATATCAAAGCATTTACCGTCACCAAAAAAAGTGATGAACAGGTTGATACCCGCTGGTTCACTACCAATGAAACCCCAGGCCGTATTTATACTTTGCAGAAAAGCAAAGACGGTTCTGTATTTACTCCTATAAAAGATTTTGCATCAGTAGCAGACAATAACCAGACCGGCGATTATCAATACAGTTACAAACCCGTAAATGAAACCGGCAAACTGTATTTCCGTGTAAAACAAAAAGATGCAGACGGAGGAATATCTTACTCACCCGTACGCTCAGTTGAAATAGGCAGTACTGTAATCAACAACAGATCACTGACACTATATCCCAACCCTACTGCCAATTCAGCTACGTTGTTGTTCGGCACGCAACCTGGCAACTGGAGTGTAGATATCATTTCATTACCAGGCCAGGTGATCAGAAAATTACAGTTCAAAAATGCAGTAAAGGCAGATCTAAACGGCGATCGTAGTTTATCAAGCGGCGTTTATTTCCTGAAGATAACAGACCAGCAAACACAACGTCAGTATACACAAAGACTCATTGTACAATAACATATTGTTTTGTTTCCATACTCAGCACAAACGCCGGCGCCGCAAATGCCGGCGTTTGCATTTCCGGCAGGGAATTTGTAACTATGTATAATAGTTCTCTTCCCCACACACATTCTGCCCCGCACTTCATTTGACCGCATCCGAGCATCGAATACAGATAATATTTAGGGCCGGTACATAATCACCCTTTGTAGGGCTATGCAAAAATTACTATTCCGGCTACAAACGGAACCGGTAATGTATCAAAAGTATATCCTGCACTGTTATATTTGGTTACATCTAATATCCGGTAACTATGAAATCCATTTTGTGGCAGGCAACCCTTGCGGTGTTGTTGTTGTATACCCCTTCTGTAGTGCGTGCACAGTGTTCAGCTGCCACTACCAAAACGATCTCATACGATACTACTGTTTATGGTTATGGAAATGCGGAGCATGCTTTTACATTTCCAAAATTCAATGCAGCACTGGGAACGCTGCTCGAGGTCAACATTGCTCCCGAGATAACATTAAATTATAGTTTTCAACTGGAGAACAAGGAACTGATACCCATATCGAATTACCGCGTAAAAACATATCGCGATGATGAGATCAGCAGTGCAAGCCTGTTAACGCCTCTAACCAACAACTACCAGAAAACATACGGTCCCTACCTGCTACTGGCAGCAGATGGCTTACTGGGTGCAGGACTCGATTTTTTTTCCCAGCCACTTACCTATGTAATGAATCATGTAAAGGTGAATTATACAGTGTACAATGTGGCAGATTTCATCGGTTCGGGTACAGTTAAGTTTGATTACACCAGTACCACTTCATCTGCTGTACTGGGAAGTATCAACAACCTGTTCAATGGCTCGGCTGTGGACACCATCGGTTTTAAAATAACCTATAAATATTGCCAGGTAACTATGTTGCCGGCTAATATTACCACTTTCACAGCACGTAAAGGGCTGGATGCAATGGTTGACTTAAAATGGATCACTCAAAATGAAACCAATACAAGGAAATATGAACTTCAGAAAAGTAATGACGGGCTCTCCTATACTGCAGTGGCTCAGTTCGCTGCTAAAGCCGGCGCCGCTGAAACCGGTACCTATACCCACCAATACAGGTTCCAGACGTCTGACACCCGTAAAGTGATCTTTCGTGTACAGCAAACCGATAAAGACGGCACCGTAAAATATTCACCCCTGCGTATTGTTGATGCAGACAATGCTGCTGACAACAGGCTGCTTATATATCCCAATCCGGTAAGTAGTGCTGCTACCACTTTAATGTTCAGTAATACCATCAGAGGTAGCTGGCAGGTATGTATTTATGATGTTTCGGGCAATATTATACAACGCTACCAATTCAACAATGCATTGACGGGCAAGATCAATGCTGACGCTACCCTCAAACGGGGCATTTATATGGTAAAAGCAATAAATATCCTTACCCAGGAAATACTTACCAGCAGGCTGGCAGTACAATAAATCTTGATGTTTTGAATATGTAACAGGGTTGGTGGAGATCATCAGCCCTATTGCTTTTATAACAAGGCCTGTATAAAATAAAAAGGGCGAAACCTGGAAAAGTCTCGCCGAGTCAACATTAAGAAACTGCTACGATTGCTAAAGCTCTTTATTCCTTTATCTAAATCTTACCTAATACCAAAGTCAGTATCTGAGTTTATCACGGATGATGATACTAAGCTATCAATGTTTTTTGAAACCAATGTTAGCTCCATCTTAATAAACTATTAAGTAATACAAAAAAGGACAATATCATTACCAGCAACCTACCGTAAATATCTAACCGTTTCAGTACACCTGGAAAATCCACCAATACGTAACATTGTCTTCACATTAACACTACAATTCCTTAACCGTGCGATAAAACAAGGGTAATCGTATTTACGGAGCTTTGACAAACGGCAACTACATGGAAAAGCGTTCAGTAGACGTAGTAGTAATCTCAGATGTACACCTTGGCACCTACGGATGCAGGGCAAAAGAACTGGTGGCATATCTCAAAAGCATTGAGCCCAATATTCTTATCCTCAACGGTGACATTATTGACGGTTGGCAGTTCTCCAAACGCTACTTCCCTTCCTCGCACATGGCTGTTATCAAAGAATTACTGAACCTGATGATGAGAGGCACACGCGTGTTTTACATTACAGGCAATCATGATGAACTGCTGCGCAAGTATGTAGATTTCCAGTTAAGCAATTTTACACTTACGGATAAACTGGTGTTGGAGATAGACAATAAAATGACCTGGATATTCCATGGTGATGTGTTTGACAATACCACCAAAGGCAGTGCACGTCTGCTGGCCAAGATGGGCAGCAGCGGCTACGAAATGCTGATCCTTTTCAACCGTTTTGTAAACTTTATCCTGAAAGCCTTCGGTCAGGAAAAACTATCTATTTCCAAAAGGGTAATGGCAGGAGTTAATAAAGCAGTAAGCAAGATCAATGATTTTGAAATGATCGCTGCAGAACTGGCCATTGAAAAAAAATACGATTATGTTATCTGCGGACATATTCACCAGCCGCAGCATCGTGTTGTTGAAACCGAAAAAGGAAAAGTTACCTATCTCAACTCTGGCGATTGGGTTGAGCACCTGACCTCACTGGAATACCACCAGAATAAATGGACCATTTTTGAGTACGACGAGAAGAAGTTTCAACATACAACAATTGATATGCGTGCAACACCCAACGTGTTGACAGACGAGATCAACTTTTACATCAATTCCTTAGCGATTTAACAACTTATTTAACTGCTACCATGAACATCTTATATTCCATCCAGGCCACCGGCAACGGGCACATCAGTCGTGCAATGGAGCTGCTGCCCTACCTTGAGAAATTCGGCAAAATCGATATTTTTCTTAGCGGCGCTAACAGCACTCTGTCACTTGATGCCCCGATCACTTACAGAAGTAAAGGGCTTAGCCTTTATTACACCTGCGAAGGTTCTCTCAATTACTGGAAAATGATGCGCAATATCTCTCCCCTGCGTATCCGTAAAGAAGTGCAGGACCTGCCGGTAGAGAAATACGATCTTGTGATCAACGATTTTGAATGTATCACCTCGCTTGCCTGCGCACGCAAAAAAGTACCTTCCGTGAACTTCGGTCACCAGGCAAGTTTTTTATCCGACAAAACACCGCGTCCTGAAAAAATGAATAAAACCGGTGAATGGATTCTGAAAAACTACGCCCGCGCTTCTCAATATATCGGACTGCATTTTGAATGCTACGATGATTTCATCTTCTCCCCCGTTATCAAAGAAGATATTCTGCAGGCTACTCCACGCAACGACGGTCATATTACTGTATACCTGCCTTCTTATTGCGACAACCAGTTGACACGTTTCCTGCAGCCATTGAAAGATCATCGTTTCCAGGTATTCTCAAAAGATGCTAAAGAAAGAAAAACGGAAGGGCATATTACTTTTATACCGGTTAACAAACATGACTTTAACGAAAGCCTTATCAGTTGCCACGGTATTGTTTGTGGCGCCGGTTTTGAAACGCCTGCCGAAGCATTGCACCTGAAGAAAAAAATGATCGCTATTCCTATCAAAGGACAGTACGAACAGCAGTGCAATGCCGCTGCACTGGAAAAGATCGGTATCCGTACGCTTGATAAGCTGGATGATGACTTTACAGATAATTTCAATAACTGGGTAAATGATCCGGAAACGCCTTCTGTATCATACCAGTATTCCACAGAAGCTATTGTAAACATGCTGATGTACCGTTGCACCAATCTGCAATATGAACTTGAAATTCCTTACCCGGACCTGGTATTCAATTAATCCATTACAACAACACACATACAACAGCCAAAAGCGGCAGGGTAATACCTGCCGCTTTTGCTTTATAGTCGTTGATCATTCTCACATTATTGCGCTATTAATATCAGCCTGCCTGACTGTATTGTACACTCCTGTATACACACAAAAAAGCCGTCACGATAGAAATCGCACGGCTACAGTCACATGAGAAAATTCTGCCTTGAAAGAGTTAATTATATAAAAAGCCGGTTAATTACTGAAAGTATTGCAAACTGATCGGATAGTTATAATATTTACCCGAGGTGATCAAGTAAGAATGTATGGAATCTTATGTTCAATTCGGTTCGCTAAATTATGCGCAACAGGTTATCTGCAGCTTAACGGAAGTTTATGCTACCGTTAATAAACGGTACGGTAAACCAATAAAAAAACCGCTCTGCAGAAGCAGAACGGTTTGTATAAATGTCAGAACAAAAAATTAGAAGGTATATTTAATACCTAACTGACCTTGCCAGCGTGAGTTGATAGGATCTACAGTGTAGTACTTGTTATCAACACCTGTAGGTTTCAGATACTGGAAGCTAGGGGTATAACCTGTAGAAGGAGCGCCTGGGTTTTTGCCAGATGCGTCTGCTACAAACTTCAGGAAGTTAACAGTATAGTTGTTAGTATTGGTCACGAATGTAATATGTCCCCAATCGTTGTTCAGCAGGTTCAGCACGTTGAAGATATCCAGGCTGATGGCCAATGTATGCTGCCTGTTGGTTTTGCTCAGTCTGAACTCATGCATCAGTTTCAGATCCAGTGTATGGTTCCAGGGAGTGCGCAGAGCATTTCTTTCAGCATACTTACCTCTTCTGGTTTTCAGGTAGCTATCGCCTTCGATCAGTGCATTCAGGTCAGTCCACTGTTGGGCAGCGGTATAAGTACCGTTGTCGCGCAGGTTGATGTCTGACTGATCTTTAGGAATATAAGGAATTGCAGCACTTGAACCGGTTCCGTAAGGAACTGAAGTATAAACAAGGCTGTAAGGGCTTCCTGACTGACCAGAGTATACAAAGCTCAGTGAAGTAGTGTTGGTCTCATTCCAGTTCCAGCTTGTTCCTGCAAACGCCACGATGCGGTGTCTCAGGTCGAAGTTAGAATAACCCAGCATAGAGTTGTTGGGGGTGATTGCAGGGTTATACTCGTAGTTGCTGCCGAATGAGTTACGGATACCGTTGCTCACGTCTTTTGACATACCATAAGTATAAGCTACTGACCAGTTAAAGTTCAATGTTGCCGTTTTACCCAAACGCAGGTTGTTGGTTACTTTAGACAATTGAGCAGTCAGGTTGTAACGATATCCTTCTTTGGTATTGGTCAGGAAGAAAATTGCAGAATAATCGCTGCTCATTTTTCCACCGGTGTACACAGGAGACTGTGTAGGGCCACTGGTATAGTAAGCAGTCTGATCTTTTACGTTGATCTGCTGGAATTTAACATCATAGATGGTTTTGGTATACAATCCGTCAACAGTCAGTTTGTAACCATTACCAAATTTGAAGTCAACTGCCAGGCTTGAACGCCAGATAGTAGGCAGTTTGAAATTGTTGTCGATCAGATCCAGCTCTCTTGTTTTAGTGTTGTTGTTGTTACCGCTGGCTGCATCTACAACAGTTTTCAGATCTTCAGGTTTTGCCAGGGGAACCACAGTACCGCTGGGAATGCTGTTCCAGTCGATATTACCGTAGTCATGCCCATTGAGGGTATATGCATAACCCAGCCATGCAAACGGTATTCTTCCGGTGAAGATACCAGTTCCGCCACGCAGTACTACAGACTGGTTACCGTTAATATCCCAGTTAAAACCTAAACGGGGAGAAATAGTTCCTTTACCAAACCATTTGTTGTTCAGTTGTGCAAAAGGAGTGTGTGTGTAAGTAGGATTAGCTGATGTATATTCCGGAACAGCGTTGATAGCATTATCCATAGGAGGCTGGCTGCCAACATAAGAATAATCGAAACGTACACCTGGAGTTACTTTAAAACGTGGGGTTACAGCAATTTCATCCTGTACATAAGCACTCAGCAAACCAACATTGTATTTGGCACCGGGTGTATTATTCTGTAAATCGTTGAAATTGTTCTTGGCATTATCAATGGCAAATGTACCACGGATACGGCTGGGTTTATTCTGCTCAAAGTTGGCTAAGCTGCTATACTGCCAGCGACCATTCCATGAGTTGATAAAACCGTATGTGAAATCATAGAACTCGTTGTGCGTACCAAAAGTGAATTTGTTGATCCCTTTTGTCCAGGTAACGTTGTCTGTAATTTCAAATGTTTTCTGTTTGGTGTTGTAGATAGAAGCTTCTCTCCAGGTACCTACCCAGATGTTGGTAGAACCAGCAGTGATATCAGCATACGGAGAAGGTGTAGCATTGGGAAAATCTCTGTAATCGTGAACATTGATATAGCTCAGTACCAGGTTATTGCTTACACTGTTGCTCAGTTTGCTTTTCAGTTCAGCAACCAGGTTCAGATTTTTGGTGTGCTGGGTAAAGTCAGTAGAAGAGAACTGGAAAGTAGTATTGGTACGCTCCAGGTTGTTACCTCTGCCGTAAGTATAGATCGCTCTTACCATTAAGCTGTTGTTCTGATCGATGTTATAGTCGATACGACCAAAAAACTTATCGCTATTAGAGAAGATCTTGTATCTGTCATAAGAACCAGGATCAAAACCGGCAGCTTTGAAAGCAGTAGCTACACGTTGTGCATCAGCAATGCTGATAGAACCTGGATCACCTGCATTGTAGAAAGTAGGCTCCTGGCGACGTGTAATCTCACCGTTTACAATAAAGAACAGTTTGTTTTTGATGATGGGGCCACTCAGCGTACCACCATATTGATAATCGTAAAAATCAGAACCGATCTTTGATTTTGCACCATCCGGGCTTTTACCTACCAGGGTCTGGTTACGTCCGTAAGCATACAGTGAACCATGGAAAGTATTGCCTCCGCTTTTGGTAACGGCATTTACGCTACCACCAGTGAAGTTACCCAGCTTTACATCGTACGGGCTCAGTTGCACCTGTACTTCCTGGATCACATCCAGGCTATAAGGGTTGGTACGTGTACCAGAACCGGCAGTACCAGACTGGCCACCACCACTTACTCCACCAAACGAGTTACTGAAACCAATAGCGTCATTGTTTACAGCACCATCCAGGGTAATATTGTTATAACGGAAGTTCGTTCCGGCAAATGAGTTGTTGTTTGACTGGGGAGTAAGACGGGTGAAATCCTGTAAGCTTCTTCCCAATGTAGGCAGCGTGGTAAGCTGTGCTTTACCAACATTAAAGCCAGAGCTTCCAACTTTTCTGTTGCCAGTTACAACCACTTCTTTCAGGTTATTGTCGTCTGCACCCAGGCTCAGTTTAAAATCGGGATTGTTACCTAAAGTAAGATTTACATTTTCAAGAACCTGCTCTTTAAAGCCGGTGAAAGAGATGCGGATTGTATAAGGGCCACCTGGTTTCAGGTTGGGGATAACAAAAATTCCTTTAGAGTTGGTTTGAATACCGGTACTGTATCCGGTGGGCTCATGTTTCACAATAACAGAAGCTCCATCCACAGGTGATCCTTTTGAATCAGTAACGAGACCGCTAAGAGTAGCAGTGGTTTCCTGCGCAAAAGCTCTCTGTGAACATACTACTGCTGTACATAAAATAAGCAGCCAGGTGAAATAACGCATTTTGTTAAAATTTGCGCAAAAAAACCACCATTATGTTATCACAGAATTACGCCAATGTTAAGGAATCATTAACTGGCTCTAAAACGCTTACCAGTAGCATGTTTGCAATGTTACCGAATTGTTACCAATTTGAAAACACGCTAAAAACACTCACAGAACTCCGTTAGACGGCCTGATGACTGTATCGTTTTCTGTAACTGTTGAACATTATCCAAGTGCTTCCAACTGAACCTCGTTTGGTTTTTCTGTTCCGCGTTTGTAACGCTTTGTTAACGCTCCGAACCAGCCCAAACGCTGCATTTTAACAGCGACCAGGCCCTGCCCTATTCAAACCCATCTTATAAATTCTGCTGCTGCTATAGCTATTTAATATCGGATAAAAATACTCCTGCAACCGGCAGCACGTCTTTGAGTTAAATTTTGCCACAGCGTACAAGCTGCTGTTTTGCAAAGCCTGTTTGCGGAAGGGAAACAGGCCAGAAATTCAGTGCCAGGACAAGCCATTTCCACTAAAACACTGATTATTAGTTTTTTACAAAATCAAAGAGAGGCCAAAAATGGGTATGATTCTTTTGATAAATAACGATAATTTCATATTCTGGTAATATTGCTGCAATGATAACTGGCTATATAAGGAGCGTGTTAAGAAATTATTACCAATTTACCTGTACTAAGATACAAGGTGATTAACTCTATTTTTGCTTCAAATTTTGCTACATGGGATTGAATTCAATTATGAAGATTTTTATGCCGAAAGACAAGGTCTTCTATTCTCTGTTTGAACAGGTTGCATACACAGTTGAAAAGATGGGCAAGATGATGAAAGACGTGGTGACTGAGCCTGATTTTGATAAAAGGGCCGCCCTGATTGCCCAGATTGAGGACCTGGAACATGTAAATGATGATTTCACCCATAAAATTTTTACTGAACTCGGTCGCAACTTCATCACTCCTTTTGACCGTGAAGATATTCACTACCTGGCCTCTGCCCTGGATGATATTGCCGACTTTATTTTTGCTTCTGCCAAAAAAATCAATTTCTACAAAGTAAATCCCAATGATCAGGGTATCCAGAAAATGGCCGACCTGATTGAACAGGGTTGTATCCATATCAAAAGTGCCGTGCTGGAACTGCGCAATATGAAAAACATGCGGCAGATCACTGATGCGCTGGTAAAGGTGAACAGCATCGAAAACCAGGCTGATGATATTTTTGATATGAGCATCGACCGCCTTTTTGAAACAGAACCCGACGCCAAGGAAGTGATCAAAAAAAGAGAGATCTACCAGGTAATGGAAACTGTTACAGACAAGTGCGAAGACGCCGCCAACGTTATTGAGTCTATCATTATCAAGTACGCCTAATTAATTTGAAAATTTGAAAGTGTACTGATTTGAAAATGTACGATGCAGAAATTTACGCTGCCTGCATATAAAATTTCAATAGCTATACTCCAACCATTTTCAGATTTTCAAATTCTCTAATTTTCAAATTAAGAGTATGACATTTCTGGTTATTATCATTATACTGGCGCTCGCTTTTGACTATATCAATGGTTTTCACGATGCCGCCAACTCCATAGCCACTATTGTTTCCACTAAAGTTCTTACGCCGTTTCAGGCTGTGCTATGGGCAGCGTTCTTCAACTTCCTCGCATTCTTTATTGCCAAATACTGGATTGGTGAATTCAAGATCGGGATGTCATTTGCCAAATCTATCAACGAACACTTCATTACCCTGGAAGTGATCTTCTCTGCATTGATAGCCGCTATAGCATGGAACCTCCTTACATGGTGGTTCGGTATCCCCTCATCCTCATCACACACACTGCTGGGTGGCTTTATGGGTGCAGCCCTTGCACACGTAGGTGCCCTTTCTCAAAACGGCTTTACTGTTATCAACTATGAAGTGGTGCTTCCCATCTTCCTGTTCATTTTCGGAGCCCCGCTGATCGGTATGGTAATGTCACTTATTATTACACTCATCATTGTAAATGTTTGCCGGAAGGCAAATCCCTATAAAGCAGAAAGCTGGTTTCGCCGCTTACAGCTGCTGTCATCGGCGCTGTTCAGTATAGGTCATGGTAGTAACGATGCCCAGAAAGTACTGGGTCTTATTGCAGCGGCAATGGTTGCCGGCGGAAAACTGGATAATGTACACAATGTTCCTATCTGGATACCACTTTCCTGTTTTACAGCCATGGGCTTAGGAACCATGAGCGGTGGCTGGAAAATTGTAAAGACCATGGGCAGCAGAATTACCAAAGTAACTCCGCTGGAAGGTGTGGCAGCAGAAACTGCCGGAGCCGCCACTTTATTCCTTACAGAGCACCTCAGTATTCCTGTAAGTACCACCCATACCCTTACAGGTGCTATTATGGGTGTGGGTGCCACCAAACGCTTATCAGCAGTACGCTGGGGTGTTACCATTAACCTGTTATGGGCCTGGATCCTTACCATCCCGGTAAGTGCCGTACTAGCCGCTATTGTTTACTATGTTGTAAGACTGTTCCGTTAATACAGAACAATAGAATAATATTGAAAAGCAACCCCTGCAGAGGTTGCTTTTTTTATTTTACGCCGCTTTATCATTACTTTGGCAAAAATTTGAAGCTCTTTTGTCCGTTCAGGACGATGTATTGCACACAACCAGGCTCATTACAGGTTCTGCGAAGCTGATAGCAGCTTGTCAGGAACAACATCGTTTTAAGCCGGCTTTACAAAAAATAACCATTTTTCCCCATGAAAGGAATCATACTGGCGGGCGGATCCGGTACACGCCTGCACCCCATTACGTACGGTATCAGCAAACAGATCATGCCTATTTACGACAAACCCATGATCTACTATCCGCTCTCTACCCTTATGCTGGCCGGTATCCGCGATATCCTGATCATTTCCACGCCCTACGATCTGCCACAGTTCCAACGTTTATTGGGCGACGGCGCCAAACTGGGGCTCAACTTTTCTTATGCAGAACAAGCTGTACCCAATGGCCTTGCACAGGCATTTGTAATTGGTGCTGACTTTATCGGCAACGACAACGTAGCATTGGTACTGGGCGATAATATTTTTTACGGGGCCGGACTGGGTGCGCAACTGGAAAAAAATACCACTCCGGACGGAGGTATTGTATATGCATACCATGTAAGCGACCCCGAACGTTATGGCGTGGTGGAATTTGACAAAGCCAACAAAGTGATCTCCATTGAAGAAAAACCGGCCAAACCCAAAAGCAATTATGCGGTACCCGGTTTATACTTTTATGATAATGCAGTAGTGGATATATCCAAAAACCTGCAACCCAGCCCACGCGGCGAATACGAAATTACTGACGTAAATAAGGAATATCTTCGCAGAGGGAAACTACAGGTTTCTATCCTGGACAGGGGAACAGCCTGGCTGGATACCGGTACTTTCGACTCGCTGATGCAGGCTTCGCAATTTGTACAGGTCATTGAACAACGGCAGGGTATTAAGATCGCCTGTATTGAAGAAATAGCATGGCGCAAACGTTTTATCACTACTGAACAACTAGAAGCCATGGCACAGCCGCTTTTAAAAAGCGGGTATGGTCAGTACCTGATCAATGTATTAAAAGAAGACATCAGGTAAACCGGCACCAGATAACAACCTTATTCCAAAACGACTCAACCACCTAAAATACAATGAGCAAAATTCTGGTTACAGGCGGATGTGGTTATATCGGTTCACATACCATCGTTGACCTTGTTGAAAACGGCTTCGATGTTATTTCCGTTGATAACAACTCCCGCTCAAGCGCACGTATCCTGGAAGGCATTGAAAAAATTACAGGAAAAAAAATCAAGAACTATAAAGTTGATCTGTGCAATTTTGATGATACTTATGCCATCTTCCAGGAAAATACTGATATTGACGGCATCATTCACTTCGCTGCCTATAAAGCCGTGGGTGAATCTGTTGGTCAGCCATTGATGTATTTTGAAAACAACCTGGTATCACTCATCAACCTGCTGAAATGTGTACAGGAGTTTTCCATACCGCATTTTGTATTCTCTTCTTCCTGTACAGTATACGGTAATCCTGACAGTATACCGGTTACAGAAGCCACACCACCCAAACCTGCGGAATCTCCTTACGGTTACACCAAACAGATGGGCGAGCAGATCATCAACGAATTTTCAAAGGCCAATCCTGCACAATGCGTACTGTTGAGATACTTTAATCCTGTAGGCGCACATCCTTCCATAGCCATTGGTGAATTGCCGATTGGTAAACCAGCCAACCTGGTACCAGCCATTACCCAAACAGCTATTGGTAAACTACCGCAGATGACCGTGTTTGGTACAGACTATCCTACACGCGATGGTTCCTGCATACGCGACTTTATACATGTAAGCGATATTGCACACGCACATACACTGGCTATCCGCTTTTTGCAGGAAGGCAAAACCAACAAACGTTGCGAAGTGTTTAACCTGGGTACCGGTAATGGCGTTACAGTGCTGGAAGCCATCCGTGCATTTGAAAAAGTAAGTGGTACCAAACTGAACTATGTTACAGGTCCACGCCGTGCAGGAGATGTTATTGCTATTTATGCCAATAATGATTACGCCCGCAATGCACTGGGTTGGGAAACCCGGTATTCACTGGAAGATATGATGGCTACAGCATGGAAATGGGAACAACGCCTGAAAGTAGATGCTAAATTCTATCAAAGCAAACCAGCTGATCTGAATTAGCAAACACCCACAGCAATGTGCAGATTAACAGGCACTGCTACATTGTAGTTGCCAACTATTCCTTACTTTCGCAACACCAATTTTATTCACCATGCTTAAAGAAATACAGGTTACCGGCCAGAAAGACACCCGCAGTGGATTTGGAGATGGCATTGTAGAAGCTGCCCGCAAAAATGCAAACGTGGTAGCATTAACTGCTGACCTGGCAGGCTCTATGAAGCTGAACCAGTTTATCAAAGAATTTCCTGAGCGTTATGTTCAGTGCGGTATTGCAGAAGCCAATATGATTGGCATTGCCGCCGGTTTAACCATCGGTGGTAAAATTCCCTTCACTACAACATTTGCCAACTTTTCTACCGGCCGTGTATACGACCAGATCCGTCAGTCCGTAGCATACGCCGGCAAGAATGTTAAAATATGTGCATCACACGCAGGTTTAACACTGGGTGAAGACGGTGCTACCCACCAGATCCTGGAAGATATTGGTCTGATGAAAATGCTGCCTGGTATGACAGTAATCGTTCCCTGCGATTACAACCAGACAAAAGCTGCCACTATTGCTGTAGCAGAATATGAAGGTCCTGTATACCTGCGTTTCGGACGTCCTTCATGGCCCATTTTTACAGCTGCTGACCAGAAATTTGAAATTGGTAAAGCACAGTTCTTCTCTGAAGGAAAAGATGTTTCCATCTTCGCCTGCGGACACATGGTGTGGAAAGCTATTGAAGCCGGCCGCATTCTGGAAGATAAAGGCATCAGTGTAGAGGTAGTGAATATTCACACCATTAAACCGCTGGATACTGAAGCGGTACTGAATTCTATCAGGAAAACAAAATGCGCGGTAACTGTTGAAGAACACAACATTATCGGTGGATTGGGTGATGCTATAGCACAGGTAGCCGCCAAACAGTTTCCTATTCCCATTGAATATGTAGGTACCAAAGATACTTTTGGTGAAAGTGGTACTCCTAACCAGTTATTACAGAAATATGGCCTGGATACCCCCAACGTGGTAGATGCCGTTGAAAAAGTAATAGCGCGGAAAGGCTAACCGGTAGTACACAAAAAATAGGTATAATCCATATACAAAAGCTGTTTCATATGAAACAGCTTTTGCTTTTAAAGAACGTATTATTTTACCCGATAAAATACTGATCCTGTGACACAAACAGACAGCACATAATTATCGTGTTTCAGCGTTTTAAACTAAATCATGTAATTTTATTCTAATCCAATAAGGATCGTAATTGTAAACAGCTAACCTATGTCGGTCACCATTCCCGATAGCGAATTGCTTATCCAGTTCCGCGACCCCGCCACCAAAGAAAAAGCCTATACGTCCATTATCCGTAAATACCAGGAAAAATTGTACTGGCATGTACGCCGCATGGTGGTTGAACACGAAGACGCCAACGATGTATTGCAGAATGTATTTATCCGTGTATGGAACGGGCTTGAAAATTTTCGTGAAGATGCCCAGTTGTACACCTGGTTGTACAGGGTAGCCACCAACGAATGTCTTACATTCCTGGAACAGCAGAAAAAACGTTCGGCTGTTTCGCTGAGCGAAGTGGAAAGCGGACTTGAAAACAAGATACGGGCAGATAAAGATTTTGACCCAAATAAACTGGAGTGGAAACTTCAGCTTGCTATACAACAACTGCCTGAAAAGCAAAGAATTGTATTTACCCTTAGGTATTATGATGAAATGCCGTATGAAGAAATGAGCAGGGTTCTGGAAACTTCAGAAGGTGCATTAAAAGCATCCTATCACCATGCAGTGAAAAAAATAGAAGATTATATCCTGAACCATTAAACTTTAATTAACAAATCAAGTCTCATAATGTGCACATGGATAGCAGGATCAACATACAGAATGAGTTGCAGCAGATCAGCCCGGAAGTAGCCGGTATCAATGCAAGAGCACCTTATACAGTTCCGGCCGGTTATTTTGAAAACCTGGCAACAGATGTTTTGCAACTTGTGCGGCAGGAACAGGAAGTTTCCGCTGTGCTGACATCACAGGCTGGTAACAATCCCTACATTGTTCCCCAAGGATATTTTGATACTCTGCCCGATCTTTTATTAGAACGTGTACAGCAAATAGAACCTGCTTCTTCTGTTTTAACAGAACAGGCCCGCAACAACCCCTACCAGGTTCCCAACGGTTATTTTAATACACTACCGGATCTGTTACTGAACAAAGCAAAAGCAGGAAATGCTGTCAATGCAACAGAAGAGTTGCAGGCACTTTCTCCCTTGCTGGGTTCTATTGGTAAAAAAATGCCATTCAGTATGCCGGCTGATTATTTTACTGAATTACCCGGCAATGCCTCTGCTGGAGCACAGGCTATTGATTTTGTAAATGAGGAACTGGAAAATCTGTCGCCGCTGATGAGCAGTTTGCAACAAAAACAGGCATATCAGGTACCAGCAGGTTACTTTGAACAATTACCGCAGCAGGTTTTAGATAAAGTAACACAACTACAATCAGCTAAAATTGTATCTATTAGCTTTACCAGGAAATTGTTGCGTTATGCAGCTGCGGCAGCAATAGCGGCTGTTATCATCACTGCCGGCCGGTTGTACATGAATAAGCCTGCACAGCAAACAGATAATCCTTACCCTGTTCAGGTGGCAATGCACGATGCAGTAAAACAAGCTGTAAGTGACAGTTTGCATAGTTTTGAAGACCAGGACCTGCAGAATTATCTTGAAACACAGGGTGGTGCATCACCTGAAAATACGGCCATTGCCGGTAATGAGATCAAAGCCGCTGATGTACAGGATATGCTGGGCGATGTATCGGACGCAGAACTGCAACAATACCTGGAGCAGTACACTGCTTTAAACACAAGTAATAACAACACTTATACGAATTAATTTTACCCGTCATGCGTAAGCTGTTTTTCATATTAGCTGTTTTCTTTTCCTGCATCACAACTGTTGTTGTGGCTCAGGAAGGTGGAGATGCTAAAAATGATGGAAGTAAACTGGAGGCACTGAAGATTGCCTATCTCACGAAGAAGCTGAATCTTTCAACGGAAGAAGCACAGAAATTCTGGCCTATATACAACCAGTACATGGCAGAAGTGCGCAAAACCAGAAGTGATGCCCGTTTAAACAACGAGAAAGAAATTGATACAGAAGATAAAATACTTGCAGTACGTAAAAAGTATGATGGCGAGTTTGCCAAAGCACTATCTACCGAAAAAGTGAATTCATTCTTTAAAGCAGAAAAAGAATTTGGCAGCTATATCCAGAAAGAATTACAGGAGCGCCGTTTGCAACGTGTAGACAATCGCCGGCGTAACCTGCGGAATTAGAAGACCTTTTTCATATTAGGTGTTTTTCATAGGTTAGCAACGGCCGGCTCTGTTCAGAGCAGGCCTTTCGCGTATAATACATTACTTACTGCAAAGTATTACCTGTTTTCAGGATATACAGGAGCTTTGATATCATGATAAAACAGGAATGTCCATCCTTCAGCATTGCCCTGTTGCCACCATTGCTGCCGCAGCTCCATACACTTCTTTCCGTCATAATCATATTTAGCCACAAAACGGCTGCGCATCTGTTGCAGTTGCGGAGCATCATCTGCACCAAAAAATATTTTCTCACCACCATCTACAATCCAGAATACCTGGTGAAACGGACAATGTGCTCCTGTTAGCTCATATTTGATGTATCCATCTATTACACCATCACCATTCAGCCACTCTACCTGTGGTGATGATTGCAGGCAATCTACTTCCTCAGGAATATAGGAGGGCGTTCCTTTTTCTATGGCAAATTCCAGCTCTTTTCGCTGCACATAATATTTGGCATTGGGAAAACTGAGTTGCTTTTTACCTGCTACATTGGTATAGCTTACACCACCTGCATGGTCTTTGTGCAAATGCGACATCAGCACTTTGGTAATATCACCTGCATTAATGCCATGTTGTGCCAGGTTTTTATGGATCTGCAGGGTGCCATCTGTTTCTGCAAAACCCAGCCCGGTATCCAGTAATAAAATATCTTCGGAAGTGATCACAACAAAAGGCTGCACTTCTACAAGCAGGCTGCCTACAGGCCGCTGCTGCAGATCATCAGCACTGGTATCAAAGGGAACAAATAACTTGCTTTTATCTATCGTAAAACTGCCTTCACTCAGCGGAATGATATTCATGCTGCAAAGGTAGGGAATAGGAGTCAGGTAGTTAGGTATCAGGAATTAGCCGTTAGCTCACTATAATGCACCCGAGCCGCATTTACTTACAACTTATAACCTACAACTTAAAACACTATCGCAGGATCATCTGCCTGTCGGCATCCAGTCGTACCAGGATGAATAACATTACAGAAAAGGTTAACAAAGAGGTACCACCATAACTAATAAAGGGCAATGGAATACCAATTACCGGGGCCAGACCGATCGTCATACAGACATTGATGGCAATATGGAAAAAGAACACCGCTGCCACACCGTATGCATAACACCGGCTGAACACGCTTCGTTGTCTTTCTGCCACGTTGATCACTTTCAGTAAAAAGAAAAGATAAATGCCCAGCACAACAATACTGCCCACAAATCCAAAACCTTCCCCAATGGTACAAAATATGAAGTCTGTTTGTTGTTCAGGTACAAAATCAAAACGGGTTTGTGTTCCTTTCAAAAAACCACGTCCCAGTACGCCGCCACTACCAATGGCAATTTTACTCTGGCGCACGTTGTAGTCCACGTCCTTTTTCTTAACAGTTGCGGGCTCTTCATCTTCCACAGTATTCAACTGGGCATACGGATTCTCACGTCCTATCAGCGAGAAGATACGTTCTACCTGGTAGCTTTTCAGCACTTTGGTAAATATGAAAGGAACTGCAAAACGTTGTATACCTACACACGCAGCCCAAATAAGTACGATCGCTACCAGCAAACCACGCTGGCGTTTGATCTGTCTTCTGCTGAAATAAATGGTAAGTGCAGCAATAGCTGTTAGTATAATGGCCAGCAGGTTTTTTTCAACCAGTAGCGTTGCCACAACCAGTACTGCCAGTGAAAAACCAACGATCAGGTAACCGGCAGGCAAACCTTCACGAAACATTACCAGAAAGAATGCAAAGAACACCAGAGCAAGACCGGTTTCTTTCTGCGCAATGGTAATAATAGCCGGCAATAGTACAATGCCCGCCGCAGTTAAATGCGATTTGGGTTTATTGAAATCTGTTTCTACTCTCGAGAGATATTTGGCCAATGCAAGACACACAAATATTTTACACGTTTCAGCAGGCTGCAACTGTATGGCACCACCAAAACGGATAATAGATTCAGTACCTTTTACATTGGTATGAAAAGGAAATACCAATAGCAGTAACCCGATACCCACCATGTACCAGATATTGGCAGTAGCGGTAAAGAATTTACTGTCTGTCAGTAATATGAACAATCCCAGCACCAGTGCTACTATAAAGTAATACAACTGTTTGCTGTATACCGTTTTAAACCCGATAAAGCTTTGCAGCACATTATCGCCTTCACGATAGGCAACAGAAAAAATGCTGATGATCCCGATGGTAACAAATGCAAGGTATAACCAGATCAACACCCAGTCAATGCCTTTCGATATAGCAGGGTTACGTTGATTCATGACAGCGGGCTTCTTTTGGGTACTGTAAAATATTTTTCATCTGGTAATACCGCACCGGTTTCAGTTACTGGCGTTACCGGCTTGGCAGGTGCAGCAGGCGCTTTTTGTTTAGATGGCGGTGGTATGTATGGCTTGCCTGGCTTCAAGTAGTTTTTGATATAGTTACTGTCTTTGGTGATCTGGAACCATTTGTAAGCACGCGTGGAATCTTCTTTGTATTGCATTCTTGCAAGGTAACCGGGCATCAGGTTGGCAGCAGCTACTTCTTCCATTTTCTTAACACGTTCCGGACGCAGTGAATCGGTAAGATATTTTTCAACCAGTATAGATGCCATAGGACCCGCCCAGGTAGCTCCATAACCGGCGTTCTGTACTACTACAGCTACTGCGATTTTTGGATTCTCGCGCGGTGCAAAACATACAAACATCGAGTTGTCTTTCAACTCTATCACTTTTCCATCCAGCACGATCTTATTCTGTGCTGTACCTGTTTTGGCACACATATTAATGCCCGGTATTTTGGCAGAACGGGCAGTACCCTGCTCTACCACATCCTGCATACCGGCTGTTACTACATCATATACATCGCTGGAAATATGAGTCAGTACTTCATGTTTTACCCGATACTTATTCAGCAAAGTATCTTCAGCAGTTTCGCCATCAATTTTTTCTACCAGGTGCGGAATATAGTAGTAACCATGATTGGCCACTACACACATGGCATTGGCTATTTGTAAAGGTGTTGCTGTCATTTTATCCTGGCCAATACCTAAACCACCACCCGTCATGGTACAGGAGTTCCATGAACCACGATATTCTTTATCGTACTGACTGGTATCAGGAATATTACCACCATCTTCACTGGGCAGATCCACACCAATGCGATGCCCCATACCAAAGGCAGACATATACTCTTTCCATTTGGTCAATCCCTTACGCGAGTTGCGGAACTGGGGATTGTCAATTGTTTTCCTGATCACATCAGAGAAGAATGAGTTACAGGACCATGCAATAGCAAGACGTAGATTTGCAGCATGGCCTGCCCATTTCTCCGTACATTTTACTACGTGCGGACAACCATAATAAGCACCATGACAATCATATCCGCTGGCAGGTGTGATCAGTCCTTCTTCCAGTGCAATCAATGCACCCAACGGTTTGTAAGTAGAACCCGGCGGGTATTGTCCTTTGATAGCACGGTTAAACAAAGGTGCAGACACATCCAATTGCAGCTTTGCATAATTTTTTTGTTTACTGGGACCCGTCAGATCGTTGGGATTGTAATTGGGTCCTGAAGCCATTGCCAGTATACCACCTGTTTTGGGATCCAGTGCCACAATAGCTCCTACTTTATTTGCCAGCATTTTTTCTGCCATTTGCTGCAGCTCAATATCAACATAAGTACGCAGGTTACGGCCGGCAATAGCAGCCGTATCAAACACACCTTTTTCATAGCTGCCCACCAGGCGGTTCATGTTATCCTTTATAAGATACTCCACACCGCGTTGCCCCATCAATACACTTTCATAGGTATTTTCCAGGCCACTGCGTCCTACATAATCGCCCATGCGGTAAAAACCTCCGGAACGTTTGATGATATTGGAATCGGCCTCACCGATATAACCAAGAATATGGGCTGCTACATTATAAGGATATACACGCACCGGACGTTCCACCAATGTAAAACCGGGAAACTTCCAGATATTTTCTTCCAGTCGCGCATGAAGCTCTACCGGCAACAATGCTTCAAATACAGAAGGACGATAGGAACCATTTTTAAAACGTGCATCTCTGATACGTTTATTGAACTCATCTGTATCAATACCCAGCAGTTTACAAAGACCAACGGTATCAATATGTTTTACTTCTTTGGGAGTTACCACCAGGTCGAACATGATGGTATTATTGAGGATGGCTTTGCCTTTGCGATCAAAAATAATTCCGCGGTCAGGGTATTTTACTTTCGGGAAAACAGCATTGTTGAATGCCAGCTGACGGTATTTACCGGAAATGATCTGAAGGTTAAATAACTGCGCTACAATAATGATAAAAACACTTAGGAAGATAAGCCGAATGATATTACTGCGCGATTGGTTAAATAAAGCCATAGGATAATGTGATCGGTCAGATCACCCCTGCTGTTTCTGATATGATTAGTCAAAACGATTTAGGTCTGTACAAAAAACGTTGAACAGCGCGTGCTTATAATATACAGGTACGCTATCAACCAGGATAAAATTTACACCTCTTTCTGCACTTATCAGCGTGCTGTATTGGTTTTGAACTTTTCTTTTCTGAAAAATAACAATTCTGTTACAAGAATCAAAGCCAGGCTGATACCTGTAGTAGAGAATACCTTACCCAGGAAATCAAGAAAAGAGCCAAACTGCAGCCATTCCAGAAATACCAGGTATAGGTTATGTAATAACGTTAAAACAAATACATAGGTTGCATACGGTGCCAATCCCATACTGGTTACGGAAGGCGATTTATAGTTCTGATCGGCTCCTTCCTGTGGAATCAGCATGTTTACCAGCAGCGGACGCACATAGGCAATCATGGTACAGGCGGCTGCGTGCAAACCCGGAGTTTTGGTAAAATAATCCAGGCACAGGCCAAACATAAAGCCGATAAAGCACAGCCAGCCACGTGAAATATTAAAGGGCAGCCAGAGAATATACAGGAAATACCAGTAAGGCACCACAAAACGATGTAATGGCGGTACCTGGAACAGTACATATACCTGGATCAGGATAAACAATATGAAACGGATCGTATTTCTGACCAAATCACTCATCCGGTACTTTTTTTCTGGTTGAATCGGCCAATTGTTTTCTTTCTGCCCGCTCAAAATCTTTAATCAGCATTACATAATGCAGGTTGAAAAAGTTGGTGGCTGTTTTTAAACGCAACGTATAAAAGTTACTGGCCTTGTTTTCTACAATGTCATGTATGGTACCTACCATAATACCCGGGGGAAATGCACCAGCCACATAGCTGGTAACAACAGAATCGCCTTTGGTAATAGGCGCACTTTTGGGAATACCTTCCAGGGTGATGTATTGCGGGTCAACACCATCCCAGCGCACCATACCGGTTTCGCCGGTCTTTTTGAGCATAGAGCTGATCTTATGAAATTTGTGCAGCACGCTCATTACATCAGAATAATTACGACCGGCGTTTACTACCGTACCAACCACGCCACTGGGACCAATTACCCCCATACCTTCTTCTACTCCCTGTGCGGTACCGCGGTGTATCATAATAATATTGCCTGCGGAAGAAACATTATCGCTTATTACTTTGGCATCGTAATAATCATAACGCCGGGGTGTTTTTACAGAATCGATCACCACGGTGTCTTTTATTACTTTACCGGTGCTGTCAGGACCTTCAAAATTTAACTTCAGCTGGCGTATCAGTTCTGTATTCTGTTTTGCCAGTTCCTGGTTTGTTTTTTTAAGACTGAAATATTCTTCAACAGAGCTGTACCGGGAGTTCAGTTTGCCGGTAATTTCGCCGGCAACATCCTGAAAAACAGCTTCGTGAAACCTGTTATAGCGAAAAAGGAATGTAAGGGACAATATCTGCAACACCAGGAAAAGCAGGAAGTGGAAGTACCTTCTGATGAAGAGAAATATATTACGCACCTGCCAATAAGTTTAGATTGACGATATCAAAACTGTGCTGCCAGAGCATACTGTTTCGCTACCGGATATTAAATTTTAACGCATCACAAAAGGATACCTGTCGTAGCTCTTCAGGGCAAGGCCGGTTCCGCGTACCACGCTTTTCAGCGGATCGTCTGCTACGTGCACAGGTAATTTGATCTTCTGGCTTAAACGTTTATCCAGCCCACGCAACAATGCGCCACCACCTGTCAGGTACAAACCACGTCTGTAAATGTCCGCTGCCAGCTCGGGCGGCGTCATTTCCAATGCTTTCAGGATAGCTTCTTCTATTTTGAAAATGCTTTTGTCCAATGCTTCGGCAATTTCCTGGTAGCTCACCATGATCTGTTTGGGAATACCGGTTACCAGGTCACGACCATTTACAGGAATATCATCGGGTGGATTATCCAGGTCTTTCATGGCAGCGCCGATGTTAATTTTGATCTGCTCTGCAGTACGTTCGCCAATCAATAAGCTGTGGTAGCGGCGAAGAGCTTCCATAATGTCGGCAGTGAACTCGTCACCGGCAATACGAATACTCTGGTCGCACACAATACCCGCCAGGGCTATTACGGTAATACCGGTAGTACCACCACCGATATCAATGATCATGTTACCAACAGGCTCTTCTACATCAATACCAATACCCAGTGCTGCAGCCATAGGCTCGTGCAACAGATATACCTCTTTGGCACCGGCTTGTTCAGCACTGTCGCGCACCGCACGTTTTTCCACCTCGGTAATGCTGGATGGGATGCAGATCATCATTCTCCAGCTTGGCGGAAACAGCGGCTTTTTAGGATATACCATTTTGATCATTTCGCGCAACATCAGTTCCGCGGCGTTGAAGTCGGCAATTACACCGTCTTTCAACGGACGAATGGTGCGTATACTTTCATGCGTTTTTTCGTGCATCATCAGGGCACGCTTTCCCACCGCCAGTACATTCTTGGGGTTGTTCCGATCCAGCGCCACAATGCTCGGTTCATTCACTACTACTTCATCATTATGGATAATGAGGGTATTGGCTGTTCCCAAATCTATCGCAATCTCTTGGGTGAAAAAGTTGAATAAGCCCATCTTAAAATCTCAGATTTTGGAGATATAAATATAATGCCTGCAAAATTGATGTAATAATCCGAATATACAAAGCGAAATCCTGCTACAGGAGCCGCCAGTACAGTATTTTTTCAACAAGTGTGAATTGCTAACGTTGTTTCATACCTTGTTACTGTTGCCGCCAACGATCCTCGTTGATTGTTTTGGTATTGACTATTGAAGCACTAACGCAACCAATATGCATTAATTGTTGTTCAGTACTGCAATTTGCAATATTTTTTGCAGCCTGCACAATGCCCGTCCAACAAAAGCCCGGTAGTACTTTTACCGCCAACAATACTGCACTTTTTACTGAGCCTGTAATGCTGCATACACCATTCTGTAATATAGCATTGTTCTGCTGTACTACGTATGTTTATTACAAATAAAGGATCGCAGATAAGGTTTAAAATACGGCAGTAGTAAGATATTGTCGTACACGCTGTAATCATTCATCAATGATGCAGGCAACAAAAGACGAATTTTTATGCCAGAATTCAATAAACTGCCGGAATGGGGAAAACATGCGCTGCAACAGGCACCAGGATACCATAGCTGGTTGACACACTACATACTTATTGTACAAAACCAAGCCTGTGCTCCATTTCTGGGCTCAGTACCGGCAACTTTCTCCGCTCAAAAAGGAAACTGGTCAAACGGGCTATTTCTGCAAAGATGTAGTGTTTATCCAACGCGCCTTTCAGATAGTCACGCCCTGTACTGCCACCGGTTCCTACACGGCTGCCTATTGTACGATGCACCATATTCATGTGCCGGTAGCGCCAGGTGCTCAGTTGTTCGTCTATTTCAAGTAAATTATTCAGCAGTTGGAAGGGTAATTGCAGCATGGGGTAACCCCGGTATAACATAATGAACAATGCAGCCCTGCAGGCTTTGGGCGAGAGCTGCCTGCTATGATCGTTTGCCGCAGCATCCATAAATACAGCTTCAAAATACTGGCGGTTGGCCTGTTCCGCATCGGCCAGGCTGTTAATATATACCTGCCGGTAATCAGTCCAGAAAGGCCCATAAGACGTATTGGCAGCAGACAGGTCTATATTGCTTACCGGATGATAATTTTTCCAGTTGGCAGGCTCATCAAAAAATGGCATTCTTTCCAGCCAGGTGTTCAGCAGTTCCAGTAAAGAAGGTTGTTGTTCGCCCTTTTTAATGGTATCAACTTCCTCTTTTCTTAGTTGTGAGATGTAATATTCCTGTCCGTAGCGATGCTCGTATTTTAATCCCAGCCTTGCTTCCAGCAGTTTGAACTGCCAGCTCTGGAAACCGGAAGCCGGACGCAGCATATCCCGGAAATCAAGAAAATCCATGGCAGTCATGGTCTCCATTACATCAATCTGGTGCACCAGTACTTTTAATATGGTAACCATCCGCGAAAGCCGGTGTACCACGGTTTGCAGCTCGGGCGAATTATCGTTCACAGAAGGTTTTTGCATAATGGCAATCACCGAATCTGCTTCATACATCAATTGTTTAAACCATAGTTCATATGCCTGGTGAATAACAATAAACAGCATTTCGTCATGTGCATGCTGCTCCCGTTTATCGCTTTCGGGAAATTGCGCATTCAATATTTTATCCAGTTGCAAGTAATCGCTGTAGTGCATAATAAAACAGTTTCGCGTTGCGGGTGTTGGTTTTTGGTGTAAGTGGTCAGCAGTAACGATTAGAATACTCTGTTCACCTATCAACATATCAACTTTTTCTATGGCTTTCAGACCTTATTCAAATTCGTACCCGATATCCCTTCTGTAGTACATTCCTTCAAAATCTATATCCTGTAATACTTTGCGCGATTTAGCCACGGCATCTGTTACCGTATTGCCAAAGGAAGTAACACACAAAACCCTACCACCACTGGTTACTACGGCTCCATCTTTCAATGTAGTGCCTGCATGGAACACCAGGCTATCGGCAGCAAATGCAGCATCCAGGCCAGAAACAGGGAACCCTTTTTCGTACGAACCAGGATAGCCGCCGCTTACTGCCATAATGGTGCAGGCTGTACGCGGATCCTGCTGAACTGTTGCAGTATCCAGCTTGCCGGCAGCCGTTGCTATCAGCAGTTCCACCAGGTCGCTCTGCAAACGTGGCATTACCACTTCTGTTTCCGGGTCGCCCATGCGGCAATTGTATTCTATTACCAGCGGTTCATCTCCAACCTTAATAAGACCAATGAATACGAAACCTTTATAATCGATATTTTCAGCTTTTAGTCCTTCAATAGTAGGTTTAACTATTTTGCTTTCCACTTTGGCCATGAAAGCAGCATCAGCAAAAGGAACAGGGCTTACCGCACCCATACCGCCGGTATTTAATCCTTTATCGCCTTCTCCCACACGTTTATAATCCTTTGCAGAAGGTAGTTCCACATAATTTCTGCCGTCTGTCAACACAAACACGCTCATTTCAATTCCATCCAGGAACTCTTCTACCACCACTTTTTTACCGGCATCGCCAAATTTGCTTTGCTGCAACATCAGTTCAAACTCTGCCATAGCCTCTACATGCGAATGACAGATCAGTACACCCTTTCCGGCAGCCAGCCCATCGGCTTTCAGTACAATAGGCAGGCTGTGTTGTTGCAGGTATGGAATACCTTCTTCATAATTTTCGGTATTGAACTCGCGGTATTTTGCCGTAGGAATGTTGTGACGCATCATAAACTGTTTAGCAAATGCCTTACTGCCTTCCAGTTGTGCGCCATATTGGGAAGGACCAATGATAGCAATATGTTGCAACTGCTTATCATTCCTGAATGCATCTACAATACCTTTTACCAGTGGTTCTTCAGGCCCTACCACTACCAGCTCTACCTGTTTATCAAGCGCAAATTGTTTAACAGCTGCAATGTCGGTGGCGGCAATGTTCACATTCGTTCCGCAAAGTGCTGTGCCGGCATTACCAGGCGCTATATACAGTTGACCACAAAGTTTGCTTTGAGCCACTTTCCATGCCAGTGCATGTTCGCGGCCGCCTGAACCCAGAAGTAGAATATTCATAGTGTAAATGGAGCGTTTTAGCAGTCGCGAATTTCGGGATTCAGTGTGGCATTAACCAATTTTAGTTTTAATCTGCGTTTTCGATGTTTATTTATCTGTATTTTACGCCGATATTCCATACTGAAAACATAACCAATCAACGTATGAGTCAACACCCCGGCAAAAGTCACCCTAAAGGTTTATACATTCTTTTTGCTACGGAAATGTGGGAGCGTTTCAACTATTATGGTATGCGTGCCATATTGGTGCTGTTCATGACGCAGGCCCTGTTATTTGACAAAGTATTTGCATCCAACCTTTACGGCAGCTATATCAGCATGATCTACCTTTCCGGGCTTGTTGGCGGTTACGTGGCCGATCGTTACTGGGGCAACCAACGCTCTATTATTGCCGGTGGTATTGTGATGGCCATTGCTGAACTGATCCTGTTCTTCTGCGCTTCCTGGTATAATAGCGACCCGGGGCTGGCTTCCATTCTTTTTTATTGCGGATTGGGTACCATGATTGCCGGCAACGGTTTTTTCAAACCCAATATCTCCGCCATGGTGGGACATTTATATGCAGATAACGACAAACGTAAAGATTCTGCCTATACCATATTCTACATGGGTATCAACCTGGGTGGGGCTATCGGCCCCTTTGTTTGTGGTTGGGTGGGCAATACCGGTAATCCGGCCGATTTTAAGTGGGCCTTTCTGGTATCGGCCGTTGCTATTATCATCAGTGTAATTGTACAAATGACCTTCCACCATAAATATGTTACTGATCCAAACGGTAAAGTACTGGGACTTGTTCCTGCCAATACCCCTAAATCATTGTTATCGCCGGTGGTAACCATTCTGGGTTTAGGTATCCTGTCTGCTGCCGTTATTGGTCTTTTTTATATTGATGTAAAGCAATTCAGCTATCTTTTTTACCTGCTGATAGCCTGCTGTGTTATTATTCCTACCATTATATATACAGACAAAACATTGACCGCTGCTGAAAAAAGACAAGTGGCAGTTATTATTGTAGTATGCTTTTTTGTAATCTTCTTTTGGAGCGCCTACGAACAAACGGGGGCCTCACTAACCTTTTTTGCAGATGAGCAAACCAACCGCGTATTGAACCTGCATACACCTGTGTGGCTTATTGTGGCCATTTCAGTGGGCTTGGTCGTATACCTGGTTACCCTGTTCAAAAAAACAGCTGCCAACCTGGCCGGTGAATTTCATAAAGAACTCCGGTTAACCATTTATGCGTTGATGGGACTGGCAGTGGTAGGCATTGTAGCCGGCAATATTTCCCTACTTTCAAAAGGTCAATCTGTCGTTGTATTGGATGAGATTCCTACCAGTTGGTTCCAGTCGCTAAACTCCGTATTCATTGTAACCTTTGCACCTTTCTTTGCCTGGTTCTGGTTAAAGTTGGGTAAGTATGAACCTTCCTCTATCACCAAAATGGCCTGGGGCCTGCTATTGATGGGCATCGGCTATCTCTGGATCGCCTGGGGTGTAAATAATATACAACCAGGTCTTAAAGTAAGTATGATGTGGCTGGTGGTACTGTATGCATTGCATACCTGCGGTGAAATGTGCTTATCGCCCATCGGTTTATCGCTGGTAAATAAATTATCTCCCGTTAAATTTGCGTCCTTATTAATGGCCGTATGGTTTACAGCCAATGCTTTTGGCAACAAACTGGCCGGTTCATTAAGCGCCCTGTACCCTGAAAACGGTAAAACCACTTCTTTCCTGGGCTACCACATGAGTTCGCTGTACGACTTCTTCATGCTATTTGTATTCATGTCGGGCATTACAGCATTAATCTTGTTTGCATTAACCCGCAGATTGCAAAAAATGCTGCCTGCAAAGGTTTAAAAATAGCCATGGAACAGGCCGGAACAACAACCGGACTGTATTTTATTTATCTTTCTGTTTAAACCCAATATAATTGCTATGTCAGGAAAGAACTTCCAGCCTTTTATAGCTCCTGAAACCAGGATGGCCGAGTTTACGATCAAGTCAGTAGTAGTAGGTTCCATCTTCGGGATCATTTTTGGTGCATCCACTGTGTATCTCGCATTAAAAGCGGGGTTAACAGTTTCCGCATCTATCCCTATTGCTGTAATGGCCATTACACTCAGCCGTTTGTTTTTGCGTACCACCATCCTGGAAAACAATATCATCCAGACAACAGGCAGCGCCGGTGAAAGTATTGCAGCCGGTGTGGTATTTACACTGCCCGGATTTCTTTTTCTGAGCAATCCTTCAAGCGCGGATAACTTCAATTACATTACCATCCTCATTCTGGCCATCTTTGGTGGTATCCTAGGTACGTTGATGATGATACCGCTGCGCCGTGCATTGATAGTAAAAGAGCATGAAACACTTCCTTATCCGGAAGGAACCGCCTGTGCCTCTGTATTAAAGGCGGGTGAAAAAGGCGGAGATGTTGCAAAAACAGCCTTCTGGGGCTTAGGAGTAGCAATGATTTATGCTTTTCTGCAAAAAGTATTACATCTGATTGCAGAAACTCCTTACTATATGACTAAGCAAGCCAACAAATATTTTCCCTCTGCACGCCTCAGTGGAGAGATTACCCCTGAATATCTCGGCGTGGGTTATATTGTAGGCCCTAAGATCGGAGGCATTTTGGTAGCAGGTAGTGTGTTGTGCTGGTTTGTATTTATACCATTACTGGCTACATTGGTTCCCGCGGATATGATTGCTACCCAACTTGTAAAACTGGGATATTTGCACTCAATTACAGAATCTGGTGCAGGTTGGGATGCTGTAAATCATACATTTAGTGATTACTCAACTGCTATTTATAAGGCTTATGTCCGCCAGATAGGTGCGGGAGCTGTTGCTGCCGGAGGCTTCATTACACTGATTAAAACAATTCCAACGATCATTTCTTCATTTAAAGGTAGCCTTGGATCTCTCAAAAAAGAAGACGGAACAACAGAATCCGTATCCCGTACAGAAAAAGATCTTTCAATAAAAATTGTTGGTATAGGCAGCCTTGTTCTGGTTTTATTGATTGCCATTATGCCACAGATTCCCGGTGAAGGTATTGGCAGCAAATTATTACTGAGTTTATTGATAGTAATTTTCGGAGCGTTCTTTGTTACCGTATCATCACGCATTGTAGGTTTGATCGGTTCTTCCAACAACCCTATCAGCGGTATGACCATTGCTACGATTATGGGCACCTGTCTCGTATTTGTTGCAGTAGGATGGACCGGAAAAACATATGAACCAATGGCATTGGTAGTCGGTGGGATTATCTGTATAGCGGCAGCCAATGCAGGCGGTACTTCACAAGATCTTAAAACCGGGTATATAGTTGGTGCAACACCTAAATATCAGCAATACGCATTGTTTATCGGAGCTATCGTATCCTCTATCGCCATTGGCTTCACTATAAAAGTATTGGATACCCCTACAGCAGAAATGGTTAAACAAGGTATTAATCATGCAATCGGAACTGAAACCTATTCTGCTCCGCAAGCCACTTTAATGGCAACCCTTATTAAAGGAATACAATCATCCAATCTTGACTGGCAGTATGTTCTGGTAGGCGTTTGTATTGCCATCACTATGGAGCTGTGCGGCATTAAAGCATTATCTTTCGCTATTGGCATTTACCTGCCGCTGGCTACTACTCTTCCCATTTTTATTGGTGGTGCAATCAGAGGTCTGGTTGACAGAAAAAAGAAGAAAAAAGGTGAAGTGGAAGAAGAAGAGGATTTAAGTAAAGGTAATCTCTTTGCAACCGGTCTTGTAGCAGGTGGTGCTATTGCAGGGGTTATTGTTGCATTCCTATCTGCCAGAGGCTCTATAAAGGCTGGGTTACAAAAATTGAGTATTGAAGAGTTTTTGTCCGGAACAAACAGCCTTGGCATAAATGGATATTACCTGCTGGGAATCATCCTCTTTGCTTTAATGGGATTCATGTTGTATAAAGTAGGTATGAATAAAGAAAAGACGGAATAAAGTTATCCTGTTATAAACAAGAAGGCCATGAGTGGTGGAGTTACCCTGCTCATGGCTTTTTATTTTCAGAACAATGAAGACGGTGGTAGAAAAGTGAAAAACCCGTGTAAACTTAGTTCATCTTAAACGGCACAATCATTTCAAAAACAGGAATATTCACCTCAAAGGTGAGCTTATTATTCAGGTTTTCCATCAGGTAGGTACCATACATTTTCCCCATTTCACTACGCAGATTGCAACCGCTTACATATTGGTAGCGTTCGCCCGGTTGCAATGAAGGTTGTACGCCTACAACCCCTTCCCCTTCTACTTCACGGTTACTACCATTGCTATCAGCAATAAACCAATGGCGGCGGTGCAGTTTTACAGGGAAATTATTATGATTTTCAATTGTTATGCGGTAGGCAAACATGTATTCCCCGGAAACGGGATTTGAATAATCCGGCTGGTAAAACGTTTCCACGCTTACTTCAATTCCTTCAGAGATTTTCGATACCATGCGCTACTGTTTGGAATTTAAAGTTAATTAAAAATAACTGCCCTTTCACTGTAAAAAAGGGGGATTTGACAGGAATGATGCTAATTTTGCGCAATTCTCAGCAACTCGTACCACTCAAATAAATCATTTTTTATATGAAAATAGCCGTAGCAAAAGGAGATGGAATAGGCCCGGAAATTATGGATGCTGTACTTAAGATCTTCAATGCCAATAAAGTTCCTGTAGAGTATGAAACAGTAGAAATGGGCAAATGGGTGTTTGACAAAGGTTTTTCCAATGGTATGACCCCCGATGCCCAGAAAACCATTGAATCTCTGGGTATCCTGTTCAAAGGCCCCATGGAAACCCCCAAAGGAAAAGGCGTAAAAAGCGTAAACGTTACTGCCCGCAAAACCTGGAACACATACGCTAACAAACGCGTTTTCCAGACACTACATGGGGTAGACACTGTTTTTTCAAAAGCCGGTATTCCCATTGATATTACAGTAGTGCGTGAGAACATCGAGGACACATATGGTGGTGTGGAACACATGCTTACCCACGACGTGGCACTGAGCCGTCGCTTTATTACACGCCCCGGTAGTATCCAGGTAATTAAATACGCGTTTGAAATGGCCCGCAAAAACCATTCACGCCGTATTACCTGCGGACATAAGGCCAACATCATGAAAATTACGGATGGCCTGTTCCTGGAATGCTTTTACGAAGTAGCTAAAGATTATCCCGAACTGAAAGCTGATGATGTAATTGTGGACGATCTGTGTATGAAACTGGTTACCCGTCCCGATGCATTTGATGTAGTGGTACTGACCAACCTGCAGGGTGATATTGTATCTGATCTTTGCGCAGGTCTGGTAGGTGGATTGGGCTTTGCCCCTTCTGCCAACATTGGTGACCATATCTGTATTTTTGAAGCTGTTCACGGCACCGCTCCTGACATTGCCGGTAAAAATATTGCCAACCCCACAGCATTGCTGTTAAGCGGTATTGCTATGCTGCGTCACCTGGGATTGATGGAAAACGCTGCAATCATTGAAAATGCACTGCTGTACACACTGGAGCAGGGCATTCATACCGGCGATTTTGGTGATAAATCCAAACCATCTTTAAACACTACTGAGTTTGCAGATGCTATTATTGACAACTTTGGCAAAACGCCACAGGTCAATGCCAAGCCGCTGCTGCCCAATAAACCGGTTACCCAAACTGTATTCAAGCTGGACAAAAACCCCATGCTGGTATCACAGGAACTGACAACCGAAAAGATCATCGGTGTGGATATGTTTATCGAAAGCGAAGAACAACCTGCTGCAATTGCAAAAAAATGTCAGCGTCATGCAGGTGTTAAATTCAACCTGGTAAATATCAGCAACCGCGGTACACAGGTATGGCCTACAGGCTCTGTATTTACCAACCTGGTAAACCAGTATAACGTACGTTTTGAAAGCCTGGATGGCGAGCCATTGAACCAACAGGATATCATTGGTCTGTACGTGAGCTTAAGCGGCAACTTCAAGATCTGTTCTTCTGAACTGCTGAATATGTGGGGTGATAAAAAGGCTTACTCCCTGGCACAAGGACAGTAAACTGTTCCGGGTTTGGAGTTTTGGGTTTATAACTGTAGACTTAAAATTCGCTTACTCATAAAATACAAAGCGGGATGCATTCATTGTATTCCGCTTTTTTATTTGCTGTATGCATATTTAACCAAAATAGATCAGTAATACAATCCAGAGCAGAAAGATAAGGACGGCAATAAGAGAAGCTATCAGGATTGTTTTCAAGGCGGAGCGCCGCTTCAATTCATTTTGCTCCTTCATTCCAATGCTATGCGCACGAAGACCTAGTACTATATAGAATATACAAATGCCAAACGGTATCAATAAAATAACCGTTACTGCCACAAGCGTAAAACCACCAAACAAATAATCAAACATGATAAATGCTATAGATGATCAGTGATAAATCAGCAACATTCATCTACATTTCCTCTCATGTGGGTATTAGACCTTCTTCGTTTGTTTATACCCGTTTTTCAGCAACCATTGCAATACTTTTTCACGCTGATCGCCCTGAACAATAATTTCACTATCCTTGGCAGAACCACCTGTTCCGCAAAAATTCTTTAGTTTCTTTCCCAGGTCTTCCAGGTCATCGGCTGTACCAATAAAACCATCCACCAGTGTTACGGCTTTACCGCCACGGTTCTTCGTCTCCAGTTTAACACGCAGTTTTTGCTGCGCCCGCGGCAATGTTTCTATATTTTCCTGGTTTTCTTCAAACTTAAAATCAGGGTCTGTGCTATAGACAAATCCCCTGTTATCGGGTTTATTTTTCTTTGACATACTTTAAAACTTACGATTAATATACATAATGACCACCGGCTATACAAAGTTGAACAGCTTCCGTTAAACCACTACTGCTTTCAGGCTCAGGTCCAGGCTATGTGCCTGGTGTATCAATGCACCCACACTCACAAAATCAACACCGGTAGCAGCGTATGCTTCTATAGTATCCATATTGATGCCACCACTGGCTTCCGTTTCATATTTACCATTGATCAACTGCAATGCTTCGCTGATCTGTTCGGGTGTAAAATTATCCAGCATAATACGGTTTACTTTGCCAATAACCATTACCCTTTTTACTTCGTCCAGGTTACGTGTCTCTACCTCGATCTTTAAGCCGGGTTTAACCTGCTGTACATATCGCCATGCACGTTCAATAGCGTTTTCCAGCCCACCGGCATAGTCAATATGATTATCCTTCAGCATGATCATATCGTAAAGACCCATACGATGATTTAAACCACCACCAATACGCACTGCTTCTTTTTCCAGCAACCTGAAGTTGGGCGTTGTTTTACGCGTATCCAGCACCCGTGTATGATAGTTTTTGATCTTCTCAGCATACTGATGGGTAAGTGTGGCAATACCACTCATGCGCTGCATACAGTTCAGCACCAGGCGTTCACATTGCAAAATAGTATATACAGATGCAGATACTTCAAAGGCAATTTCGCCCGGGTGCATTACATCACCATCTTTTTTAAAAGCTGTAAACTGTATATCGGGTTGCTGGTAACGAAATATTTTTTCAGCCACTTCCACACCAGCCAGTATGCCTGTCTGTTTAATTTTTAACACAGCTTTCCCTTTGGCATCGGCAGGTATGGCAGACAATGTTGAATGATCACCATCGCCAATATCCTCACGCAATGCAGCGTTGATCAGTATCTGTAATTGTTCGTCGAACGTAAGCATGTAGCAAAACTAATGAAGAAAGTCAGAAAAATGTGCAGATCAGCAAATGCGCAGATATCAATAATAACCCTGGTCAGTACGATCTTATTAAATCCCTAAACCTGTGTTATAATCTGCGTAAAAAAAAGACCCTCAACATTGCTGTTAAGGGTCTGTTGCGTTTTCAGGGATAATATGTTTATTCTACCAGTTCAAAGACCAGTTCCTGCACCACCTGCGTATCACCTTTCTGTTTCATAAAAAACTTGGTGCGGTAGCTGCCATTACGGGTTAGCAGTACGCCAATGCAGAATTGAGAACCGCTTTGTTCTCCCTTGTGTTTAACCTGGAAACTCTTTACCTCGTTGGTGGAGAAAAAATCTTTCAGAATCATTTCAGCCTGGCTTTTACTGTAATTGTCATTCTTGCCGGGTAATGAAATGTCCACACGGGCATCAAAGTATTTTGACAACTGGCTGGCGTTGCCGCTTTTCATGGCAGTTATCACGTCATCAATCGAATAAAAATCCGGAGTAAATGACACCAGGAAAAGCGAGAGAAAGAGGATCGCAAATCCCAGGGATTTTTTCATATATATTTTTTTTCTGCTCTCAAAGTTGCGAAAAACATGCCAAAGTAAGATTGCGTTGAAAAAATACTATCAACCACCTATTGCCTTACCTTTGTAACACTTCTAATAATAAATTCAACACAATCACATCGTTATATGCCTGCTTCAAAAGTCATTCTTGTTATCATGGATGGTTGGGGACTTGGAAAAGTACAGTCTGCAGATGCTATCCAACATGCAAAAACTCCGTTTGTAAGCTCCTTATATGCCAAATATCCCAACAGCACGCTGGTTACCTGTGGCGAACAGGTAGGCTTACCTGACGGGCAGATGGGCAACAGCGAAGTAGGCCACCTGAATCTTGGCGCCGGCCGCATTGTGTACCAGGAACTGCAACGCATTAACGTAGCTATCCGCGATGAATCGTTTTATAAAAATCCTGCGTTGCTCAATGCCATTCACTACGCTATTGAAAATAAAAAACCTTTACACCTGCTGGGCCTGGTAAGCGATGGCGGTGTTCACTCACATACCAATCACCTGAAAGCCATCGTTTCGCTTTGTTATAAAGAAGGGTTAAAAGATGTGTTTATACATGCTTTTACTGATGGACGTGATACTGACCCGAAAAGCGGACTGGGTTTTCTGACTTCATTGCAACAACACCTCAATGCCACTACCGGTAAAATTGCTACAGTAAGCGGTCGCTACTATGCTATGGATCGTGATAAACGCTGGGAGCGTGTAAAACTTGCTTACGACGCTCTGGTAAATGGCATTGGTGAAAAAGCAACCGACGGACTGGCTGCAGTAGAACAATCTTATGCACATAACATCACCGATGAGTTTATTAAACCCACCGTGATCATTGGCGCCGATCAACTGCCCATTGCCACCATCAAAGATGGCGATGTTGCCATTTGCTTCAACTTCCGTACAGACCGTTGCCGTGAAATAACACAGGTACTGACACAAACTGATTTTCCTGAACAGAACATGAAACATCTGTCATTGCATTATACTACCATGACAGAGTACGATAAGACCTTCAAAAACGTACACATCGTTTTTGAAAACGATAACCTGAATAATACACTGGGCGAGATCATTGCCGCCAATCATAAAAAACAGATCCGTATTGCGGAAACGGAAAAATATCCGCACGTATCTTTCTTTTTCAGTGGCGGACGTGAAGTACCATTTGAAGGCGAACGCAGGATCATGGTGCCTTCACCCAAAGTAGCTACATACGATCTCAAACCGGAGATGAGCGCAGTAGAACTTACAGACGCTATTGTTCCCGAACTGGAGCAGGAAACTGCCGATTTTATTTGTCTCAACTATGCCAATGCTGATATGGTAGGCCATACCGGCATTTTTTCGGCTGCTATCAAAGCAGTAGAAACTGTAGACAAATGCGTGGAAAGAGTGGTTACAACCGCCCTGGCACACGGATATGCCGTATTTCTGACGGCAGACCACGGTAATGCTGATTTCATGATAAATGCAGACGGTACCCCCAACACTGCCCATACCCTGAACCTGGTACCTTTCTTTATTATTGATAAAGACTGGAAAGGCACTATTAAACCCGGTAAGCTGGGCGATATAGCTCCTACTATTCTCACCTTTATGCATCTACCCATTCCGGCCGAAATGACCGGCAATGTGCTGATATAAGATTTTCATATACAATACAAAAAGCGGCTGCAGAATAGAATCTTCAGCCGCTTTTTGCTTTTATTTTACTGCTTTAGGACTGGGGATTTCAAATCCGCACATTGACATATTCATTCATTTGCTCATCCCATTCACGTGTTTTTCCTAAGTTTTTTTTCTACAACCGGGCGTCTTTTTTACTTATAAAGCAGCAATTGCATCTGAAAATTGTCTAAATTACAGGGCAACCAAACGGTTAATATGACCGAAGACGCCATTTTACAAGGCTGTTTACAGAATAGCGCGACTGCCCAAAAGGAGTTATACCAACGGTATAGCGCCAAAATGCTGTCTGTCTGCTACCGTTTTGCCCATAACAGAGAAGATGCTGAGGATATGCTGCAGGAAGGTTTTATCAAAGTATTTTCACAGATACATACCTTCCAGAATAAAGGCGCTTTTGAGGGATGGATCAGGAGAATTATAGTACACACCTGTATCAATCACCTGAAAAAGAACCGCAAGTTCAATGAAAGCGTGGACCTTATACACGCCAGCAGTATCCAGGTCCGTGAAGAGTCAGTACCGTCCATTGTTCAGGCAAAACAGGTGGTAGAGTGCATAAGGCTATTGCCTATTGGGTATAGAACTGTATTGAACCTGTACGCTGTAGAAGGATATTCGCACAAGGAGATTGCCGTGATGCTGGATATTGAAGAAAGTACCAGTCGTTCACAGTATACCCGCGCGAAACAAATGCTGGAAGAAATATTAATTAAGAAAAAAATTATCCAGAAGCCAAAAGAAAAAATCAGTTGGCTGAAAGTAGTTACCGGACGATAATGAATTGTTATAAAGACCATATTGAGAAGATTCTATCCTTTGAAAATTATACCCGTACAAATCATTAGCCGTTATGCAGCGAGGTTTCTACCATGATGATTTTGAAGATCTCCTTAAAGAAAAGGCAGACCAGTACAAAATGTACCCTTCAGATCAGGTATGGAAAAAAATTTATAAAGCACTTCACACCCGTAAAAAATGGTACCTTGTAGGGTTTGTGCTTTTCTTCGCCGGTCTTGCATATTACACGATTATTGAACTCATCACTCCTTCTTCACACAAACCACTTGCTACCAAAGATCCTTCTGCAATGACTGCCGCCTCTTCTGCAGCAGCCGAAAAAGCGATCATTGTTCCATTTACCAACAACAGCCGACAAAGTCAACATACAACCGGCAATTCCAGCCGCACACATTCTTTTGTTATCAGTCCCGACCATGTAGATAGCCCTGCGCTGAATAATACTGTAGTGACCAGCATAGTTGAAGAACATACCAATGCAGCTGACGCACCATCTACTGCCCCGGTATACGATCTGCTTACGGGCATGCGTAAAGCAGAAGCCAAAACAATTATTGCCGGTGAAGCTACTGCTATTACCAATCATTCATCGGGTATAACACAACATACCAGTGAAACTTCAGAACAGAATATGCTGGCAGATGCTGATTCAGATAAAACCGCCGATCACGCTGTCAATACATCCATTGCTTCACGGGTTCCGGATCAGCAGCAACTGATGAATCTGGCAGAGGCAGAAAAACAGCAGAAACTGGACCGCTTGCCGGTAGAAGTTGCTTATGAATATGCGTTGCCACGCACCAAACGTTTAAGCTGGCAATGGTCATTCACACCTACCATGAATTACCGTAAGCTGACAGGTGATCCCAATGCTAATATCAAATCCAACCTGAACAATGTACCACTGGCTTTAAATATTGAAGGAGATCCTGATAAGCTGGTCAATCACAAACCGGCTATGGGTTTTGAGATCGGTACGCATGCTTTATACGCATTGAACAAAAACCTGGCTGTACGCGCAGGATTGCAATTCAACTATTCACGATACAATATACAGGCCTATAGTTCCCGTACTGCTGATGTGGCAACTATTACACTCAGCAATTCATCGGGCTATCGTCCGGAATCCATTACCAGCTATACCCGCATTCACAATTTTGGTGGCGACCAGGCTGAGCAATTACAAAACCAGTATTTCCAGCTATCTGTTCCGGTAGGACTTGAATACCGCGTATTGGGTAATGAAAAATTACAATTGAAAGTAGGCGGTACTTTACAGCCCACTTACCTGCTGAACCGTAATTCATACCTTATTACCAACGATTATACCAATTATACCCGTGAACCATCACTGGTAAGGAAATGGAACCTGAATGCCAGTGCAGAAGCATTTATCGCCTACAAAACCGGCGATCTTCAGTGGCAGGTGGGTCCACAATTCCGTTATCAACTGTTTTCCAGTTATGTAAACAAATATCCCATTCGTGAATACCTGATGGAATATGGTATCCGGATCGGAGTAGCCAAGACTATCCGCTAGTATTTTAGCATCAATCTTATAAAGCTGCCGTTGAAACACATGGCAGCTTTTTCATTTAAAAACGTGTGCGGTATTTTACCACATTATGAGAATATCATTGTTATCTGCGTTTCAGTTAATTTTACGTCATGAAATCTGCCGTTTTACTTTTATCGACCATTTTACTTACAACCTTCTTATCCTGCAAAAACAACCAACAGACAGCCGGCAACAGCGATGTTCAGGATACCACAGCACAATCTTCGCCTTTTTTGCCAGTGGGCGCCATTTTAAATAACGATAAAAAACTGGCCGATACGTTTGCTACCGCTTTTCTGAAACGTGTTGAAACCGGTAGTCATAAAGACTCTGCTTTCATTAATCCTGCCGAGTTCAACCGGCTCAGCATGGCCTTTTTTCCGTCGGTACTGATGGATTCAGCTGCCTTCCGGCAACATTACAATGAATCATCTATTATGGATGAAACTACCGGTCTGCTGAATTTTATTTATACTGCCAAAGATGTATCTGACTCCCTGCACCAGGTGGTGGTTTATATTTCGCCCACACAAACCACCGATCAGACCAACAGGGTGTACATGGAGCGTGCATTTAAACAGGGAGATACACTGGTACAACAAAAACTGACCTGGAAACTGAAACAGTACTTTTACATACTTACCATCAGGCAGCCGGCAACAGGCGACGCTGTAATTACCAACGAAAAAGTTATCTGGAATCCTGAAAAATTCCGGGAAGATTAGGAGAGTATTATGACCGCACAGGAATTTCAACAGATTGCACATACCATACCCGTAAACCCGGGTATTTATAAATATTATGACAGCCAGGACGAACTGGTGTATGTAGGAAAAGCCAAAAGCCTCCGCAAACGCGTAAGCTCTTATTTCACCAAAACATTCACATCGTACAAAACGCATGAGCTGGTGCAACGGATCCGGCGCATCGAGTTTACCATTGTCAATTCAGAGCAGGATGCTTTTTTACTGGAAAACTCTCTGATCAAACAATACCAGCCTAAGTACAATATCAACCTGAAGGATGATAAGACCTATCCCTATATCGTTATCAAAAAAGAACCCTTTCCGCGCATTTTTCTTACCAGGCGTAAAATTGCTGATGGTTCTGAATACCTTGGACCTTTTACTTCTGTTGCCAAAGTACGTGAGCTGATCGATTTTGTACGGCATAATATTCCTTTACGTACATGCAAGCTCAATTTAACAGACAACAACATACGAAAAGGGAAGTTTAAAGTGTGCCTGGAATATCACCTGGGCAATTGTAAAGGCCCCTGTGAAGGATTGCAGACACCCGAAGATTACCAGGATGGACTACAACAGATCCGCGATATACTCAAAGGCAACCTTACACCTGTAATACAGCATTTTAAAACAGAAATGCGTGCAGCAGCAGAATCATTGCTGTTTGAAAAAGCAGAGATCGTTAAAAAGAAAATAGAACATCTTGAGCAGTACCAGGCCCGGTCGGTAGTAGTAGGCAGCAGGTTCATCAATGCAGATGTATTTTCTATGCTTCGCGATGGTGATATTGCGTATGTCAATTACCTGATGGTGCAGAATGGCTCTATCGTACAAACACATACTTCGCAACTGGAAAGGCACCTTGATGAAACAGATGAAGAGATCCTTGCATTTGCAGTAGCGCAACTACGCGCCACATTCAACAGTTTGTCTACTGAAATTGTATTGCCATTTGAAATAGAGTATCCTGATAAGGAAGTAACCATTATCATTCCTAAAAGTGGTGATAAGAAAAAGCTGCTGGATCTTTCTGAAACCAATGTGAACTATTTCCGTGAAGAGATCAGGAAACGTAAGATGCTGCAACTGGAAGGACGTGATGATATGGAGCGTAAAAAAGTATTGTACCAGTTGCAACAGGACCTGCAGTTACCACTGGTACCGGTGCATATTGAATGTTTTGATAATTCCAACTTCCAGGGTAGTTATCCTGTATCGGCCATGGTGTGTTTTAAAGATGGTATGCCCAGTAAAAAAGATTACCGTCATTTCAATGTAAAAACAGTAGAAGGCATCAATGACTTTGCCACTATGAAAGAAGTGGTATACAGGCGTTATAAACGTCTGCAGCAGGAACAACAGCCATTACCTCAACTGGTGATCATTGACGGAGGTAAAGGTCAGTTGGGTGCGGCACTGGAAAGTATACGCGAATTGAATTTAACAGGCGCTATGACAGTAGTAGGCCTGGCAAAGAATGAAGAAGAAATATTTTTTCCCGGCGACCAGGAATCACTGAAGCTTCCATATAGCAGTGAAAGCCTTAAACTGATTCGTCGTATACGCGATGAAGTGCATCGCTTTGGTATTACTTTTCACAGACAGAAAAGAAGTAAAGGCACTTTTAAAAATGAATTGGAATCAATAAAAGGTATTGGAAAAAGCACTGCTGATCAGTTATTGCGTCAATACAAATCTGTAAAGCGCATCAAAGAATTGAATGAAGCAGAGTTAACCACTGCTATAGGCGCATCAAAAGCATTGCTGGTATGGAACTTTTTCCATAGCACACATGATAACAATAATCATAGCAATGAAGTGCCGGTAGAAAACAACTGATCAGGAAAAGCGGATGCAGTAGATAGTAATGTTTGCAGACTAAAAACACTAACGCAGAAACGTATAAAAAGAAAAAGGGGCCAGGATAGAAATCCAGCCCCGTTTTTAAAATCCAATATCCTATGAAAAACCATTGTAAAAATAGTGAAACAAACCCATAAAACAATACCTGTTTATGGGTATTTTATAAAATTTATCAGGTATCGCTAACCACCAATCGCTTTCATTCAGAAGGCTTTATATACCCCAAAAACAAAGGGCATCGTATTTTTACGATGCCCTTTTATTGTAAATAGTCAATTGCTTAGTAAGACCAGAGATCCTGCTCATAATTAAAGATGCGCTCTTTAATGTTCTCACCTTCTAACAGGGCGAGGATAGGATCTTTAATGAACGTTTTAATGAAGATATCGTTCGGGTTATTGATGGTGGATTTAATGATCCTGCTGGCAAACATGCGGCTTTCAAACAGCTCTTCCCAGCTCATACGTGCACCATAGTTTTTGCCATTGTACACTTCGTGTTTGGCAAATACCGGACGCAGATCGGGGTAATACACCCAAAATACGGGAGTTACGTCCCTGAATGAACCATCATCGTTAGTGATAGTTTTGAGCGGAGCTATACCAAGAATGCGCACATAAATCCTGGAAGATTCTTTGTCGAACACCCAGTCTTCTTTAACCCAGTAACGTTCAACTTTGTCAGGATTAAATTCTTCGGAAATGGTAGTATCCTTGAATATTCCTTTTGAACCATCCGGATCTTTTGCCAGGTCAGGTACAGTAATGATTTTAGGTTTACCTACCAGCTTTTCAGCTATATCTTTAAACGTAATGGGAGTAGTGAACCTGTCGTCTTCAGCGCTGAAAGCAGTGATGCTGTCATTTTTAATAGCATTCAACAGAATGTAAATAAAACGCTGGTTACCCTGGTCGCCATCTGCTCTGTAAACAAAAGGCAGGTTCAGTTTTTCATGTACATCTATTTCGCGCCATACACGCTGTACGTAGGCCGCATCATCTTCGCGGATGTGTTCGTAAGCCAGTGGCGTTCTGTCTTTCACCAGGTTACGCTCAATAGCGTTATCATTTCTCAATGATTTTTTAACCGGCGCTATTTCCAGTTTAGCCTCTACCGGAGCTGGTTTTACTGTATCAACAGGTGGAGCAATTGCTGCGGCTGCAGCATTGTTGTTCTTATTGGTAGTTGCACCTTTTTTAGCAGGCGTGGGTCTCTTCTGTGAAGAGCGCGAAGGCTTTTTTGCCTGTGCGTTCACCGCTTCTGCAGAAACTGTTAATACAGCCAGCAACAAACACAACTTAACGATACGGTTTCTCATTATTCCCTGTTTAAAAAATTATTTAAGCGTGAATTTCATTGGGGCAATATCCCTTTCTTTTCCATCAGGGCCCACAACTTTGATATCATCAAAAAATACGGTAGTGCCTGGGCCTGCACGGCCAATCAATGCAGCAGCTTTACCACCCCACCTGTTTCCTTCGTTGGTTTCCATGCTATAAATAGCGATAGGACCACCCACTGCAGAAACAGAATAGCTTACTACGCGGAAACCAGCTTCAAAGTCAGATTCATCATAACGGGCAATTACACCACCCATTGCTTTGAACTCAGCTGAAGAGATAGACGCGCCGCTTTTCTTAGTACCTACAAATGCTGTAGGAGGAGGCAGGTTTTTGAGACGCATCGGGAACTCGAAAGTTTTTCCGTCAGCAACTACAATTACTTTTGAAAGACCTGCGTGCGAAGGCTTGGCGATGTATTTGTCGCCGCTTGCTTTGGTAATAGAACCATCACCTGCGGGTAAGCTTACTTTTACTTTTTCAGCACCTACACTACCACCAGAGATGGTAATAGGGTTATCAACACCAACATACATTACGTTCATCTTTTCGAGGAACACGGATGCACCGGAAGGAACACCTACAGTATATTTAACTACTTTGTTTACAGTTGCAATAGTTCCATCAGGTTTAGCATATTCAATTTTTACATCCACTGCTTTGTCACCAACGCCATTGGCAGTTGTTTTCCAGATAGCAGTACCTTCCGGAGTGAGCGGTTGTAACTGACCACCGATGTAAACTTTAGGCTGAGCCTGTGCGCTGAAAGCGCCGATACCTGCAGTGATTTCAATAGCATCACCAGGCATAGCATAAGTAGTGTTTGACTGAGCGATAGCCTGGAATTTGTCGAAGATCACTTTTACAGAACCGATCTGTTTAAGGCAATAATCAATTACCTGGGCTTCAGAATTCTTAACGTCATTCTGAAATTTGCTCAGAATGGTCAGGGCAGCAATAGTAGGCGTCATGTGGAAATAGTTGGTGGTCCAACCTTTCGCATCATTTGGCTGATCTTTACCGCTCTGGCTTTTAGGCACGCTCATGTCCAGTGGCAGCGCTTTCTGCAAAGCAGCGATGTCTGCTACCAGTTGATCGTGTAATTTGGGGTTGCCGGCAAAAGCAGGATCTTCAGGATTGATAACTGCTACGATCTTTTGTTTGAAAGCATTCAGTCTGTCGTACAGTTCTTTGCCCTTACCTTCTTTGTCCATCAGACGCGTAGGTGCGTCCAGGTTATCTTCCTTAAAGTTTTCTTTACCATTTTCAACTCTTAAGTCAGAAGCTTTTTTCATGTCCTGCTTAAGATTTTCAATGTAAGTAAACATTTCTGCAGATAAGCCCTTGGCCTCTTCGGCTTTAGGACCCCAGATCATCGCATTTGCTTTTGTCTGAGGATCTTCTTTCGCTGCTGTAAAGGAAGCGTAAGTGGCGTTATTTTTATCTCCAATCAGATTGTTAGAGGCCGTGATACTTGTATTAACGGTTTTGAAGGCATTTAACACCTCTGCAGACACGTTCAGTGCCAGCATGGCTGTTAACACGAGGTACATCATGTTAACCATCTTCTGCCTGGGCTCCTTAGGTAAAGCCATGGATGTAGGTTTTTCAGTTAAACTAAATAAAATTCACACTATTCAAGGGGTACCGGATATTGGCGTTAATTGAACATTACAGATTAACGGCCCTGCATTGCAGTCAGCATGTTACCATAAACGGTGTTCAGGCTGCTGAGGTTGCCGGCCAGTTTAGCGATCTGCTCATGTGCTTTCTTAGCATCATCAACGCTGCTCTGCATTGTCTGAGAAGCCTGCGCCAGATTACCATAGAAGCTGTTCATTGCTTTCAGATGGTTATTGGTATCCTGCAGTTCCAGTTCATAAATAGCGTTCAGTGAACCTAAGTTTTTAGTCAGCACCTGTACCTGCTCATGGAATTGTTTAGTGCTATCTGCAGCTGCATTGAACTGAGAGATAGTGCTGGTAGCACCCTGGTAAGCATTTTTCATTGCATCCAGTGCAGTTGCAGCTTCTTTTGTTTTGGCAGAGTAATCGCTGGTAGCTTTTACTGCGTCAGAAACATCAGCAATTTTATCTACAGAAGTGCCTAATTTTTTGAAACCGGCGCTCAGTTTTTCAAGATTTGCAGGAGTAATGTCTGCATCGTGCAGCATTTTATCCAATTTTTCTACAGCCGGATTTCCTGCAGAAGCTCCACCGGCTAATTTGGGCAGTGCTTCAGCAATAGCATGCATTTCAGATCCGGGAGGAGGTAAAATTGCATATACAACGAAGATCAATGCCTCGGTTAACAAACCGGCAGTTAAGAAAAAGTCAGCTAATGCCTGGTGTGTGATTTTTTGCCATGCACCAAAGATTACAATTGCGGCGCCCATACACACCACTATGTTTACAATACGTTCTGTTGATTTGGAAGCTCCAGCCATAGGTTTAATTTTTAAATAGTTAGGAAAACGGATTTTAATTTGGGGTTAAGAGAATACAAGCCTATTTTGATTTTTAAATGAAATCAATTCTATTAACGGGAATTCCCGCCGGAAATTTTACTCGTAAGCAGAAAGATTTTACTACTTCTTCATGGGAGGCAAATCAATTACACAGCGGAAGCCGATGTAAGATTTAGCAGTATCCATGTACTCATAGTTACGTGCACTGGTTTGCAGGTAAAAGCCTACATCTTTCCAGCTACCGCCACGAAGAACTTTACGTTTCATACGGGGAGGATCTGCGTCATTGGCATTGAACCTGATATCAGGGTTCATATCGTGCTGGAAGTTATAAGCACCTTCGTAGAACAGCGATGAAGTCCATTCTGCTACGTTACCTGCCATACAGTACAGGCCAAAGTCGTTGGGCCAGTAAGCATCGGCACGGGCAGTGTAAAAGGCACCGTCTTCAGGATAGTTACCACGGCCGGGTTTAAAGTTGGCCAGTAAGCAACCTTTACGGTTACGCAGGTATGGGTTACCCCAGGGGAACATTGACTGTGAACGACCACCGCGGGCTGCATATTCCCATTCTGCTTCTGTTGGCAGACGGAAATCAGATTCTGTAGCCCTGTTCTTAGATTCCAGGAAGGCGTTCAGGTAGTGCGTTCTCCATTCGCAGAAGGCTGTAGCCTGTTTCCAGTTTACACCTACAACGGGATAGTTTCCAAAAGACGGATGAGAGAAATAACGTTTGGTCATCGGCTCATTGTAAGAATAGCTGAAGTCGCGTATCCATACCAGTGTGTCGGGATAAACACGTACATTTTTCTTAACGATGAACTGTGAGCGTGGTTTGCCGGTATTTTCTCTTTTAGCAGCTTCTTTGAGGTCGAATATTTCTGAATGGAATTCTAACTTGTAAGGATCGATCTCTTTCTTTCCAAACACCCTGTTCTCAGGAGACAGGATCAACTGATCGATCTTTTCGATAGTAGCTTTATCGCCGTACTTGATGGTAGATGCCTTTTTCCAGTCGATAACAAATACACCGTCCACTTCTTTACCATATTGTAATAAGGTAGCGGCGGTAGAATCGCGTACCCAGTTTACGAACTGACGGTATTCGTTATTTGTTATTTCAGTTGCATCCATCCAGAATCCGTTGATGGACACCTGTTTATTTCTGGCGTTGTAAGAATAGTTTACATCTTCATCGCTTGCACCCATATGGAAGGTTCCAGGTGGGATATACACCATTCCGGGCGGCTTTGTAAGATTATACTTAGCTCCGGGAGCAACTCCGTGTAGCTGTCCGTCATTAGGCAAACCTTTAGATTTGCCCATGCCGCAACCTGCAGCAACAGTCATTGCCACCAGGGCTGTCATGGCGGATAGGTTCTTCATTTTCATAATATTAAAGGGTATTGGGCAAAAATAATGTTTTACCGACTTCATCACAAGTTTAGAATTTATTTTTTGAAACGCAATCCAAGCGATACAAGCTCAGATTTAAACGGTACCGGAAATCAAATTATTGTATACAGCAAAATTTTAAGTTTTACACATTCTTTAACTGCTGTAACAGGCTATGTACCTCATTTACAGGCCGTTGACATGCATACTGACGGCATAGAAAAAGCCATGTGCCGGAAGTATTGTTTTTTTGAGCCAGTAACGGGAAACCCTGAACCTCCTTTTCGGCTGATTGTAACACTTTTAATGGCAGAAAAGCACGTAAAAGTTCCTTCCTTACTTCAGTAGCATTACTACCGGTTATTACTATCTCAGGAATACCATACGTTAGTGACATCAGCAGGGTTGCCCACAAGCCAAATGACGATGGATACCTGTTCACTGCCTGGTGCAATAAACCGGTCATTTTCATGGACCGCTCACGCCATGCAGAAATATCAAAAATCACACCTAAACTATACAGGTTTACCGCCATCATTGCATTACCAGACGGCACAGCCCCGTCGTACAGCTCTTTTTTGCGTACAATAACGTCCTGCTGGTCTTTGTGCGTATAATAGAAATAGCCCGTTTCTTCCTCGCTGAACCGCTCTGTCACCCATTCGGTCAGGGCACGTGCGCGGTGCAGGTAATCCGTATTGCCGGTTACCTCCTGCAATTGCAGCAGTGCCTGGATCAGGTAGCTGTAATCGTCCAGGAATGCAGGGTAACGGGCAGTTCCGTTTTTGGTAGTGTGGTAAAAGCCTTCCGGGCCGGCATCGAACCGGGTAAGCATAAAATGCATGTTCCTTTCGGCCAGTTTCAGGTAATGTTCATTTCCGGTTGCTGTACAGGCATTACAGCAGGCTATATTCATCAGTGCGTTCCATCCCAGCAATAACTTATCGTCCAGCAAAGGGCGTATGCGTTTGCTGCGGGCTTGCAGCAACTTTACGCGTCCCTCATTGATTATACGCAGTAATTCATCAACAGGCATTCCCCGGCGGACGGCAAATGTTTCGGGGTCTTCCTTCACCTGTAATATATTCGTATGTTCCCAGTTACCGGTTGGGCTAATGTCAAAAAATGCAGTAAATACCGGTGCATCTTCCTGCAGCAGCGCATCTACCTCTGTTTTATTCCACACATAAAATTTACCCTCTACACCTTCGCTGTCTGCATCCAGTGCAGAATAAAAACCACCGTCGGGCAACAATAACTCACGCTCTATAAACTCCATGGTTTGCTCAATTGCCTGCCGGTACAACGGCTTTCCGGTAAGCTGATACGCTTCGCTCATTACCGATACCAGCAACGCATTATCGTACAGCATTTTTTCAAAATGCGGTATCAGCCATTCATTATCCGTGGCATAGCGGGCAAAGCCCCCTCCTACCTGATCATAAATACCGCCCCGGATCATTCTATCCAGGCTGAGGCAGGCCTGTTGCAACGCTTCCTCATTTCCGGTGTGATAATGGTAGTGCAGCAGGTAGCGGATAACAAAGGTTTGCGGAAACTTGGGTGCTTTACCAAACCCGCCATCTTCCTTATCAGCATTGCGCATGATATTGGCAAACATCAGGTGCACCTTGTCCTTTGTAAACATTTGCTCAGCCGGCAACAGGTCCTTTACTGCCTGCTGGCCAAAGCCGTTTGACTGATCAATATGCCGGGTAAGATTTTCAGCCTGAGTATTGACCTCCTCACGTTTTTCGTTGAAAGTACGCCACACTCCCTGCAATGTATCAACCCACGAGGCGCGGTTAAATGCCGGGCGGGGCGGGAAATAGGTACCTCCGTAAAAAGGCTTGCCTTCAGGGGTAAGAAATACATTTAGCGGCCAGCCACCACTACCCGTCATGGCCTGTACAGCATCCATATAAATATGATCAAGATCCGGTCTTTCTTCCCGGTCGATCTTGATGTTTACAAAACGTTCGTTCATTACGGTAGCTGTAGCCTCATCCTCAAAGCTCTCTTTCTCCATTACATGGCACCAGTGGCAGGCAGCATAGCCAATGCTGACAAGTACAGGCTTATCTTCCTGGCGGGCTTTTTCAAAAGCCTCGTCGCCCCATGGATACCAATCCACGGGATTGTGAGCATGCTGTAAAAGATATGGACTGGTTTCTTTTGCCAGCCTGTTGGTATGCGTCATTGTTATTTACATTGCAGGAAAAGGGACAGGAAAAGGTATATACAGTACGGAATCCGGGCAGTACAGGTAATGAAGGTATTGAGTTTATAGCAGAAGAAAACATGATCTGTTCCCTGCCGGGGGAGAATATGAGTCCGATCTGCATGAAAGCAGCTTTCAACGGGTGGAAATACAACAGAAAGATAACGATTCTATAAAGCAGGCAATGTTATTGCGCGGATTTATTTTTCCGCTATCGCAAATCTGCCAGTCTAGTGTCCTCCTATTTCTTCTTCATAATAGCTGACAGGTATTGCTCCAGCGCAGCTACCATAGAAGGTGCCTGAGGCTGTGGCGCTTTAATATCCAATGTTAAACCGGCTTCTTCAACAGCTTTTGATGTATTGCTTCCAAATGCGCCGATACGGGTACCATTTTGTTTGTAAGCAGGAATGTTGTCGAACAAACTTTTTACGCCGCTGGGAGTGAAGAAACAGATGATATCGTAGCCATTTTTATTAAGAATCTCTTTTACATCATTGCTGGCTGTGCGGTACATAAATGGCGTGGCAAACCCGCAATTGTGGTGTTTAAGCCAGTTGATGATCTCGTTGTCCTGCTGATTCTCCGAACAAGGGTACAGGAACTTTTCATTTTCCTTGTGCTTGTTAATAACATCAAACATGCTTTTGTTGGTACCATCTGCTCCATAGAAAACTTTGCGTTTACGATAGAGGATGAACTTTTGCAGGTATAATGCCACCGCTTCGGTGATACAGAAATACTTGGTATCCTGCGAAACGCTTACTTTCATTTCCTCGCAGATGCGGAAAAAGTGATCAATAGCATTACGGCTGGTGAAGACAACCGCGGTGAACTGTGCTATTTCAATTTTTTGCTTCCGGAAATCCTTGGCAGGTATACCTTCCAGGCGAATAAAAGGATGGAAGTCAAGTTCAACACTATACTTCTTTGCCAGCTCGAAGTAAGGAGACTTGTCGGTTTCCGGCCTGGGTTGAGTTATTAAAATCTTTTTAATTGTACTGGTAGCTGTCGCCACGTTTTTAGCCCCGTTTTTAACCATATTTGTTAAGTATGGATTCACTAAATTAATAACTTCTTTCCACAAAGATCAATAACACCTTGTAAATCAATAAAAGGGGTGCTATTTCGAAGGCGCAAAGGTAAACAAAAAAATGCAATCTATTCACCTTTATTTCATTTCGCACTGGCTTATACGATATTATAAATCTATAAATGTATAATATGAACAATATCATGAAAGCAAGGGTAAATACCACCGGGTATAAAGGCTGATATGGAAATGCCAATAACACCGTTACCGGTAACAGAAATATACCAATGATCTTATTGACAAGAAAGACGATAAAGATGTAGGTATCGGTGGCATGGCTTATATTAAATATCCATCCCGTTATTTTCAGCAACAGGAATTTGCCAAGATAGATCAGTAACAATAAAGCTGTACAGTACAACTGCAGCAACCAAATGTTAATACTACCCGGTACTATTTTATAATGCAGGCATACGAAACTCAGGAACAGTCCACCACTCAGCAGGAAAAGAATATTCAGCAACAATGACGGAAGCGGCGATTGCAACAACTGTTCACGGATCTGCTGCTGCCGCAGCGTAGCCCTGAAAAAGAGTGTAATGACGTTTGCCAGGTACTTTTCAAACAACAGCCTGATAAGTCCCATATACAGTAACAACCCCAGCAGAAAATAGAACAGGCCATCTTTATCGTTGACCTTTTTTTCCAGCATACGCGAATTAAGCGGAGTGCCGAAAAAATTATAATACGGATGATCTCTCAATACATGTTGAAATACAGCTATTGAATAATGCCGTGTAATTGTTTGCGGAGCCTGTGTTACAGTTTGTATAACCGGTACGGAATCCTTTACTGCCGCAGAATCTTTTGCCTGTAATACTGTGGAATCAGTTACTATGGGCACTGTTTTCTTTCTTACCGGCCTGAGGCTATCCGGTAATGATATTTTCCGGGTAATGGTATCCTGTACGGGTGTAGTATCTTTTTGCCGTACAGCACTGTCTGTTTCGCTTTGGGCAAACACAACAACTGAAATACAACAACACCATAAAAGTGATAGAATTTTCTTCACCGGCTTTGATTGGATGTGCAAAAGTATTGTAGTAAACGGATTTATTTGTATTTGTGTGTACCGCAGAAGCGCTTTTTTTCCGGAAGTGGAAAAGAAATGAATATCCTGCCGGTTTAAAAATAGTTTACATATCCAATATGGATCTTCGACTGGCGCAGGTTCAGTTTTGCATCGTCTCTTTTACCGGCAGCGTACGATATATTAAAAATACCCGCTTTGGTTTCGAGCGCCATGCCCAGGCCCGCCCCCAGGAACACATTCTGTGTGTTGGCAATAGTAGAATTATTCCTCACCCACGCACCGTCTATAAATGTGAACAGATAGGAATTGCGGCCTATCAGGTAACGGTATTCTACAGTACCGGCAGCATACTGTGACGCATAAATGCTCTCTTCGTCAAAACCACGCAGCAGGCGGTAACCACCTATCTGGAATAATTCATTCCTGAATATTTTCGGGCTTTCGTACCAGCCTATATTGGCGCCTGTTTTGATGGTGGAAACACCCAGCTTAAAATAGTGCGCAATGATCGCTTTTATCCTGAACTGGTATGAACCGAGCTTGACTGTATCGTACAGACTGTTGAAGTGGAATGACGGATCATTATCATCTACCAGCTTTACGATGGCATTGTTTTTACGGATCGTTTTGGTACCTACAGCGGCATTGATCTGCCATTCAGTTCCTTTACGGGGATTGATGCGGTAATCGGTATGGAACCACTGATAGTTGACACCCAGGTTTACAGAACTGAGGTCTGCTGCATCGGGCAGTTTGCGCGAAAGCTTGATACCAATGGTATCTATCGTGAGCAGGTTGGTGCGGAAATTCTGCAAATAAACGCTTCCCGACTGGTCGGCAGATCCCGTGTATTGTGCACCCAGCTGCATATCTATATTGAGGAACGAAGAATCTTTTTTGAACAGGTTGAAATTGAACAACACTCCAAAAGGTGATCCAAACAGGTAAGGCTGTTGAAAATTGATGTCCAGGCGCGGTGATTTATTCTGCAACTGTTGCCAGTTCAACCCAATGGTTTCACCGCCCCCCAGTGCATTTTTTAAGTTGATAGTAGCCTCCCCGATCACTTTCAGTTTGGTTCCGGTAGAAGAGCTGTCCGGCAGAAAACCTACCAATACGTTTACCTGGCTGCTTTTCCTGGATTCCAGGTCAAGATTGAGTACAGAGCCGGTTCCCAGCATTTCAAGACTCCAAGGTCTTTTTTCATACACATAGGGCAGATCGTTCAGTTTTTTACTGACAGTCTGCAACTTTTCCTTTTTATAAATACTACCGTTCATAATGCCCAGGTAGCGCTGCAGAAAACCTGTTGAAAGGCTGGCTGTACCTGTGTTACGGATACTGTCAATTTTATACAGCGGCCCCCGGTCAATCTTTAACCTGGCATGCAATACTTCTTTGCTTTCCTGTAAACTGTCCAGTTCAATATGAGCAAAAGGATAACCGTTGTTTTCAAAATAATCCAGCAGGCTTGTTTGCATATCCTGCATCTGCTGATAGCTCATAGCCTGCATTTCTACATTCTTTTTTTCACGCATCAGCATACTCACCAGTGCCCTGTCGGCTGAATCTATGTGTAGTTGTATCCACCGCAATTGTTCACCCACATACAGCTCCATTACTGCCGAAAGGGAATCATAGCGCACGCTGTCTACAGAAGCAGCGTCGTATCCCCTGGCCTGCAACATTGCAGGCAGTTTACTTACATACTGGGCACAGGTAAACTGGTTGTTGAAACTGTTCTGCAGTTTTAATGTGCCGTAAATGAAAGCTGAATCTTTGTCAACGGGGATAATGCGTAAACGATACTGTGCAAGCATGGTAACAGGCAGCAGCAACATGACCAGCAGCATCCACATTTTATTATGGTCATATACTTCTACCTTTGTCATACCAGATTTTCATCAATTGCGATGTAATATTCGATAAAAAAATACGGAATACAATGGCAGGCATTTACATACACGTTCCTTTTTGTAAACAGGCCTGTTATTACTGCAATTTCCATTTTTCTACATCGCTGAAAGGTAAAAACGCTTTTCTGGCTGCTTTATTGAAAGAGATCGCCCTGCAGAAAGATTATCTTGCCAGCGAAGAAGTATCTACCATCTATTTTGGGGGCGGCACCCCCTCGCTGCTTACCGCCGGTGAGCTGAACAGCATACTTGACCAACTACACCAGCATTTCTCCATTCAACCGGCAGCAGAAATAACACTGGAAGCCAACCCGGATGATATCAACAACGAGATCATTGCGCACTGGAAACAAACCGGCATTAACCGGCTCAGCATCGGGGTACAATCTTTTTTTGAAGAAGATCTGCTATGGATGCACCGTGCGCACACCGCAACACAGGCTACCGCCTGCATACAAAGTGTACAGGATGCCGGCTTCAACAATCTTACCATTGACCTGATCTATGGCACTCCTACGCTGCCGGACGAGAATTGGCACTATAATGTTCAGCATGCTATCAGCCTGGGTATTCCCCATCTTTCCTGCTATGCGCTGACCGTGGAGCCACAGACAGCCCTGGATACCCTGATCCGCAAACACAAAATGCAGCCGGTGGATCCTGATGCCCAGGCACGCCAGTTTTTATTGCTGATGGACTGGATGCAGCAGGCCGGGTATGAACATTATGAAATTTCTAATTTTGCACAACCGGGTATGCGCAGCAAACACAACAGCGCATACTGGCAGCGGAAAAAATACCTGGGCCTGGGCCCATCAGCCCATTCTTTTAACGGTACAGAACGGCAATGGAATATTGCCAACAATGCCTTGTATGCACAGGCACTGGAAAAAGATAACATTCCTTTTGAAAAGGAGCTACTGACGCCTGTTCAAAGAGTGAATGAATATATTATGACGGCACTACGAACGTCGGAAGGAATAGACCTTTCTTTTACCTCAGCACATTTCAGTACAGCCGTTACTCAACAACTGGAACGCGAAAGCCTGCGTTTTATCAGCCAGGGAACACTAACTAACGAAAATGGCCATCTGGTATTAACACGGGAAGGAAAACTGCTGGCAGACGGTATCGCCGCTGACCTGTTCCTGGAAGAAGATATGTAAATGCGTGTATACATATTTTTTATGCATATGGTATTAAAGCGTTAGAGCATTCTTTGTATATTACCAGACACGCCATCACAAAATATTAAAGCACCCCGTTTCTATGCGATTTATATTCACCCTCATTTGCAGCCTGTTTATTTCCGGCATCTTTGGTCAGAGAAGTATAGTAATAAAAGAAGATACCGTATCTCTGTCCATTCCTGAAGGAAAGGTCAAAGGCACATTGTTATACCCCGTTAGTAAACAAAAGGTCCCATTAGTTATATTTATTTCAGGATCGGGTGCTACTGACAGGAATGGCAATGGACCAGGTTTTCAGAACAACAGCCTGAAAATGCTGGCTGATAGTCTTGCCCAGGCAGGCATTGCCACACTGCGGTATGATAAAAGAGGCGTAGGAGAAAGTAACAACACCCTTTCGGATGAGCGCGAGATAAGCATTGATAAGTATATTAAAGATGCAACAGCCTGGTTCGCATTATTTCAGGCAGATAAAAGGTTTTCATCTACTTCCTTCCTGGGGCATAGTGAAGGATCATTAATAGGTATGGTAGCCGCCAGGCAGGCAGGTGCAGCAAAATTTATTTCCGTAGCAGGGTCAGGGTTAAGAGCCAGCGTATTGTTGAAAAAGCAACTTGCCAACCTGCCCGGCACATTAAAAGAAGAGGCCTTTATATCTCTTGACAGTCTTGCAGAAGGACATTTGTTACAACACGCTACACCGCCATCGCTGGGCGCTCTTTTACGCCCCAGTGTTCAACCTTACCTGATATCCTGGTTTGCTTATGATCCTGCAGCAGAGATCGCTAAACTTACCATTCCTGTTTTAGTGATCCAGGGTAGTAATGACCTGCAGGTAGGTACAGACCAGGCAGATCTGCTGGCGGCATCAGTTCATCAAAAAGCTGTCATTATTGATAAAATGAATCATGTACTGAAAGCTGTAGAAACACGAGAACAAAACCAGCAGGCATACAACAATCCCACTTTACCGCTAATACCTGCTTTTGTACAAAACATTATCCGCTTTGTAAAACAATAACCTGTTTAAAGGTTACTATCAGATCACGAAAGACTGATGAAATTTTTCGTTGCCGGTTACATTAGCAGGTTAATGCCCGCTGTTGTGATGCATCCGCTTGCGTAAGTACTTTACAGCTTCTGCAACTGTCAAGATCGCAATCATTACAAAGATTGCAGTGGGGCCATATGATTGAATAGAAAAGGGCATAATTCAATTGTAAGATACACCTTTTGATGCAGTATCGCCAGGTATACATTGTTAAAATTACAATGGCTATTATATCAGCCTTTTATACCAATACCTGTTCAATTTGCCTGAAACCTTCTGCCGGTTTTACATTTTCCCATAAAATGCGGTACAGGGTACCGGCAATCGGCATATCGGCCTGTACGGTTTGGTTGATCTGGTACATAAATTTGCTGGCGTTATATCCCTCTGCCACCATATTCATTTCCAGTTTGGTGGCGGTAACCGAATATCCTTTACCGATCATATTACCAAACGTACGGTTACGGCTGAATAGCGAATAGCAGGTTACCAGCAGATCACCCATATATACTGAAGCTGCGTAATTAGGCGTTTTGCGGTGCGTAACGGGATCTTCACCATCGTGAATACCCACCTTCATGTGTTGTATACCTACTTTATGCAGAAAGCTGGCCATTTCATCGGCACAATTGGCAATCAGTACACTCAGAAAATTATCACCATATTCCAACCCATGAGCAATACCGGCACCTAAGGCATATATATTTTTTAGCACTGCTGCATATTGCACACCGTATACATCCGTATTGACTACTGTATTGAGATATTCTGTATTGAAGCAGGAGGCAATACCGGCAACAGCAGTTGCATCTATACCAGAGAATGTAAGATAGGAGAGCTTTTCAGCGGCTACTTCTTCGGCATGACAAGGTCCCATTACTGTAAAGTAATCAGACAGCGCCACATCATATCGTTGTTTGAGATAATCGTTTAACAACAGGTTATCCTGCGGCAGAATGCCTTTAATGGCAGAAAGGATCTTTTTCTGTTGCCATACAGATTTGTCCAGTTCACTGATGGTATCCAACACGTACGCAGATGGGATTGCAATGAGGATAGTATCGTTGCCCTCCATTGCTTCTGCAGCATTGGTGGTAAGCTGCAAAAGGCGGGTATCAAAATTTACAGAACTTAAATAGTTGGGATTGTGATGCCGCTGCTGCAAATGTTTCACCATTGCTTCTGTACGCACACACCAGCTTACTATCTGCTCATTATCTGTCAGCACTTTTACCAATGCAGTAGCCCAGCTTCCACTACCTATAACTGCCCATCTCATGTGTTTCCTGTTTTGCCCAAAAGTAAGGGTTTCAAATGTAATGTGTAAAGGGAGAACAGATAAGCGACAATGTGAAAGGGTTATAAACAAAAAGCCAGGCTTAACAGCCCGGCTCTTCTTATATGATGGTGATTATTCAACCATTAATTTTTCTTCACATCAAACAGTTTGTCCTGTGGCACTACTTTTACTTTCATGCCATCTTTCAGTGTTTTGCTGATGATGCTGTAAGGTGCTACCACAATTTCATCGCCTTCTTTCAATCCTGACATCACTTCAATATAATTGATATCCTGTACACCGGTGGTCACTTTAACTTTTTTCACAGTTCCGTCAGGCTTCAATACAAAAACTACTTCATCCATATCACTGGTGGTGGTATTTTTATTTTCTTCCTGCATTCCGGGGTCAGCTTCTTTATTCTGTTTTGCAGCATCTACAGTTTTATCAGACCCTTTTTCACGTGGAGTAACGGCATAGATCACTGCACCCAATACATTCTGCCTGGTCCTTGTCTGTATATCTGCACTGGCATTCATACCCGGACGGAAAGGGAACTTCCTGGCCTGGTGTGAACCTTGCAGATCTTTATACGAATCCGGCAATAAGCGGATATGTACTTTGTAGTTGGTAACATCACTGGAAGATGCAGTGGCCTGTCCGGCAGTAGTGTTGCTGCTGGCAATTTTGGTAACAATGCCTTTAAACTTACGGTTGTTGTAAGCATCTATTTCCACCAGGGCAGAATCACCCAGTGTTACTTTAGGAATATCGTTCTCACCTACATCAACCTGTACTTCGATAATATTCATATCTGCAATACGCATCATTTCGGTACCCGCCATCATAGAGTTACCTACTACCCTTTCACCTTTTTTTACATTCAGTAAGGAGATCACACCACTCATAGGTGCCAGTATGGCTGTACGGCTAAGATCTTTATCTGCTTTTTCCAGGTTGGCGCGTGCGCTCTGAATGGCAGCCTCACCGCTACGGATACCCTGGAGGGCTGCATTATAATTAGATTGTGCAGAAGCCAGTGCGTTCTGGGCCTGTTCAAATTCTGCGGCAGAGATCACTTTGCTGGCGAGCAGTTGTTTCTGTCTGTCGTGCGTACGCTGTGCAAGATCCAATGCTGACTTTAAGCTGGATAACTGAGCCCTGTTGTTTTCTACAGAAGCCTGTTGCTGATCAAGCTGTGCAGCGGCCTGGTTGCGTTGTGTAGAATAGATATCGGCATAAATTTTAGCCAGTATTGTACCTCTGCGCACACTATCTCCCTCTTCTACATTCAGTTCAACTATTTCACCTGAAATATCCGGGCTTACCTTCACTTCTACTTCAGGATATACTTTACCGCTTGCATTTACTGTTTCAATGATGGTTCTGCGCGTCACTTTTTCCGTAGCCACTTTTACCCCTTCATCTTTGCCGATAACACCACCCGCTTTTAATGCAAGCAGTGCTACTATCACCACAATGAGCAAGACAATAATCCATAACAATTTCTTCTTCATAATTCATTTATTAGAGATGTGTGTTACTTACTTTAAACGGATACCCAGTCCTTTATAGAATTCCAGCACTTTCATTTTGAATACATAATCAAACCGTGAATAGGCCATATCATATCTCGCTTTGGTAAGATTATTCTGGCTGGTGAGCAGGTCGAAGATATTCAGCAATCCCAGCTCATATCTTTTAGTAGCAAAATCATAGGTTTTTTGTGATGCGCTTACAATTTTCTGGGTAGCATTATATTTTTCCAGGGCAGCACTGGCATTATAGTAAGCCTGGTAAATATCATTTTTAAGTTTCTGGTTGGCCTGCTCAATAGTGATCTCTGCATTTTTGTAATTAAGCTTGGCTCTTTCATAACCAAATTTGGCAGTTCCTCCGCTAAGGATGGGTACGTTGATGGATAATCCAATGTTCTGACCAAAGTTGTTATTGATCTGTGTTCCCCATCCGGACCAGTACTGACCAAATGATTTTTTACTTTGTACATAATGATATTCTGCTGAATATACCGGGTAGTCAGTACCTGCTACATTTACAATAGTACCGGGAATGGGATTGAAGCCAACAAGCTGCACATCTGTTACCCTTTTATCTGTACTGGCAAAGTTGGTTCCCAAAGCACCGCCCACAGAAATAGTAGGATAAAATACCGCTTTGGCTGCTTTCTTAGAAGCTTCCAGGGATTTCAGCCGTAGTTCATTGGCTTTCTGGGCCGGCTGGTTTTTCATAGCAATGCCAAACACACTTTCCGGCATTAACTGTAATATTGGCTCTACCGGTATCTGTTCAATAGGCGGTGTTTCCACATCAAAGGGTGCTGAAGCATCTACATTCAGCAATCCTTTTAATTGTAACAGGTTAATATCTGCCGTTGCCTGGGCGCTGATATAGTTGGAACTATCGTTTGCATACTGTCCTTCCAACGACAAGGCATCCAGTTCAGGAGCAGCGCCTGCATCTACTTTTTTACGTGTAAGCTGATACTGGCTGCGCGTTTGTTCCATCTGTACTTTGGCAATATCTACCTGCTGGCGCGATAACAGAACCTGCAGGTAATAGGTAGCCACATTGAGTGCTATATCATTTTTTATTTTTTCAACGTCCGCGCGGGATGCATCTGCCTCATAACGGGCTGCCGTAATGTTGCTGGTAATGCGATGCCAGTTAAAAACGTCGATACCTGCAGAGAGGCTGAATGTCTGTGACAACAGTTGGTTACTGGTAAACTGGTTGGTGGTAGGGTCAATGGACCGGCCAAAACGCATACCGGTAGTATTGCTGAAGTTAGCATTGGGCAGTTGCGACCATTGGGCCTGTTTTAACTGCAGGGCCGAAATACGGGCCTGGATGTCGCTTTGCTTTACAGAAATATTATTTACCCATGCATACTCTACGCATCGCAACAGATCCCATTTATCCTGACCGTTTACAACGCTAACAAGACAGGTTATAACAATCACCGGTAACAGTACTTTCCTTTTCTTCATAAACATTTAGTAGTTGTAATGTAGGGAGAGATCGCTTTTATAAATGGTTTATCCCGTATATCGTCACAAAATAAAGGGTGTTGGCTGAAACCTGAAAAAATACTGGTTAAATTAGTGCCAAATACTACACCAGCGTGGCTAAAGCCTGACCGATGTCGTTTATAAGATAATCAGCATCTTCCAGCCCCACATAAAAACGCAGCATCCTATGCTCAGGATTGGCAGCGTTAAAATCAGCATCCTGCACTGACGCACAGCGTGGAATTACCAGGCTTTCATAACCACCCCAGCTCACAGCCATCAGTATATGTCGCAATGACTCACAAAAGGTTACAATCTGCTGCCTTTTTTCTGCTTTCAGCACTACGGTGAGCAGACCACAAGCTCCTTTCATTTGCTGCTTTGCCAGTTCAAATTGCGGAAAAGAAGGATGAAAAGGGAAAATTACGGATTCTATTTGCGGTTGTTGCTGCAGAAATTCCAACACTTTGCCTGTGGTATGCGTAATCCTTTCCAGGCGGGCAGGCAGGGTACGCAACCCCCGCAACAGTAGCCAGGCATTGAACGGGGAAATGCCATTTCCCATATTCAGCAGTTCACTGTCGAAGATCTTTTTCATCATATCCCGGCAGCCTGTCAGTACCCCGGCTACCACATCGCTATGTCCTCCGATATATTTGGTGGCCGATTGTAACGACATATCAATGCCCAGGGCAATGGGCTGTTGGAACAGCGGCGTACAATAACTGTTGTCGCAAATAGTAATAATGCCTTCTGCCCTGGCCAGCTCGGCTACAGCCTGTAGATCCTGTAAAGCAAAATCCCAGCTATTGGGCGACTCAAGATAAATTACGCGTGTATTAGGCAGTATTGCCCGTTCAAAATTTTCAATTCTGGTACCATCTACATAAGTAGTAGCTACTCCAAAGCGGGGCAATACATTATTGAACATTTTCTGCGCCCAGGTATAAGGGCTTCTGACAGAAACAATGTGATCGCCGGATTGTACATTGGCAAAAACTGAAGCAAAAATAGCAGAGGCTCCGCTGTTAAAAACCAGGCAATCTTCGGCTCCGTCAAGGGCAGCAAGCTTTTTACGCAGGATGTCAACCGTAGGATTCAGCCCTCGGCTGTACAGATAATCACTGTACTCATCTTCAAAAACCTTCCGCAGATCATCTACCTTTTCGAAAGCAAAATTGCTGGTTTGAATAATAGGCGGCGCTATGGCCCGGAAATACTGCTCACGGTCTTCTCCCAGTTCATTTAAGATAAATGAAAGCTCATCCATGCATTATTCAGTTTATGGCTTTGTTATTAGTTGTTTTTTTAAAGAATTGCAACACGAAGTACAATATAAAAAATACCATGAATACCAGCACACTTACTTTTGCGGCTTTGGGTGTATTAATGGCAATACTGGCACCAACAAACAAATAGGTTGCAATAAATATTACAGGCAAAAGCGGATACCATTTGGTGGTATACAGCTCTTTTCCTTCCTGTTTTACATTCTTTTTCCGTAATATAAATATTGTAGCGGCAGAAGTAGCCATACCAATACTATCGAGAAAAATAGTATGGTTCAGGATCTCATCAAATGTTTTTCCGTAAAAAAGCGTAATGATACACAATGCTGCAAAAGTGGATAAGGAAGTAAGCATTACATTTCTGCGGGGAGACTTTTTACGAAAAACCGCGGGTAGCACACCTTCCTCGCTCATAGCATACATTACGCTAGGATTACTCATCAGCAACACATTTACATAAGCCAGTACCGATAAAAAGAGCAGTAGCGACAGAATAGTAAATCCTCTTTCCCCGAACAGTTTTGCTGCAAGAATTGCCGCAATAGATTCCGCTTCTTTCAGGTTGCCAAAGCCTATTACCTTGTAGTATGTATAATTGATAGCCAGGTATAATACAGTAATGATGGCAATACCCAAAAAGATACTCCGTGGCATTACGCGGGAAGGGTTGCGTACTTCTCCGCCAAAATTGATCGTTTGCTGGTAACCACCAAACGTAAAACTTACAGCCACCAGGCATGCGCCAAAGGCTTTTAATGAATCTTTCCAACTGTTACCCGGAGCCGTAACCGATGTAAACGTATTGGCATAATCACCGGTGAACAATGCACCGATCAGCAATACGACCAGTCCTATTTTAATAATGGTCAATATATTTTGTGTATAGGCACTCATTTTCAGGCCCAGCAGGTTTACACCATAAAAAATAACAATTGCCAGGGTGGATATCGTTAGCTTAATAGTATCAGCGTGTGCCGACCCTTTGAAAAAGATATTGGCCAGGTATTCTGAGCCGATCAATGCTACCCCTGCCAGCGATGCAGCATTTGATACCAGGATAATACAGTTTATGGCAAAAGCAATGGAAGGATGGTAGCAGTAAGAAAATATTTTATAGTACCCACCGGTAACAGGGTAACGGGAGCCGATCTCTGCATAGGTAAGCGCCCCGCATAAAGCCACTACGCCACCAATGATCCAGGCAAGAAAGAACATATCGGCCGAACCTGCCTGGGCGGCAACATTTTTCGGTGTGCGAAAAATGCCCATCCCTATAACAAGGCTCACCACGATCATTGTAAGATCGAACATATTGAGCTTGGAGGACTTCATTTGGGGAAGATAAAAAATATTTGGCTTTACTTTTGTGCCGGATATTACTGATTTTCTTTTCCCGGAGATGACCACCTGGCCGGGGAAAGTAGCAGTTGTAATGCCTTAAATAGCTTTACCTTGCAACAAACACATCATCTTCCCTGCCAAAACAGACGATTTTTTATGATGCGCTGCTTCCAGATTTCTGTGATTGCCTTCTTTGCCTTTTTTAATACCCTATTACTGTCTGCCCAAACCCAACAGGATTCATCGCATGTGCTGCCGCAGGTAATAATACAGGCTTTCGGGCAAAACCGGCAACAAAAAGAGGTTTCCGCTGCTATCAATATTATTGAGCAGGCACAAATAGAACGCTATAATAATACCTCGTTGCTGCCCGCCATTAACAGTACACCCGGCATACGCATGGAAGAGCGCTCCCCCGGCAGCTATCGTATCAATATACGCGGCACATCGCTACGCTCGCCTTTTGGCGTACGCAACGTAAAAATATACTGGAACGGCATTCCTTTTACCGATCCGGGTGGCAATACCTATCTCAATCAACTCAGCTATTACAATGTCTATTCCATGGAGGTGATCAAGGGTCCGGCTGGTAGCATGTACGGAGCAGGAACCGGTGGTGTAATTCTGCTGAATAGTTTACCCGATACACGGACCGCAGGTGCCGATGTTGCATATCAATATGGCAGCTTTGGGTTGCATAACATTAATGCTCAGGTGCGGACAGGCAAAGAAGAACATCATGATATATTTTCTTACTCCCATTTACAAAGTGATGGCTACCGTGATCACAGCAATATGCGCCGGGATGTTGCAACCTGGGAAACCCGTATCCGGATCAATGACAAACAACAGCTCAGTGCGTCTGTACTATATGGCAATCTTTATTATCAGACACCGGGGGCACTGACCAGGGCCGAATACAATAACAATCCCAAAGCCGCACGCCCCGCTGCCGGCGCATTTCCCAGTGCCGATGGTGCCAGGGCTGCTATTTACCAACAAACCTTTCTGGCTGGCATTACCCACAATTATTGCCTGACAGAACAACTGCAAAACCAGACTGTGGTATACGGCGCATTTTCACTGGTTAAAAATCCTACCTTTCGCAATTTTGAAAAACGTACAGAACCCCATTTCGGCGGCCGTTCTGTATTTACCTGGCAACATAACATTGATCAGACCGGATTACAGGTACTGATAGGCGGAGAGGCACAACAGGGCTTTTTTAATACCAAAACCTTCCAGAACAAAAACGGCAATCCCGATACGCTTATGACTGACGACGACATCAGCAACCGTATTATTTCAGGTTTTGTACAAACCGATATCCGTTTCCCGTTCGGGTTTACTATTAATGCAGGTGTAAGTATTAACCACTCTGCAGTGACCGTTACAAGACTTTCTGTTCCTTCTTTTATTCCATTGAAAAGAGCCTATAACAGTGAATGGGCACCACGATTGGCCCTTTCACAGAAACTGGGTTCACACATGCAGGTATATACCAGCATTTCCCGTGGTTTTTCACCGCCCACTACTCAGGAAATATTGCCCTCCACCTCTGTTATCAGCCTGGGACTGGAAGCAGAACATGGTATTAATTATGAAGCAGGCATTAAAAGTTCCTGGCTGCAACAACGGTTATATATTGAAGTGAACACCTTCTGGTACCAGTTGAAAAATGCCATTGTACAACGCAGAGATGCTTCCAATGCTGATTACTTTGTAAATGCCGGTTCTACACGTCAACAGGGTATTGAATCACAGGCATCCTATTACTGGCTACGTAATGAAACCGGGTTGTTTACCCAGGTTCGCACCTGGGCAGCTTACACCTATAATCATTTCCGGTATCATGATTTTAAACAGCTCAATACAGACTTCTCAGGCAATAAATTACCCGGAGCCGCTACCAACACTTTTTCAGCCGGAGCAGACATCACTACAAAGCCTGGTTTATATACCAACCTCACCTGGTTTTACAGCGATCCTATTGCGCTGAATGATGCTAATACAGATATTGCCTCATCTTACAACCTGTTTGGAGGCAGGATCGGCTGGCGTAAAACATATCACAAAACTACGCTGGATATTTTTGCCGGCGCCGATAACCTGTTCAATGTCCGCTATAGCCTGGGTAACGATATCAATGCCACCGGCGGACGTTATTATAATACGGCACCGGGAACTGCTTATTTTGCGGGAATCATTGTACGGCCTGGTTTTTAGAAAAAACAGTAACAGATCACTTAGCAGCAAACCTTTATCTCCGGAGGTATTAAAAAAATATTTATCATCATCCGCACTTCATCTGTACATTTGTTGGGTAATTGGTTCTTAGCCCGGCACTATGCCAGACTAAGATGAAAAGGGAAACCGGTGTAAATCCGGTGCTATTCCCGTAGCTGTAAGCAACTGTGAACCTTTGTGTTCACAAACTGCCCGATCTTCACACCACTGTTGCACATTAAGCAGCGGGAAGGTATCGGGGGTGGTAAGCAAGCCAGAAGACCTGCCAGTTATACCCATGCATCAACAGGCTTTCGGGAAAAAAGGCCAGGATGAAATCCACTCTATGGCAGAAGATCTGTCTCTGCCTGCATTTCATCTTTACCGGATAAATATACCTGAACTGACCTGCACACGACTGTATACTATTCGCCTATAAAAAACGCAATATGTCATTGAAGAAATTTAATCCGCGTTCTGTTATACTACTTGCTTTTATGCTGGCAGTAGCAGCTATTCGTGTGTTGCTAAGCTGGCAACCAGATATTTCTCCCATGTCAAATTTTACTCCGCTGGCTGCTATAGCATTGTTTGGCGGTGCCTATTTTACCAAAAACACCAAGGCATATTTCTTCCCGCTTATTACTTTATGGCTGGGAGACATTGTACTGAATAAACTGGTTTTCTATCATGAATGGCGACTGCTTTACGACGGCTGGTACTGGACCTATGGATCATTTGCACTAATGGTGCTTACAGGGAAACTAATGATCAAAAAAGCAAATGTTGCCAATGTTGGTTTATCAGCAATTGTTGCTACGTTTATTCACTGGCTAGGTACCAGCCCTGCCTGTCTGTTGATAAAAGGCTCTATGTATCCCCGGACATTTAATGGCTGGATCACCAGCCTGATAGCTGCAATTCCCTACGAATGGAATATGCTGGTAAGTACACTTATATTCTGTGGCGTTTTGTTTGGGGGATTTGAATTGCTACAACGCAGATACAGCTCTTTACAACCTGCTGTTTAAAATAACTCATCCAACATCCGTATAAATGAGGAAGCGCTACGGCAGTCTTCCTCATTTCTTATTTTTCTCATCAAATTTTTCATTTCATGACAGCTTCATCCTTCCTTCCTGCTGCTACGCAAATGATTTATGATATGGGCCTGCAATACCTGTTGCAGGGAGTTACATTTGAATGTCCGCCGGAAGCGCTGGCAGAAAAAAGCAAAGTGGTACGGTGTGTACTGGAAGGAAAGACCTACAGCAGTCAGGAGATTGATAGAATATTTTCAGCCTCCAAGGCACAAGGCAAAAGCCTGTACTATGTAGATGAAAAATTGTTGCAATCCATCAATCCTGATATCATTTTTACACAGGATGTTTGTGAAGTTTGCCAGATAGATACCGCCTGCACCGCAGCAGCAGTGGCAAAACTTCCTAAAACACCACAACTCATTCCGCTCTCGCCCAATACATTGCAGGATGTTTTCCAGACTGCAGTTACTATTGCCACTGCGTTGGGTAAAGAAGAAGCAGCATATAGCTATCTCGGCACTTTACAGCAAAGAATAGATGCTGTTACAGATGCACTGCGCAAACACAGAACGCCTTTACGCCGTGTAATGCTGATGGAGTGGATACAACCGATCTATAACTGCGGGCATTGGATCCCTTACCAGGTGGCACATGCAGGTGGTGTGGATATGCTCTCTAATCCCGGAGGCGACAGTATTGTAACCCAATGGGAAAAAATAGTACGTTATGATCCGGAGGTATTGGTAATAGCTCCCTGTGGATTTACCACGGGAAGGACGAAAGAAGAATTACACCTGCTTACACAAAAACAGGAATGGGCAACACTGGCAGCAGTCAAGAACAAAGCCATATTCCTGGCAGATTATGATCTGTTTACACAACCCAGTGCAGGCACACTAACAGACGGCATTGAATTGCTGGCATCCCTATTTCACCCGAACATTTTTGAAGTACCACAGCACCTGCAGGTAAAATATTCTTCATTCTTTCAAACATCCGTTGCCCATGTGTAAGCACGAAGAAAAAAAGTGTCCCCGGTGTGGCAAAGCATTTGAATGCAAAGTGGGCAATGTGTCTCAATGTCATTGCAACAATGTTACACTTACAGACGCAGAACGCAATTTTATAGCACAACGCTACCAGGATTGCCTGTGTCACAAATGTCTTACAGACCTGAAGCAAGGCGCTGTTTTATTCATAGAAAAATACCTGCAGAATGCCCGGTAAAATAGTGTTCATTACTGGCGGTGCACGCAGCGGTAAAAGCCGTTATGCGCAAACAAAAGCATTACAGCTTAGCAGTAATCCTGTATATATTGCCACTGCCCGCCATTGGGATATTGAATTTGAACAACGTATTCAACAGCATCGCTCAGACAGAGATGAACGATGGACCAGCATTGAAGAAGAGAAATTCATCAGCAAAACCAATATTGCCGGAAAAGTAGTAGTGATCGATTGTGTTACTTTATGGCTTACCAATTTTTTCGTGGATCTTAGTAATGATATTGATCAATGCCTGGAAGCCTGCAAAAACGAACTCCAGGCACTTGCTTCTGTTGATGGTACTTTTATTATCATCAGCAACGAAATTGGTATGGGGGTCCATGCTGAAACAGAGATCGGAAGAAAATTTACTGATCTGCAGGGATGGGTCAATCAATACATAGCAGAAATGGCTGAACAGGTTGTTCTGATGATCAGCGGCATTCCGGTTATTATTAAAGAGAAAACTGTATGATGAAGGCTTACATGAACTGGAGCGGAGGCAAAGACTCTTCTCTATGTCTTTACCGCATCTTACAGCAAAAGCAATACAATGTGGATTGCCTGCTTACCAGTGTAAATGCTACCTACAACCGCATTTCAATGCATGGAGTGAGAAGGGAATTGCTGGAAGCACAGTCACACACATTGGGAATTAATCTGACCACTATCGAATTGCCGGAACAGCCTTCTATGCAACAATATGAATCAGAATTGCTGCAAAAGATAAGTTCCTTGAAAAATACAGGATATACCCATTCTATATTCGGAGATATTTTTTTGGAAGACCTGCGGCAATACCGTGAACAACAGTTGGAGCAAGCCGGTATCACAGCCGTATTTCCCTTGTGGAAGGTCCCTACATCACAATTGATGCAGGAGTTTCTGGCAGCAGGCTTTCAGGCTATTGTGGTTTGTGTAAATGAGCAGTTCCTGGATAAAAGTTTCTGTGGCAGGCTGATAGACGAATCTTTTGTACATGATTTGCCTGCCAATGTTGATATATGCGGCGAAAACGGCGAATACCATTCCTATGTATTTAATGGGCCCGTTTTTAAACATCCAATACACTATTCAAAAGGAGAGATCATATATCGCCGCTATGATACTCCTCTTTCTGTTTCAACTGATATGGACCAGCCCTCACAATACGGGTTTTATTTCTGTGACCTGTTGCCTGTAGGTTAGAACGCACTTAACATCAATAATATTTTCTATGCCGCTGAAAGAAGAACTTCAACTGATCATTGATAATAAAACCAAGCCGCCGGGTGCGCTGGGTGAGCTTGAAAATATTGCATTACAAGCAGGCCTGATACAACAGACCACCCGGCCACACATTACACAACCACATATTGTTGTATTTGCCGGCGATCATGGTATTGCTCGAACAGGGCTTGTAAATCCCTATCCGCAGGAAGTAACAGCACAGATGGTACAAAACTTTCTTCACGGTGGTGCAGCCATCAATGTATTCTGCAAACAGCACCAGATCGTTCTGAAAGTGGCCGATGCTGGTATACAGTCTGACATCATATCGGACAACCCGATGTTTATTAATGCTAAAATGGGTTATAGCACCCGCAACTATCTTGAAGCAATAGCTATAGATGAACCCGTTGTATTACAAGTCATCGAAAAGGGAAAGGCCATTGTAAAAGAGATTGCACAAAACGGTTGCAATTGTATAGGCTTTGGAGAAATGGGCATTGGTAACACCTCTTCGGCTGCCCTGATCATGAGCGCTATTACAGGTTTACCAGTGGAGCAATGTACAGGAAGGGGTACTGGTGTTAATGATCAGCAATTGCAGGTAAAGATCCGGACGCTGCAACAGGTATATGATAAACATCAGCTATATCTATACAAAGATCAGCCGGTTGCTTTATTGTCAAAGATCGGAGGTTTTGAACTTGCCATGCTTACCGGCGCCTACCTGGAAGCTGCAACGCAAAAAATGATCATTGTAGTAGATGGTTTTATTACTACTGCTGCGTTATTGCTGGCACAACAACTTCGTCCTTCCATACTTCGATACTGCATTTTTGCCCATACCAGCGGCGAACAGGGGCATGAGAAAATGTTATCCTATCTGCATGCCACGCCACTTTTGCAACTGGGCATGCGATTGGGTGAAGGCACTGGTGCCGCACTGGCCATTCCCCTCATTCAATCTGCTGTTCTTTTCTTAAATGAAATGGCTTCTTTTACAACTGCCGGTGTTTCCGGCGCACAATAATATCTCATGATAAAGAGCGAGCTTCGCATTTTTTTTACCGCTGTAATGTTCCTTACACGGTTGCCTGTTCCTGCATTCACTGATCATTCGCAGGACTATCTCGAAAAATCCACGCGTTACTTTCCTCTCATAGGGTGGATAACAGGTGCTATCAGCGCACTCACCTTTATCATTTTCAGTAAATATATTGGTACCGATATTGCCATACTGGCCTCCATTATTGCGGGTATTCTTACCACCGGTGCATTGCATGAAGACGGTTTTGCCGATGTGTGTGACGCATTTGGCGGTGGATGGACCAAAGAAAAGATTCTGCTTATTATGAAAGACAGCAGGCTGGGCACTTTTGGTGTTATAGGTTTGATATGCGTACTGGGCGCCAAATTCCTGCTTCTGAAAGAGCTTCCCACTTTTATGCCCGATCTTTCCAGTCCTACCACCAACGTTCTTTTTAATTACCGTTATTTTCTACTCATCGTCATTGCTGCACATAGCATCAGTCGTTTGATGAGCGTACTTACCATCAATCTTTTTGACTATGTTACAGATCCGGATACCAGCAAATCAAAACCGGTTACCAGTCGCAAACCTACTGCCGGTATCATTGTTGTTGCCTGTGTTTTTGGGTTACTCCCCCTGACACTGCTGGACTGGCATTTTTTATTCTGTCTCATACCCGTAATGTATGCCGGTTACCAGCTAGCATGCTATTTTAAAAAATGGATCGGTGGTTACACCGGCGATTGCCTGGGGGCCATTCAGCAGGTAAGTGAACTTACTTTTTATCTTTGTGCCATCATTGTATGGAAATATTTTCCATAATCACTCTTATCAACTGGATTATGCCCATTTACCTGATACGTCATACAGCTCCTGCAGTTGAAAAAGGTATCTGTTACGGACAGGCTGACATTGATGTGCTGGATACGTTTGAAACAGAGGCAACAATCATCCGGCAGCATTTGCCTGTTAACCTGCAACATGTTTACAGCAGTCCTCTTCAACGTTGCCGGAAACTGGCAGACTGGTTATTTCCGGATACAAATATCGTTAACGAGCCTCTTTTGAAAGAGATACATTGCGGTGAATGGGAATTGCAACACTGGGATGCTATTCCCAAGGAAATTATTGATCCCTGGATGAATGATTTTGTCAATGTGGCTATACCTGGGGGTGAAAGTTATGTTGCCCTGCATCAACGAGTAACACGTTGCTTTGAGCAGATCTGCCACCGGCATTCCAATGCAGTCATTGTAACACATGGAGGAGTGATCAGAAGTATATTGGCACATATCACACAAACGCCGCTGAAAGATTCCTTTGGCGCATTTGCTATTCATTACGGCTGTGTTATTCAACTGGACCAGACAGATGGTAAATTCACATATCAGCCACTTTCCAATATTGCCACGCCCAAAGAACAACACAAACCTACCCGGTAAATCAATTTTCCGGATGTACGTTATTCATATATTTGCCCAAATCAGTGGTTATGCCATTAAAAATGGATGATATCATCACCGTAACATTTACCCTGTTCGCTATTATTGATATTATTGGCTCTATTCCCCTGCTGATTTCATTGAAACAGAAAATGGGTGGCATACACGAAATGCAGGCCACACTTATTTCCGGCGGATTGATGATCCTTTTTCTGTATGCTGGCGAAAAATTTCTGGGCGTATTGGGGCTGGATGTAAAATCCTTTGCTGTAGGGGGTTCTATTGTCATTTTTATCCTGGGACTCGAAATGGTATTGGGCATTGAATTTTTCAAAAGCGACAACAATTCCAAAGCTGGCACTATTGTTCCTATAGCCTTTCCGCTGATTGCAGGTTCGGGAACACTTACTACGGTGATATCACTGCCAGCCAACTATCATAAAACTGTGATCCTTATCGGGATATTGATCAACCTGATAATCATTTATATTGTTTTAAAGTCCTTAAACTATATTGCAAAACTTTTGGGACCGGCAGGATTAATCGCAATCAGAAAGTTTTTTGGCGTAATTTTGCTGGCCATTGCCGTAAAGATCTTTGTAACCAATGTAAGCGGGCTGATCAAATAACCTGCTAACGCAAATAAATGGCTTCGTAGTACAATGGATAGTATGAGAGTTTCCGAAGCTCCAGATCCAGGTTCGATTCCTGGCGAAGCCACACATTCAAAAGGGCTTTCAGCAATTGCTGAAAGCCCTTTTGAATTTTACATATTTCTAAAAGATCATTACAGCTTCAATACAACCTTCTTCACACTTTCTTTTCCATTTACCACCCTGAAATAAAGCGCACCGGATGGCATTTCTGCAATTGATATATTGGTAACAGCCGCTGTTAGTTTAACAGTTTTCCGTTTTACCATAGCATTATCATAGATTTCTAACACTGTATTTTCAGCCGGTGTAAATGGCAGTTCAATACGTACCACACCCACTGCCGGGTTGGGATATATCTTCGGCTCGGTGATCTTTATTTCATCATCAGCACGCGGCTTATCTGATGGTTTTTGTGCAATTCTCCAATCTTGTGGTGGCGTACCACAATCTGCAATGGTCATATACACTGTATAATTTTCACCGGGTCCGCAAACACCGGTAGCATCTAAACGCACCATGGCTGTTGAACCAATAGGACCGTTGAACAGTACACCGTTTGTATTATTGTATGAACAGTTAGCAAAACTCCATGACAAAGAATAGTATGCCCCACTGGGGTAAGTAGGATGCAGGTACACCTGCATAAATCCACCCGAGTATTGACAAACAGGATCCGGGAAGCCGCCACCATTATAAGTAACATGGCTGAGAATAGGCCCATTACCCATGTTGATCGCTTTGGTGGCCCCTACAGTAGTACCGGCACAGGTAGGTGACATATTCACCGACAAAGAGCTTACACCACTATAAGGAGTACTGGCGGTAAATGTACTGCTACTGCTGATTTGGGAAGAAGGACTAATACCACTACCAGCTGTCCATGTATACGATGAGACTCCACTGGATGTGATAGTGCTGTAATTTTCAGATCCCGAACAGATAAACCGCGCACCAGTGATAGGAATGCTATAATACTTCAATCCTGAGCTGTTATAAGGACTATAAGTCGGTGCATGCTGCATCAAAGGCCAGCTACCCCATTTTGAAACAAACAGGTTAGTATTGCTGGTAGTAACCGCGGAATGATCTCCGTTTGGATAAGAAACCTTGGTGGCATAAGGCAATGCCTTATCGCTTACTTCCACGTAGCTACCGTCTGTCCAGTAAGTATCATCACCTGGCGAATCAATCCAATAAGTAGAACCGCCATCAGATTTATTCCATGCATAATTGTGACAATTATAAGTAGCAGATGCATTGGCCAAAAATGTAGCGTTGGGGTAACTGCTGGTAGCCTGGTTATTCAGGTATGCAATTTCAGATGGTGTAAATTCAGAAATAGAATAAGCAGTTATATAAGTGCATTTGGGGGTATATACCTGTGCATTGATGGTGCAGGGTATAAAAAAGCAGAATAGTAATAAAATTCTCATAGAAAGAGTTTTAAAATCAGCGAATAAAAGTTCTGTTCACCTCAGCTGCAGCTTCGCCGGTTTTTAATAAACCGGTATCAAGAAAGTCAAGTGTTTCCCGGGTGAATGATGCTTTGTAGTGATAGCGATACAGGTTACCTGCCAGCCTGGTGGTATAGCTGGTACTGATAGGGCTGAATACCTCTTTATTGGCAGCTTTATAATCCTGTGCCAGTCCTATTGCAGTCTTTAAGCGTAATGCTGTAGGTTCATCCACTTTGTCCTGTACGCTTTGTTGTGACAGTAATAGTTCAATAAAAGATAGCTGGAATGAAAACCTGCCCTTTTCAACCAGGCTGTTCAGACTACGCAACTCTGTTGTCAGCAACTTTCTATACACTGTCAGTAATTTATCTGCAACATCTTTTCTTTCTATAAGGTTTTGCAATCCTTTAAAATTTTCACGCATAGCTTCTATTCCTTTTTGGGGAGAATTATACGCCCATATTTCGGCCAGTAACGGATAATCAAGACAGGATTCCAGCAATGCTGCCGTAGTAAGATCGGTCAGTATTTTATCGGGAATGGCGCATGCTTCCACCATTTGCTGGTGCGAAGTAAAACTCTTCCACTCCGAAGACTCCTGTTTTACGGGATAACTGTATTTGCGATCGGTATTTTGTGCAACCGCCAGATAGCACATAGCATGGGCTATCAAAAGAATAAGCATTCTTTTTTTCATACATAATTTTTGAGTGTCAGTAAATAGAATGTATACCCCTGCGCAGGAGGGTATGAAATCAGAAAAAAATTATCCCGGGAAAACGCCGAAGGAGAGTGCTGTATTCAAATTATAACAAAATAGCACAACCGACAAATTTATCATGAACACTACCAGTTAAATACACACTAAACAATATCGAAGCCGCTGAAATACAGTCAGTAAGTTTTCAGAAGAAAAATTCCAGGTAAAAGAGACAGGCAATCCACAATCAGGTTTCCTCATCAAAAAAGATCTTGTAGTATTTTTTACCACTCATTTCGTCATATCCTTTTTCAATCAGGTCTCTGCGCCCGTGGATGTAGATATGAAAGTTTTTATCCAGCTTTAATACCGTCTTAAATACACGCTGTTGTTTCTTTACCGCAGACAAGTGTATATCAAATTCATCTTCAATCTCAAAATTACGTGATGATTCAAAGTTCTTTTTATAGTCCATGAAAGTGTCTACCACTTCCTGGTGATGCATTACCTCTTCTGTAAATTCCTTCATGTTGAACTGTTCTTTGGTCTTAAAATAATCCATTGAACGGTTCAGCAGATCTATCTGGTCACTTTTGCTTACATCAAATTTCTCAGGATACTCGTTGGTAATAAAGTTTTTACACAAACTCAGGTAATTATTGGTATTGTGATAACTATCCGCATATGGCTGTACCTGCAGGAAATCAGTTACCCAATATTGCGCATCATTCTGTTTATTGGTATTATCAACTACACATACTTTATAGCCCTCTACGGTATTGGTTTTAAATATCAGGCACCCTTTGTCCAGCTTATTGATGTTTACGCCTTCTTCCTGTATCACTTCCCAACTCTGCCCATGAGAAAACACTTTCAGAAAGGTTTCTTTGGTCTCAGATTTAAAAATACCAATTGCCTGAATGGTTTCTCCTTCAAACGGCACATCATCAAACAATACTACGTACAGCTCACCTTCTTTTACCTTACTATGGGTTGATTTACTATACAGAAACTGGGCAAGAAAAACAGACTGATCTGTAAAAGCGCTTTTATCCTCAAATATCCGGCGCACATACATGTACACTTCATTCAGCTCTATATCACTGAGATGGGTAAAATGATACAGTTCATTTTCATTAAAGGCGCCCAGAAAATATTTGGTCAGCAGTCCTTTTACTATTTCATCATTCAGCGTCAGCGGATTTACCGATAATTTCAGCTCCTCTCCCCTGCTGGGGTTACCTACTTTATGTACAATTACCTGTTGCAGTAATACATTATCAATTCCTGTCATATAATCCCGTTCTTGAGGTCGCGAAGATAAGGGAGAAGCTTTTCAGGGAGCTAATTTTCCGAAAGGCAATAATCTTATCTATATATCTCCGTTCAACACAACACATTTGATTTATTTATTATTTAAAGTATCCTGAAAATGAATAATAATATCAAAAACCCATTACCGCCTTTATATTTCAACCAGATTTTAATGCGCGTTTGTACAGGTGTTATATATATGGTGTAATTTGATTGCTTTCTGCCTGCAACGTATGCAATTAGCTGATTGTCATAATGCAGTCGCAACCAAAAGCTATAAAAACAGATTTCCTGCTTATGTTACAACGTGTAATGTATACCCTGTGTCTTATTACGGCAGGGTATAGCATCAAGGCCCAGGATATTTCCGCTGACACAAGTTTCGTCAGGGCCGCCTATACCAATGCAGTTTCATTGTATTACCAGTTTACCGACAAACAAGCCAGATTATACAATGGTATAGAGCATTTGGGTTATCCTTCCAGTTATATAGGCCATGCTTACTTTCTTACCAACGAACTACAAAAAGGGAACCTGGTGTATGATGGGTTGGCCTTTAAAGATGTACCTATGTTGTATGATATGTATAAGGATGAACTTATCATATTACACTTCAACAACTATACTAAAATTGCTCTGCTGAATGAAAAGTTACAAACATTCCTGTTGAACGGGCACCAGTTTGTATACCTCGTTCGCGATAGTCTTCGTGTTCCACTGGCAACTGGTATATATGATAAGCTGTACAGTGGCAGCACCACTGCCTTTGTCAAAAGATCAAAGATCGTTGAAGAAAGGGTTACAGATCATATTGAAAGAGAATTTACGGAGCACAGTTCCTACTACATCGTAAAAGACGGAACGTACCATTCCATAAAAACTTACAAAGGATTACTGAGTGTTTTTAAAGATAGATCACGCGAGATCCGCCAGTACCTCCGGAAGAACGATATTAAATTCAGAAAAAATCCAGAAGCTGCCATTGTTAATGCTGCTACGTATTATGACGCTCCAAAAAAATAACATGCGAACTACAGCCAATATTGTACTGCTTTTTACAACTATCTTCTTTCTTCCGCTGATTGCACTGTCGCAGGAAACAAAGAAAGTTACCGCCGAATTCTCTGACGCACACATCGCTGCCTTTGTGCAAACACTTGAGCAACAAACGGGTTATCACTTTTATTATGATGCCGTAAAGTTTGACAGTGTACGTATCAATCTGTCCGTCACTAACCAGCCACTTACCAGTGTACTGGAGCAGGCCTTTGCCAATACTGAATATCATTTTGCCATTGATATAGAACAAAAGACCGTTTTCCTTACCCGCAATTTTATTATCAAAACGACATTGCCACAAGGCTTTTTTGCACGTAAAACCGGCGATTCGCTACACGCTGATATAGCCGGTGATTATGGCGACAAAAAGAAGGTAAAAGTGGATGCCTCTATCGAAAACAAACTGTTTGAGATCGGTATTAAAAACAATGCCACCGGAAAAGTAACGCTGGCAGGATACATCCGCAACAGTAAAAGCGGCGAACCTGTTACCGGTGCATCCATCTTCCTTGAAAACAGCAGCCTGGGTACATCTACAGACCAGTACGGCTATTATTCGCTGGTTATCAACAAAGGCCGTTACGTAATGAATATCCAGGGCATTGGCATGAAAGACACCAAACGCCGTGTACAGGTAAATGCCGATGGCAAATTCAATATTGATATGGAAGAAACAGTTACGTCGCTGAAAGAAGTAATTGTTTCTGCACAGAAAGTAGCCAATGTAAGAAAAGTGGCTATGGGTATGGAAAAACTGAACATTAAGAATATCAAGCAGATGCCCTCTCTGTTCGGCGAGGCGGATGTACTGCGTGCGGTAACCACATTGCCGGGTGTAAAAACCGTTGGCGAGGCCAGCACAGGCTTCAACGTACGCGGTGGTTCTGCTGATCAGAACCTGATCCTGTTCAATGATGCAACTATCTTTAACCCTTCTCACTTCTTCGGTTTCTTCTCTGCCTTCAACCCCGATGTGGTAAAAGATGTGGAACTGTACAAAAGCAGCATTCCTCCCAAATATGGCGGTCGCTTAGCTTCTGTGCTGGACATCACCAGCCGTGAAGGCAATAAAAAGAATATTACAGGTACTGCCGGTATTGGTTTGCTTACCAGCCGTGTTAATCTTGAAGGACCCATTATTAAGGATAAAATGTCTTTCATTTTAGGTGGCCGTACTACCTATGCAAACTGGCTGTTGAAAAAACTGCCAGATGAATACAAACACAGCAAGGCAAATTTTTATGATGTAAACCTTTTGCTGAGCTACCAGATTAACAACAAGAACAACCTGTATTTTACCGGTTATCTCAGTAAAGACCGCTTCAATCTGAACAGCGATACCGCTTACAATTACAGTAACAAGAACCTTTCACTGAAATGGAAACACACGTTCACCAATAAATTGAACAGTGTGGTAACCGGAGGTTATGATCGCTATGATTATAGCATTTCCAGTGACAAAATTCCCATCAACGCCTATAAACTTGGTTTTGACATTGGCCAGATATATGGTAAGGCTGACTTTAACTGGTATTGGGCCAGCAAGCATACTGCAGATTTCGGGATCAGCTATATCCGCTATAAACTTACCCCTGGTTTATATGAACCGCTAGGCAAGGGATCGCTGGTAGTACGCGATGAGATGGAAAAAGAACAGGCACAGGAAAGCGCCATTTACCTGAATGATCGCTGGAATATTACCCAGGACCTGTCACTGCACCTGGGTGTTCGCTATTCATTGTATAACTATCTCGGTCCTAAAACTGTGAAATATTATGCTGATGGTGTTCCTAAAACAGATGAAACACTTATTGAAACAGTGAAATACGGTAGCGGTAAGTATATTAAAAATTATGGTGGCCCGGAAATCCGCGTCTCTGCCCGCTATAGCGTTACCAACGACTTTTCTATTAAAGCCGGTTATAACTCACAACGCCAGTATATCCACATGCTGTCCAACACTACAGCTATTTCTCCCACGGATATATGGAAGTTGAGTGATCCCAACATCAAACCACAATATGGAGACCAGATCTCATTAGGTTTCTATAAGAACTTCCGTTCCAACACTATCGAAACTTCTGTGGAAGTTTATTATAAACGCATCAAAAACTACCTGGACTATAAGAGCGGTGCTTCATTGGTGATGAATCATCATATAGAGACAGATGTAACCGGTACCCGTGGCAAAGCTTATGGTATAGAGGTAATGGTAAAAAAACAGGCTGGTAAACTCAATGGCTGGATCAGCTATACGTACTCACGTGTGATGCTGAAACAAGATGACCCGGCTGTAAGTGAAATTATCAATCGTGGTGAATACTACCCTGCCAACTATGATAAACCACATGATATTACGCTGGTGAGCAACTATAAGTTCTCACACAGGTTCAGCATTTCACTGAACACTACTTACAGCACAGGCAGACCTATTACCCTGCCCATCGGAAGATTTTTCTATGCAGGCTCACAACGCGCACTTTATTCAGACAGAAATGCTTACCGCATTCCAGACTACTTCCGTACAGACTTTTCTATGAACATTGAAGGCAATCATAAAGTACACCAGAAAACACATAACTCCTGGACATTCGGCTTATACAACGTATTTGCCAGGAAGAATCCATACTCGGTGTATTACACTTCCGAAAACGGGGTTATTAATGGCTATAAACTATCCATTTTCGGAACCATTTTGCCATTTGTAAATTATAACATCAGATTTTAATGGGCATTCACATGAAAAAAATATTATACTTCCTGATAGCAGTGATTGTACTGGCAGCCTGCAAAGAATCTTACAAACCGAATATTTCCTACCCGGAAACAGGTTACCTGGTAGTAGAGGGATTTATTAATTCCAGACCTGCCGGTGTTACCAGCATCAAGTTGTCACGCACAGTAAAGCTGGACACCAATATCAATACCAGAAGAGAAAATTTTGCCAAAGTAACCATAGAAGGAGATAACAATAGCTCTTATGCGTTAACGGGCAACAACTCTGGCACATATAGCTCAGGACAACTGAATTTGAGCAGCACCGCCAAATACAGGTTACGTATTATTACTTCGGACGGTAAAACATACCTGTCAGATTATGCTACTGCTGTAAAAACACCACCTATTGACAGTGTCAATTTTAAAATGGAAAACAATGGTCTGCAATTGTATATCAATACACATGATCCTAAAAACAGTACCTGGTATTACAGGTGGGAATATGATGAAACCTGGGAATATCACTCACTATATATGCCGGCATTAAGGTATAAAAAAGATGCTGCGGGCATTCCCAATGGTATTGAATATATCAATGCTGATCAGACAGTAGATACCAGCAAATTCAAATGCTGGCAATTTTTCAGTTCTACCAACATTATTACCGGCACCTCCACTAAACTAAGTGAAGACAAGATCACACTTCCATTATTATTTATAGATGAAACATCCTGGAAAATAAGCGTATTGTACAGTGTTAATGTAAGACAATACGGACTTAGCCGTAATGGGTACGATTTCTGGCAGAAAATGAAACGCAACACAGAACAACTCGGTTCTATTTTTGATGCACAGCCTTCAGAGATCACCGGCAATGTTCATTGCGTGTCAAACCCATCAGAACCAGTAATCGGGTATGTTGAAGTGGCTGATGGCCAGGAAAAACGCGTTTTCATTTCAAGAGCACAGGTTCCTGACTGGAAATACCGTTCAGACTGTATATTCCAGGAAGTGACCAATCAAAAAGACAGCATTCAGGCATATTCATACCTACTGCCTATTGACGGTACTCAATTTGGCGCCTCACCCAATATAATCCTGGCCTTTGGGGCCTCCACGCCAGGCTGTGTTGATTGTACAACACGTGGTGGCACTAATGTTAAACCTTCCTACTGGCCATAAAATAATTATCGTGTTCAATTTACAGCAATACGAATCAAGCAAATTACAGATGATACAGAAGATCACCTTCATCACTATACTTACAATGTTTGCACTGCAACCATCACTGGTACAGGCACAAGTAAACAATACCGGCATACAGCAACAGTTTGACTATTACCGGAAAACAACCCTGTCTGAAAAACTCTACATGCATACCGATAAAAACTTTTACCTGGCTGGTGAGATCCTGTGGTGGAAGCTTTATTATGTGGATGGCGTTTTTCACAAACCTCTTGACATCAGCAAAGTAGCCTACATAGAAATACTGGATAGTAAAAACAAACCGGTAATGCAGGCAAAAGCAGCATTGAAAAAGGGAGATGGTAATGGTTCTTTCTATCTACCCGTATCTCTCAGTTCGGGTAACTATACTATCAGGGCATACACCAACTGGATGAAGAATTTCGGTGCTGATTACTTTTTTGAAAAACAGATCACCATTGTTAATTCACTGAAGCCTTTGAATACACCAGCCATTATACCTCCTGTAACTTACGATATACAGTTTTTCCCCGAAGGAGGCAACCTGGTTCGCAACATTCAAAGCAAAGTAGCCTTCAGGGTTACTGATCAATATGGAAAAGGGCAAAACTTTACCGGTGCGCTGGTGAATGATAATAACGATACTATAGCACGTTTTACGCCATCAAAATTTGGCATCGGTCAGTTCACTTTTACACCATCCGGCACACAAAGCTATAAAGCTGTATTGCAGATGGCCAATGGCCCTGCTATTACCAAGGCATTACCGGCAGCGTACGAAAAAGGATATGTAATGAGCCTGTCTGAAGGCAGCAATGGCAATATCCAGGTGAAAGTAACTACCAATATGCAGGTACCAGGTGTGTTTCTTTTTGCACATACCCGCCAGGTGGTAAAAGCAGCTGCTAACGGATCTTTTTCAAATGGGATTACAGAATTCAATATACCTGTCAGCCAACTGGGTGATGGCATTTCTCATATTACCATTTTTGATGTAAACCAGCAGCCTGTTTGTGAACGTCTGTATTTCAAAAAACCAGAACGCCTGTTACAAATAGATGCATCCAGTGATGCGCAACAATATACGGCACGTCAGAAAGTAAACCTGTCTGTGCACACGCCAGTGCCGGCAGATATGTCAATGGCTATTTACAAACTCGATTCATTGCAGTCTGCAGATGATAATACTATCCAAAGCTACCTGTGGCTTACTTCCGACCTCAGGGGCGGAATAGAATCTCCCGGGTATTATTTTTCAGCCAATAATAACACAGTTAAAGAAGCAACAGACAACCTGATGCTGACACACGGCTGGAGAAAATTTAACTGGGACAGTGTTTTAAGAAACCCTTACACGTATACATATATTCCTGAGTACGATGGACATATTGTTTCCGGTAAAGTAGTAAACGTTACCACCAACAGACCCACGCCTGAGATCAAAACACATTTGTCTGTGCCGGGTTTACAGGTTCAGTACTACACTGCATTAAGTGATGCCAATGGCAATGTGCACTTTGATGTTCGTGATTATTACGGTCAAAATGAAGTAATTGTAGATGCAGAAGGCAGCAAAGGTGCCAGTTATAAAGTAGATGTCAATAATCCTTTTTCGGAACAATATGCAGCAGTACCGGTACCGGCATTCAACCTGGATGAGCTGGTACAGGGTACGCTGAACAAATCCAGTATTGGAATGCAGGTACAGAATGCATACAGCAGTGAGCAGCTCAGTCATTTTGCATCTCCCAATATTGACACTCTGCCCTTCTTCGGCAAACATGGTACAAAGTATATGCTGGATGATTACGTGCGTTTTGTAACAATGGAAGAGGTGTTGCGCGAATATGTATTTGAAGTTGGTATACGTCGCGTAAGCGGTCAACCACACCTGCTGGTATCTGATATGCAGAATAAAGGATTTTATTCGGGTGAACCGCTTATCCTGTTAGATGGCATACCAGTTACACACGAAGCCATCCTGGCCTACGATCCGCTGAAAGTAAGAAACCTGTGGGTAGTACCTTCCAGGTACATCATCGGCCAGTTTGTATATGATGGTGTTGTAAGTTTCACCACTTATGAAGGTATACATGAGGCTTTAAAAATAGATCCACAGGCAGTTTCACTGGACTATAACGGCCTGCAGATGAAACGTGAGTTCTACTCGCCGGTATATGCAACAGCAGCACAGGCTGAGAGCCGACTGCCAGATTTCAGAAATGTATTGTACTGGTCGCCGGATGTGCGTACTGACCACACCGGCAATGCTAAGATCAACTTTTATACTTCTGATGTAAAAGGTAAATATGTAGTTGTGCTGCAAGGTTTAGATGCTGCCGGAAATGCAGGCAGCCAGGCATTTACTTTTGAAGTAAATCAATAACATACACCAACCGGCCGGTTCCGGTTCAAATAAAAAGAACAGGCAGGAAGCTAATGCTTACCTGCCTGTTCTTTTTTTATAAGTATCCCTATTGCCAGAAAATACTAATAAGGCATTACTGTTATTTTGCGACCCTCTACTACAAAACGAACTTCACCGGTCAATTGCAACATGTCCAGTACTTTAGTTACATTAATATTGCGAGACATACTTCCACTGAAATGCACATTATTCATATCTCCTTCAAAAGCAACATCCACATCATACCAGCGTGCAATCTGTCGCATAATCTCCTTGATATCAGCTTTTTCAAACCTGAATTCACCTTTTTTCCAGGCCACAGCTTCGTCAGTATCCTGTTCTTTGCTCACTTTTATTTCACCGGATTTATTAACTTCCGCCTGTTGTCCTGGTTTCAAAATACTTGACTTATTATTCTGTGTAATTTTTACTGCACCTTCCAGTAAAGTTGTTTTAACACTGCCTTCGTCACCATAAGAACTCACATTAAAATGAGTACCCAAAACTTCTACCGCGGAATTGTTACCCACTTTCACTTTAAAAGGAACCTTATGGCCATCTATCTTCTGGCTTGCTACTTCAAAATAAGCTTCTCCGGTTAATTCGATCACCCTGTTATTACCGGTAAATGCTACCGGGAACCTGATAACAGTAGCCGCATTTAACCAAACCATACTTCCATCTGGCAGCTTTACATGGAACTGACCTCCTGCCGGAGTTTTCAATGAATTAAATCCTTTGGCGTCGCTACTCGCAGAAGCTGCAACATATTTATATTCCAGCTTACCGTTTCCTGTTTTACGAATAGCAATCCCTTCCTGCTCACTCAACAATCCTTCACCTGCGTCATTCAATACGATCTCACTGCCATCTGCAAGTGTTAATCTTGCTTTGTTACTGCCGGGCTGTATATCGTTCTTATAAACAGATTTTCCATGTTTAACTTCTGGTGTTGAAGCTGTTGCAGATGGGATTGATGAAGAGCTATGAAGAAAGAAATACCATCCGCTTACTGCCAGCAACAGCGCTATAGCCGCTGCAATAGCGTATAACTTCCGGTAACCGGCCTGGGGCTTCACAGATACCAAGGGCGTTTCTACGTCCACAGCAATTGCCACTTTACGCCAGCCAGCCTCCTGATCGTAACGGGTAAACATATTTACACGCTCCGAAACTATGGCTTCATTGGTAAGCTCTTCAAACTTTCGTTGGTTAATCTCTGATTCTGAGCGCCATTGATCAAGGGCCTGTCGTTCAGCATCAGTCAACGTTTCGCGTAGGTACTTAATAACTAAAGACGATATGTAATCTACTTTTTCCTGCATTGCTACTTAATTATAGTATCAGAACCTGTTTTACTCTTTCTTAAAACAGCCACAGGTATAGCGGTAATTAAAAAGAAGGGATTAAATCTGGCACAAAAAACTTAATGAGGTAATAATTTGCCCGGTACAGTTAGCCTGACCACCATTTGCTTACAAAGCCCAATAGCAGTAAAACGGTACGTTTTTTAAGCAATACTACCCGTATCAGTTGTAATGCGCGTGCACGTTGTGCACGTACAGTATGAACGGAGATATTCAGGCGGCCAGCAATTTCTTCGCTTCTTAATCCTTCTACATACAGCATTTTAAAAATGCGTTTGCACTTGGTAGGTAGTTCTTCTATTTCCTTATATACTTCATGCAGCACTTCAGCTTCTACCATTTCATTCAATACAAACTTGTCTTCTTCTTCTGATATATAAAGGATCTCTTTATGAATGGAGTTTTTGCGTTGCACCTGTTTCAGGTAATTAAAACAGGCATTGCGCGTAGTAATGTACAAAAATGCTTTGATGTTCTGCAGCGTTTCAAAATTGCCATGAATTTTCCAGAGCTTGATAAACGATTCAGCCACGATATCTTCAGCCTCATCTTTTTCATGGATCAGCTTTTCGGCAAAATAGCAAAGGGGATGATAGTGCAACTTATGTACATAACTTAATGCCTGAGGATTACCACTTTTAAATTCGGCGATCCAATATCGCTCGTGATGCTTTTGCTCCATGGGGCTGCTGTTGCTGTAAGTAGATTTAATTACATTTCTTGGTGCGGAAACAAGCTGATTTAAAGCTACTCCCGGATGTTCGCAGGAATAGCAGCCTTGAATTTTCCGAATGATGTAAGGAGTCCCCAGGAATGCGTGCTTAGCCCACATGAATGTACGCATTGAATGTAACGCGTAAAAAATAAAAAAACAAAACCTCCTATCCTGAACTTGACCCTTGGCAACAAATATAAACGACAAAAGTCAATTTTGTAGATGAGTGGCTACATTTATTGTAGATGTTTTTAGTGCATTTAAAAGCCTTATGCTGAAACAGTTAAGCCATGCGAAACCTAATGTCCCCGCTATTAATGCATGATCACCAGCTTTTGCATCACCTTAATAATGTCTGTTTCAAACGAACAATAGTACACGCCAGCAGGCAGATCCATTACACCAGGTAATGTAATGGCATGCGAACCTGCCACAAATTTTCGGTTGGTTACAGGAGATGCCACCCATTTGCCTTCTGTATTATACACTTTTACACTTACTGGCGCATTTGTTTTTAATGTAAACCGCAACGTTGGATTTACTGATGCAGGATTAGGAAACACACTGACAGCAAACTCTTTTTCAGCAGGAGGTCTTGTTGTAGTAGTTGTATCAATAGGTAAAGGCTGAAGATTGTCATTTAAAAATACAGGCGCGCCTGTCAATGCAACATTTATACTCTGGATAGTAGCCGATGCGCCTGTAGCAGAGTAGTTCCACTCTTTGCGATACATCCATGGAGATACATTTACAGCAGCAGGGAAAGAATACGTTGCACTGGCCGCCTCTGTTTGATCAACAGTCGTCCTCGCCCACAATACATAGGTATAATTACCCTGACCATCATAAAAAGCACCACCTCCTATATTTGCAGGAAGCTGCAAGGCATTTGTTCTTACAGAATCATAACGCCAGTGTAACAGCAGGTCCGACGTGGTTTTATAGCTGATACCTTCATCGGTATATTGTTGTTTGTACAATCCTCCATTGGTAGCAGGCCCAATACCTTCCAGTTTTTTATACAATCCCATCAGTGCAAACGGATCTGTTGCACCGGTCTCATCCTGTGCATTTCCCAATACAAACATATATGCCTGGAGAATGCCATTCTTTTGAGCATTCACCAACGCTTTGATCATGTAGTTGCGTTGCGCTTCTGCTGATCCTATCATATTATCGAACGACTGGCTGGGAATATTAAACTCAGTGCAGATAAACAGTTTTTTAGGATAGGTACTTCCATTATAACCGTGTAAGATCAATACAGAATCAAAGCGGTTCTTTAAATTAATATAAGCATCTGCAGCAGCATCTGAATGACGCCAGAAAGCAAATCCGCCAATATTATTATCCCATGTTTTCAGATCGTACATAGGATAACTGTGAAAACTTAAAACATCAAAATATGCCCCTCCTTGCAAAGGATAATCTGCAGTAACACTGCCATCAACAGGATTATCTGTATTACGCAGTAATGCATCCAGGAAACTGGCATAACCCAATCCGCCGGGAGCAACATAGGCTGTGGGGTCAACATACTTTATAACCTCATAGCTTATGCGCAACATGTGTATATACATGTAAATGGGAATTTTCATATTGGTCAGTTCGCATGGAGATGGATTATTTTCCCACCAGTTGTCTGGCATACCCGGATCTTTCCATGCATTACCCGACCATGAAAAATCAGGTTCATTGACAATTTCCCAGAACTTTACATATGATTTATACCTGGTAACTGTTTTGTATACATATAATGCATAATAATTATTTTCATTTACAGGCGTACCATTGGCACCACCATCCCAAATGGGTTCATACATGTTTTTAAACATCAGCGATTCATCCGAGCAGCCACCATACCTGGTATTGTCACGATGACTTTCAGAAGGAGAATTGAGCATTACGGTATTATCCAGCACGCCCAGCGAAGCATAATGATTAAATTCATTAATACGTATATCATACCCGTAAAATTCCATGAAATACTCAGGCAGTGGAGGTCTGAAGGTTTTGGAACCAGCGCCTTTTACACCTTTTGAAGGATTTCCTGCGGCAATATCAGCAATGCTTTTATCATCCCACGAAGTTCCATAATAGCCGCCATTGGTACCATACATAAAGTACCCGGTGTAAGCAGGTACACGACCTGCGTCATTTGCAGTAAAATTGATTTGTGAAAATAAAGCAGTTACATGCAGGCACAGCAATGCAGCAACACCTGACCACCAGAGATTTTTCATAGATTATTACGCATTGTATTTATAGGGCCTGCAATCGGATGGTAATTTCAGTTACCGGTTACTACGAGATAACACTTGTGATGAAGCATTTATTAAAACAGAATATCCTTTCCTTTATCTTATTATTATGCTGCTGTTATTAAAACCAGCTCCTGCAATTACAATAGCATGAAATACTAACAATTATTCTGCCAAAATACAGTTGCAACAATCATTTCAGCAGATAAAACAGACCACTAAGAATAAAGTACTAGACAACGTACGTGGAAAGAAAGACTAATACGACAAGAGGTATCCATACTTTTACGACACACACTATGTCCGGTTACAAACTGTAGCGAAACGTCAGTTGTAAAAAACACGTGAAGTAACCACACGCGCACAACAAAATATCATTTACCACGTTGCCGGTAACTGTATGCGTAACAATATTACAAGGTACCTGAAGAAAGCGAAGCCGCTGTAGCGGCATTTTCACGGGCCCATGCAGCCACTTTAGGAAAGGCAAGATGAAACCATGCAGTATATTTCTGAGGATGTGAAAGAAGCGATTCTTCTATATCGTACAACGGTTTATAGCAATAGTCCTTTACTTCTTCTGCATCAGGCATAATGATGCCATCGTACCAGCCAACAAATACATGATCAAATTCGTGCTCTGATAAACCGTTTTCAAAATCGGATTTATATACAAAATCGAACACTTTGTGCAACTCTGTTGTGAAACCCATTTCTTCCAATAGCCGGCTGGTAGCGGCCTGTAGAGGTGTTTCATCAGGCAGCGGATGACTGCAACAGGCGTTTGTCCACAAACCTGCACTATGATACTTCTGTAATGCGCGTTGCTGCAGCAGCATTTCTCCTTTACGGTTAAAAATAAATATGCTGAAAGCACGATGCAGTAATGCTTTGCGATGTGCTTCCATTTTTTCCATCACACCTACCACTTCGTCCTGTTCATTTACCAATACAACCTGCAGCCTTTTGTTCATAATGCAGTATTACTAGAATTAAGAAAACCTGATACCTGGCTTTTTCCGGGAACAACTTCAATGTTGCCAGTGCTGTAATAATTCCGGAAAAATCCCGCTATTATTACAATTTACTGTTTTTAAAATATAACGGTCATTTTTTATACGTAAAAAATCAGCGGCATGTTCTTTTTAATTGATTCTTATACAAGTGCATACAAAATGATCTTTTTTATTACCTGATAAAAAGCCCGCTTACCATCACTTTTTTAATTTCCGGTTCTGAAGTTGCATCATCACTTTGCAGGCTGAAGCCAACAGATATAACAGTATTCAATACACGCTTTAGTGCCGGCCACAATTTTACATACAAATACAAAAAAATAGTGTGCTGTTATGCACACTATTTGACAAATATCATCAGTGGATCTTACAGATCCTGCGAAGGGTAAGGAATAAAACCAATGCCACCGGAATTACTCAAACACCATTTACCTTCTGCACATGGCATTATAAACTAATTCGCTGTCAGTCATTTATTACCCAAAACCCTTAATAGCGCTGCAATTGGTTCTTCAGCAGTTTGCGGGCAAAGTGTATTCTGCTTTTAATAGTACCCAATGGTTCATCCAGCATATCAGCTATTTCATGGTACCGGAACCCGTCGAAGTACAACAGGAACGGATTTCTGAAAATTTCCGGAAGATTATAAATAGCCTGCTGGATATCTTTCAAACGCAGGTTACTTTCTGCTGCATTGGCGGTTACTGCCTGGCTTTGATTCAGCAAAAACTCATTGGGAGTACTGTCGAAAATCGTATTTTGTTTAACTTTCCGACGATAATTATTGATAAAAACATTGCGCATGATAGTATACAACCATGCTTTAATATTTGTACCAACATTGTATTTATCCTTATTGGCGAGTGCGCGATACAGTGTTTCCTGAAATAAATCCTTTGCTGTTTCACTATCTCTCGTCAGCGTTATAGCGAAGGGCTTAAGAAATTCCGCATTATTGACCAACATCTGGTTGAACTCTACTGTAGACATAACTCAGGATGTTTAATTATTTATGCCACAAATTTAAACATAACTGGCCAAATAGGAAAAAATGTGTTTAATGTTTAGCCACAAATATCCAAACAAAACAAGTTTTAACATTTCATCGCCAACAGTAACAGTTTGTTATAAAGAGGTAACAAATTCCAACATTTCTGACAGGGAATGTTTAAAATTCACTTCTGGCGGAATTCGCTTAAGCTGACTGTGGGCTAATTGGCCTGATATTATTAATGGCAATCCGGGTAACCGCTGTTGCGTCTGTACCAGGAAACGCTCCATATTGAAGTTGCCGGCAATGCAGGTAAGATGCGTATACAGATAGTCTGGCTTTTTTAAACGGCTTACAAACTCCAGGTCTCTGATAGGCACGCTGGCGCCCAGGTACAATACCCGTACCCCCCGGCTTTTCAACAGGTAATACATGTATAACAACCCCAGTTCATGATGCTCCCCTTCAGGCAGGAAGAGAATGACCGTTTTATCAATAATAACATGCGATACCACGCTTTCAATACCTACTACCAGTTTCTGGCGTATGATATTGGTTACCAGGTGTTCCTGAGCTGGATTAACATGATTGGTAAGCCACAGGATACCTAATTTGTCCAGAAAAGGAAATATCAGGTAGCTAATGGCTTTGTCTATGCCCTTGGAAGCAATGAATGAATCGAGAATATCTTCAAATTTGTCAATATTGAGGTCAACCATGCACTGCAACAGGTCGTTGATCAGTCTTTCCTGTTGTGCCTGGGCATGGGAAAGTGATACGATCTTTTCACGCACCTCATGAGCGCTCATTTTATCAATGTGAGAGATCTTATATCCATACTTATTCAGCAATGCAATATCCAATACGGTTTTTAGCTCATCATTGCTGTAATACCTGATATTGGTTTGGGTACGTTGCGGTTTCAGAAAGGAATACCGTTGCTCCCAAATTCTGATAGTATGGGCTTTAATACCCGACAGGTTTTCCAGATCTTTAATGGTAAACGCATTCATACTTTATATAATACAAGTGCAATTTTAAATTGTTTACAAACAGATCGTTGTTAATAACCTGAAAATTAGCAATTCAGTTATAACAACTACAATCTATTAATATACAACCAGATAAATTAATAAATGCTACTTCCCAGAAAGACTATTTCAGAACAGTAAAAGAATATTTGTATGATGGTTCCGGTACCTCCCCGTGATACCAGAAAAGCGAATCGAGACAGTGGCTAACTAAAACAGATACTTACCTGCCAGGTTGGTTTCTTGTATATATGCTCTGGAGTAATAAAGTTACCGTGTTTAACGGTATCAAGCACTAATAAAAACGAAAATTTTACAAAGTGGGATTTAAAATACGGCCGGAATCCAGGAGAAATTTTACCGGCTTCATTAAGGAAGTAGAAGAGCGCAGGGCATCTAAGTGGCGGGTATGATGCATATCGGTGCCCAGAAGATCGACATATTGTTTCTTAATCAGGTAGTCAGCCAGTTCAACGGAGGCTTTTCCATAATAGCCGCATAGTGAAAGCAGGTTGAGTTGAAAATAGCAGCCTGCAGCTTTGAGCTCATCGTACCAACTTTTATCCGAACCAAAATACAGGTAGCGTTCGGGATGCGCCAATACAGGTTGGTAACCTTTTATCTGCAGGTTGAATAATTTTTCTTTGGCATTGAGGGGGGCATTTACAAAAGAAAACTCCACCAATACCCAGTTATCTTTCAGCGTCAGTAACGGCACATCATGCTGCAACAATTCTTCAAAATGCTCATCCATCAGGTATTCTGCAGCAGTATGCACCGGTAATGCCAATTCTTTCAGTTCTGATAATTTTTTATATGCAGCGCCAATAGAGTGCTGATCATTTTTATACAGATCGCCCATAATATGGGGTGTGGTAATGAGCTTTTTGAAACCAAGTTCCTGCAACCCTTTTACCAACTGAAGAGAGCTATCGGTATCAGCCGCCCCATCATCAATACCGGGCAGTACATGTGAGTGCATATCGGCATTCAATGCGCTTAGGTCTACAGCTTCAACTACCTTCTTCCTGAATATTGAGAACATCTGTTAATGACTGATTAGAATAAAATGGCTGATTATTAGCCTGCAGCAACAGTAGCTGTAGCTGCAAATTCCCGGTAAACCCTTTCAATTCCTTCGCGTAAACCAATGGAAGCTTTCCATCCCAATGCATGTAGTTTATTTACATCCATCAGTTTTCGTGGTGTTCCGTCTGGTTTGCTAAGGTCGCACTCAATAGTGCCTGTATAACCGGTAATCTCTTTTACCAGCAGAGCAAGGTCTTTAATAGCAATATCATCTCCGGTACCAATATTCACAAATCCTGGTTCATTGTACTGTTGCATCAGGAACAGGCAGGCATCTGCCAGGTCATCTGCATGCAACAATTCACGTTTGGGTGTACCGGTTCCCCAGATAGTTACTGAAGGAAGCCCAAGTATTTTGGCTTCATGAAACTTGCGGATAAGCGCTGGCAATACATGCGATTTATTCAGATCGTAATTATCATTGGGACCATATAGGTTGGTAGGCATTACGGAAATGAAATTACAGCCATATTGCGCCCTGTAAGCATCGCACATTTTAATACCGGTAATTTTAGCAATGGCATAAGGTTCGTTGGTTTCTTCCAGCAAACCGGTAAGCAGGTATTCCTCTTTCATCGGTTGCGGAGCCAGTTTGGGATAAATACAGGAGGACCCTAGGAACATTAATTTCTGCACCTTATTTACATAGGATGCATGAATAATATTGCCCTGGATCATGAGATTATCATAAATAAAATCAGCCCGGTAAGTATTATTGGCCATGATGCCGCCAACACGTGCAGCAGCCATAAAAACGTAAGCAGGTTTTTCGCTGGCAAAAAAATCATTGACAGCCTGTTGATTGCGTAAATCCAGTTCGGCGGAAGTACGCAGTACAAGATTATCAAAACCTGATTGGCGAAGCCTGCGTACAATAGCAGACCCTACCATGCCACGGTGCCCCGCCACATATATTTTATCTGAAGATGTCATAATATTTTACTGGGTATAAACCATACGCAAGTTACTGCACCACGGGCAGTGTCGCTGCTGATGCCGGATACAAAACAGAAATTTCACATGAACAGGCCACTATACCAGTGCAGGTATAGCCGTGAAATATTATTCAAACTGGTTGCGTATGCTGTAACCTGATTCTTTCAGCAATCTTTCACGTTTGAACAGGTCCACATCCGATGCCACCATTTCTTTTACCAGTGCAGCAAGATCATACTTGGGTTTCCAACCAAGCTGCTCTTGCGATTTTGTAGGGTCGCCCACCAACAGATCTACTTCTGTAGGCCTGTAATAACGTGGGTCTACAGCAACTACTTCTTTACCTATAGCAACGTTGTATTCAGGATTGGTACATGCAGTTACTACACCGGTTTCCTTCTCTCCGCTGCCTTTAAACTCAACAGTAACCCCCACTTCAGCAAAGGCCATACGTACAAATTCACGTACAGGTGTGGTTACACCAGTGGCAATTACATAATCTTCCGGAACAGGTTGCTGCAGGATCAGCCACATGGCTTCCACATAGTCTTTTGCATGTCCCCAGTCGCGTTTAGCATCCAGGTTACCCAGGAATATTTTGTCCTGTAATCCCAAGGCTATTTTTGCAACTCCACGGGTAATTTTTCTTGTTACGAAAGTTTCACCACGCAAAGGAGATTCGTGGTTAAACAGGATACCGTTCACTGCATACATGTTATATGCCTCACGATAGTTTACTGTTATCCAATAACCATATATTTTGGCTACAGCATATGGAGAACGCGGATAAAAAGGCGTGGTTTCCGATTGTGGAATAGCCTGTACTTTTCCGTATAATTCTGAGGTTGAAGCCTGGTATACTTTTGTTTTCTGTGTAAGCCCCAGTAAACGCACTGCTTCCAGAATACGCAACGTACCGATACCATCGGCATTGGCAGTATATTCAGGTGTTTCAAAACTTACATGCACGTGACTCATTGCTGCCAGGTTGTAAATTTCATCAGGCTGGGTTTCCTGTATAATACGGATAAGGTTGGTGCTGTCTGTTAAATCGCCATAATGTAATTTGAAGCGTACATTTTTTTCGTGAGGATCCTGGTAAAGCTCATCAATACGATCGGTATTGAATAAAGAACTTCTTCTTTTAATACCATGTACCATGTATCCTTTTTTCAGTAACAGGTCGCTCAGATAAGCTCCATCCTGTCCGGTAACACCCGTAATTAAAGCAACTTTTGACATATTATTCTAGCGAATTATAAATTGAAAAATTTTGCGCACCGGCTTCAGCCAGGTGGTAAAAAAATAAGGTTGCAAATTATTAAGCTGCCATGCCATCCTGTCTTCTTTGTTTGCCTTCAGCCTGTTTTGCAAAGAAGCGTTGCTCATTCCTCCAGCACGCATTTTTACCAGTATCTCAGGAATGTAACGCACCTGTACATTGTGCTTTACCAGCATCCGCAGCATCAGCTCATAATCTGCAGCTGAGCGCAGGCTGATATTGAACAATCCGGCACGCTCATATACTTCCCGTTTTACAAAGAAAGTGGGATGTGGCGGCATCCAGCCAAAATAGAAATACTTTTTTTTAAATTTACCGGCCTTCCAGGTCCTGACCACCTTTTGAGTATCGACAGGATGTACATACTGCAGATCTCCATAAACGGCTTCTACTGCTGGATCATTGAAAGCTGCCATTACCTTTGCCAACACTTCATTGTTGCAATAAAAATCATCAGAATTGAGTATACCAATAACATCGCCTGTGCATAGCTGTACACCTTTGTTCATAGCATCATAAATGCCTTTGTCTTTTTCTGACACCACTTTTGCTATATGCGGAAACTCCTGAACAATGGCCAAAGTATTGTCTTTTGATACACCATCAACAATAATATGTTCAATATTCTCATACCGTTGTGCGGCTACACATTGTAGCGTATCGCGCACAGTGGCAGCACTATTGTAAGTAGCGGTAATAATTGAAATTTTCATCAGAATTTTTCCTCAATGATTCGTTTGCGTACCGCAACTGCGGGGTTGCCCTGGTAAATGGTATAGGCATCGAGCGACCTGGTAGCAACTGATTTCGCCACCAGTACTGCATGTGTATAGCAGGTTATACCCGGACAAACCATGGCCTGCGCTCCGATCCATACCCCATCTTCCAGTTTAATTGGCTTAACAACGAGATCGAAGGTGGTTTTGGTATAATCATGGTTACCGGTCAGTAACATTGCGCCCTGTGACAGACATACACTGTTGCCTATGTTGATATGAGCAAGGTTGTCTATCCATACCTGTTCGCCGATCCAGGTATAATTTCCTACCTCCAGCTTCCAGGGATATTTAATATTAACCGATTGTTTTATAACTACTCCTTTACCCAGCTTTGCACCAAAACATTTCAACAGGAAACATTTTATGGAAGATATCGGGTTCAGCGGGTTCATGAAAAAAACAACATTGGTAAAATACCAGAGAAACTGTTTTAGTTTTCCGGCACCAATTTCTTTTTTATACCAGTCGTTGTTGTATGTACTATTATTAACCAAGCAGATTGTTGTTAAGTGCCGGTAAGGTACAGATTGCTAAGGATTTTAAGAAGAAAGCTCCACCGCTCCTGCTGCAAATAACTGCAGATAATCCTTTTTAAGACTTCCTTTTTGTATATACTGATTTGCAAACTGCCAGCTTGCATTGCAATATGCTTCAAACTGTTGCTGATTCCAGGCAGCTGCTTCCTCCAATGCCTGCACAAATGCCTGTGGTGTTTTCAAAGAAAGATCCCAGCCGATGTTCTTTTGTTGCAACTGCAGCCATGGTGTCTGGTCACTGATCAATACCGGCCGGCCACTTAGCAATGATTCAAATATGACATGCCCAAAATTTTCACCGTGCGTAAATAACGTAAAAAGATGGTGCTGTTGGTACAGCCTGTGCAGATCAGCATTGGCAACAGCGCCCAAGTACTCTACAGTAATATTTCCTGGTAAAGTCTTTATTGCCTGTTTACATTGGTTCCAATATATCTCTTCTTCTACCGGCCCCACGATAGTCAACGCAACCGAAGCTTTTACCTCTTTTAATATATCCAGCAACAACAACAGGTTTTTTTTGGGAGATATGCGGGAAACAAAAATGCATTTCAGGCTTCCTGTCTGCTTGACTGTATGCTCCAGGGGATGTTGCCGTGATGCCGGAAAATCGTTCACATATTGCAACATAGCTTTACGGCCAAAGATCTTCCGTATATCCTCTTTTTCTTTGTGATCTGTTGCGTGAAAGATGATCCTTTTCTGCATCTGCAATGCCCTGAAGCTTTTAAGAAAGAATTGTTTTTTTATCCGTTTGAACTGCAAAGCTCCCTGATGTAACATGCCGCGTGGAGCCAGCACTATTTTAGGACTTACTTCTTTGTTGTATATACAGGCCACCAGCGCCATAATGGTGAAATGCACTGAAAACATACTATTAAGATATATACAATCCGGCTTAACAACAGCAATAATGGCACGGATAGTAGTATAATTAAGATTGGCCGGTGAAATATAGCGTACACGTATTTTTTCCAGGTTATTCCAGGCATCTGTAATAACAGATGGGTAGGCCTCTGTATCACCCAGATCACGATCGGAGGTTACTACATACACCTCCATTTCATCCTGTATCGCAAACGCAAGGTTGGCGCAGGATTGCACCTGTCCTCCCGCTTTATAACCCGGCAGAAACCAATCAACAAAAATCAACAACCTTTTCATATCAAACTGGGATCTGTAATAAACCACTCAAACAACTGGCATTAGCTGCCTGTGATGATTTATATAAAGCATAATATAACGCGGAAAAAAGTAATCAACTAAATAAATCCAGGTATTCTTTTCTCAGGTCGGTTCCTGTAATATAATCGTTGGCATATTTCCAGGTAGACAAACATATATTGTTGAACTCTTCCTGTGTCCATGCAGCAGCTTCGTATAAAGCTTTGATGAATTGTGTATGTTCCTGTAAAGGGATATCATATCCTATACCCTTTTCAATTAACTGCTGCCAGGGAGTCTGATCGCTGATCAAAACTGGTCTGCCACTGATAATAGACTCGAAAATAACATGACCGAAATTCTCTCCATAAGTTGGCAATACAAATAAATGATGAGCAGCGTATACTACCGGTAACTGTGAAGCAGGAATTGCTCCTTTATATTGTACTGTAATATTCGCAGGCATTTGCGCTATTACCTGCATGCAACGCTCCCAATATGACTCAGCTTCTACAGGCCCTACAATAGAAAGGTGAAGCTGTACGTCTTTTACCTGTTGCAACAATTCAAGGAGGAATAACAGGTTCTTTTTAGGAGATATGCGTGAAACAAACAAACATTTCAACACACCCGGCTTTTTAATTACCTGTTGTAATGACTGCTGTTGAAATGAAGGGAAATTTTTAACCAACCGAATCTTTGTTGAATTACCAAAGATCTTCCTGATATCACCTGCCTCTGTTATATCCGTAGCATGAAACAGGATCTTTTTCTGCAATCCTGCTAACCGGAATGCGTTGAAAAATATCCGTTTCTTTAATTTACTAAACCTGATGGCTCCCTGGTGCAACATACCCCGCGGAGCCAGTATCAATTGAGACGTGATACTTTTGACAGTAGCTTTCGCTATCAACGGCATCAATGTAAAACACGGCGAAAACATGCTGTTGAGATAAATATAATGCGGTTGTATTTCCTCAATGGCTGCTTTGATTGTGCTGTAGCGAATATTCTTTGGTGAGAGATATAGTACCTGGATATTATTTTCAAAGTTGTTCCAGGTATCGGGCTGAATGCCATTATAAGCCGTATCACTGCCCAGATCACGGTCGCGTGTTACAATATAAACTGCACGATGCTTCTGCAGAGAACCGGCAAGGTTCACGCAGGATTGTACCATGCCTCCCGCTTTGTAACCCGGTACAAACCAATCAATAAAAATAAGGAGTCTTTGTGTTTCCAATGATCCCGGAAATTAAGTAAGCACGCTCCGTTTCCCCCCGTTAGACAAAACAAACCTACCTACAGTTTTCACCAGTTCAACACTGTACAACATTAAAATAAAATTAAAATCGCATAAGCTGTACGGATTCAGGTATAGGTAGGTCAGATCATCGTATTTACCCGATTATTTTGTTTGTTTGTATAGTAAACGGGCTTAGTGTATTTCAGATCGTATAATTTCCATATACATCCTTGCATAGCTATCTGCAATCACCTGTGCATCAAAACGGCGTGCATTTTCAACTCCCCGTTGGATCAATGCTTCTCTGTAAGAAGCATCTTCAATAATACGTAGTATCCCTTTCCTGATATCATCCACATCAAAAGGGTTTACCAGGCAGGCAGCATTTCCAGCCACTTCGGGCATGGAATGTACATTACTGGTAATAACAGCACGTCCTGTACGATTGGCCTCCACAATCGGCATTCCAAAACCTTCATAAGTGGATGCAAAACTTAGTATATCACATTGCTGATACTCTTCAATAAGCTCAGCCTGTGTCAGATTGAACCTGTTCTTATACTCAATTCCCGCTTCTTGCAACTGTTCTTTTTCTGCAACACCCAGGCGACCAATAATATGCAGATAACAGGGAATACCCTTTAATGCTGCTATCAGCCTGGAAAGATTCTTGTTGGGAGTAGTGCCAACCTGCAGGATAATTGGTTTCTCTACATTGAATGTTTTAGGCGTATAAACAAACAACTCCGATACAGCTACTGGAATTACATGTATATCCTGTGCAGGATAGTTGCTGTATTGCAACAAGGTGTTTTTAGTAGCTTCAGATACTACAGTAATCATACGGCATTTACGCAAAGGCAATGTAAACCAAAAGAATTTCAGCAATTGATGTTTCACCCCTTTACTGGCGGCCAGCATGCCACAGTCATGCACCGTTAAAATAGTCTTTCTTTTATCAAGCAGCATGGCAGCGAAATGTACATCACCGGTGATATGGTTCACATCTCCCTGGTTGCGTTTGGCTTCCCACACGATCTTAATACGGTCTATAATCCCTTTACTATACCATGAAAATACTTTTTGTACAGGCTCTATAAAAGAAGGCATCCTTTTTCTTACGTCTTCAAAAATGAATTCAATACTGGTATGAAACGGGAAAGGCTTACGATGAAAAAAAACAACTTTTGTCCGCCTGATACTTTCTGCCATGTAGCTCTAATAAAATTTTGTCTCCAGGAAAATAACTTTATTGTAATTGCACTTTCCGGGCGGCAAGTAACATTTCATTCCACATTGAACCATAATTCCACCAGTTCAATACTTTTTCATTAGCTGCGTCTACTACTTTAGGATCAATAGCCAACACCCGTTCAATGGCCTGCGATAATAATACGTCATTGCCAAACTGATAAGTAGCCCCATTCACATTTTCGGTGATCATATCTTTTGCTGCTCCAACTTTATCCGAACAGATCACCCGGCAACCGCCGGCAATTGCTTCCTGTACAGAAACACCCCAGGGTTCATCTTTGGCCGCATGAATAAACAACGTACTAATATGATAATATTGTGGCAGAATAGTATAAGGCACATAGCCGGCGAAATGGATCTTTAACTCCGGAAATCGCTTTGTATAGCTTTTCAAAGCCTCTCTCTCTTCGCCATCACCCACAATCACCAGCATCAGATCAGTACGGTTTAATTTCGTAAAAGCCTTCAATACATCCCATGGGCTTTCCCTCTTCATAAACTTCGCCACTGTAAGTATTATCTTCTCACCACGGCATCCGATAGAATCTTTCAGTTGTTGCAGCGTATCTGCATCATTGCTTTTTTTCCCAAACATTGCATTATCGGTGCAATAAGAGAAAATATTGATCTTTTCATCAGCAATACCCATCTCGTGCAGATATTCACGTGATACCTGACCTGTCACCATAAAATGATCGTATTGCCGGTATATCTTCTTAAGTAATAGCTTGCGCAGGATTATTCTAATATAGGATTGGTTGAAAAGCACTGTATCCATCCTTAATGCAACAGGAACATTGTGTTTTTTACACATTTCGACAAACCCACTATACTGATCTTTATACCCGTTAATGATCATAAGATCATATTTCTTTTGCCGTAAGAACTGTTCAAATGCTGCTATTTTATTTTCTCCTTCCAACTGGTAATAGGAATAACCTTCATACAGATTAATTCCCCACCTGATGGATCTTCCCAGTTCTTTATCGTAATGATCTTGCTGTTGATTATTTTCAAGATAAAACACGTCGAACTGGTGAGTGGATACGTATTTCTGAACGTATTGATAAAAAGGTACTTCAAACTGCGTAGGATGGTTTACCACAAATCCAATGTTCATACCGGTAGAAAATTCCTTTTGTTGGTTATTGATCATTTTACAGTTCTTGCTAAGATTAACCTGCCTTACTATCAAGGATAATGCTTTTCCAACGTTCACCGTAAGCATCCCAGCTAAATTGTTCTGCCATTCTCCGGGATGCAATACCCATCTCAATCAACTGATCATGATGAGTAAGACAATATAACAGCGCTTTTTTTAAAGCTGCTTTATTTCCTGTTTCTACGATAAAACCGCTTTCACCATTGCGTACAATTTCATGAGCACCTGAATTATATGTGCCGATCAACGGAAGACCACAAGCTGCTGCTTCTATCTGCACCTGTGCAAAACCTTCAAAATAACTGGGAAATACAAATACATCGGCATTATGATATAATTCTACCCGCTTATCTTTTGCAATGGCTCCTAAAATCTCCACACCAGAAGGTACGGTAACAGTAGCCGGTATCTGCTCATATCCTGCCAATAGTAATCGTGCTCCCGAAGGTGCCAGTTCCTTCCAGGCCTGGAACAAAACTGGTAACCCTTTGCGTGCATGCAATGAGCCAAAGAATAAAAAGGTCAGTGGTTTGTCCTTATGTTTCTTTATGGTTTGCGGAGGTACAAAAAAACGAATATCTGTACCAAAAGGATTTACACGGATCTTATCCTCGCTGATGCCATTTTCTACGTAAGTATCGCGCACAAAATGACTAGGTACTACTATAGTATCCGCAAGTGCCATTTCTTCTTGTTCATATTGCAGATAAACAGGAGGCTTAGGCATTACCTGCCCGCCCCATTCCGGATAATCAGCAGCAATATCACGGTAAATACGCTCTTTGCTCACCGGGTGTCCAATACTTACATCCAGTATAAACCGTTTACCCAACTCTTTACAACGCTTTGCAAGAATCCAACTTGAAGTGTCATAGCCTATTACAACATCTGCATTTTTAAGCAGGCGATGGGGTATTGCCTGCTGGAATTTTTCATTGCGCTCGTAAAATACCGTTTCATAATAACCGCCTTTTCTGATCTTATACAAAGCCTCAAATTCAAGCAATGAATAGGTAGAAATAGCAGATGACGGAATTCCTTTTATCAGGCGTTTTTGCAAACCGGGTATCACCTTCGATAAACTGTAGGTGATGCTATCGGTTGCAAAAGCAAAACCTGTACAATATTTGTACAATAACCCCAACCTGTTCAACTGTCTTGCAGTGTCATGTGAATATTGTGTACCCGGATGAGCCAGCAATACCTTTGGCAATCCCTGTTCATTAAAATCTGTTCTCATTGTTGTGCTTGTGCCACTCTTAAACCGGCATTGTTTTAACTCCTACTGCTTTATTCCTGTACGAGCGGTCCAGGATCATTAATCCTAAAAAGAAATAGGTGGATGAATATGTAAAGAATACCAACGAAAAAAACAGAAATGCCAATATCAATAATGGCAATTTGGCAGCAACCGGAATAGCCAGTGCCCTGAATAAAGCAATAAATAACACTATTTTCAAAAACAATAACACAAACCCACCTTCTACTACTATGCGTTCAGGCTCTTCCTCCAAAAAACTAGGATACTCTTGTACATATTTAGATGTCCCCCATACTGCTACTGCACCCTGATAGGTAGCTCCAAGCCCTACACCTATCAAAGGATATTCACCGGGAAAGAAGATTACATCACGCACAGAGTTCAGTAACCGGCCTTTTTCCTCTCCTCTTTCCTGGTTCACAGTGCGCCGATTATCAAAATTCTTATACGCTGCAGTCACCGTATTAGATAAAAAACCGACTTTGCTTCCAAGAAAAAATACCATTGCAGCTATTAAACCAACCATTAAACCACCCGCCACCAATACATTGAACAACCGCTTTACACCAAATTCAATATATACAATCAGGGCTCCGGTCAGAACATAGGGATAGAAAGCTGTGCGTGAACCGTTCATGAAACAAGCAACAAGGCCACCTGCATAAAGAAACAATAAAGAGGTTGAATTAAGCAGCTTAAGACGCAAAGCCCCCCATAACATCAATGGAAAAAATATACAAAATGAGCCATAGCCAGCCAGGTAACTGAAGGTTCCTGTTACACGTACCGTACTGCCGCCAATTAATGCTACAGATGAAGAATTTTCATCAGTGGCATATTTATTCAGAAAATGGCCCGGAGGTAAAGTTGATTGCACCATTCCCAACACGATTTCAATAATACCGACAATAACAAAAATTTTTATCATTCCCTTAAAAGGAAAATATTGCCAGTTCTGCAGATAAAAGAAAATAGCAAACCAAAATCCCAGGTGTAGCATTATACCAAATAACCCATGAAAAATCGTCAGATTCATTGGGTTTATGGCCATTAATATTAGTATACCAGTATAAATAGTCAGTAAGCTATTGAAAGGCGATCGCATTTCTTTATACTTCAGTAACCAGACAAAGCTGAAGGGTATCAATAATTGTACAGCTAATATAACATTACTCACAGCTCCGCTGTCAATCACCCATTTACGCAACGACCCTGAAAAAGTTGTAAAAAAGAATACAAACAACACAACCTTTCTAACCGATCTGGCTATCAGTGCTTCCCTATGCGCATGCATCTGCGAATAAGTAGCAGTACTACGCAATCCCCAATTCTGTTTAACCAGGTCATTCATAGGTTAACTTCCCTGTTTTTTTTAGCTCTAAAAACAGTTTCATATACTGCATTGATACAGCTCCGCTAGTACGGGTGTTGAGATAAGCATCGATCTGTTCCAATTCATTATCCTTTGGTACTCCCTGCTGTAAAGCAGTTTCTATGGCATCAGCCAGTGCTGCAATATCATTGTTTGGATAAAGTAGTCCATGATCACTTACGGCTTCTGCCAGCCCCCCATCTTCAGAACACACCATTCTACAACCACAGGCCAGTCCTTCCAACGCTACAATGCCAAATGGTTCAGGCCATTTAGAAGGTACTACCATTATTTTGTGTTCATTCATGGCACGTACCAACTCTTCGCCGCGTAATGCGCCACTAAATGTAACCCTGCCTTCCAGTTTCTGCTTGGCTACCAGTTGAACAAGCGTTTCTTTCTCTGGTCCATCACCAACAATAGTACAATTAAAAGTCAATCCTTTTGCACTCATTATCCCCAACGCTTTTAGCAGATCATCAGCCCCTTTATCAGATACCAGCCTTCCCACAAAAACAATATCTTTTGTTTTTTCGATTCCCGGTAACCTTCTGAACATCGGGGCATAAAAGTTAGGTATTACCTTACTTTTCCCTTTCAGTGTATTGGCGATATAGCGGCTGGCAGATATATTATGAGCTATATTGGTAAACCTGTTCTTCAATACCTCCTGCCAACGCTGCACATGTGTATAGGTAAGCTGTTGTGTAACCAGCCATCTTTTTCTGAAGAGCGTTCCTATAAGGCAGGTTTTCAAACTAATATTTGCTTCAAAAAAAATATCGCTCTCTTGTACAAATCTATACAGCTTTGGCAGTGAAAGATGACGTATTACAGTAAAACCATAGCCTGTAGACTCCCCAGGTGTTACCGTAAAAACAGTAACCTCATGTCCCTGTTGGTGCCACTCGCATGCAAGGCCATACATAATGTTTTCAAGACCACCTATCTGTGGATGAAAGTTCAACGAAACAATTGTGATCTTCATACGTGGTGGGCCGGCCGGGGTACCGGAGTAGAAAATTCTTTATTGATTAATATATTTTCATAGGCCAAAGCGACCGTGGGTACACTAAGATACTTTTCCCAAAAGACAACATTTCCGTTCAAAGGTGTACGTTGCAATAGCTCTATAAGCCTGTTGGAAAGAATAGTTGCATCAGCAGTCTCGAGGTACACATAAGGTGCTACCTGTAAAAGCTGGTTGTTCATGTCGCCACGCGTACCAACAAAAGGCAGATCTGCCGCAAATGCAGCAGCCAATGAGCCACTTTTATTACTGGCTCCTCCCTCGTTACCATTCTTAATAGGATCGGGCAAAAAGAATATGTCCGAAACTTTTAAATAGCGGTAAATATTAGCCGCAGGCAGATAACCTGTAACATGCACCCACTGTTTTACAGGTTCATATACTTGTTTGTTGGTAACAGTTCCGGTTACCAACACTTTTACATGAGTGTTTTTTGCAACAATAGATTTTATTACCTCTACCAGCAGTGCATGATCCCGAATACCAAAAGTGGCTATTATTTTTTCTCCGCCCGGTGCAATTGTGTTTTTTAGTAAAACCAATTCATCTGCGTCCACATTCACCGGAATTATATTAGATGGTACGGGTATAATTGCTATAGGTTTCTTAATATATTTTCCTATCAGTTTTTCATATCTGTCAATACTGGTAATAACACTGTCGGTAGCTTTTCCAAGCAATTGCATAATTATACGTTGCAACTGACCAATCACAAAAGTTTTTGCAGGCCACCATTGTAAACGGATATAGGGTTCGTGCACAGTAAGTAATACGCGACATTGCTTGTTGATACGACTAATTACTACTGGTAATAATAAAGGAACACCCCATTTATTAAATCCGTAGGGTACATACTGTAACAACACACAATCGGGTTGCAGAGAAGCTATTATTGCAAAAACATTTTTGCACCCACCGGGGGTCCAGTTTTTCGCTATAGGCCATACGTTAACGCCACTACCTGTATGCGCCACGATACGCGCATCCTTTTTACAGATCACATGCACTTCGTGACCACGATGGTACAATTCATGCGCCAGCAAGCTTGTATAATCACCTACCCCGTCTACTACAGGAGGATAATTGTTACATATAAATATCAGTCGCAACAGTAATTATTTATAGTTGATTCAGCATACTACCAGAGCAAGATTCAATAGCTGCTTTTCAAAGTATACCAGTATGCCTTTGAACTTATACTGCGCCAGCGTTGCAGCGTCCGGCAAAATACTTCCTGCAAAGATCTTGAACCTGCTCCACCGGTAAGACACCTTGTTATACCGGCCATATTTTTTTGCCAGTGCTTTGTGAGATGCAAGGTGTTTTTTAAAACTTTTGAAAGGAACGATACGTCTCCATCCGTGTATTACTACTGCCTCTTTTACAAACACAACAGCTGTGATTTGTTTAAGACGCATGTGCAGATCTGTATCTTCCATAGCAGCGTAAGGAAAAGTTTCATCAAAGCCATTTATAGCATCAAATGTCTCCTTTTTTATCGCAAAATTGCACGACCACAACTTATCACCGGTTTCATTTACAGGCGCTTCTTCATCATAGCGATACCGGGGTCTGTCACTACGTGTACACCCTTCCAGCACCCTGGCATCTGCATGTTGCTTCATAGCATCCAGGTATGCCTTTATCCAGTTATGATCAGGCAGACAATCATCATCTGTAAACAACAACCAGCCGCCACGTGCTTCATTTGCTCCATTATTGCGGTTAGCAGCAGGTCCGCGTGATGGTCCTTTTACCCATTTTACCCATGAAAACTCTTTTTCAATAAGCGCTCTTGCGCTACCCGAAACACTGTCATCTGACACAATGACTTCATACCTGTCAGCCGCTATCTGCTGATTTTCCGGTAATAAGCATTGCAGACATTGCCTCAACAGATCATTACGATTGGCAGTAGGAATTATAACTGAGAGAAAAGCCATTTGTTACGTTGCTTTTTTTCTATTTACCTGTTACTATTGAATCTCGTTCACCAGCTTTGTAATCATTGCTTCATATTGCGGAGTCAATTTATCCCAGGAATAAGTATCAAAACAATAATTCAGTAATTCTTCTTTGCTTATACCAGCCACAATTGCGCGGTTGATCGCTCCGGTAAGATTTTGTTCTACAGTAAGATCAGCAAATATGCCATGTTTACCAAGTGTTTCCCTGGTCACCCCATAATCATGTACAATAGGTAGCAAACCGGCACTCAAAGCTTCCGGCAATACTCTTGGAAGGCCTTCATTGAGAGAAGCCAATACAAAATAATCACTGGCAAAAAGATAGTTACGCACAGTTTCACTCTCTACCTGTTTTATTATATAGTTATCTGCCGGTAATAGTTCCTCAGCCAGCTCAAGAATGCTACTGCTATTTGCATCTGTTTGTCCTAATATCACCAGGAAAAAACTCTCCTGCTGCAATCGGCTGAACTCACGTACTACATAGTCCATGCGTTTGTGATGCGTATTCACTGCTCCTACACTGATAACAATTTTTTTATGCTGTGGCAATCCCAGTTGTTTACGCAATAATGCCGTTTGTTGCCAGGCCTGTATTGCTGCAGCCTTATTTACCTGTATAGCGTAAGGCAACAATGTTTGACATGAAATGTCAGTACCACCTTTTAATGCTTGTTTTACATACAAAGGCAGTAACTGTTGAATGTGATCTGTTCTCGTAAATGGAGGCCCATTGGGCGCACCATTTGAATACAATAACTTATAGCTGAATTGAAACCGCCGGCGTAGCTGCCATAAAAAAGTGCCTAATATAAAATCACTGTAAAAGATTACTGCGGGCTTTTTTCTTTTCAATAGAGGTATCATAGAAAGAAAAAAGCTAAGCTGTTCAACAAAATAGGGCTCTTTACGCAGCAACTTACCAATCCATTTGGCAGCACTTTGCTGGCGGGGGAAATTATTGACCACTATTTCTTTACCTACTTTTTCTCCGCCTCCTTTTAACAGGTACAGGTCAAAGCTTTCACTCGTTGCTAACGCGTCATAGCACTCACGGGTGAATGATTCATATCCTCTGTTAATATGTCCAAGCCCCGAACAAACGATCCATACAACAGGCTTATCTTTCTTTATGTTCATCAATTTTCTCCTGTTGTACAGTAGTATAAAAAGAAAGGAGGGCCTGTGCAAGGACCGGCCACGAAAACTGCTCTTTCAGATTTTCCACATCTATGGTAACAGGATTTTGCTGCAGGTTTTGTACCACTGCAGTAAGTTCTGACACCCACGCCTCTTTATTGGCTGGTCCCGTAAATGCTCCTCTTACCTGTTTTGCAATAATAGCTATTTCTCCTACTGCCGATAAAAACACAGGAGTGCCTACTGTTACAAAGTCGAAAAATTTTATCGGAAATCTGCTTTGATTAAAAAGGTTGTTCTCTAATGGAATCATACCAAGGTCAACAGATGCGGAAATCTCGCCTGCTTCTGCAGGAGATAATTCTCCCAGATACCGCACATAAGGCAGCGCAAGTACGCCTCTTTCTTCAAGGTAAGCGCGCGGTGGACCGCAGATGATCAACGAGGTATTCGTGTATCCTTTTTTATGCAAAGATTGTATTCCCTCAATGATCCAATGCAGTTCATCTGCTGTTTTACCAACATAACCCAGATAAAACTGATCTGGTTGTAAACTCCACTTTTTACGTAATACAGTTCTATCTGGTTGTGGTTTTGGCCAAAACCCATTATAGATTCTGTGTACTGGTCTTTTTTCAGTGATCTTATTTGCCAGAAACTGAGAACATACTGTAATACCTTCAGCTTTTTGCGGAATCTTTTTTTCCAGGTATTTTGTTACAGCCGCCATATAGCGTTGCCGTATATCTACAGGATTATTATAAAGACCACCTGTCCACAGATCATCCCAGTCATATACAAAAATGGCTTTGGTCCTTTTTTTCCTTCGCAGGAAATTCCAGGGAACATAAGCCTGCAAAAATGGTTGAAACAAATGATATACATCATATTGACGACCGGGTAATTTGAAAAGCCTTCTCAATGATGACAAAGGATCATTAGGACTATAAAATATACGTGCCGATTGTAATGCAGGTACCAGGTAGTAATCAATGCCATCACGCTGCTCGTACCGCACGGCACTTTTCCAGTTATGATCTCCTGCATACACATCCACTTCATGTCCGGCATTCTTCAACGCAATGGCAAGGTTGTGCCAACGAAAATAGGTGCCGTTTAAACTGGAATACTGAGTAAAAAATGCAATTCTCACTGAGATATATTAAACAACAATAGATAAATGACCTTTATCAGGCGGCATCTGTATTGGCTGTAACCAACGTTGTTTGCTGACTGGCAGCAGACTCTTTTGTTCGCTGAAACCTGCTTTTCAATTTCAGGAACTGCTTCTCATATAAATAATAAGAAGCAAAACTTACCACCAACAACATTACAACATTGAATGGAAAATATTTCTCTAATAAAGAGGACGTAAACAACTGTTGCCAGATATAGATACTATATGAAATAACTCCAATACGGGTAAGAATCTTACTGTTTAGGAACCGGTAAATAATATCATCCGATGGCTGAATGTTTGTTATGATCAGTAAGCCGATCAGAAAAGAATAGAAAGTATGATTGAAAAAAAGGCGCAATACAAAACCGGAAGGTTCTCTGTTCAGCAACAGAATTAGCCCAAACAATATCAAGCTTAATGCAACTTTATATCGCTTAATAAAATTCCATGGTACCAGGTTAGTAAATATAAGTACAGAGAACAATGAACCGATGATCAATCCATCCATATTTCTCGTGGCATCAAATATAAAACGAGGCCAGAAGCCTGTAGGATTGCGTTCAAATATAAAACGTGCAAAAAATGATATCCCCAGTATGATAAATATCAGACCTCTGTATACTTTGGTACTCAGTTTTACCAAAGGTGGTATCAGCAGATAAAATTGTTCTTCTGCTGACAATGACCAGTAATGGTTTACATAATAGGGTACAGAAAAGAAGTGGAAAAAGTTTACCAGGTAAAGTCCTGCTACCAGGTAATCAGCAGGAGACATGCCCAGATCAAATAGCTGACTCAGTATAAAGATCACCAGTATATACAGGTAAGCTACCGGAAAAATTCTTAGTACACGCCGGATATAAAAGTTCTTCAGCGAAATAGTACCTGTTTTTAACCGCTCTTTAAGTAACAGGGTAGTAATTAAGAACCCACTCATCACGAAAAAAATATATACTCCTACTGCCCCATTAAAAAAAAGAGCATCAAGCAGTTTTATCTGAAAATGCCCATTCAGATGCGCAATTACCACAATAAGGATAGAAACACCGCGTAAACCATCAAGTGAAGGCAGATGCGATGACTGCAAAACCGGGGGAATGGCTGAAATATCAGAAAAATAACGGCTGGCTATTTGCTTTATGCGCATATTTTCCAAAAAGGTAGATCCTGTTTGTAGTTGGCAGATATCATTACAGGTTTTTCAGCTGTTGCAGATTATTATGCCCATATTCTATGATCTGCTGCAACAACTCCACTGCATTAATAGAAGGTTGCCAGTTCCAGTATTGTAATGCTTTGCGGTAGTCAGTAATATAGAGTGGGATATCAAACCCGCGGGTTTCTGCTACCTTGCCAATTATTTTATTTGCAGTAATTTGTTCTTTGCAAAAAAGGTCCAGTTCCAGCAAACTCATGGCACAGTCGTTTCCTCCACCGATGTTCAGTGTACGGGGAGCCCCTGCTGCAGACTGTTGTACCTGCAATTGAATTAACCGGAATACGTCATAAGGATGGATAAAGTCGCGCACCTGTTTACCGGTACCACCAAATCCAATAAATGACAGCGGGCGCTCCAGCAGGTACTGATATATCCAGAAAGAAAAGATACCCTGATCTATTTTCCCAAACTGACCAGGCCCTGCAATTACACCGCAACGATTGATCCATACAGGGAAACCAAAGGTATAATGGTATTCGAGTGCCATTGTTTCTGAGGCCAGTTTAGTAGCCCCGTACAGTGATACCGGCGCTGCTGTACTGAATTGTTCAGCAATACCATGTATAGAAAAACCAGGTTCAAAAATATCACCAGGTTGTATCTGTAACCTTGTATCCCCCTCCTGCAACGGTACTGCATTTAAAGCAGGGATGCTGTACACCCGGCTGGTACTTAATATAATAAAGCCTGCCTGGTCACGACGACATTTTTCCAGTAAATAAATTGTTCCTGTAAGGTTATTATTAATTAAGGACAAAGTTCCGCCCTGTACACCAGCCGTTACCGTAGGTATAGCAGCGCAATCTATAATCCAATCAACTTTAGGCAGGTCATCAATATCCTCTTTATTACGAATATCTCCATGGTAAAACCTGCAGCCTAGTTCCTTTAATCGGGCAAGATTAAATTCACTGCCCCGGCGACTTAAATTGTCAATGCCGATAATATCTATACCCGAAAAGTGTTCTCTGAAATATTGTACCATACTGCTGCCTACAAATCCCGCAGCGCCTGTAATCAAAATTGTCATGAAAATGCAGATTTTAAAAGTGCCGGCCCTTACTTATTTGTCCCTTCTTTTATTGTATAACACTGTAGCAAATCCATTTTTGAATGTAAATGCCTTTACACCGTTTTTAAATGACAGGAAAGGCTCTTCTATTAATCCATAAGTTAACAAAGATAAAACCACAGTAATAAGTATTGACGGTAAAACATACAACCAGTTATTAATAACAGTTGTATGCAAGGCCTGCTGCATTAATGGCATTACCATATTGTAATAGATGTTGAAATGTAACAAGTATATGGAATACGAAATTGCTGAAATAAATACAGCAGCCCGTATACCAATGCCAATTGGGAGCATTCTTTTACGTAACAACCCAATAAATAGCATAAAAATGCCAGCATTGCAAAAACTTCTGAAAAAAGGAAAATACAGATCAGGAGATACTTCCAACTGACTTAGCTTCATCAGCGCTATTAATACAATAACCGGCAACAAGACAGGGAAAGGAATCCGAAAAAAACGTTGTTCTTTATCAGCTACAAGCAACAATGCAATCAGTATGCCTTGCCAGAAACATTCAAGGTTACTAATAATATCCTCGTATGGGATCTGGTGATATATTTGTATATAGACAATACGGTATATCAAAAAAAACAAAAACCCCAGTGTGGTAATGGGGTATATGTGATGTATTATGTACTTATTCCAGCGTAACGTAATCCACCACAATAATGGGAATATTATATACACTAGAACTTCTATTCTCAGGGTCCATACTACCGGATTTAACACGTTAAGCCGGGATGAAAGAAACACCAGATGCAGCCAGATATCTGTTATTGTATACTCCGGACGGAGCTGTTCATATAACTGAATATGTTCGCGACAGGTGTAAGACACCAGCGTAACTGCCCAGAAAAGAGGAACAATACGCAGAATGCGGTTAACAACATATTGATATATGTCTGGCATACGACTATGCTCCAGATTTTCTTTCACAAACGGCAATGCAATCAACAAACCACTCAGTGTAAAAAATATATTTACACCTGTTTGACCACCATTGACAACAATATCATTCCACAAAGGAATTTTTGCAATATAACAGTTAAAATGATAGAGCATTACCAACACTACAGCTACAGCCCGCAACAGATCTAGCTGAACTAATCTTGCTTTCAACAGTAAAAGAGGTTTAATAAAAGTAACGGGGGAATTATGCATTGCGAAGCTTCCAGGCTTCAACAATTTGTCGTATTGTTTCTTCCAGACTGATGGTAATATCCCAACCAGGATAATGTGCTTTCATTTTTCTCAGATCGCTGTAATAGCAGATGTGGTCACCTTCACGATTCTTGTCTACATATTCATACACTTGTTCTTTACCAGTGAAAGAAGATGCAATAGCAAATGCTTCCAGTATGGAACAGGTATTTTCTTTACCACCACCCAGGTTGTATACTTCTGCCGAACGGGGTGTTTCAATGAATGCTTCCATGAAACGAACAATATCATGCGAATGAATATTGTCTCGAACCTGTTTACCCTTATATCCGTACACAAAATATTTTTTTCCCTCAAGGTTACACTTTACCAGGTAACTTAAAAAGCCGTGTAACTCTACCCCGCTATGATTGGGCCCAGTAAGACAACCACCACGCAAACAGCAGGTAGGCATATTAAAGTAACGACCGTATTCCTGTACCATTACATCAGCTGCAACTTTAGAGGCACCGAATATGGAATGTTTTGATTGATCGATAGTATGGGTTTCAGCAATACCGTTCACATAAGCAACATCATCATAATCCCAGCGGGTATTCAGTTCTTTCATTGCAATGCGGTTAGGCGCGTCGCCATACACCTTATTGGTGCTCATATGAATAAAAGGTGTTTCAGGGCAAAACTGGCGCGCAGCCTCCAGTAAATTAAGTGTACCTACTGCATTGGTCTCAAAGTCATCAAACGGAATAGTTGCTGCCCTGTCGTGACTGGGTTGAGCAGCTGTATGTACAATTACATCCGGCTTTATTTCTTTGACAAGTGCCAGCATGCCTTGCCTGTCACGAATATCAAGTTCGTGATGAACAAAAGCTGCCAATTCCCGCTGTAGCCTTTGTTGATTCCACCGGGTATCTCCCTGTGGACCAAAAAAAACTGCGCGCTGGTTATTATCGATGCCATGTACCTGATAACCTTTAGCTGCAAAATGCATACACACCTCAGAGCCTACTAAACCAGAGGAACCTGTAACAAGAATTTTCCGCATTGTATTATTTTATTTCAGATTGTCGCACTAATAGAAAGATATTCGCTTCACCTGTATTTCCTACCAATACTTTTTCAGGTGATCATTATTCCATACCCGCGATCTTTGATCTTTTTGAAGAACAATTTACCCAGTTTGGATATAGCGGTCAATACCACCCGAAACAATACTACCCATACCATAACGAGGGTAAGAAGTGACAACCTGCAAAGCCGGCCAATAATAACTATTACTTCTGATGCGGTATACATTTTTTGTCTGGAGGTTTCCAGTAGTATCGTAAACAGATAATCGTTCAGAAATTTCCATTTGGTAAGCCCGCCTATTGTTTGACCACTTTTTTTATTGATGTGCATTGCTACCTGCAGCTTCTCGTGCAGGAATAATTTATACCGTTCCAGGCTACCTCCCCTGCTGACAGAATTGCCCGCCTGTCTGAAGTAATTAAGACATTGCGGGAAATACACAAACTTTCCTTTCCAATCAAAACAAACGTCGGCCCAGAACTGCCAGTCGCCACATATTTTATACTCTCTGAAGCTTTCGTCAACTGTATAAAAACGTTCTTTCCTGAATACCACAGCGCTGGCATTGGGAATAGCAGGTTGTAAAAAGAACACCAGCCTGCATTCATCAGCACTATTGTTCACATACATCTGGCCAGCCTCAGTCATCCCTCTTACAGCTTTGCCAATGATCTGACCGTCAGCATCGGCCAGATTAGAACCACAACAAGCCAATACCACACTTGTATCTTTCACACAAATCCCTGCCAGTACTTCCAGCAATTCCGGGTCTGCATAATCATCGCTTTCTGCAATCCAGATCAGATTGCCGGCAGCCAGCCCAATACCTTTCTCCCATTGTTTAAAAGTGCTGCCGGAATTTTGTTCATTGTATACAATATGCGTTACACGTGGATGTTGGCGGTAACTCTCAATAACATCACGACTGTTATCGGTAGAACAGTCGTCCAGTATGATCAGTTCAAAATCGGTAAAGGTTTGCGCCAGAACAGAATCAATGCGTTGCCGTAAAAAACGTGCATGATTGTAATTGGGTACAATAACAGAAACCTCAGGCATGTTCAAGTACTTCTTTAGTAGCCTCCAGATAGGCATGCCCCCATTTACGGCAAGGTTCCAGGTGATTGCCCTCGGCCCATTCATTCCAGGCATTTATAAATAAGAAATTGCCGGGATTAACTGCTTTTCTGGTTTTCTCCACAGCGTACTGCAACCATTTCTTATACGCTTCAGGTGTACTGTCTGTAAAAATGGATGCCCCCTTTTGTCTGCGTGAAGAATTGTCCCACATAGGACATACAGACTGATAAACTCCAGGGAATGAAACTCCTTTTTCGATGAGACGCTGTACATACCCGGTATAAGAATACAGTGCATCGCTGTAATGTACCGAAGAATGCAGTCCCAAGCGGTGCAATATCTTTTCTTTTACAGAGGGAAAAACCCCGGGGGCCAGTGTAAAATCAGGCTGAAATTCCACTGCACAGTCAAAACCATACTGTGCGGGTGATTCCCTGAATCCAAAGCTTTGCATGTAACCAATATATAACCCCTTGAAACCTGCCGCTTCCGCTTCCCGGCGCCAGCAATCCAGCGTGCGCCTGATATCCGGGAACAAAGCCGGTCTGTATATCAGAATAAATGGTTTATCATCTACAGTTATATAGCGTGGGTCAGCAAAATGATGCTGCAGTAAAAAACGGATGTGCTCCACATCATCTTCCGGTGAATAATCCTGCTGTATCAGCACCTCACTATCCATGCCGTCCCACCTGCGTGTCCAGTTCTCATTGGCCCAGCATAACATAAACGGGAAATCAGGTGTTTTCGCCCGTAACAGATTATCTACCGGTTTTTCCATCAATCGTTTGCCATTGAACCAGTAATGATAAAAACAAAAACCCTTTATGCCATACTGGCTGGCAAGATCGGCTTGCTCTATTACTGTTTCGTGCAAACGCAGGTCATAAAACCCCATATCAGCAGGCAAATGTGGCTGATAATGATCTTTAAACCGGGGCGTTGCTTTGGTTACATTGGTCCATTCAGTAAACCCTTTGCCCCACCATGCATCATTTTCAGGGAAGGGATGAAACTGGGGTAAATGAATGGCAATGGCGTTAACATTATTATCAGGCATAACAGGCATCAAGACTTAACACTGACGAATACTTCCAGGAACTCTGCATCGAGCCCTAGTTTCCGGTCTTTTTTAAGATAAATGGTATATAAAGCCCTTGTTTGATAAATTAAATGACAAAAATCACACTCTCAGACATCAGTAGCTAACGATCTTTTGATAAAAACTATTCCGAAGTTCAGCAGTATAGGTCTGACTATAACGTTCCTTAATCATAGTATATGACTTTAGGGAAATGTCTTTTCTGAAAGCTGCATCTTTTATCAGTTTTGTAACAGCTAAAGTAAATGCTACTGCATCATCAGCAATCAAAATACTTTTATTATGCTCTGCTTCTATTCCAGTTGCACCAATTGAGGTAGATATTACAGGTATTCCATTGCCCATAGCATAAAGAATTTTGGTACGCAATCCTCCGCCACCAATCCGGATAGGTACTACCACAAGACTATTCTTTAATAGACCCAGGTAATCATCTACAAATCCTGCAAACTCTATATTCTTAAAACGCGTAGAAAACGATTGAATTGTTACGTTTGACCACTTCCCTGTTATTATCAGCTTCAAACTTGTTATTGCATTTACTTGTTCGTGCACTTCGTTCAAATACCACTCAAGTGCATCCAGGTTTGGATAATGTTCTTCATTACCGGAAAACACAATCTTATCGGGTACTTTATTACTATTATCTGGCATCCGCAAATCGCGATCCAAAATACCAAATGGAGAAGTATATACTTTCAAACCAGGAATTTCTGATAAAAGATATTGTTTATCTTTTTCATTCAGTGTAAATACAGCATCATACTTCGCAATAAACGCGTTTTCTATTGTCTCTGTATTCTTAGTTACATAGGAACTATAGAACTTGTCCAGTTCTTTGGTTTCGGCATAGTCTTTAATAACGTCAAACCTCGACTCGATCTGCTCAAAAATCTTTTTAGATTGTTTAGGTAATATATTTACCAAGTTAAGATTCCTGGTTAATGCGACCTGTATAATATCATATTTTCCCTGATTAAGAACCTCTTCAAGTTTTTTAACATAAGAGAACGCGTATGGGGAAAAAGGCATTGTAAAAGCACTATCGTCCAATAAGTCGTTTCCCCTGAAATTTACAGTCTTATCGTTTATTGCCTTCTTAATAACCGCTTTCGCAATTCGGAAGGTCCATTTTAGTAATCGCTTTATAGGCTTTTCCTTTACATGATGCTGAAATAACTGCACCTCTACAATGTTTACATCAGGCCATGCTTTCTTCAAGGCTATAGACTGTTCAATATGAGCAGGTATATACAAAGGCACCAAAAGGGTAAAACGATGTTGTTTACGTAAATGATCAATGAATCCAAATACACAAATTTTACCACCGTCATCCGGAGGATAAGGAGGAGCTATAGGTAATATAAGTATATTCAGTCTTTCTCCTTTCATCATTAATAAAATCTCAGATAGCTATCTCTCAATTTGAGGAATAAAACCACTCTGCATTAACAAAAATTGTATTAATATATGTGTCAGCATATACGAAATAGCCCTGAGTCAGCATGAAATCCTGAATAGCTGTATCTTTTGGCTTTATATGATTTTCACTGTACGTACATGTTTCAACACAAATTACAGGAATTGGGTATTCCTTAAAATTCAGTGTCTTTAAAACGAGTAAATCCAGCCCTTCAATATCAAGTGATAGTATCTGAGGATAAGAGGGAAAGTTTTCGGATATGATGCTATTAATGTTTTTCAATTGAACCTTCTTAACTTCTTCTATTTTATACGTCCCTTGCATTTCTCTGTACTGTGCCTCCTCCTTGTTAAAAGTGTTAAGCGCATGTTCATTAAAAATGTAAAAATCTGCCTCTTTAAGTTCGCTTACTCCTACACCAACATTAATAATTTTATCCTCACTGCGTATCTTTTTTATCATCGGAATTAAGGTTTCATCTGCTTCCACACACACACCACGTGAACCTTTCTGATAAAAAAGATATGTATTATTATGTTGATCTGGAAGATAAACACCTATTTCTAAATAGCTTGGAGTATATATGGTTCGACCATCAAATAAAAACTTCATTATTACATCCTCACCAGCCTGAGCATATGAATTATAGATATGTTTTACAGGAGGCTTTATGAGAGAAAAAACAAAGCCTTTGATTTTATCTTTAATAAACCTAATCATGTTATACAATTTCTATTTCAGGTAAAGGAAAAATAAATTTACCGCCCTGAGCGATGTAATCTCTTTCCCTTTCTAAAATATTATGTTTAAAATGCCAGGGCAACACAAAGAAATAATCGGGCTTCATAGCCCTTGCTTCTTTTTCAGAAATAATAGGGATCAGGGTACCCGGCGTGTAAGAACCGAATTTCTGTTCATTTACTTCTGCTATATAGGGAATATGCTTTGTGGTAAGACCACAGAATTGCAGCAATACATTTCCTTTGGTAGATGCCCCATAACCAATGATCTTTTTACCATCAGCTACCAACGCTTCGATCAGTTCTACCAGGTTTTTGCGATGCTTGAATACCCTTTCTTCAAAATCACGGTAAGGCTTTGGTGTATCTAACCCCATATCATCTTCCTGGCGCAACATCCAGTCAATGATCGGCTGGTTGGATTTATATGGTCCTTGCTTTTTACAGGCCGTAATAGCAAAGCTGCCTCCATTAATGGCATTCATCTGCACATCTACTACACGCATGCCACAGGCTTCCAACAGATTCTTCACCACTTTAAAAGAATAGAATTCCAGGTGTTCATGGCAAATAGTATCATATGAATTGGTACGCAGCATAGAAGGCATATAGCTCTGCTCAAAATGCCAGATACCATCATCGGCCAATACCGATTCAATATCTTTTACAAAATCCATGGGACTTTCCAGGTCGTAGAACATGGCAATAGAGGTAACGATCTTTGCCTTATCATTGGGAAAAGATTCCCGGAAGGCAGCTGCTGAAAAGAAGGTTGGTATCAGTGAAATATCGTCTGTATAATATTCAGCAAATTTTTTACCGGTAGGGTCAATACCTACTTTACGATGTTTGCCGGTATAGGCTTTCAATGAGGTAGCATCATTGCTGCCAATATCAATTACCAGGTCTTTTTCTGAAAGTTTTACCAGGCGTTCCAGTGTATGGATCTTATTGGTTAGATGTCTTACCATAGAGGCATTCAGGCCAGACCTGTAACCATAGTTGTCTCCATACATTTCATCCAGGCTATACGATTGCTTCATCTGCAGCAATCCACTGTCCGGGCACCATACCAGGTCAAGAGGCCCTTTGGTTACCTGTTCTTCTTTTGATTTGGGAAATACGCCGGTCAGATATTGTTCGCCCAGCGACAACACATTAATCAAATTGGTACTACCGCTGATACGGCATTTGGTAATTTCTGAATACACGATAATTGATTTATTGTTTTGGAACAATCAGGTAATTGTGCCCGTTAATTACTTTTTCAAATTTATAGCCAATGCTTTGTACAAAATCAACATACTCCTGAAAACTGAGCTTATACTCGTCTTCAAAATGATATTCGTACTCAAACAGGATAGGCATTTTGTTCTTTTGAATGGTATTCACCGCTCCCTGCATAGCCTGCAAATCGCCTCCCTGGATATCGACTTTCATAAAACTGATAGGCTGCGGGATCTCCAAGCTATCAATGGTAAGCGTCCTCACTTCTCTGCCCTTGCTGGCATTGTAATCTATTCCATACGACCCATATGCGCCAAAACGTTCAAAGTCTTGTACAGGGAAATACAGTATCTCTCCGGTTCTATTATGTACAGCACCAAAGGTGGGTATGATAATACCTTCTTTGTTATTGGCAGCAATATTTTTTCTCAGTATCTCAAAAATAAAATCATCTGCATCAAAAGCATATACCTTCCCATTATTGCCGGTTGCCTGCGCAAACAGCACCGCCATTTGCCCAAAGTTTGAACCTACATCCAATACTGCTGTTCCCGGTTTTATATATTTCCTAGCCAGGTCCACTACCTCGCTTTCAAAAATAGCATTGCTTTTTATGGTATTTGCAACGATATCATCGTGAGCATCTGTGGGCAGATAATAATTGCCCGTTGCAGTTTCAAAATAGCTTAGAGCATTGGTCCTTTTAGTTTTTTTAGTGTTATCTGGCTGGTACTTTATAATATCGAGCCCAAATTGCCTGAAAACACTTTTTATAGCCTTCTTCATTGTTAGGAAATATGATGTATGGAATATTGTGCAAATACGCGGCCATAGTCAAGACCTTCATACCTGGAAAATTCAGAACCGGTATCCAGTATGAAAAAAGACAAAACGTCTTCGTGCAGATCGTAGTATTCTGCACCCGGTTTATTAATACAAAGCACCCATGAATATTTACCAGGCGTAACAAAATTGGCAGGAATAGTGATGTTCAGTTTTATGATGCTGCCGCGTTTGTGATATTTGTCCAGTTTTTCATGTATGGTAAAAACCGGTGTTTTATGTTTATCTGTTAAACGCATCGCTAACTCCAGGTCTTCTGAAAAATTGTCCAGCAGCAGGTGTATCTGCATCACAATTTCCTCGTCATACCTGAATTCCGTTTGCATTTCTCCACCCTTATTTGCCAGGTATACTTTTACAAACTGGTTCTCTCCTTCTTTACCCGGTTTATCAATTATATCTGCGCCACTGCCGGCATTGTTGATATAGTAATCCACTACTGCATTTGTTTTGCCTTCTTTTATCAATCTTCCCTGTGATAACAATATGGACTTATTACATAACTGGCCAATAGTACCCATATTATGGCTAACAAACAATACTGTTCTGCCTTCGCCTTTACTCACCTCACCCATTTTACCCAGGCATTTTTTCTGAAACTCTGCATCACCCACAGCCAATACCTCATCTACAATCAGTATTTCCGAATCAAGATGGGCAGCCACTGCAAATGCCAGTCTTACATACATCCCTGATGAATAGCGCTTTACCGGTGTATCAATATAGCGTTCCACACCGGCAAAATTTACAATTTCATCAAATTTCTTTTTGATCTCCTGTTTGCGCATACCCAGTATGGCGCCATTCAAAAAAATATTTTCACGACCCGTTAGTTCAGGATGAAAACCGGTCCCTACTTCCAGCAGGCTGGCTATACGTCCTCTTATTTTAGCAGATCCCGTAGTGGGTGTGGTTACCCGGCTCAATACTTTAAGCAGGGTACTTTTGCCGGCACCATTGCGACCAATAATACCAACAGCATCTCCCTGTTCTATTTCAAAACTGATATCTTTCAGACTCCATACAATATTACTTTCTCCCTTTGCCGTACGGTCATTGGTTTCACCTACTTTCAGAAAAGGATCTTCTTTACCGCGCATCAGTGCCCACCAGCGTTCTATATCACGGCTGATAGTACCGGTACTGAATTCGCCCAGTTGATATGCTTTGGAAAGTTGTTGTGCTTTGATAGCTGTGGCCATAGATCAAATCCCTGCTTATATAGTGTCTACAAAATTCTTTTCTACTCTGTTAAAAGTTACCAGACCAATAATAAAGATCACTAAGGTGGCAACCACACTGTACCAGAATGCACCGCTGTAAAAATGGCCGCTGCCCAGAAAACCATAACGAAATGTCTCTATTAATCCGCTTAGCGGGTTAAGAGCAATAAGACGTGCATATTTTTCAGGAGCTGCTGACAGTGGATAAATAACCGGTGTTGCGTACATAGCCAGTTGTACCCCAAAAGTGACCAGGAAGGCAAGGTCACGGTATTTGGTGGTAAGAGCTGTTACTATTAGTCCCATACCCAGGCCCAGCAAAGCCATCAATACAACGATTGCCGGGAAAAGTAGTACGTATATATTGGGATGTACTCCTTTATCCTGGAAACCATACCAGGCCATTAAAACAAGAAACAACAGGAACTGGACAGCAAACCTTACCAGGTTAGAGACAATAATACTGAGTGGCATGATGAGCCTTGGAAAATATACCTTGCCGAAAATATTTGCATTATCCCTGAATACTGTGCTGGTTTTTGTAAGGCATTCAGCAAAATAATTCCAGGCTACTGTACCAGTAAGATAGAATAAAGCGGGAGGTACGCCTTCAGTACTGATACCAGCCAGCTTGCCAAATACCAGTGTAAAAATAATAGTGGTAAAAATGGGCTGTATAAAAAACCAAAGCGGGCCAAAGATAGTCTGTTTATAAAAAGAAACGAAGTCACGACGCACCAGCAACCACAACAGATCGCGGTAACTCCAGACATCCTTCAGGTGAAGGTTCAGTAAACTGTCCTGTGGTTTTATCTCCAGGTCCCAGTGCTCATGTACATTGCTCATTGAATACGTTGTATTTTAGTCGTTGCTCCTATCTGTTGTAGTGCGTATTCTATTTATCATTGCTAAAACTAACCTTTCCCCAGTAACTTTTTCCACCAACTGCTTCTTCTACCGGTAGTTTCTTCAAAATAATCATTGCCCTTGTTTTTCTTTTTACCGCGTCCATAGCCGTAGCCATAACCGTAGCCATAACCATAGCCATACCTGCCATATCCTTTGACCTGTACATCATTCAACACCAGCATCAGACGATTGAATTTATTGCTTTCCTGGATCTCGTTGATAAGGCCCGCTTGTTTTTTAAAGGTATATCCCTGACGCACAATATACAGGGTAGCATCTGCAAAACGACTTAATATTACAGAATCGCTTACCAACCCAACCGGTGCTGAGTCAATGATCACTACATCAAATTTCCTTTTAGCCCATGCAATCAGTTCGTCCAGCCTTTCATCCATCAATAGCTCTGCCGGGTTAGGGGGCAATGGTCCGCAGGGCAATACAAAAAGATTCTCCATATCCGGTACTGCTACCGGCAGCTCTTCAGGCGCCAGATTGCCTACCATATAGTTAGTAATCCCCTTGCGTTTGCTAAGGTCAAGCCCTGCTGTTACTTTAGGCTTGCGCACGTCCAGCTCCATGATCACGGTACGTTTACCGGCCATCGCCATTACCCCACCTACATTGGTAGATACAAATGATTTTCCTTCTCCGCTAAAAGAAGAAGTTACCAATATTACCGGCTTTTCTACTTTATTCAATATAAACTGCAGGTTGGTCCTTATCATGCGGAATTGCTCCCCAATATAAGAGCGATCTCTTGGCCTTGCTACCAGGGTTTCACCGCTATCCACATGCCCTACCTCACCAATAATAGAGGGTATAGCCAGTTTTTCCAACTCTGTGCGATTTTCTATCTTATCATTCAGGAACTCTTTCAATACAATCAGGCCTACCGGAACTACCAAGCCAAAAAAGAAGGCAATAAAATAGGTGGCTTTTCTGTCGGGGCTAATGGCATTCCAGTTAGGGGTAGCGGGTTCCAGTATTCTGCTGTTGGCACTGGTAGCGGCCGATGCGATAGCCGTTTCGAGTTTTTTGTTCAGCAAAAACTTATATAACTCTTCCAAGATAGCCCGCTGGCGACCAATCGCAATACGCTGGCTTTGTTTGCCAGGAAGCGTTGTCAATTGACTTTCTATTGACTGGTTTTGTGCCTGGTAACTCCTTTCCACAATTTCATAACTTCGCTTTACATTATTAAGACTTTCCAGAATATCACTACGTAATTTTGCAATGCTTGCGTCCAATTGTTGCACAGCTTTATTACCGGCAGGCACCCGCTGTAAGGTCGTCAATCTCTCTACCTGCAATTGGTTATAGTTATTTATCAATGGCGCAAGAGTTGGATCCTGTACATCAAGCAGATTAGGTACCACCTGGTCGGCTTTGGCAGGATTATTCAGGTACCGTATCATATCTTCCAATACCAGTTTTTTAACCTGCTGGGTCATCAATTGCGAGTTGGTTTCGGTAAGCTTACCCAAAAACATCTGCGACTGACCTTCCAGGCTAAACGACTGGTTGCCTTCATCAAAATGCTGCAGATTCTTTTCAATGCCACGCAACTGCAGGTTAATAGTATCCAGTCTTTCGTCGATAAAACGAAGCGTATTAGCCAGTGTCTGGTTCTTTTCTTCAATAATACTGGCATTGTATTCCTGCATCAACTGATTAATGATATCTGCCGCCATTTCAGGATTCTGACTTACCAAGCCAATGGCCAGAATGGTCGTATTATTGTTAACGACATTAATACCTAAGCTACCATTTACCATTCCAACAGCATGTTCAACAGGCGTCCATCGTATACTGAACTCTTTACTTTCCCAACGGGCAGGGTTACCATTACCCGTCAGCAGTAGACGTATTTTGTTACCGGCATAATCAAATGTTTCTCCAAACAGGTATTGTCTGGCAGCATCTTTCAGGGTAAAATGTGCTTCATCTATTGCAATAATAGAAAGCCCGAATGCCTGCATACTATCCTTTTGTTCTACAATATCCAACTGTAGCGGTGCCCCCTTATACAACAGAAAACTTTTTACATTTCCTATATTGTAATATTGTTTTTGTAGTCCCAGATTTCTGATAACCCTTTTGGCCAGGATGGAAGAACGGAGTACTTCCATTTCGTTGCGGATATTCACCGAAGACTGATGGTTCTGTAATATTTCTTCCAGTTTATCGCCCGAACTTTTTTCGGTTCTCAATAGCATCGTTCCCTGGGCACTGAATAATTCCACACTGTAGCGCAGCTTTACCCAGGCAATGCCCAATGCAATAGCTATTGAGATGAGTATCCAGGGCAGATAACCTATATATTTCAACACAAACTCCTTTGGAGTATCTTTCCAGGAGTTCTGTTTCCATGCATTATTCTGTGATGCAATTTCCGTTGTATCGGGCATTTGTATCTGGCTATTTTGTAATAGAATAAATAATACCTGCTATTGAGATCAATGTAGCAGCCAGGCTGATGTTTTGAATCACTTCCTGTCGCTCTGCCGAAGGTTTACGCTTAGTAGGCTGTACTATTACCAGGTCATTTTGTTTTAAATAGTAATAAGGTGAAGCAAATATGGTGGGATCAGTAATATCCAGTTGTTTTATCTCGCGGGTGCCGTTCAACTCCCGTATCAGCAATACTTCTTTTTTACGGGCATAAATAGTAAAATCTCCGGCCAGGGCTATTGCTTCCAGAATCGTAACACGCTCGTTGGGTATACTAAATTCTCCTCCCCGATTCACCTCACCCTGAACTGTAATTTTATAGTTGAGAAAACGAATAACATAATTGGGATTTTTTAATTTGTCTTTCAGATTATCATCCAGTAATTTGGTAAGCCCAGCTTTGGTAAGCCCTTCCACATGTAACTTGCCTATATGCGGAAATTGTATATAGCCTTCTTCATTAACGAGATAACCAGACACCGCAGCGTCACCAGTTGATACCTGATTATAATCAGCAGAGGCAGTCAGGTCATCACTGTATACCATGATATTCAGGATATCGTTTTTCTGAATGATCGCTTCTTTAGGCGTCAGTGTAATATATTTTGAAGTATCAAAACCTCCCTGAAAATACATTGCCTGTTTGGGATTGCACGCTGTCATCTGCATCAGGCATGCTATGATCAGCAAGCTGCCGATAGCATTTACCAAAGTTGGTGTTGTTTTTGAACGCATATTGCTATAGTAAATGGTCTGTCTTAAATTCTGTTATTACGGTATTCAGCTGGCAACACTTTTACCCTCCTCATCTACCTTGCCAATGATCCGCGCCGGGTTTCCTACCACCAAAGTATAAGGCGGCACATCTTCTACCACTACCGAGCCAGCACCTATCATGGCATACGCGCCCACTGTAATGCCGCACATGATAGTTGCATTTGCACCAATGGTAGCGCCTTTTTTAACGCAGGTCGGCCTGATTTCGTGTTTACGGTCAATAAAACTACGTGGATTGATCACATTGGTAAACACCACCGACGGACCAACAAATACATCATCTTCCAGAATAACACCACTGTATACAGATACATTGTTCTGGATCTTCACCCGGTTACCGATCTGCACCCCCCTATCTACGAAAGTATTTTGTCCCAGATTGCAATGTTCACCAATTTTCGCATGTGACATGATGTGCGAAAAGTGCCAGATACGGGTTTCGTTGCCAATGATCACATCAGCATCTACTACCGCTGTTTCATGCACAAAATAAGGTTTCATCAGTTATTACAAACACAAAGATCCGGCGTAACCGGCATCTGTATCAACGTTTCCGTATCTCCAGGTTCTTTTTATCTATCTGCGCCACCAGCCTGTACCCCAGGCTCTCTATTTCAATCTCCACTTTGTTGCCCAGTGTACGCAATACCTTTCCCTGTTGGTCCATTAGCGCCCCACCGGTAACTACCACCTGGTCACTGGGCCGCAGTTCCAGCAACTGCACTTCTACGTTATCATGTTCATTGAGAAATCGCCTGATACGGTCAATCTCCACCTGTTTCAGAACAGCAGGCTTACCCAGCCAATACACAAAGTTCAACACCCCATTGGTCATTTTTACCTGTAACTGTTCCGATTCGGTAATATGCACAAACACATACGACTTAAACAAGGGCTCTTCTACCAACTTTATCCGATCGCTCCACTGACGATGTACCTTGTTAAGCGGACAATAACTCTCAATTCCTTTTTCTGTAAAATACTGGTGAACTTTTTTCTCCCACCGCGGTTTGGTATATACGGCCAGCCATTGTCGCACCATCTAGGATCATTTTAAAGTTGTAAGTTAATATAAGTATCAGGTACAACCTTACAACTTATAGCCCTTATCCTATCAACCAAACAGGCACAGCTTCGCCACCTCAGTCACAGTCTGATCTTAAAAATTATTGAAAATCAGCCACTTGAAACTGTCAATCTTTGAATTACCCAAAAGCGAAAAAGGGTACAAATGAGTACACATCAGCACTCATTAATACCCTTCCAATAATATATTTATATATACAAAAAAGTAAATGTCCCGCCTTTCTTTCACAGTGATATATTCCAGATTTAATGGTTAAGGGATGGCAAACAATTCAAAATCAATACATAAAACATCCATATTTACCTCCCAATGCCAGACATTCACTACGCCGGTTGCAAATATAGGTGATTTTATATGTGAACAAGAATAGCCAACAAGATACCAAATTCCCTGTTAACCTATTGGTTCGCAATATTTAAAACTGTACAATCGCCCGGTATTACAGCTATACACAGTGTTTTTCACATACTAAAAAGTGCATTTCGGCAACGATCTTTATTATCCACAATTATACCCGGTTTTGTCATTCATAACAGTTATGTAACAAACAACCCAGCCATTATCTTCGGAAGACATTTTTGACAATTGTCTGCAATTTTGCAGGCATTTCCGGGGGAACAGCACCTTCGTCAACCTTCTTGCCAATATTTCAGCTTATCCATTATCTTTAAGTAAAATCGATCCCTTGAACCAACGTTTCTACTCGCTCGATGTATTTCGAGGCGCTACAGTTGCCCTGATGATACTGGTCAACAATCCTGGTAGCTGGTCATACATTTATCCGCCACTGGAACACGCTCCCTGGCATGGTTGTACCCCCACCGATCTTGTTTTTCCCTTTTTCCTGTTCGCCGTAGGGAATGCGCTCGCTTTTGTATTACCCCGTCTGGAACAGGCAGGTACCCCCGCCGTTCTGCAAAAAATATTAAAACGCACCCTGCTCATTTTTGCCATCGGGCTTTTTCTGAACTGGGCACCGTTTATTCGCTGGGATGGAGAACTGCTGAAAAGCAAGCCCTGGGAATATGCCAATAGTCAGGGCTCTATTGTCGGTATCCGCATACTGGGTGTGTTACAGCGTATTGCACTGAGCTACTGTTTTGCAGCATTGATCGTTTATTTCTTTAAGGTACGCGGCGCAATTGTAATAAGCATTGTACTACTACTCGGCTACTGGCTGCTGACATGGGCATTCGGCACAGGTGATCCTTACAGTCTGGCCGGTTATTTTGGTATCAATGTCGATAAAATCGTTTTGGGCGAATCGCACATGTATCATGGTGAAGGGGTTGCATTTGACCCCGAAGGCATCACCAGCACACTGACCTCTATAGTACAGGTTGTATTTGGCTATTTTGCCGGCCGCTATATATTACAAAGCAACAAGACAGCAGCCACTGCCGGAAACGGCCCTTCCTATAATATGCTGGCACATTTGCTCATTGCAGGTACATTATTGGTTGCCGCCGCTTTTTGCTGGGATATGACATTCCCCATCAACAAAAAAATATGGACCAGTTCATACGTATTGTACACCACAGGTCTTGCACTGCAGGTATTGTCGGCGCTTATCTACATGATAGAATTTAAAAAAGTACCTACGCAACAATGGGTGCCGTTTACTAAAAAAACCTGTTTTATTGCTGGTACCATTGCCATAGTGCTGTCATTTGTTTTGCACTTTGGTGCTGCTGTAGGTTATATACCCGCTTTACTGGCCTCTGTAGCAGTAACAGCCGTAGTATTGGTATTTATCACCAATAACTGGAGCCGCTTTTTCGATGTGTTTGGCAAAAATCCATTGTTCATTTTTGTACTAAGCGGCTTTCTGCCCCGTGTATTGGCACTGCTACGTTGGGTTGATCACGTAGATGATAAAGGAAAGAAAATATACACCAGTACTTTGCCATGGTTTTATGAACATCTCTGCAAACCTGTTTCTGTCAATCTGAAAAATGGTTCGTTGCTCTATGCAATATGTACCATCTTTTTTTACTGGCTGATAGTATATGTGCTGGATAAAAAGAAGATATATATCAAAGTATAGCGATATTGAAATTCATGTAATTTTTCAGAAAGTCCATTACTCAAAAAAAGGTAGTGGACTTTTTACTTTGAACAGGTATGCGGTCCAGTAACCAGAAAATAACACATACCAGCATAAACAATAGTGAAACAATAATAATGGAGAATTTAGTAGCGGCCATATCATAAGCTGTTAATACGCTCCAGCTTACAGGCAGGTATTTCAGACTTCGTAACAAAGCCAGGTTACCAATTATACTGCAAACTGCGGCAATGATCAGCAGGTAGGAGAAAATGCGTCCGGCACGCATCAGTATTTCATTTTTGGTAAGTCGCGATAAAAAAACAATGGCTACCCATAGCCACGATGTATACAGCACAATGAACAGGTAATCCAGGTAAATACTCTGCAGTACTTTATCGTATTTGCCATTTAATTTCCAGCCCTGTATCATCTCCTGTACAACGGATACTTTCTTGGTGATCTCAAAATGGGCTATATCACTTGCGGTAAGCGGATGCAATAAAATTCTGGTACAAACAACGTACAGTATGTTGGCCAGCAATAACAGCCAGAATAAACGTCGCATGGAATGCAGTGAAGCGGCATGCAATGGTTTCATCCTCAAAAGATAATGGTATCTCCTGCTATAGCAGGACAATTGTTTGCTTAAAAATAATCATTTTTAATGGGTAGAAAAAACAGAAAACGGGACCTGACCTGCAGATCCCGATTTAAGATAGCCCTGTGCAGGCATATTGAAGCATCTGTCCGTGATTTATGACACTATAGCAAAAACTGTG
>LGYU01000040.1 GCA_001302245.1 Chitinophagaceae bacterium PMP191F
TTAATTGATTGCGGCTTTTTGCCAAGAAATAAAAGACATAACCCACCCACAAATTTTTTGTCATGGTTTTTAACCCCACCCACTTTAGCACATTGCCTGTACTCACTTCGTTCCGTGCAGTCAAAGAGCTAAGCCAACGCAACAACCAAAAACACACGCCAAAAAATTTTACCCACCCGAAAAGACAAAGAGAGATAAAAGGAACTGCGTTATCTTTTAATGATTGATACATATTTCCAAAAAACAAAAAAGCAAGCAAAGTTAGGCGGGCACACACAAGCCCACGCTTAGGGCTGTAAAGGTCAAGCCCTACGGGTTTTGCAAAAAAAATCTCCACACCTCACTTTTTTTAATGGAAAATAATTAATCGGTTCGGGTAGTATTTTTTTTGCAAAAACCTTGACAGCCCTGCCTTCCCCGCCTTGTTATATGGCTTTCTTTTTTATTTTTTTTTCAAGTTTTTTTTCTTTTCTCTTTTGAAAAAATGTGTGAGCGAAGCGAGCATAAATTTTAATCGCTCATACTATGCAAATCAAAACCTACAAAGGAAAAAGAATTGACAAAGAACATTTCTTTTTCATCCTTAACAAAGGAAACAACAGCGGTAAGCCATTGGAAACAGCTTGCCCTAATTGCTTCGTTTGCTTCTGCAAAAACGAAGAAGAAAAACAAACGCTGTATTGGTTGTTTTATGGCTTGTGGCAGGGACGTTTTTTTCAGCCGTTTATCACAGGTTCGGTTATCCCTTACATTCGGATAAATGATGTAAAGCAGGTTATAAAAACCGCATTGGAAAAAGTACAGCTAAACCCTGAACAGTTTACCAAAAACATTTCCGTAATGCAAACACTTGAAGAAAGAAACAATGCCATTAAAGAGCAAATACAGTTGATAAAGCAGGCTAAAAAATCACTCATGTATCAGGTGCTTAAATAACCTTGTTGCCCTGCCTGCTATGTTTTTGCCCACTTATTAAATTTTATATGCAAAGATAAGCAGGCGGGCTAACGCACTTGCCCCCATTAAAAAAGCAAAAGACTACGGCATAAACACAAGCTGACCCACAAGCCAACATTTATTCCGTTTCCTTTTGCTTTTTTAAATCCGCCTGCTTGGGGAAGGCATATAAAATTTAATCGTTATGCAAAAACATCCACACATCAAGTCAGGTCAGCAATCAGGTCATTGCTCCTTTACTTCGCAGGTGCTTCATCAGCATTTGCAGCTTTCACCCTATGCTTTCAATCGTTATTTGCGTAGGTCGTCTTTTCGTCATTCACCTTCGCCAAGCATCAAAGTTTATCAGCTTCCTTGCGGTTGTTATGTTTGGGTTTATTCGTCAGGCGTTCGTGAGCTTTCAGCATTGCCCTTTTAGGGCTTTGCTGATATTTTAAATATTAAGAGTTACTACCCTGCCACTACTTTTATTTAGGATTCCGCTTTCCGTTAGGATAAACAAAGTATTTCTCTTTAAACTCCGAAATTTCATCCTTCAATTTTTTATTGGCGTTATGCAGCAATTCATTCTGCGTTTTCATGATGCTTAACAGGTCGTGCATAGCATTGAGATTTTCCAATTGCGTCATGACTATTTGTTCAAGGTCAGCTTTTGTATAAGTTCTCATGTTTCTTATTTTTTGCTCAAAAATATTCATTTTAAGTCTTAAAAGCAAATTATTTAGTTTTAAAATATTATTATTTAGCTTTTGAAGCTGAATATGAGCAAAATGGGGTTTCGTAATTATGCTTATTTTGCAGAATATTTGATGTTAAAGACTTCTTTATGAAGAAAAAAGCGAGTAACCGCATTAAAGCAGTATTAGCCGAACAGGGAAAAACGAACAACTGGCTTGCAGAGCAACTCGGAAAAAACAGAACTACTGTTTCAAAATGGTGTACCAATCAGATGCAGCCTACAATGGAAACACTTTTTGAAATTGCGGAAGTCTTGAAAGTAGATGTTAGAGAATTATTAGTTTCAACAAAAGATTAATATGGCAGATGTTCATTCCAAAGAAGTAAGAAGTTTCAATATGAGCCAAATCAAAGGTAAAAACACTAAGCCCGAGATGCTGGTCAGGAAATTTCTTTTCTCAAATGGAATCAGGTACAGGTTACATGATAAAAAACTTCCGGGAAAGCCAGATTTAGTCTTCCCAAAATATAAAAAGGTCGTTTTTATACATGGCTGTTTCTGGCATGGTCATGAAGACTGTAAATATTTCGTTATACCGAAAACGAGAACAGAATGGTGGTTGAATAAAATCAATGGGAATAAAACTAAAGATGCTGAATCTGCTATTGCCCTGAAAAAATTGAAATGGAAACCAATTACAGTCTGGGAATGTGAATTAAGACCAGATAAAAGAGACCAGAAATTAAAATCACTTCTAAGAGAGTTTCAGAACTGATGAGTAATTTTAGATACATAGATTTATTTGCCGGTGCAGGCGGACTGTCTGAAGGGTTTATCAGAGCAGGATTTGAACCCATTGCTCATGTTGAGATTGATGAGGCTGCCTGTTACACACTGAAAACCCGTACAGCCTATCATTACCTGAAATCGGTTAATAAATACGATACATATATTTCCTATCTCAAAGGTGAAATTACAAGAGGCGAACTATATTCATATGTTCCAAAAAGATTATTGGATGCGGTGATTAATCTGCCTATTGGTGCGGAACATAATCCTGCTATTCATAAAACTATTGAGAAACAACTTGAAGAAAATGAAGTTGATTTAATTATTGGTGGCCCGCCTTGTCAGGCTTATTCACTGGTAGGACGTGCCAGGTCAGCTAATGGCATGAAGGGAGACCACAGAAATTATCTGTACGTTCATTACGCTAAGTTTCTTGAAAAATATAACCCAAAACTATTTGTGTTTGAAAATGTGCTCGGGCTAAAATCTGCGGGAAATGGAATCTATCTGAAAAACATGGAGAAACTCTTTTTCAAGAAGGGTTACAAAATGAAAATATTTACTATTGAAGCAAACAATTTTGGAGTGCTTCAAAACCGCAAACGTATCATCATCATTGGCTGGAAAGAAAATCTGTCTTTTGATATCCCTGACCTTGAAGCCATAAAAAATACGGCTGATTATAAAGTAAAAACGCTGTTTGCCGATTTACCCAAAATACAGGCAGGAGAAGGGAAAGACAAGTTTTTAAAATACAGAACAAAAACAAATGATTACCTGGATAAAAGCTATATCCGCAACGGAATTGATATACTAACACAACATATTGCACGGCCAAATACAAAACAGGATAAAGAAATATACCGGATTGCTGTTGAAAAATGGAACGCAGAAAAAGAACGGCTAAACTATAATGACTTGCCGGAACGTCTGAAAACACATCAAAACAGAAATTCGTTTTTTGACCGTTTTAAAGTGGTAGCAGCAAATGAATCACATTCCCAAACCGTTGTTGCACATATCGCAAAAGACGGGCATTACTACATACATCCGGATATTGAACAGAACCGCTCGATAACCGTGCGTGAAGCTGCAAGACTACAATCCTTTCCTGATGACTACTATTTTGAAGGGGTAAAAGAAGAAGCAAACAGAACAGCAGCTTTCAAACAAATCGGTAATGCAGTTCCGCCTTTAATGGCTGAAAAAATTGCCGAGAAAATTAAAAGTATGCTGTCAAATGGAAAACGAAATTGATTACTCACAATATAAAACTGTTTCAGCTATTCCCGAAGCCTCATCAATGATTGAGACTTTTCGGGCTATTGGTTATAACATAGAAACGGCAGTTGCAGATATTATTGATAATTCCATTTCGGCAAACGCAAAAAACATCTGGGTAAATTTTGAGTGGCTTGGCTCTAAAACGTGGCTTTCAATAAAAGATGACGGCATAGGGATGAATGATACTGAACTCATCCAGGCAATGCGACCAGGAAGTAAAAGCCCGTTGCAGGAAAGAAGCAGTAAGGATTTGGGGCGTTTTGGTTTAGGCTTAAAAACAGCATCTTTTTCGCAAGCAAGAAAATTAACCGTTATCAGTAAAAAAGCTGAACACAATTCAGTTTACTGGACTTGGGACTTGGACTTTGTAAACAAAACAGGTAACTGGGATTTGATAAAATACGTGCCTGATGAAAAACCTAAAAATGAAATTTCAAAACTCACATCAGGAACAATCGTTTTATGGAACGACATTGACCGGGTTGTAAAAGATTTCAATCAGGACGACAACAAAGCATTAGACAAATTTTTGTTTACAATGGAACAGGTGAAAAAACATCTTGCAATGGTTTTTCATAAGTTCATTGAAAAAGGTAAAGTCAATATTTATTTTCAGGATAAAAAAATTGTGGGGTGGAATCCTTTTTTGACTGACGAAGCAGCAACGCAAATTTTTCCCGAAGAAAAAATTCAGAACGGAACAGTAACGATTGAAGGTTTTGTTTTACCGCATAAATCAAAAATTTCGGAAGATAAATACAAATATGCGGAAGGTGTAAAAGGCTGGAACGAACAACAGGGATTTTATATTTACAGAAATGAACGCTTGCTTTTAGCTGGCGACTGGTTAGGACTTTTCAGAAAAGAAGAACATTACAAACTTACAAGAATACAGATTGAACTACCTAATAGTCTTGATTCGGAATGGCAAATTGACATTAAAAAATCTGTTGCCAGACCGCCTTTGGTTTTCCGTGAACAAATTAAGGCTTATGCTTTAAAAGTACGACAGCAGGCAGTTGAAGTTTACCGCCACAAAGGGAAAAGTGTAAAACCGATTGCAGGGCAAAAATTTGTTCCGCTTTGGATTGACCACAAACGAGGCGATAAATGGTTTTACAAAATAAACCGTGAAAATCCGATTTTAGGAAAAATCAAAGAACAAGTGAAAAATGAACCAGACAAAGCAATTGAAATGCTTTTAAGGTTTATTGAAGAAACAATACCAACAAAATCAATTTACATAAAAGAAAGTGAAGACCCTGAATTGCAGGGCAAACCATTTGAGGCAACAGACCACGAAGTAATCAGAAATACAATGCAGGCAATGTATTCAGGGTTACTTAATCAGGGGAAAACAGAAGAGCAGGCAAAAGCGATTATTTCCAACATAGAGCCATTCAATAATTTCGTTCACTTTCTTGAATTTTTAAACTAAGATATGGTACAACAAGTTATTAAAACTATCCGAACGCTATTGCCTGCAACTGGCTCTATCACTCAGCAACAGATTGAGCAAGCCGTTGACAGTGCTTTAATGATTCCGGTTTACAAAGACATTGACAGAGATTTTTTAATCCGTGAAGTTGAATCTTTGTACAATATCCGAATGGACGATTTCCGCATAATAGAAGCAGAAGAAAGACGTAAACCGTGGATTGGTGATGTAAAAGCAAATATCAAATGGAATTTCTGGAACAGATACAGAGATTATTTGCAGATTGAAAAAAATTATTCTGACGTTGTTTTAAATCAGATTGACAAGCTTACAGACCGAACACTTGACGGACTTTTCAACCCGACAGAAAATATTATTGTAAGCAAAAGAGGTTTGGTTGTAGGGCAAGTGCAATCTGGTAAAACATCAAATTACACAGGTTTGATTTGCAAAGCGGCAGATGCAGGCTATAAACTGATTATTGTTCTGGCAGGAATACACAACAATTTAAGAAGTCAAACGCAATTACGTCTGGACGAGGGATTTTTAGGCTTTGATACGCAACATCAGAGAGCATTTGACCAAAACGGAGTGGCTATTGGAGTTGGAAAATCTGACAAATCAGGAATTGCCCATTCGCTTACTTCAAGTCTTGAAAAAGGCGATTTTACAGCAGGTGCAGCAAATTCAATGGGTATCAATTTCAATACATCAGAACCAATAATTGCTGTTGTAAAGAAAAATGCAAAAGTTTTAGAACGCTTGCACATCTGGCTAAATGCACAAACTCAAACATTGCCAGACGGCACAAAAGTTATCAGAAACAAATCTTTGTTGCTTATTGATGATGAAGCGGACAATGCTTCTATCAACACAAATAAAGATGATGACAGCGCGACAAGAATAAACCAGCATATCAGAAACATTCTGAACTTATTTGACCGTAGCGGGTATGTTGGTTACACAGCAACGCCTTTCGCAAATATCTTTATTCCAATTACGGAAGATGATTTATTTCCAAGAGATTTCATCATCAATATTCCAGCACCAACAAACTATATCGGACCTGAAAAGGTTTTCGGAATAAAAGTTCTGGAAGATGAAGACGATACTGAAAACGTGTTGCCTATTGTAAACCGTGTTGATGATTACAGAGATTTAATTCCTAACGGACACAAAAAAGACGGTACTTTCCCTGATGAATTACCAGCATCTTTGAAAACAGCAATCAAATGTTTCATTCTGACCTGTGCAATAAGAAGATTAAGAGGGCAAGAGAAAGTGCACAACTCAATGCTTATTCACGTCAGCAGATTTACAAGGTGGCAAAGACAAATAAAAACACTTGTAGAAAATACATTTGATTTTTACCGCAGAGGCATTGAATTTAATACCCCTGAAATAATTGATGAAATCAGAAAGACATTTGAAGAAGATAACGAGTATTCTTACGAGTACAGAGGTGGAACAATTACTGAAACCTACAAAAGTTACAAAACTGTTTCACAAACTATAATTGACACAATGCCAAATGTAGATGCACAGGTTAGTGTACACACCTGGGAAGATGTTTTACCTCATTTGCACAATGCCACTGCAAAAATTGAAGTCAGGGAAATAAACGGAGGTTCTGGCGATGCCCTGAATTACTTTGACCACAAAGACGGCTTGTCTGTAATTGCAGTTGGAGGCGATAAACTTTCACGTGGTTTAACTCTGGAAGGATTATCTGTAAGTTATTATCTGCGGGCTTCCAGAATGTATGATACGTTAATGCAAATGGGGCGTTGGTTTGGTTATCGCCATGGTTATGTTGATTTGTGCCGTTTGTTTACAAGCCGTGAACTTAACGAATGGTTTTGCCATATTACACTGGCTTCCGAAGAATTGAGAAGTGAATTTGAATATATGTCGGAAGTTGCAGGAAGCACACCGGAACAATATGCATTGCGTGTGCGTACACACCCTGGCGTGTTGCAAATTTCGGCTTCCAACAAAATCCGCAGGGCAGTTAATGTTGAAGTTTCCTGGGCTGGCAGACTGGTAGAATCTTATCAGTTACAGAAAAATCCAACTGTTGTAAATTCTAATATAGAAGCAACGAAAAGTTTAATCAACTCTTTACCGAATACATTTACAACACAGGCAAATCATTTCCTTTGGAAAAATGTTTCTGTGGAATTGGTTAGACCGTTTTTTCAAAAATTTAAAGTTTCGGAAAGCCTTAAAAAAGTAGAACCCGCAAAACTTTTGGATTACATTGATGTATCAGTAAGAAATGGCGAACTTGTTAACTGGAATATCGCTATTGTAACCAAACGAAATGCAGAATTTGTTTACAGCCTTAATTCTACAAACGGAATTACAGATTTAGGTTGTATTATCAGAAGAAACGACAAAGATAAAAACGACAATCGTAATTTGAATATCCGTAAAAATCATATCATCAGTCCAAAAGATGAATTTTTTGATTTGACAACAGATGAGTTTAGCCGTGCTTTGGAACGAACAAAACAACTGAATAAGGATTACAAAAATGATTATCCGAAAGGCGAAATTGCACGAAATGAATTTAGAAGCCCGACAACAGCGTTGTTGTTACTTTATTTCTTAAATCCGGAAGAAGCGGAAATGCCAAAAGACAGTGAACCGATTGTCGGTTTTGCAGTTAGTTTCCCAAGAAGTCAGGCAAATCAAACAGTTTCGTATGCTGTACACCAGCAACTACTTTCATATTTTGATATTAATGATGATGTAGAAAACGACAATAATGATGAAGATTAAAGAAATTTGGGAACAGTTAGCAAACGACAAATCACTCACAAAAGGTTTGTTGTTTCGCAGATATTCGGGTTCTGTTTTGCCCGATGTGTATGTTGCTTTGCAACACCCTGAAAAATTATTGTGCGTTTATGTTGCAATAAGCGAAACAACAGAAGTAAACATTTCAAACTTTTCCAATTTGCAGGAAATTCAGGTTGATTTGTATGCTTCCCCAAATGAAAAAGGCAAAAATATTCTGATTTTTAAATTGCTCAATTTTGAGCATAAAGACATTTTCGCTGTACTTTGCGAAGACCTGATAACAAGCATTGCCAGCGAAACCAATGAAAAGAAACTAATCAGGGAAATTCTGAACCGTTTTGAAAAATGGAAATCTTTGTTCAATAAAATTGGTTTGCAGGGATTAATCCCGGAAGAACAAAGAGGATTATTTGGCGAACTTTATTTTTTAAGGAAGTTTTTGCAGTCAGGCAATGATTTTCTTTCTATTATAAATACGTGGATTGGCACAGAAAAACAGGTTCGTGATTTTCAAAGTAATTCGTGGGCTGTTGAAGTAAAAACCACTCACGGAAATAATCATCAGAAAGTTCACATTAGCAGTGAAAGGCAGTTAGACAAAAGCAATTTAGAACGTTTGTTTCTATATCACCTTTCCTTGGAACAACAGCAAAATTCAGGTGAAACGCTGAATGATATTGTTGATTCAGTTGCTGAAATTCTGAAAACAGAAACGATTGCTTTAAACAAGTTTAAAAGCAAACTATACGAAATTGGTTATTTTGACTTACAACGAAATTTTTACGAAACTGTTGGCTATCATATTCGTCAGGACATTTTTTACAAAGTGGAAAATGATTTTCCGAGAATTGAAGAAAACGACATTCGGGCAGGCGTTGGCGATGTAAAGTATTCCATTATTTTATCACAATGTACACTTTATGTAATTAATGAAACCACTGTGTTTAGCACTATAAAACCTTGATTAACGAGTGTTTAAATGGAGAGCAAAGAGCTTTTAAAATATTATCAAAGTCTAAATCAGGACATCAGAGCAACGCAGTTAAGCGAAGAAGACGGAGGAAACTCTGAACAGATTTTTACGCAAATTGCCGTAAACAACCTGGCAGATTCTGGCGAAACTGAAAATGCAAGTTTAGCCTTTGATAAAAAAGCTATTGGCACAAGAAACCAGCATCAAATAAACGCTTATGCTATTTCTGACAATTACGAAACATTGGATTTGTTCATTACTGTTTTCAAAGGAACAGATGAAATTTCAACAACGAGCAAATCAGACATTGAAACTGCACAAAAAAGAATTTCAAATTTTTTCAATAAGTGTGTCAGCAAAGAGTATGTGAATGAAATTGAAGAATCGTCAGAAATTTTTCAGTTGGCAAATACGCTGGCGAATTATCAGGAAATAAAGGAAAATCTTGTCAGAATAAATGCAATTATTTTAACTGACGGTGAATACAAAGGTGAGTTTCCTAAAAATGATAAGATAAGTAATTACAATATTTTTTACAGAGTAATTGATATTCATTTTTTGTACAAAATTTCAGAAGAATCAAGAGTTCCGATTGAAATAGACTTTGAGAATTTTGACGGGGAACAATTTGAAATTCCCTGTTTGACTGTAAATACAGACAGTCAAAAATACAGAACATACATTGCAATAATTCCTGGAAATTGTGTTGCAAAATTATATGAACGTTACGGTGCAAGGCTATTGGAACAAAACGTAAGGTCATTTTTGCAGTTCACTGGAAAAATCAATAAAGGTATTCGTGATACAATCAGAAATGAAGCAGAAATGTTTTTGGCTTTCAATAATGGTATTGCTGCAACAGCCGACCATATTGAATTAGACGAAACAGGACATTTCATAAGCAAAATCAGCAATTTGCAGATTGTGAACGGAGGTCAGACAACCGCCTCAATATACAACACCGCAAAAAAAGACAGAGCAGACATTTCAAAAATTTTTGTTCAGGTAAAATTTTCTGTAATTGAAAATCCAGAACAATACAGCGAAATTGTATCACGCATTTCAAAATATGCAAATACACAAAACAAAGTAAACGATGCCGATTTTTCAGCCAACAATCCTGCGTTGGTTGCGTTTGAAAAATTGTCCCGATACATTTTGTCGCCTGTTACAGCAACAAGTAATTTACAAACCTGCTGGTTTTTTGAACGTGCAAGAGGACAATATAAAACTTTGCGTAGCCGTGAAGGACGAACAAAAGCACTGCAAACAGCCTTTGATAGAAAATACCCTAAAAAACAGATGTTTTCAAAGGTTGAACTGGCAAAGTACATCAACGCATATCAGGAAGTTTATGACGGAAAAAAGCTGGTAATCGGGCCGCATATTGTTGTTCGTGGCAACGAAAAAAACTATGCCCAGTTTATTGCCAACAATTTGCCAGAAAACACAAAACGAATAAACAACGTGTATTTTGAAGATACGATAGCAAAATGTATTCTTTTCAAAAATGCAGACAAACGTTATGGAATAAAACCAAACAGCATTGGTGAAATGAAACAGGTTGTTGTGCCTTATACGCTTTCGTTGTTAAATATAATAACGGACAACAAACTTGACCTTTACAAAATCTGGAAAAATCAGGACGTTTCACCTGAACTTTCAGATTTCATATATGACCTGATGAAACAAGTCAATCAGTTTATCCTTGACACATATAACGGTCAGCATTACATTGAAAAAGCAAAAAAGGAGGAATGTTGGGAATTGGTCAAAAATCATTCGTGGGACTTTAATATGAAAGATATTCAGGCAGATTTGATTGACGAAAGAAATCCGCCAAAACGAAACACAGACATTGACATTGCGGAAGAAGAATTAGCACAGAACAAAGCTGTCATCAAATCAATTCCGCCAGCACTTTGGAATGAAATTTTGCAATGGGGAAAAGACAGTGAACTTCTTGATATTACCAAGCAAACGGTTGTTTCAAACATTGCTTTCAAGCTAAGACAAAACAAGAATATAGCAGACGAAGAATATCAAAAAGGTGTTGAAATACTTGACATTGTTGCGAAACAAAATGATGAGCTTTTACAGAAAGCAGAAGAATTTGCTGGAAAGTGGGTTAAACTGGAAAAACCAAAACACACGGACGAACAAAAAGACGAGCTCATTTTAGGGCTAATGAGAAAAATGTTAAGCTTTAACCTGGACAAGAATATTTTATCGCAAGAAGATACAGATTTATTACACGACATATTGAACGGTAAAAGAGAAAATGATTTTGATGCGAAAATGGAAGTAGCAAAGTGTTTGAAGAAATTAGAAAAAAAGGGATTTAAAAATTAAGCCAATGCTATTTGCAAGCACATTGCCAAAAACACTTTTCTCCGAAAAGAATAAGTGAAACCGCAATAAGTCGCAGGAAAGGAAGTATTTATAGCAGCCGTAGCCTTTCCGGTTTTTCGATGCAAGCAACCCCAAAACAAGAATAAAGAGTATAAGTACACACAACCGCTAACAAAAGCGCCAATGCCTGATGGTGCGTGGTTTTAAAAACACCATGCAGTCATTGTCTTTTTCTTCTGTTAGCGGTCTTGCTTCTTTTGTTGGTTCTTTTCCTTGTTTGGGGTTTTCAGGCTCTCGTTTTTCGGGTTCTGCTCCTGTGGCTTCGTGCCGTGCGTTTTTACCTTTGCTCGGCAGCTTTTCAGGTGCTGTGGGTGTTGGCTGCGCTTGGGGCGTTGATGCTGCTGTGCGTTCTGTTGTTCCCTCTGCTGTGGTTTTCCGTGTTCAGCCCCCTTTGTCCCGTGCTGCTTTTGCGGCTCGTTCGGCTCGGCTCGTCCATTGGGTTGCCACTTCTTCGGGTTTGCTTGTTGCCTTTCCTTTGGGTGCTGCTCCTGTTGCCTTGCGTCCCTCTCTTAGCTTTGCGGGCTTTGGTTCAGGCTCTTGGGGTTCGGTTGCTTTGGCTCTTGGGCTTTGCGTTCCCGTGTTGGTGGTTCTTCCTGCTCCTTTGGGTTCTGCGTTTCCTGCCCCCGTTGCTGTGGCTTCCCGCTTTGCTTTTGCGGGTGTTGCTCCCTGTAGTGGTTCGCTGTGGCTTGCGCTTTAGCTGCTTCGTTTTCAAATCCTGTTTTACTTATTCCTGATAGCAGGCTAATCCCACAAGTGTTTTGTGTCATGGTTTTTGTCCCGCCCATTTTAGCACATTGCCAAAAGCACGCCTTTCAGGCACTAACTTTTGGCAAAGAGCTAAAGCCACCCCGCAAAACAAAAACACACGCCACAAAAGCACTTTTTCCCGCCCAAAAAAGAGAAATAAGGAAAGCAAAAAGCCGCAATCAATTAA
>LGYU01000041.1 GCA_001302245.1 Chitinophagaceae bacterium PMP191F
GCAAAAAGCCGCAATCAATTAAGGATTAAAAGCCGCCCTTGTGAAGTTTTAAAAAAGCCGCAGGGGGAAGCTGCAAAAAGAAGTTATTATTTTCGGGCTTTAGCCCGAACAGCCCTAAAGGGCTGAACAAAAAAAGGGGCACATCGGGCGGAACGCCCGATTAAAACCTGCCTGACGGCAGGTAAATAAAAAAATACCGCTTTCCCGATTGTTGATTTTAGGAACTGCCCGAAGAACAGGGCGAAGCTCTGGAAGCATTTAAAAGCCTCTGAACTGCATTTTGAAGCCATTACGGGCGGGTTCTGCCTGACCGCAGAGCCGAACCACGAACCCGCCCGAAGCCTGTGCGACAGCGAAAGAAAAACCATTTGCCGACACCTTTAACCTGCCCGATATATGTTAGCGCACTCGCTGCGCTCGTGCGGGGACTTCGGGGTTAGCGTGCCTGAAAAGGCACTTTGGATAGCTACGATTGCTCGTAAAACGTTCGAGCATCGAGCAACGCTGCCCGC
>LGYU01000042.1 GCA_001302245.1 Chitinophagaceae bacterium PMP191F
AGGGGGTTATTGTTATTAAGCACGGCCCTGGTTATATCGGGAGCCGTATTAATGGCTCAGCCACAGATAGATACGGCATCCCGGGATGCTTTTTTACAACTACAACAAAAACAACGAGAATTCAACCAAAAGCTGAAGGAGGAGAGAGAACGTAAGGAGGGAACTTACATAGCCCCGGGAGATTCTACAGCGGCAGACCGTGCTTGGGGGCGGTTACTATTAGATAACATGCTTGCCTATAATGTAATATCTTTACGAGTGGCAAGTTTAAAAAATCCTACCGAAGAGGAAAAGAAAGAAGCGTTTTTAGCGGGACGTGTGGATGAGATGTTGTATAAGATTGATTTTTACCCGCGCAACTGGTCAGAGGGTGTAGCGTTCTGGAACAATTATTCCAATGATGTCAGACGCTATCAATGGTTTTTAAAAACTAGTGATGATGAGATGTGGTATTTTACAGATAAAATACAAGCGGCAAAAGATATAATTAATTACAATAGTTTTTTTAAGTCATACATAGATGTGAAAGCCTGGCGTTTGCGGGATCAGCAATACCGGCAACTCAGACAGGAATTTTTATCTTCACCAACAGTTTCCGATAAAGATAAAAATCAATTATTAGTAAATGAGGCTTGGGCGTATAGCAAACAGCATATGTACAGCCTTATCCGAGAAGGTAAAAAACTGGACCTGGCAGAATTGGAACGACGGATGCTGGCAGCAGCCCCCTATTATTATGCGCATTTGGACGAGGCAACTTTGCATGGAAAGCCAACAGATGCAATTACGATGAATATTGCTTTTGTATTCAATAATCAGCAATGGTTTGATTTAACGCTTAAAGACCTGGAAGATTTTTGTGAGCGGCTACGAGTGTCAGGTGCGGCGTATCCACGCATTGTATCAGCAGCGGAACAAAAGTTGTCATTATTAAAGTTACAAAGAGAACTGTTTACCTTTAAAGCAACGACTATAGATGGCCGTGAAATAGATTTATCACAATTTCGTGGCAAGGTGGTCTTACTGGATTTTTGGGCTACCTGGTGTTCTACCTGTATTGCCAAAATGCCGGAGATCAGGAAGGTATATGAAAAATACCAGTCGCAGGGATTTGAGGTGATCTCCATCAATATCAATCCCCAGACGGATAAGGAAAAGGTATTGCAGGTACATGAGAAGATAGGTGCCGGCTGGCCAGTGGTGATCATTGGTGATAAAAATAAAGAAGCGGTAGAAAAAAGCAGAGGGTACTGGGCTGGTATCTGGAGTAAGTATGGTTTTGACAGTGTACCGCAATTGTTACTGTTGGGCAAAGATGGTAAACTGGTGGCCTATAATGGTGATTTACTGGCCAGTGGTATAGTGGAAAAAGTTGTAGCGCAGGCTTTGACAGATAGTAAAGAGATAGATGTTCTAAAAAACTGATTATTGTATGTAAAAAAAAAATATGAAATATTTTGTTTCTGCAGTTGTTTTATTCGGGTTACTTATCATGTTGGATGCTTTCCTTTTTATGAAAGGCTATGCAATCAAGGGTACCTTAAAAGGATTACCCGATGGAACTAAACTTTATCTTGTAAAAAGTAATAAGGTTCAGAATAAGCTGGATACTTTGTCGGTAGCAGTTGCCAGTAAAGAACATTTTGAGTTTACGGGCAATCTTGTCCGGGAAGGGTGCTGGAGTTTCATTATGATCAGTGAAGTTCCTAGTAAAAAATATCTTTCTCTGTTATTGGAAAATGCTACCATTACCATTACAGGAGTGGCCGATAGCTGGCCGGTGGCAGATATTCGTGGGTCTGTAGCCAATGACGACTATCTGTCATTTATAAAAAGCTCCACGCCTTACCAGGAAACGCTGAAAACATTAAAAGAAACTTATCAGCAACAGGGCAATACGATGAATGCAGAGATGAAAAAAGACCTGTCGGATAAAATGAAAGCAGTGGCAGATTCTATAACCCTGGTCCGGCAGCAATTTATCAATACACACCCGGCCTCTTTGTATACGGCCTTCCTGGTACGTACTACCAGCCAGTTTACCTGGGAACGGAAAGAAGAAGAATACAATAAATTAAGTACACAGGTAAAAGCAAGCAGCTTTGGGATCGAATTGAAAGAAGCGATTGACCTGCTGAAAAAACAAGCCTCCATTATACCGGGAGGTTTGATGCCTGATTTTACAGCGTTTACACCACAGGGCAACCGGGTATCAGCACATGAGATCCTGAAAAAAAATAAATATACGTTGATCGATTTCTGGGCATCCTGGTGTGCCCCCTGCAGAAAAGCAACCCCGGATATTAAAAAGGTATATGACGCTTTTCATGAAAAGGGGTTTAATGTATTAAGCATTTCATTGGATTTTCCGGGCCAGGAAAAAGCCTGGAAAGAAGCCATTACCAAAGATGGCATGACCTGGGAGCATATATCCAATTTAAAAGGCAGGGAATCGGAAGAGTATAAGTTATTCGGCCTGGATGGTATTCCGGCTTATGTATTGGTGGATCAGCAAGGGAAGATACTGGCACTTGATATGCCAGGCGCAACAATCAGTGCTGCCAGAAAAAGCCAGGAAAAATTGCGTGGTGATGCATTATATCAGAAAATAGCTTCCTTAATGCCTTAAAAATCTTAAAATAAGAAATTATAGACTTTAAAAGGCGCCGGTCAATATCGGCATCTTTTGATTTTTATTGGGAATCATTGTACAAACCAAATTTAATAGCTACTACTTTGTTGTATTCCACAAGATAACAACATACAGGTGGATTGGGCACATAAGGGCATTCTGTATCAGGTTCGGCGATCTGCCCATAAGCGCCTGAAACACTTAGCAAGGTGTAATTGGTTTTCAGGGCAATTGGGAAGTTTTCAGAAAATGTATAGATAGTGATGTAATCCATGTATATGGGCGTATTGGTGAAAGTGAGTAGAGGAGGAGGAGTGCCTGTATGACAATACGCTTTGACAAATGTATAGCAACCGTCCAGTAAATCGGATTTTATTAAGCCTTTAGTGGACAGATCAACCCTGGAAAGAATGGTAAAACTCATTGTCACAAATGCCAGCAGGGCAGTTAGGCCAATATGGATACGCTGTCTCATACTTCGTTACCCTGGTTTTTAAGCTGAATCTTTTCATTCGTTTGTGGGAGTATATTTACCAAATCTGATCCTAACTATTTTATTGTTTACTATGTAATAACAACAAACGTCTGGATATATAGTAAGAGGACATTCAGAAGAATGGTCTTCTACAAATATACCTATACTTTTATCCAGTACTGTAGCTGCTTTAAATGCTGGTGGAAAATTGGTAGCATTGGTAGTGATAGTGGCTACACCATTATATACAGCTCCGCTTGCTAGAAGGGTAATGGTAATTATCCCTGAAGGCCTTGATAGCCTTACGCTTACAGTAATATAACAACCGTCAATCAGATCCGCTTTAGCTATTTTGCCTGATTTAGAAGCCAATGTAAAGCTCATAGCGAGGATAGCGATGATAGCTGTAAAGCCGATTGTAATATGTTTCATAAGATCTTATTTTGTTATAAATAGCAATGTACTGTACACCAACTTTACAAAAAAAGTTGGTGTACAGATGATTAATTTCCTCAATTACTCTGCGGAACGCTGACCAAATTTGATAAATACTACTTTGTTATTTTCTACTTCATAGCAGCATACTGGAGGATTGGTTACAAAAGGACAATCTACTTCTGGATCAATGGGTGTACCATAAGTTCCATCTGCTGTCAATAAAGTGTATTTAGCTGCATCTGTTAAAAGTACAGGAAAGTTGCTGGCACTTGTATAGATAGTGGCCGCACTTGCATATACCGGAGCATTAGATACTTCGCTATACAGGATTGTTGCGGAAGGATTGCTTATAGGATGTGCTTTAACAAAAGTGTAGCAACCATCGAGTAGATCCGCTTTAGCAACTTTACCTGATTTAGAAGCAAAGGTGA
>LGYU01000043.1 GCA_001302245.1 Chitinophagaceae bacterium PMP191F
GTGGGTATTGGACTGGCATTGCTGATAACCGGACTGATCATCATGAACTGGGAAAAAGTGATCTATTACCCTTATGCCTACACTGCGTTGACCTATTTTAAGAACCTGAACAGTAAAGTGGCAGCAGGTAATAAACACGAGTGGTACTCACTTATATGGTTTGCAGTGGTATTGGTACTGGGATTCTGGGATACGGTGAAACGGAGAGAAAGAGGGTAGGGGACCAGGTGTTAGCGTTCAGGTATTGGGTTTTAGCTGTTAGCTTCCCCGGATGGCATCTCACCAGCCGGCATCAGAAATGCCTCGCTTGCGATTTTACAGTGATCCTGTAACATTTTTCCGGAATACCGGTCATATGGAGAAATAGCTACTGTTTTGTTTTTAGTACAAGTATAGCCATGAAAAACATATACAGTACTGGTTGGATACACTTTTAAACATTTAAAACGCATTGTATGCAGTACATTATCCTTGCACTATCACTATTGTTTTTATCATCCCTTACGCATGCACAATGCGACAAAAAAGTTACCTGGCATTCCAATAAACTGGAAGCAATGAGCGACGATGGGCAGGTAATGCGTACCATTGAAGACGAATTGATCATTATTGCCGGTAAGGAAGAAATATTGCTGCAACAACCATCTGATGATCGGCACAACATGCGTGCTGCCATTAAAGAAGTGACCTGCAATTGGGAGCAACCTTACAAGAAAGGGAAAACGATGTATAAAGTAGAGTTCATCAAGCCAAACGGTGAAACCAGCCCCGGAACGATCACCATAGAGTCAACAGACGGCAATGTTATAGCTAACCTGTACATTGAAAAGGTTGTATATCTCCATTCTGGGTATTACCTCTATTCAATACTGGTTGAGTTTGCGGTTGCGCAATTATATTGCTCCGGTGGGTATTGGACTGGCATTGCTGATAACCGGACTGATCATCATGAACTGGGAAAAAGTGATCTATTACCCTTATGCCTACACTGCGTTGACCTATTTTAAGAACCTGAACAGTAAAGTGGCAGCAGGTA
>LGYU01000044.1 GCA_001302245.1 Chitinophagaceae bacterium PMP191F
CATCATCGGCTGTAGCCGTCAGCTGTACTTTTTTTAAGATCACCTTACCTTCCTTATCCTTGAACTCTACCACCTGTTTGCCGTGCTCATCCACCACTACGTTCTTGTACAACTCACCGGCGGCATAACTACCGGTTACACTATAGGTGCCCCAGTCATTGCTCACGTTGGTCACTGTCCAGATCTTCACCGCATCGGTGGCCGTGTTGATCCAGTATTTATTTTGTACCCCGCGGTTACTGCCGGTCCAGCTATTGCCGGGGGCCATTACCTTGTTCACCCGGTTCAGTGGCGAGGCTTCATAGTCCGTCTGGCTGTAATAATAACTCTCCCCGCTGTACTGGGCGGCCCCGAACACCGGTTGCTGCTGGAAAGGGTTGAGTTTAAAACCACCATCACTGAGGGAGGTATTGCCATTGGTGTTGTTCGCGGCAAAGGGTAAATATTTTTTTACCTCCCGGCCAAACGCATCATACTCTACCGGGCTCACCAGATCCACGGCACTGCCGCCTGTCGGGAATGAGCCTTGCTTCGCCACACTCTGCAGCGGCCTTCCCAGCCCGTCCACATAGGCCGTGGCCATTTTTACATCTTTTAATGGACGTGTTACCAGCGTCGCCGCATTGCTCTCCGGCGCTGTCGCTTCCCACGTACGTACATAGTTGATCTTGATATCCGGTGAGTATTGCGCCCGTATTAATACAGGCGATAACAATAGTATCACCAGGGCATATATATTCACTAAAGATCGGTTCAGGTTCATAACAAAGGTTTAAGAGTCTGTAAATACTTCAATGATCAACAGGTACTAATGACTGCTCACCAGCATACGCTTTTTTTGCAGGTATAATAAATACTGCTGACTGGTAAACACGGGGCGGTACAGCGAATCGCGGGTATTTTCAATCCGTTGCAGATTTGCCTGCAACAATGAATCGCTGTTTTCATGGAGCTGCCATACCTGTGCTTTTAATTGATGCAATTGCAGATTTTTTCCCAGTAACTGAACATACTGGCTGTCCGTGAGCGATAAGGTATCGGTTATTTTGCGGGCTATCTTTTCTGCCAGTTCCTGCGCATTGGCAGCCTGTGCCCAACTACTGCTGTGCAACAATAAACCGGTAAGTATCAGCAAGAATATCTTTTTCATATCATTTGTTTTTTACAATAGTTAATTACAAGGTGTGCTGGTGATCTCCTGCAGATTGGCAGACCAGGTGCCATCAGGATATTCATAGTGAAATGTTCGTACGTATTGCCCTGCGCCATAAGCAGCACAATCTGTAACCACCTGTATCCCCCTTCTGCAAACTCCGCTGATACATTTCTGCTGCGGTACATTACAGGCAGGTGAACAGGCCGATACACATGGGCCATAGGTATTGGCAGCATTCTGCCCGTTATTGTCTACATCCGTTTGCGCCAGCGCATTAGCAGTAGCCTGATCTACAGTGGATGAATAAGTACCGGCTGCTACTGTATAAGTATAACTGCCACCGGTGTAACCACTGCCACAATTGTTACGGATATAGGTACCACTTTTGGCTATATTGTACCAGGTGCAGGTACCATTGGCATTGGCATATGCCTGTGCACCGGCATTGGCTGCATTCAGCGCCTGCTGATCAGCATCTGCCTGACTTATGGCCGATACATAAGTACCTGCGGCAATGGTATAAGTAACCGTTGAAGGTGTAGCACCCACATCACAATTTCCCCGCGTTTGATTTACGCTTTGTGCTGTATTGTAATAACGTGCAGATGCCTGGTACTGGTAATCGTATTGTTTCAGGATATTTTTATCAATATCCCTGATGCGTAGTAAACGATTGAACCCATCGTATTCATAATAGCTGATCTCATCACGGATATCACTTACGGATGTGATACCAATAACAGGTTCATACGTATAAGAGGTCATTACGGCATCATAGGGGTATAAACGCAGTTCATCAATATAGCCGCTGCCACTGATACTCACTTGCGTTATACCGGTTACGATATGTTTAAAGAAGGTCCAGCCATTGATAGTACGTCCCTGTACCGGTGTTCCCTGTGTACCGGTAATGCTAAAAGCAGTATTGTTGCGGGTCCAGTAGGAAACCACATAGCTGTTTGCAGCAAGTACCGAACCTGTAATATTACCCGCAGACAGATCGTAACAGCTTTTGCCCGTTACTGCATATTGGGTATTACGGCTGCCGCTGCCCAATGTCCAGTTGCCAGACCCTGTACCCGATGTTTCAAAAGAGGTATAGGCAATTCTTCCATCTCCTGCGTTTTTAATCTCAGCCACCGGATAAGCCATTTGATCATAATCCCAGATATACATGGTTGACTGGTCCCATGTTTCAGCCACACGTATGGGTTTAGTAAGACTATAGGTAATTTCACGGCGCAAGGTATAATGAGTTTCCGGTAAGGCAGTTCTGCTATGCGCTGTTGTATCGCTCAGCACCGGGTTTTCATACAGGTATAATTTTTCCGGTTGCCCGGCTTCATTGTATTGGGTGATCAAACCGCTGCGTACCTTACCATTGATCACCGTTTCCTGTTTTACAGGAAGGGCTTCCATGTATTGCTGCAACAGGTTGCTGTTATAAAAATCGCCCACATTATCATAGTCATAAGGATACCAGGTTTTGGTCTCTACTTTCTGACCACGACTGTTAACAGTAACGACATTGGCTATATCAAAACGATCGTTGTATATATTCTTTGATACCTGCTCCAGCGTTGTTGTCTGGTTACCTGTATAACTATAGGAAATTATTTTTGAGCTATCCGGTAAAAACCATTGGGAACATCCTTTATACGAGGTTAACATTTTTGCACCAATAGGTGTGGTCCAATACCTTAGACCATATACATATTCGTCTTCCTGCATTTCCTTATAGGCATGCGATTCATCGGACAGTATACGGAACCCGGTAGCCGTTTTCTCATACACTTTTTTACTCAGCAATACACCATTCTGCCAGTCACGCTGTGTAACAGGTGCCACCACTTTATTACCTTTTGCTTTAATAGGCTCACGCCAGTCAGTGTAAAAAGTATATTCTGTTTTCTGGGAGGTCCAGGCAGAGTCCTGGTACTCTGTTACATATTGATATCGCACAATACTACCATTATTGGTAAGCGGTATCACACTGGAAGATAAAACCGCTTTCTGCAAAAAATTCCCGTTGGTATCGTAAGCCAGGTAGGTAAAAGTAGGTACACCTGCCAGGATACCACTACTGAGTGACGGATTACCCGGAAAATGGTAACCAAGACTTTTTGAAACAGTGTTACCCACACTGTCAGTGCTGACTATTTTCTTCACTCGCAAGCCACCTACCATCCAGTTATTAGGCTCCACTCTTTCTGACCAGGTAAGATCAATGCTGAACGCCGGTACCGGACCTGCCGGTGTGGGACTGATAATGGCTGTGATTGTATAAGCACCCTGCGGAATGGTGGTATAGTACACATCCGTCATAGTGATGTGGTGCTCAAAAGCCGGATTCGTCACCCCTTTAATAATGATATGAAAACGGCAATCGCCGGTCTGCTGACCTGCCGGACAATTACCCAGCAGGGAATTGACTTTTATCTTGGTAGCGGCGTCTGCAACGGAAAAGGTATCAGTGTAATACAAAGTATCAGGCGCATTGGCAAACAGGAACCTGGGAAAATGTACGCTTCTTGGCCTCAGATCAGATCGCTCAATATCCAGCATCGCATTCAGATACAGGATATTTGCATAGTTCGGTTCGTAAGTATAAGCAGTGCTTCCACCGGTAGGGTATTGCACTTTTGTCAATATGCGTGCCTGGGTAAAATTGGTATCCACTCTCCTGTCTGCACCACTGGTCTGCGCTTCCGGTAAACCGCTGACCTTAACATACAAACGCGGTGTCAGAAAAAGCGCATTGCTTTTACCGTTGTAATAGCCCCAATAATCCTGTGAAGCAGAAAGCCTGTCCGGCAATTCGGTGCTGTTATACGTAAAACGGTATGGAGGCAATGTGCCATTTTCTCCCACTTCAGTAACTGATTTCAGGTATAAACGACGGCGTGCCACACTACAAAACTCTGCCAGGGTCCATAATACAGTACTGTCCGGACTGGTAAAATAACCGTAGTCCAGGAAAAATCTTTTAATACGTTTCCCTGTTTTGTCTTTGATCAGTACACTGTCCAGTGCATAGGAGTTTCCGGATACATCCAACCGTGGTTGCGATGAACGTACAAAATAAATATCTGCCAGATCGCCGGTGATCTTTTGCAGTACCGGTTTGGCATACACATGTTTAAAATAAGAGGAATTTTTTACCGGAATACTGCTTACATCCGAATTATAGGTTTCATTTTCACCACCTCTCCCAAATTCATTGATATTATCTTCTGTATAATAATACTGTAGTTTTTTACCGGTAGGTTCGGTTATCTCCATCAATGACCAACCGGTGGTATAGGCAGGTTGATTTACCTGTCCGTTGGAAGAATTACCATTGTTCACGCTGGTAGAATATTGCGCCTCCAAACGTTCATAGGAAGAACGCGTACCATCCTGTGAACGTCCAAAATAACATTTTACGCCATTGGGTAGTGTTATAGTAAACGCGATGATAACATCAGAGCCATTTTTAGTATAATCAATTTTAACGCGCTGATAAGGGGATAATATAAATCTGCCGGAATCCTGGTTAAAATAAAATTTGCCGGATACGCCCATCGCTGAAAAATTAAAGATATCCGGCTCCAGGTCCATATTGGTGGTAGGGTCCAGTTGCCCGTTACGGATATCCCACATAATCTGTGAATTAATATCCATGGTGTCCATGATCT
>LGYU01000045.1 GCA_001302245.1 Chitinophagaceae bacterium PMP191F
TTCTGCTGTGCTGTTGCAATTGGGATTAATTTTTTTTGTGGGTTATAATGCAGTGTGGGTGTGGGTTTGGTGTGTTTTCGGGTATAAAACTTTAAAAAAGTGCTTGTTATGAATGTGTAAGTTCCTATCTTTGCGTCCCGCTTTTAAAAACGGTGCCTGTTTAAAGGGTGCTGTGTAGCGAAGGAAGGAGTGGAGTTTCTTCCGGACATTAAAAGCTCACTGTAAGTTCTTTATATACGAAGATGTACTTTCCCGGGGCGATAAAAAAAGATAGCAAAAAGATAAAAAAGATTTGGTGGAGAATGAATAAATGCTACCTTCGCACCCCGCTTTGAAAAAAGGGGGGTTAAGTTCTTAAGCCGGATGAGATTGGGAGAGGGAAACGGTGCGAAAAAAAAGAGATAAAAAAGTAGCAAAAAGATTTGGAGAAGAGATGAAAATGGCTACCTTTGCACTCCGGTTTAAAAACGGAAAGTTCTTCGGTAAGTGATTGAGATTCAGCCAGGTATGCGAAAATAAGTTTCAAAATTATTTGGTTCGGAATAAAAAAGTTTCTTACCTTTGCCACCCCGCAGCACACGATGCTAAAGGGGTTGAAAAAAGAGAACAAGAAATTTCAATAAAGATCTTTGAAAGATTGGAAGCAACAGCACTCTGATTTAAAAATCAGGGGTAAAGTTTTGAGCGACAAAAAATTAATCGACAACGTTAATTTTCCAAGAGAAGATTAGCTAAGGTCAAAACTCATTTACAATGGAGAGTTTGATCCTGGCTCAGGATGAACGCTAGCGGCAGGCTTAATACATGCAAGTCGAGGGGCAGCGCAGTGTAGCAATACATGGGCGGCGACCGGCAAACGGGTGCGGAACACGTACGCAACCTTCCTTTTAGTGAGGGATAGCCCAGGGAAACTTGGATTAATACCTCGTAACATTACCGGGTGGCATCTCCTGGTAATTATAGCTCCGGCGCTAAAAGATGGGCGTGCGTCTGATTAGGTAGTTGGCGGAGTAACAGCCCACCAAGCCTACGATCAGTAACTGGTGTGAGAGCACGACCAGTCACACGGGCACTGAGACACGGGCCCGACTCCTACGGGAGGCAGCAGTAAGGAATATTGGTCAATGGACGCAAGTCTGAACCAGCCATGCCGCGTGGAGGATGAAGGTCCTCTGGATTGTAAACTTCTTTTATCTGGGAAGAAACCCTTGGAATCTTCTGAGGTTGACGGTACCAGATGAATAAGCACCGGCTAACTCCGTGCCAGCAGCCGCGGTAATACGGAGGGTGCAAGCGTTATCCGGATTCACTGGGTTTAAAGGGTGCGTAGGCGGGCTTGTAAGTCAGCGGTGAAATCTCCAGGCTTAACCTGGAAACTGCCATTGATACTATAAGTCTTGAATATCGCGCAGGTAAGCGGAATATGTCATGTAGCGGTGAAATGCATAGATATGACATGGAACACCGATAGCGAAGGCAGCTTACTTCACGATGATTGACGCTGAGGCACGAAAGCGTGGGGAGCAAACAGGATTAGATACCCTGGTAGTCCACGCCCTAAACGATGGATACTCGACATCAGCGATAGACTGTTGGTGTCTGAGCGAAAGCATTAAGTATCCCACCTGGGAAGTACGACCGCAAGGTTGAAACTCAAAGGAATTGGCGGGGGTCCGCACAAGCGGTGGAGCATGTGGTTTAATTCGATGATACGCGAGGAACCTTACCTGGGCTAGAATGCAGTTTGACCGTATGTGAAAGCATATTTTGTAGCAATACACAGACTGTAAGGTGCTGCATGGCTGTCGTCAGCTCGTGCCGTGAGGTGTTGGGTTAAGTCCCGCAACGAGCGCAACCCCCATCATTAGTTGCCATCAGGTAAAGCTGGGAACTCTAATGAAACTGCCGTCGTAAGACGCGAGGAAGGAGGGGATGATGTCAAGTCATCATGGCCTTTATGCCCAGGGCTACACACGTGCTACAATGGGGAGGACAAAGGGCTGCCACTTAGTGATAAGGAGCTAATCCCAAAAACCTTCTCTCAGTTCAGATTGGAGTCTGCAACTCGACTCCATGAAGCTGGAATCGCTAGTAATCGTATATCAGCAATGATACGGTGAATACGTTCCCGGACCTTGCACACACCGCCCGTCAAGCCATGGAAGCCGGGTGTACCTAAAGTCGGTAACCGCAAGGAGCCGCCTAGGGTAAAACTGGTGACTGGGGCTAAGTCGTAACAAGGTAGCCGTACCGGAAGGTGCGGCTGGAATACCTCCTTTTTAGAGCTTCGCTTACTTTTTTAGTTGTTGTTTCCAATTATCTTTCAATGTTAAGTTCTTACTAATAAGACCAAGTAGTAGTAACCCGATGTAAAGAGGGCTACCTAGATCCGTAGCTCAGCCTGGTTAGAGCACTACACTGATAATGTAGGGGTCACCAGTTCAAATCTGGTCGGGTCTACCAAACAGAATTAGCCAATTTGAAGATGTGCTAATTTGAGAATGAGGTTCAGCGTGTGATCATTTTCAAATTTTCAAATTACCTCATTGACAAATTATTATGGGGGGTTAGCTCAGTTGGCTAGAGCATCTGCCTTGCACGCAGAGGGTCATCGGTTCGACTCCGATATCCTCCACCAGAAAAAGTTCTTGGAAATAGATATGATGTAGACGTAATGGTCTGTAGGTTCGTAATCTAAACATCAGCATCGTTTGAATGAGAATGCTTGTATCTGATGATTCAATCAGGGATATGGGGATTTGAAATTAAACAGAGCTCTTTGACATATTGGGAAAAATCAAGTTGTAAAGAAACGAGTAATAGTAATAACTCTTTTAAAGCACTTAAGGGCGTATGGTGGATGCCTTGGCTCTGAGAGACGATGAAGGACGTGGTAAGCTGCGATAAGCTTCGGGGAGCTGCACACAAGCATTATATCCGAAGATCTCCGAATGGGACAACCCGGCACACTGAAGGTGTGTCATCCGCAAGGAAGTCAACCTCCTGAACTGAAACATCTAAGTAGGGAGAGGAAAAGAAAACAAACGTGATTCCCTGAGTAGTGGCGAGCGAAAAGGGAACAGCCCAAACCGGTGTAGCGTGCTGCACCGGGGTTGTAGGACCACATTTAGAAAACAACATCAAGCTGAACATTCTGGAAAGTTTGACCATAGCAGGTGATAGTCCTGTAGGCGGAAATTGTTGTGGACGCGTGGTATCCTGAGTAAGGCGGGACCGGAGGAATCCTGCCTGAAACTGCCGGCACCATCCGGTAAGGCTAAATACTCCTCAGAGACCGATAGTGAACCAGTACCGTAAGGGAAAGGTGAAAAGCACCCTAAACAAGGGAGTGAAATAGTACCTGAAACCGTGCGCCTACAAGCGGTCGGAGCCAGCAATGGTGACGGCGTGCCTTTTGCATAATGAGCCTACGAGTTACTCCTCACTGGCGAGGTTAAGTTCTTCAGTAACGGAGCCGTAGCGAAAGCGAGTCCGAATAGGGCGACTAGTCAGTGGGGGTAGACGCGAAACTTTGTGATCTATCCATGGGCAGGTTGAAGTGGCGGTAACACGCCATGGAGGACCGAACTCATTAGCGTTGAAAAGCTATGGGATGACCTGTGGATAGGGGTGAAAGGCCAATCAAACTGAGAGATAGCTCGTTCTCCCCGAAATGTTTTTAGGAACAGCCTCGTATAATGACGTTTACCAGAGGTAGAGCTACTGATTGGGCTAGGGGGCTTCACCGCCTACCAAACCCTGACAAACTCCGAATGCTGGTAAATATCTACGGGAGTGAGGCTGCGGGTGCTAAGATCCGTGGCCGAGAGGGAAATAACCCAGATTAGCAGCTAAGGTCCCTAAGCGTATGTTAAGTTGATCAAACGAGGTGGGACTTCTATAACAGCCAGGATGTTGGCTTGGAAGCAGCCATTCATTTAAAGAGTGCGTAACAGCTCACTGGTCGAGAGGTCCTGCACGGAAAATAATCGGGCATCAAACATACCACCGAAGCTCTAAGATGCACACTAGGTGTGTTATCGGTAGGGGAGCATTCTGAACTGCATCGAAGGTGTACAGCGATGTATGCTGGAGCGTTCAGAAAAGAAAATGTAGGCATAAGTAGCGATAAAAGTAGTGAAAAACTACTTCACCGTAAGACTAAGGGTTCCTGATCAACGTTAATCGGATCAGGGTTAGTCGGGTCCTTAGGAAAACCCGAAAGGGGCATCTGATGGAAAACTGGTTAATATTCCAGTACCTGCTTTAGTTTCGATGGGGTAACGGGGTAGTGAAAGGTCCGCGCACTTACGGAATAGTGCGTTAAAGCGTGTAGTTATATTTTGTACCGGTAAATCCGTACGGAATGGCGAACGTGATAGTACTGCAAAGCTTCGGCAGCGCAGATAGTGACCCTAATCAAACCCCCGAGAAAAACCTCTAAGGTGTGGCTAAAGCAGCCCGTACCGCAAACCGACACAGGTAGTCGAGGCGAATAGCCTAAGGTGCTCGGGTGAGCCGCGGAGAAGGAACTAGGCAAATTGTGGCTGTAACTTCGGGATAAAGCCAACCGCAGCGATGCGGTCTCAGTAAAATGGTTCAACCAACTGTTTAACAAAAACACAGGGCCCTGCAAAATCGTAAGATGACGTATAGAGCCTGATACCTGCCCGGTGCTGGAAGGTTAAGGAAGGATGTTCGGCGCAAGCCAAAGCTTCTGACTGAAGCCCCAGTAAACGGCGGCCGTAACTATAACGGTCCTAAGGTAGCGAAATTCCTTGTCGGGTAAGTTCCGACCTGCACGAATGGTCTAATGAGTTGAACACTGTCTCCTCCGCGAGCCCGGCGAAATTGTAGTATCGGTGAAGATGCCGGTTACCCGTCACGGGACGGAAAGACCCCGTGAACCTTCACTACAACTTTGCATTGATTTTGAGCAACCGATGTGTAGAATAGTTGGGACGCTATGAAGTGGTGCCGCCAGGTGTCATGGAGCGGTCGTTGAAATACCAACCTTCGTTTGCTTAGAGTCTAATCCCTGACGGGAAACAGTGCATGGTGGGTAGTTTGACTGGGGTGGTCGCCTCCTAAAAAGTAACGGAGGCTTGCAAAGGTTCCCTCAGTACGGTTGGTAATCGTACGCAGAGCGTATTAGTAGAAGGGAGCTTGACTGTGAGGCAGACAAGCCGAGCAGGGTCGAAAGACGGCTAAAGTGATCCGGTGGTTCTGCATGGAAGGGCCATCGCTCAAAGGATAAAAGGTACTCCGGGGATAACAGGCTGATCTCCCCCAAGAGCTCATATCGACGGGGAGGTTTGGCACCTCGATGTCGGTTCGTCACATCCTGGGGCTGGAGAAGGTCCCAAGGGTTCGGCTGTTCGCCGATTAAAGTGGCACGTGAACTGGGTTCAGAACGTCGCAAGACAGTTCGGTCCCTATCTGTGATGGGCGCTAGAATATTGAGTGGACATGACCTTAGTACGAGAGGACCGGGTCGTACACACCGCTGGTGTATCTGTTGTGCCGCCAGGTGCAATGCAGAGTAGCTATGTGTGGCCAGGATAAACGCTGAAAGCATCTAAGCGTGAAACCTTCCACGAGATGAGTATTCTTTTAAGGGTCGTAGTAGACGACTACGTTGATAGGCTACAGATGTAAAACTGGTAACAGTAAAGTCGAGTAGTACTAATTGCCCGTACGCTTTAATTTTTTATAACAATTTTGAAATTTATTGTTAGATCTGTTACAGTTTACTTTACAACTATCCCAATATGACCTTATTGATTTGGAATTTGATGTGAGTGGTTTTGGGTTTTACTGCTCTCCACTTATAAATATCAAATCTCAGATTATTAAAATCTTATGGTGGTTATACCAAGGGTGTTCACCTCTTCCCATTCCGAACAGAGAAGTTAAGCCCCTTATGGCCGATGGTACTGCACTATCATGCGGGAGAGTAGGTAGCTGCCATATTTATTGAAGCCCTGACTGCAAAGTCGGGGCTTTTTTTTGTTGATACCTGATCTGCTGATCCGCTTCTCCCCCATCCACCCACCAAATCTCCAACACACACATCACTCCCCCTGAAATC
>LGYU01000046.1 GCA_001302245.1 Chitinophagaceae bacterium PMP191F
GTTTGGAGATGCACAGGCTAAATACCAGGAATTACAACAATCCTTGCAACAACCTGCCACCAGGGTTAACCGCTACAAACAATACGTACCGGGGCTGGACAGTTTAAAGACCTCCCTCAATTTCTTATCTGCGAACAATACTCTTCTAAGTAATCAAGGACAGGAAGTACAGTCTGCGCTGAATAGTGTAAAAGGCCTGGAAGACAAACTGCAAACCGCGGAAACCATCCAACAATACCTGAAGGAACGCAAACAATACCTCAACGAACAGCTCAACCAGTTTGGACTGGCCAGGCAACTGAAACAATACAACCAGCAGGCGTATTACTATGCAGCCCAGGTGCAGGAATACAAAAACATGTTGAATGACCCGGATAAACTGCAACAGCAGGCACTGGCCCTGTTGCAGAAACTGCCTGCCTTTCAATCCTTTTTTAAAGAACATTCAGAACTGGCCAGCCTGTTCCGTGTACCGGCAGGCTATGGCAATGCCGGTTCTTTACAGGGCTTGCAAACGCGTGCAGATATCCAGCAACTGATCCAGCAACGTGTACAGGCCGGTGGACCCAATGCAGCACAATACCTGCAGAACAATATGCAGCAGGCACAGGGACAATTAGACCAGGTAAAAGACAAGCTGAACAAACTGGGTGGTAACCCGGATATGAATATGCCGGAAAGTTTTAAACCG
>LGYU01000047.1 GCA_001302245.1 Chitinophagaceae bacterium PMP191F
TTTTAGATTACAAGATCAAGGGGAGCTTTTTTGCCAGTGGTGGATTTGAGTACAATTACCAGCCGGCGGTGGATTCTGCAAACGTACATACACCGTCAGCCTGGACACAGAGTGGCCTGGTAGGTATTAGCAAGATCGTATCACTAAAAAGCAAGGTATTTAAGAAAACGAAGCTGCAGTTGTTGTGGGATTTTCTGAGCTACAGCCAGGTGCCGAGGACGCAGGCTATTAAATTTCGTGTGGGATATAGTTTTTAAAATATTCCCGCCTGTTATGTATTCAATAAGCAATTAAATATTTATAAAAGTACAATCAGTTGGTTATGCTCCTGAAAAAATTATTCTTCTTCCTGTTGTTATCAGGCAGCCTGGCAATGGTAAATGGCCA
>LGYU01000048.1 GCA_001302245.1 Chitinophagaceae bacterium PMP191F
TCCAGCAACTGATCCAGCAACGTGTACAGGCCGGTGGACCCAATGCAGCACAATACCTGCAGAACAATATGCAGCAGGCACAGGGACAATTAGACCAGGTAAAAGACAAGCTGAACAAACTGGGTGGTAACCCGGATATGAATATGCCGGAAGGTTTTAAACCGAACGGACAGAAGACAAAGAGTTTCTGGAACCGGCTGGAATATGGTACTAATCTTCAAACGCAAAAGAGTACGTATTTCTTTCCCGCCACGAGTGATATGGGTTTATCGGTAGGGTATAAGCTGAATGACAAAAGCGTGATTGGTGTGGGTGGCAGTTACAAACTGGGCTGGGGCAATGGGTGGAATAATATAAAACTCACGCATCAGGGCGCTGCACTGCGCAGCTTTTTAGATTACAAGATCAAGGGGAGCTTTTTTGCCAGTGGTGGATTTGAGTACAATTACCAACCGGCGGTGGATTCTGCAAATGTACATACACCGTCAGCCTGGACACAGAGTGGCCTGGTAGGCATCAGCAAGATCGTATCACTAAAAAGCAAGGTATTTAAGAAAACGAAGTTGCAGTTGTTGTGGGATTTTCTGAGCTACAGCCAGGTGCCGCGTACGCAGGCTATTAAGTTCAGGGTGGGTTATAGTTTATAAATGGTTGTATACACTAACAAAAAAAATAAGATAAGCCAATAAGATAACAATGACACACAAAACAAAGAAAAGAGTGAAACAATTGATTGTTTGCATTTTTTCACTCTTACAAATGCTATGCAGCTTTACTGTTTTTTCACAACTAAATACATCGAACCCTTCAGTCCCTGCGGCAAGTATTGCTCAAGGAAAACAGTCTGTAGAGGTCTCTAGTGATTTATATAGTGGTAAAGTCAATGTATCGATTCCTCTTTATAGTTACAGTTTTGAGGGAATTCCCTTCCCTATCAATGTTAATTATACCGGCGGGAATGGTCTAAAAATAGACGAACTGCCTAGTTGGATAGGGTTAGGGTGGAATCTGCAGGCTGGGGGATACATACATAGAACTGTACGAGGAAAACCTGATGAGGCTCTTGATTTTAAAACCAGTATTTATACTTATTCTCAGAAACCAGATGGGAGCATACCTGATCCTACGAAGGCAACTGTTCTTTTGAATGATTATTCTTACTTTGGTAATTATCAAAAGTTAATTCCTTCAAGCGGCAACTGGTATTCAAATACTTATGCTACATCATTAAAATCGGCTGTTAATACCCCATCTGGTCCTTTTATAACTTTTGATTACTCTCTTACACATTATAATTTATATCCTGCATATGATCTGGCGCCGGATGAATTTACGTTTTCCTGTGGCATTATTTCAGGGAAGTTTTATCTGAATCATTTGAACAAATGGGTTGTTCAGGCCAATGATGGGAAAATGTATGATGTAAATATTGTGATGGGAGACCAGACTGTGATTGATTATTTATCACCTAATTTGGGAAACAGAATTCATTATAAAATTCCCCGGATTATAAAGTATATAGCTCTTACATCCACGGATGGAATACGGTATTATTTCGGAAATACTAATCTTAATGCTTCATTTAAAGAACAGTTGTTTGATTACTCCCATTCTTCACAGGTGAATCAGCTGTATACACCTGAGTGTGGGCTTCCAAAGGTTCATACATATACCGATGCAACGCTATTGGATATTGTGCCACATACCTGGCATATCAGTAAAATTGAAAATATAAGAACAGGATCGTATGTACTATTTGAATATAAAAGAATAACACAATATTATAAGTCTTTTCAAGCGACTGGAAGTTATGTCGCATCAAGTGGAACTGGGCAGTTTGTATATAACAATGCAGGGGTCGGATATGCCGATAAAGATAATCCAAGCTCAATGTATGGCTTGTCTGCAATTTCAAAGGTTTTAACCATGGCATGTGTATTAAAGTCTATCAATTTTAATAATGGAACAAGAGTCGAATTTATTTCTTCGAACTCAACCCAATTAACAACGAACGAGCTTTTGCAGCGTAGTGAAAATTCCGGATTTTATTATTATGAGGATGTCTGCAATTTTGCGGCGGGAGAAGTTAGTACGTATAATACATTACTTAAACTTGATGAGATAAGGATTTTGCATAACAATATTATTAAAAAAAATATAGTATTTGATTATGATCTTAGTAACAGTCAGCGATTACAACTAAGTAAAATAAAAGATAAAGCGATTACTGGGGTATATGGTAACGAATACAGTTTTGAATACTATAATACAGTTTCCCTCGCTCCGTATGGTTCTGGTAAATATGATCATTGGGGATATAATAACAATAAAGACTTTTTTGGTAGTGTGCCTGGGCCGTATGTTAATGATTATAATAAATTATCATCTTACTACCTATATAGAGAACCGGATAATTTATATTCAAAAGCAGAAATATTGACTAAAGTGTCTTACCCAACAGGAGGGAAAATCGTTTTTGAATATGAGCCTAATAATTATTCTGTTAAAAGGGATCGTGTAAATTTCTCTCTTCTCAATTTGAATCAGAACAAAGAAGGAGGAGGTGTAAGAATTTCCAGAATTAAATACTTTCAGGCAGATAATGAATTGGCAGAGGAAAAGGTCTTTGAATATAATATTCCCGGTAGTTTATTATCCAGCGGCATATTGGCTATACCTGAACAGGAGTATTTATCAGGAGACGCCTCTGTTTTTGCTTTTATGAGTTCTGGATATAATCCAACAAGTTATGAAGGAACTGCTGTTACCTATACCTACGCCTGTGAGCGACAGGTAGGTAACGGAAAAACACAATATACCTATACAAATTATAATAATGGATTTGATGATATAGCTCCTATTGAAGTGTATCGATCTCATTGGAGCGAATTTAACTATGCATACAACCATCAAGCTTTTAAAAGGGGCAAGCCATTATCTATTAAAATGTTTAGTGAAGCAGGTGACCCGGTCAGAGAGTCGGTGTTTCATTATGAGCATGAAAATGGCGAGTCAAATAAGGACGAAGTGCGGTCTTTATATCTTTCTTTAAATAATCAGGCTGGTTATGCTTCTGTTTCTGAAAGAATATATCCTGACCGTGTAATTTCCCAAGAAGAAAAAATATGGTCACCCACTGGGGTCAATTCGAAAATTTTCAATACTTCATATGATCAATATGGTAATATTAAAGAATTGATAACTTTTGATAGTAAAGGAGGACGTACAAGGAAAAAAATAACTTATTGTCATGAATTCCCTATAACAGGCGGACACCCGATCCGCAATGGAATAGTACGGATGAATGCTACAGGTATGAAAAATGCTGCTATTGAAGAAATTTTATACAAGGAAAATAATGATGGCAGCAATTCTTATGTCATAGAATCAAAATTATATACTTATAAATCTACTATCCCTTTCCCGGATGCTGTTTATGACCTGAAGATTAGTAGTCCGATACCTAAATCTTTATTTATAGAATTTGGAATCACTGGTGGCGGAGGAATACTGAAAGATGAAAGATATAATATTCCTGGCGGTGACATGCAGCCTTTAACTACCTATGATAAGTACGATATCTATGGCAATATATTGCAGGTGACGAAATCCGGTACATCTAACAGCTATATCTGGAATACTTCCCTACAGAAGCCGGTAGCAGAAGTGATTAATGCACCTGGTAATGAAATTTTTTATGATGGTTTTGAAGAAGGAGGTAATTGGGAAGGAGTGACATATGACAATTTCAGGGCTCATACAGGAAAATACGCTGCGCGTATAGATAATCCAGGAAGTAATGAGGTTTTCTATCACAGTTTAAAATGGTTACAGATTTCTCTTTCTGCTTCTAAAAGATTTAAATATTCTGGTTGGGTATATAGTAATGGACCTTCGGTACAATTATTTCTTCTTATGAAGAAAGCAGGGGAAACAGGCTACATTACCTATGCCGATGATATTTCTACTAGCGTAACAGGACAGTGGATGTATCTGGAAAAGGTTTTTGAAGTTCCTGAAAATATCACACAGTTAAATATGCGCGTAGATAATAATGGCGGCGGGACGGTTTGGTATGACGATATCCGCTTGCATCCGGCAAACGCAAAAATGATTACTTATACACATGATCCACTGGTCGGTATTTCCAGTCAATCAGATGTAGATAGCAGGCCATTTTATTGTGAATATGATGCGTTCAATCGCTTATTGCGGGTCAGAGACAAGGATAACAATATTGTAAAGCAATATAGTTATCATTACCAGGTGCAACCTAATGGCAGTTCTACAATTGCTGACTGGCAAAATACTGGTATCAGCCGGTGTAAACCCTGTCCGTCTAATGGAACTTACCAAGCTAATATTACCCAGAACATGTTCCGTGATAACAACCCTTATAGCGCTACCTATTATAGAACTGAATGGCATGATATGCCTGTGAATTCTAATAATTGCAGCGCCCCGGCTGTTTGGCAGAATACCAATAATAACATACGCTGCAGGTTAGATAATGGTGATAACACCGGTGAGCAGGAACAGGAGCAACAAGATGCTAATCCTTGTAGTAATACTTATAATCAAAAAAAATGGGTAACTGTTGGTGTTAATACTACAGCCTGTCCATTGCCTGTCTATGCAAAACTTACCTACGAAAATTATAATTACGGTTATCTGGATGCTGTACATGCGGACGTAGTGGTTCGGTTCTATTCTGATGCAGCCTGTACTATTCCTGCCACGGTATCTAAGTTGGTACTGAATTATTCCATTGAAGGATTTAATGGTACTACTTCATTCAGTGACGATTATTCCCGATTGGTTAGTGGTAACTCAGTGGTATTGGTAACAAATGCAGAATTGTCGTATGAGTCTGGCAGTGTTTTTAGGTTTAAAGATTTTTATGTAATTGGTGGTACAGGATATATCCCCACGTTTTAACCATATAAAATATTACTATATGCTACATAGAACAGCAATAATATTAATAAGCTTCTTGTTAATATTGACTAAAGTACATGCGCAATCCATCACAAATGATAACGCCTATACCATGGCAATAATGGAAACGGATAGCATGCGGGCTAAGCTAAATCTTGATTCTGTACAGATAGTATCTGTTAGAAATATACAAATCCGGTATTATGATAGTATTGCTGGCTTATCAGTTCTGTTAGGTGCTGATGATCGCAAGGAAAGTATGCAGCGGTATCAGGCATGGCGTAGTGCTGCATTAGAATCTGTATTATCTCCTTTGCAATGGAATTTTCATCAAAAATATATAGATGAAAAAAGAGCGCTTATTGAGAAAAAGATCCAACAGCGTCGAATGCAACATGCTGGGGCCGGAAACTAAAATATCTGCTTAGTCAGCATGTCAGGCTAATTTATGTACTAACAGTCTTATAAGAAATTACTATGTTAAAAAATATATTGTTTATTCCTTTATTGCTATTGGTGTGTGCAATAAATGGGCAAGTTAATAAACCGGTGTCAGCAACAGGACCCAGTAGTCCTTCAGCGCAAGTCTTAACACCTTCTGGCTATAGTAATAATATTAAAGTCAGCTTTGTGCGTACCTGGGAAGCCAAAGGCCCCTACCAGGATCCGGAACAATTAGTATATGCCGGGTATACTCATGTACAACAAACAACGGATTATGTAGACGGGTTGGGCAGGCCTTTGCAAACCGTAATTCGCCAGATGACTCCCTTGGGAAAAGATATAGTAAACCCTGTGATATATGATGAATTGGGAAGAGAGGGATTCAAGTTTATACCCTATGCATCGCAAGGGACAGATGGAAATTTCAGGATTAATCCTTTTAATGAACAAAAGAGTTGTTTATCTGCTATTTATTCTGGTGAGGAGATATTTTATGGGCAAACCATTTTCGAAGCCTCGCCGTTGAATCGCGTATTACAGGCTTCAGCACCTGGTAATAGTTGGACAGGTAATAATAAGGGCTCTCTATTAAAATATCAGTTTAATACAGCAACAGAAGGGATACGTATATGGCGTATCAATAACAATGTATTAACGTACGTAAATAATGATGTATCAACCAATATTCCGGTATCAGGTAGTGGGGATATTTATGCAGATAATCAATTGTCTAAAACTATTGTGATAGATGAGGTTGGTCATGCAGTAGTAGAGTACAAAGATAAAGAAGGGCGTATAATATTGAAGAAGGTACAGGTAGCAGAAAATGTTAGCAACTACGATGGCCACGATAATTTTCTATGCACCTACTATGTATATGATGATATTGGTCGTTTGCGTTTTGTGATCCCTCCTAAAGCGGTGGAAGCAATTAAAACAGGCTGGTCGTTTAGTGGGGTAGGTGGGTCAGATATTATTAATGAACTTTGCTTCAGGTATGAGTATGATTATCGTGGCAGAATGATTGCTAAAAAAGTGCCAGGTGCAGGATGGGGGTATATGATATATGATATTCGTGATCGCCTTGTATTTACCCAGGATGCCAACATGCGTCAGAAAAGTTCTTTACAATGGATGGCTTTGTTATATGATATGCTTAACCGGCCTGTATTGACAGGTATAGTTGTTTTAGGACAAGCTATAGATCCTGCTTCATTGCAAACACAGGTAACTGCTACTACGGCTCAGTTTGCTAATGATCAGGTGTCGTATTATGAAGGAGTTGCTGTAAATCAGACCTCCGTTCCGGCGGGCGCTTCTTTCACTGCGCTGACGATAACATATTATGATAATTATACCTGGACAAATAAAACATTTAATTCGTCTTACAATAATCTGTTAGATGCTGGTGATAACCTGCATTCGGAGAATATGCCGTCATCATATAATACACTTACGAGTGGACTGTTAACCGGTAGTAAAGTACGTGTGATAGAAAATCCTGATAATTTATCTGTAGGAGGTTGGCTAGGTTCTGTAAGTTTTTATGATAGTAAGGGTAGGGTAATCCAGGTACAGTCAGATAATTATAAAGGCGGTACCGATATTCTTACCAGCAGGTATGATTTTACTGGTAAGGTACTGAGTAGTTACCTGACACATAATAATCCTGCTGCCGGCGCTGTGGGCTTGGTAAACGTACTAACATTGTTTCATTATGATCACGCTGGCCGGATATTGGATATCAGGAAAAAAGTAAATGGTGGTAAAGAAGCGTTTATACTTCGCAATGAGTACGATGAATCGGGCCAATTAAAAACAAAAAAGCTAAGTGGTACACTTGATGTAACTGGGCATGATCAGAATGGTATGCCAATAGTTTCACCGGGGCAACCTGCACTTGAAATTTTAAATTATGATTATAACGTACGCGGTTGGTTAAAGGGTATTAATAAAAATTATGCTTCTGGTAGCGGACAACACAAGTTTGGAATGGAATTGAGCTACGACTGGGGGTTTGAAAACAACCAGTTGAATGGTAACATTGCTGGTATAAAATGGCGCACCACAGGTGATAATGAACAAAGGGCTTATGGCTTTAGATACGATCCGGTAAATCGTTTGTTAAAAGGTGACTTTACCCAAAACAATAGTGGCTGGAACACCAGCGCTGGCTTCAACTTCAGTATGCAGATGGGAGATGGTATAACTGCAACTTCTGCATACGATGAGAATGGTAATATCAAAGCCATGAAACAATGGGGCTGGAAACAGGGCAATAGCAGCATTATTGACGATCTTTCTTATGATTATTTTAATAATAGCAATAAACTGCAGTCTGTTACTGAAAATGCAACAGGTGGAGGTAAGCTGGGAGAGCAGCCTACGGGGTTGGGTGATTTTACAGATAAAAATACTACAGGAGCAGATTATGGCTATGATCTGAACGGGAATATGATAAGTGATCTGAATAAAAAGATCATGGGCAGCATAGGTATCGATCAGACAAGTGGCGGAGCGATCCGGTACAATCATTTAAATCTTCCCTGGCAGATAGCGGTGAAAAAAGATGATAACAGCGAAAAAGGAAATATTACCTATATCTATGATGCTGCAGGTAATAAACTGGAAAAAAGAGTATCGGAAAACAATGTAGTTAAAACGACTACCTATATCAGTGGTTTTGTATATGAGGATAATAAGCTGCAGTTCCTGGCTCATGAAGAAGGGCGTGTAAGATATACTCCTGCCGAAGGTTCAATAGCAGCTCGTTTTGATTATGATTATTTTATTAAAGATCATCTGGGCAATGTGCGCATGGTATTAACAGATGAGGAGCAGGTCATTTATTATCCTGCAGCCACCCTGGAAGGTAATTACAGTGATCCGAACGCCAATTCTATGATAAACCATGAAAAACGGTTTTTCAATATTGAGGATAATTATATCACTGTAACCAATAATGTTGCCTCATGGGCTGTTAATACTGGTTATCAGAACAATAATGGTAATCCACCCGTAAATACTAATTACCCATCAGGAGCAACACCTTCGCAAACAGGTATAAGCGAGCGTTTGTATAAATTGAATGCTACTACCAATAAAACCGGGTTACAATTTGTACTCAAGGTAATGAGTGGTGATCATGTGGACATTTTTGGCAAATCTTATTATCACAGTAACCAGACTTTTAACAACAGTAATTCCACTATACTGGATATCGGTACTATTATGACAGGTATACTGTTGCCTCCTGGAAGTGTGGCTGGTGGAAAGGGTATTACTTCCGGAGATCTTACTTCTCTGAATAGTCTGTTATTACCCGCTTCATTTATAAGAGGCAACAATGGGGAAAGCATACAAATACCGAAAGCTTATATCAATTACATCTTGCTGGACGAGCAGTTCCGTTATGTATCGGGCAGTGCGAGTCGCGTAGGTAATAGCGATGATGTAAAATCTCACTGGCAATCAGACCCTGTGTTACGGGACATAGAGGTTAATAAGAATGGTTATCTTTATGTATATGTGAGCAATGAGAGTAATGTTGATGTGTTCTTTGATAACCTGCAGATTGTACACAAACCCGGACCGTTGTTGGAGGAAACGCACTATTATCCGTTTGGATTGACGATAGCTGGAATATCTTCTAAGGCTGCCGGAAAGATTGAGAACAAATATAAATTTAACAGTATTGAACAGAATGCTGATTTGGATCTTAACATGTATGATGCTTTTTATCGTAACCTTGATCCACAGATTGGAAGGTTTTGGCAAATAGATCCTAAGATCGAAAGTGCGGGCGATTGGACGCCTTATGTTGCAATGTTGAATAATCCCGCAAATAATATTGATCCGCTAGGTGATACCACAGTGACGGGTGCGGGGGGATTAAGTACTATTAAAATTGATGAGACAACAAACAAGTTAGAATTTTATGACGCGAAGGAATATTTTATTAAAGGATTAAGTACAAAAGTTCCTGTAAAGGCCGGTCAATTAAGATCCTATACGAACAGCCTTGGAAAATTTAGTGCAAGATGGAGTGAAATTGCAGATGGGGTTGCAGGGTTTGAAGGGTATCTAAAAGAGGACGGAAAAAATGAAGCTCAGGCATACGAAGAATCTGAATTTGCTAGACGACTTAATTTATTAGGGTTAGCAGCAGAGCATGTTATGGGAATGAGTGAAAAAATTGAAAAAGATCCATCTGGAGCTGCAGTAGAAATAGTGAATAATTTGATGTTTATAAGCTTATTGTCTGCAGCTGAACCGGTACCTGTAAATGTATCCTCAAGAGGAAATCCTACATTTGTAACTCAAGAGGCAATGTCGGGGTTAGGGACGTTAAATTTTGCCGCTAAGACGGTAACACAAGTTGAAAGTAAAGTTTTTCTGGTTACGAAGGAAGGAGTTGTACTTCCTAAAGGAGCAAAAATTCCTGGCGAGTTTGTCGAGAATAAATTTCGCAGTTCAGATTTTGGTGAAATAATAAACGGAAAGTTTCAATCAAAAGTTAGAATAGATCCTCCCACTCCTGTTAACATGAAAGGGCCGAATGTTAGTCACTTTCATTTAAATGGAGGGAAAGAACACATTTTTGATATCTCAAGATGGCCATGGTGGTAACGCTTAAAAAAACAAATTATGGAATTTAATGAATTATATTGGCACGATTCAGTTATTAAGAAAATTGAAATCGATAGAAATCATCCGGGTGAAAACGATACGATTTCATTTGAAATTGATTGGTATGATACAGGAATAAGCAAAATCTTATTTGAAGATGTTTATTGGCTCAGAATGGACATGAACTTTGGTGTTATAGCAGAAGAATCTATTTATGAAGCATACATAGCTTCAAATGACGATATAGACATCGTGAGATTTAATGAAAAATGGAGTGGGGTATTGAAAGAAGCATTACCCTGTTTTATAATAAAAACAGCTTCAACTGGAAGTGAAATAAAAATCATTGCAAAAAAGTTTAGAGAGGATAAGTTGTAGTTGCCGCTAAGGGGGGAACTAATGCTTTAGTCAAGACAGGAACTCAGTTTAGCAAGCACTCTTTGGAGCGATTGGCTCAACGTGGGGTAACGCAAGATATGGCTGAATTAGCTATTAGCAAAGGTCAAAAATTCTATGACCCACTTAATAAATCAATCAACTATGTTTTGCCCAATGGCTTTGCAAGTGGCAAAAGTTTGCTAGTTGGAACAAACCCCTTGACAGGGGAAGTTACGACAGTAATACTGTCGGCTCCCCGTGTTTTAGA
>LGYU01000049.1 GCA_001302245.1 Chitinophagaceae bacterium PMP191F
TTTTAGATTACAAGATCAAGGGAAGCTTTTTTGCCAGTGGTGGATTTGAGTACAATTACCAGCCGGCGGTGGATTCTGCAAACGTACATACACCGTCAGCCTGGACACAGAGTGGCCTGGTAGGTATTAGCAAGATCGTATCACTAAAAAGCAAGGTATTTAAGAAAACGAAGCTGCAGTTGTTGTGGGATTTTCTGAGCTACAGCCAGGTGCCGAGGGCGCAGGCTATTAAGTTCAGGGTGGGTTATAGTTTCTAACACATACTGATCTGTTATTGATTGAGCAGGTAATTAAATATTTATAGAAAACTACAATGTATTGGTTATGCTCCTGAAAAAATTGTTACTCTTTCTGTTATTAACGGGTGGCCTGGCAATGGTAAATGGCCA
>LGYU01000005.1 GCA_001302245.1 Chitinophagaceae bacterium PMP191F
GCAGGATGCCAATATTGGCATCGCGGCCAAACGTATTGCCCTGGTAAAGTTTTCCAATGCAGGACAAATGTGCGTGGCACCGGATTATATACTGGTACACACTTCGCAAAAAGAAAAATTGATCAGCGCTTTACAACAATGTATACAGCAATTCTTTTCCGGCGATCCTGCCACAGATTACCATTACGGCAAGATCATTAATGACAAACAATTTAACCGGCTCATCGGCTATCTGCAACAGGGTAAAATTGTGTATGGCGGTAAACATAACAACAACCAGTTATATATTGAGCCCACCATTCTGACTGATATTCCGGCTGATGCATCTGTACTGAAAGAAGAGATCTTTGGCCCCATACTACCCATACTAACTTTCAACACCCAACAGGAAGCACTGGACATTATCCGGCAAAACCCTGATCCGCTGGCATTCTATGTGTATACATCCGATAGGGGGAAAGAAAAAGACTGGCTGGAAAAAGTGGCATTCGGCGGTGGTTGTGTGAACAATTCAGCCTGGCACCTGTTGAACCATTATCTGCCGTTTGGCGGACGGGGTTTCAGCGGCATTGGCGCTTATCATGGACGGGATGATTTTGAAATATTCAGTCATAGAAAGTCAATTATGAAAACGCCGGTCTGGTTCGACCCTGCGTTAAAATATCCGCCCTTTAAAGGAAAACTGAAACTGTTTAAATGGCTGGTAAAATAAACCGGCAAAAACAGTTCTATTGTTCATTTCTTCTAATATCATCATGTTATGACTTTCCGACAAAAAATAATGCAGGCTGTTTATCCGCTGATACTGAGTCTTACCAAACTGATGGGTAAGAATACCAAAGTGCTCACCAACAACAAACCGGTTGCACCTCCATCGTCATTTTATCACTTGTCTATACAACAAAACAACGGACAATCGCTCTCCATGGAGCAATTCAAAGGCAAAAAAGTAATGCTGGTGAATACAGCTTCCGACTGTGGCTATACGCCCCAGTACAAAGAATTGCAGAAACTGTATGAAGCATACAACGACAAACTGGTCATCATCGGTTTTCCTGCCAATGACTTTAAAGCACAGGAAAAAGGTTCTGATGAACAGATTGCACAATTCTGTGAAGTGAATTTTGGCGTTACTTTTCCGCTGGCTAAAAAAAGTGTGGTGATCAGGGATACCGCACAGAATCCTGTTTTTAGCTGGCTTACCCACAAAGTGCTCAACGGCTGGAATGAGCAGGAGCCTTCCTGGAACTTTTCAAAATACCTGGTGAATGAAGAAGGCATCCTTACACATTATTTCGATCCTTCTGTTTCACCTACCAGTGATATCATTATCAAGGCTGTAGACGAATAAAAACAAAACAGCCACAGAATAATTGAATATTCCGTAGCTGTCTGCAATAGTATTGTTGTCTACTTAATAAACCGGATGCTGAAAGGGTAGCGGTAAAATTCACCGTTATTGGCACGTATACCTGCCACAATAGCCAGGATCCATGCCACCAGGTTGATAACAGCCAGGATGGTAAACCAGCCAAAGCCGCTGCCAATGGCAAAAATGGGATTGCCCCAGAAAATACCAACACCAAAAGTACCTACCAGTATGATCCTAGCAATAATGTTAATGATCAGTATAGTCAACTGAAAATTCACGGAAGCTTTTCCGTGTTCATCAATTTCGGGCAGTTCGTTTTTCTTTATCTGCCATATAATCAATGGTCCCAGAATATTGCCCAGCCAGAAAAAGAATCCTGCCAGTGCGCCCAGGTGGCACAGCATTGACCATGTTCGTACCTGATTTGAACGGGTTTCCATTTTTATATTGTTTTATTTAAGATATTATAAAAAACCAACCGGTGCAACTGTCGTTGCGCTACTGTAATTTGGTCTGTCTGTCCAGCAGCAACGCCATATCTTTTACCATGGTGCACACCTGGAAATAAAACTGTTTATTGATCTTGTCAAATGTATCGCTGGGTTTGTGATAATCCGGATGATCTTCTACCCCGAAATAGATAAAGGGTATTTTTTTTCTATGAAATGAAAAATGGTCTGATTGATTAGTCCAGTCATCATGACGGCTTTTGGTGGAATCATCGTGCCCCATCAGCAGGTTAATGGGGGTAGCTTTTTTAATTTCCTCCACATATTTTTTCAGGTAAGGGTAATGGAAAAGACCTGATGCATATACCTGGTTGCTGTCGTTGCGGCTGATCATATCCATATTCACATTGATCATTACTTTATCCAGTGGCACAAACGGATGATCTACATAATACTTTGATCCCTGTAATCCCCTTTCTTCAGCATCAAAGGTGGCCAACACCAGTGAATGCAATGGCGGATGCTGTATAAAATATTTCGCCAGTGCCATTACACAGGCAGTACCGGAAGCATCATCATCTGCACCGTAATAAATTTTACCATTGCGGTTACCAAGATGATCATAGTGGGCAGACAATACAATATAACTGTCAGGATATTTTGTGCCTTTTATAATGCCTACTACATTGGTACCATTGGTATTACCAAAAGTAAAAGACTGCAGATAGGTGCCTTCTGTTTTAAGCAAACCCAATGAATCGAATCTTTTGGCAATGTATTGCTGAGCCAGCAGGTTGCCGGGTGTACCGGTTGCACGGCCCTCCGTTGCATCAGATGCCAGGAAAGCCAGGTCGTGTATCAGCAAAGCGCTATCCAGTTTAGCGGGAATAGCAGCTCTTTTAGGCTTCCGGGTATGCTGCGCTGTAGCAGTAACCGGCGTCATGAACAAATAAAAGAAGAGGCTGCTTACAGCAATCAGTCTGACTGTAGCAGATAAACGAAAAGAGATCATACAGGAAAGAATTTAGCTGTAATGAAGATAGCAGTTAATAGGCACATTCCTCCAACTGACTTTGCTGAAATGTAGTAACAGGACGTTCGGGAACCATACCCGCGAATTTGACCTTTATTTCGTCCAGCACCACCTCTACTTCTTGCAAGGTTTTTACCGTTACCAGTTTTGTACGGTATTCTTTAATGTGCGGAAGTCCTTTAAGATAATTGGTGTAGTGTCTGCGCATTTCCAGTATGCCCAGTATCTCGCCTTTCCATTCTACCGATTTGCGCAAGTGGATACGGCACACTTCCACCCTTTCATCTATCGCGGGCAGGGGTTGTATTTCACCGGTCTGTACAAAATGCTTGATCTCCCGGAATATCCAGGGATAACCGATAGCAGCACGGCCTATCATAATGCCATCTACACCATACCGGTTCTTGTATTCCAGCGCTTTTTGCGGAGAATCAATGTCTCCGTTACCAAAGATGGGGATCTGTATGCGGGCATTGTTCTTAACACGTGCTATGAGCGACCAGTCGGCTTCGCCTTTGTACAACTGGGCTCGTGTACGTCCGTGAATGGTCAGTGCTTTGATGCCAACATCCTGTAAACGTTCGGCCACCTCTTCAATATTCCTGCTGTTGTCATCCCAGCCCAGCCGGGTTTTAACCGTTACAGGCAGGTCAGTGGAATCTACCACCGCTTTAGTAAGCCGGGTCATCAGTTCCACATCTTTCAAAACAGCGGCACCGGCACCTTTACACACTACTTTCTTAACCGGACAGCCAAAATTGATATCCACCAGGTCGGGTTGTACTGTTGCCACAATCCTGGCACTCATGGCCATGGCTTCTTCATCGCCACCAAAGATCTGTATACCAAAAGGACGTTCAAATTCGGTGAAATCCAGTTTCTGCCTGCTTTTAATGGCATCGCGGATCAGTCCTTCGCTGGAAATAAATTCACTGTACATCAGGTCTGCACCGTTCTGTTTACACACATAGCGGAAAGGCGGATCACTCACATCCTCCATAGGAGCCAGGAGTAACGGAAAATCAGGAAGCGATATGTTACCGATCTTTACCATACAATATACCCCGGAAAAGCTATTAAGGGTATACAACTGCCCCCAGTTCTGTATACGGCACATTTTATCCTTATCTTGCAACGCATAGCTGCTTTCCGGGTAAAGCTGCAAATTTACGCACTAATATTTGTTTATACCAGTTTATGACAAGCCATTTACGCATTAAATCTCCCAGGGCACAGCTGGGCCTGTTTCTGGGACTTTTTGGCTTATGCTACCTGTTTACAGGCATTCTTTCCGTAAACGTTTGCGATCACTACCATATTCCGGTGGTATCCTCTCAAATTGACTGGAATGATGCAAAAACCTTGCGTGTGTTAAAAACCATCCAGGCATTTTCCTCTCTCTCCATGTTCCTGCTGCCGGCTGTATTGTTTGCAGTATTTACATTTTACGATCATCATAGTCATTACCTGGGTTTTAAACCTGCCGAAAAGCCGCAGATGTATATCCTGGCGGTGCTGGGTATCTTACTGGCATTGCCATTGGTAGTATGGCTGGGCAAACTCAATGAGCAGATCCCATTGCCCTCCTCACTGAATCAACTTGAAAAAGAAGCCGGTGATCAGATACAGGCTTTTCTGAAAATACGCCACCGTTATGATGTATGGCTGAACGTCTTCATCATAGCCCTGCTGCCCGCCATTTGCGAAGAAATGTGTTTCCGCGGTGCGTTGCAACGCATCTGTATCAATATTTTTAAAAATGCATGGGTAGGTATTATTGTTACAGGTATTTTATTTTCCGCATTACACTTCCAGTTCCAGGGCTTTCTGCCCAGGATGTTCTTAGGCATTTTACTGGGTGCGTTTTACTGGTACAGTGGCAGTTTGTGGACAAGTATACTGGCTCATTTTGCCAATAATGCCCTGCAGGTCATCATGGCCTCTTATGCCACCCGGTATGTAAAAGAGAATCCCGATGCTCCCATGCTAGCAGCACTGGGTTGCACACTGGTGGTAGCAGCTATTATCTGGTATTACAGAAAACTATCCACCGTGTCTTATGCCAGGGTATACGGATCAGATGAACATACACCTCCATTTAACCACCTCCGGGCATAAGCGCTAAACATTTTCATCCTTTATTCTATTCACTATGGCGTTGAACCTTGCCACTTTCAGAACAAGAGCCCTTACTGCACTGGTATTTGTTGCGGTGATCTTTACGGGACTGTTGTGGAACCAGTGGAGCTTTTTTATCCTGTTCAGCATTATTCATTTTGGCTGCTGGGTCGAATTTCAGAAACTCATCGGTCGTATTGATCCTGTATACACCACCATCAGCAATGTGCACAAGTACGGTGTAATGATCGCCGGATGGTGTTTTATGTTGTGGTGCAGTAATGATGAATTGGCCATTGGCAGTATTTCACTGCATGCTATTGGCTGGTGGGCCGGACTGATCTGCATGTTCCTTCTACCTGTTTCAGAACTGTTGTTCGCCCGTACCGTAGAACTGAAGAATATCAGGTATTCTATATTGGGACTACTGTACATTTCTCTCAGTTGGGGACTGATGATACACCTGCGTGCAAAAGGCATTGCCAATCCGGTACAAACAAGTATTGATCCGGGTATCATCATCCCGGTGGGTCTCATCTGTTCTATCTGGATCAACGACACCATGGCTTATATCGTAGGATCACTGATAGGCAAAACACCTTTTTCAAAAATATCTCCTAAAAAAACCTGGGAAGGTACGGCGGGTGGTGCGATACTTTGCGTGGTTGCCATTGCCATTGCCGGTCATTATATATCACCGTTCAACATACTTCCGGTACAGCACTGGATAGTGATCGCTTCCATCGCTGCTGTGATCGGCACTGCGGGCGATCTACTGGAAAGTAAGCTGAAACGCATGGCCGATGTGAAAGACAGTGGTTCCATCATGCCCGGTCACGGTGGTTTTTTAGACCGTTTTGATTCATTGCTGCTGGCAACGCCTTTTGTATGGCTGTACGCAACATTGTTCATATACTAATGTTTAGCGCATAAATCCCTGTAACTGTAACACAATTTTGTAGATTTGTAACTTAATCTGATTCAATGACCATTCACAAAGAAGGGTATAAAAGTATCCTGATAACCGCCATTGCATTTGCTGTTATTAACCTGGTATCTTTTTATTTTATCAGTTTCAGCTTACCCTGGTTAAGCTGGCTGATCTTTATCATTACACTGGGACTGTTATTGTTCATCATGTCTTTTTTCCGCGTACCCAAACGCGCCCTTACTACCGGTGAAAACGTGATCGTTTGCCCGGCTGATGGCAAAGTAGTAGTAATTGAAGAAGTGTTTGACGAAGAGTATTTCAAAGGCAAACGCCTGCAGTTGTCTGTATTTATGAGCCCGGCCAACGTGCACCAGAACCGCAATCCTATCAGCGGCGAAGTGGTATACAATCAATACCACAAGGGTAAATACCTGGTAGCATGGCATCCTAAATCATCTACTGAAAACGAACGTCACTCTGTGGTGATCCGCAATGCAAAAGGCGAAGTACTGGTAAAACAGATTGCCGGCGCACTGGCTAAACGTATTGTGAACTATCTCAGCGTAGGACAGAAAGTAGAACAGAGTGCGGAAATGGGCTTTATTAAATTCGGCTCCCGCGTAGACCTGCTGTTACCTGTTGGTACCAAAGTAAATGTACAACTGAACGAAGTAGTAAAAGGAGGCGTTACCGTACTGGCAACCTGGTAATTCTTTTACTGTTATTATATTGATCCCGCTTCGGTGTATTCCGGGCGGGATTTTTTATGGAAAGCTGATAAGGTAAAAGCTGTGAGCTGACAAGTAGCAATCATCAGTCGCATTACATATCGCGACGATCAATTGCAGAGTTTCTACAGGATATTCTCCAGTTCTTTCAGTGAATATACTGTGTAAGTAGGTTGTATCGGTATAGATGCATTGATATGGTTTACATATATATGATCAATACCTGCATTGATAGCTCCCTGGATATCTGCTTCATAACTATCACCTACCATAATGCTGTGTGCAGGTAGCGCATTGGTTTTCTGAAAAGCGTACTCAAAGATCTCTTTGTGAGGTTTTAAACTGTTACTGCCTTCGGAAGTAATCACCTCCACAAAATATTTATCGATACCAGAATTCCTGATCTTGTGGTGCTGCGTGATCTCAAAACCATTGGTGATCAGGTGCAGCTTATAGCCTTTGTCGTTTAGGTAAGTAAGAATTTCATGGGTATAAGGGAACAACAATGTGCGGGAAGGCAGCAGGGTCAGGAAACGATCCCCCATATCACGTGCCAGCTTTTCATCGCCAATTTTAAAATCGAGCAGGGTACGCCACATGCGTTTCCAGCGTAATTCATCTACTTTAATAAATCCGTTGCGATAACGGTCCCACAACACTTCATTGTGTACCAGGTATTTTTTATGGAATAGGTCAAAGTCATCTACTCCTTTATCTGCCAGTTGTAGTGTATGATAGAGGTCTTCCAGTGTCTGGCGGCTGTTTGCTTCAAAATCCCACAGGGTATGATCCAGGTCAAAAAAGATGTGCTGATACTTCATGGTGCAAAAATACGAAAGTCAGGGCGATCGAAGTCCCAAACCAAACTGTTGATAATTTAATAAGGATGCAGGAATTAGATATTAGTTACTAAAGGGAGTATTGACCATTCACAGGAAAATACGAAGTTAGAACTACGGATCGCAGCATTGACTATTGACCACTCACAACTCACCATTCACATCTCATGCCTGCTCTCATTAACAGCAAATTGCCAACAACCAACTCTTAACTTTTAATACCTTCGTGTTCCTAATATCGTATTGCATGAATATTGTTATTACAGGCGGATCTAAAGGATTGGGAAAGGCTATTGCTGAAAAGTTTGCAAGTGATAAACAAGGACATACCATTTTGTTGTGCGCCCGTAACAAAGAAGTGCTGGAAGCAACCGGTATTGAACTGCAAGGCCGTTTTCCCCGTACCACCATCAAAACAATGGTATGTGATATGAGCAGTAAAGCCAACGTACAGGAATTTGGCGCGTGGGTACTGGAGCAGGTGGATAAAATTGATGTGCTGGTGAACAATGCAGGCATCTTTATTCCCGGTAGCGTATACAATGAAGACGACGGAGCGCTGGAAACCATGATGGCTGCCAACCTGTACAGCGCCTATCACCTTACCCGTTGCCTGGTTCCGCGCATGATAGCACAGCATAACGGCCATATTTTCAATATGTGTTCTATTGCGTCATTACAGGCTTACAACAACGGGGGAGCTTATAGCATCAGTAAGTTTGCGCTGGCAGGATTTTCCCGGAACCTGCGTGAAGAAATGAAACCCCACTCCATCAAAGTAACTTCCGTTTATCCCGGAGCCGTATATACGGATTCGTGGGCGGGCAGCGGCGTAGATCCGCAACGTATTATGAAAGATAAAGATATTGCCGACATGATCTATGCGGCAGCACACCTGTCGCCACAGGCCTGTGTGGAAGAGATTGTGATCCGCCCGCAACTGGGCGACCTGTAGTTTTCCTGACATACATTTTGCACATGATTACCCTGCCATGACCATTCATATCCTTTAACTGACATTTAACGGAGAAAATCTGCGGATTGCCAGCCTGCAAAATTTATATTTGTTGAAACCTGCACAACTGGTTGACCGTTAAATTTTATTGATTATCAGACACCATCTTTACACAGTAATACTTTTTCTGCTCTGTTACCTGCCCCTGCATGGTTTCGGACAAACCCGTTTTTATACCAGCGTCAGCGAACAACGTGTGGCACAGAACCAGACCTTCCAGGTTCAATACACTGTAGAAGGTGCCGGAGAGATCAGGGACTTTACCCTGCCACGCTTTAACGACTTCAAAGTAGAAGAAGTTTTTGACATGCATAACACTGTAGTGCTGGGGCAACAGAATATGCAGCCGGTAAGAAGCTACTCCAAGATCATTGTGCTTTCTCCCAAAAAGAAAGGCCGGTTTGTAATAGACGGTGCTTCTGCTTCTATTGATGGAAAACTGCTGCACTCCAATTCGGTAACAGTTACAGTACAGGCATCTAATCTTTCAGCGCCATCATCACCTTCTGTTTCCGGCATTCCCGGAATGCCACATTTTTTTGAAGAAGAAGAAATTGATACGGAGAACGAATCTGTGCTGCGCCCGGGTGAAGATGTTGCGAAAAAAGTACATAAGAATTTTTTCCTGCGTATTGAAGCCAGCAAAACCTCCTGCTATGTGGGCGAACCGATAATGGTGGTATATAAAGCTTATTCAAGACTGAATGCCAATTCGCAGGTAGTGAGGCGTCCTTCATTTACCGGTTTCAGTGTACAGGAAATGGTAGACAGCTATGACAGTAAGCCGGTAATAGAAAAGCTGAATGGCATCCCTTATTACTCTATCATTATCCGCAAAGCACAATTGTTTCCTTTGCAGGAAGGCGATTTTACGCTGGATGCTGCGGAAATAGAAAGTGTGGTTCATTTTATAAAACCAGATTATTCCGGCAATTCGATGCTTGGAGGCACCCGTTACGATTATAACACTACCCTGCGTACAGATCCGCTTACCATCAAGGTAAAACCTTTGCCTGCAGAAGGACAACCGGCCGATTTTTCAGGAGCAGTAGGAGAACTTTCTTTATCTATTGTTCCCCCTAATACTTCTATTCATCGTGGCGACCTGGTAACCATACAGGCCATAGTAAGCGGCACCGGCAATCTTTCACTGATCACAGCGCCACATGTAAACTGGCCCCGGGGTGTAGATACGTCAGAGCCGATAGTTAAGGAGAACGTTAATAAATATGTGTATCCTTTATCCGGCAACAAGACCTTTGAGTATTCTTTTGCTGCATCTGATACCGGCAATATTGTTATTCCCGCAACAGCATTCCATTATTTTGATCCGGCAGAAAAACGATATAAAACCGCTACCAGTGAACCAGTTACACTACGTGTATTACCTGGTATGTCAAAAGACAAAGAAGACTCGCTGAAAACAGCCATGCAGACTGCAGGTAACAAATCAACTGTTCCTTTACATTACTATTATTTTGGCCTGGTAGTACTGATCATTGTAAGCCTCGTGATCTATCAGGTGGTACGCTTAAGAAAACCGAAAAAAGCCATTGCCGCGCCTGTTGTAACTGTGGTATCCAGTGAACCGGTTAAGGAAACACCACCACCGGCCGGTGATCTGTTGATGAAAGCAGGCTGGGCACTGGAGCACAATGATCACCTGTTGTTCTATCGTGAGATACAGGACAACCTGTGGAAAGTAGCAGCTGCTAAATGCAATGTATTACCTTCTGCACTGAATAAACAGAATATAGCGCGTGAGCTATTGCTCAGAAATACTTCACCCGATACTGTACGTGAATTGTCTGATGCATTGCAGGAATGTGAATGGGCGTTGTATACACCATCTGCCGACAGACAGAATATGAGCATCCTGCTGGGCAAAACTGAAAATTTGATCACCGAATTACAAAAGGTATAAAAGCAGCGCGTAAACCAGTTTACTCAGTATACTTATATCCTACCCCTCTTACTGAATGGAAGTAGCGGGGGTTACGGCTGTCTTCTTCAAAGTATTTGCGGAAATTCAGAATAAAATTATCAATGGTACGTGTGGTAGGGTATACATTATAGCCCCATACGGTTTGCAGTATCTTTTCACGTGTTACTACCTCGTTCTTATTTTCAATCAGTAGTTTCAGCAGCATTACTTCCTTCTTGCTCAACTGAATACGTTCACCGCCTCTGGAAAATGCTTCCTGTGCTTTGAAGTCAATATTGTTGTCACCAAAACGATACGTATCACCAATAGTTTCCTTTTGTTGCAGTTTTTGGTTTTTGGCTATCAGTTTGTGTACACGCAACAACAGCTCTTCCAGGTTAAAAGGTTTGGTCAGGTAATCATCAGCACCTTTTTTTAGCCCCAGTACTTTATCCGAACTGGCATTGCGGGCGCTCAGTATCAGGATAGGCACATCATTATTCTGTACCCGTATGGTTTCTGTAACAGCTATACCATCAATGCCTGGCAGCATTACATCCAGCACTATCAGATGAAAATATTCCTCCTGAATCTTCTGCAGGGCTTCATTGCCGGTAAAGGCAGAAGTAACTTCATACCCTTCCAGCTCAAGATTCAGCTTTAATGCTTCATGCAGATTTTCTTCGTCTTCTACCAGTAAAATAGATGGTTTGGTGCTCATACTTTTCTTTTAAACCGTAAACCTGATGGTAAAAGTACTGCCCACCGGCGAATTATCCGTTACGCGAATGGTTGCGTGATGATCTTTTGCAATCTTTTTACAAAGGTATAACCCAAGACCTGTTCCTTTGGCCGTTCGGGTTGCCTCATTGCCTACCCGGTAAAACTTATCAAAGATTTTTGTCTTCTCGCCATCAGGCACGCCCGGTCCTTCGTCAGACACTTCCAGCAACACATGTCGCTGTTGCTGATGCAGCCTGCACCGGATAGTACTTTGCCGTGGTGAGTATTTAACAGCATTATCCAGCAGGTTATTCACCAGTATCTGTAATAACAACGTATCGCCTACTATCACAATATCCTCTTCCACCGCTGCATCCCAATGCCTGTCAGGAAAACGATTGGCTGAATCCTGTATGCATTGTTTCACCAGTTTTGAAAAGTCCTGTTCCTCACGGGCAAAATGATACTTACCACCTTCCAGTTGGGAAGATACCAGGATATTACTGGCCAGTGTATCCAGTCGTTTGGTTTCCTGTAAAGTGATCTGTAACAGCTTTTCTCTTTTGGCTTCATCCAGCGAGTGTTTTAATAATGTTTCCAGGTTCAGGCGCGCTACTGCAATGGGTGTTTTCAGTTCGTGGGTAACAGCCATCATAAAGTTTTGCTGTTGTTGCTGCAGTTTTACCTGTTTACGTACAGCCTGGTATACAAATAAGGAACCCAGTAAAGTAAGAATAAGAATTACACAACCTTCCCCGATGTATTGAGCTGTTTTACGTTGCCGCTCGCCCATAATGCGGTCGTAGGATGCCTGGTAAGTAGGTTCGTCCAGCTTTATTTCACTGATCTTGTAGTTAGCCATCTGGCGGTTCTGCTTTTCCAGCGCAATAAACCACCATACCAGTGCCGCAATAATGTACGCCAGTAAGATCCAGTATGCTACGGATGCAATAACAAGCCGTTTTTTTACAGAAACTTCCATACAATTCTTAACAATCGCCCGGATATTATCAGTTTACTTTTTCCAGGCGTATACCCACATTCATCACATGTTGCAGCGGGTCTTCACGCATAATATTTTCCAGGGTAAATTGATAGGCGCCTGCGTGCAGTCGCTGCGCAGGCATGATCAGAATGCGGTGTTCAAAAATATCATCCATGCCACGGCCCAGCCACCCTTTTTCATCGGTAGCCAGTTTCAGATCCAGCGACTGGCTATGCGTTTCGCCGGTTGGCGGTTGTGTGGTCACATTGATCCAGATGTTCTTAAACCGGTAAGCATCTGTATGGCGTATTACCACATACATAGCGTAACTGGCAGTGGAGTCTTTAATATTAAAGGTGATCTGTGGCTTGAAAGAACTGCTCCATGCATGGGCGGGAATAGGAATGTTCTTTTCAAAGGTATTAACGGGTGGGGTGCAGGCAGAAAACGAAAACAGGTATCCAACCAGCAATACCAGTGAAGCAATATAAAAGCTGCTGATTCTTTTCAAGGGAAACATATTTATGCAAATATAGTAAGTGGTGAATTTTGAATGGTCAATGCAGGCAACCTCCACTGACCGCTCACCATTCACTTAAAGAACGTTCAACACTTGTTCCTTAGCTTTTTCCAGCTCGTCTTTCATCAGCACCACCGATTTCTGGATAGATGAATCGTAGGCTTTGGCCCCGGTTGTATTTATCTCACGACCGATCTCCTGTAAAATGAAGGATAATTTTTTGCCTTTGCTTTCTTCAGGCTCTTCCAGGATAGACTTAAAGTATTCGCAGTGATTTTTCAGACGCACCTGTTCTTCGCTCAGGTCAATCTTTTCAATATAATATATCAGTTCCTGCTCCAGGCGGTTGGGATCATAGTTTTCCTTGCCTACATTATCTTCCAATACTTTCACCAGACCTTCGCGGATCTTCTGTTTGCGAAGCGGCTCCAGTTCCAGCACAATATCCTGTTGTTTGCGGATATTGCTGATACGCAGCAGCAGGTCTTTCTCCAGCATCTTACCTTCTTCTTCACGATGCTGGTTCAGGTTATCAATAGCCGCTTCAATCACTTTCTGGAATATCTCCCACTCCGCAGGAGTAAGGGTTTCACCGGTTGGGGTGATCACTTCCGGCAATTTCAGCAGGGTGCTTAAAATACCTGCCGGATCCAGCTTCAGCGCGTCAGACAGTTCGGCAATGGGTTTATAGTATGCTTTGGCAAGGTCAGTATTAATACTTACCGGTTTTGCAGCTCCGCTTTCTTTCAGACTGATGTTACAATCTACAGAACCGCGACCCAGTTTTTTAGATAACAATGCACGGATATCGAATTCAAACGGTTTTAGAAAAGCAGGTAATCGTAAAGAAAGCTCAAACTGTTTTCCGTTGAGAGATTTAATATCTACCAGGAAAGTTTTATCGCCTACTACCTGTTCTACTCTTCCAAAGCCAGTCATTGATTTAAGCATAGATCTCTTTATTTACAGCAAGGTAACAAATTAGTTTAGTTAGCGGTAGTTTATCATCCGTAAATATCGTTCTGGTGAAGCTGTGAGCCCATCGCTCCATATACACTGTTCAAACGATACTCTATTGTTCACCAAACAACCGGCTATATAGTTGTTGCCTGTTCAGCTCGCGCATATCACCAGGCTGTAAGCCATCCGTGGTGATCTGTACAATCCGGTGACGGATAAGCCGAAGGGTAGGAAAACCCACTTTGGCGGTCATCTTCCTCACTTGCCTGTTCTTACCTTCTGTCAACATCAGTTTTATCCAACTGGTAGGAATGTTCTTCCTGAAACGGACCGGCGGATTTCTTTCAGGTACGGCAGGTGGCTGTATAAATTTTTCAGCCTTGCATGCACGGGTGTTATAAGGACCATTGGCAAGTGAAATGGTAACCCCTGCCCGCAGGCTGTTCAACGCAGCCTCATCAATAGCCCCATCTACCTGTACCCAATACTCACGTTCATGTGTCCACTGAGGATTCAGCAACCGGTGATTGAGTTGTTTATCATTGGTAAGTATCAGCAGTCCTTCACTATCATAATCCAACCGTCCTACAGGATATACGTCATTCGGCACATTGAAGATGTTCTTCAATGTTTGTTTGCCTTCTTCCGGCGAAAACTGTGATAGTACCTGGTATGGTTTGAAGATGATAAAATAGCGTAGCATACAAAAACAAAATCTCCCGGTGAACCGGGAGATTTATTATGTGGATGGGTTAGTAAGTACCGGGAAATAAATTTCCCTACACAATATTAAAAATAATTTTTTCTATCCAAAAAAATTTTAGGGTAAATTTTATTCACATTTTTTTTGAAGCTGTGGAAAAGCGGTGTCTTTTTTGATAACATGTTATCATCTTTTGCATGCAATCAATCATATACAGATGTGTTGTTAATGATGTATACTTCTTTTAATCATCTTCTGAAACATGCATGAAAACAGGTGTTTCAGAAGACAATGCTTTTCTTCACATAACATATTTGACACAAAGCAGCAGCTGATATCATCCCCTTTTTAATGAAAAAAATCTGTAACAAAATATCTACACGCCGCCGGTCTTGCCCGGCACCCTTTAAAGGCTTTTAACCATCCTTTATATCTTCTTCAGACCCGGCAGGGCATTACCCGGAGGCTTCCATAATAGCCTGTAGATGTTTTATACACGTAACAACAACTATAGCTTATCATGTATAACAACTATTGCAGAGATAGTATAAACCGGTTTACTGCCATCCATACAGCCGTCGCAGAATAATTACAGTTACCTGCACAAACCATTCAGCCTTCCTTTACTTTTGTGTAAATTTTTTAGCTATGAAATTTCCATCTCCCGTTTCTATACAATGGATAGCAGAGCTGATTGGTGCGCAGGCAAAAGGTAATATTACGGCATCCGCTACCGGTATCAATGAGATCCATAAAGTAGAACCCGGCGACCTGGTATTTGTTGACCATCCCAAGTACTATAGCAAGTGTATCAACTCTGCAGCCTCCTTTATCATTATCAACCAGGTTACAGACTTCCCCGAAAGCAAGGCCCTGCTGGTGGTAGATCAGCCTTTTGAAGCATACCAGAAAATAGTAAAGCACTTCAGACCTTTCGAACCAGCTACCCAACCCATCAGCGCTACAGCATTGATTGGTGAGGGCACTTATATTGCCCCGAACGTATTTATCGGTCATCATGTAACCATTGGCAAAAATTGTACAATACAACCCAACGTAACTATTCTTGATCATTGTGTACTGGGCGATAACGTAGTGATACAATCCGGTACGGTTATCGGCTCTGACGCCTTTTATTACAATACCAAAAAGAACCGTGATGTATGGTATGTAAAGATGCAAAGCGGTGGCCGCGTGGTTATTGAAGATGATGTAGAGATAGGTGCTAATTGTTCCATCGACCGGGGTGTTAGCCACGATACACGCATTGGCAGAGGCACTAAAATGGACAACATGGTACATATCGGGCACGATACCGTAGTAGGTAATAATTGTTTGTTTGCTGCACAGGTAGGTATTGCCGGTGCTACTACCATTGGCAATGGTGTAGTATTGTGGGGACAGGTAGGCGTATCCAAAACTCTCTCTATTGGCGACAATGCTGTGATACTGGCACAAAGCGGTGTTCCGGCTTCGCTGGAAGGCAACAAAATATACTTTGGTTCTCCTGTTGAAGATGCCTCGGTTAAAAAACGCGAACTGGTATGGCTGAAACGTATCCCCGAAATATGGGATCGTATCAAACACCTGAAATAATCGTTACAGATCCGGAGATTGAATAAAATTGAAAAGGCCGCATGTTTACAGTAAACATGCGGCCTTTTGATATATTTTACCGGGTACCGGTTTACACGCTATTCATACACATAATCATACGGCAGCAGTTCGGCCAGCTTTTTCCACGCCCAGTATCCGGAATTGACCACTTCATACTGTTCATAGAAATAACCATTGGGTTCTATAAAGAAGCCGTCTGTTGTAACCGATACTACTGTGATCTGGTAACGCGTATTTTCCGGCAACTTAAATTCCTGTAGGAATTTTTTATCCGGCAGCACCGGTTTAAAACTTACCCGGTATTGTCCCTGCCAGTTGATCACGGCAATACCACTGTCTTTTTCATACAGGTCTTCACTATACAGGTTTTTAACAGGTGTACCCTGTATATTTTTAGGATTGTTATCATCCAGTTTCTCTACAATGAACCCCTCAGACGCTACCGTACTGTCGTATAAGGAACGCATAAAATGTAAACGGGATCCCAGGTAGGTACGTGCACGGTTCTTTTTCCATGCGGCTTTCACAGCTTCAGTAGTATCAATTTCCGTAAACAGGGGCGATCCTGTGTATTGAGAAATATTGGTATTATAATCGTAGCTGAACGAATCAAGCTGGTAACGAATGATGTATCCCAACGCATAGTTCTGGATAATGAGATCTTCATGCGCTGTTACTTTCAACCGGTTTCTTTTTTTGGTATAAAAGAAATGCAGTGCTTCAGGATTTTTCACCACGCATTGTCCGGCAAAAGGAGTAGTACCAATAAAATTGTCCATAAAAAAGTTTCCATACTTAGCCAGGCCGTCTGCCACTTCACTGGTAGCTACTACTGCCACCTCAGTCATAGATTTATCTTCTTTTGTAAGGGCCAGCAGCAATGTATCGCCAAGGGTTTGTGTATTGCTGATACGCAACATTGCTTTCTGGTAACCGGTATAAGAAACAACCAGGTCGTAACCGCCATTCACCAGTTTGAGAAAGAACAATCCTTTGTCATTGGTAATGGTGCCCTGGGTAGTGTTCTGGCAAAAGGCTGATGCACCGGTTAATGGCTGACCGGTTGCCGAATCAACTACTTTCCCCAAAACGGTAAATTCTTTCTGGCTGAATGCGTTGGCAACAATGCCCAGTACCAGCAACAAAGCAATAATATTTTTCATGTAAGGAATTTGGTTTGTACAACTTTAGAAACGCTTTTATATGCGGAAAATTATCCCGGAGTGATGTATAGCAATTTCTTTGCCGCTATAGCGGCTGTAACTGTGCTAAATATTGTCCGCAGGCTTTTTGTATGGTATTTGTGAGTGGAGTAAAGGTAAACCCGGGAATTGCCTCCATAATTTTGCTGTTATCAAAATGGCTTCTGCTCTGGGCAATAATAGCCGTTTGCCGGGTAAGCAATGGCTTTTTACCTGAAAAGAATGAACGTAGTTTTTCCATCCGCCACGCAATTTGTCCCAGGAAAGCAGTAGCTTCTTTATGCGGATGTTTTTTATGAAACCCGTCTGCAATCTGGTTAAACAACTGTCTGAAAGACCAGTTATCACCATTTACAATATACCGTTCGTTGGTATGGCTGGTTTGCAGCAATAATACTGCGGCACGTGCCACATCTTCCACATCTACAAAACCATTTTCACCATTGGTATACCAGGGAAATTCACGGTACACATTTTTAAAAATACTGCAACTGGAAGTATTCCAGTCGCCATAACCAATAATAGTACTGGGATTTAATATAACGGCGTTCAGTCCTTCGCCAATGCCACGCCACACTTCCATTTCACCTTTGTACTTGCTGATGGCATAAGGTGTGTTCCATTTTCCGCTCTGCCATTTCTTTTTTTCGGTCACCATTTCATTTGTTCCTGTACGACCGATAGCTGCAACAGAACTGATATGTATAAATCGCTGAATATTTTTTTCCAGGGCAATGTTCACCACATTGGCAGTGCCCTCAATATTGATCTTATACATGGCCGCTTTATCCGCTGCATGAAAAGACACTTTACCTGCAGCGTGGATCACTGCATCCATTCCCTCCATGGCATCTTCCAGTGATATAATGTCCAGTACATCGCCTTCCACCCATTCTACCTGGGCTGTAATAGCAGGATCAATAAAAAAGGGTGCTGTATGCTGACGACGGATAGCCCTGACTGTGTAGCCACTTTGTACCAACTGCCGGATGATGTATGCACCAGCAAAACCAGTACCTCCTGTAATTAATATCTTTTTCCCGGGCAAAACGATTTTCTAAAAATGATTGCGAAGATAACCCTTCTGTATTAATACGATGCAGGGTGGATTTTGTTCATTTTATCTTACTGATATTCGTAATATCCTTTGCCTGATTTTCTTCCCAATGCACCCGCTTCTACTTTCTGTTGCTGAACAGGCGAGGGTTGCAAGCGTACCGGCTGTCCCATAGCTTCATATACCGAACAGCTCACGGCATAATTAATATCATTACCGATCAGGTCCATCAGTTTAAACGGCCCCATTTTAAATCCTGTAGCTTCCAGCAGGCGGTCAATCGCTGCAAAATCACTCATCCCCAGCTCTACCAGTTTCAATGCTTCCAGGTAATACGGGCGCGCCACATGGTTGACAATAAAACCTGGTGCATCCTTGCACAATACAGGTATTTTGCCCAGTTGTTTGGCCAGTTGTACAATGGTATCTGTAACCGCAGGAATGGTATGTGGTGTATTCACTACTTCCACCAGTTTCATTACCGGTGCAGGATTGAAAAAATGCATGCCGATCACTCTTTCGGGATGTACCACTTTTTCTGCAATGGCGGTAACAGACAATGAAGATGTATTGGTAGCCATTACTACTTCGCTATGGTTCACTTCGGCCAGTTGGTTCAGCAACCCTGCCTTCACATCTGTCTTTTCCACAACTGCTTCTATGATCACATCGGCAATACAGTCATTTACGGCAGACACAAAATTCAACCGGCTAAGCATATCCGCTCTATCTGCCTGGCTGATCTTGTTCTTTGTTACCAATGCCTGCAGGTCCAGCTCAATTTTTTCTGATGCTTTCTGCAACATGCCGGTATTTACATCATACAGTAATGCGTGAAATCCGCTTTGTACAGCAGCCTGCGCAATACCACTGCCCATAGTGCCTGCACCACAAATACATATTGTCTGAACCATAGTGAAATCGTTAGAATGCTAAGATACAGGATGTGGTGGAATATGAGTTGCAGGTTGTAAGTTATCCTCGCTGTAGCTGCTGTAACAAATGAGCCATCCAATTAGTAACATCTATCCAATCTAAAGACCTTAAGCGTTACACTTTAAACTTTACACATAAACCTTAAACGTTGCAAAAAAATACCCACCACAAAGGCAGGTATCAGTTATGTGTAAAAAGATCATTATCGTCACACGGCTCCGGTAAACTGTCGCAGAAAGCGAACATCGTTTTCACTGAACAGACGGATATCATTGATACCGTATTTCAGCAATGCCGGGCGTTCAATACCCATACCAAATGCAAAGCCGGTGTATTTATTGGGGTCAATATGGCAGTTCTCCAATACTTTGGGATGCACCATACCACAACCCAGGATCTCCAGCCAGCCGGTACGTTTACAAACCGCGCAACCTTCCCCGTGACAGATCTGGCACTGAATATCCATTTCAGCACTTGGCTCGGTAAACGGGAAATAAGAAGGACGGAAACGTATTTTGATATCCTTGCCATACATTTCCTGTACAAAGAAGTACAGTGTTTGTTTCAGATCGGCAAAGGAAACATTTTCATCTATATACAAACCTTCTATCTGGTGAAAGAAACAGTGGCTGCGGGCACTTACCGTTTCATTGCGGTATACACGGCCGGGACAAATGATACGGATAGGCAGAGAACCCTTTTCCATTGCACGGATCTGCGTATTGCTGGTATGTGTACGCAATAACCAGTCGGCACCGCCGGTAGTAGGGTGCTGAATATAGAAAGTATCCTGCATGTCGCGCGCGGGATGGTGCTCCGGCAGGTTCAAGGCAGTAAAGTTGTGCCAGTCGTCTTCAATTTCAGGTCCTTCGGCTACAGAAAAGCCCAGACGCTGAAAAATGCTGATAACATGATTCAGGAACAAATTGATGGGGTGACGTGTACCCACAGGAACAGCATCGCCGGGCAACGTTACATCAATAGCAGCAGCGGAAGATGTATTAGTGCTTTCAACAGACTCTTTCCATGCTTCGTATTTACCTTCTGCCAGTTGTTTAAACTCGTTCAGCACCTGTCCGAACTCTTTCTTTTTGTCGGCAGGCACATTTTTCATTTCAGCAAACAGGTTCTTTACAATCCCCTTCGTTCCCAGGAACTTAATACGGTAGGCTTCCAGCGAATCGGCTCCGTTGGTGGTCAGTGCTTCTATCTCCTGCTTATACGCAGCTATCTGTTGTAACAATTGATCCATACCGCAAAGATAATGGAAAGTCGGGGTTAGTGACCAGTTTTACCAGATACCACGTGCCGGCTACAGGTTTCAGAATTCCCCTTCCCACAGCTTATATTTTTTATCTTAACCTTTGCACTTGTCCCTTATACCTTAAACCTTATGCCTTACACCTTGAACCTTCCCCCTTTATGCCTTATCTTGCGCCCATGTCAGACAGCTTGCATATTGCGGATTTTCTCCACCCCGTTCATCTGGGAATGTTGTCGGGTGATGAAGGATATAAGGACGGACAACTTGGAAAAAAAATAGATGTATACGAAGAACAACTTCCGGATGTGTTACAGGCAGATATTGTACTGGTAGGATGCGCAGAACAACGTGGCAGCGGTATCGGCAAAAAAAGCAGTAATGCCCCGGATGCTATCCGCGAACAGTTCTATGCCCTGTATGGCTGGCACGACAATATCCGGCTGGCCGATATAGGCAATGTTAAAACCGGTGCTTCACTTACAGATACGTATGCTGCCTTAAAAACAGTGATCACCGAACTGATCGCGATTGATAAAACAGTTGTGATACTGGGTGGTTCGCACGATCTTACCCTTGCACAATATGGTGCCTACCGCGATCGCAAACAGGTTATTGAGGCAGCGTGTATTGACTCACTGATTAACCTGGATATAGATTCACGCAAACGCGACCTGAATTTCCTGATGGAAATGCTTACCGGTGAGCCCAATTTTATCCGTCATTATAATCATATCGGTTTTCAGAGCTATTATGTACATCCCGGCATGCTGGAAACCATGGACAAATTGCGGTTCGATTGTTTCCGGGTGGGACAGATCCGTGAAAACATCGAGGAAATAGAACCTGCTATACGCAGTTGTGAACTGGTAAGTTTTGATATCGCTTCATTGGCCAATGCGTACGCGCCTGCCAATATAGTTACACCCAATGGTTTTACCGGAGAAGATGCCTGTGTCCTGATGCGTTATGCTGGATTGAGCCCGCACATGAATACATTGGGTATCTATGGTTACGAACCTCAGCGCGATCAGCATAACCTTACTGCCAAACAGATCAGTCACATGCTATGGTACCTGGTAGATGGAAGAAGTCGCGCCAAACGCGAAGCCAGCCTTGAACAACGCGAGTTCTTCAACGAATTCCATATTGCCTTTGCAGAAATAGATACCATGTTTCTTCAAAGCAAAAAAACAGGCCGCTGGTGGATGCAGTTGCCGGATAAGAAATTCATCCCCTGCTCATATAAAGATTACATGCTGGCCAGCAGCAACGAAATTCCTGAAAGATGGTTCAGGGCGCAGGAGCGGGATTAATGTGCAGATTTGCCAATGTGGGGTTGATGGTTGCTTTTTTATTTCTTGTTTTAATTTTTTTCACCGCAAAGAACGGCTACCCAAGCATCAGGCGTTCAGCGTTCAGCAGATTCTCTGTGATAGGCCCTCACATTACGCACCATTTAATTTGCACATTATCTTATATTGCTGGTATGAAAAGGAATACCACACTCCCGGTACTGTTTGTATTGTTTCTGGCAGCCTGTTCACCACAGCAATTCATCAGTAAACAGGCCAAACAATCCATACTTACCGATGCTGCATTGACACGTGCGCATGTCGGGATCAGTGTATACGATATTGCCGATAATAAATACCTGTACAATTACCAGGGCGATCATTATTTTGTTCCTGCTTCCAATACCAAAATTGTTACCTGCTATGCAGGTATGAAATACCTGGGCGATAGTTTGCCCGGCATTCAGTACTGGCAGGAAAAAAACAATATTTACCTATTGCCCACCGGAGATCCCAGCCTGCTGCACCAGGACTTTACCCGTCAGCCGGTCATTGATTTTCTGAAAAAGACTACGGCCAAAGTTTACATTACAGATGCTACCTGGAAAGATGAAGCACTTGGCAATGGCTGGAGCTGGAACGACTACAATGATTACTACATGGCCGAGCGTAGTCCACTGCCGGTTTATGGTAATGTACTGCACTGGATCCAGGAAAAAAACGAAACTGCCGACCAGGATACCAGTACCGGTTTTGACCAGTCTGTACTGATCTACTCTATACCAGAAGTAAACTGGAATGTTCGCTTTACCCCGGAAGGGGGTAAAAAAGTTTTTTTTGTACAACGCAATTATGCAGACAATACTTTCAACATCACACAGGGTACAGAAAAGAAAAAAGACCAGGAAGTACCTTTTGTTACCAATGGTCTGCAATCGGCACTGGAACTACTACCCGATACCATTGGCAAAAAGATCGCTGTTGTAAACAAAGTACCCGCAGCAGGCACTCCGTTGAATACTATTCACTCGCAGCCCACTGATTCATTGTTCAAACCAATGATGTACCGCAGCGATAATTTTTTTGCAGAACAAACATTGCTGATGGTAAGTGCTGCGAAACTGGGTGTGCTGAGCGACCGCAGGATCATAGATACTTTATTAAAAACCGATCTGCTTGATCTTCCTCAACAACCACGTTGGGTAGATGGGAGCGGCCTGAGTCGTTTCAACCTGTTCTCTCCACAGGATTTTGTAGTGATCCTGCGCAAAATGCAACAGGAAATAGGCATGGATCGTATTAAAAAGATCTTCCCGACAGGTGGTTCTGGAACATTAAGCAATTACTACAAACAAGATAGCGGCTTTATTTATGCCAAAACCGGTTCTCTTTCCGGCGTACTGGCATTAAGCGGCTACCTGTATACCAAAAAGAATAAACTGCTGGCATTTTCAGTGCTGATCAACAATCACCAGGGCAATGCAACTGCTATCCGCAAACAGGTAGAAACATTCATTACACAGATCAGGGAACAATACTAAAAGCAGCATCAGCACCAGAATTATCATTTTCCGGCAGTTTCATATTAAAAATATTCAACCTGGAATAGCGTATTGACGGTAACCCCTGGTCAGCCCGGAAAGCAACTTCATAGATTTTTGGCAAAAAAGGTACCTGCGCTCCCAACGCCCGGCTCTCTTTGTGGCGTATATTAGTTGTATTGTGCTATATGGAAAAAATAAGTAAACTTTAAGAAAGGCGCTTATCTTCCTTATAACCTTATATATGAAAACATTAACAGACCTACAACCTGTTGCCGGCCTGTGCCTACCATTCGGGATCTCATGCAAGCAAAATAATCCTGTCTTTGTAACCGTTGATGTACAAGGACCGTTTTTGCACACATTTACCTGAAAGAGCAGCACAGCATTTTGCCCCGACAGGCCACTTAAAATAACGGTGTATTTGGCGTTAAGTGACGATGAAATAGCATTGGTAAACGGTTGCATCAGCAATAGCCGTAAGGCCCAGGAAGTACTGTACAAGCAGTTCTATGGACCAATGCTCTCTATTTGCCTACGCTACACCCGTAATGAAGAGGATGCGATTGAAGTGTTGCATAACGGTTTTTTGAAAGTGTACAAAAACATACATACCTACAATGCCGCCAAGGCATCATTGTATACCTGGATACGTACCATTGTTGTACATACTGCCATTGATTTCATCCGACAAAAAGGCAAATTTCAGACAATAGAACTGGAGAAAGCAGAAGAACCTGCCATTGACGCAGATGCCATACAACGTATGTCATCACAGGAGTTGCTGCAGTTGGTTCAGCAGTTATCGCCCGCCACCCGCACCGTTTTTAATCTGTATGTAATCGAAGGATATAACCATCGTGAAATAGCTAACCTGATCGGCATCAGCGAAGGCACCAGCAAATGGCACCTGAGTGAAGCCCGTAAACAACTGAAACAATTATTACAAACATTGCAAGTGTAACGTAATGAATGAACGGCAACCATACGAGAAACACTTGGCAGATAAACTGCAGCATCTTCCGGCACCGTCAGGCGCCAATCGCTCGTGGGAGCAGATGCGGGCAATCCTGGATAAGGAATTGCCGCGTGGCGGAAGTAGTGGTGGAAGCGGCGGAGGCGGGCGCTGGTGGATATTCGGCGCCATGACAGCCCTCGTATTCCTGGGTACCTGGCTTACAGGTAAACAGTTTTCCCCGCCCAATCACCGGCGTTCTGCTACAGCGGCCGCATCTGCCAACGACAGTAGTGTCAGGGCAACCGGGTCACCACCCATGGCGTCACTACCAGTTACAGCGCCTGAAAGCACTGCAGCCAAACCGGTATTGTCATACAATGAACAACCGTCAGCTAAAAACAACAATAAACCCCTTGCGGATGATTCTATTCTACACAACAACCCTTCTTCAGACAATACTGTAACCAATACTGCCGGTGCAGGAAAAACACCCGGCAACAATCATACAACAACTGGTAACAGCACAGGTGACCATACCGTTATCTCAGAAAATGCTGCCGGGAATAACAGTGTGCCTGCCGGGAATGCAGCTACTGCATCCAAACCCGGCAACAACACATTGCCATCGAACAAAACACCTGTATCGCACAGCAATCCATCGCGTACATCCCATTCGCGTACACGAAGCCGTGGAGACAATACCAAACCTTCCACTGCGGATGTTGCCCGTAATAACAGATCACCCAAAAACAAACCCGGTAATAACCGTAACAGTACAGCCATCACATCCAACCATCCGGACAGATCGCGTTACACACAGTCAAACAACCGTTCCAATACAGGACGTGGTGCCGGAAATATTGCAGCTACCAATAAAAAGCAGCAGGGTAACAACCAGCAAAAAACCGGATATAGTGCAGGCAAAGAAGCACCTGTATCCAGCAATAATAACGCTGTTACAACTCCTGTACAAAGACCATTGAACAGTTCGCTGGTGGCAGTACCATCTGTTGCCGGTATTGTTCCGGAGCCAGCTTCAGTACTGGAAGATTCCGTTACAGCCAATTACAATGATTACGTAAATACCATGTTCCCAGCACCACCTGTTGCTGCAACTGCCAACAGGAAAAAAGGCCGTTCATTTGGAGAAGGAGCGCCCGGTACTTTTGCAATAGGCATTACGCTTCCCATGAATTTACCTATCAACGACCAGGTAGCACTTGGACTTAACAGGAATGCAAGACCCAATACGTTGTCAGATTTTCTACCATCGCTGAACCTGCAATACCGTTTGACCACCCATGCATTTGTACAGGCTGAAGTACAGTTTTCTTCACCACAGTACATCAGCCCGCTATTGATGTACCAACGCAAACAGGATTTGCCTTTCACAGCCTCGTATGCCTATACATCCATTTCAGCACGCAAACTATATTATTTCAACCTGCCGCTTACAGTGCACTACAGCCCGGTACCTGGTTTGTACCTGGGAGCGGGTATACAATACTCAGCATTGCTGAGTGGGGTTGCGTTATCAGAAAAGAAACAATCCTGGGGCGGTGGCCCTGGTGGTGGTCCGCGTGAAATGACGATCAAGTATGAGTACAGCAAGTTCAGTCACGATTCATTATCATGCATGCTCAAAAGCACCGACTGGCGCCTGGTGCTCGACTTTAATTATTACTGGAATCGCTTTACGGTAGGTTTCCGTTATAACCAGGGGTTATCAGATTATGCAGATTTCCGCATTGCCAACAGCCCTTATGCTGTGCGTGACAAGAACAAGGCAACACAATTCTATGTGCGTTACAATATCTGGGAAGATCGCAAACGCAATAACAGAAAAAGCAATAAAAACCTGTTAACGTTTAAATAGCTGTTCTAAATAATCTTTTTTAAACTCGATGTAAGTGGGATTGCCTGACGCAGTAATATTTGGCTGACGGCAATTGAACAGTTCCGTGATGAGGCTGCGCATTTCCTGTACTGCCAGCATACGGCCTGGTTTGATAGCCTGTTGCCATGCCAGAGAACGGATCACTTTTTCACGACGTGAATATTTAAGATCACTGCTGAAATGCTTAAACTGTTCCAGCAGATTTTCTATCACTACTTTTTCATTGCCGGGTTCCACATCAGCCGGTGTTCCCTGTATTACAAAAGCATTGCTGCCAAAGGGTTCAATAATATATCCCAGCTGTTGCAGATCAGGTACCAGTTCTGTCAGCAATACGGCATCCTGTGCAGCCAGTTGCAGGGTTACCGGGAACAGGCTGCTTTGCGCAGCCATGGCTTTCCCCAGCGTAGCACTCATAAAGCGCTCGTACAAAATACGTTCGTGGGCCAGTTGCTGATGTACCAATATAAACCCACGGTTGCTGGGCACTACGATATAAGTATTGTGCAATTGCGAGCACACAGCATCTTCATCGATGGTAAGTGCATTGAGGGAGGAACGTGGAACAGTATAGGAAAAATCCTGCACCGGCTCTTCCTTTTTCAGTTTATCCAGCAGCGATTCAAATTTCTCTTCACGTTGGCCAGTGCCTGTTAAATCACCACCTGTTTGCCGGTTTTCAGTCTGCTGACCGGAAGGTTCAAAAAAATCTTTCCAGTGCTTCAGTTCACTTTTATTGTCGGCAGGTTGTATAAAGTGCGACTGGTGTTTTTGTGTAAAATTCTTGTACAACGAAGAATCGCGGGCTGCCGCCTGCTGTTGTTCTGTAAAAGGTTTGCTTACCGCATCCAGTTGCTGAATAGAGGGATCAAGATCAAATTCCAGCGTAGGTGTTACACTGAACTGTGCCAGCGCATGTTTTACAGCAGCCTGCACAAATGCGTACACGATCTTCTCATCTTCAAACTTGATCTCCTGTTTGGTGGGATGCACATTGATATCCACCTGCGCAGGATCAAGATCAATGAACAACACATACAGCGGAAAACTGTCAGCTGCGATCATTTCCTGGAATGCATTCATCACTGCGTGATGCAGGTAACCACTGCGGATAAACCGGTTGTTCACAAAAAAATATTGGTCGCCACGTGTTTTTTTTGCAGTATCCGGTTTGCCTACAAAACCATAAATATTGAGATAATCCGTTTTTTCCTGCACATTTACCAGTCGTGCATTGTAATGATTGCCCAGCACCTGAACAATACGCTGTTTCAGGCTGCCTTTTTCCAGGTGAAAAACTTCCTGTCCGTTGGTAGTAAGCGAGAAAAAGATATTGGGGAACGACAATGCTACGCGGATAAACTCTTCCACAATATGCCTGGTTTCCGCCGCATTGCTTTTCAGAAAATTACGTCGTGCAGGTACATTGAAAAACAGGTTTTTCATGGCAATGCTGGTACCATTTACAGTAGCCACCGGCTCCTGCCGGATTACCACGCTGTTTTCCACTTCAATATAAGTACCAGTCTCATCTTCCGCCCTTTTGGTTTTCAGCTCTACCTGTGCTACCGCAGCAACGGATGCCAGTGCTTCGCCACGAAAACCCATGGTGCGGATCTGGAAAAGATCGTCAATATTGCGGATCTTGGAAGTGGCATGGCGCTCAAAACACATACGTGCATCCGTTTCACTCATGCCCTTGCCATTATCGATCACCTGTATCAATGCCTTACCGGCATCGCTAATAATCAGTTTAATTTCAGTTGCGCCTGCATCCACAGCATTTTCCAGCAACTCTTTTACCGCACTGGCCGGACGCTGTATCACTTCTCCTGCTGCTATCTGGTTAGCAATATTATCGGGCAATAATTGTATAATATCTGGCAAAACGCTTCTCCTTATTTTATCTGCGAAAATACGGGAATAATCCCGTGCTACCGGTATTCAAAAACATACTGTTTATCAATCCGTAAACACCTATATTACTGTTTCTTCTTAATTTGTGCACTAAGCTGATACACAAAGTTATGATGATGAAAAAACTACTGACGGTTATTGCCATGGTTACGGGTTTTGCCGCCTATGCACAGCAAACCAGCGATCCCTATGCTGATAAATGGGTAGACAGTGTATTTAAAAGTCTTACCAAAGAACAGAAGATCGCCCAGTTAATGGTGGTCAGGTTATCCACACTGGGGCCCAACAAAAGCGTAGTATGGCTGGATAAGGAAACTGAAGAAGCGATCCGCAAATACAATATCGGTAGCATTTGCCTGTTCCAGGGAGGACCCGTTAAACAGGCAACACTCATCAATTACTTTCAGCAGATTGCACAAACTCCTTTGCTGATTGCCATTGACGGTGAAACCGGTGTTGGCATGCGCATGGACAGTGTAATGGCATTATCCCGGCAAATGACGCTGGGCGCCATGCAGGATGCTACCCTGGTATATGAGTACGGTAAACTGGTGGGTGAACAGTGTAAACGCATCGGCATCCAGGTAAACTACGCTCCGGTAGTAGATATCAATAACAATCCTGCCAACCCAGTTATCAACGACCGTTCTTTCAGCGAAGACAAATATCGTGTGGCAACTTATGGCATTCAGTATATGCGCGGTTTGCAGGACGCCGGTGTAATGGCCTGCGCCAAACACTTTCCCGGGCATGGTGATGTGGCTGTTGATTCTCACCTCGATCTGCCTGTGATCAACAAATCCATGCAGCAACTTGATTCACTGGAATTGTATCCCTTCCGCGAGATAATCAAAGCAGGTGTAGGCAGTATGATGGTAGCACATCTTTCTATTCCTGCCATCGACAATACGCCCAATAAACCAACTTCTATCTCTTACAACAACGTTACCAAACTGTTGCGCAACGATCTGAAATTTGACGGACTGACCTTTACCGATGCACTCGAAATGAAAGGGGTCAGCAAGTTCTATCCTGATGGTGATGCATCGGTAGAAGCATTGATTGCCGGTAATGACATGCTGTGTTTGCCTGGCGATATTCCTGCCAGCATTGATAAGATCCAGAAAGCGATCCGCAAAAAGAAACTGAAATGGGCAGATATTGATGCACATGTAAAACGTGTATTGTATGCCAAATACAAATATGGACTGGCTAATTGGCACCCTATTGAACTGGAACATCTTACAGAAGACTTAAACAATAAAGTAGCAGATATGCGCAGACTGGTAGCAGAAAACGCCATTACCCTGTTGCGCAATGATGATCCGTTGATCTATCCGCTTACCCGTCGCAAACGCATTGCATACGTAGGATTTGGTCTTACGGAAGACAATACATTCTCCAGGCTGATGCGTAAAGAGTTCAATGCACAGGTGTATTATTTTGATTACACGCTTGACAGCAGTAAAGTGCCAGCCATGCTGGAATTGTTCCGCGGACGTTATGATGTGGTGATCCTGGGTGTGCACAACTACTCACGCTATCCGGCTAACAACTTCGGTATCAGCGCTGCCGCACAGTCATTGATAGAAAGTCTGCAGCACCAGCAAAAAACCATTACGGCAGTATTTGGCAACCCATATGTTATCAAAAACATGTGTAGTTCACCAGTACTGGTAGCCTGCTATGAAGATGATAGTGTAACACAAGCTACAGCAGCTAATTTTATCAACGGACGTTTTACCGCCAAAGGCAAATTGCCCGTTACAGTATGTGAATCGTTCAAATATGGCGACGGTATTATTGCCCAGCGCCTGCTGCCTGCCACGCCGGCTGCACAACTGGGTTTCAAACAGGCGCAACTGACCAATGCTATTGACTCCATTGTTACAGACGCCATTGCCAAACAAGCTATTCCCGGTGCAGTGGTGCTGGTAGCCAAAGATGGTAAGATTGCCTATGAACGGGCATTCGGTTACCTGACCTATGATAGTACGGAACCTGTTTATCCTGAAACCATTTATGATCTGGCATCTGTTACCAAAATCATGGCCACTACATTGTCTGTAATGAAGTTGTATGATGAAGGTAAACTGGATCTGCAAAAAACACTGGGTGATTACCTGCCCTGGGTACAGGGTTCTAACAAAGCTGGTTTGAAATTATGGGATGTGTTACTGCACCAGGCCGGTCTGAAAGCATTCATTCCTTTTTACAGCGAAACGCTGGATAAAACAAAACCCAACACACCGCCACTATACAGCATATACGCACGGTTCCCGGACAGCACCCACAGCATCCGCGTGGCAGAAAACCTGTACATGCGCAATGACTGGACAGACACATTGTACAAAAGAATATTACAAAGCGAGCTGGGACCGCAAGGTAAATATGTATACAGCGACAATGACTACATTTTCCTTGGAAAGATCGTGGAAGCTATTACCGGCATGACGCTGGATCAGTATGTAAAGAAAACTTTTTATGATAAAATGGGACTTGCCACTACCGGTTTCAAACCACGTGACAGGTTTCCGTTAAATTATATTGCACCTACAGAAAAAGAAATTGCCTTCCGCCAGCAACTGTTGCAGGGTGATGTACATGATCCGGGAGCAGCCATGTTTGGTGGCGTGGCAGGTCATGCCGGTCTGTTCAGCAATGCATACGACATTGCTGTAATAGCACAGATGTTACTGAATGGTGGCGTAATTGGCGGACAGAATTACCTGCGCAAAAGCACCATTGATTATTTTACAGAATACCATAGTGACAATAGCCGCCGTGGACTGGGTTTTGACAAACCGGAGAAAGACAATGCAACCCGTAAAGATCCGTACCCCACATTATCAGCATCGCCTCTTACTTACGGACACACCGGCTTTACGGGCACTTGCTTTTGGGTTGATCCGCAATACAACCTGATTTATATTTTCCTGTCCAACCGTGTGAACAGTCCCAACACCAATAAGTTTTTACAAATGAACGTACGTCCCAAAGTGCACGAAGCTATTTACAATGCACTGGGCATACCTTCTTATAAGCCCTAACACTAAATTTTCTATTGTCAAAAGGATGACATCTTATTGAACAGATGTCATCCTTTTTTATTGATATCAACCGGTTTACTGACCTTTCTGGCTTACCTGTGTTACCTGGCTATTTCCTTTACTTCCACTTCCAACACCCGGGTAATTACTGGCCACCATCAGTTCATACTCTTCCCGTTGCTTCAGCATTTTGATCAGTCTATGCAATTCCGCAGAATCATCAGCACGTTTATATACCTGGTCATGTGCCAGCAGCACCAGGTTTTCGGGTGAACGTGTTTTATTGTATGCAAATACGCTGTCAATCTGTTGCAATAACTCGTCGGAATTATTTTTCAGGGTAAATGTTTTATGATCATAATGCCATTCCAGATCCCAGCCAATGATGGTAAATCCTGCCTGCTGTAATGAATCTGCTGCAGCAGCACTCTTTTTCAGATCTGTGTACGACACCGTATCAATACGCCAGATATTACGTCCTGGTGTGCGGGCAATATTATTGGTTAGCCCAAGGGTATCACGGCATTGTTCAAAATCATTCACAACAGAATCGGCATTGCTGTAAAACTTATCGTACCGGTTATGGGCGTGTGTCAGGCTGTGGTTGCACAATTCAATCATCGAGTCCTGGCGCAGACTATCCCAGGTAGCACGTTGTGTGGTACTGGCAAACACATGTTCACCCACAATAAAGAAAGTTACCGGCACCTGTTCCTGTTGTACAATCCGCAGTACGGTTGGCGTGCCCCTGTTAGGACCATCGTCAAAAGTGAGGAAGATCTTTTTCTTCTTCTTTTTAGGAGGTGGACTTTTTACTTCTGTAATAGCAACGGCAGCCGGATGAGAAAGTTGTTGCCTGTATTTACTCTCCCTGGTTATTTTGCTACAAGCCATGCAAATTACCAGCAGCATAAGAGGGCGTAAAAAAGTTCCCGGAGAAACGGAACTTTCGCCTGTTTTGGGATGCATAAAATTTGGGGGATTTACTCTATGAATTTACATACACGTATAATCGAAGTGCAAATTATTTTGGTTAAAGAAAGGATAAAACCGATAAAAGCTTCGGCCGGGATATGTGAAAAACATGAACGCATAATCGTTAAGAAATTATAAAAAGTGCTTTTTGACAATTATCTCTGCAACGCTATCGACCATTGCCATGTCAACGGAGCATAAACCATAACTGAATGAGAAGTTTTTTATCCGTTGCGGGATGTTTCCTGCTGCCAGCCATTATTGGCTGCAATTCCAAAACCAACGAATATATTCCAGACACGGTAGAAGGTTATGTACCGGTATATACACAACCCGTAACACTGGGTACTACCATACAGGTAGCAGCAGCTAAGTCCACAGAAAAAGCCGGCAAGATATACGCTTACGGCAAATACATTTTTCAGAACGACATTAACCAGGGCATCCACATTATTGACAATACAGATGCCGCCAATCCGCACAAGGTCGGTTTTCTGAACATTCCTTTTAACTCTGACTTTGCTATCCGCAACGGCTATTTATATGCCAATGTCATTAACGATCTGGCAGTTATTGATATCAGGAACATTAACCAACCGGTAATTGTAAAAACAGTAAAGAATGCATTTCCGCTTATTGATCAGCAATATCCACCAAACCCGGGTTATTTCATTTGCCCCGACCCTTCCAAAGGAATTGTTATTGACTGGGAATTAAAGAAGATATCCACACCACATTGCCGCCGTTAAAAACTACACCAAATGAAAAAAATACTACACATACTAACTTTTGCATTGGTTTCATTTACAACATTGCGCTGTAATAAAGAAACGGCAGCCAGCATAACCAATACCGGCACAGGCGGCTCTATGGCTCGTTTTACTATAGTGGGCAACTACCTGTATACAGCAGACAATACTTCACTAAAGGTCTTCGACATTGCAGACCCCGTTAACCCAATTCTTAAAAAAATGGTAAAGGTGGGTTTTAACATTGAGACCATTTATCCGCTGGCCGATAAACTGTTCCTGGGTTCATCCAGCGCAGTATACATCTTTTCCATTGCCAATCCCGAGCAGCCACAACAACTGAGCACAGCTATTACTCCTGAAGTACTTCGCCGCTGTGACCCCGTTGTAGCAAAAGATACAGTGGCTTATGCTACCCTGCGTACCAATGGTCCATGCGGGGGCACCCAAAGTGTTCTTGCTACTTATAATATCAAGGATATTACCAAACCTGTTTCAGTCAGCGCACAACCTGTTCCTGAACCGTACGGGCTGGGTTATGCAGATTCTGCCTTATATGTGTGTACTAAAAAAGGGTTGCTGGTATATAACATCAAAAATGCCTTTAATCCACAACAGAACAGTACTTTAGGTACTGAGTTCTATAAAGATGTGATCCCCTATGGCAATACACTGATATGCTGGGTTGAAAGAGGAATATTACTGTATAACATTGCCGATCGTTTTTCTCCACAGTTTATTGCAAAAATCAATTAATGAAAAAAGGATGTCTTGCAGGCCTGTTATGCATGCTGATATGCATACAAACCGGCTTTGCACAAAAAAAACAACCAGTTGCGGGTGGTAAAGTATTTATACGCATGTATCTGCCCGGACTAATAGATCCTATGGACAACAATATTACTGCCGGCTTCGAATACAAACTTAGTCCTCGGTGGTCTGTAATGATGGATGCCGGATTGGTTTTTACATCTTTATATTATAATGAATACAAGAGTTATCGTACTTCCGGTTATATTTTACGCCCCGGAATACGCAGGTATTTCAGCGAACAGAATAAGTGGTTTCTAGAAGCACAGTTTCATTACAAACAGGTTATTTATAAAGTAGAAGACTGGGTAGATCGTGGCATGGTGAATGGCGTTTCCGCTTACGAAGAGTTTACTACATTCCATTATCGTAAAAATGCGGCAGGAATAAACATAATAGGAGGTATCAAAAAAAATGTGGGGAAACGGAAAAAGGCATTTTTTGAATTTTATGCCGGAGCTGGCATCAGATATAAAGAAGAAGGAGCATATCATGCGCCTGAAGATATGCGGATCCGGGACTCTGGCATAAAAAGGACTTTTGGGGGCAACATCTTTCCAGCATTGCCTGTTGGTGTCAGGTTTGTATGGCGTTTGAATTAACGGGCTTTTGTCTTCCTACTGAGTCTCATTACGCGTTTTGTACAAAAAAGTCTGCAAGCGGGTGTTAATTCAATTTCCTTCAGGGTAGATTTTTTTCCTTGTATCGCGTCACCGGGATTTTTCACACATAATTTTAATTTTAGCAATCTCAACCAGCTATCCTGCATGCAAAAAAGTATACGATCTTTACTACCAATGTAACCGATCTGTATCCATTGAATGGGCCGGTAGTAATTCATTATTTTAAGTTTAGTGTACGGCCAGTTACAGTGGTTTTTATTTTTTAAAGGCAGAAATTCCCGAATTAGTTCCACAGGGTTTGACGATCATTATCCATATTTCCCATTATAACTATATTTATTAGCACATCGTCAGCTTTTATACCCACGCTAATTATCAAACAATCAAGCCATTCCATTATTATTATCAAATTCGTTCCTTATCTCAACATGTGTTAATTTTGCGGGTTCAATTCCTTAATGATCATGAGTCGAACAGAAACGACCCTGCAGGACATTGTTATTAAGTTTGCCGGCGATTCCGGCGATGGTATGCAATTGACCGGCAGCCAGTTTACCAACAACACAGCCCTGATGGGCATTGACCTGGCCACCTTTCCTGACTTTCCGGCCGAAATACGTGCTCCGCAGGGTACTTTACCCGGTGTGAGTGGCTACCAGCTACGCTTTTCCAGCGATCATATATTTACTCCCGGCGACGAATACGATGTATTGGTGGCCATGAATGCCGCGGCCCTGAAGGCCAATCTTAAAACACTGAAGAAAGGCGGTAAGATCATTGCCAATACCGATGGCTTTGATGCCAAGAATCTTCGTCTTGCCAACTACCCGGATGGCATCAATCCATTGGAAGAGAGCAGCCTGGACAATTACGAGGTGATCAAAATGGATGTTACCAAAATGACCCGCGAGGCATTGAAGGACATTACCATGGGCACCAAGGAAAAAGACCGCGCCAAAAACATGTTTGTACTGGGCTTCCTGTACTGGATGTATAACAGGGACATGGAAAACACCATCCAGTTCCTGCAGGACAAATTTGGCAAGAAAGCAGAGATCCTTGACAGTAATATCCGCGCACTGAAAGCCGGTTATAATTATGGCGATACTACAGAAACCTTTACTACCCGCTACCGTGTAGAAAAAGCACGTATGGAACCGGGCGTTTATCGAAACATCATGGGCAACCAGGCGGTAGCCATTGGCTTGATAGCAGCATCACAGAAAAGCAACCTGCCGTTGTTTCTCGGTACCTATCCCATTACGCCGGCATCAGATATCCTGCACGAACTGAGCAGATACAAATCCTTTGGTATAAAAACGTTCCAGGCTGAAGATGAAATAGCCGGTATCACTTCTGCTATAGGCGCTGCTTATGGTGGTGCGCTGGGCGTTACTACCACTTCCGGCCCGGGTATGGCGCTCAAAACAGAAGCTATGGGCCTGGCAGTGATGCTGGAAATCCCCTTGGTGATCTGTAACATCCAGCGTGGTGGTCCTTCTACCGGTTTGCCTACCAAAACAGAACAAAGCGATCTGTTGCAATCTTATTACGGTCGTAATGGAGAATGCCCCATGCCTGTAGTAGCAGCGGCTACACCCAGCGATTGCTTTCACATAGTATACGAAGCCGTGCGCATTGCAGTACAACACATGACCCCGGTAATATTTTTAAGCGACGGATATATTGCCAATGGTGCAGAACCCTGGAAATTTCCTTCCAGTGATGATCTGCTTCCCATAGAAGTAAAATTTAAAACAGACCTGGGCGATGGCGAAGAAAAGTTCATGCCTTACCTGCGTGATGAAAAACTGGTACGTCCATGGGCTGTGCCCGGCACACCCGGACTGGAGCACCGCATTGGTGGACTGGAAAAACAGAATATCACTGGTAATGTGAGCTATGAACCGGAAAACCACCAGCTCATGATCAAGATACGCCAGGAGAAAGTAGATAAAATAGCACAGTATATTCCGGATCAGAAACTGGACAGCGGTCCGGAAAAAGGGAAGATACTGGTACTGGGCTGGGGAAGTACTTATGGGGCTATTAAAAGCGCAGTAGCTGAAATACAGGCACAGGGACATGCAGTAAGTCATGCACACATCCGTTATCTCCGGCCGTTCCCGAAAAACCTGGGAGACATGCTGAAAAATTTCGATGAGATCCTGATCCCTGAGATCAACAATGGTCAGTTGATAAAAATTATTCGCGAACAGTTCCTGGTAGATGCCAAAGGTTATAATAAAATGATGGGCATTCCTATTACCAAAACAGAGCTGGTTATGAAATTACGCGAAATGCTGAGTGAAGAATAAGATACAGCTTTTGCTTACAGATATAGGCCCTGCACTTGTGCGGGGCTTTTTTATGTAGTGGTAACTACTACCAATTACGTATTGAAAACCCGGCATTAGTTCATGAACTTTATTATGCTGTAACACGGTAGTGGTTACAGCGGTTTTTTCGTGTAGATTCCCTTAAACAAAATAAAACCCCGCCTGTCTAGGCGGGGTTTACTATAATTCAGTGATATTATACTATTAACCTAAAGCTACACGCTTAAATTCAGTAACCACCAGGCTGCTATCAACACTTTTCAGGTAATCGCCAACAGTTTTACCGTTGTCTTTTACAAATGCCTGGTTCAGCAGGGTGCTTTCTTTGAAGAAAGCATTCAGTTTACCTTCAGCGATCTTAGCGATCATCTCATCAGGCTTACCAGCCATTTTAGGATCGTTTTTGATCTGCTCAGTAACGATAGCTCTTTCACGCTCAATAGCGGCTGCAGGAACTGCATCAGCGCTAACAGCTACAGGATTCATAGCAGCGATCTGCATCGCTACATCTCTTCCTGCTTCAGCAGCAGCTTTATTCATACCTACCAGTACACCGATACGGTTTGCACCGTGAATGTAAGAAGCAACGTAATCAGCGTCAACTCTTTCAAATTTGCTGATACCGATCTTCTCACCAATACTTGCCAGTTTATCGTTTACCAGGTCTGCAATTTTTGCACCATTGATAGCTACATTGTTCAGTTCATCAACGTTTTTCACGTTGTTGGCAATAGCAGCATCAGCAATGCTCTGTGCAAAAGCAACAAAGTCAGCATTTTTGCTCACAAAGTCAGTTTCGCAACTGATGCAAACAGCAATACCTGTTTTGTTATCAGCAGTTGTTTGTGCAATTACCACACCTTCTTTCGCCTCACGGTCGCCACGTAAAGCGGCAACTTTAGCACCTTTTTTACGTAACCAATCTACAGCAGCTTCAAAGTCACCGTTGGTTTCTGTTAAAGCCTTACGGCAATCCATCATACCTGCACCGGTCATCTGGCGCAGTTTATTAATATCAGCGGCTGTAATAGCAACAGTTGACATAATTAATTCGGGATTTAATGATTTTTAAAATGTGAAAATGTACATCGGTTTCCCGTGTACATTTTCAATATAGCGATATAAACAGTTACACTAATGATGCGGTCCGGGAAATAATACCAACTTAACGCCGGGATCCCATTCCTTATCTTCTGCCTCCGCCGGGACCACGGAAGTTACCACCGCCGCCACCAGGACGACGTTTAGCTTGTCCGCCACCGCCGCTGTTGTTGTTACCGCCACGACCTCTGCCGCCGCCACGACGACCGCCTTCAGCCTCAGCTTCAGCCAGCAAACGCTCTGCTTTCTTTTCTTTTTCATCATCGCCTACTTCTTCTACTTCTTCATCTTTAGCAGCTTGTCTTTCTGCCAGACCTTCAGCAATAGCAGCAGTAATGTATTGAGTGATGATAGCGATAGATTTGGTAGCATCATCGTTTGACGGGATAGCAAAATCTACCTTGTTAGGATCACAATTGGTATCAACCATACCGAAAGTAGTGATGCCAAGACGTTTTGCTTCAGCCAGTGCAATATGCTCATGACCAATGTCAATAATGAACAGAGCAGCAGGTACACGGCCCAGTTGAGCAATACCACCCAGTACTTTATCCATTTTATCGCGGTCACGACCCAGGGTCAGACGCTCTTTTTTAGTCAGGCTTTCAGCCGTGTTATCGTTCAGCATTTTGTCGATGCTCTGCATCTTCTTCACACTCTTACGAACGGTGTTGAAGTTGGTAAGCATACCACCCAGCCAACGCTCAGTAGCGTAAGGCATGTTGATTTTTTTAGCGCACTCAGTAACGATCTCTTTCGCTTGTTTTTTAGTACCAACGAACATGATCTTTTTACCGCTGCGTGCAATCTGTTTCAAAGCAGCTGCAGCTTCCTGCAGGTGCTCGGTAGTTTTATTCAGATCGATGATGTGAATGCCTTTCTTTTCAGCAAAGATGTAAGGCAACATCTTGGGGTTCCACTTCTTCCGCAGGTGACCAAAGTGTACACCAGCTTCCAGTAACTGCTGTTGCAATGAAGTGTTATTTTCCATTTTCTAACTGTATAATTAATTTTTACAATGTTGTTTGCTAGGAGCCTTGAGCTGTGAGCTTCGAGCAAAAAAGCCAGATGGCCCGTAGCCCGCAGCTGCATGCTCGCAGCATACTGTTAACGTTTGCTGAACTGGTAGCTGCGACGAGCTTTTTTGTGACCGAATTTCTTACGTTCAACAGAACGGGGATCACGTTTCAGCACACCAACTGCTTTTAAAGCAGGGCGGAACTCAGCATTCAGTTCTACCAATGCACGGGCAATACCCAGTTTGGCAGCTTCAGCCTGACCTTTAACACCACCACCGGCAGCGTTAATTTTTACATCGTATTTATCGAGAGACTGAATCGCTTTCAACGGCAGTTCTACCTGGTTCTGCAGGTAAACCAGTGTAAAATATTCTTTGTAGTCTTTGTCGTTAACGGTAATCTTACCGGCGCCGCGAGACAGGAAAATTCTTGTCACAGCTTCTTTACGACGACCAACTGCATTTTTTTGCTTTTCCATCTATGCTTAATTAGAAAGTTAATGGTTGAGGTTTCTGTGCAGTATGCTCGTGCTTATCGCCGGCATACACAAACAATTTCTTGAACATTTTGCGACCAAGACGATTCTTAGGCAGCATACCTTTTACAGCTCTTTCAATCACTGCTTCGGGTCTGCGTTTCAGCAGATCTTTTGCAGTTTCGGCTTTCTGACCGCCGGGGTAACCGGAGAAGGTCAGGTATTCTTTGTCTTCCAGCTTGTTACCGGTAAACTTAACCTTGTCTGCATTAATGACGATAACGTAATCTCCGCAATCAACATGTGGCGTATAATAGGCTTTGGTCTTACCACGAAGAACCGCTGCTATTTTCGCACACATACGTCCCACGGTTTGATTGGTACCATCTACAACATGCCACTGATGTTGCACGGTAGCCGCATTCGCATGCTTTGTAGTGAAATGTAATTTGCTCATTATATAAACTTTTGTTTGTTAAACCCACCGCCAACCCGGTGGAAATTTTAGGAGCGCAAAGATAGGTCTATTCTTTTCCATAAAACAAGTTTTTACCCACTCTTTTTCAATCGCACTTTTACAATAGATTGATTTTCAATAAAAATTTTGACTATTTTTTTATATTATCATCTTTAATGCAGATACACAGCCGGTTTTCAGTGTTCTTAAGCACAAAAACAGAGGGGTAAAACCACTAAAACTGACCAGGGTTCACATCTTTTCCTTCTTCTTTGCGCCCCGGCGTCTTTGCGCGCATTATCACAAACTTTACGATATTTACGCCTTACCTATGACACACGCACTCAACCGCACCACCTTTGGTGATCCGAAAAATACCGGCCATCTTTTATCACTGGAAGAAGCACATGCTTTACTGAACAATTGGGTTCCCAACGAACGCCTGCGCCTGCATATGAAACAGGTAGCAGCTGTAATGAAAGCCTGGGCCATTGAAAAAGAAGGAGCCGACGAGCAAACCGCCCTGAAATGGGAACTCGCCGGCCTGCTGCATGATGCCGATTGGGAAAAACATCCCAACGATCACTGCCGTGTAATTATTGAAGAATTAGAGCGCCAAAATATTGATCCTGAAGTTATCCATTGTATCGCTTCACACGGACCCCGTTATTTTGGCGTGGAACCTGTAAGCACCATGGATAAGATGATCTATATGTTTGATGAGTTGTCCGGCTTTATTCATGCAGCCGCGCTGATCCGTCCTGCGCGATACGAAGGCATGGATGTAAAAAGCATCCAGAAAAAACTAAAAACAGCTTCTTTTGCGGCGCAGGTAAGCCGCGATGATATCAATGATGCATTGTCACGCATTGATACACCACTGGAAGAGATCATTCAGTTCATTATTATACACCAGAAAGACGTTCAGTAAAATATCAGGCAACCGTTTCAGTCTGTTTGCGGGCAGCATCACCAGAGAATTTAGCTGCATTGAAACGGTACAGTTTTCCGGGACGATGAGGCACATCCTGCTCCAGCTCGTTCACATCTTCCAGCCAGTCCATCAGGAAAAACTTCTTGCGGAAGTTTCTTCTGTCGAGCCTTACACCCAAAATAGCTTCATACAGGGTTTGCAGTTCGCGCAGCGAGAACTTTTCGGGCAACAGGTTGAATACAATAGGATGGTCTTCTATTTTTGACTGCAGTTGTTTCAGACAGGTATCAAGTATCTTTTTATGGTCGAAGGCCAGGTTGCTGATCTCGTTTACCGGGTGCCAGTGCAGTTCATTATGCTCCAACGCCAACTGGTGATCTTTAATATTGATCAGTGAGTAATAGGCTGTTGTAATAACACGTCCTGCCGGATGGCGATTTACCTCACCAAAGGTATACACCTGTTCCAGGTACACATCATCCAGCCCCGTACGTTGTTTCAATACACGATAAGATGCGTTGTCAAGATTTTCATCAGGACGTACCAGATCTCCCAGTAATGACCACAACTCATTGTATTCTTCCAGGTCCGATTTGATCAGTAATACTTTCAGTTCATTATTATCAAACCCAAAGATCACGCAGTCCACAGAAATAGCTATCTGGAAAAACTCGCGGTTCTCGGAGCGAAGCTGTTCAATCGTTTTTTGCAATGCGGTTCCCATAAAACAAGCAATAAATGTTGAGGAATGATTTATGGCCGTTACAATATGGCCGGATTATATTTTCTCCGTTATAATCAATACACGCCAATCATGACCCTAAATCGTTTGCAATATATAAAGGTTATTCTATTACGATCTTTTGTACCAGGCGGGAACTGCCACGCAATAACTGAACCAGGTAAATTCCGGCGGGTAATTGCTGTGCATTCAAGGATAGTTTGTACGTTCCTTTAGCCTTAAAACCACTGTACAAGTAACGCAGTGTTTGCCCATATATATTCAGTAAAGATATATTGATCGTTGCATTTGTTCCTAATTCATATTCAATCACCGAGTTTTTAACAGGATTAGGATATATGGATAACCGCGTTACAGTACCATCATTTGCCACTTCCGTTACCGGTGTTGAAACACCTGTTATATTCCTGTTCAGATACACATGGAACTCTCCCGGCTGCAGGGTAATACTTTGTGCAGAGCCGGTAGCAGTAATGGTACCGTTGCCCAGGTAATCGTACCAGGTACCTGATTTCTGAAAGGTTACACTTCCGGTGGCAGAGACTACATCAAAATTGCCAATTACCATTACATTGGAAGTATCGGTGGTAACAGTCAGCCATTTAAAACCACCAGACAGATTTTTATCTACACGGTTAGTAGTGAATGCATCCTTATACAAAGCATGCCCGCGCAATTTCAATAATGACACATAGGTATCATGCAGATGCTTCCTGTTCGCATTCTGCAGATAATCCCACTTGATGGGTTTGGCATCGGTACGGCAGTTATCATTGATCGTACCGTTCTGACAATAATTGATTGAATAATCATATCCGGCTTCACCAAACTGCCACAACATTTTCGGGCCAGGCATTGCAAAACAGAATGCCGCTGCCATTTCATTACGCAACAAACCTGTATTCAGATCCTTTATGCTATAACTTCCGGAAACGTTGCCGTAGTTAATATTTTTATACATCAGCCTTTCTTCATCATGGCTTTCCATATATGTTACCAGGTAAGGATTGTTCCATCCGCGTACTGTAGACAAACCCTGTTCAAAATTAGAGTTTGATACATACCCCATAGTTGCTTCATTGAAAGCATAGTTCAGGTTGCCCCACAACATCATGCCATAATCAGAAAGTTCTTTTTCTTCAGAGTTGTCAGCAAAATGTTCCAGTATCACATAACTGTTAGATGATTTTGACTGTACAGTATCATAATATTTTTTCCAGATGGCAACACGGCTTGCATCATAAGCACTCCATTGGTTCACATTACAATTATTACCGTTATTATCGCAGGTTTGCGTTTGTGTAAATCCTTTAGAAAGATCAAAACGAAAACCATCCAGTTTATATTCTTTCAGCCAATGCTCCACCACACGGCTTACCAGGTATTGCGTGGCGGGACTTTCATGATTCATATCATACCCCACATTAAAGGCATGCTTAGCCACCGGGTTAAACCATGGATTATCTGCCGCTGGGCGATTGTTGACAGCATCAAAATATAACTGCACCATGGGCGACTGGCCAAAAGAATGGTTCAGGGCAATATCCATCACCACAGCTATACCTTGTTTATGGCATTCATCCACAAATGCTTTCAATGTATTTTTAGGACCATAATATTTATCAGGAGCAAAATAAAAGGATGTATTGTATCCCCAACTGATGTTGCCTTCAAATTCATTGAATGGCATCACCTCGATGGTATTCACTCCAAGTGACTTAAAATAGCTGACTGTATCTTTCAGCGTTTTCCAGTCGTGCGCAGCCACAAAATCACGCACCAGCAGTTCATAGATCACCAGGTTGCGTTTATCGGGACGAACAAAATTGTTCACCTGCCATGTATAGGCTGGTTCGGCAGTCTGCAACACACTCACAATACCGGTTGCTTTGCCGGTAGGATAGGCTTTAAGATTGGGATAGGTGGTATTACTGATATAGGGATCGTTATCAGGATCCAGTACTTTCTGTGTATAGGCATCTGCTATTTTAAGACTATTATCCACGTAGTACTGGTAGGCATACTCCGTTCCCGGTGTTAATCCTTTTATACGAACCCAGAAACGCAGGCCGTCAGGTGTTTTATTCATCTGGTATGCTACATTCTCTGTCCAGTTATTAAAATCGCCCAGAACTGTGACCTTTGTTTTATTCGGTGCATACAATACCAGAACTACCGAAGTATCACCCTGCTCATAATTAATACCATCACGCACACCGGCCGGTAAAGGAGCAGTTGTAACCGAAGCAGATACAAAGAAATTAATGGTATCTGCCAGCGATGTGGTACCATCTGTACCTTTTACCACTACCTGTTGGTTGCCTGCTACTGTTATCAGTGGACTATCAATAATGGCAGTTGCAGCGTTTTCGGTGTGGATCTGTGTTCCATTAAAGAAAAGCTGCAGATTTGCCGGGTTGTTTGTCTGATAGTTGATCCGGATCTTATCTCCCACCACTTTGGTGATACTTTCCGGTACAGGCTTATAACGTGGCTCTAAAAAGGGTTCTATATATTTTCCTGCCAGCATACTGGTATACACCGGAAGATACATGTCACTGCCATCACTGTTACGTTGTACAGTACTGCCACTGCCGTTGCGCAGCAGAATAGCTATCTTCTGAATGGTTTCACCGGCAGGTACACCAAAAAAAGTGCGTGGATTGCTGATCACATACTGATACTTATTATTGCCCAGCGAAGTGGCTTTTGCAGCAGCATCTGTAGTACCCCAGGTAAACTTTACATATTTCCAATCCGATGAACCGGTACTTGCGCTGGTGATCACTCCCACATGCACATATACATCATTGATATTAGAATAGTTCAGCAGGGCCTTATTACCACGACTACAATCTGCTGTAATGGTAATGACCGAAGTCTCAGAAGGAAAGGACGGATCAGTAGTAAGCAGTTGTGCCTGCAGATCTGCCGAGCACCACAATACACTTACCATTAACAGGAAGATCAGTCTGCGCATGAAATTTTTTTTACAGATGTACACAAGCTTTGCGGTGTGGAAATCACCGGCTCAGAACAGTGTTTAACAACTACTGCAATGAACCGGTGACAATACCGCTCTTTTTATCTCTCTCTAAATCCTGCAACGCTCTGTTGCAATTATTTCAGGCAATTATCAGTTAAATGTTACAGTACCTGCATATTCATCCAGTGTAATGGTATAAGTACCACCTCCGGGTGTATTAAAGTTGTCATTTCCATCGTAACGGATTTTTCCTCCACCGGCATCTTCATAATCAAAAGCACCCCACGCATTTCCTGCCAGGAATTTGACCTGTTTACCGGCTATTAGGGTTAAAGTGATCTGCCATTTACCATTCCCCATGTAAGTCATTTGTGGAGATGTTCCGGGATCCCATGCATTTACACCCTGAATACCGTCACCTACCACACGCATCTCATTGGCAGGATTGAATACATATTTAATATCATTTACATTAGAGCCATCCCATATTACACGATAACGGCCCGCAGTGGATATATTCGGCATGTTGTCAGCGTTGATAACCATACTGGTGCCGTTTCCACTGCCATCGGTAGTGGCTCCATAGCTCCTGGTATCAGAAATAGAGATCGGGCCACTGTTCCAGTCGTTGTTATCAATCAGCTTCCAGCCACCAACATTAAAATTGGCAATACCGATAAACTTATCCCTACCCAGCAGAGTCATCTGAGCTGCAGGCGTACTGAACGTAGCGGAAGGACTCCAGCCAACACCTGGTATGGCATCACCCACAAAACCCATACGGCCGGTACGGATGTCATAAGTCATATTAACCCTGTCCACACTAACCCTGTATATTCCGGCGGAAGCAATTTTAAAGTTGTTAGAAGAGCCTAATGCAAGTATTCCGCTTGTACCGGTTGTGCTGGTAGAAGGTCCATAGTTCACATCCCATGCACGTCCCTGTGTTGTTTTAAATTCAGTATTGGCAGGCAGCGATACATAAGTATAGTAAATACTGTTTACACCACCGCCAGATCTCATATCACGCACCATTTCAGGTGCAGTGGGAGGATCCCAGGACGGTGTAGTATAACTGCCCGGCATATACAACCTTACTTCACGCAGAGCAACAAATGTGTTTACATAATCAGACCACTGTGTCCATGTTCCACTGGTTGCAGCAACGGTCCATCTCAGTTGTGCCGGTTGTGCCAGATTGTTTTGCTCATGTGCATTAAGGCTATCACTGATTGCTTTATAGGTAAAAGTGAGGACACTATCATTGCCACCATTGTCAGATGCAATACTAAATAATGGAGCTGTAAAATCAACCGCCAGATCATTGCCATTCGCATCTGTTTTTCTGAGTGCAAAAAACACCCTGTATTTAACCGCAGGACTACCTGTTGCCGGTGCTGATTTTGTCCAGTTAAACTTTACGCTGCTGGTAGTGGAGCCCGGGTCCATAGCAATGGGGGTTAGTGTAGAAGATGGACCAAGCAGCAAAAAAGGTTTGGCTCCGTTTTGAAAACGTGTAATCGTAATAAAAAAGATGTTGGATGCCAGTATCTGCGCACTTCCGTTATCGGCCAGCACGCTCCATTGTAGTTCTGTTTTAGCGCCGGTGGCAATGCCTTTAGCAGCCAGCGCATCATCAATCTGCTTATAGGTCAGCGTAAGCTTAGTATCTTTTCCATTACTGTTGGCAGGGATAGAGATCAAGGGGTTGTTAAGGTCTCCGCCTGTTTTTAAGGCTGCCACCCACTTATAGGTAGGCTGTGCATACAAACCAGGTTTGGATGCATTCCACGTGATAGTAACAGTAGAGTCGGGCAAGGCAGCATTCAGTACCAGATTGGTGCTGGAAGCGGGTGATACTAATGTAAAACCAACCAAACCCTCGCCGGTAATATTATTGTTCGCCAGATCTGGCTTTTTGCAATAAGCAAAAGCCAGCGCGATGATGAACGACAAGCAAAATATTTTTTTCATACAGCAGTTTTTATTTCAGTACCGTAAATACAATTTCTGATTCAGATGACGACACATTCACCGGGACACCGGATGTATTGAGCACGGTACCGTTGAACTTGTAGTGAAACTTGTTGAGTTGATGGCCTGTTGATGGTGTAAATGACATCGATGGAATAAAAGATGCCGACCAGATCGTATTATCTGTTTTTTTCACCGTTAACGTAAGCGGGCTGCCTACCTGCATATTCGTTTCGTCATACATAGTAACTGTAACAGATACAGGTGTCATTCGCTGTTCATCAACAGTACCACCCAGGCTTCTGTCAAAGTTCAAAGTGATCACATCATCTTTATCCACTTTGGCAGGGAAGATGCGTAACATAGAAGGGATGAACACCAGTGGATCAAAATTGAATACCTGGTAATTGGCTGTTTGTTTGGAACCATCTTTTGCTTTTACCAGGAAACCAAATCCATGCGTCAGATCTGCTGGCGTTAAACCAAACAGCACCGTACCACTGGTAAATCCAAAGCGCCATTTATTACTGCCCAGGCTGGTCATTTTACCGGAAGCATTTGAGTTAGTCCAGCTACCGTTTACAAAACCGTCAGTTGCAGCACCGGAAGGGTCAGCAGTCTTAAAGGCAAAGATCCAGATATACGCCTCTGTTTGCCCGGCCATTGGTGTACCGGTTACATCCACCGTAATGGTAACAGAATCTTCTGCCGTGAAAGTGGCAGGAGAAAAGGATGGATTCTGTGCGTGTACATTTACACACAAAACCAGTGATAAAATTATCGTTGCAATTATTTTCATAATGAGTTGGCTTTATTGTTTTGTAAAAACATAACTGTAAGAGACCATCACTTTTCCCGAAGTCGCATCCTTTTTGCTTAAACTGATCGCCAGGTTTTTATTGGCTCCCACAGGATACGAACCCAGTGTTACCAATGCCGTATCCGTGGCATTGGTCAATGTAAGTACCTTGGGATATTTGGGATCGTCTACTTTCCAGTTTCCGCTGGCCAACCTGATAATTTTAGGCGAGTTGCCCGGTGTTGTCGTAAATGTTGTGGGCGTAGTGCCATTCATATTCAATGTCAGCCTGAAATCAGTATAGGCAAACAATGTGGTCAGGTCCATCGTTTTGTAAGGGAATCCCTTACGGGCGGCATCTTCATCCGTTTGCGTAACCTGTGTCAGCTTCCAGGTACCGGCTAATGGTGTAAGCGTTGAAGCCTGGTCTCCAATTGATTTATAACTATCTTTTCTGCAACCATACAGCACAATGGCCAGCAACAGAAAAGGTAATAATGACTGAATATTCTTTTTCATATAACAATTCATTTAATGGTGCAGCTTAATTAAAAACATCCTCCTTCAGTGTTCATAATAAATGCGCTGTTGGCATCCTGTTCTGCTTTCGGGAATTGCAATATGAACCCGTTACAATTCCACGGTGAGCCGCGCCGGTCAACATTGGTACCGTTTCTCGCGCCAATGCGTTTAATTTCCTGCACACGATTGCCCTCGCCCACCATCTCCAGCTCGCGTTCTGTACGCGTAGTGCTGATAACAGATGCAGCACTGGCAGTGCCAGGCAGATTACTACCTGTACCACCATAGGCGCGTGTAAGAATATCGTTAATATCTTTAATAGCACCGGTTAAATAGGCACTACCGAGTTCTGCACCGGCCTCTGCACGTATCAGTTTAATTTCAGTCAAATGCACGATGGGCAGTTCAAAGAAATCTTTATTGTATTTGGTCAATACATTATAGCCGGCCTGCAACGTATTGCTGTACCATGCCTTTCTTACATCTGCCGCCTTTGCAGTAGCATAATTGTAGAAGAAATCGGTAAAGTTCATTCCGGGGATACCTTTATCAGAACGGAAATTGTCGCGCAAACCACCACCAGGTGTAAAGTGGTTCACTTCATTGGCAATACGCAAAATGGCCTCCTTGGTATTACCCAGTGAAAACCTATCGCTGTAATTGGCATCCAGTTGGAACTTTCCGCTTTTAATGATGGTGTCTGCATAAGCAAATGCTTCGGCAAACTTATTCATCTGGAAATACACTTTTGCCAGGTAAGCTTTGGCAATCCATTTTGAAGCTGTATAGAATTTGCCGTTACTGGTATTATCCGGCAAGAGTGTATCTGCACGTTTCAGGTCTGCAATGATCTGGTCATATACCTGCTGTACAGTTGACCTTTGAACAGATTCCACTGAGGTGGTAAGACGTAAAGGAATACCTAACTGTGAATTATCTCCACTATACCCATAAGGCTGGCCAAATAATCTTACCAGTTCAAAATGAGCTACTCCACGGAAAAATTTTGCCTGTCCTTCAAATGAGTTTCTCACAGCATCAGACGATGCTTTTCCCAGGTTGTTCAATACAATATTTGAAGTAGCGATGATCTTGTATCCTTTCTTATACATATCATCTCTTGTACCACCAAAAATAGAGTTCTGTCTTTTATAAATCTCTGCAAAATCGCCGGTAAACTTATCCCCCTTATACTCATCTCCCAGCAATTCACTAACCACCTGTACACGTCCGCCCATAAAGTCGTTATCGGCCAGGTAGGTATAGTTGCCATTTAAAAATGAGGCCACTCCAGCTTCATCTTTCAGCGCATCCTCTTCCGTTAATTGTCCCTGCGGCGGCCTTTCCAGAAATTTACTACAGCCGGCAGCAAATAGCAGTGTGCCTGCAAACAGTAAACGAATTATATTGATACGTTTCATGTATTGACAATGTTTTGAATTAGAAATTCACGTTTAACACAAATACCACTGTACGCTGTGTAGGTGCAGTAAGGTAAGTTACATTCGGGCTCAGGTTCCTGTCCTGCGCATTCTCAAAGTCGCGGGTAATTTCAGGATCACCACCAGGGTATTTACTGAAGGTGAGCAGGTTGGTACCGGTTACGGCCACCCTGAGTCCTTTCAGTTTATACTTCGACAGCACCTTGGGAGAAATAGTGTAACCCAATGTTAACTCACGCATACGCATGTAAGATGCTTTATAAAGGAACATGGTTGAGTTAAACTGATCTTCGCTTGGTACACCAGGATAGTTGGTGGCATCACTTGTCATGCGAGGATATTTTGCCTGGTCACCCGGTTGTTTCCATCTGTCCAGGAAATCCCTGCGTACATTCCAGAATTTTTTAGAAGCTCCCAGGAACTGGTATTTACCGGAGTTATCATAAATATTACCCCCGATAACAAAGGTGAAGAGTGTAGAAAAATCGAATCCTTTATAATATACCGAAGTATTAAAACCACCTACATAATCCGGCATTACTGTACCGGCGTACACCCTGTTGTCCAGGGAGAAGGTTTTGGTCTGCTTTCCGGTTTTATCCAGCCATATTGGTAAACCGTCATTGGCATCCACACCTGCATATCTTACCAGGTAGTTTACACCAACAGGCAATCCTCTTACAATACGTGTATCATTGGTTCCACCACTTACAGCATCCGGACCCAGTTCGTATTGTAATACTTCGTTATAGTTCCTGGCAATGTTGCCTCCTATTGACCAGGTGATACCTTTTTTGTCTATAATTTTATAGTTAGCACTGATCTCAATACCCTCGTTCAGAATTTTACTGTTTGAAAGGTTTCTCCATACTTTATCATTTCCATTTGATGGAGCAATACCAGGTTGCAGCAATATGTCTGTGGTTGCTTTATGATAATAGGCTACCTCACCGGTCAGCTTATTATTGAATGCAGCAAGCTCCAATGCCAGATCAAGGTTGTGCAGGGTTTCCCATTTCAGATTGGGATTACCAATGCTGTTAAGATATAAAGTGGGATTACCATTATAATTATTTCCACCACGCTGATAGTTGTCGTAATAACTACCGGATGGAATATTGGCATTGCCTACAATACCATAACTGGCACGTACTTTCAGGAAATTGATAAAAGTGAGGTCTTTCATGAAATCTTCATCGCTGATAGTCCATGCAGCAGCAGCAGCCGGGAAGAAACCATGTTTATTATTGGTACCAAACTTAGAAGATCCGTCTATACGTGCACTCAACTGCAACGCATATCGCCCGTTGAACACATAATTGATACGACCGAAGAAGCTGTTAAAAGTCCATGCATCTTTCTGACGTTTGGAAATAACACTATCATTGACCAGTTTATCACGTAAACTTCTGTAGTCGCCGGGATGCTTATAAAAAGGTTGGCTGGAGAACTGGCCGATATCGCCCGTATACTCACTCAGCTTGCTTTGTTGTGCCTCACTTCCCAACAGGAAATTAAAACGATGTTTGGTGGTAGGCTCCCAAAGATAATTGGCAGTATAGGTAGTGGTCCAGTTAGTACCCCAGTAAGGATAGCGTTTGGCATAACCAGAGTCTGGTGTGGATTTCTGTTGCCACAGGTATGATTCAAACTGATCGTCGAATGAATTAATATATTCCAGTGAACCCTGTGCCTTCAGGTAAAGATTTTTAACAAGCTCGTATTCAATAGATAAACCTGTCAGCAGCCTGTTATCAATTTCACGACGCTTGGTTTCATTTGTTTTACGCACCGGGTTGGCACCATCAATAAAATAGGTACCGTCTGCATTGTATACAGGATAAATAGGCAAAGCACCAGACATCGCATCACCAATACCTCCATCCCAGGCTGCAGATACACGTTTGTTCACACCACGGTTAAAGCCTGCATTCAGCGATATCTTTAATTTCTCAATCGGTTTATAGTCAGCATTAAAGCGCGCACTCAGTCTTTCATACGCATTGCTTTTAATATATCCCTGGTCATTGCTGTAGGTAAGATTGGCAAAAGTTCTGAGTTTTCTGTTGCCCTGAGTCATAGAAAGGCTGTGCTCGTTAATAAAACCAACCTGTGTCAGTTTATCCCACCAGTTGGTATTATTATTCTGCGCCTGTGCCCATGTTAATTTACCCGGCAGATCTGCATAACCGGTCTTGCCATCATTTACCCAGCCTTCCTGGCGTAGTTGCAACCACTCTGCACCATTCACAAAATCAACTTTCTGTGCATAGGTAGCGGCACCTAATTTTGTATTGTATGTAAATGAAGGCTTACCTGTTTTACCTCTTTTGGTTGTAATAAGAATTACGCCATTGGCACCACGGCTACCATAAATACCGGTAGCACCGGCATCTTTCAGTACCTCTACAGACTCAATATCGTTGGGGTTAATAGAAGAAAGCGGGTTTTGGTTCATGGCACCACCATTGCCTCTCAGGAACGGATCAGCAATAATGGGAATACCATCTATGACGTATAATGGATCACCCCCTGCAGAGATGGATCCGATACCACGTATACGCACAACCGATCCGGAACCAGCCAGACCATTACCCTGAATGATCTGTACACCAGGAGCTTTACCTTGCAAAGCAGCTTCAAAACTGGGTACAGGTGTAGCAGAGATCTTATCACCACTCACTTTGGCAATAGCACCTACTGCATCTCTTTTACGTTGTACACCATAACCAATTACCACCACCTCGTTCAGGTTCGATTGGTTGGAAGCAAGGGATACATTCAGTGCTGCATTGTCAGTAACCGGTACGTCCTGGCTCAGATACCCAACAGATGTAATAGTAAGTACTTTAACGTCGGCAGAAATTTTAAGAGAGAAAGCTCCGTCTAAATTGGTGGAAGTTCCGCTTTTACTTCCTTTCGGCAGAACAGATGCCCCGGTTATGGGAGAACCATCTTTAGCATCTGTAACCCTTCCGGTAACAACCCGCTCCTGTGCCAGCAAAGCCATAGGCAGGCATAAGAATAGGAATGCTATTCCGGCAAACAATCGTTTTCGAGTCATAAACAAGCGTTCGTTTTAGGTTATCAAAAGTGTACTATGTACACAAAAGCAATGTGTAATTTATACACAATATTATATGATTTTATTTCATTTGAAAAAAATAATTGCCTGCTTTTTGTCAAAAACCAGCTACTTGTACCGGCGTTTTTTTGCCATTTTTTGCATTACCGGCTGAAAATCAGATTAAAATCAAAGTACCTTTAGCCCGGTAAAGCCATTATTTTATGTACGCTCCCGAACAAACCAAAGCACTGCAGCAGCAAAGTACCAGCCTGCTGCACAAAGTGACCAGCCATCAGATATCAGTCAGTGACCTGCAACAACTTCGTGAAGTATTGCGCTTTCACGAATACCGCTATTATATAATGAATGATCCGCTGCTGGCCGATGCAGAATATGATCAATTGTATAAGGCACTTGAAGGTATTGAAAAGGATCACCCGGATCTTGTAACTCCGGATTCACCTACACAGCGCGTAGCCAAAGGGCTTACCAAAGAGTTTGCTAATGTACAGCATCTTGTTCCGATGTTATCGCTTGAAAACTCGTACAATGCCGATGACCTGATTGACTGGGATCGTAAGGCAAGAGAAGCAGCCAAACTGGACACAATTGAATATTGCGTGGAACCCAAGTTTGACGGCGCCAGCATTTCACTGATCTATGAAGACGATATACTGACACGTGGTGCTACCCGTGGCAATGGTGTGGCCGGTGATGATATTACTACCAATATCAAACAGATACGATCCGTTCCTTTACGTGCAGCTATCAGTCAGTACGGTTTGCAACAAATTGAAATACGTGGTGAGGTATTGATGAGTAAAGGCAATTTTAAAAAATACAATGAACAACTGGCAGAGCAGAACCTGCCACCGTTGGCCAATCCACGCAATGCTGCAGCAGGTACCTTACGCATAAAAGATCCCAAAGAAGTTGGACGCCGTAATCTTGAAGCATTTCTGTACAACGTAAGCTATATATCAGCTTTACCGGCCAATCAGCCATCATCTATGCTGAATACGCATAGTGGCAGCCTGGAAATGTTGTGGAACCTGGGTTTCAGAAGCCCTTTGAAAGAAAAGAAAGTTGTGCAGGGTATTGATGCCGTGATTGCCTATTGCAACAATTTTGAAGAACAACGCGATAACCTGCCGTATGAAATTGATGGTATGGTAATAAAAGTGAATGATGTGGAACTACAGGACAAACTGGGTATGACCACACACCATCCACGCTGGGCCATCGCTTACAAATTCAAAGCAAGGCAAGCTACCAGTAAATTAAGAGCTGTAGAGTTCCAGGTAGGACGTACTGGTTCTGTAACACCCGTGGCAAAAATAGAACCTGTGCCTATCGGTGGTGTTACGGTAGGTTCTATATCTCTTTTTAATGAAGATGTGATTAAAGAAAAAGACCTGATGATAGGCGATACAGTGCTGGTGGAAAGAGCCGGTGATGTAATTCCTTATATTGTTAAGTCCATGCCGGAATTAAGAACCGGAAATGAGCAAACTATTATTTTTCCCAAAACATGCCCTGTATGCAATCACCCATTGGTAAAGCCGGAAGAAGAAGCTGTATGGCGCTGTGAGAACCCTGCCTGTAAAGCACAGGTGGTTGAGCGTATCATTCACTTTGCCAGCAAAGATGCCATGGATATACGTGGACTAGGAGAAGCTAACGTTCATAAGTTTTTTGAGCTTGGCTTTCTGAAAGATGTACCCGGCATTTACAGGCTGCCGTTCAATGACATTCGTCAACTGGAAGGTTTTGGTGAAAAAAGCATAGCCAATCTGCAGAACGCTATTGAGACTTCCAAAAAACAACCTTTACATCGTTTAATCTTTGCGTTGGGTATTAGGTATGTTGGTGAAACAACAGCCAAGGTACTGGCACATGCAGTAAAACACTTATTCGATTTTAAAGAGTATTCTATCGATGATTTACAGAAACTGGAAGATATAGGACCCAAAGTAGCAGGTAGCATTCACCGTTTTTTCCAGAATGCTGACAACATCAATCTGTTAAAAGAATTAGAAATATTAGGGTTAATCTTAAAGAATGAACACAAAGACCTTAGTACACAAGGCAACCTGACGGGGCAAACGTTTTTGTTTACAGGAACCCTACCCACGCTTAAACGCAGCGAAGCCGAAGCAATGGTAGAATCCAATGGGGGCAAGCTTCTTGGCAGTGTAAGTGCTAAGTTGAACTATCTTGTAACGGGAGAAGATGCAGGTTCAAAACTGGAAAAAGCAAAGAAAATAACTTCCATTAAAATAATCAGCGAAGCAGAGTTCATACAACTTATTTACCGTTGATATGATTATCGTCAATGTTTTTGATATTCGCATATCTTTTTTCGTAACTTTATCCAAAAGGAAAAGGCGATGATAAAAAAACTCCCCAACGAGGTGTGGAAACCTTTGCAGTTTCCAGGCTGGAAACACCTTAGAAAAAAGTATGCGTTATCCTCACATGGACGCATAGCCAGCTACACAAATGATGTTGTTGAAGATGGAAAGTTGCTGCAAGGCTCCCTGACCACCGGTTACAGAACCTTGAACCTGCACCGTCCCGGAAACAATGGCACTTTGTACATTCACCGCGAAATTGCCCGCTTATTTTTAAAGAAAGCTTCTCCCAAGCACAAGTATGTGATTCATCTGAATCATAATAAACTTGATAACGGAGTTAAGAATCTTAAATGGGCAACTCTCGAAGAGATGATCGAGCACCAGCAACACAGCCCTGCCAAGATTGCCTACAAAAAAGTGCAGGCCAATCGTACAGTAGGTCTGAAGCTGAATGCCGGACAGGTGAAGAGCATCAAAAAAATTCTGACCGACAAAAACAGGAAAATCACCATCAAACGCTTAGCGGAGAAATACGGCGTCAGTGAAATGACAATGTACCGTATTAAGAGTGGTGAAAACTGGGGCAGAATCAAGTAAAGGCTCATGAACCTACTACAAAGTGGTGTGAAGTGATTTCGGCGGTCATATTCACACCACTTTTTCTTTTGCATTAACTTATCATTACCTTCCTTAATTTGCTTCCAAAACGTTCCTTATGTTGCAACAGGCTACTTTAAAATTTCTGAAAGACCTTAAGAAGAACAACGACAAATCCTGGTTTGATGCACATCGCAAACAATACGAAGAAGCACGCAAAGATTATATCGCCTTTATACAAACTGTTATCGATCAGCATGGCAAACTGGACAGCAGCATCAGAGAGTTGAATGCCAAAGACTGTCTTTTCCGTATCAATCGTGATATACGCTTTTCAAAGAACAAAGCTCCTTACAAAACCAACTTCGGCGCCAGCATTGACAGAGGTGGCAAAAAATCTATCTATGCTGGTTACTATATTCATATTGAGCCCGGTGGACAAAGCTTTGTGGGTGGGGGCCTGTGGATGCCCATGCCTGCTGAAATGAAGAAAATAAGACAGGAAATTGATTATTGTTTTGATGAATTTTCAAAGATCATTAAAACGAAAAAGTTCACCAATACATTCGGCAAACTATACAAGGGAGAAGATATAAGTCTTGTGAAAGTGCCACAGGGTTTTGAAAAAGACAATCCTGCTGCTGAATACCTGAAGCTGAAAAGCTGGCTGGCAATGGCCTCGCTGAAAGATGATGAGATCACATCTAAAGACTTTGCCAAAAAAGTATTGACTGCTTTTGAAGCATTGCAGCCACTACTGGATTTTTTGAACAGGGCACTGGATGAATAGCCTGTAAAAAACAGTTAACAAATCGATCACAAAGAACTAAGACTTTGCAATCAGCAGACTTAACATTCCATAATAAAAAAAATCATGGCACAAGGCTATATGCCCCGGCCATGATCATCATTTGTAACAAACCATATACTTACAATAACCCCTTTTCCTGAAGGTATTCAGCTATCTGAACAGCATTGGTTGCAGCACCCTTACGCAAGTTATCGCTTACAATCCACATGTTCAGGGTGTTAGGCTGCGTTTCATCTCTGCGTAAGCGGCCTACGAACACCTCATCTTTATCATGCGCATCCATCGGCATAGGATAAGCCTGGCTTGCAGGTTCATCCACAACTACAACACCGGCAGATTTTTGCAGCAGGCTTTTTACCTCATTCAACTCGAAATCATTGGCAAACTCTACATTCACACTTTCACTGTGACCGCCCATCACAGGTATACGCACCGTAGTAGCAGTAACGCGGATGTTGTCATCACCCATAATTTTGCAGGTCTCTTTCACCATTTTCATTTCCTCTTTGGTATAACCATTGTCGAGAAACACGTCAATCTGCGGGATCACATTTAGATCAATGGGATATTTATACGCCATGGGATATTCTCCACTGGCACCTTTTACAGCTTTATCACGCTCACCCATTAACTGATCAACAGCTTTTTTCCCGGTACCGGTTACACTTTGGTAAGTAGAGACCACTACACGTTTGATACCATACTTTTTATGCAGCGGCTGCAATGCCACCACCATCTGGATAGTAGAACAGTTGGGGTTGGCAATCACTTTATCCTCTTTGGTAAGCACCTCCGCATTTACTTCAGGAACCACCAGCTTTTTGGTAGGATCCATACGCCATGCAGAAGAATTATCAATAACAGTGATGCCTGCTTCAGCAAATTTGGGAGCCCACTCCAGTGACGTGCTTCCACCAGCTGAAAAGATAGCAACAGCAGGTTTGGCGGCAATAGCATCAGTCATGCTAACAATTCTGTAGCCCTTACCCTTGAAGGTAATCTCTTTACCTACAGATCTTTCAGATGCTACGGGAATCAACTCCGTTACAGGGAAATTACGCTCAGCCAATACCTGTAACATTTTGGTGCCTACCAGGCCGGTGGCCCCTACTACTGCAACTTTCATGTTTGTGTTAATCGTTTTTAGGTTGAATAAATAATAAAACAAAAAAGCCTCCCCGCTATGGGAAGGCTTTTGGAATATATTCTGACATACGCATTGGTTTCCTAACCTTCCCTGTTGACGGAACGCATCTTGGTAACCTTGGTATGTTTCTTTATCTGTTGCATTAACGAGTTCAAAAATACTCTGCAAATGCGTTACCCCCAAATTTTTTATTTACGGAGACTTTGTGCACTGCATACGTAGCCATTTTACGATAGTGGTGCATTTACAAAGTGATTATTTTAGCCAATTAACCATTGCCATGACAAATATCCTACGATCAACCGGGCTTGCGAGCCTGCTACTGCTATGTATTGCAACGTGCTATGCACAGACACCCCAGCGCTTTGATGTAGTAATAGATGAGTTATTTCCTGATCCTACACCCGTTATCGGGCTTCCCAACAATGAGTTTGTAGAGCTTAAAAATGTTTCTGCTACTGCCTTTAATCTGCGTGGCTGGAAACTGAGCGATGGCACCAGCACCGCCACTATTAATGTAAACTTCATATTGCAGCCTGATAGTTTTGTAATTGTATGCCCTAATTCAGCAGTTACTGCTTTTGCAGCATTTGGTACCACATTGGGTGTAAGCAGCTTTCCTTCCCTGAACAATGATGCCGATGTAATTACATTATATGGACCCAATGGCAGCATTATTCACTCTGTAGCATACAACACCTCCTGGTATCACAATGATGTAAAAAGTGACGGAGGCTGGACGCTTGAAATGATCGACACGCACAATCCCTGCAGCGGCAGCAGCAACTGGACTTCCAGTAACCACCACAGCGGGGGCACACCCGGCAGAAAAAATTCTGTAGATGGGATTAACAAAGATGAGCAACCACCGGTTCTGTTACGCACCTATACTATCAACGACACTACCATAGTAGCAGTTTTTGACGAACCGGTAGACAGCGTTACTGCCGCTTTAATTACCAGTTACAGTATAAACAATGGCATTGGATATCCATTATCAGCATTGCCGGTGGTACCATCTTTTACCGAAGTAAGACTACGACTATCTACTCCACTAAACGGCAATATGATCTATCAGCTATCCGTCAGCAATGTACAGGATTGCAGCAACAACAAGATTGGCAGTATGAGCACTGCCCGTACAGGCTTACCCGTTACAGCCGATAGTTTTGATATCGTTGTCAACGAACTGCTTTTTGATCCGGTAAAAGATGGTTACGATTATATTGAGTTATATAACCGCAGTAATCATATCATTGACCTGAAGCAACTCAACATCTCTAATCGCAATACAGCTGGCAATCTTACCAATATCAAACAGCTTGCACCTGATCCCTACCTGTTCTTTCCCGGAGAGTACCTTGTTTTTACTGCCGGCAAACAATGGGTACAACAAAATTATGTTGTTAAGCGTCCGGACAATATTTTAGAACTGCCGTCATTGCCTTCTTTTCCAGACGATAAGGGCATAGCAGTACTTACCAACCTGCATGGCCGGGTAATTGATGAGTTAAGTTATGAGGCAAAATGGCATTTTTCACTTATCAGCAACAGGGAAGGTGTGGCACTTGAACGCATCAGCTATGAACAGCCTACACAGCATCTGCATAACTGGACCTCTGCTGCTTCCACTGCAGGATATGGCACACCGGGGTATGTTAATTCACAACTGGGCGCTGCATTTTCCGTACAGGGCCAACTGGAAGTAACGCCAAGGATTTTTTCACCAGACAATGACGGTATAGATGATTATATTACCATCAGCTATCGGGTTACCGGAACGGAGCATATGGCCAATGTTACTGTTTATGATGTACAGGGCAGACAAGTGCGTTACCTGGTAAAAAATGCCTTGCTGGGCACATCGGGCAGTTTTCGCTGGGACGGTCTTGATGAAAAGGCGAATAAACTTCCCCTGGGTATTTACATTATTGTTTCAGAAATATTTAACCAGCAGGGACAGAAACAAAAATTTAAAAATGCGGTTACACTGGCACGCAGGCTTTAATGATCATCACAACAGTTTTAAGAATCCCATAACGCTGTAGCACAGGTTTTAGTAGTACTTTAATTTTCGCTTTTATTCAACACGTACATACCAAATACCTGCTATGCGCCATTCAAGATCATATCTGTTGCACCCCTTGTTCATTGCGGGGTTGCTACTGCTTATACTCAACGATCATTGGTTAAAATATACTTACCACAATGCCATCACTGGTAAACTATCAGATTTTGCCGGCGTATTTGTATTGGCTATTTTCTTAACAGCCTGTTTACGCGGACAAAAAACAACGGCATCCGTTATTACGGCAATCCTGTTTATTTACTGGAAACTACCGGTATCACAGCCTCTCATCAATTGGAGCAATAGTATATTGCCAGTTACGATACACAGGGTTGTTGATTACACCGACCTTGCTGCATTGACCATGCTTATACCCGCATACAGACTTCAGCCTTTTCAACACGGCCTATCGCCGGTAATAAAATGGACAAGAACTACAGCCTTTATCATCACCATTGCAGCAATTTGTGCTACCTCCGCGCGATACAATCCACCAGATTATACTTTTCCCGACGGCTATATACCAATAGGAGAAACTTATAAAACACGGCTCACCACAGATAGAATATTATACAAGCTGGATAGTATGCAGATCAGTTATTACACAGATTCTGTAATGTACTTCCCCGCATGGACCAGGAATTATTTTTTACGCTACCAGGTACCGGGTGATAGCGCTGTAAAATGGCAGGCATTAAATACTTTAAAGGATACCGCAGTGCTATACAGAAAAGAGGAAATACCTTTCTATGTTATACCGTCCTTTATACTGGAAAAAGATACCGTTCAGAATATACGGTTTCGCATAACAGACAGTGGCAAAAAAAGAGAGATAGAATTAATATCCCTGTGCTGGTCCAAATCAAAACAATACAAAACTTACGAACTGATACCTATACTCAAAAAATATAACAAGTTGCTTAAATCACTCCTGCTCGAATAAAAAAGAGGTCTCTTGCGAGACCTCTTTTTTTATAAATTATTATTGAGTTTAAACCAGCTCAATATCAAAATTCACCAGGTTTACAAACTGCTGAATACGTGCGTCAATATCAGCTCTTTTGATTTCTTTCAAACGCTCGGGGCCAAATTTTTCTACACAGAAAGAAGCCATAGCAGAACCAACAATAATACCGGTTTTCATATTTTCAAAAGAGATATCTTTTGTGTGTGCAATATGACCAATAAAGCCACCGGCAAAAGTATCGCCTGCACCGGTAGGATCGAATACTTCATCCAGGGGTAATGCAGGCGCAAAGAACACTTTATCTTCATGGAACAACAATGCACCGTGCTCACCTTTCTTAATGATCAGGTACTTAGGTCCCATTTTCATGATCTCTTTCGCAGCTTTTACCAGCGAGAACTGGGCGCTTAACTGGCGTGCTTCACTGTCATTCACCATCAGCACATCTACCATTTTCAGTACATCTTCCAGCTCAGGCATTGAACTTTCCATCCAAAAGTTCATAGTATCCATTACAATCAGCTTGGGACGTTTTTTCAACTGAGTGATCACTTTTTTCTGGATACGGGGATCGAGATTACCCAGCATCAGGAATTCTGCATCCTGGTAGCTTTCAGGGATCACGGGGTCAAAATCCAACAGTACATTCAGATCGGTCACCAGGGTATCACGGCTGTTCATATCCAGGTGATAACGGCCACTCCAGAAAAAAGATTTCTTGTCAGCTACTACTTCCACACCTTCCAGACGAACTCCTCTTTTAGACAGCTCATCCATTTCTTCTTTTGGAAAATCAAATCCTACAATGGATACCTGCTCAATAGGCTTTACAAAATTGCTGGCTGCATAAGCTGCATAAGTTGCAGAACCACCAATAATCCTGTCAGTTTTACCAAAAGGAGTTTCGATTGCATCAAAGGCCATTGTGCCCACAACGATCAAAGACATACTTGTAAGGGGGAGTTTTAATATTTGAATGATTAGAAATTACGGTAAAGAACTATGGCCGCCGATAACACACTTGCTTTCCGGTATGCCTTTTTATTTCCGCGTGCAAAACTACACGAATTTTTGGAGGCAATAAAACCTTAATACCATCCCCTGTAAATACCGCCGGATACGATTGTTAGCATTTTCCGGGGCAGTACTCAGCATATGTCATACTTTTTTCGCTAACAGCTGTTAGTTTTCCATATCTTTGAACACTATCATCTGACCTGATATGGCAAAAATCAAACGAAACAAGAATGGCACCCGTAAGGATGTGATCATTTCCAAAGCAGCCAAACTGTTCCGCGAAAAGGGGTACAATGCAACTTCTATGCGCGACCTGGCCGAACATGTAGGCGTGGAAGCTGCTAGTCTGTACAATCATATCAGCTCCAAATCGGAAATATTGCAGGAGATTTGTTTTAAAGTAGCTAATGAATTCACTTCTCACATTGAAGAAGTATATGCTTCCAGTACAAATTCTATAGAGAAAATAGAAGCGATACTCCGGTTCCACATTCGCCAGATGGTAGATAATTACGAAGAAGTATATGTGAACGACCGGGAATGGAAACACCTGTCTGATCCTTATTTGTCCAATATTCAAAACCAGCGCAGGTCTTACCGTCAACGTATTGCACAGATCATTGAGGAAGGCATCCGTAAAGACGAAATCAAATCCATTGATGCACCCACAGCCGTACTAATCATGCTGCATGCCGTCAGCGGTATAGAATCGTGGCACCGCAGCAAACGGAAAATTCCAGGTGCATTGCTGGAAGACAATATGATCATGATACTGGTAGATGGCCTGCGCCGTTAATTCAACTCTTACCCATTCAAAATATTTTTGTGGCTACACATTTTCACCGGCTTACTATAGCAGATATCCGCAGAGAAACTCCCGATTGTATTTCCATTGCGTTTCATATTCCGGAATCGCTTAAAAAAGAATATCTCTTTACACAGGGACAGAACATTACTCTAAAAACGATCATGAATGGCGAAGAGCTACGCCGGTCTTACTCTATCTGTAGTAGCCCGCTGGATAATGAGCTGCGTGTTGCCGTAAAGAAAACCAATATGGGCAGGTTCTCCACCTGGGCCAATGAACAATTAAAGGCCGGGGACTCCATTGAAGTGTTGCCACCCACCGGCAAGTTCTATACAGCACTAGAGGCTGCGCAAAAAAAGAATTACCTGGCCTTTGCTGCAGGTAGCGGTATTACACCGGTGATCTCGATCATTAAAACAACGCTGGCCACCGAACCGGAAAGTACTTTTACACTGGTATATGGCAACCGCAGCCGCGGCAGCATTATTTTCAAAGAACAACTGGAAGCACTGAAAAACCGTTACACCAGCAGACTGGCTGTACACCATATTCTGAGCCGTGAACAAACAGATACCCCTGTTAACTATGGTCGTATTGATGCTGAAAAATGCAGCCAGCTAGATAACAGGCTGATCCAGGCCGAAACAGCCGATGAAATATTTATTTGCGGCCCTGAAGCAATGATCTTCAGCGTAAAAGATTGGCTGGAACAAAAAGGTATTGAAAGAAAAAAGATCCATTTTGAACTATTCACTACACCGGGACAAAAAACAGAGATCCCTGACCATGCAACAGGCACCACTGCTTTCAAAGGTAAAACCAGCCAGGTAAGCATCCGGCTGGATGGGGTGACTTTTGACCTGGAGATCCCTTTTGACGGACCTACCATACTGGATGCTGCATTAGAAGAAGGTGCAGATCTGCCTTTTGCCTGTAAAGGTGGCGTATGCAGCACCTGTAAAGCAAAGCTGCTGCAAGGGAAAGTGGAAATGGACAGCAATTATGCGCTGGAAGATGATGAAACAGCAGCAGGTTTTATACTTACCTGCCAATCGCACCCACGGTCAGAAAAGATCATTGTAGATTTTGATGTGAAATAATTACCAGCCGGTAACCAACAGGTTGGAGGCAGCCTTAATGCCACAATGCTGATATTGATCGTATGCCTTTGCGGCACGCATCCTGATCTGCTGCGGTGTTTCCTGTAACAACCAGCCTTCAACCGCTGCTTCCAGGGTGTATGCTTCAGGACTCATTAAACCTGTGCTCCACAACAAGGGCGAAGCACCTGCTTTCCTGATACCTTCATTGAAAAATCGCTTACTCATACAGGCCAGGATGATCGTTTCCCGCAATGCTTTATTCTGTTGTGCAGGGCATTGCTGCAATGAAAAATCCATCAGTCCGTTGTGCCCTGTATAGGCTACAATGTTGGCAGAGCCTCCGATAGCAATACGATTACTATCTACCTGTAACACTTCATTTTTACTACCGGCAGCGGCTGTAAAAAAATCAACAGTACATTGCCGGATAGCAGCACCATCATAGGCGTCGGCCACCAGCCAGGCATTGGAAACCCTATGCTTAAATACACATCGTTCATAGATATTGACAGCTGGTTGCCGGATAGTTTTAACCAGTTGCCAGGGCGATGACTTTCTTTTCAGAAACCCCTTTACACCACCTGCACATCCCCAGTAAAGGTTAGCAGCAGGGTCCTGCCCATTGCCAATGCGTACGGGAACCGGTACAATCCCCTGGTTCTTATTGTCGCACAAAGCCACCAGTACATGGATCACCTTTGCTGTATTGGTAATCAGCGTATCATGCGCAATACCTATGGGCTGATATACAATGTTTGCAGGTGTACCCGCATTACTGCCGCAACCGGCAGTGATAAAAACCAGTAAAAAGAAGTTTATACATCGCAACATGCTCTTATCCAGACGCAGAAGGTACATTAATCCATAGCATATCGCCACATAAATATGACAATCATATTTTTAACTAACGATTGTTAGCTTCGTCGGGAAGAATAATTATCTTTGGAACAGTTAAAAACGGTTGTTATGTCTGTACAGGAACTGGAAAAGATTTTTCAGGATAAAATTGATAACGAGATACGCATTGAGCCAAAAGACTGGATGCCCGATCAATACCGTAAAACATTGATCCGCCAGATCTCGCAACATGCGCATAGTGAAATTGTGGGCATGCTGCCCGAAGGCAACTGGATATCCCGCGCACCCAGCCTGAAACGTAAGGCTATTTTACTGGCTAAGGTTCAGGATGAAGCAGGTCATGGATTGTACCTGTACTCTGCCACCGAAACACTGGGCACTACCCGCGAACAAACCATTGATGATCTGCACAGCGGCAAAGCCAAATACTCATCCATCTTCAATTACCCCACGCTTACATGGGCCGATATCGGCGCCATTGGCTGGCTGGTAGATGGTGCAGCGATACTGAACCAGGTAATGCTGTGCCGTGCTTCGTATGGTCCTTACGCACGGGCAATGGTACGCATCTGTAAAGAAGAAAGTTTTCACCAGCGGCAGGGTTTTGAAATATTACTGGTGCTTTCGCAGGGCACACCACAGCAGCGGGCCATGTGCCAGGACGCCATCAATCGCTGGTGGTGGCCATCGCTGATGATGTTTGGCCCCAAAGACAGTGAGTCCACCCATTCTGACCAAAGCACCAAATGGAAGATCAAACGAATGAGCAATGATGAGCTGCGACAGAAGTTTGTGGATATGATTGCAGAGCAGATCAAAATACTGGGCATGACACTGCCGGATGAAGCACTAAAGTGGAATGAAACCACCCAGCATTATGATTTTGGTGAAATTGACTGGGTTGAATTCTGGAACGTGGTAAAAGGTAATGGTCCCTGCAATAAAGAAAGACTGGAAGCACGCAAAAAAGCATGGAATGATGGTGAATGGGTACGTAAAGCAGCTTCTGCCTACGCTGAAAAAAGCAAAAACAAAAAAGATATACAGGCTGCATGAGATTTCAGATTGAAACCTCAAGTCATGAATGAAAAGATATCTCCCTGACACCTTTAGAACAGACTGGGGCTATGGTAAACGCAGGATCGGTTTTAAACAGGATTAAACACAATTGCAATATCTGATATGACAATTCGCACAAATAAATATTACTACGGTGATATTCCCGAAGAAAAAACAGGTGGCAATATCAATAATGCCCCCGCCGGCAATACCGACTGGCCACTGTGGGAAGTATTTATCCGTAGCAAACAGGGCCTCGACCACAAGCATGCCGGCAGCTTACATGCTGCTGATGCTAAGATGGCCATTGAAAACGCACGTGATGTTTATACACGCCGTATGGAAGGTATCAGCATCTGGGTAGTGGAAAGCAAATACATCCATGCTTCCAATCCTGATGAAGCAGCTTCCCTGTACGAGCCAGCCAATGATAAAGTGTATCGCCATCCCACCTTTTACGATCTGCCGGATGAGCTAACCCACATGTAATGCCTGTCTTGAAAATTGAACATTGAACATGGCTTATTGAACATTTTCCGGACTAACAACCAGAATATTCAATAGTCAATTAACAATTTTTCAATACTCAGTGAATTACTCTTTTAATTTTTTCAAATGCTTCACTCAGCAACATACAACTACCTGATCCACCTTGCCGATAATGCTCTGATCCTTTGTCAGCGGAACAGTGATTGGTGCGGACATGGGCCTGTACTGGAACAGGATATTGCCATTACCAATATTTCGCTGGATTTGATTGGCCAGTCCAGAAGTCTTTACCAATATGCAGCAACAATCCGTAACCAGCAACATGCAGGTGATAAGGATTTTATTCCTTCAACGGAAGATAGCCTGGCATACTTGCGCGACGCCCGCGATTTTAAAAACTGCCTGCTAACAGAATTGCCCAACGGCGACTGGGGGCAGACCATATTGCGCCAGTTCTTTTTCAGTACCTACCAGTTACTGCTATATACACAGCTACAGCATTCGGCAGATAAGCAGATTGCCGCCATTGCTGAAAAATCGCTAAAAGAAGTAACTTACCACGTACGCTGGAGCGGAGAATGGGTAATACGGCTGGGCGATGGCACCACCGAAAGCAATGAACGGATGTTGCAGGCAATGGAAACATTGTGGCCTTTTACCGGCGAACTGTTCATTCCTGCACCATATGAAACAACCCTACTAAAAGAAGGCATCGCCGCAGATGTTGCCGCACTACAGGCACCCTGGATACAGAAAGTACAGGAAGTAATGGAGGAAGCAACACTGGGTGACCTGTTCCGCGAAAAAACAGCCAAAAACGGATGGTCACAAAAAGGCGGCAAAGAAGGTATGCACACAGAACAGCTTGGATACATACTTGCCGAAATGCAGTTTATGCAACGTGCCTATCCTAATAGTGAATGGTAGTTAACCAACAGCAATGACCACCACCGGTTCCATAACAACAGAAAAAATATGGTCAATATTATCAGCGATTACTGACCCTGAAATTCCTGTATTGTCTATCACTGACCTGGGAATTGTACGGGCCGTAAACGTTCATGAAGATGTAGTGGAAGTAGTGATCACTCCTACCTATACAGGCTGTCCTGCCATGGATGTGATTGCTATGAACATCCGTATGGAATTACTGGCTGCCGGCTACAACAATATTTCTGTGGTTACCGTACTATCTCCGGCCTGGACAACCGACTGGATGAGTGAAGCAGGAAAAGAAAAATTAAAAGCATACGGTATCGCACCGCCCAACCCGGTACAGCAGGTATGCAATTCCAGTTTTTTTGTGCCCGCCGAAGCGGTGCAATGCCCGCACTGCCAGTCGTGGAATACCCGGCGTATCAGCGAGTTTGGATCCACTGCCTGTAAATCATTATATCAGTGCAATGATTGCCAGGAACCTTTTGACTATTTTAAATGTCACTAAATAAAAACGGTTGTAATGTCCTCAATTTTATTTCACCTCGAAGAAAATATAGCTGTCATCACACTAAACCGCCCGGAAAAACTCAATTCTTTTAACCGTGAAATGGCGTTGCAGTTGCAGGAAAAACTGGATGAATGCGCGGCATCAAAAGATATCCGTTGTGTATACATTACAGGGGCCGGCAAAGGATTCAGTGCTGGACAGGATCTGGCTGAAATAACCGCTCCCGAAGCACCGGGCTTCAACCAGATACTTTCACAGCATTACAATCCTATTGTTGTAAAGATACGTGAGTTGAAAAAACCGGTAGTAGCCGCTGTAAACGGTGTGGCTGCAGGCGCAGGTGCTAACATTGCCCTGTGCTGTGATATTGTACTGGCCTCGCAATCTGCATCCTTTATACAAGCTTTTTCAAAGATCGGTCTGATACCAGATAGTGGCGGCACGTTCTTTCTGCCACGGTTAATCGGTTGGCAAAAGGCTTCTGCCATTATGATGCTGGGTGATAAAATAAGCGCAGAAGAAGCCGAGCGCTGGGGCATGATCTACAAATATTTTCCAGATGCTTCATTTGAAACAGAAGCAAAAAAGATTGCCCGCCAGCTATCACAAATGCCTACACAGGCGCTGGCACATACCAAAAAAGCATTGCAGTGGTCGTTTACACATACTATGTACGAACAGTTGATGAACGAAGACAAGTTACAGCAGCGCGCAGCAGGTACAGCAGACTATCACGAGGGGATCAGCGCCTTTATGGAAAAACGTGCACCGGTATTTAAAGGGGAATAAATTCTTTAACCCACATACTATGGAATCAAACGCTGGTAAAATAGTTGGCCAGATGATGGAAAAAGATTTTTTCAGTCAATGGCTGGGTATTCAGTTACTGGAAACCAAAGAAGGTTTTTGCAGGCTCAGCATGACCATTCGCGAAGAAATGTGCAACGGGTTTTCCATTGCGCATGGCGGTATTGCTTATTCACTGGCCGATTCTGCGGTAGCATTTGCCTCCAATGCACATGGCAGGCATGCTGTTTCTATTGAAACCTCCATTTCACATATTCGTCCGTTGATGGCGGGTGATGTGATCACGGCCATTGCTACTGAAAAAAGTATCAGCAACAAGATCGCCATTTACGAGGTACAGGTTGTTAAAGACAATGGTCCGCTGGTAGCATTGTTCAAGGGAACAGTTTATCGTAAAAATACTGAATGGTTGAATGAGTCTGTTTAAACCGAACTCAAGGCATTAGGTACAGGGTCTTTAAGAGCAAAACTGCTTATCAATCCATCCTGCCTGTAACTTAAAACTTATTACTTACAACCACATTTACACATTTTTCAAATATTCAAATTCGCACATTGATATACTCTTTCAAAAATTTCATCCCTGTAGTTCATCCTTCTTCATTCATCCATCCGCAGGCAGCAGTAACGGGCAATGTGATTATTGGCAGGGATGTATATGTTGGTCCTGGGGCAGCCGTCCGCGGCGACTGGGGCGGCATTGTAATAGAAGACGGCTGCAATGTGCAGGAAAACTGTACCATCCATATGTTTCCCGGTGTTACGGTAACACTGCAGGCAGGCGCACATATTGGTCATGGAGCGGTAGTACACGGAGCAGTGATTGGCAAAAATTGTCTTATCGGCATGAACAGTGTCATCATGGACAATGTGGTGATAGAAGATGATTGCATTATCGGGGCGCTGAGCTTTATTCCTGCCAACCAGCGGATTGCTACACGCAGCGTGGTAATAGGCAATCCCGGTAAAGTAGTAAAAACGGTAAGCGATGAAATGCTGGCCTGGAAAACAGCAGGCACCCGCTTATACCAGGCATTACCACAGGAAATGCATCAGCATTGGACCCCTTGCGAACCCCTGCGGGAAGTACCGGCAGACAGGCCCGCACAGGAAAGTCTGTACAAAACATGGAACGAGATCAAAAACTCCGGCAAACACTAAAATTCCCCTTTACAGCACTGAATTGCGTAATACGGCGCAACTTCGATAATTTCGCAGCAAATCCAGGACAAGAAGTACCCCACATCGTGATATAAAAACGGTAAAAAGAACGGGTTACTTCACCCTTGTGCGTGATTATGGAAAAGACAAACTTTGTAGATCAGATCAGGATATTCTGCCGTAGCGGACACGGAGGAGCAGGTAGTAAGCATTTTATGCGCACCAAGTTCAACCCACAGGCTGGTCCTGATGGCGGCGACGGTGGACGCGGCGGACATATTATTCTGCGTGGCAATAAAAACCTCTGGACACTGCTGCACCTGCGTTATTATAAAAACGTACTGGCAGAAAATGGAGAAGGCGGCAGCGGCAACAACTGTACAGGCCGCAGTGGTAAAGATATTATCATTGAAGTGCCGCTGGGCACCATTGCACGCGATGAAGAAACAGAAGAACTGGAAGTAGAAATACTGGAAGATAAACAGGAAGTTATCTGGATAAAAGGCGGTCGTGGCGGATTGGGTAATGCACGTTTTGCAACCCCCACCAACCAGGCTCCTGAACATGCCCAACCCGGTGAACCCGGTGAAGAAGGCTGGAAGGTACTGGAATTAAAAGTACTGGCCGATGTAGGACTGGTAGGCTTTCCCAATGCCGGCAAATCCACCCTGCTTTCTGTAATGACAGCGGCAAAACCTAAAATTGCCGACTACGCCTTTACCACCATTACGCCACAGCTGGGCATGGTTGAATACCGCGATGGCCGAAGCTTCTGTATTGCCGACCTGCCCGGTATTATTGAAGGTGCCGCAGAAGGGAAAGGACTGGGACACCGTTTTCTGCGTCATATTGAGCGCAACCCGGTATTGTTATTCCTGATTCCTGCCGACAGTAATGATCACCGCAAGGAATTTGACATCCTGGTAAACGAACTGGAACAATACAATCCGGAACTCCTGCATAAACAATTTATCATCGCCATCAGTAAAAGCGATATGCTGGATGATGAATTAAAAGCAGCTATTGAAAAAGAATTACCTCCTGACATACCACATATTTTTATTGCATCTATAACACAGAAGGGGCTATCAGAACTGAAAGACCTGCTGTGGAAAAATCTGAATGAAGAACAACAGTAACGCTGTTTTTGCCGTACACACACCCGTAGCACTGGAAACCATTCCTGTATAGTATATACCTCAATAAGGTATGCAGATATTTTTGCGTGGTTATATGCATAGCATATACAACTGCAACCGTTTCTTCCCTGCGAAAACCGGTCGTCAATCATTGCATTAACCTTTAATCCTTTTGTATGTCTTTTCAATGGTCGTCCCTGTTACGTATATGCCGGTTTATCGGGCATTTATTCCTGTTGCTGTTGTCGCGTTTGCTTAAATCGATCTGGTTATTCTTTCCCGGTATCCTTTTCCTGGTGCTGGCTATATGGTGTTTCTGGAAACTGGGACAGGGCAAGGATCTTATTGTTGCTTTTACAGAAAACCACCGGGCCAAGATCATCTTCTTCGTTGCCATTGCATTCTGGGTATATGTAAGCTGGTTCTCAGCACGCATCATCGCCTACCTTAAAAAAAGCAAACAGGAAGATTATATCACCAGGCTCTCCAAAAATCTTCCTTCTGAAAAAGTGGCCATTCGATTGGATACACCCTCTTATTTTGAATTACCTCCTTATTATCTCGAAACCATGCCACGCATGATTGGTTATGCCTGTCTGCTGGCCATAGAATTAGCGGTATTACAATCTTCCGCATTAGGAGATGCAGCTATCAATGGCACACACGCCAGTCGTATATTCTTCCTGGGGCTATTGATCTGCTGGGGGCTGGACGACATTGTTAACAATTTTGCAGACAAAAGAAGATTGCAGGCACGCATTATATTTTATAGCCTGCTGGCTATATTCATTATTGCAGTACTGGTAGCAGCTTTATTTACCAAAACCAACCTGATGGTATTGTTCTGGATCTTGCTGGTACTGCATGCTGTTTATCTTTTCTATATCAACCTGCGTCATTTACAGGTAGTAGAAAAAGAACTGACGCGCAAAGAACCAGACAACCCGTCCTGGCTCAGGCGCTGCATTTACTATGTAATGGACTTTTTACGGGTGCCCCGTGCTGAAATGGGCTATTTCAACTGGTTCAATGTTGTATGTACAGGCGGCCTGGTGATCTACTTTCTTACCATCAATAATCTGCACCTGTCGTGGCAGATCGGTCCTTTCCCTTTTGTATTGCTGGCCTTTGCCGTATTGCTCGGTTTTGGCAATATTATTACGGCACTGTCTGTAAAGATCAGTGTGAACCTGCATTTTATTATTTTTCTTGTGGCATTGCTCCTGGGTTCACCCGAAACACATTATGTACGTACACATGCTTTCAGCAACACTTCCAAACGCGGCATCTATAACCAGCGACAGGATATTTATACCTATTTCAATAACTGGGTGGAAGCCAGGAAAACCACACTGGATACTATCAGCGGCACTTATCCCGTATACTTTGTACTGGCAAACGGAGGCGCTTCACGTTCCGGTTACTGGACAGCGTCTGTACTGGGTAAACTGGAAGATGTGACCACTGCAACCGGAGATCCTTTCTCCAAACATATATTTTGTTTATCAGGCACGTCTGGCGGTGGCGTGGGCGTTGCCACATTTTTTTCGTTGCTGTATGAACATCAGAAAGCACCGGAAATAAAAAGTCCCTCTTATCTCAATTCAGCACGTTCATTCCTGGGTAAAGATTTTCTGACCTACACGCTGGCACATATGCTGGGACCCGACTATTTCAAATACATCTTCCACATCAATAACAGAGACCTGTCAGACAGGGTGGGTGCATTGGAAGAAAGTATGGAAAAGGGAGCCAGCGAATGCTCAGACTCACTGAAAGTAGCCATGGGTGAATCTTTTTCAAACATGGTGGCCCTTCGGAATAGGGCTTACAACCTGCCGGTATTGTGCATCAACACCACCCGCATGCAGGATGGCAACCCTGGCGTAGTGACCAATATCAGGCTGGATAAAAATATTTTTAATAACAGGATTGACATTGCGGGCATACTGAACGATTCGCTCGATATACTTTTAAGCACGGCTGCCATCCTGGGTGCACGTTTTCCTTACATTAGTCCCGCCGGGCGTATTGATGAAACACTACCTGTAAGCAGACGGGTAAAAGTGCAGGACAGCATGCTGATCCATTATTTTGTTGATGGAGGTTATTTTGACAACTCCGGTGCCGGTGTAGTACAGGAAATGATGCGTGCCATTCTGAACTATGCCGCCAAAAGCAATGACAGCACATTAAAAAGAAGAGTAGGCAAGCTACATTTCAGGATCATCCATATTACCAATAGCCCACAAGGTGTTGCCAAACTGGATGCAGTAAGTCCGTTAAAGAACGACCTGATGGCTCCTGTGCAAACTATTGTGGGTGCCTACGATATGCAGACCACGGTAAATGACCGGCGCCTGGTTAATTTTTTAAGCGACATCAATATACAAGGTGTATGCAGAAGTGCCGACTATTATCCTATTCACCTGTATAAAGACAGCGCCGAAAAAGAAGAAGAACGTAAAAAAGGCGATACACTGGTAGAAGTGCCTTATGCCATGAACTGGTTCATTTCAGATACCACGCGTATCCGCATGGATAAGCGATTACAAAATCAACCCAGACTTAACAGTTTAATAAAAGCCCTACAACATTAAGCTAATACCTGTATACTAATTTTGGGGTGCAGGGAAGAATATACAATGCATTAATATAATTTACATATGTTTGTTTTGTCGGCTTATTTCAAATTTTCCGATAAAATTCAAAAAAAAGTGTATATTTTTGTACTGCAAATCTTAAAACAGGCTTATTTCTTTACTAATACCTGTTTCCCGCTCTGATGATTTACTGCTGCCTCTTTTGTTTGCCTCACCACGTTGCTGCCCCGTCGCAATTGCTGCCGCTTTATTCACTCAAAAACTTTTGTTATGAAAAAGCAATTAATGCGTGTCGCAAAAACAACCACAGGAAACATCATCAAAACAATCCTGTTTTCAGGTACGCTCACTATCACTACAGCTACCCTCCATGCACAAGCGCTTAAAACCGCCAGCCAGGAAACGGCTTCACCTGTTAAGTCTGCCATGATCAAACACATTGGCAACGATAATGAAAGCATGTATTTCCAGCTACTACTAAACAACGAAACGGGAGAGAAATTTTATCTCACTGTCAAAGATCAGGATGGAATAGTGTTGTTCCAGGATGTGTACAACGATAAAAAATTTGACAAAAAATTCCGGCTTACCAAAGGAGAAACTGAAAAGGTGACCTTTTTGCTGAGAAGTGCAAAAGATAATGCCACACAGTCTTTCGAGATCAATTCCAATACCCGGATGGTAGAGGAAATTGTGGTAAAACGCATGTAAAGTCCCTCACCCAAAAAGCGCTGCCGGTTACCGGCAGCGCCTGATAAATATTCTTTTACATTGGATGACAGCCTTAAACCAAATCTGTGGTAGTCTTACCCTGGTTGTCATCCCCTTATTCTAATAGGTTCTGCCCAATGTATCGCAGGCAGCTTTCAGCAGCGAGTTAGCATCGTGCGCGTCTTGTCCTTTTTCCCATAGCATAACACCATTCCCTACCTGTTTGGCCAGCATGGCTTTCTTTTTTACAGTAGGCTGTCCATTGTAATAAATGGTATAAGGAGAAGCATATCCTGAAGAAGTAACAACCGCAGAATCTGACTGCGCACTTCCACCTTGCGCCAGGATGCCGGAATAAGTAAGTATGGTATTGCTTTGTGTAATGCCAGATGGGCGGCCATAGGCAGGAATGCCCAATACAAATTTTGCTTTGGGCATTCCACGCTGGGTGATCCAGTAATTGATACAGGTTTGCGCCAGTGCCATATCAGAATGCTGTTTGTAAGGCACTGATGTGCTGAAATCATCATACGCCATTACATTAAACCAGTCAGCATAATCAAACAACTCTGCTTTGATGGCATCCCTGTACGAACCTGCATATTTTCCTGCAGTGATCGCTGCGGTTAAATAATATTTGCTATCTGTATGACAGCTATCGCTCAGCTCTTTCATCAGTGCAGTGAAAGTAATATCGGTACCGTCTGCAGTACTTGGAAATTCCCAGTCAATATCGGCACCATGCAACTGGTATTGTCGCAGGCTGTTCATTACCTGTTTAATGAAATTATTTCTGCCGGTGGCTGTGGCAGCCATGGTTTTAAAATCTGCTGCCGCACCATTCACACTCATAAATATTTTGGCATTATTGGTCTTGGCCTTGGCAACTACAGCAGTAAATACGGATGGGCTGTTCAGCACCAACGTGCCTGAAGCATTCAGGGTGAAAAAGGCATAGTTGACCACATTTGTCATCCGGAATTTTACATCCGGTACAGTAGCGGGATCACGGTAAGAAGGAAAATAACCAACCACTTTAAAACCAAAATCAGGGGGGGCAGCAATCACCGGCGGTACCGGCGTAGGTTCTACAGCATCTTTTTTACTACAAGCAGAAAATACGGCTGCAATCAGCAGCAACACATAAGCATAGTTTCGGTTGAGCATAGATAAGATTTGAAGTAAGCTTAAATATACTTCCATAAACGCATATAGCCGCACAAATCAGCAAAAAAAAGCACAAACTAACACTCGTTAATAAAATCAGTTTTTTTAAATACGTTTGTTGGAAATTGAATCATTGTATGAAAAAACTGTTAGTATCAGTTGTTCTTGCTCTTTCCCTTTTCCGTAGTTATGCAGACGAAGGAATGTGGCTGCCCATGTTACTGGGACAGCAGGTGTATAACGACATGGTAAAACGCGGTCTGAAACTGAGCAAAGACCAGCTTTACCACATGAATAAGGCTTCACTGAAAGATGCCATTATCATTTTCGGCGGATTTTGTACCGGTGAGATCGTAAGTAATGAAGGTCTCATTTTTACCAATCACCACTGTGGGTACGACGCTATTGCCACCGCCAGTACAGTTACTGCCAATTATCTTAAAAATGGTTTCTGGGCCAAAAGCAAACCGGAAGAAATTCCTTCCGATAAACTATATGCAGAGTTTTTGCTGAAGATAGAGGACGTTACTACCGAAGTGGAAGATTCAGCCAAAGGACTTACCGGTGCTGAACGCACAGCCAAAGTAAATTTTGCTATGGCAGCCATCAACAAACGCTATAGCGATGAGTCAAAATCTGTTATAGCCCGCGTAAGCTCTTTGTTCAAAGGCAACCAGTTCCTGGTATTTGTATACCAGCGCTATTCCGATATTCGCCTGGTGGGTGCACCACCTGAAAGCATTGGAAAATTCGGCGGCGATACTGACAACTGGGAATGGCCCCGTCATACAGGCGATTTCTCTGTATTTCGTGTGTACATGAGCAAAGACGGCAAACCTGCGGATTACTCTCCTGAAAATGTGCCATTAAAACCCAAATACTTCCTGCCTGTTTCTATCAAAGGAGTTAAAGATGGTGATTATGCCATGATCTATGGTTATCCCGGCGGCACAAACCGTTATGAAACCTCTTATGGCATCAAACAGAAAATTGACATTGACAACCCTACACTGGTAAAGCTACGCGACGTGCGGTTGAAATACATGTTTGCAGAAATGAAAAAAGATCCGGCAGTAAAATTGCAACTGGCCAGCAATTATGCCAGCATTGCCAACTACTGGAAATTCTTCGACGGCGAAAGCAAACAACTGATCAAATACGATATCTATGATCAGAAAAAGAAATTGGAAGATAAATTTCAGCAATGGGCTTCCGGCAAACCGGAATTTCAATCTCTAATGACTGACTGGTCAACTGCTTACGACCAGTGGCGTCCGTATTCCAAACAACGTGTATATCTCAATGAAGGCATCTTCGGTTCTCCATTACTAAGCTTTGCGGGCACGCTGCAACAGGTGGAAAATGCCATTGCCAAAAAAGGCAGTTCGGCAGATATTAAAAAAGCAATAGATGCAGCCAAAGAAGCACGTGCTGCATTTATTAAATCAGAAAATAAAGCTTCTGATCAGAATATTGTAGCAGCAGTGTTGATGATGTACTATGAAGACATTGACAAACGCCAGCAGCCAATCGGTTTTTATGACAACCTGAAAGCCAGCTCCGGCGATCTGAAAGAAGAAAGCACTTACAAACGTTTTGCGGCGAACATGTTTAACAATACCATGATCTTCGACGACAATAAATGGAATGCTTTCTGTGCCAATCCGGATGCCACGGTATTACAGGCCGATCCTGCGTATGCTACAGTAAGTGCTTTTCTTAAAAACTGGCAGGGTAAATACATTTCGCAGTTCCAGCAATTCAATACTAAAAACAATGAACTGGGCCGTTTATACCTGAAGGGAATACGAGAAATGGATACAGCCAAAGCGAAGAAAATGTATCCTGATGCTACTTTCACTATGCGTGTTAGTTTTGGTAATGTAAAAAGCTATCAGCCACGTGATGCTGTGAAATATGATTATGTAACCACCATGACCGGTGTGCTGGAAAAATATGTTCCCGGTGATTATGAGTTTGATCTGCCTGACAAATTGCTGGAACTGGCCCGCAAAAAAGATTATGGTCAGTATATTGACAAACAACGCAATGACCTGGTGGTAGGCTTTATCACGACCAACGATATTACAGGTGGCAACTCCGGTTCTCCTGTTATTGATGGCATGGGCAACCTGATAGGTCTTGCTTTCGATGGCAACTATGAAGCACTAAGCCATAAGATTGCTTTTGATGCTGTATACAACCGCACTATTTGTGTAGACGTGCGTTATGTATTGTGGTGTATTGATAAACTGGGCGGTGCTACCAATATTATCAATGAATTAAAACTGGTACGTCAATAAATAGCTAACCTGTTGTTCGTATCAACTGCAACCCCGGCATACTGTTTGGAAACAGTATGCCGGGGTTTAATTTTTACAAAAAACCATTGCAAGGTCTTTTAGATTGCCAAAACTTTTCTATTTTAAAGGCCCCTAAATCATATTTATGCAAACCGAAACAAATTTATTACAGGAGTTTGAGCAACATTATGAAGAAGCCTCCGTAGGACAACGGCTTATTAATCACATAATAGATATCATTGCCCTTTATGCAATTGCATATGCTATTGGCATTGGTATCGGTATTGCGATTGTATTAAGTGGCGCCGCTTACAGCACAGGTGATGAACCTGGTAATACAGATTCTTCATTTCAGCTATTACTACTTTTGGGAGGCTATGTATTTTATGTGCTTTTCATGGCTGTATCAGAGAAACTTGGCAAAGGTAAAAGTCTTGGCAAACTGGTAACACGCACTATAGTTATCCGCGATGATGGTGCTCCATTTACATGGAAAGACGCTTTTTTAAGAAGCCTGAGCAGAACTGTTCCATTTGAACCGTTTAGTGCTTTCAGTGGATATCCCTGGCACGACAAATGGACTAACACACGTGTTGTTAAACTTAAAAGATAATAATACTTTTTTCTAACATACAAAGCAGGCGGACTTCCCGGCCTGCTTTGCTTTTTATCAGTTCTTCAGTAAAGCATATACAAAAAGCAGCAATCATGAACCGGGTTACAGCTTTTTTTCAGGGTTCTGACCATCAGTATGAAGATGCAACCAACGCACAGCGGCTTACTAATTATATGATAGACATGCTTACTTTTTATATATTCCTGTCTGTATTGTATCGTATTCTGGTAATGGTCAATATGCAAACTATATTTCAGGATAATATGCGTATGGCCCTGTATCTCGTCAACATAATAGTCTATATTACTTACATCTGTTTATCAGAAAAGCTGGGCCATGGCAGAAGCCTTGGTAAACTGGTAACACATACCGTAGCCATTCAGAAAAACGGAGCACCGCTGAGATGGCGCGACGCTCTCACAAGGAGCCTTTGCAGAGTAATACCATTTGAAATTTTCAGTGCACTTGCCGGCTATCCCTGGCACGACAAATGGACCAATACACGTGTTGTAAAGATGAAATAAGATATTGAGCGCACTTTATTTCTTTTTCTCAATCGGGTTATTATCCTTCCACCTCCACAGGTGCATACAGGCATATGTACGGTAAGGACTCCATTTTTTTGAGATCCGTAATAACGCTTCACGAAATGCTTTCTTTTCTGTACGATCCAGTTTGTAAATACCGATCATGGCATTCTGAATGCCCAGGTCATCAATAGCAAATACATCTTCACGTCCCAGCGCAAACATCAGCAGCATTTCCACCGTCCAACGGCCAACACCCTTAATGGTGGTAAGATAAGCGATCACTTCTTCATTGGTCATGGCATGCAGCTTCTTATCTTCCATCCCCTGCTCAACAGCAAATCTTGCCACATTGTGCACATAACTTACCTTGGCATTGGATAAGCCGATACTACGCAATGTTTCAGTAGAGGTATCCAGTATCTGTTCCGGTGTGGGTTCTTTACCTTCGTATAAATTTAAAAAACGCTGGTAAATAACATCCGCCACTTTGGTAGACAATTGCTGGCTCATAATAGACGCACAGAGATAAATAGGGATGTTCGTTCTTTTTTTGAGGCTAAAAGCACCGTGATGTTCAACCAGTTTCTTCAGCTTTTTATCTTTGGTCAGGTGTAACAGGTATTCGCTCATACAAACAGCAGATTGTATTGTAAATTTAACCGTTAACAGGTTGATACAACGAAATATTATTACAACAACTGACGGCTCTCATACCATTGAAGTTCCTTCCATGCAGGTAACTTATCACTCTGTACATGGTGCCATACAGGAATCGTTACATGTATTTATCCATACAGGGCTGCATCACTGGAATAACCTTCATCAACAACAGCCATGCTGCATCCTGGAGATGGGTTTCGGAACAGGCTTAAACGCATTGCTTACTTATGCTACTGTTACATCGCAACAGGATATTTATTACGAAACCATCGAAGCATTCCCGCTGGATGTAGCAGTTGCATTGCAACTGAATTATCCAGCCTTATTACAGCAACCCGGTCTGCAAACTGTATTTGAGCAGTTGCATACCTGTACCTGGAATGAACCGGTTACCATCAACGATCATTTTACGTTCCGGAAAAACAATATAGGCCTGGAAGATTATTCTGTAAACGGCTTGTACCATATTGTTTATTATGATGCGTTTGCACCACGCAGTCAGCCCGAACTATGGACAGTTGATGTGTTCAGAAAGTTATTCAACCTATTGCACGCAGAAGGCATACTGGTTACCTATTGTTCTAAGGGAGATGTACAACGGGCATTGAGGGCTGCAGGATTTACAGTAGTAAAATTGCCAGGCCCGCCCGGTAAACGTGAAATGCTGAGAGCAATCAAAGATTAGGGGATATACAAGAAAGACAAAGCACAAGTAAAAAACATTACCTGAGCCTTGTCTCTTTATTACTTATTTCTTAATTGAAAGTATAGCTTACACTACCGTCTTTTTCATCTTTCAGCAACACTCCAAATGCCTGTAGTTGCTGACGGATCTTATCCGATGTAGCATAGTCTTTCCGTGCTTTGGCTTCTTTACGGATCTCGATCAACAGGCCGATCACGCCATCCAGTTTGTTATCCTCACGGGTAATTTCACTTTGCAAACCAAGAATATTTTCCAAGTACTCCTTGCTGTATTTTTTCAGCAGTGCAAAGGTTTCCTTGCTCAACGCAGTGGCCGGAATGTGTTTATCCTTAATGGAGTTGATGACGGGCACCAGCTCAAACAGGTTGGCCAGCACTTTTGCTGTGTTAAAGTCATCGTTCATAAACTCATCCAGTTCCAGCAATAACTGTTTCACTTTTTCATCCAGCGCCGGGTCACCAGCCTTTGCCCCTGCCTCTTCCTCATTCAGCTTTTGCAATACCTCGTACGCCTCCCACAGTCTTTTCAGCCCTTTTTCAGCAGCCTGTAAGGCTTCATTGCTGAAATCGAGTGTACTGCGGTAATGTGTTTGCAGAATAAAAAAGCGGATGGTCATGGGTGTATATGCCTGCTGCAGCAACGGGTGTGTACCGGCAAACATTTCGGTGAGCTTGATCTGGTTATTATAGCTCTTACCCATTTTTTTACCATTCACCGTAATCATGTTATTGTGCAACCAGTAGCGGGCAGGCACATGCTTATTGCAAACAGTACTTTGTGCTATTTCGCTTTCATGATGCGGGAACTGCAGATCCATACCACCGCCATGAATATCAAATTCACCGCCCAGGTATTTGTTGCTCATGGCAGAACATTCAATATGCCAGCCGGGAAACCCTTCTCCCCACGGACTGTTCCAGCGCATAATATGTTTTGGAGGTGCTGCTTTCCACAAAGCAAAGTCCTGTTTGTTCTTTTTCTCATCCTGACCTTCCAGCTCACGTGTGGTTTCCAGCAGGTCATCCATTACACGGCCGCTCAGTTTTCCGTACGGGTAGTTTTCGGCATATTTCTTTACATCAAAATATACAGACCCGTTGTTCTCATATGCATATCCTTCATTGATGATCTTTTTGATCATTTCGATCTGCTCTACAATATGCCCGGTAGCAGTAGGTTCAATACTGGGATCAAGGTTATTGAACTCCCGCATAGCCCAGTGGAACAGGTTGGTGTATTTCTGTACCAGTTCCATTGGCTCCAGCTTTTCCAATACTGCTTTGTTGGATATCTTATCTTCCGCCTCGCGCCCTTCTTCTTCAAAGTGTCCGGCATCGGTAATGTTGCGTACATAACGCACTTTATAACCCAGGTGCTGCAGATAACGGTACACCACGTCGAACGTAATAAAAGGACGTGCATGCCCCAGATGACTTTCACCACTTACGGTAGGTCCGCACACGTACATACCCACATAACCTGGCGTAATAGGTTTAAACACTTCTTTCTGCCGTGTATAGGAGTTCAATACTTTCAGCTCGCTCATAAAAAATTATCGTTGATCGTACTACGATTATTAAAATAAAAAACAACAGGTGTATTTGCAAAAATAGATTTATCCCGCCACAACGGGACACAGGGAACAACAGCAGAAATGGGGAAGGTAGCTCATCGGGACAAATATATACATTATTCCCTGCTTTTTAACCTCAGGTCGCTCACAATGGGGAAATGGTCGGAATACGGTAAAAAAAAGCGTTTGTATTGTACAACTTCAAATTGCTGATCTGCCATCACATAATCAATACGCAGTGTGGGAGAAATATGCGAAAAGGTGCGTCCGATACCACTGCTTTTCTCCCGGAAGGCGTCCTGGCGATTGCCTTTTACATGAAAATAGGTATAAGAATTGGGCACATCGTTAAAGTCTCCGCAGATCACTTTGGGGTAAGGACAACTGTCCAGTTCTTTGCGCACAATATCAGCCTGTTCGCCACGGAAAGAATAGCCTTTACGCAACTTGCGCACAATGGAGCGCGATGCCATCAGCATACTGTCTTCCGCATTTTTTATGATCTGCAGATAGCGGTAATCATCTTTGCGCAGTAACACTGACTGCAGGTGTGTGGTGTAAATACGTGCGCGCTGTCCCTGTATGGCAATATCAATACCGATAAGGCTTTCCGCCGCCCGCAGTGTTTCCGGTCCGGGATAGCGTATACGCAGCGAGTCCATAATAGGAAATTTTGAAAAAATAGCCACTCCTATAGAAAGGGTGCCGTCTGTTTTTCCATAATCCTGCACCTTGTAATGATAAGGGTAGCCCAGCCGGGTAATATCCCGCAGGTTATTGGCCTTTTTTCTCAGCGTGGCAGATTCCAGGTACTCCTGGAAACACAATACATCCGCATTCTGCTCCTTGATAAAATCCAGCATGTGCTGCCGATAGGACTCGCGGTCTTTTTTATTATTATCCTGTTCATCAAACCAGGCTACATTCCAGGTAAGCAGGCGAATACTATTGGCTGGTTTGGCGTCAGTAAAATGAGTGACAAAATGAAATCCTATCAATGCGCGGATGTTGGAGTAGCCCAATATTAAAGCGCTGAGTGACAAAAAGGCCCAGCGCGAACGGAAGATCAGCCAGCACAGTAGAAATGCAATGACAATAAACAGTAAAATGGGAAACATCAGCCCGAGCAGTGAAATGAACCACCATTTTTCGGGATATAAGAAGGGATTACAACAGGCCAGCAGGAACAGGACAACAACAAAAATGTTACTGACAATGCAAATTCGTCTTGAAACTACGCGCACTAAACGGGCCATGCTTAAAATTAAGATTCTTCATCGTCTGCTGCCCGTTTAAGAATCTCTTTTTCTTCATCGGTCAGAAAACGATATCCCTGTTGGTTAATCTTGTCCAGTATTTCATCAATACGTTTCTGTGTTACATTCGGAATCCTTTTGTAAGGAGTGGTACCTTGCGAATTGTAATGCAGTTCGTCTTTGGCAGTTTTTTTCCAGTGATTTTTATCAGGATTGAACAGGTTGCCAATCCAGTCGAAGAAAGTATTCATCCAGGCACTCCAGTCGTGTCCGCGGCGCAACTGGTACACAAAAACAAACCCCATACAGCCGCCACCCAGGTGACCGATGTATTCTGCGGCATTGCCACGTATGCTGGTAAAATCAATGATCACAAACACAATGGTAAGTACCCACAGCGGAATCCCTCCTTTGATCATGGGGAAGATGCGGTAGTCGGGCGCCAGCATGGTAGTGGCAATAGCAATAGCCATTACACCGGCAGCACCTCCTTCCAGCGGAGCCACATCCGGCAGCAACGCGGCCAGCCGGGGAAATATATTCCAGGTAAGTACAAATAACGCAGCGCAGGTCAGCGACCCGTATATAAAAAGCGGAATGATCTTATTGTTGCCGGAAAGATCTTGCAGAATATAGCCGAATGCCCATAACCACAATGCATTTCCCACCATACGCAGGGTGCTGTCATGTACAAACATGTGTGTAAGGATGGTCCAGGGGCGGCTCATCAGCTTATCAACATCCGGCGGAAGCAGGAACCAGCTCAATACATTTTTATCGTATGCCGCCAGATTTTTCTCTGTAAGCAGGTATATTACCCATATACTTTTCAATAAGCAGAATACAATGGCAATAATAGAAACCAGTGTCATGAGCGAATTACCATCCTGCCCAAGCCCCATTTTTTTCTTATAGCGATCTTCCATCAACACAGAGAAAAATTTTCATGAATGTACAACACGGCCGTCAGAACGCACAGTACGTTACACGGTATTTGATTTTAACAGGTGAAAAGGGGTAAAGTTGTCGCAAATCAGTAAAAAGTGCGCCTGTTGGTCCTGTTCCAATACCATACCATCACAAATCCTACCAACGCGCCACCAAGATGTGCCCAGTGTGCCACATTATCGCCGGCCGAATTGGCCACACCCAGGTACAGTTCCATACCTGCGTACAGCAGTACAAACCATTTTACCTTCATGGGGAAAAAGAAATAGAGATAAATGTAGCTATTGGGAAACAGGTAGCCAAAGGCTGCCAGACAGCCAAAAATAGCGCCGGAAGCACCTACAGTTCCTACATTCACTTTAAACCTGTCAGAATAGATTAATTCCTGCTGCTGTTCAAATGAAAATGAATGCCGCACATATTCCATAATCGGTGCCATTTCATAATACAGTATGATCAGGTGCAGAATAGCGGCTCCCACACCACAGGCTATGTAGAATATTAAAAAGCGTTTTGCGCCCCACAGGTTTTCCAGCACTGAACCGAACATCCACAAGGCGAACATATTGAAAAAAATATGCTGAAATCCCCCGTGCAGAAACATATAGGTTATGACCTGGTAAGGTTTAAAATATACGGAGTGAATATCGTGCAGTGCAAAAAGATTATCAATATTGAATGCAGAACTATTGCCAAATGTCATTTGCGCAAAAAACACCAACGCATTGATGATCACTAGATTTTTGATCACCGGAGGAATCATATTAAAGCTACCCGGTCTGAATTCTGCCATGCTGTAAAGTTGTTTTTTAAATTACAATATATCTGCCACTAACCTATTAAAGTCTTGTTAACTCCGCAGTTGTTGCATTGTATATGCCTGCAAAGATTACCTTAATTCCAGCCGCACCACATTTTCAATATGATGTGTATGCGGAAACATATCTACAGGCCGTACTCTTGTTACAACATACTTTTCATCCAGCTTGTTCAGATCACGGGCCTGTGTAGCGGTATTACAGCTTACATATACCACTACAGGTGCTGCAATATCCAGGATCTTCTGCACCAGCTTTTCATGCATACCCGCACGCGGCGGGTCGGTAATGATCACATCCGGCTTACCATGCTGTGCAAAAAACTCATCTGTACAAATATCGATCACATCGCCTGCAAAAAAGTGTGCATGCTGAATATTGTTCAGTGCGGCATTTTCCTTTGCATCGGCAATAGCATCTTCGATCACTTCCACCCCTACAATTTTTGCAGCCTGCCTGCTTACAAATAAACCAATACTTCCGGTACCGCAATACAGGTCATACACTGTTTCTTTCCCGGTAAGCCCGGCAAACTCTCTTGTTACCTGGTACAGGCGTTCGGCCTGTTTGCTATTGGTCTGGAAAAACGATTTTGGACTGATCTTGTATTGAAGATCTTCCAGCTTTTCGATAATATGCCCTTTACCAAAGTATGTTTGCGGCTGCAGATCGTAAATGGTATCGTTCTTTTTGGGATTGATGGTATACAGTAAGGTGGTAATACCCGGCACCTGCTGCAACAGGTGTTCGAACAACAACTTCCGCTGAACGGCATCTTCATAACCCAGGCAAAGATTCACCATTACTTCGCCGGTGGTGCTGATGCGCACAATCAGGGTACGCAGCCAGCCCTGGTGCTGGCGGATATCATAGAAAGACAGCCCATGTCCCAGTGCATACGAACGGATGGTATTGCGAATGGCGTTTACCGGCTCCTGCATCAGGTGGCAATTGTGGATGTCAATTACCTTATCAAACAGCCTCGGTACGTGAAAACCAACGGCGTTGCTTTGCTCTATCTCTCCACCGGCACTGATCTCATCTGGCAGCAGGTAACGCTTATTACTGAAAGTGAACTCCAGTTTATTGCGGTAATATCTTGTTTCAGTACATCCCAGTATCGGTTCCATAGCAGGCAATGCCACCTTACCAATACGGCGCAGGTTCTGTTCTACCTCCTGCTGTTTGTACTGTAATTGTTTTTCATAAGGCAGCATTTGCCATTTACAACCACCACACACGCCAAAATGCTCACAAAAAGGCGTTACCCGCTCCTTAGACCATTCATGAAAATAAACAGCCTTGCCTTCGGCCCATTCTTTTTTGTTTTTGGAAAGCTGTACATCTACCACATCGCCGGGCACCGCCCCTTCAATGAAGATCACTTTGCCTTCGGCCTTGCTCAGCGCTTTTCCCTCAGCTGCATAATCCTGTACCGGCACCTGTTGTAAAACGACTTTCTTTTTTCTCATCCGGCAAAGATAAGCAGCGGGAGAAGGAATTGGGAATCAACGTTATTGAATTAACAGTTCAATCCTGCACCCAAAAAACGAAGGCAACCAACGCAATAAAAATCATCTGAATGTTCAGGAAAGAAAGAACGAACTTTACAGTGCCGGCCAGGCTTTCAGAGCAGTCTTTTTCATCCTTTTATGTTCTTTTCCAGATCCGTGAGGCCAGATTCAGTTACTTCCTTACCAATTAACAACATACCCTCTGGGTTAATACGGAGTATGCCCGGAGTAACCCCAGAATATCCCCCTATCATTCTCCGGCCATTGCTATACAAAACAGCAAAAATGTTCCGGATGCAGCTAGATACAAATACAGAAAAATCCCTGTTTTTCTAAAAAAAAAGCAGGCTACTGCCGTAGCCTGCCTGTTTAGAAGGTTTATCTATTCTGCAAATTGTTTATTCGCCCTTTTTACTCTCGTACTTCTTTTCCGCGTCTTTGGCTTTTTCAAAATCCAGGATCACGCCGTTAATGCAGTAACGCAGGCCTGTGGGTGGGGGACCGTCATTAAACACGTGGCCCAGGTGCGCCTTACAACGTCCGCACATTACCTCTGTACGGTCCATGCCATGAGTATGGTCAGGAGCGTAAATAATGCTGGTTTTACTGATGGGTTCGTAAAAACTTGGCCATCCGCAACCACTTTCAAACTTGGTATCGCTTTTAAAAAGCGGGTTACCACAGGCTGCACAGTAGTAAGTGCCCACCTCTTTTGAATTTTCGTAAGGACTGGTCCACGGGCGCTCTGTTCCTTTCTGACGGGCAATGTTGTACACATCAGCGGGTAGTACTTTCTTCCATTCCTCTTCTGACAGGTTTACCTTGGCGGTATCTGTCCGCGAATACATCGGGTTAGCATTTTTCTTTTCCGTATTCATGGTTGATTTTTTTTGCTTTGTATCCGACTGGGAGTAGCTGCATTGCTGCAAAAGCGTTGCCAGCAGCCCTATCATCGCAAATTTCAGGATCCCTTTCATAGTTGTATATATTTAAACAAATTTACGTAGTAGAAGGTTGCACAGTTGTCTGTTGAAAGGTTGGTTTTGAAGGCTTAACAATTCTTTTATTGCAATAATTTGCACATATCATTAAATTATTTTAATCAAAATCTACCCATTGTAAAAGGATTTTTAATGGGGTTACTTTATATTTGTCCACTCATCAAGGGTAGTAAGTAACATGTTCAATTTGATTTTATTCGGACCGCCCGGAAGCGGTAAGGGAACGCAATCGGAAAAACTGATAGAAAAATACGGCTGGATTCATTTATCTACCGGAAACCTGCTGCGTGAAGAAATTGCTCAACAGACCAAACTGGGCCTGGAGGCAAAAAGTCTCATGGACAAAGGGCAACTGGTACCAGATTCCGTAGTTATTGGTATGATCCGTTCCGCATTGGATGCCAATCCTTTGGCAAAAGGGTTCCTGTTTGATGGTTTTCCCCGCACGGTGGCCCAGGCCGAAGCACTGGATCAGTTGCTGGCTGAAAAAAACACCTCTATTTCCCTGGTGCTTGCACTGGAAGTAGGCCTGGAAGAACTGGTAAGCCGTTTGCTGAACCGTGGTAAAACCTCCGGCCGCAGCGACGATACTAATGAAAGCATCATCCGCGCACGCATTGTGGAGTACGAGAACAAAACTGCACCGGTTGCCGGTCACTACGAGCAGTTTGGTAAAGTGAAAAGGGTTAAAGGCGAAGGCACTATTGATGATATTTTCGGCGCTATTTCCTCTCACATTGAAGCAAAAAAAGCCGTAGCCTAAAGCTGCAGCTTGTTCCTGATAAAATTTTCCCTGTGCATTGTTCTGATGCACAGGGCTTTTTGTTTTACCCCTTTTCCGGACTGCAACGTTTAAACAGCTGTTAGTGTCAAAGTGAAAACAGCAGGTGTGTTCATGAAATACCTTGTATTTTTTATATGCCTCGGGATTACTATTGCTTCCTGTTCTAAAACAACCGGCGAACAGTTATCCTATGCCAGAGAAGGGTGTTCCGGCCAATGTTATCTGCTTACAGGCAAGGTTACCGAACAACAATCCGGCGCCGGCATTGCAGGCGTAGAGTTGAAGTTCTATTTTAAACCAGCCAGTTACAATATTATTACCAATGAGCAATTGCTGGGCAGCGCCATTACCAATAGTGAGGGCGTTTACGGGTTCTTCCTGAATAGTGCAAAATTCCGCAGCCCGTTGGGCTATTTCCGCATCGATGGCAGCAAGGATGGATATATCTTTAAAAACCCCGGAGATGCAAGAAATGATGAACTGCTTACGTTCAGGCTGGATAGTACAATGATCAACATCCCTGTTGTCAACAATATGGCCTTTTATAAATCGGCCAGCTTCACCGTACAGGTAAAAGCAACCGCTGTTACCAATTTTATGTTTCTCACTATCGGCTACGATTACGGAACCGGTGGGTTTAGCTCGGTTTTAACTGGTGGCAAAGCCTTTAACCAGTCTTTCAATTATAAAACAGCCGCCAATGTGCCCACCCTGATACAATGGAATGCTACCGGCAACGGTATTAATATTTCCCGAAAAGACACGATCGTTGTTCCTTCCGGCACGGGCAAAACTTACCAGATAGAATTATAATTTTCTCAACCAACACATAACCTGTTCAGAATAAAAAAGCTGTCCCGCGAGGAACAGCTTTTTTATTGCTCAATATCCTGTATTAATATTTTGCAGGCTCTCCGGGTTTGGGGAGTGATTTTTTAATAAACTCACGGAGATGGTCATTGGCTGCTTTCAGGTCTTCGCGACGCAGGTACATCATATGCCCGCTACGATAACCCTCCCAGCTTAACCTGTTTTTCAGTTTTCCGCTGCGATCCAATTGCCACATACTGTATTTGGCATTGAAATAATCACAGGCACCATCATAGTAACCGGATTGTATCAGCACATTCAGGTAAGGGTTCTGTGCCATTGCCTGCCGCAGATCGTCACCGGAATTATCGCCATTACGGTCCCACGGATATACATTGCCAAACATATTGTATTTGATGTCGGTTTTGTAGTTCAGCTCTTCACGCAGGTAAATGTTGATCGCAGGTGTAAAAGAATGCAACCATGATGTAAGCTCTGCGTTGAAATCAGGACCCACACCGGCATCCTGCCTGTCTATACCTTTGTAGCGCGAATCCAGTCGCCCTACTGTAAATCCTTTATCACGCAGCAATTCTTTCCAGAAAAATGAAGTAGGTACGTCCAGGTTGTATTGCAGGATCGCTTTTTCAGAAATGCCTGCATAGTGCGCCATCTTTGCAGCAATTGCTTTTTTCTTATCCTCTTCCAGGAAACCACCTTTGCTGATAGCAGGGATCAGCTCATTGATGGTAAATGCTTCAACTTCGGGCAGCATAGCTGTCAGATCTTTATTCTGCAGATCGGCGCTCAGCATTTTGTGATACCATGCAGTAGCAGCAAAATAAGGCAGTTTCAATGCAGCCCCTACAGGACCATCACGCTTAATGCCCAGTTCTGTGGGTGATACCAGCACTACGCCATTCAGGTACATCCATTGTGAGTTCTGCAGCTCCAGCGCCAGGCCGGATACGCGGGTGGTACCATAGCTCTCACCTATCAGGAACTTAGGTGACGCCCAGCGATTGTTGCGTGTTACAAACGCCCCTATCCATTCTGCCAGGTATTTGATATCGGCCCGTACACCGAAAAATTTGGAGCCGGGAACATCTTTATTGGCAGCACGTGAATAACCGGTATTCACAGGGTTTACAAATACAATATCCGCTACATCGAGAATGGAATACGGGTTTTCTTTAAAACCGTATGGCTGTACAGGATATCCTTCATCATCAATGTTCAGCAAACGCGGACCGGTATATGCAATGTGCATCCATACCTCAGCCGAGCCGGGTCCGCCATTGAAAGAGATCACTAATGGGCGCGATGCTTTGTCTTTGATGTCCGAACGCTCATAATAGGTATAAAAAAGACCCGCCAGTACTTTTCCTTCTTCGTCCCATACCGGCAATGTGCCTGCAGTGGCTTTGTAAGGAACACGCTGACCTTTGATCGTTACTTCGTGGTCAGTAGTTACACCCGCATCAGGGTTCAATACCTGACCGGGTGAGGGCTGACGATCATCTTTTGCTGCTGTGGGCGGATTGGCCGGGGTAGTAGCTGCAGGTCGTTGCGCTATGATCTGTGCGCTGCAGCCGTATACCAATGCAAATACAAATAATACTCTTCTCATAAAAATGCAAAGCATAGTTTTAGGTGAGGTCAAAATATAACAGGAAAGATTGCAGACAGATCAATCTCTGTTACAACAAGCCTGCAATCTTTTATAGCTTAATTGCCAGACAAACTTTTTTCACGGATAGCTTTGAACTCAGAACCAGCCTTCCATTGCGGCATCTTTTCATCAAATGCCAGTCTTTTACCAACACGGAACATCAATTGCAGGTCATCCACTGCACCGGTCAGCATGTAAGTAGCAGGATTGTATTCATCTGACGGACGGTGGTAATGTTTCTCCTGGAACTCTTCATCCAGTTTTTTACCATACTCTTTTCCTTTACCTACAATATCAATACCTGTTTCTGTATACAATGCAGGAATACCTACTTTGGCAAAATTGAAGTGATCGGAACGATAATAATATCCCGCTTCGGGATGTGGTTCATAGGCTACATAACGGCCTGCTTTAGCGGCTTCTTCTTCCAGCAGGTCCTCCAGGTCTGACTGTCCACGGCCCACTACCACAATATCTTTGGTTCTATCGTGCGTACTCAGCATATCCATATTGATATTAGCTACTGTTTTAGCTACGGGATACACCGGGTTCTGCGCATAATAAGCCGATCCCCAGAGGCCCTGCTCTTCAGCAGTAACAGACAGAAACACAATGGTTCTTTCCGGTTTGGGGTTCAGACTTTTGAAAGCACGTGCCAGTTCCAGCAAACCCGCAGTAGCACTGGCATTATCAGCAGCACCGTTGTAAATGGAATCGCCTTTTTCATCAGGTTTTCCAATGCCCAGGTGATCCCAGTGTGCAGTATAGATAATATACTGATCCGGATGTTTGCTACCTGTTATTTTACCAATTACGTTGTGCGAAAGATTGTATTCAGATTTTACCTGTATGCTGGTCGAGATCTTTACATTCAGGGGAACGCCTTTAAAACCACGCTGATCGGCTTTTGCCAGCAATGTGCTGTCGTGGCCGGCAGCAGCCAGCAGTTTGTTGGCAGCAGGTCCTGAAATCCAGCCAATCATATCACAATCCTGATGAGGCTTGTTCCTGTTATCCAGGTGCAGCCTTGACCCGTTCCAGTTGTTCTGTACCACAGCAAAAGGATAGCTGGCTGCATTGGTATTGTGTACAATCAGGCAGCCTTTGGCTCCCTGCCGGGCAGCTTCTTCAAACTTGTATGTCCAGCGACCGTAATAGGTCATTGTTTTTCCTTTGAACAGCGTTGTGTCGCCACTGTTATAACCGGGATCATTTACCAACACCAGTACCACTTTCCCTTTTACATCCAGCCCGGCATAATCGTTCCAGTTGTATTCAGGGGCTATCACGCCATATCCTGCAAATACGATCTCATCATTTTTCAGGCTTATCAGCGAATCGGCTTTATCGGTCCAGATCACATAATCATCAAATCCTTTCAATGTAAAATTACCTTTGGCAGATTGTACCTGCATAGCGGGTGCAGCCACTGTAGAGATCTTTACCATGGGTACATCCTGGAAATAGCTGTCGCTGTTACCGGGTTCCAGTCCGGCGGCAATAAACTGCTCTTTCAGATAGTTGATGGTTTTGGTTTCGCCTTCGCTAAAAGGTTTACGACCCAGAAACGCATCCGATGCCAGTACACCAATGTGCTTACCAAGACTATCGGCATTAATAACATTCACTCCATCATCGGCAGCCGGCTTGTGTTCGCCACAGGCGGTTGCCATTAAAGTCATAGCAGCCAGTGAAACCGGTAAAAATGATTGACGCATAGCAATAGATTGATTTAAAAAGGAAAAGTTACAGGAAAATAAGCATTTGCCCCACCTGTTAAAAGTACAGGCGGCAGTATGTTTCAACGTATGAAACCATTATTGTTTTTTCAGTAAAGAATCTGCCAGTTGCAGACTTTCCAGGATGTTCTTTTTTACCATATTGACCTTATCTCTTTCTGATTCCAGGTACTGCAAACGCAATTCGTTGTTGTCTTTTGCAGAATCCGGGTTAAATTCTTTCATCCAGGTATCCATTCCGTATTCAGCATAGCTTAGTTTTTTCTGCAGATCGGTCAATGCATTTCTGTAGGTGGTGTCTGCTTTCTTTGCCGGTATCCGGGCTATACTGTCCAATGCATCTGTTACACCTTTGGTTGCCTTTCCCAGCTTACTCATTTTGGCCATGCCCACATCATGTCCGTCCATTATTTCATGATACAGGGAATCTTCTTTTGTTTTCAGTTCAGGAGCTGTAAAACCATTTTTACGTGCTGTATCCTGTCGGGTACTTTCACCGCAGGCAATTGCCAGGGTACACGCACCGATAACTAACCAATTTTTCATAATATACTATTTTACATATATGTTTTGTAGCTGTAAAATTAGGGTTTAGACAATTTTTGACAGTTATTAAGACCAATTAACAATTACCACTCCCTTAAATAAGCTGTTTGAAGTATTTTCGTGTATGTGCTCACCAGTAATAAAGCATTTTGTTGTTGTATTGATGGTAATTGTTTTTAGTCCGGCTGTAATGGCGCAGAAAAGTCCGGCGTTCAGCTACAGGCTGGGACCCAGTCTTTCTTTTGGCTTATCGCATATTGCCAACAACAATGTAGGTTTGGGTGGTATTGCAGGCGTTGAACGCAATATTCACGGTATTTTTGCTGCCGAAGCAGAACTTTCCTACGTTTATTTTACCGGTGATAAAGCATTGTATAATGATGGTAAAAATAAGGCTTATACCATCCCGGCCATGCTGGGTGTAAAAGCATATTTTTTTCCCAATATCTACGTTTCTGCACGCGCCGGTGGCATATACTTCCTGCTTAACCAGATGTCTTCTCCTGAATTGCGTCTTTCCTACGGAATGGCAGCAGGTATTAATTTCCCTCCCAAAACCAACCGGATCAATGTTCAGTTAGGATATAATGCTTTCCGGCATTACAGCATTACGCGCGGATATGCTACATTAGCAGCCGCTATTATTATAAATTGATTGCATATATGAAAAAGACCGGAAACTATGTAACCGGCCGGTGGATAACCGGCGACGGTGAAGGACAGCCTTTGTATAATGCCGTGAAAGGTAATATCATTGGTTATGCTTCTACCAAAGGACTTGATTTTGCTGCTATTTTAGATTACGCCCGCACTACAGGTTCGCCAGCACTCCGTAAAATGAGCTTTCAGCAACGCGGGCTGATGTTACGCGCGCTGGCCATGCACCTGCGCAACCACCTGGATAAGTTTTATCACATCAGTTACCAGACCGGCGCCACCAAAGCCGACAGCTGGATAGATATTGAAGGCGGCATCGGCAACCTGTTTGCTTATGCATCGCTCCGCCGCAAATTGCCCGATACTCCCTTTTGTACAGATGGCGAAGCCATAGGATTGGGAAAAGCCGGTACTTTTATGGGGCAGCATATTTTGGTGCCTAAAGAAGGAGCCGCCGTACACATCAATGCGTTTAACTTTCCCGTATGGGGCATGCTGGAAAAAATTGCCGTTAACCTGCTGGCAGGTGTACCCGCTGTGGTAAAACCAGCCACTGTTACCGCTTACCTTACCGAAGCCGTGGTACAGGAAATCATTGCTTCCGGTATTTTACCCGAAGGTGCTTTACAATTATTATGTGGCAGTGCCGGCAGTCTGCTGGATCATGTTACGGCTCAGGATGTAGTTACTTTTACCGGCTCTGCCAGTACCGGCCAGATGCTGAAAGCCCATCCACGTATTCTGTCAGAAAATGTGCCTTTTACCATGGAGGCCGATTCGCTGAACTGCATTGTGTTGGGCAATGATGTATATCCCGGTATGCCGGAGTGGGACATTTTTGTTAAAGAGGTTCGTAAAGAAATGACCGTTAAAGCAGGTCAGAAATGTACTGCTATCCGCAGGATATTTACACCCGCCGACAGGATGGAAGATGTATGGAAAGCCCTGGGAAAAGCATTGAGCCAGACCGTTATCGGCAATCCTGAAAATGAAACCGTACGCATGGGTTCACTGGCAGGGCAACAACAACGGGAAGAAGTAAAAGCACAGGTACAAAAATTACTGGCTTCTTCACAGATCGTATACGGTTCACTGGACAGTGTGCAAGTAATAGATGCCGATGCACAACAAGGCGCTTTTATGAGTCCGCTGTTACTGAAAAATGATACTCCTTTTGAAAGTGAAGCGGTACACACTGTAGAAGCTTTTGGACCTGTCAGCACCATTATGCCCTATCACCATATTGATGAGGCTGTAGAGCTGGCTAAAAAGGGCAAAGGATCACTGGTATGCTCTATTGTTACATCCAGCGACCAGGCAGCCCGTGAATTTGTACTAGGCGCAGCCACGCATCACGGTCGTATATTGGTACTCAATAATGACTGTGCCAAAGAAAGTACCGGTCATGGTTCTCCGCTACCACAGTTAGTGCATGGCGGACCTGGTCGTGCAGGCGGAGGTGAAGAGATGGGCGGTATCCGTGGTATTAAACATTACATGCAGCGGGTGGCTGTACAAGGTTCTCCCAGTACCATTTCAGCTATTACCGGTATCTACCAGGCTGGTGGCCGTACTACTGAAGATGTGAAACATCCTTTCCGCAAATATTTTGAGGAGCTGCAGATCGGTGATACACTCATTACTCATAAACGTACTGTTACCGAAGCTGATATTGTGAACTTTGCCAATGTAAGCTGGGATCATTTTTATGCGCATACAGACCATACTTCGCTGGAAGGAACTTTATTTGAAAAGCCTGTGGCACATGGTTACTTTATACTGAGCGCTGCTGCCGGTTTGTTTGTAGATGCTGCCAAAGGACCTGTATTACTTAACTACGGCCTGGAAGAATGCCGCTTTCTGAAACCTGTATACGCAGGCACTACCATTGGAGTACAACTTACCTGCAAAGAAAAAACAGCACAGGAACAGAAAGATGAAAACGATATCCCCAAAGGCATTGTAAAATGGCTGGTAGAAGTAACAGATCAAACCGGTGAAAAAGTAGCCATTGCAACAATATTGACCATGGTGCGCCGGAAAGGCTAAGAGTAAAGGAGATAAAGGTTTCATAAAACTTTTAGTGCATGGAAATAAATGAGTTAACTGGTCTTATTGTCAACTTGTCAATTAAAAAACATTCTCATATAGGGCCTGGTTGTTTTGAAAAAGTTTATGAAGAATTGTTGCATTATGAAATGCAAAAAAGCAATCTCGCTTTACACAGACAATTACTGATGCCGATCTCTTACGAAGCGTTGCGTATAGAAGATGCCTATAAATTGGATTTATTGGTAGATAACAGGTTAACTATCGAAGTTAAATCTGTAGAGCATGTTTCTACCGTTCATTTTAAGCAGCTTCAGACCTGTTTGAAGTTTATGAAACTTAAAAATGGGTTATTGTTAAATTTCAAAAGCACCTTTGAAAGATGGCCTATTCCGCGTATTTGACAATGCCGGAAGTTGACTATCATCAGACTGATATTCTTTTTAAACAACCGATTACCCTTTTATCTCTTTACTCTTAACAATCTGTTTAAATCTTTAACCATTAAACATTTAATAACTTTAGAGTAGAAACTCTTTTCCCCCTTTTACTCTTAAAACTCTTATAAGATATGATACACGAGGTGAAAAATGGATATGTAAAATCAGAAACACACAATGGCGTTACAACGATAGAGTTTTTTCATCCACAGAGTAACTCCTTACCAGGTAAGCTACTCGAAGAACTGGCACATACTATTCACGGCGCAGGCAACGAGGAAGATACCAAAGTAATTATCCTCCGCTCCGGCGGTGATAAAGCCTTTTGCGCAGGCGCTTCTTTTGAAGAACTGATGGCTATCAGCACTCATGAAGAAGGGCTACAGTTTTTTAGTGGTTTTGCGCATGTGATCAATGCGATGCGTACCTGCCCCAAGTTCATCATTGCACGCATACAGGGTAAATGCGTAGGTGGCGGCGTGGGTATTGCCGCAGCCGCAGACTATACCATTGCCGTTGAAGGCGCAGAAGTAAAGCTCAGTGAACTGGCTATCGGCATAGGACCGTTTGTGGTAGGTCCGGTAGTGGAAAGAAGGATCGGTACTTCTGCATTCAGTCACCTGGCTATTGATGCTGCTATGTGGCGCAGTGCCGACTGGGCAAAACGCAAGGGCTTATATGCAGAACTGCATACATCGCATCACGAAATGGACGAATCATTGTCGCGGCTTTCGCATAGTCTGGCACATTCCAACCCACAGGCAATGCTTGAAATGAAAAGGATGTTCTGGAAAGATACCGCCCACTGGGAAAAGCTGCTGCTGGAACGCGCAGCTATCAGTGGCAAACTGATATTAAGTCCTTTCAGTCGCAAGGCAATTGAGGATTTTAAAGCAAAGAGCAAAAAGAAGTAACTGTTACCAAACGGTCACAAAAAAGCCATCCCTTGCAAAAAGGATGGCTTTTTTATAATGATCAGTTCTTATCAAATGTTCAATCCGCCACATGCACTCAATACCTGGCCAGTGATATAAGAGCTCATATCAGAAGCAAGGAATAAGGTGGTATTGGCAATCTCTTCTGCTGTACCAAAACGCCCTAAAGGAATTTTTTCCAGGAAAGCTTTGGAAGCCTCACCTTCTTTCAGGTAGTGTGTCATATCAGTTTCAATAAAACCCGGCGCAATGGCATTACAACGGATATTGCGGCTTCCCAGTTCGTGCGCTACAGATTTGGTGAAACCAATGATACCGGCTTTGGAAGCAGCATAACTGCTTTGCCCTGCATTACCACGCACACCAATTATAGAGCTCATGTTTACAATAGAGCCTTTTTTAGCTTTCATCATCGGGCGGATGATCTGCTTGGTCATATTGTATACGCTGTTCAAATTGATATTGATCACATCGTTCCATTGTTCGGGAGAAAGACGTAATAACAGGTTATCTTTTGAGATACCGGCATTGTTCACACATACATCAACAGTACCAAACTCTTTTACCACATCGTTCACAAAGCTTTCGCATTCAGCAAATACACCGGCGTTGCTTTTATATGCTTTACCCTGTACACCCAGTGCCTGTATTTTTTGCTCCAGTGCGGCAGCTTTATCAGCACTGCTGTCGCTTACATAGGTAAATACCACATGCGCACCGTGTTCAGCCAGTTTAAGGGCAATAGCTTCTCCAATGCCACGGGCGGCACCGGTTACAATAGCAACTTTGTTCTCTAATAATTTCATGTTGGTCTTGAATTAATAATGCAATCTGCCTGTAGCAGGTACAGGGGGCGCCAAAAATAGCAATGTTCCGGTAATCCACCCGGTGTTTTGCTGACAAAATCAGAATGTTTATACGTAAAAAGATGTATCAGGACACAAATGCCATGATTTCGTCTACATATTTTCTGTCATTACTCAGGCGGGGAACTTTGTGCTGGCCACCCAGCTTGCCCTTACTGCGCAACCATTCTTTAAATACTCCTTTACGCAAGGATTTTACCAACGGCATCTGCAAGGCAATATCCTTGTGGCGTTTAGCCTCATAGTCACTGTTAATGCTTTTGAGCGCAGCATCCAGCTCACGCACAAACTGGGCCAGATCGGCCGGTTCTTTTTCAAATTCAATCAGCCACTCATGCGCACCGTTACCATGAGCGCTGAAATATACCGGTGCGGCCGTGTAGTCATTCACAATGGCACCTGTTTTTCCGGAAGCTATTGCTATGGCCTTATCGGAGTTATCTACCATTACTTCTTCACCAAAAGCGTTGATATAATGTTTCAGTCGTCCGCTTACCTTTATTTTAAAGGGATTCAGCGATGTGAACTGAACAGTGTCGCCTACCAGGTAACGCCATAAGCCACCATTGGTGCTGATCACCGGGGCATAGTGTTTATTGAGCTCTACCTCACGCAATCCAATAGTTTGCGGATCAGCCTTTCCATATTCTTCAATGGGCATAAACTCCATAAAAATGCCATGGTCGGTAAACAGCAGCATACCTTCCTCACCGGGCACATCCTGTGCAGCAAAGAAGCCCTCACTGGCATTGTACATTTCGAGGTAGTGAATAGGTTTGCCGATCAATTGCTGAAATTGTTCACGGTACGGAGTAAAGGAAACGCCGCCATGCATATAAAGCTCCAGCGAAGGCCACACTTCGGCCATACAGCTTTTGCCGGTTATTTCCAGTATACGGCGAAACAGTACCAGCGTCCAGGTAGGCACACCCGAAATAGAGGTTACGTTTTCGCCAATAGTGTTCAGCGCCAGTTTTTCAATTTTCGTTTCCCATTCATCCAGCAGGGCAATGCTGAGTTCAGGCGTACGTATCCAATGCCCCCAGAAAGGAGAGTTCTGCAGCAATACCGCACTCAGATCTCCATACTGCACATCATCATTTACCTGGTGAATGGTATGACTGCCGCCCAATACCAATCCCTTACCTGTAAGCAGGTCCGAATCAGGATTGAAATTATAATACATCGTCAGTACGTCTTTGGCTGCTTTATAATGGCAGTCCTGCAAACTTTCTTCACTAACGGGGATGAACTTGCTTTTATCGCTGGTGGTACCGCTGCTTTTGGCAAACCAGTATATGGGAGTGTTCCATAATATATTCTGTTCACCATTCATAATACGTTGTATGTACGGCTTGATATCGTCATACTCATGAATGGGTACCGTTTGCTTAAAGGAGCGGATATTAAAAAGGGATGAAAAATTATATTTCCTGCCAAATTCAGTGTATTGGGCAGAGGTCACAAGGTCCTGCAAAACTTCCCGCTGTGCATCAGTGGGATGAGCTTTCCATCCGTCGATACGCCACAGGCGCATTCGGGCCAGAGAGGATATGGCAGGCGATAATAACTTCACTGGTGGCAAAATAAAGAATTATGGTGATATTATTTATAATACAAACTGCTTCGGTTAGCTCTTGTGAGATAGCATAAAAAGCTAATATCAGAATACTACTTTATTACGGGTGCCTTATTGTTACGACTCCGGGAATTGTTCTGTACCTGTCAGGTTATCCATCAGTTCATCGCGTGTAAGCGGCAATTCAGCATCCTGCGCTTTGGCTTCTTCATGCAGGTAATCTTTCCGCTTCAATTCAAAGTTGCGACCCAGGTACAGGCGACGCACCTGCTCATCGGCAGCCAGTTCTTCCGCAGTACCATGTTTAAATATTTTACCATCGATCAATAGGTAGGCCCTGTCACAGATGGACAAAGTTTCGTTTACGTTGTGGTCTGTGATCAGGATTCCGATGTTCTTGTATTTCAGCCGGGCTACCACTGCCTGGATGTCTTCCACCGCAATGGGGTCAACACCGGCAAAAGGTTCATCCAGCAGAATGAATTTGGGATCAACAGCCAGCGCACGGGCAATCTCTGTTCTGCGCCGCTCACCACCGCTCAGGGAATCACCATTGTTCTTACGCACGTGGTGCAAACGGAACTCATCCAGCAGCGACTCCAGCTTTGCACGCCGCTGGGCCTTGGATAACTTAGTCATTTCCAGCACCGCCATAATATTCTCTTCCACGGTCAGTTTACGGAAAACAGACGCTTCCTGGGGCAGGTATCCAATACCCAGTTGGGCTCTTTTATACATAGGCAGTTTGGTAATGTCTTCCTCATCCAGGAAAACTTTGCCCTCATCAGGCTTAATAAGGCCTACTACCATATAGAAAGTGGTGGTTTTACCGGCCCCGTTCGGCCCCAGCAAACCCACAATTTCGCCCTGGTTTACTTTTACAGACACTTCGTTTACCACGGTACGGTTACGATATCGTTTTACCAGCTGCTGTGTATGGATCTCGCTAATCAATGCAAAAGGTTTGCGGCAAAAATACCGTAACTAATTCAAATACCTTTTTTCGAAACAGGTAATTTAACAGCATGTTTGTCATACGGGATTCCTTGTTTATGTTTGCGGGCTAATAAACAACTAATGAAAGTAATTGATCATATAAGACAGGCTAAGGATACCCTGGTTTCTTTTGAGATCTTACCCCCTTTAAAAGGTAAAACCATCAATTCCATCTATGAGCACCTTGATCCCCTGATGGAATTCAAGCCGTCTTTTATCAATGTTACTTACCACCGCAGTGAACATGTATTCAAAAAAAAGGCTGACGGTACCTTTGAAAAGGTAGAAGTGCGCAAACGCCCCGGTACGGTAGGTATATGTGCGGCTATTATGAACCACTATAAGGTAGATGCAGTTCCCCACCTGATCTGTGGCGGTTTCAACAAACGTGAAACTGAGGACGCCCTGATTGACCTGAATTTCATTGGTGTAGACAATGTGTTGGTATTAAGAGGTGATGCTGCCAAGAACGAAACTGTATTTGAACCGGAGCCCGGTGGCAACCGCTATGCTCTTGACCTGCTGAAACAGGTGGGCAACCTGAACAACGGTATTTACCTGGAAGAAGATATCCGCGATGGTTTCCGCACCAAATTCTGCATTGGCGTGGCCGGCTATCCCGAAAAGCATTTTGAAGCACCCAACCTGCAGACAGACCTGACTTACCTGAAAGCCAAAGTAGAAGCGGGCGCAGAATATATCGTTACCCAGATGTTTTTTGACAACCAGAAATATTTTGAGTTTGTAAAAGCATGTCGTGAAGCAGGCATCGAAATCCCTATCATTCCGGGGTTAAAACCGATTACCAGCAAAAAACAACTGTCTGTTATTCCACGCACGTTCAATGTTGATATTCCTACAGAGCTCAGCAACGAGATCATGAAGTGTAAAACAGATGGTGAAGTGGAAATAGTAGGTACAGAATGGCTGCTGCAACAATCGCGCGAACTGAAACAAAACAAAGTACCTGTGCTGCACTATTACACACTGGGCAAGCCCCGCGTGATCTGGAACGTGGTAAAAGAGTTAGTATAAACAAACAGTTTACATCTTACGCATAACAAAAGGGCCAGCATTTTAGATGCTGGCCCTTTTTATTTAACACCGACAGAAAAATTTTACAATCCAAAACCGATAGACAAACTCAACACCCTGTGTTTATTATTATTGTCTTCTCCATTATTAGCGCCTGATTGCAGTTTGGCAAGCCCATACCCATAGTTTACAGACAGCAAAAACTTATTCAGCATCAGGCCGGCGGTTGCATTAACACCATAATCAAAGCGCTTCATAATACGCATACCAGCACCTTCTTCATAATTGAGCGTAGAAGGATCATCATCACTGAATTGAATATTTTCTTTACTGCTGAAAGATGCTCCTAAAAATTTGCCTTCCACTTTGCGTTTACCCGCGATACCCATTGCAATATAAGGACCTGCACCAACAAATAAAGATGATTGCTTGTCCAGCGGCAACTTCAGCACAGCATTCACCGGCAGCTCAATGTAATAGGGATTGGTAGTAGCCTTATACCAGGTAACACTATTGGAGTTGTCACTTTCCAGTTTTGCACCTTTACCGGTAAATAAAATACCCGGCTGTAGCGCAAAGAACCGGCCAATGGGCAGATCGGCCATAAAACCAACATGAAAGCTGGCCAGCATATTGGCATCATCTACAGTGCCATTATTGTGTGTGGAAACATTGGCAAGGTTTAAACCGCCTTTCAGATATACACCGCCTTCCTGCGCATGCGCATACGAAAGAACAGCAATTGCCGAGATGGTACAGATTAAATACTTCATATCACGTTATTTTCAGAGGGTTAAATTGAAACAAACGATGATAAGACCCAAACAGATTGGGTAGGTTTAAAATACTACTTATCTAAACTTTTTAACACTACTTCATTAATAGTAACCGGATACTTCTTTTTCAGTTCGTCAATCCATTTTTCTTCCAGGAAATTCTGGTAATCGTTGATTACAAAACCACGGGCATCATCAAAACTGCGGGGCAAACGTTCACGATATACTCTTATAATGTATGCGAAAGTAGCAGTGTTGTCGGTAGTATTCTTTACAGGCTCTGTCAGTAACCCCGGGGTAAAATTGGTACGCTCCACCACTGGAATCTGCGCCAGCTCAAACCTGCCGGAATCACCCTGCAATGCACCATTGCTGTTATCAATATATTGCTTCCAGTCTCTGTAGTTGGTTTGAAGTTTCTGTTGTATTTCTTTGGTTCCTTCACCGCTGTTGGCAGTAATGATCACCGCATCGGCACTGGGTTCCCACCAGTATTTGTCCTTATGCTCCTGGTAGTATTTTTTAAGTCCTGCACTATCGGCAGCAGCCACACTCCATACTTTTCGCTGCATTACTTCAAACAACAGGTTGCCTTCTTTAAACTCGTTTAGCTGCCATGCAAATTCTTTATTGTATTGTTCCAGGTGTTCGCGGTAATAATCAAATGCAGAGGTTTCTACAAACTGGTCGTACAACTGCTGTTTGGTTTTCCCGGAACGCGCATAATCAAAACCTCTGATAGCATCCAGGTATTCCTGCCAATCTTTTACTGTAACAGTTCTTCTGGCAAAAGAAAATAAAGGTGTACGGCCGGTAAGATCTGCAAACTTTGGCAGGGGAGAATGTTTCAGCACACTATCCGTATACGCCCACAGGTGCTTTTCATTGACCGGCATTTTTTTAAACGTTGTTTGCTGCAGTACTTTTTTATACAGGATCTTCCGCGATACTTCCATGCGATCGCTTTGCTGTATAAGTAAACGCAATGAATCTTTGGCCTGTTTGGTATTGATAGCGGTATTAATGGGTCGGACCTGTAAACGTTTAATAATGTGGTAACCAAAAGCTGTAAGTACAGGCTTACTGATATCTCCATCTTTCTCCAATGCAAAAGCTGCATTTTCAAAAGCAGGTTCATAGCGGCCTACGCCAAAATCCATCATTTCACCGCCAGACTGGTACGACAGGTTATCGCCACTGAACTGCAATGCCAGTGCCCTGAAATCACCACCGTGCTGTAATACATTGTATATAGAATCGGCACGTTGTTTTATCTGTTGTTTGGTAACCTCAGAAGCATCCGGTGCCACCGCAAGCAATATCTGCGCAGCTTTTAACCTGCCCAATGCCTTGCGTTCACCAAGATTTTTGAAAATATGAAAACCAGCCTTAGAGCGTATGGGTGCTGAAAATTTTCCTTCCGGTGTACTGTAAGCCAGTGTTTCCATGTTATACGGCAATACAAATACGGTGATATATCCCAGGTCACCTTTATTCTCCGCTACAGATGGATCTTCGGAAATATCAATAGCCACTTTGCCAAAGTCTGTTCCTTTCTTCAATTCAGCATATGCCCCATTGATCTTGCTCTCCGCTTTTTTTATTTCTTCTTCAGTAGCATTGTGATTAATCGCTACAAAAATGTGCGCGAGATGAATATCTTTTTTACTGCGCTCCAATGCCTCTTCAATCAGGGCACCGGTACTGGCCTCATCGTTCATGTAGCTGTCTATCACCTGGCTGCGGAAACCTGCCAGTTCTGCTTTCTGTTCGGGCAGTGTATCCAGCTTCATATCCAGAGCCTGCTGCACTTTTATCTTAAACCGGCTGTACAGTTCCAGGTAATCGCGGTAGGATTTATCCGTAGCAGCATCACCGGTATTGTTCTTATTGTAAGCTTTCAGGAACTCTTCTTTACTCACTGCCTTTTTCCCATAGGAAAACAATGTTTGGGCAGAACTGCTATGATTCAATGCAAGCAATAACGTAATCGCGAAAAGACCTTTTCTTTCCATCAGCATACTTAATTGGATTTTGTGTTTTTCAGTTTAAGATTTAATACTTCATCCAGTTGCAGGTAACTGAGTTTTTTAGCAATGATATTTTTGTCTTTATCCAGCAGGTACAATATAGGCGTCTGGTATACATCATACAACTGCCGGTAACCGGGCCTTCCCGCAGCTTCATCTTTTTGCTGCTGTTCGGGAAGCTGGTATACATGGATCCAGTCTTTCAGGTTTTTATCAGCAATAAATTTCAGCCAGTTATCCTTGCCTCCTTCTACCATTACACCATACAGCGCTACACCTTCTTTTCTCCACTTGGCCTGGAAAATGGAATCTACCTTTGGTATGGTTTCCTTACAATGGCTGCAGGTAGGATCCCAGAAACAAATCACTGTAAAATCGCTTTTGATGCTGTACAATGATCTGGCAGTACCCAGCGTATCCACCATGGCCATGTCTGCTGCAGGGTTGCCAATCAGGTTGGCCATCAGGCTATAGGCTCGTTTGGTGGCATATTCCTTATACTGGGCAGTAAAGAAATCAGCCTGGCCGGTGTTGATATATTTTTCAAACAGGTGCACAAACACGGCATCCTGTCCCATATATTCCGGGTTAATGTATTTCTGTACAAAATGCACCATCAGGCATTTGTACATTTCCTTGCTGGTGCGCGACAGCAGTAACATGTGATCTACTTCGCGACTGATGGAATCGGGATGCGGCGCCACCAGGTCCCTGAAGTATTTATCCAGTTTGCTTTCAAAAAAAGGCGTTCTTACCAGTCGTTCGTCTGTAAACGAAATGTCGTCCCAGTAATGAGATTTATAGTAGCGGTAAGCATATGCAGAATCATATTTACCACCCGGATGTTTGGCAGCAGGCGGCACCACAGGCTCTTTCATAGCGTTGAACAGTGCTGTAAGCAATGATGCGGGATATTTGCGTACAATACTATCGCGGTAAAACTGCATTTTATCAGCCAGGGTCTTTAAACGTGCTGTTATGACTGCTGAATCGCGGGTGTTTTTAGCCTGTGCATATTCTCCGTTGGTCTGGTTGATATGCTGGCCTGTTTCGGCCGCAAACCGGGAATATGACTGGAAGAGGGAATTGTCGGCAGAACCCGTAAACTGCACAGCGGCAGGCAGATGCGCGGTATCGGCTACAATGGAAAAACGCTGCTGTTTATCCAGCAACAACTCAAAAAGGATCTCTTTTTTGGGCGATACGATAAAATAAATCCCCCCCGGCAGCAAATCCTTACCCTTAAAGACACCTTTGCTGTCTCCGTCCAGCAGGGCAGAATCGGCCAGCGCCTTTACCTTGCCATAGTGGTAACCTAGGTAAACATAGCTGTTTTTATAAGGTTTTAGCGTAATACTGATATTATAGCCATTCTGCGCTTTGGCCAGCTTGCCACTGATACACAAAAGCACCGGCAACAAAAATTTCTTCATAGTTCAATATAAACGATATAAGGCCCGAAAATATATGTAAAATACCGCCGGCAATTGTTAATGCCGCTACGAAGATAATCGGAATGGGCAGAGCCTGTACTTATGACAATATTTTTTCCCCTGCTTCGTTTCACAAACGATGTTTGTAGATAATATTTAGAATCAAACACTTGTCCAAAAGCCTTTTAGTTGCTAAGTTGCGGCGGATTTTGTTCTGCCGGCCTGTAACCAGGAGCTCCCGGCATACAATATCACCTTAAAACATTTAACCGGCCACCTGATCTATGGAGAATTTTACCAAACTATCTATCGTTATTCCTGCATACAATGAAGGACGCACCATTCACCTCATCCTTGACAGAGTAAGGGCTGTGCAATTGCTGAACAATATTGAGAAAGAAGTGATCATTGTGAACGATTGCTCCAAGGACGATACAGAAGAGGCCATTCTGCGGTATAAAGAACAAAACCCCGGCTTCAATATTCAATACTATAAACATGAAGTGAACCAGGGTAAGGGTGCCGCCCTGCACACCGGCATTTCAAAAGCCACCGGTGAATACCTGATCATCCAGGACGCCGACCTGGAATATGATCCGGAAGAATACAACCTGTTACTGAAACCTATATTACGCGGCAGTGCCGACATAGTATATGGTTCCCGCTTTATGGGCGGTAAACCACACCGGATCCTGTTCTTCTGGCACTCTATCGGTAACAAGCTGGTATTAACAGCTCTTTCCAACATGTTTACCAATCTGAACCTTACAGATATGGAAACCTGTTACAAATTATTCAGAACTCCCATCATACAAGGTATCAAGCTGAAAGAAAAACGCTTTGGTTTTGAACCTGAAGTAACCGCCAAAATTGCCCGCATTCCCAACATCCGTATCTATGAAGTAGGCATTTCATATTACGGTCGTACTTATGCTGAGGGCAAAAAGATCAACTGGAAAGACGGTATACGCGCTATTTACTGTATCTTAAAGTACAATCTGTTTGCCCGATGACGGCACCTGAGCATTTTCATGAATCAGACCCCACAGGTCTGCAAACGTTGGAGAGATTTGAGAAGGCACGCAATTTTAACAGATGGCTGTATGATACAATAGCGCCTTGGTGCAAGGGGCATATACTGGAAACAGGTAGCGGCATTGGCAACATTTCCACTTTTTTTCTGCAACAACAATTTCAGCTTACCGTAAGCGATCTGCGGAGTGAGTACCTGGTATTACTGCAACAGAAATTCGGTCATTACCCCAATCTTGCAGGCATTGTATCTATTGACCTTGTAGATCCTGTATTTGACACTCGCTATGCTGCACACCTGCAGCAATACGATACCATTGTAGCATTAAATGTTATTGAGCATATTGAAAATGCGCCGCAGGCTATACAGAATTGTAAAAAGCTGTTGCGCACCGGCGGAAACCTGGTTATACTGGTACCTGCCTACCGGTTCCTGTACAACCCTTTTGATGAAGAACTGGGCCACTATACACGATACACCGCACACTCATTGCGACAATTGTTGCAATCACAACACCTGGAGGTGATACACCAGCAATACTTCAATGTAGCAGGTATTCCGGGATGGTTTTTTAACGGCACCGTCCTGCGTAAAAGACTGATACCAGATACCCAACTGCAGCTTTTCAATAAATTAATACCGGTTATCAGGCTGGCCGACACAATAACTTTTCATTCCATCGGTTTATCTGTCATTGGTATTGCCCGCAAAACCGATTAAAAACAGCCCCTGTTATGCAACCAAGCACTTATCCTGTAAATAACAACGTCAACAACCTGTTTAAACTGGCTATACTGGCTATGGGTATTGTGTATATAGCCGGTTGTTTTACACCGTTGCATATTCACTTCGACTCCATTCGTTATTACAATATCAAAGACTGTATACAATATGGTTGCCCTGCCCATTCATTTGCAGCCACCGATTACCTGCCATACGGCTATACAGCATTGCTGATCACCTTGTCTAAACTGGGCATACTTGGTGCATTTTCCATTACACTCGTTAACTGTCTGTATGTATTTGCTGCGCTGTTCTTTGTAAAGAAGATCTTTGAACAATATGGCAATACCACGCTCATCATACTACTGGTGTTATTCAACTGGGTGCTGATAAAATTTGTAACACACCCGCTTTCTGAAATGCAGTACATTTTCTTTTCATGCGCCAGCCTGTATTGCTTTCACCTGTTCACCAAACAAAAGCACTTTTTATACCTGGGCCTGTCGTTCATTTTATGCATTCTTACCATTCTCACCCGTACTGTAGGCATTTCGCTGCTGCCGGCATTGTTCCTGGGTGTGGCATGGGAATACAGGGACGAACTGACACGCATTATTAAAAAGAACAAAACTGCACTGATCATATTACTGCTGGCCGGCGTAGGCGCTGTATTCTTTGCCCGTCAACTGAAAATACTGGACTATACCAACCTGCTGAAAGGACCTTTGGAAAAAGGAGTAGGCAATTTTGTAGGTGAAAACCTGCGCAATCACTTTACAGAACTTACCGAAGTGTTCCTGAACATACCCAGCAACAAAGTACTAACCTATTTGCCCGGATCTGCAGGCACCTGGTTATTCATCATACTGGGTGTATTGTTCTTTGCTTGGCTGATGTACAACACCTTTTCACGCAGAAGCCAGATACCCGTGTATATCAGGATCTACCTGTTGTTCTACTCCATCATTATTCTCAACTGGCCTTATTACGATCCCCGTTTTTGGGTACCCGTCTTACCGCTGATTGTAGTAGTAATCCTGCGCACACCATTTAATAGTCGTCCTTTGCTGAAACTGTTCAGCAGGGCATACCTGGCACTATACATTGCCCTGGGCTTATTTGCTGCAGCCTATTCACTGTACGTAGGCTTCAACAAAGAACGTTTTGCCAAAAGCCACGCCAAAGGCGTATACCGCAACGAATACGAGATCCACTTTTTCGGTAAACCTCAAACAGATACTGCTACGCATATTGACAACAATGTGGTGGAGATCCTGAATAAATATGATTAGACAGCAGGGATCAGGTTTTAGCAGTTGGCTGTTCGCTAAATCCGTTATTTTTGCTGCATGAAACTTAGCCATTTGTCCGAAACCCTTATCGGTTCGGAAATTGTAAAACTGGGAGGAGAGATCCGCGACAAGATCCGGCAGGGCGAAAAGATTTACAACTTTACTGTAGGCGATTTTGATCCCGCTATATTCCCTATTCCCAAAGCACTGGAAGATGATATTGTAGAGGCTTACCGCCAGCATTTTACCAATTACCCCGCTGCTGAGGGCAATCTCGATCTGCGACAGGCTATTGCCGATTTCCTGAAAGAAAGAGAAGGACTGCATTATGAGCTACCCGAAATACTGGTAGCCTCCGGCGGACGTCCGCTGATCTATTCTTTTTTCCGGGCCATTTGCGACAAAGGCGATAAGGTGATCTATGCAGTACCCTCCTGGAACAACAATCACTATACTCATTTTGTAGAAGCAGAACACGTAGTGGTAGAAGCTACCGCTGCCAACCACTTTATGCCCGTGGCTGCCGATATAAAACCACATATTAAAGAAGCCACATTACTGGCTCTTTGTTCACCACAAAACCCTACCGGCACTACTTTTTCCCAACAGCAACTGGAAGATATCTGCGACATTGTGCTGGAAGAAAATGCACGCAGGGGAGTTGGCGATAAGAAACTGTATGTAATGTTTGATCAGATGTACTGGCATCTCACTTTTGGTGATATCCGCCATTACAACCCGGTTTCATTACGCCCGGCAATGAAAGACTACACTGTTTTCATTGATGCTATCAGTAAGGTATTTGCTGCAACAGGTGTGCGTGTAGGCTGGTCATTTGGTCCCAGTGTCATTATGGACAAAATGAAAGCTATTTTAAGTCACGTAGGTGCATGGGCGCCTATGGCCGAACAAAAAGCTGTAGCAAAGTTCCTGTATCGTACCGAAGCCATTGACCAGTATCTGCAGCATTTCAAAGCTGAGCTCGATATACGCCTCCGCAATATTTACAATGGTTTCAGCCAGCTAAAAAAAGAAGGGTTTGCAGTAGATGCTATTGCCCCACAGGCAGCCATCTATCTTACCATTAAGTTTAATCTGGTGGGTAAAAAACTCAACGGCAAAACACTGGAAAGCCAGGCCGATGTAACAGCCTATATATTGAATGAAGCCAAACTGGCGGTAGTACCTTTTTATGCATTCGGTGCAGAAAAAACGTCATCCTGGTACAGGTTAAGCGTTGGTACGTGTAAAAAAGAAGAAATCGGCGAAATGATTGAACAGTTACGAAAAGCATTACAGCAATTGCAATAAAAAGAAAGCCCCGGTTGTACCGGGGCTTTTTATATAAGTTGTATCAGCAGTTAGTTCTTGTTATAAAGAAAAACAAATGCTTTCAATTCATCCTGGTGGATGAATTTCTGCAAACTGGCAGACTTTGAGATGATCTTATATTTGTTTAAGTCAAAGATTTCGTGAACAGTACAGAAGTTATCTACTGTTTCGGAATCGATCAACAACTGGTTCAGTTTCTCCAGTTCATTTTCAATGGCATCCTCGTTCAAACTTTCGTCTCTTACGAGGACAAGCAAATCGCGATTTGGCGTTTTCATTTTAACCTGGATTTTAATATCCTACAAAGCCTTTATTCAGACCACAGCCGCATTTTTTTGACGAACCACCTGCGATGCGGTTTCCTGAGCTGCAACTGGCAGCGAGAATCCCTATGAAAATTAATAAAAAAATCAATCGATAGTTAGTATTTTTCATAAAAATTTCCTCTTCTTCTTATAAAACTGCTTTCAGTCAAAATTAGTATTTAAAGTCGGGCGGTACATTGAATTTTAATGTCAATAATACAAAACCCTTAATCCTGCTCTCTCCCTTAGATTGGGGCCTGGGTCATACTACACGTTGTATTCCAATCATTCACACTTTATTGCAACTGAACTGCGACGTGTTGGTTGCCTGCAATAGCCGTCAAAAAGAATTGTTAATTCGCGAATTTCCAGACCTGTTTTTCATGCCGCTGGAAGGGTACAATGTACAATATGGCACCAATAAACGGCGCACCATTGCCCGTATCATTTTACAGCTACCCGGAATTTTGATAAAAATCAAACGCGAACACCGTTGGTTAAAAAAGTTATTGCAACAATTCAGACCCGATTTTATTATTTCAGATAACCGTTTCGGATTCTATACCCGCAATATTCCCTCCTATTTTATTACACACCAGTTGGCCATTGAAACCGGGCTGGGAAAAAAGATCAATACTATCACCCGCTTATTGAACTATCATTTCATCCATCGTTTCAGGGAATGCTGGGTACCTGACAACCAGGGTGCTTCAGCATTGGCAGGCACATTGTCCAATCCTGGTAAATTACCAGCAATACCGGTACAGTACCTGGGGCCACTGTCGCGCATGCAGCCGTGTAACAGTGCCGGTACCTCTATTCCTCTGCTGATCATTCTTTCCGGACCAGAGCCGCAGCGTTCTGTTTTTGAACAACTGTTGCTACAAGCTTTGAAGCAGGTTACCATTGCTACTACCATTGTACGTGGCCTTACGGGTAAACCGGCACCCGTTGTTCCCGCACACGTTACGCTGTACGATCATGCAGATGCTGCTACCTTAAACAGTATGTTGTGTGCTGCTGAAATGATCATCAGTCGCGCAGGCTATACTACAGTAATGGATGTATTGAAACTGGGTAAAAAAAGCATACTGGTACCTACACCCGGGCAAGCGGAGCAGGAATACATTGCCCAATGGCTTCTGGAAAAACAGCTTGCCTATACAATACCGCAACAGGCATTTGAACTGCAGCAGGCCCTGGAAGCAGCACAACACTTCGATTTCAACCGCATTACGATCACGGAAAATTACCAGCCGATATTGCAGCAGGCAGTAGCAGCAGTATCTACAAAAAAAACCGGCGTTATCCTTTCTGCAGAATAACACCGGTAGCGTATGTACAAAATATGGTATCGTCTTTACTGCTTTATTACTTTCTGTGTATGTGAAAATCCATCACCTGTTACTTTCAGAAAATAAACACCGCGTGATAATGAAGCCGACGGTACATTGATCTCCGTTGTTCCTTCATTGTACACAGCACTTATTACAGACAACTGTTTTCCATTCAGGTCGGTCAGTACAGTGGTTACTTTTTGTGACCTGTCCAATGTAATGAATGCAGACAGCTCTGTTGTAAACGGATTGGGTGCTACTACCAGCAATTGTTTCAGACTGCCTTTGTTCATGATCTTTTTAATGTCGTAATATGTTTTCTTACCATCAATATCCGTTTGCACAAGGCGGTAATAGCTCAGGTTGGTAAGGGGGTTGTTGTCTGTAAACTCATATGCATTTTCAACTACAGCATCTCCTTTACCCGGTACAGTGGCCAGTGTGGTGAACTGACTATTGCTGCCGGCTTTTTCAATGGTAAATATCTTGTTATTGGTTTCTGCCAGGGTTACCCAGCGCAGATATACTTTACCATCCTGCAAACGTGCGGTAAAACTTTTCATACGTACCGGCAGGGTGGCATCAGGTCTGCTGAATGAATATAGCCAGGTGTACAGGTTTTTGCCCGCCGGGTTGCTGAATGAAGGAGCATACAGGGTACGCCAGGTATCGTGGTACCCATAGTCTGCCGGGAAACAATAATTCAGACCATTATTTCCCTGAGGTGCCGCAGGCAACCTGTCGTACAATGGCGCCACTGTTGCCCCTGCAGCATTAATACCGTTCACCCAATCATCCGGTATGGTTACACCAGGCTGGTTAACGCTTCCGTCATTATAAGCGCAGGTATTGTCCAATGAACATTGTACAAACCATGTAGGCAGTTTAGAATTAGCCAGTACACTGAACCCATTATTGTTTTTTACAAATGAATACCGGTAGCACAATGAACCCAGTGCCATACCTGCTACGCGTTGTGCACGCGCCAGGCTGCTGGCCACATAGTCTATTGCTATATTTGCCCCGGAACTGGTGCCCACAAGATAAATCCGGGTAACATCCACGCGGTAATTCTGTACAAGATAATCCAGCAGTGCATCTACTTCATCCGCATGACGCAATGAATCAATGGGCAGACCTACATAATTTCTGTACTGTGGAATAATATAGATATAAGGTGTTTGCCCACTGATGGTATTGCTGATCTCGCCGTTTTCAATTTTGCTCACCAGGCTGGTACCGCTTTCTGTAATAATGTTACAAAGCCCTCCGGAATTAGCAACTGATGAACCATTACCTGCTGAAGATAAACCAGCAAAACCTACAATTAAGGGGTATTTGGTAGTGGTATTGGAATTATAGTCTGCAGGCAGCCAGCGCAGCAGACCGGTAAAATATCCTTTATTGTCAATAACACCAGCCAGGTTAGGCACCTGTTGTAATTTGGTAATGGTACACTGAGCTTGTACTTCACAGGTAAGTATACATACACAAATCAATGCTGACAATAATTTCAGTAACAGCGATACATTGGGTAAATGTCGTTGCATAAGTTAAGGTGGTGGTTTGGTAGAATAAGTAAAAGGGTGGGAGGGATTAATGATTATCAGCAGGATATTTGACAGTACACCTGGTCTTCAAGGAAAATAGGAGATAAAAGGATTGTAGCGTTCGGCGGTTATGCCTCTGTGAAACGAATACAAGTTAATTGATAATTGTGCAGATTTATACATCCGCGCAAAAAAAATTCATTCCTGCTTTTTTGTGCAGCAACAGTTATACCAATACCATACAGGTTGGGCTAAATGGCCTTGGGATAATCGAAAAACCAGAATGTTTTTTCTGCATTTCTGAAATCTTTCCAGTCATCAACCGCTGCGGTAACCGCAAACATAGCGCAGGTAGGCATATCGTCTACCCGGATACTTGTCAGGCTGTTGGCAAATTCGGTAATGCCCGGGTTGTGGGAGAAAACCGCAATGGTTTGTGCTGCGGCAGGTGCATTTTCAATGGCCGACCAAAAGGCTTCGGGAGCCGGCAGATACAGATCAGGCACCTTAGTGATGGTATCTTTGTCAATACCGTAGGTTTCCGCAAAAATTGTAGCGGTTTTTTGGGCCCTTTTGGCAGGGCTGGCAATAAAAGCGTTGATATTAATTTTTCTATCCAGCAGTCTTTGCGCCATAACGGGGGCATCACGCTTGCCACGTTCATTCAGTGGGCGGTCAAAATCTTTTACGGAGATATCATCCCAACTGCTTTTTGCGTGTCGTACCAGAATTACTGACTTCATAAAATGATAAAAGGGAGAAGCAAATCTCCCTTAAATTCTTCATTGTTCAGTCAAAGGAATCAGAAATTTGAACAGGCCTGTTCTTGGGTGGTTTCCCATAGGAAGCTAAACGGTCGGCTTCATTAATTAAGCAAATTCTTTGCCAAAATGGCTGTTTCTGCAGGTAAGTGCTGCATCATTTAACTGGGTATTGCTGATCCAGAAAATATTACTCGTCGCAGCCTTCAGGCGACCCAACAATTATTGGACGGCTATCTATCTCTAATGCAATATTTTATAATACGTTTTCTGCCAGAAAAGCAGATCCTGATCTGCAATTACAGAATAGCAGAAAAAATTTACCTGCTGCAAAAATTTTAAATAATCCGGAAGAGTAGAAACAGCAAGATTTATAACAGGTCGTTTAACTCTGTACAAACGTATTCATTGCCTTCAAAAACCTTGTTAATAGCCAGGATAATCTCTTTGTGCGGTGAGCTTTTGGTTACATAGCCGCGGGCACCCAATTGCAGAATATTTTTTGCGTAAGAAGGTTGTTTATGTACTGAAAGTCCAATGATTTTAATCAACGGATTCTTTTTCAATATTTTACGTGTTGCTTCAAACCCGTTAACGGGAGCCATATTAATATCCAGTAAGATAATATCCGGCGAGAGATCCTCTGCCAGTTGTATGGCTTCGGTACCACTGCTTGCTTCGCCCACCAGGCGAAAGTTATCTACCCGTGAGATAAGAAAGCTGAGAGTTTCCCGCATAAAATGATTATCATCAACAATCAGAATTGTTATTGCGTGGTTCATAGTTTCAGTATAATGTATTTACTGAGCTCTGAAACGCAATTAACCACCATTGCAAGGAGGGGTACACAAAATATCCAGAATCGCCTGAAGATTTTGGTTTTCAGGCTACTAATTTACCCAAATACTACATTGCAACTAAGTAAAAGACTTAACAATCTGAAGCTTTTACTTAAAAACACTTACTAATCGGGCTGTTTATAAGCCGCTTGAGTTGATATAGTTAATCAGTGAGGCAGTGTTTTTGACTTTCAGCTTTTTGAGTATGTTATGGCGGTGTACTTCTACTGTTTTGATGGAAATGGCCAGTTTGTCGGCAATTTCTTTAGAAGACAACCCGTCGCGGATAAGATGAATCACTTCCAGCTCTCTTTCAGACAACTGGTTTAGCCCAGTACCGTTTTCCTCGTTACCCAGCATTTGTTCCGACAGAATGTTCTTCACTTCCTGGCAAACGTACACGTTGCCTTTGTATACTTCCTCAATGGCATCCAGCATTTCCTGGCGGGGAGAATTTTTGGTAACATAGCCGCGGGCACCCAGGCGCAGCATTTTTTTGGCGTAGGCAGGTTGTGAGTGCATGGACACAGCGATCACTTTTGAACCGGGAGACAGTTTACGGATCATTTTCAGCACGTCAAACCCATTGATAGGGGTCATGTTAATATCCAACAAAACGATGTTGGGTCTTTTGTCTCGTGCCAGTTCTATTGCCCTTTGCCCTTCTCCAACTTCTGCAATTACTTCAAATCCTTCGTTTCTTCCTAATAAAAAAGACCATGTTTCGCGAATGAGGGTATGGTCATCCACAATCATAATGGAGATTTTGCCCATAAGATATTATTTACAGTGGTATAAATACTTTAAGCGTACATCCGCTCCCCGGGGCAGTTAGTATTTCAATATGCCCCTTATGCAATGCAGCACGGCTACTAATATTGCTTAAGCCTATACCCCGTCTTTTCTTTTTGCTATCAAAGCCTATACCATCGTCACTAATTATGATATTAAGCAATTTTTCTGAAACCGTCAATTTGATTTCTGCGTTCGACGCTTTCGCATGCTTAATAATATTGTTTACCTGTTCCTGTATAATACGGTACGACATCAGTTTTATAGGATCAGGTAGTGTTGTATTGTTCAGTCCGCTGGTCTTAAGCTTCACCGCTAGTCCTGTTGCTACAGGTAAATTTACAATCATTTCGTGAATCGCCTCCTTTAAACCTATATCCTGTAATGAAGGAGGTACCAGCGCTTTGGACAGATTACGGATTTCTTCAATAGCTCTCGATATGTTTTTATGGCTTTTCTGCAACAGTTCCAGGCGCACTTCCTCATCATTCATAGCCATATCAATGTACAGCTTCGTAGTCGTTAGTATCTGGTTAATATTGTCATGAAGCTCTTTTCCGATATCAGTACGCTCCTGTTCCTGCGCTTCAATAGTTGCTTCTGTAATACTGCGCTGCAGGTTCAGGCGCTGTTCTGCCAGTGCCGTTTCCAGTTTTCTGCGTTCTGTAATATCACGGCTGATGCCTACCAGGCCTATTACTTTATCTTCAGCATCACGCAGCGGTACCTTTGTTGTCAGCAACCATCGCTGCTCTCCACGATTGTTGGTACCTGCTTCTTCCAGGTTGTATACAGCATCACCGCTTTCCAGCACTCTTTTGTCTGATTGTAGCTGGTTACCGGCAATATCAGAAGAGGAATTGACATCTGTATTCATTAGTTCCTGCATCGCCTGATTGGTGATAATAGGATTTAATGCAGTGTCTTTAATGTAAATATAATCCGGCAGATTATCGATCAATGTGCGCAGTAACTGGCGTTCCTGTGCCAGTTTATAAGCAGCTTCACGTCGCTCTGTGATATCATTCGCCAATACCAGCCGCGCTGTACGTCCATGATATTCTACATTGTGTGATTTGATCTCCACTTCTATCAGTGTGCCGTCTTTTTTCATGTGCCGCCACAAACTTTCCAGGAAACCAGGTGTAGGCAACTGACCAATATAGTTTAACCGTTCTGCCAGATTTTGCAAATCACTTTGAGGCCTGATGTCTTTTATGGTCATGCTTCTGAACTCCTCCAGCGTATAGCCATAATGTTTTATGGCTGCCTCATTCACTTCCAGGAAGCACAATGTATCTGCATCATAAATCCACATGGGCTGTGGATTATAATAGAACAGTTGTCGATAATTTTCTTCAGAAGCTTTTAGTGCAATCTCTGCCTGTTTCAGTGCGGTGATATCGGTATGTGTACCGATCATACGCAATGGCTTGTCGTCCGGGTCTCTTTCCACAATAATACCACGGGCCAGTATCCATTTCCAGGAACCGTCTTTGCTTTCCAGCCGGTAAATATTTTCGTAGTAAGGATTCTCTGCGTGCAGATGAGTACTGATATCTACTGTTACAGCAGATATATCATCCGGGTGAATGCGTTTTTGCCAATCGCTTAGCGAATTGAAAACCTCCTCTTCTCCAAAACCCAGCAACGCTTTCCACCGTGGTGAATAGAATACTTCGCCTGTGGTAATATTCCAGTCCCATACTCCCTGGTTGCTGCCTTCCAATGCAAACTTCCAGCGCTCTTCACTCAGCTTCAGCGCCTGCTCTGTTTTTTTGCGCGTAGTTACATCACGTGCAGTTACAATAACAGCTACAATTTCATTGTCTTTATTGTAAGCCGGTTTGAAGTAAGAAGCAAAGTATTTTTTTTCTCCGTTGGGAGCTGTAAGTTCAATTTCCTCTTCGCTGAATATACCATTGAAAGCCGCCCCATATAACTCTTCATACATTTTTCTGCGTCCGGGCAGCACCACATCCCATAAAGAAATCCCTTTGTACAGGTCCTTGCCCAACAAATCGCGACAACGACGGCTGGCAGCTTCATTGAAAGCGATAACGTGAAAGCTTCTGTCTACCAGCAAAAAGGTTTCATCAGAATTGTTCAGGAACAATTCCATTTCCAGCGTTTGTTCCGGCATTTGTTTCAGCAACTGCTTTTCATAGGTTACATCTTTGCCGGTTGCCTGTATATTGTTTTTATCCAGTGCACTGAACTCCCATTCCACCCATCGGCCTTCACCATCTTCTGCCAGATGATAAATTTCCTGTACAATGACTTGATTGCTTCCCGCCTCCAGTTCCACAATGGCTTTATACCGGGGTGAAGCAGGCAATGATATAGAAAAGAAATGTTCTGGAGACGGGAGTGCACGTTGAAACAGCAGGTTGGTATAGACACACTGTCCCTGTCTGTCAATAATGATATTAAAAAAGACAGTAGAATAATGGAGTACCGTATGAACGCCCCCCTGAATGTTCATGAATAGGCTGGTTTTTACTACCTGGCACTTACTTTAACCTGTATAAATAGCTGATGTCCCGCTGCTTAAATTAATCAATCCTACTTGATCACAATGCCCGGTAAGTGGTAATCTTTGTGCTTTTAACAAAGCCCTACTATACAATGATAGGTGTTTTCTATTAATACTATCCACCCACCGGCTACAATAGAATGCCGCACAGAAATCAAAGGAGGTAAAATTCAGTAATATTGAATGCAACAACCGGCAGGCCGGCTATGGATTGCAGGAAACCGGTTTTACTTAATAACCGCGTACATTTTTACCTTCCATATAGTTGATAAAAGCCTTGTTCACTACACGATTACCACCGGGTGTAGGATAATTACCGGTAAAATACCAGTCGCCTGTATTTGTAGGACAAGCCTTGTGCAAGGATTCAACTGTCTGGTAAATAACCTGTACAGGAACTTTCAGTCCTTTAGGTGTAATAAGTTCTGCAATTTTATTGGAGATCTGCTCATTGGTGAACGGCTCATACACTTTCCGCACCACATTTTCAGTATGTAACTGACCGCAGCGCTGCAGCTCCCTGCATTGTTCGTACAGATCCTGCAGGGTATTTTCTTTACCGCTTTCTCTCAGCAGCTCAACAGCGGCACGGAAAGCAATAAAGTCACCCAGCTTGCTCATATCAATGCCATAACAATCGGGAAAACGTATCTGGGGAGCAGAAGAAACGATGATGATCTTTTTAGGTTCCAGCCTTGAAAGCATGGTAACAATACTTTCTTTCAGTGTGGTACCCCGTACAATGGAATCGTCTATCACTACCAGCGTATCGGTTCCTTTGCTAACAGTACCGTAAGTGATATCGTACACATGCTGTACCATTTCATTACGGCTAACATCTTCCGTAATGAAGGTGCGCATCTTCACATCTTTGATCGCTATTTTTTCAAGCCGGATCTTGCGGTTGATCATTTCTGATAACTTATCCGGTGTAATATCCTTACCCCATGACAGGATACGTTCAACCTGTATTTTTTTCAGGTAGTCGTCCAGTCCTTTCCACAAACCATAAAAAGCAACTTCGGCAGTATTGGGAATAAAAGAGAAGATCGTATTTTTTAGATCATATTGAATTGCATCCAGTATCTGGTCACTAAGGTTATATCCCAGTGCATTTCTTTCACGATAGATTTTTTCATCACTACCACGTGAAAAATAGATCCTTTCAAAACTACAGGCCCTGCGTTCCTTAGGTTCCAGTATCTTTTCCATCGCCACACTGCCATCTGCCTTTACAATCACAGCCATTCCGGGCATCAGTTCCAGTACTTCATTTTCGCCTACATTGAATACAGTACGGATAGCAGCACGCTCTGAAGCAGCCACCACCACATCATCATGTACATAATAATAAGCAGGACGTATACCATGTGCATCACGGAAAACGAATGAATCGCCGTTTCCGATAATGCCTCCTACCGTAAAGCCTCCATCAAATAATGAAACAGCTTTACGCAACACTTTGGCTACATCCAGGTTACCCGGCTCTTCCTCATCACATTTTACCAGAAAGTGGTGGATCACTTCCATCATGGCAGCAAGGTCGCTTTGTTTCTGAAACTCACCGGGATCAATATTTATCAGTCCAAACAACTCATCTGTATTTACCAGATTGAAATTGCCGGCCAGTGCCATATTGCGTGCAGGAATAGTATGTCGCTTTATAAAAGGGTGACAGAACTCAACATTGTTTTTACCCTGTGTACCATAACGCAGGTGCCCCAGCAAACATTCGCCCAGGAAATCTATATGTCCTTTCATCAATCCCGGATGTTTCAGTATATCAGGTTGATACCGTTCCAGGTCTTTCACCTCTCCTGAAATGCGACTGAAAATATCTGCAATGGGTTGATTGGCGTTGCTGCGGATGCGGTTGAGGAAGGGATAACCAGGTTCTACATTCAGTTTTACTGCTGCCACACCAGCGCCATCCTGGCCACGGTTGTGTTGCTTTTCCATGAGCAGGTACAGTTTGTTTAGACCCCACATCACTGTACCGTGTTGCTGCTGATAATAGGAGAACGGTTTTCTTAAACGAATGAATGCCAGACCGCATTCATGCTTGATTTCATCACTCATGGAATAGCCTCCCTGTTGAAAAGAAAGCGCAAAGTTAAGCGGATTTAATTAATAAACCGTCATCTGTATGGTTGCAGGAGTGTTAAGAGATAAAAACAGCACTCTGATTTAATTGTTTTTCAATAGCTTATATATCAATTGTTGCTATAAATGAAAAGTGCGCAGTTGGCTACGCACTTTTACTGTTGATGATACAGGGTGCTACTAAAATCCGATAATGGAACTATTTACAAAATTTACCAGTGCAGCCGCATTCTTCAATTTCAGTTTTCGTAAAACATTGTGCCGGTGAACTTCTACCGTTTTCAGAGAAATGTTGAGATGTGCTGCAATCTCTTTGGAAGATTGCCCTTCTTTGATGAGGTTGATGATCTGTAATTCGCGGTTGGTAAGCTTGTTGATATTGGGCATGTCTTTGCCTTCGTCCAGTACCTGTTCAGAAATATTATTCTTGATCTCTTCGCAAATATATTTCCGGCCATGATGTACTTCCAGGATGGCATTGATCATTTCTTCCTTGGATGAGTTTTTGGTGACATATCCTTTGCCGCCGATCTGTAACATTCTTTTGGCGTACGAAGGCATTGAGTGCATGGATACTCCAATGACGCGCGATGTGGGTGATACTTTCCTGATCTTTTCTGTGGCTTCAAATCCTGAAGACTCTTTCATGTTAATATCCATCAACACGATCTGAGGCCGCTTCAGTTTTGACATTTCAATGGCCTGTTCGGTGTCTGCACATTCGGCAATGACTGTAAAACGCGGATCATTGTTAAGAATAAAGCTCCAGGTTTCCCGGATCAATTTGTGGTCATCAGCAATCAATACACTGATTTTTTCCATGTTACGGTTGTTTTTTTCAATTAGAAACAGGTATATATAATTTCACATTAGTGCAATCCCCGTATTGCTTACAACATCACCGTCCTGTTATCTCTACCATCAGTTATGTAAACACACACTATTAAAACACTAAACTTTCGTTTTGCATCAAATATTCTTTTCAGTTTTTTCGGTATACAACAAAAAATATTTACCTATCGGAAGGTATGGCCTGCAGATAAAACAAACAGCCAGTTGCTGTTGTTCCTGCTTTCATCTTCTCACACACGGATCTATTGTATCCAATACCGGATTACACAGGGCATAATTTCCTGATGCAATGGTGTATGAAGCTACAGGGAGCCTAATGCAGATTATACCTGTACGCAGGCAGCATGGGAGAAAATGCCGGTGCATACCAGGCTCGGATCGCTTTTGTGGCTTCAGCATAAAACCGTACCTGTATACATTACCCCACCTCTATGTTGTGTAGGGGTTTCTGGGTAACGCATTATGCAAAATACCACAAAAGCTGATGGGAAGCATACAAATCAGGTACACCTAAGTGTTAACCATTACTTCAATAACGAATTAATGATATATAACACATACTGTTACAGCAAATTATAAATTACTGACCGCTTTTCGCCGCGTACTGTATCCAGTTGTGCAGTGAATTGCAGCTTCTGAACTCATCATCAATCATCATGTAGAAAGAAGGTATCCTGGTTACAAACCATTTGTCCAGCGCACCTTGTTTTTTAATGTCCAGTGCACGCTGTGCAATACGGTCGTAATCATCTTTCAGATTTTCACGATGGGGTTCTGTTCTTGATTTGAGGTAAACAATGCGTACACCTTGTTTCTGGCGCGCATCTAAGAAAGGAGTGGGTTTTGAAAATTCACCAGGTTTCAGTTTACTTTTTGCCAGCATTTCTACCATGTCTTTATCCAGTTGGTCCATGGTAAGATTTGCCTGCATACCGCCAGTGAATTTTGCATTTTCATCTTCACTGTAGCGTGATACTGCTTCACCAAAGCCCATGGTACCAGCAATCAGCATAGAACGTACGGTATCCAGTTTTTTTACTGAGATATCTATTTCTTCCGGTGTGATCTTTGGTATGCGCAAAATATGACGCACAATGGCATCATCACCTGCACGGCTTTCCATTTGTATAATGTGGTAACCAAATTTTGATTTGAATACAGGCGATACCTGGCCTTCTCTTAAACGAAACGCGTTGTTTACGAAAGCAGGGTCCCATGTTTTTTCTGTGCGGTTAATGGCGTAACGGCCTTTGTTCTCTTTTGCAGCCGGATCATCACTGTACAACGAAGCCAGTGTTTCCATTTTACGTTCGCCGGTTTCTATCTGTCGTTTAAAATCGTTCAACTCATCCTGTGCCATTTTTTCCAGGTCCCTGCTGGCTTTGGGATACAATACGATTTCACCAACACTGATCTCAGATTCATAGAACAGTAAGCTGTCTTTCGGGATCTTATCAAAGTATTCTTTTACTTCCTGTGGAGTGATCTTGATATTTTCAACGATCTTTTCGCTCATCCTGCGGGCCATCTTTTGTTCTTTGATGGACTGGCGGAACATTTCTTTGATCTGGTAAACTGTTTTCCCCGCAATCTCTTCCAGTGCTTCTTTTGATCCGTAACGATTGATGAATGCACGGATTCTGTTATCCAGTTCACCTTCCAGTTCATCATCACTTACCAGCAATGAATCTCTTTCGGCCTGCAGCACCAGTGCTTTCATTTGCAGCAGTTGCGCAAGGATATCGCAATGGTCAGTTTCTGATACGGGAACATTATTACGTCTTCTGTCATCAAGTTCATTGAAGATATCGGAGCGTAAAATGATCTTATCTCCGATAATGCCTACAATTTTATCGGCAGTTACCTTGTGTGGCCCCTGTGCAACAGCAGCGGTAACCATCAGAACGCAGACGATAACAGACAAAAAATACTTCATATCAAATGGAATGAGATACTCAAAAATACTCGTTGAAATAATACTGTACGAACCCGGGGGCTGTTATTTAACAAAAGTTTGTTCCGCAACGGATCGGATTAAAGAGACAAGGCACAAGCATTCAGTCTTGTGCCTTGAACCTTAATACTTATCAACTTATTAAAGTGTTCTTTTTACTTCTTCTTCTTCAAATGCCTCGATGATATCGCCCACCCTGATGTCATTGAAGTTCTTCACGGTCAGACCGCACTCCATGTTGGAGGCAACGTCTTTCACGTCATCCTTAAAGCGTTTGAGTGATGCCAGTTCAGCATGCTGCCCTTCGCCTTTGGGGTATTCCACAATACCGTCGCGGATGATCCTGATCTTGGCATTACGCTGCAGTTTTCCGTCCAGCACATAGCAACCGGCCACGGTAGCTTTGTCGAACTTGAATACGTTGCGTACTTCCACATTGGCCACGATCTTTTCCTGGATCTTCGGCTCCAGCATCCCTTCCATGGCGCTCTTGATCTCTTCAATAGCATTGTAGATGATAGAGTAGAGTTTGATCTCCACGCCTTCGTTTTCCGCCAGACGGGCGGCCTGTATAGAGGGACGTACGTTGAAACCAACCAGGATAGCGTCGGAAGCTGTTGCCAGCAATACATCGCTTTCTGTGATGGCACCTACACCTTTTAATACTACGCTTACCACGATCTCTTCGGTAGAAAGCTTTTGCAGTGAATCTGTCAACGCTTCCACAGAACCGTCCACGTCACCTTTGATGATCAGGTTCAACTGTTTGAAGTTGCCCAGTGCCAGACGGCGACCGATCTCATCCAGCGTAATATGTTTCTTCGCACGGATGCCCTGTTCACGGAGGATCTGCGCACGGCGGTTCGCTACTTCTTTACCCTCGCTTTCATCTTCGTACACTTTGAACTTCTCCCCAGCCTGCGGAGCACCGTTCAGACCCAGTATCTGTACCGGGCTGGATGGTCCGGCTTCGTCCATGCGCTGGTTACGTTCGTTGAACATCGCCTTTACACGACCGAAGTGTTGTCCGCTCACCACAATGTCGCCCTGTTTCAGGGTACCGTTCTGTACCAGTACGGTAGCCACATAACCGCGTCCTTTATCCAGAGAAGCCTCGATAATGGTACCGTTGCCTTCTCTGTCAGGATTGGCTTTCAAATCGAGCAATTCTGCTTCGAGCAATATTTTTTCCAGCAGCAGGTCTACATTCAGACCTTTTTTGGCGGAAATCTCCTGGCTCTGGAATTTACCTCCCCAGTCTTCCACCAACAGGTTCATTCCTGCCAGCTGTTCTTTGATCTTTTCAGGATTAGCACCGTCCTTGTCAATTTTGTTGATGGCAAATACCATGGGCAGTCCCGCAGCCTGAGCATGCGAAATAGCCTCCCGTGTTTGCGGCATCACCGCATCGTCGGCCGCTACCACAATTACAGCTACGTCGGCTGCTTTGGCACCACGTGCACGCATCGCGGTAAACGCTTCGTGACCGGGTGTATCGAGGAAGGTCAGTTTTTTGCCTGCTGCAGTAGTTACCTGGTATGCTCCGATATGCTGGGTGATACCACCTGCCTCACCGGCTACCACATTGGCACTACGTATATAGTCGAGCAAAGATGTTTTACCGTGGTCTACGTGCCCCATGATCGTCACTACCGGTGCGCGTGGCACCAGGTCTTCCGGATCATCTACAATTTCCTCCTCATCCTCACCTTCTGCGTCATCCAGACCAATGAACTCTACTTCAAAACCAAATTCTCCAGACACCAGTTCAATTACCTCTGCATCCAGACGCTGGTTGATGGATACCATGATACCCAGGCTCATACACTTGCTGATAACATCGGCAAAGCTTACATCCATCAGGCTTGCCAGCTCACTTACTGTAACAAACTCTGTTACCTGCAGTTTGCTGTTGTCCTGTGATTCTTCGCCCATCATATCGGCACTTGCCTGGCGTTTATCACGACGATATTTTGCTTTCAGGCTCTTACCACGACCTGCTGAACCAGCCAGCTTAGCCTGTGTTTGCCGTATTTTTTCCTGGATCTCTTTTTCGTTGATCTCTTTGGCTTCGCGCGGCTGGAACTGTCTCGGGCCACGGTTTCCACCCTGTTGTCCGCCACGGTTGTTGCCTCCGCGGAAATTCCCACCGCCCTGGTTGGGTCCATGACCACCACCCTGGCGGGGCTGAAAACCACCCTGACCGCCACCGGGGCGATTGGGACCGCCGCCACCCTGACCCGGTTCTCTCTTTTTGAAGAGGTGGGCTGCTTTTTCCTGTGGCGTTTGCGTATCTCTTTTTTCGATGGGGATACGCTTGCGTTTCCTTTTTTCTTCCCCGGCAGCAGCATTCTGCTGTTGTTGTTGCTGCGGTTGTTGCCTGGGGCGTGTATCGTTTTCAACCGGCAACTGGATCTTACCCAGAATTACAGGACCGGTCAATTTATCAGCTTTGATATTTTCGATAACAGGGCCTGCTTCATCCTTGTCCTGATCTTCTTCCACTGCGACAACAGGAGGTGCTGTTACAGTCACTTCCGGCGCTTTTTCTTCCTTCGCTTCAGCCACAACAGGCGGTTGCTGCACAGGCTCTTCGTGTACTACCGGTTTTTCCTCTACCACCACTTTCTCTTCCACAGGAGGAGCTACTACGGGTGTTTCTTTTTTCTCAACCGGTGCTGTCTTCTCCGGTTGTACAGCCGGCTCTTCTTTTTTCTTTACTACCTTTTTAGGACGGGTAGATGAATCAATGGCCGACAGATCTATTTTATCCAGCACTTTGGGACCTTCCAATTCGGGTGCTTCTACTTTTACAACTTCGGGCTGAGCTGTTTCCGCTACCACAACAGGCGCTTCCGGTGCTTTTTCTTCCACCTGCTGCACAGGTTCTGGTTCTGCAACTACCGGTTCAGGCTGTGGCTGTGGTTCTTTATTCTCTTCAACAGCCGGCTCAGCTTTTTTCGTATCTTTCTTAAATACAACCGACTCTTCTTCCTTCTTTTTCTTGGCCTCCAGGCTTCCTTTGGGCAGATCGATCTGGTCGCTTTTCAGTTTCGCTACTTTATCGCCCTGGAATTCCTGCTGGGCATAGCGATACATCTCCTCCGTCAACTTGGAGGTAGGTTTCAGATCGTCCTTGCTAAATCCCTTCGCTACCAAAAAGTCAACCAGGGTCTCTTTACCTACGTTGAACTCTTTGGCGGCTGCCATTAATCTGGGTGTTGTTGTTTCTGCCATTCGTTATTTAAGACAATTTTTTTGTTTTATGCGCTGTAAGCGGCATCAACTTTATTTGAAAAGCCCCAAAAGCCAGTCAAAATTTGTCATTTCTGTGTAATTAGTCAAATAAAACAGTTACAAGAGTCAATTTTGTCACATAAAAGCACTTTCTTATATGATTTCTTGATCTATCTGTCCTTTTCTGACCAATTTTCTGACTATTCTTTCTCGAACTCTTCTTTCAGCACTTTACGTACTTCGTCGATGGTCTCGCGCTCCAGGTCTGTTCTTCTTTCCAGTTCTTCCGGAGTGAGATCCAATACGCTGCGGGCTGTATCGCAACCAATACGTTTAAACTCGTCAATGATCCAGGTTTCGATCTCATCGCTGAATTCTTCCAGGTCGATATCAAACTCCTGTGGCTCACCTTCTGTATCACGGTACACATCGATGCTATGTCCCGTCAATTCCTGCGCCAATTTAATATTCACACCTTTTTTGCCGATGGCCAGTGACACCTGGTCTGGCTTCAGGTATACGTTTGCCTGCTTTTTCTCGCTATCAATGTCCATGCTGGTAATACGTGCAGGGGTCAATGAGCGCTGGATAAGCAACTGAATATTATTGGTCCAGTTAATTACGTCGATGTTCTCGTTCTTCAATTCGCGTACAATGCCATGGATACGGCTACCTTTCATACCCACACAAGCACCTACGGGGTCAATACGGTCATCGTATGATTCTACGGCAACTTTGGCTCTTTCGCCGGGTTCGCGTACAATTTTTTTGATTACGATAAGGCCATCAAAAATTTCGGGTACTTCAATTTCCAGCAATTTAGCCAGGAATGAGGGAGATGTGCGTGAAAGGATGATGACGGGTGAGTTATTTTTTAACTCTACTTTTTTCACCACTGCACGGATGTTCTCACCTTTTTTGAAATAATCCTGCGGGATCTGTTCAGATTTAGGGAGTATCAGTTCGTTGCTTTCTTCATCCAGCAACAGGATTTCTTTTTTCCATACCTGGTATACTTCTGCACTGATGATCTCACCAATGCGGTCGCCATATTTTTTAACCAGTACGTTCTTTTTCAGGTCGCTGATACGGCTGGCCAGGGTTTGTTTGGCAGCCAGGATAGCCCTGCGGCCAAAATCAAGAATATTTACTTCCTCGTACAGTTCTTCACCTACTTCAAAGTCGGGCTCAATTTTTACTGCATCACTATAGGCAATCTCTGCCAGCGGATCCTGCACTGCACCATCATCCACAATTGTGCGCCGACGCATAATCTCCAGGTCACCTTTCTCAGCATTCACAATCACATCAAAGTTCTCGTCGCTTCCATATTTTTTCCGAAGCAGGGTCTTAAATACGTCTTCTACCACTTTCATCATCGTGGGTCGGTCAATATTCTCGGCTTCCTTAAACTCCTGGAAAGCTTCTATCAGGTTGATACTTGCCATACAAATTACGATTTACGTCTTTACTTAAAACACAATTTGAATTTTGGTTGATTTTATATCGTCAAACTGAAACAGGTGTTGAATCACCTCTTTCTTTTTATTTTTCCCTTTGGTTTCTTCTACTGAAATAGCATTTTCCCGTACTTCCAGCAACTTGCCTTCTGTTCTGGAGCCATCTTTCAGCAGCACTTCCACCATACGGCCTACATTCTTCTGGTATTGCCTGAACAGTTTCAATGGTTCATCCAGACCGGGAGAAGATACTTCCAGCGAAAAATCATCGCCGGGAAATAAACCGGAGCCTTCCAGTTGCTTGTACAATGCCCTGTTGATGGCAATGCACTTTTCGATGGTAATGCCCTGATCGCCGTCTAAAAATATCTTTACGTTGTTGGTGGGTTTTATTCTCACCTCTACCAGGAAATAGGCAGAATCTTCTGCCAGTAATTCCTGTATCATTCGTTCAATTGCCTGTACCTGTGTTTCTGTGCTCATAACCGGGAAATAAAGAAGGGAACGATTCCGTTCCCTTTCTATTAACTTTTGCCACTGCAAAGGTAAGGTAATTACAACGTTATTTCCAAAACCAATAAAAAAACAACGAAATAACAATTGTCTCCCCAAACGGTTCCGCGCAAACTTTGTTATTTTTAAGGCACGTTGCTGACAGCTAAAACGTGTTGGTTTACAAAATACCAGCCCGTTTTCTACCGGCTTTAACCGACTAAACCACATATTATGGGGCCAGAGAATTTCGGTTCGTTTTTAAAAGAGAACAAGGAACTACTGAAGGATTATATTGATGTACGGCTGAAAATATTCAGGCTGGAAAGCATTAAGATGGCTTCTAAATCAGCCGGCTACCTGGTTTTTATATTGGTTTCACTGTTCCTGGTATTCCTCATTTTCCTGTTTGCCGGGCTAATGCTGGGTTTCTGGCTATCGGCCGTTTTTAAAAGCAATACCATCGGGTTCGGACTTACCACCTTATTACTCATCATCATATTTGTGGTGATTGTATTGCTGCGCAACAAATTGTTCATTGACCCCATTATCAGAACAGTGATCAATAAAGCAGCGGATGAAGAAGAAGAGTAAATTAAATAAGGATTTAGGAGTTAGCTATTAGCTGCCAGGCGTTTCATATTTCACCAACACTGATCATTTACAAATTTCCGATCATGGCAAAAAAAATTACCGACCTGGCTTCCCTGGAGCAGGAAGTGCGCAAGCTGAAAGCACAGGCTAAGCAATTGGAGAAAGAACTGGACAACAGTTTTGATCATTTGCAGGATAACTTTTTTACTATGGCATGGAACTCACTGCTCAATAAAACCGGTGCACGTCAATGGCCGGCCGGCATAGCACAACTTGCCTTTAAAAATGAAGCCATGCAGGGTTTGCTGGCCCGCCTGCTGAACTATGTAGCCGATGCCACCTCCAACGGCTTTGAAAAACTATGGAAGTTGTTTTCGCGCTCAAAGACTGAAGAATAGCCGTTTATCCATTTTGCAGCATCTTAACAGTTTTATCGGGCCGTCAATAGTATCTTTAACACATGTTAACTTACATTATCTGGGCTATAGTGGTGTATTGCGCCTACCGTTTTCTGGTAGGCTTTGTGATCCCTGTATTCAGGGCAACACGCCAGATACGTGGACAGGTAAAAGCCTTCCAGGAGAACGCCCGCCAGCAGCAACAATCATATTACCAGCAGGAAAATAATATGTACAGCAATACCGGTAGTCAGCAGCAACAACCTGCAAATGCACCTACTGGCAAATCCGGTGATTATATTGACTTTGAGGAGATTAAGTAGTAAGTGGTGAAAGCTGAATGATGAGTAGATAGCTGAAGACTGAGGTTCTTTTTTAGCTTATTGATCCGCCTTTACACTGCATTCGTTTTGACATTCCTGCCAATTTACTTCACTTTATAATAGTCCCAGATCAAGGATGGTTTTTCCGGGCTCCAGGTGTACTCCTTTGATACCCGCGGCATTGGCTCCTTCTATATTTACCAGTGCATCATCTATAAACATAGTTTCAGCTGCCGTTAACCCGGCATCATGCAGAATGTATTGAAATGATTCCACTGAAGGTTTACGCAAACGGATGAGATGTGAATACCAGGCTTTTTCAAAATTATCATCCAGCGATCCGCCGTATGTGGCCGTATACTTGCGGTGAAAATCTTCCAGGTGAATAGCATTGGTATTACTGAATAAAAATACCCGGTATTTATCTTTAAGACTGCGCAGCAATTCAATTCTTTCAGGAGGAAAATCCAGCAACAAAGCATTCCAGGCATCTATTACAGCATTATCCGGCACATCAATAGCACCGTGTTTTTTAATAGCCTGTACAAATTCTGCATCTGTAATGGTGCCTACTTCATAGTCTTTAAAATAAGAAGCAGCATGTCCTATGTTGAACAATGCTGCCACATCTTTAACGCCAATGTTTTCAAAAGCGCGGTGTGTACGTTGCATGTCAAGATTGAGTAACACACCTCCCAGGTCGAATACTATATTTTTTATTGCCATACGATGCGGTTATTTCTTTTGCGAAAATAACCACGAAAGTAATGCGGGCTCTGCAAAAGTTGCATCCCAGCTATTGTGATTTGCTTCAGGGTATAAGGTAAAGCGTACATATGCTCCTGCCTGTTTTAGTGCGGCCTCCATTTTGCGCGAAAAATCAGGATCTACAATATCGTCCTTGCCACCGTGGAAGATCCACCATTTTACTTTCCTGATCTTACCGGATGTAGCAGGATCGGCACCGCCACAGATGGCAAAAGCTGCCGCAAACGTTTTGGGATTTCTGCGCACAATTTCAAAGGTGCCCATTCCTCCCATTGATAAACCACCCGCGTATACCTGCTTATTGTTTACAGGATAGTGCCGCTGTATATCTTCCAATAAACGCATAGCTAGTTTCATAGCCTTTGTAGGGTCGCCATCTTTGCGGAAATAGAAACGTCGTTTGCCGCTGCTGTCTTTTACAATGTTCACATTGCTCCAGTAGCTCTCTTCCATACACTGCGGAAACACAACAATGGCAGGATGATTTTTCCGGATACTATCGCGCAGAAATAAAGCCGCACCATGTACCAGTTGTTTTTCATTATCTCTTCCGCGTTCACCGGCTCCGTGCAAAAAAAACACCAGCGGATATTTTTCAGCAGGATTGTAATTCTCCGGCAACAGTAACCTGTATGGCAGCGTATCGCCTTTGTAAATAAACAGGTGTTTTTCAAACAATGATCTGTCCTGCGCCTGTGTTACGAGGGCCAATAATAATAGTGGCACCAGGAACTGAATCTTTTTACGCATAACTTATTTTTAATTTCTCATAATCCAACTGCAGCGAACTTCTCTTTTTAAAAAATCAACAGGTTAACAGGGCGAACCTGTTAACCTGTCAACATATCAACTAAAAACTTATTTCAGAGTAAAAGAAGCTTCTTTCACATCTTCACTGCTGGTACCGATGAACAGTTTGAATTCACCAGGTTCATTTACATATTTCAATGCACTGTTGAAAAATTTCAGGTCTTCAGGAGTGATAGTGAATGTAACCTGTCTGGATTCACCGGCTTTCAATGCTACTTGCTGAAATCCTTTCAGCTCTTTCACCGGGCGTGTTACGGTTCCTACCATATCGCGGATATATAATTGTGCTGTTTCCACGCCATCATACTTACCAGTGTTGGTAATGGTAACAGTAGCGGTCAGTTTCTGACCGGTTTTAAGCGTGTTGCTGCTCAACGTAACATTGCCATAGCTGAAAGTAGTATAGCTCAATCCATATCCGAAAGGATATAGCGGAGAGTTTGGTACATCCAGGTACTTGGAAGTGTACTTCTGGTTCTCATCAAACGGGCGACCAGTGTTTTTATGGCTGTAATAAATAGGCACCTGTCCAACATTGCGCGGGAAGGTCATTGACAATTTACCCGAAGGATTGGCTTCACCAAACAATACAGATGCAATAGCAGGACCCGCATTGGTACCAGGGAACCATGTTTCCAGGATGGCATCTATATTCTGATCTTCCCATGACAGGGTCAACGGTCGACCATTCATCAGCACCAGTACAATGGGTTTACCTGTTTTTTTCAAAGCTTTCAACAGTTCCAGTTGGTTATCCAGCAAACCAATATTGCTGCGACTGGCAGCTTCTCCACTCATACCAAATGGTTCGCCCAATACAGCTACTACCACATCTGCCTGTTGTGCCGTCTGTACTGCCTCACTGATCAGCTGTTCAGGGCTTTTAGCATCAGGAACAATTTCTGCGCCATGTGGATTAAGCTTTTTGATCAATGCATCATCATCGGTCAGGTTGCAACCTTTTGCATACAGAAAAGAAGCTGCATTGCTTTTTGTCTGCAGTGCATCCCAGATACTGACAGCTTTTTTCCAGTCACCGGCGCCACTCCAGTTACCAATCAGGTTACGCTGATCTTTTACCAATGGGCCGATAAATGCAATTTTTTTGCTGTTGCTCAATGGCAATACCTGTGCTGCATTTTTCAGTAATACCATGCTTTTTACAGCAGCTTCTTTGCTTAACTGTAATTTATCAGAGCTCATGATCTGGGCTTTGTTCCGTTCTTCATTTACATACCTGTACGGATCATCAAATAGTCCCAGCTTGTACTTCGCTTCCAGTACACGGCGACAGGCAGCATCTACAGTGGCTTGTGATACCCTGCCGGATTTTACCAGTTGCACACCATGTTTCAGAAATACCTCACCAACCATATCCATATCAATTCCGGCATTCAGTGCCAGTTCACCCACTTTTGCTTCATCGCCCATACCATGCTGGATCATTTCAGGAATACCGGTATAATCGGTGGTGATCAAACCTTTAAAACTCCATTGTTTGCGTAGCAGATCGTTCATCAGCCATTTATTGCCGGTAGCGGGAATGCCGTCTATCTCATTAAAAGAAGCCATTACTGTACCAGCGCCGGCATCTATCGCAGCTTTGTAAGGAGGCAGGTATTCATTGTACATTTTGATACGGCTCATATCGGTAGTGTTATAATCACGACCACCTTCTGCCGCACCATACAATGCAAAATGCTTTACACAGGCCAGGATGGTATTGTCTTTACTCAGGTCGCTGCCCTGGTAACCTTTTACCATTGCTTTGGCTATCTGTGAACCCAGCCAGGCATCTTCACCGGAACCCTCACTTACGCGTCCCCAGCGAGGATCGCGTGCAATGTCAACCATGGGCGAAAAGGTCCAGTTCAATCCATCGGCACTCGCTTCTTCCGCAGCAGCGCGGGCCGTACGCTCTACCAGGCCCATATCCCAGCTGGCAGATAGCCCCAGTGGGATGGGGAAAATGGTACGGTGCCCGTGAATCACATCGTATCCGAACAATAAAGGAATTTTAAGACGGGTTTCTTTTACTGCTATATCCTGCAGCTTACGCACAGCATTGGGCGTGTAAGTGTTGAATACGCCACCAACCAAACCTTTGCGGATCTTTTCTTCTACACCCTGACTAAGAATAGGACCTGTTACATCAAATCCAACGGAGGGCAGGTTCAGTTGCCCTATTTTTTCTTCCAGGGTCATCTTCTGCATCAGGGAAGTAATGAACTGATTCATCCTGGCTTCCTGTGCAGTAATTTTTGTCTGGGCTTTTAATGATAAGCCCACTAACATCAGAGCTCCAAAAACTACTTGCTTCATCATTCAATATTTAATCTTTCAACAAATGAGGTTGGATGGCTTTCTGCCAGATGGCATAACCTGTTTTATTCATGTGCAGGTTATCTTCTTTGAACAAATCTTTGCGAGGTGTGCCATCGGCATTCAGCATTGAGTGATATACATCTATGAATACCGCTTTGCGTTGCTTTTTGATAAAGGCACTGATCAGCTCATTGGCTTTTATCATTTGCGGAAACAAGCGGCTACGGCTGGGACTTGGCTTAATAGATACAAAAGCAATAGATGCATCCGGCAGTTTACTTCTGATCAATTGAAACAGAGTTGTAAACCGACGCAGCACCACTTCACCAGTTACAGAATCATTGTCGTTGAGGTCATTCTCACCGCAATAGATCACCACCTGTTTGGGATGATATGGAAAAACAATATCGTTGGCATAGGCAATGACATGCGGTAATGATGAACCGCCAAAACCACGATTGATGATGGTGTAACCGGGAAAATAATCCTGTACATCTGTCCAATAATGGAAAGATGAACTGCCTACAAACAGGATAGCGTTTTTGGGCGGAAATTTCATACTGTCCTGTTTTTTAAAAGCCTGTATCTCATTCCAGAATGGTTGCTGCTGCGCATGTACATAAACAGGAGCAAATGCAATGAACAGTAATGCAATAACAATGACTAATGGTTTCTTCATCATTTCTGTACAAGGGTTTTATTCAGATTTAATAACGGCCGTTCTTGCTGAAACTCCATTTTCATTAATTGCTTCTATTGAAAAATAGTAAGATAGCTGGCTATCCATGCCTTTGAAATAATAATCATTAGCGCCATGTACCATAATACAGTGATAAAGCTTATCAGGTGCAATACCTACATAGATATTGTATGCATACGCATTATCTACCGGCGACCATTTTAACCATGCACTCCGCTTATCTTTTTCAGTACGCAGCACAGAAAATGATTTTACTGCATCCGGTACCATTCCATTTCCTTTACCAAAAACCCGCAGACCGCTGATGGCAAATTTACCGGTTGGCACGTGAATATTTTCCAGCCGGATATATCTTGCCAGCACCGGGGCAGGCAGTTCTACATATTCATGCGGTACATCAGTTTGGTTGTTGCTTTTATCTGTCAGTAGCTGCCATTTTTTACCATCTGCGGAATAATACAACTTATACTGATGATAAATGCCCTGCTGTTTACCCAGGAACTCTGCATCCTGATCAGCATAATTGATCTGCACGGCATTTACGGTGCTGATGCCTCCCAGATCGGTTTGTATCCATTCGCCTTTATTACCGGTAGCTGCGCTCCAGTAGGTTTTGATATTTTCATCAACGGCATAGTTGGGCAAATAGCCACCCAACGTGGAGGAAACTGTAACCGGTTTGTTGTAGTTCAGTAACATCCACCCCGTGAAACGGCTTTTTAACGGATCGGTCACGCCATTGGGCAGGTAATGCGGGTAATCACCAAAAGTAGTATTGGTAAACATCACTCCGTCTTTATCAAAACCAGCGGGCCAGATACCAATACGTCTTTCAAAGTTATTTTTTACAGAGATCACCATGGTGGAAACATGCCACCAGCTCTGCCAGTTGTCCTGGAAAGTAGCGCCATGTCCTGCACCTCTTGCAAAACCACCCGGCTTCCACGACATAGGATTGTGCGGCTGCGGTGTAAACCCTTCCAGCGGTTTGTCGCTTACTTCAACACCATCGGCATATCCACTGAACTCAGTGCCCGGAGCACCATACTGCAGATAATATTTTCCGTTATGTTTCGTCATCCACGCACCTTCCATGAACGGATCAAGGAAGGTATTGTCAAGATATTCCCCAAAACGCTGCCATCCATACCGGTAATCTTTTAACCGGAACAGATCATGTTGCTCACCAATAGGCTGAAATGTTTTGCGATCAATTTCCTGTCCGTAAAGCGGGTATACATTGCTGCTTCCCCAATACAGGTATAGTTTTCCATCATCATCCAGGAACAGGTCGGGATCCCATGCAGCAATCTGGAATGTATCCACTGCTTCTTTCCATTGGTTGCCTTTGGGGTCAGTGCTCATCCACAACGGAAAGTTTTTTCGCTGCGTAGAACCCAATACCAGCATAGTATCACCCATTACCACTACTGCAGGTGCACACAGATCATCATACACTTTATGGTAAGGCTTCAGAAATGAACGTGATACAAAATTCCAGTGACTCAGATCACTGCTCCACCAGTAGCCCCATTGGTTGGTGGAGAATAAATAGTAATCGCCTTTGTATTGTACAATCACCGGGTCGGCTGTTGCTCGATGTTTACCCCATTCCGTAAAATTGGGAATAGGGCAATAACCGTAATCTATATTAACAGGATTACAATACGTAGTTTGTTTTTGTGCCACTACTACAGCAGCACACAACATGATAACAGATACCAGGATACATTTTTTCATGTTTAAGCTTCTGTATGCTATTTAATATGCGGACTCTGAAAGCCCAGCTTCTTTAATCCCGCCTGTACTTCAGGGCAACTCATGAACAGCTTCCACAATAAACCACTACGGTAGTTTTCCATCATTACTACCACCGGCCCCTGGTCAATAGCCAGATATCTTTCGGGATACCAGTTATCTGTTTCGCTGAAGGCATCATAAAATCCATAAGGCCCCCACAATTTATCTTTCATGTCTTTATACCAATGGCGCATTGCCTGCATAGATTGTTTGGGTGCATAGGGCATGGATGACAATGCTGCGGTTGGAGAAATAACACCCAGGTCTTTTTTATCGCCGGGAGCATGTGCCGCATAGCCTTTTACTGAATAGCTGGCAGTAAGTCCCCAGCTATCAGGGCCATAGCCTTTGTATTTATCAGGATTCTGTGCACACCAGGAATAATTGATCATGGTATGACTGGTGTTCTCTTTCCAGTAATCAGCATACCTGTCTTTCAGTCCACGTGGATCTAAACCAAGATAGGAGTAATGAGCCCAGAACAAAGGGCCTCCATATTGTTTTGCTCCGTTGTGATTTAGTTGTAATGTATACCCGTATTCTGTGCTGCCCCCTTTGATGGCTCCATTACGGGCCCATCCTTCATGATACACTTCAGCAGGAATGGTGTGCGTAGGTGATGATGCAGCAAGGATGTACATGATCAGGCACTCATTGTATCCTTCTACCGGGAAGTTCATTTCCCATGCATATTCAGGGCTCCAGTGCCAGTACAATACATTTTTACCACCATTGCGGTACCAGCTCCAGTCTATTTCCCGCCACAGTTTATCAATTCTGCCAGCCAGTGCTTTCTCTGCAGTATTGCCATCTTTAAAATACTGGCGTACACACAGCAAACCCTGGATCAGAAAAGATGATTCAACCAGGTCGCCACCATTATCTTTTCTGCCAAAAGGTTTTACTTTACCGGTTTCACCATGCAGCCAGTGTGGCCATGCACCATGAAAACGATCCGCTTTCTCCAGGAAAGTGACAATACGTTCAAAACGTTCTCTTCCCAGGGTGCGGGTAATATACCCACGATGAATACCAGCCAGTATTGCCATCACACCAAAACCACCACCCCCGGTTGTTACTACACTCTGATCATTTTCCGGATAGTTACCATCTACATGGATCCTTTCACGGGCAAGACCACTGTTGGGTTCTGCGCCGTCCCAGAAATACTGGAAGGTTTGTTTCTGTACCAGGTCCAGTAATTGTTTATCTGTTAAGTTCTTCTTTGCTGCACTATTGCTTTTTGTGGCAGTTTTTTTCTGCGCATAACTCTGTTGCGACAAAAGGCCCATACTCAATACCATTAAAAAACAGATACCGGAATTTTTCATTTCTTTTCGTTCAAATGGTTTAAAAATCTTCAGGGTAAGAATGCAGGGGTAAAAAATGCCTGGTTCTTATCATGCACTGAAATAGCTTACTAATAGATCCTTAACGAGGGACAGGATGTACATGTGGGACAAAGATCGCCGCCACTATATGTACCTGTAGTTACATAACCAGCATTGTACCAATAGAACTGCATGGTATGCGGCCCTCCGGACGAGGTAAGTGTAACATTATAACAATCACTCTCAATCTGTCCCATTACATAACCGGAAGCAGCATGAGGCGGTACAGTAAAATTATAATTGCGTGATGCATTCCACAGGCGAACATAGATATAATCGCCGGAAGGATTACTGGTAGCACAGTAGGCATCCAGCAGTGTGGCAGGTTTTACAGCAGCCGGTTTATTACCTGGCAAGCAGAAAGCGGCGGCTGTAAGAAAAACAATAGCAAGGATGAAGGCTGTCTTTTTCATACGATTACAATTTTTAGTTTTAAAATGTTTGTAACATATCGCATCTAAGAACCAGACATTTAACAACGTAGCCGTAACCTTACAGATTGGGACTCTGGAAGCCAAGGCTTTTCATCCCGGTTTTTACTTCCGGGCAACTCATAAACAGATTCCACAATAAACCAGTTCGGTAATTTTCGATCATTACAATCTGCGGTCCCTGATCAATAGCCAATGTTGAACTGGCAAACCATGGATCTGATAATTTGAATGCATCATAAAATCCATAATCTCCCCAAAGCTTATCCCCCAATTTGTAGTAAAAGAATTTTAACGCATTCATTGATTCAACAGGCGTATAAGGCATAGATGAAATGGCTGCAGTAGGGGATATTACGCCCAGATCACTATTGCCGGGAGCATTTGCATTGTATCCGTTATTTGGAATGTCACTTGCAGTAAGTCCCCAACATGTGTTGCTGTAACCAAACCATTGCCTGGGATTACCTATGCAGTATTCATAATTAATTTTGGTGTGGTTGGTTACCTGCGTTTTATAATCTGCATAGGTATCTGTTAACCCGTTTGGGTTGATCCCCAAGAATGAATAATGTTCCAGAAAGAGCGGTCCACCCAGGTCCGGTCCCAGCGGCAGGGTATAACCAAAGTAAATATTGTTATTTTTCATGGCTCCGTTGCGTGCCCACCCATTGGTATATACAACGGGAGGTATACGATTGGCGCTATTGGGTGCAGAGGCAGCCAGCACATAAACGATCAGTGCTTCATTCCATCCGGATATTTGTTGATTAATGATCCATCCTTTATCGGTACTCCAATGCCAGTATAAAACATTCTGATCGTTCTGGCGGTACCAGTTCCATTCAATGTTATTGTACAGCGTATTCACCTTATTCCTGATATCAGTTTCTGTAGCATCTGCTGTAGAGAAATACTGCCTGGCAGTAAGTAATCCTTCCATCAGCAATGCGGTTTCAACCAGGTCTCCGCCATTATCGTTTGTACTAAAGGGAATAGTAGCGCCGGTGCTTCCGTTTATCCAGTGCGCAAAAGCTCCGTGATAAGTAGAGCATTGGTTTGACAAGAAGTTGACAATTTTTGATACGCGTGCAGCGCCATCGGTTCTTGTAATAAATCCCCTGCTGACAGCAGTTACAATAGCCATTACTCCAAATCCTGTTCCACCGGTAGTTACAATATCTCCGCTGGAGTTTCTTTCACGCGCCATTCCCGAAACAGGGTGGCCAAAATCCCAGAAATATTTAAAAGTCTGTTGTTGTACCTTATTCAGCAGCGCATCATCTGTAATAGTGGGAAACTTATCTGATGAGTCTATTACTGTAAGAAGATTAATACTGCTGCCATTTGTCAATGCAGCGCCTTGCTGGGAGGTTAATATATTTTTAACCTCCAGCGTATATTTTGCCAGTGGAGTCAATGCACTTGCCGGTTGCAATAACAGCACACTATCGCCATTCTGATATGTAGCCTGTAAGCCAGTGGCTGTGCCAGTTGAAGATTGAGTCAGCGTAACGCCAGCTGATACGCCGGAGCGATTAACCGGTGCATTGAAAGATAATTTTATGGCAGGCGTCCTGCTAATTCCATTTTGTGTAGCAGCCGCGTTGCCATTAACAGTGAAGGATAATACTTTGAAGGGGTCACTTACCGGCGGCTGAGAACCGCCGCCATTGTTCTTCTTACAACCAACAAAAACCATCAACAACAATAGTTGTACTACCAGATACCTGTTATCAGCTTTGCAAATCATAAATAGGTACGCTTTTTTATGTAAAAAAGGTTGCACTTGGAATAGTAACATACCAGGGGCAACCTTTTTTAATAATGATTCATGCAGATAACTGCATTATAAAAAATATACTGTTACTCTTATCTTCCCTGCTTTTCTAACTGGAACAATGCGCTTATTTCGCCATCAGTAAGTGCCTTTCCATACACTCTCAATTCGTCAATAGAACCAGTTAACATGGCCTGCCATGATTGTGTTGGAGACAGGTTAAAGCCGGTTGCAGCATTGGGAAATCCGCCTAGCAGCACCTGTGTTGGGGTGGGGCTGATAATAGGTCCAAGTCCGTTCCTGAAGCGGAAGTTATTGTTCGACACCCTGATGTTGTTTATAAACAGATCAATAAACTGTCCTGCTCCATCATAGCGCATAATGTATTGCGCCCATTGATTGGCAACCGGTGTAGTCTGAAAGTCGGTACCTGCCGTGCCATAATCATTGATATTATCGCCGCCTTTTCTTACACCGCCGGGATAGCTTCCTACCCAGCTATGGAAAGCGATATTCGTTTGTGTAGTTGGGCGACCGGTTTCAGCACCTACGTTTAAAATTGCCAGCCAGTCTGTTTGTGCTGCAGGCGGCTGTGTAAGACAGAAGAACAGGGAGGCCTGTGAGCCATTATTGGCTACATTTACCCACATACTGACAGTGCAACTTGCCAAACCGTTGGTTGTGCTCAGTGCCGGAATAGTAGGATATAATACATAGCCGCTATTCAAACGCAATGCATTGCCTTTGACACCTGTAACAGAAGATGCATTTACTGCAGTTCCTGCGACATTTGATTTTGATTCATTGTTGTTATTATCAAAGCTCCAGTATGCCAATAAACTTGACGCAGCTACCTGGCTGGAGTTTGTATAACCTCCGGGAACCGGTGGGGGGTCTCCCTTAGGGAAGTCATCACTTCTGTTTACCTTGGTACAGGAAAGTGTCATCACACTTCCGGTAAGCAATGCTCCCAATACTTTTACATATATATTACGCATATTACTTAGTTAAATGTGATTAATAATTGGGGTTTTGTGACAATCTGTTATTACTGAGATCACGCTGAGCCTGTGGGATAGGATACAATTCATGTTTACCAGCAACAAAGGGTTTGCCCTGTGCCTGCATAACGGTTGCAGCTCTGCCTGTACGAACCAGGTCAAAGAACCTGTCTGCTTCCATTGCCAGCTCTACCCTTCTTTCTTTCCAGATATCATTCACGGTAGCCGTAGTGGTAGTTAAACCTGCACGGGTTCTTACGCGTTTTAACGGTGTAAGCGCGTCTCCGCCTACATGTGTAGCAGCTTCTGCATTAATAAGCAGTACTTCTGCAAATCTTATCAAGCGGATATTTTTAGGCTTATTATCCTTATCGTTGATCCCATTACAGCTGTTGGTTTCTTTAAACGGACTATGATAGCCTTTATAGTTGTAACGTTCGTTTACAACATCCGGTTGTTTGGGAATTACAAAACCATCCCAAAGTGTAGTAGTAGTGGTAGGGCTAGTAAAAATGATAGTCCCAGCTTTTCTTACATCACCGGCTTCATATGCCGCAGCAAGATCTGCTGTAGGCGTATTCAAACCAAAACCAAGGTCACCATTATATATTTTACCATCTACAGTGTTTGTGGGGAATGATCCTCTTGGTCCCTGGAAGTTGCTGTAGTTAGGACTGATAGCATCGCAGGTTGTTCCGTTTTTATCCGGTCCGGTCTGTACTTCAAAAATTGATTCAATATTATTAGTACCTACTTCACGGAACATGCTGGCGTAATCTGAAGCAAGGTCGTATTTACCGGAAGTCATTACTGCCATAGACATATCATACGCACCCTGCCAGTTTTGCTGATACAGGTATACTTTGGACAATAATGCCTGAGCTGCTCCTTTGGTTGCTCTTCCTACTGTGGCAGTAGCGTCACCCTTCATTGGCAGATTGTTTACTGCATAGGTAAGATCATCAGTGATCACCTTGTAAATGGTGTCTACTTTAGCCCTGGTCTGAAACTCATCTGAATTTACTTCAGTAGTGAGGGGTACGCGCGTTACTTTGGGAACACCACCAAATATCCTTACCAAATTAAAATAGTACAGCGCCCTTATAAACCTGGTCTCGCCAATTAATCTCCTTCTTGTTACATCATCAAAAGTGGCATTATCCAATATACTGAGCGCATTATTGGCACGCGCAATCCCTTTATAATTATCAACCCATACGTCATTAAAGATCGGGGTATTGGCATCGTACGTAAACGCATCAATAAATATTCCACTGAACCCGTTATCGCTTGGTACAGATCCTTTGTCAGAATCGTCGGAAGCAACATCGCCCAGTATTACAAGCTTAAGTCCTACTGTTCCCTGCAGATACAATGTATTATAAACACTGATCACCAGCTTGGATGCTGCATCCGGGTCAATCAGCGCCTGCTCTTTAGTAAGCTGACCCTGCGGCGGCACATCTAAAAAAGATTTTTTACAGGATGTGATCAGCGAAGAAACAATCAACAATCCAAATATTGTTTTATAAAATGTGTGTTTCATTTTCTTTCATTTAATCATTTAAAAACCAAGATTAACACCGAATGCAAACGTTCTTGTTGAAGGGTAAGAATTCAGATCGAGCCCCTGGTTCAGATTTGATTTATCCCCTGCAGCAGCCTGTACCTCTGGCGTAAAGCCGGTGTATGGAGTAATTGTAAACAGGTTCTGTGCTGTTACATATACCCTGAGCCTGGTAATTTTACCTCCACCAAAGGATTTTGGTAAAGTATATCCGATGGACAGATTATTTAACCGCAGAAAATCTCCGCTTTCAAGGAAGTAGGTTGAAGCTGGTAAAGCCTGTAATGTGGCGCGCGGAACACCTTTATTAGGATTGTTGGGTGTCCAGCGATTTATTGCCGTATAAGCTTCGATATTATCTGTGGTCTGATTGGTTCCTCTTGCAGCTTTTTTGCCATTGTATATTTTGCTGCCTGCGGTTCCATACATGGTAAAACCCATATCAAAGTTTTTGTAGGTAACATCACCACTGAAGCCATAAGTAACTTTTGGCTGGTAAGAACCAACAAAAACCCTGTCATTATCATCAATTTTACCATCCGGCGTATTGTCTCTGTAGATCAGATCTCCGGGTTTTGCATCAGGTTGTGCAGATGCTTTGATCTGATCTTCAGTCTGAAAAATACCAATAGCCTGTCTTAAATAATAACTACCGATGGGATGACCATTGTCAGTTCTGGTAATAGGATAGTTTCCTATGTTATCACCGATCAGGGGTTGTCCACCGTTCAGTTTTTCGATGTTGTTTTTATTGTGCGCAATATTTCCACTAATAGAGTAGGTCCAGTCTTTTCCTACTTTATCACTCCAGGTAAGTGATAACTCAACCCCTTTATTTGAAATGGTCGTTGCATTGGTAAGGTATTGGTTGTCAGGATCACCTAAAAAGCCCGGGACTCTTATATAGATCAGCGCATTATTTGTCTTCTTATAGTAGAAGTCAATTGTACCGGACAGTCTGTTATTCAGTGTGCTGAAGTCCAGGCCGATGTCTGATTCGTCTGTAATTTCCCATTTAATATTAGGATCAGTAAAATCATCAAAAGCAATACCCTGTGATACAGTTCCATTGAAATAGTATGGAATATTCTGTTTGGCAATGGAATAATACAGAGAAGATGCAATATTATCATTACCTACACGGCCATAGCTACCTCTTAATTTCAAAATATTAAACACCTGCTGGTTGCTCATAAATGCTTCATTCGAGATATTCCAACCCACACCTATTGACGGGAAGTATCCCCAGCGATTGTTGGACCCGAATTTGGACGTTCCATCCGCCCTGAAAGAAGCAGTTAATAAATAACGGTTATCAAATCCATAGTTCAAACGAGCCAGGTAAGAATTACGGGTGTATTTATCACCTGTATTAACAATGGTCTGTGTACCGTTGGTACCTGAATTCAGATACCATTGATCTCTGTTTGTTGGAACATCCCTTGCCGTACCTACCGCACTGTTGAATTTGTATTGCTCAGAAGTAATACCACCCAAAACAGTGAAGTTGTGTTTGCCAAAGGTTTTTGTATAGGTAGCTGTATTATCCCATATCCAGCGGCTTGCATCATTTTTAGTAAGCGTCAATACACTGTTGGGTTGTGACTGGTTACCACCAGCTACCAGGAAGGTAGTGGTATCTGTAAGATATTTATAGGCATAACCTGTTCCTTTCAGATAGTCCAGGTCAATTCCCATTGATGATCTTAAAGTAAGTCCATCGATAGGTTTATATTCCAATGCAAAATTGCCTTGTATCCTGTTATCCAGTGCATTGTTATAGCTCTTATCAATGCTCAATAACGGATTGGCTACGTTACCTGCCAAAGAGGTATTACCATACTGGTTACCCACTTTAGATGGTACATAAGGAGCAGCTCTGTATGCATTGCTGAACGCGTCAAAATTAGCACCTACAGCATCGCCTCTTGTGTAAGAGATCAATGATGTAAATTTTAATTTACGGCTTAGCGTATATTCATTGTTCGATCTGAGGGTAAACCTGTTGTACTTATTACCTTTCTGAATACCTTCTTCAGATAAATAACCGGCACTCAGAAAATAAGTGATCTTTTCACTACCGCCGGCTAAAGACAGGTTATGATTCTGATAAAGTGCTCTGCGTAAAATAGCATCGTACCAGTCTGTATTATATCCTTTCAGATTAGAAGCAGGAATCAGTACAGTACCACTTCCATAATACAGATTTGCTTCATTAAGATATCCGGCATACTGATTTTCGCCAGCCATATCTACAAGCTTAGTAGCTTCTTTTACACCAACACTACCATCATAGCTAAATACATTTTTACCTACGCGGCCTTTTTTGGTTGTGATGATCAATACACCGTTAGCAGCGCGCATACCGTAGATGGCTGTAGCAGAAGCGTCTTTCAGCACGTCCATGCTTACGATATCAGCATTGTTGATATTCCTGATATCATCTGTAAGTACACCATCCACCACATACAGCGGATTTGCACCACCCAGTGTAGAACCGGTACCTCTCAATCTTACAGTAGGCAGCACATTAGGCTCACCGGAACTGATCACCTGCACACCAGCCACTTTACCCTGGATAGCCTGTGTAGGAGTTTGTACGGGTACTTTGGCAATATCAGAACCTTTTACAGTTGTTATAGATCCGGTAAGGTCCTTTCTGCGTTGTGTACCATAACCTACCACCACCACCTGCTCCAGTGATGATTCTGCAGCTGCCAGTGTTACATTAATAGTGGTACGGCCGCTTACAGATACTTCCTGTGTTTGAAAACCTACTGAAGAAATTATCAGCACAGCGCTATCAGGAACTGTAATGGCAAAATTACCCTGTGCATCAGTAGCAACGCCCAATGTAGTTCCTTTCACATTTACTGAGGCGCCGGCAATAGGTTCACCAGTGGCAGATGTTACCTTACCGGTGATACGAATATCTTCCAGCACCTTATCATCGGTTTTCAATACTATCAGGTTGTTCGACATTACCTGATAAGAAAGACCGGTATTGGCCAATATACGGCTCAGGATTTCTGTAACCGGGGCATCAGCCATGTTCAGTGTAATACGGGGAGATTCCGCAACCAGGTTTTCTTTGTACAAAAAATGGAAATCACTTTTCTTCTCAATGGCAGCCAGCGCCTTCTTCAATTGCAGCGACTGGAAGTTTACACTAATCCTGGACTGTGAAAATACTCCGGCAGAAACATGGAGACAACCCAGTAAAATAATTGAAAACGTAAGTTTCATAACCCGGGTTAACTGTTGTAAAAGAGGGGAATTGCCGGAATCCGGCAGGTTTCCGTTTTTTTTCATACTTTGTCAGTTGGAACGTTAAATAATGGGGGATTCTCCTGTTACATAGAACAGGAGTTATTGATTTCAGCCTGTATTTAACTCGGCGGGGAATGTTGCAGCATTTCCCGCTTTGTATTTACGGCCTTCATCTATGTACTGTTGGCAAATGGCATATGGCAAGTGATTTTTTAGATGAGGGGATTGCTCTGTTATTTGGTTATTACTATATGTTTTCCGTTTATGGTATAATGAAAATTTTTATTATCTGAAATATGCAACGCTTCCAGCGCCACAGCCAGCGGTTCAGATTCAAAAACGCCTGAGAACCGCAGTTTCTCTACATTTTTATCTTTGAATTCAATACTCACTCCATACCACCGCTCCATTTTCCTGGCCACTGCATCAAAAGACTCATCGTTAAATAATAATTTATTATATACCCATGCGGTTTCCACTACAGTACTGTCCTTCTTTTCATAAGTAAGATGGCTGATGGACACCATTGGTGACGCAGCCTGTTCCACAGTATGCTTTTTCGGCGCAAACACTGTATCATCTGCTACTACCAGTTTTTCGTTGGGTTTTAATATGATCTTCTCGTTGGGTCTGCTATGTATGGCTACTTCTACCCGGCCGTGAATAAGGCTGGTTTCAGATCGTTGTTCATCAGGATAGGAACGCACGTTGAATGCGGTACCCAGTACCCTGATGTCCATGTCGCGCGTATGAATGGTGAAGGGCTGTTCCGGGTTCCGTACCACATCAAAATAAGCCTCGCCGGTTAATTGCGCATCGCGTGCGCCCTGACCAAAGTCCTTATTATATAATAGTCTGCTGCCGGCGTTTAACCACACTTTCGAGCCATCGGGCAACACCACTTTGGTTCTTGAACCAATATGGGTAATTACTTCATTATGGGTAGCATCTGCCACAGCATTTGCTATATAAGGATGTTGTAAAACAGATAGCTTGTTTTCTCCGGCTTTATTATAAAAAATTATGCCTGCGGATAATGCAATGCCAGTTACAGTACAGGCTGCCACTATCCATCGGCGTAAAGATCTTTTACGTGGCGCAATGGCGGCATCTTCTTCACCCCCCGCCACCCTTTGCTCCTCCTGCCGCCAGTCTGTCCCCGCACCCTTCATACGCTCTATATGCCTGTAAAAAACGTCTTCAGCATCTGCCGGTAAACGTGCAGACAATTGCCATATATCCGTAATATGTTGTAACGGATAATGCAGATCGGGGTCCAACCTCAGCAGTTGTTCCAGCTCCAGTAATTCTTCAGGCGTACTTTCATTAGCCAGTTTTTTGCTGGCAAGTAGCCAAATCCTTTCTCTGCTCATGGCACTTTGTGCAAATTATATCCATAAGGACACATATTTGGTGCAGATACCCCCAGGCAGGAATAAAAAAAATTTAAAATTATTTAACCGTAGGCAAGGTAGTACGGATATCAAACTGAACTGCATGTGCAATTTTGCGCAGGGCAGTAGTCATTTGATTTTCCACAGTCTTTACAGAAAGGTTCAATAGTTCTGCTACTTCACGGTATTTCAGACCATCTTCCTTTACCAGTTTGAAAATAAGCTGGCAACGGGGCGGCAATTGCTGAATGGCTTCCTGTACATGGCGGATCATTTCAGCAGTTACCATCATTTGTTCAGGATCAAAATACACGCTCTGGAACTGAACACGGTACTGTTCCAATTGTAGTAACGGCCTTTTTTGTTTACGCAGGTAATTCAGCGCTACATTTTTAGTGCTGACAAAAAGATAAAGTTTCAGGTTCTGGATACGTATCAGGCCGGCACGTTTGTTCCATAATTTAATGAACACATCCGAAACGGCTTCTTCAGCCTGAGGGCCTGATTTAAGATAAGAAAGTGCAAACTGATATAAAGATGAATAGAAATGCTGATACAATAACTTGTACGCCTGCTGGTCACTGTGCAGTGCAATACGGGATTGAATATTATTGAGATCAGTTATCTGCATCGTCTTAGCAATCGTAGGTGCAAGCTACAAATAAAGATAATATATAAGTCCCTTGTTGAGTATAAGACACCAAATCTATTATTTAAGATGCTTACGAAATTAATTTCTATACACAACATGATTTTATTTACCTTTGCTGCCGCTTAGGAAATAGTCCTTATTTTGCGGACAGAAACGGTTATTCATCACCCAGAGTGTATTGATAACCTGCAAAGAGGTTAAAAAGTTCTTTTTTTTCGTGAATTTGTCAATTTTTACCGCAACCGGATGTTGAACCGGTTACTTAAATACTGATCATAACCAGTAGGTCGCTACTGTTTTTTTTATAGGCATTTAACCTCTGGTAACGGAGGTGCGGACCCTTAGCTCAGACGGTTAGAGCATCTGACTCATAATCAGAGGGTCGCTGGTTCGATCCCAGCAGGGTCCACCAAGAGGCTGTCTCAAAATACCGGGACAGCCTTTTTTATTAAAAGCAGGTGGTTGTACCAGATATTATATATTGCGTTGTAACTGATTAACCTTAACCTTTCATTAACCCCCTGTAAAATACATTTGACAATCATTATCTCAACAATATGAAAAAATTGTTTCTGCTAAGTCTGGTTGTATGCAGTGTTTCATCACTGATTGCCCAGGACTCAACTGCTCTCGGGAAAAAAAAGAAAAAAGACTGGAGTAAAGTTTCTTTATCAAACCGCCCCAACGATCACTTTATGATCCAGATAGGCTATAACGCCTGGGCTTCGAGCGACAATTCCATCAAAACAAAAGGGCTTCCCCGCAGTTTCAATTTCTACTTCATGCTGGACTTCCCTTTTAAAACCGATCCCCGCTACAGCGTAGGTATTGGTGCTGGTCTGGCTACTGACAATGTATATTTTAAAGATACTTATATAGATATTGCTGGTCTTTCCAACAATACCCTCAAATTCCAGGATGTTTCCAATGCTGAACACTTCAAAAAGTTCAAGCTGATGACCACTTACCTGGAGGCTCCTGTGGAATTGCGTTTTTCTTCCAGCCCCGAAACACCCAATAAATCATGGAAATTTGCCCTGGGTGGTAAATTCGGTCTGCTGACCAGCGCTTCTACCAAAGGCAAAACCCTGTTGAGCAGCAGCGGTTCCACCATTGCTTCTTATACGCAGAAAGAAAAATCAAAGAAATTTTTCAACGGCACACGCCTGAGTGCAACCGCCCGTATCAGCTACGGCGTATTTGGTATCTATGGTGCTTACCAGCTTACCAGCCTGCTGAAAGACGGTTCTGGACCTACTATCAACCCTTTCCAGATCGGTATCAGCATCAGCGGATTGTAATTCAACTTATTCAGCATATAAGCAAGGCTACCGGCAACGGTGGCCTTTTTTCTTGGGTTAACAGGGATGACATCCTTAGAAAGGATATCATTCCTTCCATATTGCCAGCAGAAAAAATACCGCGTTTGCCACACCCTGATTACTTTTGCACTACAAAAACTGTTTGATACTTGATAGAGAAGAAAATTGGTACACGTAAAGAAGAGAGAGCTGTGCTGGTGGGGTTGGTACACAAAACCCAAACGGAAGAACAGGTAAAAGAATACCTGGAAGAACTGGCCTTTTTGGCAGAAACTGCCGGGGCAACCGCGGTAAAACGCTTTATGCAGAAATTGCCGCATCCTGACAGCAAAACTTTTGTAGGAAAAGGTAAGCTGGAAGAGATCAGGGAATATGTAAGCAGCAAAAATATTGACATTGTTATTTTCGACGATGAACTGAGCGGTTCGCAGATCTCGAATATTGAAAAGGCCATTGATGCAAAAACCATCGATCGCTCAGACCTTATTCTTGACATTTTTGCCCGCCGCGCCAAAACAGCTCAGGCTAAAACACAGGTAGAGCTGGCACAATATCAATACATGCTGCCACGTCTGAAAGGGATGTGGAAACACCTGGAACGTTTGGGTGGTGGTATTGGCACCAGAGGTCCGGGTGAAACGGAAATTGAAACGGACCGTCGTATTGTAAAAGATAAAATCTCTTTATTGCGCCGCCGTCTTTCTGAAATTGACAAACAGGCATTCATCCAGCGGAAAGATCGTGGTGAATTTATTCGTGTGGCATTGGTAGGGTATACCAACGTAGGCAAATCCACGCTGATGAACTTGCTGAGTAAAAGCGATGTGTTTGCAGAAAACAAACTGTTTGCCACCCTGGAAACTACTACGCGTAAACTTGTTTACGAGAACACACCCTTCCTGTTAAGCGATACGGTAGGATTTATCCGCAAACTGCCGCACCACCTGGTGGAAAGTTTTAAAAGCACCCTGGATGAAGTGCGCGAAGCTGATATCCTGTTACATGTAGTAGACACTTCTCACCCGCAATATGAAGACCAGATCGGTGTTGTAAATAAAACACTGCAGGAACTGAATGCTTTTGACAAACCAGTGATCACTATTTTCAATAAAATGGACCTGTACGAAAAAAACACTTTTGATCCCTGGCTGGAAGAGGAAGTGCGTGCAGAGATATTGAATGAATTAAAAGAACGCTGGGAAAACGAACTACAAGGCAATTGCGTATTCATTTCTGCCGCTGAAAGAAGAAACATTGATGAATTACGGAAAGTGATCCTTGACAAAGTGCGTGATCTGTACAGGATACGCTATCCATACAAAACTGATTACTTCTATTAAACCTTAGTTTCCCCTGGCTGATCAGAAAAAATATAACTGGCATCGCGTGGCTTTATCAGCTGGCGAGTTGTTGCTGAATGAAAATAATATTGCTGTTGTAACAGTAAGCGGCAAAAAGATCTGCCTGGCCCAATACCGGGAGCAATGGTTTGCTTTCGCCTATAAATGTCCGCATGCCAGCGGGCTGATGTCTGATGGTTATGTAGATGCTGCTGGAAATATTACCTGTCCTTTACACCGCTATAAGTTCAGTTTGCAAAACGGCCGCAATACCAGCGGCGAAGGCTATTATCTCAAAACGTACCCCGTTGAAATGCGCGATGAAGGCATTTATGTGGGGCTTGCCGACACCGGTTTTTTCCATTTCTAATCCACATTTATTTACAAAACTTCAAACAGTGTATAAGAACCAGCCTATTATACAGGCAAAAAAATTATCTGTATAGCTTAATAAGCTGTTAATAGTAACATGATGTTTTCGTAACACCATTATGGCCCTTCTGCGTTGATTTTTGTTGTGATTATTACACCTAAATCAACCATTATGACACCCTGGGAAATGCTGGAAGAGTTTGACAAGCAACTCTTTCTGTTTATTCACAGTAAAATGACAGATCCTTCGCTGGACGGCGTAATGTTATTGCTTCGCAATGCCATTACATGGATACCATTGTACCTGTTTATGCTGTACTGGATCATCCGGTTTGGCAAAAAACATGCATGGCAGTTCATCTTGTTCACGGTCATTGTATTTGCTATTACCGATTATGTGAGCGCCAGCTTATTAAAACCGTTGATAGGGCGGCTGCGTCCCTGCTGGAATCCAGATCTGCAACCTTACCTGCGAAATATTGTAGGGTGTGGAGGTCAGTATGGTATGCCTTCATCACATGCTGCCAATCATTTCGGAATAGCAGCATTCTGGTTCTGGAGCATCAGGCTGATCAAAGGACAAAAATGGTACTGGCTCTGGGCATGGGCAATTGCTATCTGTTACGCACAGGTATATGTGGGCAAACACTATCCTTTTGATATCCTGGTGGGTGCATTACTGGGTTATACCACCGGTACGCTTTTCGCACGCATTTTTGAAATATGGCAGTTTGCGCCTAAAACACCACGGCCAGGGATCACTAAACAACTTCCCCACATGCAATAGTGGAAATATTATACCTTACCCTTCATGAACCCTGCTATTGATCCTGTAGAGAAAAAATGTCTTGCTATACTGATACTATTGGCTGTGCTGGCCAATTGCAGTGGGCTTTTTGTTACCATACTGGGGCCCGACGGCGCATTGTATGCTTCCATTGCCAAAACAATGGTCATCAAAAACGACTATGTATCGTTGTTTGCAGAAGGGCACGACTGGCTGGACAAACCCCATTTCCCTTTCTGGATAACTGCCTTTTCATTCAAGCTTTTTGGCGCTACTACCTGGGCTTATAAGTTACCGGCTATTCTATTTCTGTTTATGGGTGCCGGTTACACCTATGCATTGGCAGCACAGTTGTATAACAAACGTACAGCATACTGGTCTGTGATTGTATTGCTCACGGCAGAGCATATTATTATTTCCAATAACGATGTGCGTGCAGAGCCCTACCTGACGGGATTGATCATTGCGGCAGTGTATCATTTATACAAAGCATACAAGAACAACCAGTATTTACACCTGGTGGCAGGTGCTCTTTTTGCTGCCTGTGCTGTAATGACCAAGGGTATGTTTGCATTGATACCGGTATGTGGTGCCATAGGACTGGAATTGCTGATCAAAAAAGACTGGAAAAATCTTTTTCATATACGGTGGCTGGCTGCCGCTTTGTTGATACTGTTATTCATTACACCGGAATTGTATTGCCTGTACTACCAGTTTGATGCACACCCGGAAAAAATAAATTTTGGACAACCCGGTGTGTCAGGCATTCGATTTTTTTTCTGGGACAGTCAGTTCGGACGTTTCTTTAATACCGGTCCTATCAAGGGCAGTGGTGATCCCTTTTTCTTTCTGCATACTTTATTATGGGCATTTTTACCATGGTCCGTAGTGATGTATGCAGCCCTCATCTTGAAAATAAAAACAGGCTGGAGACTTCCGCAGCAAACAGAATGGCTGACATTGGGAGGGGCAATACCCTGTTTACTGGTCTTTTCACTTTCCCGTTTCCAGTTACCGCACTACAGCAATATTCTTTTTCCCTTCCTGGCTATACTCACCGCACAGTATTTGTTACAGGCTGTTGATAGTAAGCATAGCCGTTTTATACGCAATACCCAGCTGATCGTTGTGATACTATTACCAATACTGGCAGTGGTGCTGTATGTATTTTTTCAACCGGGCAACCTATGGGTAGCAATAACAGTTGCATTGGCAGCAATAGCGTTATGGCTTGTACTGCCCTTGCGGACATGGGCCAAAAACAATCTATTGATACCGGTCATACTGACGGTATGGGTTGCCGTTTGGCTGAACATCTACCTGAACCTTGTGTTTTACCCGGCGTTGTTACGTTACCAGTCTGGCAGCGAAGCAGCCATAATGATTAACCGTCAATATCCAGGTATACCAGTGGTACAGATGCGGAATGATTATTCCTACGCACTGGAATTTTACCTGCAAACATCTTTATGGACCACCAATAGCCTGCAGGAAACGGAAAACCTACCTCCCCGGCCATTTATACTGTATGCTGGTCCGGATGTAACGATACCTGCCGGTGCGCAGCCAATCCAAACATTTGAACATTTTCACGTAAGCCAGCTAACGATTGGATTGCTGAACCATGCTACCCGTTCCAAAGAAACCCGAGCATTCGGGGTGTACCTGGTAAAATAAAAATAATCACTACATTTTTTGATTTACATTTTGTTGGAAACCAAAAATGCGTATTTTTGCAACCCCTTAGGGGAAGAAATGAAGACTTTAGCGCTCTGAGTGTCAGGGATTTAACCCAATTTCGGGATACAAAAGTCAGAAATTCTTAAAAACATATTCCTCCTTAGCTCAGTTGGTTAGAGCATCTGACTGTTAATCAGAGGGTCGCTGGTTCAAGTCCAGCAGGGGGAGCTTGAAAATGAAAGGGTTACAGTTTTCACTGTAACCCTTCTTTATTAATGTGACCTCAAATGTGACCTTAAATTGTGCTTTCAAAAGAAAGTAGTTGAAAAAATTTCCCCACAAAAAAAGTGCCTTCAAAAAATGCCACTACATTTCTATCGTACAGATATGAACACTTAAATCTTGGTTCTCATGAAATTCATTGTACTACTGACAACGTTTATTTTATCTTCCAGTCTGTACCTGAATGCCCAGTTCAATTCTATTAAAGCCACTTACACCTTTAAATCCAGGTTTCAGGGAGAGACAGTCACCTTTTATAAAATACTACTGGACGACGGCCTTCGCTCTATTTTCTTTGACTACGATTCGACTCAAAACGTGTATGACAAGGTACAGATAGTTAAGAAAGATGCTAAAAAGAACAAAGGTTTCTTTTACTCCAAAGAAGAAAATGAAGGGATATATTATGCACCTATTTTCGGAAAAGACTTTTATGTAAAGGAAGATTCCCTTCCCACTATGCTGGTATGGGATTTTCTTACCGAACGAAAAAACATTTTAGGGTACGATTGCAAGGCCGCAACCTGCTATTTCAGAGGAAGAAAGTATATAGCCTATTATGCAGAAAGCATCCCATTTCATTCGGGACCGTGGAAATTCATGGGACTTCCGGGCCTTATCCTGGAGATCGGAACGGATGATCAGACTTTTATGTATGAGGCCATAAAATTTGCAGGTCTGCCTGATAAAGTCGAAATTGATCGTCCTTATTCAAAGGTAGATTTTGTCAGTTGGATAGACTATAAAAAGCTTTACCTGAAAAAACTGGCGGATCATCAACAAAAGGTCAAATCAGAAGAAAAAGAGGCAGATGTAGATATTAATATTAAAGACACCTCTATGGAGTTATTAAAATAACCATTTTCTATATTCGTATTGAACCAATAATGAAATATGCCCAGGCTTGCATACTATTCATATTTTTTATTCATCTAAAAAGCGTAGGGCAGTCCATAGCCGGACGAGTGATGGAAGGGGGCAGTAACATACCCATTCCGGTAGCTTATCTTAAAATATACAGCCTGGACGGGGATAATGCCACGCTTTCTGAAACCGCCCTGATCCAAAAAGGTAAATTTCATATCATCCTTCGCCATAAGTACAGTACTTTCCGCATCGAGGTATCGGCAAACGGTTACCAGCCGGAAAACCGTACACTTGCACAGGCCGACACCTCCAAACATTATCAGTTCAATTTTTACCTGACAAAAGTAGACTACAAGGTATTAGGGCCGGTTGAAGTGAAGGCCAGGCCACGGCCTATTGTAATAAAGAACGATACCACCACTTACAACATCAACGAGTTTAAGGACGGTACGGAACGAAAGCTGGAAGACATTCTGAAGAAACTGCCGGGCATACAGGTCAATGAAAAGACGGGTGAAGTAAAATTCAAGGGGAAAGCCATAGAAAAGATGTTGATCGAAGGAGATGATCTGTTTGGCAGGAATTATTCGTTGGGTACCAAGAATATCAGTGCTGACATGATCGAAGGCGTGCAGGCCATCGAGAATTTTTCAGACAACTATGTATTGAAGAGTATTGAAAAGGATGAAAAAGTTGCCTTGAACCTGCAACTGACCAAAGCAAAGACGAAGATCAACGGAGTAGTGGATATAGGTTCCGGGCTGTTCAGTACCGGCAAATTGTACCAGGACTATAACCTGAATGCCATTGGAATCAACGCGGCGCATAAGTTTTTCTCCACTTTGTCCTATAATAATGTGGGCATCAATCGCTCCCCGGTTGATTATTTTGGCAGCAATATGAATGTGGAACAGGCAGATGAATTATCCCTGTTCAATAAACGCTTCATTGACGACATGAATTTTTCTACCCTGGTGGACGAAGGCAGGGCCAGTTTTAATAACCAGTTCTTTGGCAATTACAATGGCTTATTCAAACTTGGCAGGAAAACAAGCATGAGACTCAACGTTACCGGTATAAAGGACAACATGAAGAACCAGCAACATGCCTTCAGTAAATACTATGTGGTCCCTGATACAGTTATCAATATAGATTCGACCCCGCTGCAAAAAAAACCGGCCAGTGGCCGCTTCGATTTGTATATCCGAAACAATATCAGTCCTAAGGCCCTTTTTGAATATACAGGAAGTCTTCGCCTGGAAGAAATTCATTCCAACAGAGGGGATTATACCAATTACAATCCCTTCTTTGAAAGCAACCTTCAATCGAAAAGCCTGTTCGTGAAAAACGAACTGACCTACTCGCGCAGAATTGCTCGCAAAACTGCTTTTCAATTGCTTGCTACGCACGCTTTTCATAAACCTGACCAGCAATTTTTCATCTCTCCGGCTGTATATTATAAGCCGGACTTGTCCGCCAATCTTCAGAACATCAATCAACGAAAAAATACAGTAGATGTAGCTGGCAACCTATTAGGCAATTACCGTTTTGGCAATTACCTTATCGGGTTGAAGGCATCGCTCTCTGAGATCAATTTTAATTCCATTTTAAACAGCGATTCAGCAGGGATCAACACTTCAGACTTTCCGAACAACGCCGATTACCAGAAAAAACTCCTTCAACAAAAAAACAGCATATCCTTTAAAAGAAATAGCTGGAACATTAATGCCTCCGTCCTTGTCAACTATCTTATACAGGATCTCCGAAACCGCATAAAACCGTATAACCAAAGTAAGACCACCTTATTTTTAGAGCCGGCAATATCAACCTCCGTACGTCTTTCTTATTACTCCAGGCTGACCCTTTCAGTGGCGGCCATGCAAAAGCCGAACCTCGAAGGCTATATTTTTGAAAATAACGTGCTGCAAGGCATTCGCAGCATTGCGGCCAATATTCCAAGCCTTAACCTGGATAAGTCCAAACAGGCCAGCCTGATGTATGCCTACAATGATCTGTATAACCAATTTGATGTAAACACCGGTATATCCTATCAGGAAAGGAAAGGAGGATATCTTCCTTATTACCTGATCTCACAATCTGTCATTGTTTCAAGTTATCAATATTATAATATCCAATTCAACAATGCCGACCTTTTTGTATCCAGTTCAAAATACATCCCCGCCATTCTCTCCACGATAAAAATGGCGGTCAATCTGTCGAGATTCCGATATAATAATTTTGTGAATGCAGATAGCATGCGTCAAAACACATCTTACGCCGGTGGGGTGAACTTGCTGTATAAAACATTATTCAAGAGAGGTATCAATTTTCATAACAGTATTGTGACCAATACAAACATTGCAAAGAACAGCAACAACCATTCAAAGACCAGTATCACCCAACTTCAGAACCAGTTCAGATTAATCCTGAATGTCCGGAAAACTTTTACCGCCACTGCAACATGGGATTGCATCATTCCCGATGCAGACAATTTTAAGAATAATTATAATTTCATAGATGCAACGTTCTCCTATAAGCCTGTTGGTAAAAAGTATGAAGTCAGGGCGTTTTTCAGGAACCTGATCGATCAGCGATCTTTCCAGTTGTTCGACATATCAGATTATTATTTTAGCACACTGAGGATAAACACCATTCCTATGCAAGGGGGGCTTTTCTTCAGTTATTCTTTCTGATCTGCCTGTTCCTTTTGTGGAACAAACCTCTTTAAGTTTTACAATAGGGATGCCTATATTAACGAGAAGAGTGAATTATTCTTTTAATGGGATATACGCCTTTCAATTGATATTTCATTTTTTCAAAATACACCCCTTGAAAAAAATCTTGTTATATGGTATAACCCTTTTAAAAGGGCTTGTCAACCTGAATGCACAAACCACAGATATTCACGACGCTTATAAGCAAGCCTATTCTGTGATTTCAAATATGCTAATCGGTAAAGAAAAGAGGCATCTCCCCGTCTTTTACAAACATAGGAGAAAGCTTCTTCTTATTTATGTAGTCAGCCAACAGTAAGCTTACGTACAAGGCAATTATGTATACGACGAACAAACGAAGACACCTGAAATACGCAGCCTTTACCGGAAAATCTTTATATTTCGAAAAAACAAGCCCTTCCCACCATGAAAAGACTGGGCCTGACCATGGTTTTCCTCGTAGCCTTTGCAGGCGCTTTCTCCCGACAGGAGAAAAAAGACATCCGCACCCTGCAGGCTCTCCTCGAAAAAGCTATCACCCCTTCCGAAAAAACAACGGCCCTCACCAATATAGCCAGCTACTACTTTTATGCAGACAGCCTTGATAAAAGCATCCGGTATGCAAAAGAACTGCTCAACGAGGCAGAAGATGCCGGACTACAGCAGTCGATAGCTGCCGCACACATACTGCTTGGCATCAATTATGCATGGAAGAACGAACTTTCATTGTCCAGCAAGCACCTCAGCCCTTATAAAGATATAACTACCATTCCTGGCGATACAATGCTGTACATAGCTATGTTTGCCTGCTATGGCAACCTTTACCGGCAAAACCAGGATTACCAGCAGTCTATCCGGTACGCCCTCAAGGCACTCGCCCTGCGAAAGCCGGAAGACAAGAAAGATATTGCTGATAACCATGCCTTTTTAGGAGACATGTATTTCCACATCAAAGATTCGCTGAATGCCAGGAAACACTGGCAAAAATGCCTGCCGTTCATGGCAAACAATGCACAACTCATCATCAATATCGGCAGGACCTTCAGGTTCACTGGCAAGGAAGGCGATTCCCTGATGTTTTATGCAAACGAAGCGCTTGGGATCATCGCGCACATCCCTAATAAAAAAGCAGAAGCAGACTGCAATCACTCCATAGGATTCTATTACTACCTTCGGAATGAGTTTCAAAAAGCAGAACCCTATTTGAAACTGGCCGCAGACCAGTTCCGCGCGGTCAACAATCTCTACATGGCGGGAGTGGCCTTGAACCACCTGGGGCTCGCCTATGAAAAGAGGACCGATTACCCCTTGGCCTATAAGTACCTGAATGAATCGCTGAAGGTCGCAGAACAATTGCAACAAAAGGAACTCTTACTGGCCAATTACAATGACATAGCTTCTTGCCTTAAATCCAATCACGATTACCGGAAAGCACTCTCATACCTGCAAAAATCCCTGGATATAATAATGGGCAATCACAATTCCTTCACTGAGAGAGCAGTTGTTGAAGGGAATATTGCCACCATCTACCTCTTGCTCAATGATACCGTCAATGCCCAAAAGCATTTTGCCAATGCCCTTAAAACTCCTGGCGAAAAAGGTTTTATTGATTCCAAGGCATCAACATACAATAACCTCAGCAGCATCTATTCGGCGCAGCACGCCTACAGGAAATCCCTGGAACTCGTCCACCAGGCCATGATCATGGCCACCAAAATGCAGGACAGTGCAAATATTGCCCTCAGCTATACCCGCATGGGAAAGCTCTACCTGGAAATGTCCAAAGACCCGGACAAGACCAACTGGCCGGATTCCCTGCGAAAGGTCCCACTGAATATACTGCAGGAAAGAGCTGCAGTTTACCTTAACAAGGCTGCCACCTGGTATAAGAGAACACAGATCAATGAACCACTTCATGAAACCTTACGCCTGTTGGCGGAAGCGCAGGATTCTACAGGCGATTATAAGACGGCCTTGATCAACTATCAGAACTATGTAGCTACACGAGACTCTACCATCAATATTGAAAAAATAAAACAATTTGCTGAACTCAAAAGTCAATACGAAATAGAAAAGAACGAATCGCTGGCCCGGGCCCGGCTCAAATCCTGGATCATCATTGGGTTGGTGGTACTCATTTCCCTTACCGTTATCTTTTTTCTCTACCGCAGGAAAGAGAAGAGCCGGTTCAAACTGGAATTGAGCGCCTTGAAGCAGGAGGCATTGAATGCACAGATGAGCGATCATTTCATCGGCAATACCATGGACTCCATCAATGCCTTCATTACACAGAACGATCAGCAACAGGCCAGTAAGTACCTCATCCTGTTCAGTCGCCTCATCCGGAAAGTATTGGAAAATGCTGCCCAAAAGCTCATTCCGCTGAGTGAAGACGTAGAAGTCCTTACCTCCTACCTGGAACTGGAGAAACTGCGATTCAATAACAACTTTGATTATTCCATCGACATAGCAGATGTTATCGACGCCAACAATACATTGGTACCACCCATGGTCCTGCAAGTACTGGCTGAAAACAGCCTCAAACACGGGCTCACCAAAAAAGCGGGTGGATATATTGGCATCCACATCCAGCGCCAGGAGAATCTTATTCATTGCCAGGTTACTGACAATGGTGCGGGCAGAACTTCTACTGCCATCTCCACGGAAAAGGGCAGACAACCTATTGGTAGCGGGCTGGCAAAACGATTGCTGCACGCTACCAGTCGAAACAAAAAAGCCGTATCCTATGAGATCAAAGATATCCTGGACCACAACAACCAACCCGCAGGTACCATGGTGACATATACTTTACCTTATATCCCTGTAGAATAAACACCAGATGACAACCACCTCCATCATTGTAGAAGACGATCTCAGGCATGCCCGTACTTTGCAGGGACTGATAGAGAAACTGGACACCAGCATCAAAATAGCAGGCGTTTACACTACGGTAGAAGATGCCTTCCTGGCCATTCATACGCACAAACCTGCCCTCTTATTTCTCGATATCGACCTCGAACACGGCGGTAATGGATTCGACCTGCTGAAAAGATTCCCAGATCCGGACTTCTCCGTCATCTTTACTACGCAGCACAACAGTGCCGACAATGCCATTCAGGCTATTCGCGCCTGCGCCCTCGACTTCCTCCCCAAACCCATTCTCGAACAGGAACTGACCGACGCACTCGCCCGGCTCGATAAAAAACAAGGCCCCAGACAACTCAATTCACTCAACGAAAACCTCAGCTCCGGCAAGCCCGGATACATCTGGCTAAATGACACTAAAGGCAAAACGCAGGTAGCCGTCTCTAACATTCTCTACTGCGAGTCTGACAACGTATACACCCACTTTCACCTGTTACAGCCAGTGAATGGCAGTACCCACTATATAGAATCCAAAAGTATAAAGACCTGGGAAACCATTTTAGCTGGCACTTCCATTATCCGCACGCACCGCGAATTCCTGCTCAACCTGGAGTGTATGGGCAAATATGGCAAAGATCATTTCCTGCTGGCCAATGGCACCAAAGTCCCGGTCTCCCGCAGCCGCAAACAGGATGTGGAAAACAGCCTGCGTAGGTTCCGCAAAGGTCATTGATACCAAATTCAAAACAGGTATACCGAAATCAAAACGCATTTCGGCAGGGTGCCCTTGCGTCCTACTTTGGTGGCATCATCATGAAACCGGACTTGTCTTCACTCCAAACTTTAAATATATGAAAAGACGCCTGCTACCTATAGGTCTTTTGAGCGGATTACTATTGTTTACATATAGCGTACTTGCGCAGACAGATGAAAAGATCAAGATAGAAGAAGTAAAGCAAAAATGTGCCGCTTTACCACTGGAGAAAAGAGCCCGTGTGAGTGTTACCCGCTTCACGGTAACTACCGTGCAGCCTGGCACCCAAACCCAGCAAAATGCAAGTGCCAACAACCGGCTGAAAGCATTGGGCACCATTTTTAATGGCGGAAATGCTCCCCGGGCAGATGTGATCCCGCCAATCCTGGGCGATAACCTTACTACCATGCTGACGAACGCACTGCATGAAGTAAACTGTTACCGTGTTTTGGAAAGTCTTAATAACAACAGTGATCTTACCGGCGAGATAAATGCAGGTACCAACGGATACAGCAGTAACAAAACGCCAAAGGCTGGTAAGCAATTGGGTGCACAAATCGTAGTGACAGGAGAGGTGATTGAATACAGTGAGAAAGAAAAAGGCGTGACCGTTGCAGGCGTCGGCTCTAAAAAGAAATACATCAAAATGGGCTTCAACCTTAAAATGATCAATCCTGAAACCAGGGACATCATCGTTTCACATGTCTTTCGCGTCGAATCAAGGGCAAGCAAATCCGTATCAGTCCTGGGGCTGGTCAGTACTGGTAATGCTGATCCTGCGGTTGCTGCAGTCATGGAAGATGGTGTCGTGGAGGCTGTTCAATTCATGTCCCGCATCAGAGACTCTTTGAATATTACTTCAGACGGTGCTTTTGCAGGCAATGGTAATACCAACGGAGAAAAGACGACTGAGATTACACTTACCAACGCCAGTTTTGCAACTTACAGCGCCTTTGCCACCATCGTTTCAGGTGCAAAAGGTTATGTATCCATGCAAAAATCCTTTGCTGGCGGGATCGGAAGCTATTCGGTAAACCACACATGCTCAACCGGTGAGCTATTGGAAGAAATATCAAAGAAGCTGGGTACCAAATATGAAATTACTGGTGAAGAGGCTGGTAAGATCGAATTAAAAGTCAAGTAGTCAATTAAAAAATTAATACGCATGAAAAATACGTTATTACTTCTATGCTTGTTCGCAAGCTCACTTTCATCTTGTAAAAAAGATAAAGAGGATAGCGGTGGATACACCACCAATGCCACCCTGACCGGCAGATGGAATATTATTACTGTGGACACCAGGGTTTATGATGGAGACCGGCTAACAGTCTCGCAGACCGATAATTTCGGGGAAGGAGATTATTGGGATATACGTGCCGATGGCACCATTACTTCCTATTTAGACAGAGTAGTAAATAAAACCGGTAAGTGGCAGCTTCTGAACAATGGCAAAAAGCTTGTACTGATTGATAAGGATAATATTGAAACACCTTACGAAATTCAGTTACATACAGCAGGAGGCTCCCTTAGGCTTTACCAGGAAGTCAAAGTAGGCTCACAAGTAGGCAGGATTACATCATCGTTCGAAAAAGCGAAATAACCCTCCCTGGGTAGATATATTTTTTTAAAAAGACGAGGTCGTCTCTTTCTTTTGAGATGACCTTTTACCAGCACAGGGTTGACCCCCATGTACCTATCGAAGATGTAGCCGGAACAGTAAAAGAGCTGATACAAGAGGGTAAGGTAAAACATTTCGGGCTGTCCGAGGCAGGAGCGAAAACTATTCGCAAGGCGCACGCGGTACTTCCCGTTACTGCCGTACAAAACCAATACTCGCTTTGGGCAAGAGAACCCGAAGTATCGGTGTTATCTGCCTGCGAAGAACTGGGAATTGGTTTTGTGCCCTGGGGACCCATAGGGACAGGATTTTTAACAAGTAAAATTACCGCTGATACAAAATTCGATAGCGCTACCGACTTGCGTGCGGTATTTCCACGATTTACACCCGCAGCCATAAAAGCAAATATGCCTTTGATAGCATTGCTTACAAAAATTGCGAAAGACAAAAACGCAACGCCTGTACAGATTGCATCGGTTTGGCTTTTGACTCAAAAGCCGTTCATTGTTCCTATTCCGGGAATGGATAAATGGAATATATAGATGATAATCTGAAATCAATAGAAGTAGCAATCACAACAAGCGATTTAAAAGAAATAGACGAAGCATTGGCGAACATAGAAATTGAGAGAGGGCGCTTGAATAAAGATTTGCTTTCGTTATCGGAGGAATAATTATTTGTAAATGCCAGCAGTCCAATCAATGGTGGAAACTCCATATATCCCAAAGCCAAATGGTTGCCAGTTTCAATATGCAATAATTCGTTGCCCTGAAAACCTAAATGAAAATGTTCCGAGCGCAAAATCATTATTAGAAACTTACCAACGAAAATGAAGAAGAAGCGTTCAGTATTTTTTAATGACCAGAGTTTTTACTTACTTCCAACCTGCACAGAAAAACCCATACTCTTGGGTGGCAGGCATTGATGATCATCGCAAACCATGAACGTAACTGAACCTGAAACCTTTGTTACAGTTTTTTCTCCGATGATGATTTTTTGAATAAAGACAACCTGGTTTTCGTAATACTTCAATTCTACATTGAAATTTTTTTCAAAACCCTGCCGCAGCTTTCCTGTTTCCCTGATCTTTCCGCTTAGCGTCACCTGTGGATTCTTGTTCAGCTTGATGACTGCCGGACTTGGCCCCTTCCCGGGTTCCTGGCCGAATAAATGCCATCCGGCTTCAATAGTAGCCGTCATATACAATTCATAAGTAGTAGCATTTATTTTCCTGGAAGAAAAAGCCCACTTCACCGGGTTTTCTATCTGGGCATTGATGAATAAAGGAAGTATAGCGATCAGGAGAAAAGTGATGATTTTTTTCATTGGCGTTGGTTGTAAAATAAATCTACGCAAATTTTCTGGTAGATGAACGGTGCTTCCATAGCAGAAAACTGTTCCACTTTACTGGCTATTGACTGATCCTGCTGATTCAATCATTGTCCAATCGGAGATCGAAAAAGAACTGCTAAATAATAGCCTATATATATTACAATCAGTACTAACCCGACGTATTCATCCCTTAAAATGTCATATTCACCCCCTGTTTGATCAAACCATATCCGCTAGCTTTACCAAAAAGATCATGCGAAAAATTATTGTTACCGAATTCATCACCCTCGATGGTGTTGTTGAAGCCCCAGGCGGCAATGAAACCAATCATCCTCATGGCGGCTGGCAAACCAAATACAGATCTCCGGAAGGCGGGAAATACAAAATGGATGAATTGACCGCAGTAGATGCCTTGTTGCTGGGAAGAATTACATACGACGGATTTGCTGCATACTGGCCTACACAGACCGGTAACGGGTTCGGCGACCGCATGAACCAGTTGCCGAAATATATCGTATCCCGAAGCCTGCAAAAAGCGGACTGGAGCAATAGTAATATTCTCCGCGATGTGGCCAAAGACGTTGTCGCGCTGAAGAAAACCGATGGCGGTGATATCCTGGTCTATGGCAGCGCTACCCTTGCCAGGGCCCTGCTGCACCATGACCTGGTTGACGAACTACGGCTGATGGTTTGCCCCGTTGCAGTAGGTGGCGGACTGAAGCTTTTTGATGACAACCGCGAGTTAAAGCATTTCTCATTGAAGCATTCACGTGTGTTCGATAACGGTGCTCTTATTCTTGAGTATCAACTGACCCGTTGATCCGGAATACCTGAAATATAAACAAGAAAAGACTATTGAATAGCTGCCTCTATTATTATGTATTTACGTTTCTTGCAGATGTCCGAAGTACAATATATAAGCAAAATCACTGAACTCTCCTGTATATAAACCCCCAAAACCAACATTGCGAAACATTGCCTGTACATCACCTGTTTCTCGTGCAACAGAATCATCCAGGAATAACATAGCACCAAATGGCACTTCAAAAATGGCCGATCTGTAGCCACAGTTAGTGATCAGGAATTTCAAAAAGGAAATTTTCAGTTGCGTAAACTCCCGCGTATCATGTGTAGCTTCACCTAAAACAACATTTGTTTGGAAAGAAAAAAACCTTTAAGGGCTGCAAAAGAGGCAAGGGTGTCTTCAGCAATTGAAATGATATATATACTCTTCTTTATTTTTGGCAAATCTTCAACCATATAACAACCCGGATGAAAGAACAATTAATTACACTGATTGAAAAATTAAAAAGCAATTCCATCGTCTTTAAAGATGTGATTGAATTTATAGAACGTTATTACCAACACCAGCCAACTGCTTTTAAAAACGGAGATGCCTATAATGGAGCTACGCAAAACCAGGGCAGCGCAAAGGTGTTTGCTTTTGCACAACTGAATAATCTGGCTCAGGAAGACACCCTGTACCTGTTTGCGGAGCATTATCAATCGGTATTAAACAACCCGGAAGGAACCGATCACCAGAATATCCGGCAGTTTATGAAACACGGATGGACTGGAATAAAGTTTGAAGGCCAGGCATTACAAGCCAGATAATTAATATAAACGAAAGGTTTCAGCTTTCTGAAACCTTTCGTTTTATTCCCGGTAACCGAACGGTTTGCTTTAGCCAACAGGATAACCGAAATGGCGTCGCTTCTCAGGGCCGCATCAATATTGATAGAACTGTCCGCCGGATGATCACCTACCAGATTTTTTTGCGCAATATCAAATAGTATTGTATCCCGGCTATCAATCAGACACAATCGAAATCATTGTATTCCGGCATTAAAAGATTTGAATGCCTGCTGAAAATTCATTATTATTACTACAAACAATTCCGATCCAGGAAACCTACCCGTTTGTACCTCTTGAATTGTATGATTTAAGCACGCTCCGCTATTGCTAATGCCCAACCGGCAAGTATGTTCAGCATTCTGAAAATATATTCAGAAGCGATATGCATTATTCAGCAGACCGGCGTATCAGTACAATCGCCAGCATTGTTTTGCCAGCTACAGCTGCATCGTCAATCCGTCCGATCCGTTTTCCATTAGTGATACAGCAACATTCATTATAATAATGTAATGATAATGGAATAGCAAATCCCCTGAAACAGTCTATAACCTGATTGATATTATTGCTTTATTAATCCTAAATTTTATAACATGTCACAGCAGCCTGTTTTAAACATTCCTCCGCAGAAAGATGTACTAAAAATTGATACTGCCAGGATGCGCGCAAAAAACTGGAGGATATTTATCAATCCCAAAAAACGCTCTCCGTCAACGCCGCGAGGTATTTTTATCCCCTTTACAGACATAAAGGAACTGCTGGCCCTGCAGCAACTGATCAGGGAAACGCAGGATCAGGGTACCGGCCTTACCAAACCGATCTATATAGTAGGGGTGCGTGCTTATTATAGTCTTCACATGCTGCCACTAACACCTCCGGATCCATTGCCACCAGTAACAGCTATCCTGGTACTGGTATACCAGGTAAACCCCCGGGAAGCCGGAAGTCCTGGTGAATTTAAATACAACCCACACCAGCCTTCTTTCGATCTTGTAATGCCCGTTCCGCATAAAGCTGACCAGCAGATACCCGGTGATGCAGGCTACTATTCTATTTTTGACATCACACAGCCCTGCCCCAATTTATGCGACATATACAGTGATCTGTATAGATCCGGTGAGGAGGAGGACGACGAATAAATACTGCTTAAAAGATTGTTATTGCATGAAACCAGAATACCTGTTTATGAACGTGGTTGCGCCTGCCTTCATTTTATTACCCATTATCATTGCCCTGCTCCGGTATAATGCTTTGTCCTGTACCGGCAGGGCAATATTCTACTACCTGTTGGTAAACCTGGTTGTGTGTATTATTTCATCTGCACTGGCCCTGCTACATTCTCCCAATTTATTTCTATACCATTTCTCAACCATTGCCGAAACCCTGATGCTGCTAAACTTTTTCAGATTGGTTTTCTATAAAAAGCAATTTTCAAAATATATACGATGGCTGATGCTGATCTTTCCACTACTGGCATTATTAAACACACTTTTCCTGCAACACATTAATCAGTTCAACTCGTATGCACTATCACTACAATCTATACTTATTATCGGGCTGTGTTTTCTTTACTGGTGGAAACAGCAGGATGATGAAGGACACGCATGGGCCAGCTTACCACTGAACTGGATCATCAGCGGATTGCTGTTGTATTTTTCAAGTGCATTTATATTATTCACCTTTTCTCACATGATCGTTTCCCTGGCATCCAGAACTACCTCCATCATCATCTGGAATGTGCACGCCGGCCTTTCTGTTCTTATGTTGCTTTTTATAAGCATCGGTTTCCGAAAATATACACCCCATGAACAATGATCTCTATTTGCTGATTATTATCAGCACTGCAGGAGTTGCACTTATTATCATTTGTTTTATCCTGTTGCAGGTACGCAACCAGAACAGGTTACTGCAAAAACAAAAACAACTGGCAGCTACACAGCTTGAACACCAGAAAGCGCTATTACACGCAGTTATTACCTCGCAGGAAGCAGAAAGAGAACGTATTGGCAGTGATCTGCACGATGAGGTAGGGGCACGGCTGTCTTCATTGCGTATGCTGATCGAGAAACAAGCAGCGCAGCAGCAAACACCGGAAGCAGCATACGCCAGTAGTATGAAACACATGATAGATGACACTATTTATAAAACAAGACAGATCGCACACAATCTCTCACCACATATCAGCGGCAGGTTTGGTTTTTATGATGCCATGCACAACCTGGCAGACAATATCAACCTGTCAGGCACCATCCGTTTATCTCTTACTGTTTGCGAAACCGGCATAGAAGGCAGCACAGCAATGGCGCTTTACCGTGTACTGGCAGAGCTTATCAACAACACCATTAAACATGCACAGGCATCCGGCATCCATATCACCATCAGCATTTCTGATGGCACGATACAGCTATATTATCATGACGATGGTATCGGCTTTACGCATAATGCCGCTGCTATTGTTAAAGGAATGGGCTGGAAAAATATTGAAAGCCGGCTGACCATGATCCATGCAACATGGCATATACCACAACAAAATAAAAAGGGCTTTCACCTGCATATTTCAACCCCCGTTAAAACCCCTGCTGAAATGTAGGCCCTTTTCATTTTCGTTAGTAACCCTATTCCGGATCAATGATGACCCACGGGCAAAATGGTAAGATCTCCATTCATTTCCTCACTTACCAGGTAAATGGTTCCGTCAATGGCTGCCACATTATTACCATGTATAGCATGCGCAAAATTTGCAGGGGCATGCACTACCACCCTGCCAAAGGTGGAAGTGACCACATGCGGTGTTTCTGGTATTAAGGCAAAACTCTGGTCATTATCCGTTTGTACGCTCAGGTTAACGGGTATGTCTTCTTCTTTCTGTATATAAAACATGATCGTTGTTTTTTTAATATAGTTCCTACTCTGTTGAAGGCTTTTCGGAGTACGCCTGTTCATTTACAGTTACCATTAAAAAAGACATTACAGTCTGTATAGCAGCACCGTAATGTCTTTACTGTAATTATGCATCATTCAAACCGGGGAACGCCAGCACTGCACCAATGATCTGCGGATCGGTAGAAGTATCATTGATAGTAACAGTGGTGAGATTGCCTGTTGAAGTAGCTTTGAAATTACTGTTACCGGCATAGCCACTGAAGCTGAAACAGCCAATGCGCAATCCGGCAGAAGCCTGCCAGGAGGAAGCTACACTGCTGTAGGTAGATGATTTCATGGTAATGCTGACACTTAAACCGGTAACAGCTACCAGGCTGCGCACACGGCAAGACAGCAATCCATTGGCTCCAAACACCGTTTTATCGCCGGAACCCATTGCCTGCCAGGGAGGCAGGAATGAAAAACCAGAGCCATCCGTGTTCCTGGCAAGTTTGGCCATAAAGCCACCATCGTACCAACTACCGATCTGTACAGGTAAAGCAGCAGAGCTTTTTACCGTAATGGTAGCCTGCACACTGTTGTCTGTTTCTGAAATATTTGTTTTGGTCCATGAACCGGATGCATTGGCCGACCAGAAGAGCGCATCTACCGAAGTAGCAAAGCCGGCAAATGACTTAGACATGTCCTGTGTTGTTTTGGACGCATCCAATGTTACACTGAAACCACCGGAAGTACCGGCAGACAGGTTGGCCAGCATTGTTTGACCATCTGTGGTAAGACCGTAGTAAGGACAGAACTGCAGGCTTCCGTCTGCATTGGCTACCTTGGTCCATCCTGCAGGAGCGGATCCGGAAACAGGGCCGGTAGGTGTGGCTATCAATGCCAGGATATTCTTCAGGCTCGGATCAATGGTAAGCTGATTCACCAGGTCACTGTAAGCCTGGTATTTGGCCTGGGCTGTTGCATTGGCATTGGCCAGATCCTGTTTCCAGTGTGTGCTGTTGAAATAGGTCTGAAATGTTCCGTCTGGTGGATATGCTGCGCTCATGCCTGCCTGGCCATTATTGCTCAGTTGTGTCTGGTAATCGGCATTGGCATTTGTCAGCACCTGGCTGGCCTGGTTACGGCTGGCTACAACGTCGCTGTACAGGTCGCTCAGATTTTTTTGCTGTGCAGGACTTACCTTGAACGTCAGTAATGTCAGCACCTGTTTATAGTCATCAAAAAAACTGGCATCACCAAAGTTGAAGGTTCCTATAGCTTCATACTTGGGTGCACAGCTCATCAATGCATAGGCCTGTGCGGCTACCTGACCTGTGGGCGCTGTGGGCCAGTTGAAGTCTATAGGATTGGCAAACAGTTGGAAACTGGGATTACCGCCACCCAGCGCACCGGAAATGATCTGCTGGTAAGTTTGTGAAAAAAGGTTCTGATTGTCCATGGTTTTGATTTTTGTAATGTTTTTGCCTACTCGTTTAAGGCTTTTCGGCATCCGCCTTCAGAAGCTTCTGTTGACGGTTCAAAGAAAGAAAACCACGGAGCCGTTTGTTTAAGCAGAAATACCGGCTTTTGATCCAGGTATTTCTACCTGTATCTGTCACCAATAGATACAATAAAACCTAAAATGAAAAATAGTAAGGCGGGATAAAAATCAGAGATCCACTTCAAACAATCCATTGCGGATAGCAAATACCACCAGACCGGCAGTATTCTTACAACCTGTTTTTAGTAACAGGTTATTTCGGTGTCCTTCTGCTGTGCGGATACTGATGGAAAGCTGTGCTGCCACTTCTGCATTGGTAAATTCCCGGCAGATCAGTTTCAGCACCTCTTCTTCTCTCTCTGTTAATTCGATGGGGATGTGATTGATATTGCGAAGTGACTGATTTTTGTGGGCTGCGGCATTGCGCATCGCCTTCATGGTGCTATAATTAAAATAGAAACCTGTCTGCATGGTATTGTTAATGGCCGTTACCAGCTCCTGTTTATCGCAGTTCTTTACAAGATATCCGCAGGCACCGGCCTCTATCATCCGGTAAATCAGTCGCTCCTGGTCGTATATAGAAACCACGATCACTTTTACAGCAGGAAATTCCTTTTGCAGTATAGCATTCAGTTCCGGACCGTTGAGATCTGTCAGTTTCATATCCATCAGCAGGATATCCGGCAACTGCGACGCGTGTTTTAATTGGTCAAGTATTCCTTTTCCTGTTTCCGCTTCCAGTAAAAGATGAAAACCCGGAACATCTGCAATCAATGAAGCAAGCCCCTGTCTGAACAACAGCTGGTCATCTACAATAGCGATATTGATTATTTTATTTCCCTGATTTTCCAATGCCGGGGTTTTTACAATTTTGAATCACCGGGAATACGGAAATAACGTAAACAGACAGGCTAAAATACCAGCAATATTAATAAAGATATTTCACACAAACAGCAGGGAACGCACAACAAAAACGTAGGGTAAGTACTGTTCCTGGCAAAAAAACATAGCTATTGATTTTACAGATCTGATGCAACAAAATAATCCCACCGGCGACTATATGGCATGCAATATATTATCCTCTTTACCTTACTGGCTGCAAGTAATTCATTGTTTGCACAAAAAGATGCTGAAGCTTTTCTGCATGCCGAATACGAAGCAGGACACTTCAATGGCACTGTATTGATCGGAACAGAAGGGAAGGTCGTTTCCCGAATTCATAAAGGACAGGCCAACTTCCAGTTTGCCGTTCCGGTTACAGACAGCACCCGTTTTCCAATTGCTTCCATGACCAAAACCTTTACCTCCGTACTGGTTCTGCAACAGGTCGAGCGGTCTGTAATAAAGCTGAACGATCCTGTAACCAAATATCTGCCGGATCTGCCGGCTACCCTTGCCAATATTACCATTGCAGATCTGCTGACTCATTATTCCGGTTTGAAAAACGAACCATTACAGGCTTATTCGTCCCGCTACAACACAACCGAATACATTAAAAAATTTGCAGCACCCAATGACACGTTGAAAAGTATTGCTTTCAATTACAACAATGTAGACTACATACTGCTGACCCGTATACTGGAGGTGGTTACGCAAAAAACCTTTAAGCAACTGCTGCAGGACAATATTCTTACACCACTCAACATGTATAGCACAGGATTGTATAAAGAGTCCGCCATTATACCCCATCTTGCCTACGGCTATCACAATTATACATTTGGCGGTGGCAACAAAAATGACACGTTGTATAACGATGGCCCTATATACCTGTCCAACTATTCCGGTGCAGGTGCTGTGTATTCTACCACCGGAGATATTTTTACATTTATACAGGCACTTAAAACCGGTAAGCTGCTATCAACAGCAACCATTGAACAGTTTGTAAAAAAACCGCAGCGGGAGGTTTACCTGAAATACGGCAGGGGTTATCCTACCATTGGTTTTTACAATAACACCCAAACATTCAGTACGCCAATATTAGAACGCGCAGGTAATATCAATGGATTCAATTCCCTGCTTCTTATGGATAGCGCTTTTAATAAAGTAGTTATCATTTTAACTAATACCGACACTGGTGATATGCATAAGCTGGGAGATACATTATACACGCTTATTCAGTAAAAATAAGCGTGCCGTCTATTGCATTACTTTTTTCAAAAAGTTATCTATGTACATTACCATCGGATCAAACCAGGGTTGCAGCAAAGGGAAACTATGTGGTGCATCAGAAAAGGTATGCACTTCTGAATAAATGCCATACTGGTCCAGTATTTTCCGGAAATCATCACGACCGGCGTGCATGCGGTCCACACCACTGTTGATAAATAAAAAAGGAGACGTGTTACTGCCTGCATGCGTTAGCGGTGAGGCATCTTTCCACAATGCAGGTTGTTCTTTTTTATTGTAGCCAAACCAATAGGTAGCAGCGGAGATATTTTTAGTGTCATCACCTTCACCCGATTCGGGATGTACAAACGATAAGGTACCGTCCAGGTCTACTACTGCCCGTACATTGGTAGTGTATTTTGTATTGCAGCTATCACCATCAAAAGCGGGATTGTTGCCGGTAGTGCCCAGCAGTGCAGCCAGTTGTCCGCCGGCAGAAAAACCCATTACCACCAGGCGGGAAGTGTCTACCTGGTATTGCTTTGCATTGGCGCGAACCCAGCGTAAGGCTGCTTTGAGATCATGCACAGCAGCAGGATACAATGCTTCTGTGGACAACCTGTATTCCGGCGTAAAACATACATAGCCCAGAGCGGCCAGTCGTTGCGCCAGCGGATAATGCTGTGTACGGTTGCCCGAACGCCAGCCACCACCGTGTATGATCAGTATAGCAGGTCTTTTTTTCCTTGTCTTTTCTTTGGGATAAAAAGCATCCAGTAATAAAGGGCGGTTACCTGTAGTACAGTACACTACGCCTCTTTTTTCTTTTACAGCAACAATGGGTGAATCTGGTACCAACCGTATCTGCGGATGTCTTTTTAATTCCTTGATATAAGCGCTGTAGTTGGAATAGGATGTATCAGGTTTACCCGTTAATCCGGTGGTCATTTGTGTATGCCCGGTAAAAGAACAACCCAGTAATGCGAGTAAGAGAATTTGTTTCATGCGGTGTTTCAGAACATCTAAAATAGTCAAAAAGTAAACCCGTTTTCACAGCAATGCTTTAAGTCAATGCCAACCGCAGAGAACAGGTGGATACTGAGTTTTCGCAGAGGGGTTATTACCCAAGGGCTTTTCTCACTGCCGGCGCTACCACTGTACCAAACAATTCAATGCTGCGCATCATTTGTTTATGCGGAATAGTGCCCACACTCATCTGCGCCAGGAACCGCGTATTGCCAAACAGTTCATACTCATACAATATTTTATCTATTACTTCCTGTGGATTTCCCACCAGCAATGAGCCATGTTCTGCACGCATAGCCTCATACTGGTTGCGGTTCATGGGAGGCCATCCACGTTCACGGCCCAGTTTACTCATGGTTGCCGCGTAAGTAGGATAAAAAATATCAGCAGCTTCCTGCGAGTCATCTGCAATAAATACATGCGAATTAATACCCACCTGCAATGTATTTACATCATGTCCTGCTTTGGCTGCAGTATTGCGATAGAGTTGTATCAATGAAGCAAAACGACGCGGCTCGCCACCAATAATGGCAAGTGCCAGCGGCAGGTTCATCGTGGCAGCCCTTACAATAGAAGCAGGCGTACCGCCTATGGCAATCCATATAGGTAATTTATCCTGCGCCGGTCGTGGATATACACCCAGGTTGTTGATAGCAGGACGGAACTTTCCTTTCCAGGTGATCTTTTCTTTTTCATTCAACCGCACCAGCAGCTCCAGTTTTTCAGCAAACAGTTCATCATAATCATCCAGGTTGTAACCAAACAAAGGAAATGATTCAATGAACGAACCGCGACCCGCCATGATCTCTGCACGTCCGTTGGACAACAAATCTACCGTTGCAAAATCCTGGAACACCCGCACAGGATCATCAGAACTCAATACAGTAACAGCACTCGACAGCCTGATATTTTTAGTACGCGCTGCTGCCGCTGCCAACACTACTGCCGGAGAAGAAACAATGTACTCCGGCCGATGATGTTCTCCAATGGCAAAAACATCCAGACCAGTCTGATCGGCCAGTTCAATTTCTTCCATCAGGTCCTGCATACGCTGCTGCGCACTGATCATTTTACCGGTTAAGGGATCGGGGGTTAATTCCGCAAAGGTGTAAATGCCTAGTTCCATATACTTGATCTACTTGATGTAAGGTAGTTGGTTATTATAACATAGTTACTATAAAAATGTTTAAACACTAATTACCGTCTCTTTCTTTTCTCTGAGAGTATTTAATTTTATAAAGCTTTCATAATCTGCTATTTATTCATTGGTAACGATTCCTTAATCACTTCGACGCATATAATTTTTTTGCCATTTTACAAAGAATGTGTAATTTTTACACAGTACCATTTTTCACCATTAAACGCACTTGTTATATGAAAATTCTACTCTGCCGGTGGCGGCTTTATGCCACCGCATTCCTGCTATTTTTATCCTTTGCTGTTACTGCTCAAAATCCCTGGAATGGTAAGGTTGTATTACAGGGGTTCTGGTGGGATTACTGGAACAATAATTACTCGAACGGCTGGAGTAACTACCTGGCCGATCTTGCTCCCCGTTTGCGCGACCTGGGCATTGATGCCGTATGGATTCCTCCCTGTATTAAAAACGCCAGCACCGGCAGCGTAGGGTACGGACCTTTTGATCATTACGACCTGGGCGACAAATACCAGAAAGGCAGCGTAAAAACAAGACTGGGTAATAAAAATGAATTGCTGCGCCTGGTAGCCGTGTTACACGCCAATGGTATGGATGCCATACAGGACATTGTATTGAACCATGTAAGTGATGCAGGTTCCAACACAGGCGCAGGCGGTGTGGACTCCAACGCCACTTCGCTGCTCACAAATAGTGGTTACAAAAATTTCCGCTACGTAAGCTATATTACTCCTGCCAGCAGTGAAACACGCGCCAATTATCTTGCCCGCAGCGGCCGCTGGCCCAAGAACTGGGAGAACTTTTATCCCAATCAATACAACAATCATTACAATACCAACGACTGGGATGCGATTCTTTTTGGCCCTGATATCAGTTATGAATCTACAGCCTATGGCACCAGTTCCAACGCTACTTACAATCCTGCACAGTCCAGCGATTATATGCGCACCGGCGCGCGCGATTGGTTGGTATGGTTCAAAAAACAAACCGGTAGTGATGGTTTTCGTTTTGATGCGGTGAAAAACTATCCCTACTGGGCAGTGCAGGATTTCCTGTACAATGCCAAGTACAACGCCAGTTGGGCCAATGGCGGCGCCAATATGTTTGCCGTTGGTGAATATGTAGGCAGCGCCAGCGATCTTGACACCTGGATCAGCAATGTAAAAACCAGTAACGGCGGCAGTGAAGACCTTACAGGAACCTTTGACTTCAGCCTACGGCAGTCGGTAAAAGACATGGTAAGTGCAGGCGGCAGTTACAATCTCGCCAACATTCCCGGCGCACAACAAACCAATCGCTACCGCACTGTGCCATTTGTAAACAACCACGATACTTTCCGTCCGTTGAAGGATGCCAATGGCAATTACACAGGATGGGACAGCGGCAATGAACTGGGCGGCGGACATATTGATCCTTTCGATGCACGACTGGCCGCTGCCTATGCTATTACTTTTGCAGTGGACGGTTCGCCACAGGTGTTCTTTGAAGACCTGTTTGATATTGGTGGTACCAGCAAACGCTATACACACCAGCCTACCAGTACTACCGATCTGCCGGTGCGCGATGCTATTGCCAACATTATCTGGTGTCATCAGAAGCTGAATTTTAAAAAAGGTAGTTATAAAGTTCGCTGGCAGGCGTCTGATCTGCTGATCATTGAACGTGGTTACAAAGCAGGCCCGGAAAATAGTTATGCCATCATTGGTATTAATGATAACTGGAATACCTGGCAAAGTGCTACCATTCAAACAGATTTTGGCGCCAATGTACAACTGCATGATTATTCCGGTGCCAATGCCAGCGATATCTGGACAGATGCTTCCGGCAAAGCCACCATTTATGTTCCACCTTGCGATGGCAGCAACACACGTCGTGGCTATTGCATCTGGGGACCTACAGGTGTTAGTGGTGGCTTCAGTCCTTCACAACGCAGTACCACGCAGGAATGGGAAATGGCTGATGACCTGGGCGATTCCAATGCCAGTTCTCTGCAACAGGGCGGCGCATTACCCGCCAGTTCTACCAGTCTGCGTACAGTGGGAAGTGTATTTGATGAGAGTGGTAAAACGATTACCGTAAATCTTTACCCGGCCAATACCACGCCCAATCTTACCGTAACGCTGTACAATGCTTCCGGAACTTCGGTACAAACTGTAAGTGGCACCGGCAATCAAACATTAACCTATACGCCTTCTTCTACCGGTATGTATACAGTAAAGGTGAAGAACACCAATGCTGCCAATCCTTCACAAAAGGTATATGTAAAAGTGACCTACACGGCGCCAAAGGTTGCTACCACTTCATCTTACCCGGCAAATACTGTTACTGTCAGCAGTAATACTGTTACTGCAGATGAAGCAGCAAACAAATTTGTATTATCAGCCTATCCTGATCCGTTCACTACCTACACCGATGTACGGTTTTCATTACCACGGTCGGGCACTGTAAACCTGTCGTTGTACAATATACAGGGAGCGCTGGTAAGTACAGTAAAACAGGGATCACTTGTTTCGGGCAATCACCAGGTAAGACTGAATACCGCCAATCTTTCATCCGGTGTTTATATCCTGAAGCTTACCACCCAACAGGGTGTACAGAGTAAACAGGTGACAATTGCGCGTTAAACGCAGCACGCCGAACACTTAATGCCCAACGCATGCATACTCAATTGTATTTGCGTCAGGCATTAAGCGTTTTGTGTTTGCAATTTGATGTATTTTCACATCGCATGAAAACCGCGACTGTCCACGAACTAAAAGACGAATTACAACAGATACCACCTGCACAGGTAGTGGAACTTTGTCTGCGACTGGCAAAGTTTAAAAAAGAAAACAAGGAACTGCTGACCTACCTGTTGTTTGAAGCACACGACCAGGAAGCCTATATCAACATGGTGAAGCAGCAAACGGAGGAAAACTTTATCGAAGTGAACACCACCCAATTATACTTTGCCAAGAAAACACTGCGCAAAATTCTGCGCATTATCAATAAGCACATTAAATACATGGGCAGCAAACAGGCAGAAGCTGAATTGCTGATCCATTTTTGCTCCCAGCTAAAAGAATCGGGCATTGCACTGCACAAAAGCACTATACTGACCAACCTGTACAATCAGCAGATCATCAAGATCAACAAGGCACTGAGCACACTACATGAGGATATACAGTATGATTATAAAAAAGCAATGAAAGAGCTATCATAATTCCAACCGCAGAGAATGCCGTTAATCAAAAGCATACAAAGCGTTTCAATTTGGGGCATTGTATCCTTTGTATCTTTTCAGACCTCATACTTCAGGCTTCATTTGCAGGCTACACCATTAAAAAAGGATTGCACCCTGCGGTACAATCCTCCTGTTCTATCTAAAATATCTTTGGTGTTTTAGCAGTTCATCGCCTGCACATCAGCAAATTGTCAAATCGGCATGCTACTCTCCGGAACGTAAGCTTTTTACCGGGTTTGTCAACGCAGCTTTAACAGCCTGCGAACTCACGGTAAACAATGCAATCAGGATGGCAGCAACACCGGCTGCAGCAAACATCCACCAACTCAGTGGAACACGGTATGCAAATGCCTGTAACCATTTGTGCATAGCCCACCAGGCTATAGGTGTTGCAATCAGAATGGCAATGATAACCAGCTTCAGGAAATCGCGGGAAAGTAATTGTACAATGCCACCCACACTTGCGCCCAGCACCTTACGGATCCCGATCTCTTTGTTCCGTTGCTCTGCACTGAACGCTGCCAACCCAAACAATCCCAGGCAGGAGATAAGGATCGCCATCAGGGTAAAAGAGTTAATAATATTTGCCAGGGTTGTTTCTGCTTCATATTGTTTCTGCACTTCCGCATCCAGGAATGCATATTCAAAAGGAATTTCCGGGAAGTTCTTTTTCCAGGCAGTTTCCATTTTATCCAACAGTACTTTATAATTTTTGCTGTTGGTAGCTACCACAATATTGGAAAAACCAGCAGGATGCGGCTCATATACCAGCATAAATGGTCTTACCTCTCCGTGCAGCGAATTGTAATTAAAATCCTTCATCACACCCGCCACTTCTACATAGGTAGCCGGATCCTGACCATATTGTGTGTACAGCCTGTTACCAATAGCTGTTTCCGGTGTAAAACCAAGTCGCTTGCAAAGTGTTTCGTTGATCAATACCCTGCTACTGTCGTTCAATTGAAAATCACGACCACTGATCACCCGGATCCCATTGGCTTTTACAAAAAATTCATCAGTACTGATATTCTGTGCATCAACGGCCGTCGTCATATTACCACCGGATGGATATACACCATGATCCATTCCTACAAACTGGCTCAGGTAGTTATTAGATCTGCTGACATATTTCACTTCGGCCAGTTGACGCAGGTCTTGTGTAAAAGCAGGAACTTTTTCCAGTGCTCCGTTGGTATGAAAGCTGAATACCAGCCGCTGCTCCTTTTCAAAACCCAGGTCTTTATTTTTGATATAATTTAGTTGACTGTAAATAATAATAATCCCGGCTATCAGCATAATGGAAAGTACAAACTGGAATACCACCAGTGATTTACGGATACTACCGGCAGATATATGATTGGTAAAATTTCCTTTCAATACTTTGATCACCCTGAAGGCTGACAGATAAAAAGCAGGATAACTACCGGCCACAAAACCAGTTACCAATACCAGCGCAGCCAGCAATAACCATACATGATAATCCCGCAAAAAGGAAGTTTGTATATCGGCATTGGTGAGGGTATTGAGCCAGGGCAATAACATCAGCAATAAGGGTATCGCTATTGCCACACCCAGCAAACAAAGCAGCAATGATTCGCCCAGAAATTGTTTCACCAGGTCCAGGGAGCGGGCGCCAATTACTTTACGAACACCTACCTCCTTCGCGCGTTTAGAAGCGCGTGCAGTAGAAAGATTCATAAAGTTGATACAGGCAATTACCTGGATCATAATAGCAATCAGAATCAGGATAAAGAGAAAAGTAGGACTTACCGTTTTACTCATCTCCACCTTGTAATCAGTAGTAGTATGAATGGCAGCAACCGGCTGCAGACTCAGCTTTTTTTCCATTCCTACAGCCTTCATCTGTTCATGGCCATACTTATCCAGGAAGGCCGGTAGTTTTTTAGTCAGGGCTGCAGCATCTGCACCAGGTTGCAGTTTCACATACCCATTTACAAAGTTGTTACCTGCCCAGATAGTATTACGACGTACATACTCTCCAATGCCACCGCTGTTCATGGTAATGAACATATTCCCCCTGATGTGACTTTTACCAAGGCTTTCATCCACAACAGCCGTTACTGTAAAATCGTGCTTGCCATAGGAATTGTCTATGGAAATGGTTTGTCCTACCGGGTTTTCTTTTCCAAACAGTTTATCGGCTGCGGGTTTCAGCAACACAACAGAATAAGGTTCGGTCAATGCATTGGAAGCATTGCCTGTTACAAAATGGTAACTGAATATATCAAAAAAGGTAGAGTCTACAAACAGGGCATCTGTTTCATAAAATGATCTGTCCTGGTAGCGTAGCAGGTGTTGTTTAGCACCCATCATACCGGTAGGTATCACACGGGTGAATTGTTCTACCTCCGGAAAATCTTTTTTCATGGCTGGTACAACAGGTGGAGAGCAGGTACTGGCATTATGCTGATCACCGGTAAGCATCATCCAGGTAGTAACACGGTAAACATCCGAAGCGTTTGCATGGTGCTTGTCATAACTATACTGTTCCTGCACGTACAGCAGAATATACAAACAGCAAAGTGTTCCCATCGCCAATCCTGCGATGTTGATAATACTGAAGGTTTTATTTTTTAACAGCGACCGGAGCGCTACTTTCAGATAGTTTTTAAACATGGCTATTGTTAATGTAGTGAAAAAGGAAATCCGGACCAATTTCACCACCAACAAAATGCCGGTTTACAATTAATTGTAAATTAAACAGTTACACGTTATAACACGGCAAAAGTGTTCGGTTTTGATACATCCGGTGTCCTGTTTTACCCGGGGTAGTTGCTCCTACAACCGCAGAAAACAGGAGGAGCAGGGAGGCAAGGCTATTATAACAATCTTGTAAGATTGGATATCTGTTCCTTAATTCAACATTTATCAAATAATATAGCAATCACCGAGGCATATAAAATAACGTTTATATTTAATCGTTATATAAAAAACCATTATCCATGAATAAATTATTGCTTTCAATTGCTTTTATACTATGCGCTATCAATAGCTTTTCACAGGCTAAAAAACGCAAAGCTGTATCAGTAATAAAACAACAAACCTTTTATCTAAATGGCGGATTCAGGGCCGGTTTTGGTGGTAAGTCCAGAGTTTATTATGAGGTGAAGCTTCCCCCCAATACTGTTGAATGGTATTATACAGTTACAACGTTTGAAGGAGATAAAACAGATATCAATCTTAATCTTGTTGGACAACTTACCAGAGTTCTTGACCCAACAGGACTTATCTCTATTGCTACACAAGCATTATTAACTCCGCCAGGTTCTAAAAGTTGCGACGTATACCTGATGGATCTGGATAATGCCAAGGCCTTTTATAACAAGGCAGATCAAAATGGGAGTACATTCTATTATCTCAGGGGTACAGCAAGAGAAAACCTCAGAGAAGGTATTGTACAAATAAAAGATATCACTTCCGGAACTTATTATATCGGGTTCAGAAATCCAAGTGGAGCACAGGGTATTGGCATTTCATTTGAAGTGGCAGCCATTGTAGAAGAAGTATCTTCGGATGCACAGAAAGCAGTTTTATATGGTAATATGGGCTGGAATGCTTATCTGTCAGGAAATATAGAAAAGTGTATTGAGTTGAGCCAAAAAGCGTTAACTATCGATAGCACATTGGGTTATGTAAAAGCCAATCTGGGTTTATGCTATCTTATCAAAAACGAAGAAAGCACCGCAACAGACTATTATATCAACGCATTGGACGATATCAAAAAACTACAAGACAAACCAACAATAAAAAAATACCTTACCGAAGTAATTAAGGACATAAACGATGCTGCCGCAAAATACACCAGTCTCAATGGGAGCAATTATATTAAGGACCTCTATGAAGCAGAACTAAAACAATATCGGGCATTCGCTTTTTAATGGTTATAGGATTACAAAAATCAGGAACACCTACTGCAACAGTAGTTGTTCCTTGTTTATCAATTGATCCTGATATAATAATACAAGCTTACATTCCTGGGCCGGGTTTCTGCATCGCCATAACTGGCAAGCGTAATACCGGTAACATTTCTCTCTGCAGGATGCACCCATTTGTTTCCATTACCATAGCCACCATTGGTCAGTTCTCCGCCAGGTGTTCCTTTTGAACCACTGGAAGTGCTGTAGCCGCTTGATACCGCATGTGCATGACCGGGATCGTTTACGGTATGATTGTGATTCACCACAGCATCTGGCTGAAAACTACCTACCACGCGGTTAGCCTCCGGGTCTTTGTGACTGTCGGATAATACCACAGGCGAACCAAAGTCAAATTGATTTAACCCCCGGATAAAAACGCCACGCATATCCGGCACTTTCAACTGACCCGTGATCAACTGGAACTTTGAGTTGGAAACCTCTCGTCCATCCGCAGGCGCCCATTTGCTGTACTTGGATGTCCATATACTGCCAGGGCTACTGAAGTTGTTCTGCGCTGCAGCGTTGAACTGTTCAAAATTGAGGTACGAGGAAATGATAGTACCCACCGGGAAATCTTTATTAAACCCTGCCGGTTCTGCCGGTACTTTAAAACTTACAATACCCTTATTGGTTTCAAAGATCAGGGTAAGATCTACGTCCGGGTTCCTGTCTACGTATACCGTATTGTTATTACGTATCTGTTCGCCTTCTTTTACTGAAGACTCCACCTTGTTGCTGCCCAATACTTTCAGACTGGTAAGCCGGGGCATAGCATCCTGTTCAAATTCCTTGGCGTAGTTGATAATAAATGCTACATCCTTTTCATTGATCTGCGGGTATAGCTTAAATCCGAATTTACAGGCCTGCACCACACAGTTGGTATACTCGCGCGCCAGGTCCACATCCGGAATACTGGTAAGCGCCAGATCATAAAACGACTGATCAACCTGTACGCTGGTGGCTGATCTGACTTTTTCCTGGAACTGGTTCAGTTGCACTTCAGATGAACCGGCGGCCAGTTTAATAGGAATGGCATCCACAATCAGCGAAATACCACCAGACCATTTGTTGTTCTTATAATCTTGTTTAAAGGTCTCCGACTGGAAGTAGGTCTTAATATCCTGTGAGAAGGTAGAGGTTCGTTCAAACCGAAAGGTTTTATACAGCCCATTTTGTAGTATCAGTTTACAGGGTTCTGCATTACATTGACTGAAAGCGGGTACATGGGCAATTAATATACACACACTAACAAATAGTGCACAAAGAAGATTTTTCATACCAGAAGATTAAGCGGTAGTCAGTTTTTTATCGCCACAAAATTATTGGAGCGGTTATACCTGTACTATAGCCCAATCCACGTATTTATGTACCGTTATTTGACGGGTAATGCATTGATCAAAACACTTCCAATAGTTAATTAAATAGTAAAATAGGGGGAAACGCTAAACGGGATGAATACCTCAGCTATACAGTGGCAAAAAACTGAACAGCAAACTCACAAAAATTTTTAATCACCTCTTTGTCCAAATCAAATTCTTTTCTATTCCCTAAATAATTATGGCAGGAAGGTGTAATTGCTTTGCCATTTTTTAGCTCTTGCACCGACAAACACTTAATATGTTTCTTTGACACAAGGATAATAAAAGCATTTTCATAAGGATAATCCAGAGGAAGGTTTTCTTCCGAAAAAGATTCATTTGCACGGAATTTTACTTCTACAAAAAAAGTCTTTTTACTATCCTTATGTTGAATTACAAAATCCGGCATTCTCTTTATCTGCTTAGCAACTTCTCCCTTTACGCCTCGTAATAATTCCGCGATTCCAGGAACCGTATGTTCCATCCCATACCTGAATACGTTATATTTTAAAGAAAGAAAAAGCTCTTGTATAAGCGTTTCTGCAATGCGACCTTTTATCATACTATACCTGTATTCCCATTCATCATCATTTAATCCTATAATATCATCTTCATAGTCAGAACTTACCGCCCCATTCTTAGAGTGATAACAAGCATGGCAAGTTCCATTCTGAAATTTAGTGTAGGCTCCGCATTTAATACAAGCAGGCATGGCAATCTTTTAACTTAAAAACGAGAATGCCCTCTATTTTATTGCTCTTCCAAGATAGCGGCCCGGGTATTAACAAGTTAAGGTAAGTAATTGCCTGTGCCTTTTTAAATAAGAGTGATTGCCAGTAGAAAAGCCTTTTAAGATCTCTTTACCCGTAATACCAAGAGTATGATAATTAGTTTTTAGTAAAACTTTTGACAAAATGATACTTCCATCATCTTCAAAACTAATTAGATGTCTATCAAACAATGCATCATAAATAGGAGACAATAAAATACCATTCGCTACATCTAATCGTTCAGCATCAGTAGCATCTTTCCATGGAACAATATGGCTAGCAATAAGAATTTCATGACTAGTGTATCCAATAACTGCACATTTGTACTTGCATCTGTGTAAAATGCTTTTCCTATATGCGCCTTGTCCAACACGCGAAGTAACTAGTCCCCGCCTCTCCGTTTTATTAGGTTTATCAGCAATGTCAATGGCTTTTTTATCGGGTACTATTTTAGAAATAGGCCGTTGGTCGTCAATATTAGGTGTAAACGACGAAATAGTGGGCGCTGCAGCAAACACTCCGGACATCACAAAAGCCAGCAACGTCTTGAGTACACTTGGTTTCATCCGGATATGAATTTGGCTTTATTTTTCTATAACCAACAACCGATCTATTTGCAGTATCACAGACCCTGATTGACCGTTAAGCAGTTCTATGTAACATTTTGGATACATTACTTTACCGCTACGGGTACTGTGAAAGGGATTTGATAAAAGCCAAGCTGCACTTTCATTCGCAAACCCGGAATATCAAACCCTTATTGTATGCGCTTTATATCTGAAGAAAGAGGGAAGAAGGCTGCAAGAGCAAAGGGACAAATGGCAAGGCACAAGTTTCAAGTACAAAAACGGCATAAACGGCTAAGATGGCATATACGGCACTGTTATTTGGAAAAGAGGAAACAAATTTGAAAATTTGAAAATGGGGTTAGCTAATGGCTGAATGGTTTGATGGTTGAGAAAAAGTCCGAAAGAAGTATACGCGCAAAGTAGCATAGGTGCAACCTGTATTTCACTCGTGGCCCGAAGCTCATAGCTCGCAGCTGCATTCGGCGTTGAGTATTCTGCAGCATTCAACTTATAACATATAACCTACAACACACACATGGCACTTATACCTCATAATACCACCAGCATCATCTTTACCGGCACCTACAGCAACTTGGTGTTCTACTGCTGGCGTGGCAAATATTGCGTACGAACCAAAAGTACACTTTCCGGTAAACGGGTGAAAACTGCTCCACAGTTTAGAGTAACCATGCAGTATGCTGAGCGACTGGGACGTGCTTCAAAAATTGCATCACATGTATATCGCCAGTTATCTGATGGATGGAAATTGCATAGCCTGTACCGCACAATGACAGGGCTGGGTACACGGTTGCTAAAAGAACGTGAGCAATCGGCACAGGAAATAGAAACTGCATTATGGCAATACCTGGCATCAATAGGGTTTAAGTGGGAACACGATGTAATACATAACACACAAGCAGTAAGCAAGATTCAAGCCTCAAGGGATAAAGCGAAGAAAAGAAGACGCCAGGAAACTACTTTTAGAACAAGAGAACAGAAAGTATTCAGGAGTCCTATTATCAATCAACGGATAATTTCTGCCCCTGTTAAACGGCAGTCTTCCTTTCAAAAAGAAAACTGCCGGGATCCTTCATCTACCTTCACGGAAAAAAGTATTTTAATTGCAGAATAACTCTATCGCTATGGCCTCATATACATTTATTAAAGAATCTTCAGGCTGGTATATTGACCTGCCGGGATATATTGAGCAGGGCGGTAATAAAGGCGACCTGGCAATGGTTGAAGGCGCAGATACCATGCTGGATATTATGTCGGGTGGCAATCCCGTAATTACTCTTGAAATAAATGAAAAGCTTTTTGATGGCGCAGACATACTGATACGTACAGAAATCTGTGATCCTTATATAGGCGGTGCTTACTACTACCTGAAAACCTGGGAAGGCAAAGCAGTACAACAGGATATGTGGCTGTGCGCTGTTACCGAATTTGTTTTTGGCTCATTGCCTGAAAAAATATTTATCCGGCGCGTATTATAATTTATATACCGGATTGACAATCCTCAGAGCTTCGCCTGTAAGGTATCAAACGCCACACCCTGCTGTTCACGCTGCCAATTGCTCAATTCATACATACCTGGCCACGGATGGCTCCGGCATTATTGTCAATGATATAAACAGTAATGTATGAAAAAGTATAGCCTGTTGATCATTACAGCAGCATTGATGGCCTGTAGCACTAAAGAAAAACCAGTCATTGATGCGCCGGCAATGATATATACCGATTTAAAAAACACCAGTGTAAAGCAGGGACAAGCATTCCATATAGATCTTGATAAAGATGGTATGCGCGACCTCTCTTTCGGAACCTGGGATATTGGCAGTCCCATGCACCAGGAAGATCGGGTATTGTTCTACGCAGAATCCTATATACATACACTTTTATTAATGGATACCACCAACGAGAGTACCCCTGTGTACAATCCGGGTGATCTGATTGCATTACCCGCAATGCCTGCTCATCACCAATGGTACCCGATGAGCCTGGCAGAACTGGCAAAAAAACACATACCGGATATGAACCCTGTGTACTGGGATGGTATATGGAGGCAGGCCAGCCATCGGTATATGGCGATCAAAATAATAAAGGGCAACCAGTGGTACGCAGGCTGGATAGAACTTTCCTTTAATACCACCACCGAACAGATCGTACTACACAAAGCCGCTATCAGCAAAATGCCCTATGTGTCTGTAACAGCAGGCAGATAAACTCAATACACCCGGAAGTCTTCCTTTCAGAAGGAAGACTTCCGGGCAACTCACTTAAAAATTTGTTTAATTCATTGTTCCGTTAACAATTGATTAACGAGCGGGCGTATATTAGCGCCTTCGCTTGTTCACCAATTACAATTACGCATGAAAAAACAAATGTTGCTGAGATTTTCGTTACTTGTATGTATGTGCTCTGTGTTTTCGTCTGTTGCTGTTTCCCAAACCCTGAAAGATGGAAAAGTGTGGCTGAATGAAGATGGTAGCAATTATTTTAAGTTTACCCTGTTAAGCCAGGTATGGATCCGCAATACCGATATGAACCCTGGTTCCACCATCGGCGGCTACGCCAAAAATAATTATACCGACATCGGTATCCGCCGTGCCCGTTTACAGGCTTTTGGTCAAATTACCGATCGCGTATTCCTGTATACCCAGATCGGGATGAACAATTTCAACTTCCAGTCTGACCGCAAAGCAGGTTTCTTTATTCATGATGTGTTGGGAGAATATGAACTGGTAAGAAAAAAATTATCGCTGGGCGCAGGTTTAACTGCCTGGAATGGTCTTACACGCTATGCAGCACCGGCCGCTGGCTCTATTATGGGCCTGGATGCGCCGCTGTTTGAACAGACCACCAATGATGTAAACGACCAGTTCCTGCGCAAACTAAGTGTATATGCAAAAGGCAAACTGTGCAAACTCGATTACCGCCTGGTGATGAGCAGCCCGATGGCTGTTCAGAAAAGCAATAATTATTCTCCCGTTCTTGGTACCAACAGCACTTTTTCTGCCATGCCCGCCAAAATGATGTGGCAGGGTTACCTGATGTGGCAGTTCCTGGATGAAGAAGCCAATACCACCCCCTATGCTACCGGCACATACCTCGGCGCTAAACGTGTATTCAATATCGGTGCGGGTTTCCAGTATCAGCCGGATGCTATGTGGCACAGAGGCACAGCAGGTGATACCGTTACCACCAACATGCGCCATTTTGCAGTGGACGTATATTATGATGCTCCTGTCAACAGGGCCACTGGTTCTGCCATCAGTGCCTATGCCACTTATATCAACTTTGATCACGGCCCCGGTTATATCCGCAACCAGGCTACCATGAATCCTGCCAATGGCACCATTCAATCGGCCATTCTGAATGGCAGCGGTAATGGTTATCCTTCTTACGGAACGGGCAACCTGTTGTACGGACAGGTAGGCTATAAATTTAAAAACAACCTGATCGGTAAAACCACTTTAATGCCCTACGCCAGCCTGCAATATGCGCATTACGATCGGCTGGCAAAAGACATGCAGTACTGGGATGCCGGTGTAAACTGGTTGCTGAAAGGCCATACTTCCAAACTTACGCTCAGCTATCACAACAGGCCCGTATATGAAACACAGGCAGGCAATGCCAAAGCAGCGCTTATCTCTCATAAAGGCGGTGTAACCCTGCAATACCAGGTGTTTTTAAATTAACCAGTATATTTCTACTCTTAATAGCAGCCGGAACCATAAAAGTTCCGGCTTTTTTATTACCACGCACATTACTGTACTTTTGCGGTTATGCAACACACATTTTCTATTGAACAGGCATTGAAGAATCTGGATATTGAGCAGTTGAATGCCATGCAGCTAGCTTCGCTGGAAGCCAGTAAAACCGGTAAAGACTTTATTTTACTGGCCAATACCGGTTCCGGCAAAACACTGGCATTTCTTTTACCGGTTGTGCAATCGCTGGATAAAACAAATAAAACCACGCAGGCGCTGATCATTGTTCCTTCGCGCGAACTGGCCCTGCAGATAGAACAGGTATACAGGTCGCTGGGTACGGGCATGAAAGTAACCTGCTGCTATGGAGGTCACAAACGTGAAATAGAAGAACAGAACCTGCTGGAAGCACCGGTGCTGATCATTGGCACTCCCGGCAGACTGGCCGATCATATTCGTCGTGGTAATATTCAAACAGCTAGTATTGAAACACTGGTGCTGGATGAATTTGATAAATCACTGGAACTGGGTTTCCAGGATGAAATGTCTTTTGTGATCGGTTCTCTGACCGGTTTGAAAAAAAGGATCCTCACTTCTGCCACTGAAGCTGTGGAGGTGCCTGCCTTTATTGGTCTTACCGATGCAGACAAACTTAATTTTCTTACCGGCGACCCCCCCGCTATGCTGGCCATTCAGCAGGTAAAAAGCAAGGGAGAAGAAAAAGAAGTGACGCTATTCAGATTGATCTGTGCATTGGGCAATCGCTCTATGGTCATTTTCTGTAATCACCGCGAAATTGTAGAACAGGTAAGTGCCATGCTGAGCGATAAAGGCATTGTAAATGTTTTTTATCACGGTGCAATGGAACAACGCGATCGGGAAGTGGCATTGTGTAAGTTTAGAAATGGCACTTCCAATGTACTGGTCACTACTGATCTTGCTGCACGCGGACTTGATATTCCAAACATCCGCTATATAATTCACTATCAGTTTCCCGGTACCGAAGAGATCTTTATTCACCGCAACGGACGCACAGCCCGTATGGATGCCAGCGGCACCGCCATTATGATGCTGTCTGCCATGGAAACACTGCCACCCTATCTTGATCCTGCTACAGAAGAGATCATTCTTCCGGAAACCACAGAAATTCCGGACAAACCCAAATGGACCACCCTGTTTATTGACGCAGGTAAAAAGGATAAAGTGAACAAAATTGATATTGTTGGCTTTCTTACACAGAAAGGAGAAATGAAAAAAGATGATATCGGCTTAATTGAGGTAAAAGATTTCTTTTCATTTGCAGCCGTACGCAAATCAAAGGCCAGCACCATGCTGCACGCCATTAAAGGCCATAAGATCAAGAACAAACGCGTGGCTATTCATATAGCTAAATAATAAAATCATTGCTTTACCGCATCTCGCACCAGTTTGCGCGATAGCCTGTCGGCTTCGGTATTATAATTGGGCACATCCGTCTTTTTCTGGTGTGCCTTTATTTTTACATAGGTAATAGCAAAATGCGGGATAAGCTCCATCAGCGTTTTCACCAGGTCAGCATTTGGCAACACCTTACCTCTTTGTGTAATAAATGCTGTAGCGGCCAGTTTATCACTGCGTTCGGGAATACTCAATACATACTGGCTGTCTGAATACAATTCAATAGCAGGATGATCGGCGTAATGATGCCGTATAAACTCCAGTGCTTTGATCACGGCCATCAATTCCATGCGCTGGTGCGTGGTACCGGATACAGTTCCACTCAAAGTGATCTTTTCATCATTCACCATTAAAATAGCCACCCAAGCACCTATGCGCCATTGAGTATGACAACTGCCATCTGTATAAATGAGAATTTCCATGTATAGCTAAGAGGAGGCAAGGTATCTGAAGAAAAAGTAAAAAAGTGTTAAATAACACGGTGCTATCATATCTCCGGACAGGAAGAAACAACCATACCTGGAAAGCCGTCCATACAACTCATACGCTGTAAGCTACAGTTCAACCATTGGATCAGCAATTCATGCTTTCTTTTACACATTTACCATGTAATTGCCGTTCTTTTGCCTGTTAACCATTAAAACCTGCTATCTGGTCAAAGTTCGTGATACCTGGTTCCGGCTCATCATCATTCTGTTGCCGTTCTTTATTTGTCTGAATATTAACCAGGCTCTTGTTCCGCCATTAACAGGTAAAAAGACAGCACATTGCTTTATTTCCCTTGCCTGTATTGTATTGGTTTGTGAAGGCAGCCGCCTGATCATTTATCACAGTTACCGGTGGTCAAAAGTAAACCGCCATGTTTCCAGGCGTTTGTTGTATTGCTGTATTACCGGTTTTACATACACTACAGCAGTACTATTGTTAAGCACACTGGCACATCATGCAATTAATGTTGGCAAAATAGTTCTGCATGTAGAGATCAATATGCATGTATACATCAACGAAAAAGAGTTGATCTTTAACGCTTTTTCTTATTCATTATGGAATGCCATCATTCATTTCGGTTTTCTGCTGGGGGCCTATGAGTTACTGTATCGTTATGCATACTTACGCAATACAGAAAAGGAAAAAGAAAGGCTGGAGAGAGATAAACTAAGAGCAGAATTAAACCAGTTAAAAGGTATTATCAATCCTCATTTCCTGTTCAATAACCTTAACTCACTTTCTTCACTAATTGCCGATAACCCTGTGCAGGCAGAAGCATTCCTGGATGAACTCACCAAAGTTTTCCGATATCTGCTGCGCAATAACGAAACAGAACTGACCACACTGGCGCACGAAATGCAATTTATCCAATCTTATTACCAGTTATTGCAAACACGTTATGGATCAGGCATCCAGCTTCATACTGATATTGATCCCCAACACGAAGCCATGCTGCTTCCACCGCTTACTTTACAATTGCTGATTGAAAATGCAGCGAAACATAACCAACTGAACAAAAACAATCCCTTGTATATTCAGCTTGTATCTGTGGCTGGCAATAAACTGATGGTGCGGAATACGGTCTGTAAAAAAGATGGGCGTATTGAGTCTACCGGCATTGGTCTGCAGAACATCAATGCCCGCTATAAAATGCTCAAACAACCGGGGTTGATCGTGGAGCAGAATGAAAAACACTTCGACGTAATCCTTTCATTGGTACAGGTGTAAGGCTGTACAATAAACCTGGCGGTACTTTAGGCGTTTAGGTCTTAACTTGCATATTATGACCGTTTCAGAAAAGATTGCACTGAAAACACGTTTGAAACAACATTGCATTGCTGTTATTGAACAGCGTATTGCAGCTTCAAAAGCCATTATTGATAATGCGCAGGAAGCGGCCAATAATGAAGAAAAAAGTTCTGCCGGTGATAAGTATGAGACAGCCCGCGCCATGAATCACCTGGAAAAAGATATGCATACACGGCAACTGGCCGAACACCGAAAAGACCTGGCAGCACTCAATGTTATAGATACTACGATCATTCATACATCGGTTACTACCGGCGCCCTGATTGATTGTAACGCTGTTTCCTTTTTTATAGCAGCCGGCTTGGGTAAACAACAGGTTGATGGTAAAATCATCTGGTTCTTATCTCCCGGAGCCCCTTTACTGAAACAAATGCTGCACAAACATACAGGTGACACCATACTCTTCAATAACAACGCTGTAACGATAGAAACTATTTTTTGATAACCTAGTGTTTTACAGCCATAATGGCTGTGATTAACTTCAGTAAGCCTTCTGACCCTTGTCATTTTTTCTACGTTGCTGATATCACAACTTTACAGTAGCATAAATGTGATAACATTTGACATGCATCAATTATGTGTTATAAAAAACGGTAAAATATGAAACAGAATATAGGTATGCTGGATCGAACAATACGGTTGCTGCTGGCAATAGCAATAGCTACGCTGTACTTTACAAAGGTATTTTCACCTGTCGCTGGCATTATACTATTAATAGCAGCCTGTATTATTTTCACAACTGCCTTTCTGGGTAGTTGTCCATTATATTCGTTGCTGGGTATCAGTACCTGCACTTACAGTAAGAAAAATATTAAACAACACCATACTTCAGGAATGATTCAGGATTGAAACGGGTCTGGCAACGTACCCCGGCGGACTGCTTAGTCCGCCTTTTTTAAAGCATTCAGGATCAGTGAAAGTAAACGGCTTTAAATTTTGCCAGCGGTGCCAAACGGCCTTTACTGAGAGATAGCCCATAGCCCTTGATCGTGTAATTTTCTGCCGTTTCCAGCACTTTTATCAATGCAGTTTCAAGATCCAGGTCATCACAGGCCATCCTGGTGGAAAGTATAGAAGATATTCTCAGGCGGTTATCTTCATCAACAGTGTATTGCCCGGCAATGGTATTGCAACCGGCAAAGCCTTCCAGTTTTGCGCTTTCCTTTCTGAATTGAATGTGTATTTCACGCCTGTTGTCGGGAGTTGGCCGTATCTGCTGCCCATTCAGTTCTACCAGCTTCCAGTAAGTTCCTTCCAGGTCTGCATTGGCATAGCCATCGGTCACGGCCTTTTGTTTTGGCTTACAGCCAAACACCAGTGCTACTGTAAAAAGCATCACCATCCATTGTAATTGTTTCATACCGGAAGTTTAATGATTTACCAGTCTTACAATACATGCTTAAGTTAAGATGCTTTTGTCATTCCATAAAATCAGGGCATTGCAGGCAACATTACTGCACCAGTACTTTCCGGGTGGTAGTACGTTTATTAATGGTCACCTTCAACATATATACTCCTTTTTGTAACAAACCCGGGCTGATAACAGTATTGCTTTGGTTGATCGGTGCATACGTTATAATGCGGCCGTACATATCGTACAGGATGGCATCACCTTTGGGCCTGAAGTTATCAGCAATACTAATGTACAGGCTGCCGGCTTCCTGAACAGGGTTAGGATAGATGTTAAGTGCTCTATCCAGTTCCGGATCAATAGTGCCGGTAGTAATGTTCAGCACATTCACACAAACTGCGAAAGAAGTACCATCAGTATTACCATTCTTATCATATACCCTGATATAGTAGTTGGTATTGGAGGCAAGATTGTTCAGCCGTATGGTATCCTGTTCATTTACGCCGCCACTGTTTACACAGGCAATACTGGTCAATGCAGTACAGCCACCGGAATATACCTCAAACACCAGGTCTCTGCCTGCACCCGGCGAAACAGTGATCTTATGCACACCGGTACCGGAAGTGAAACGTAACCACACATCTTTTGCCACACTGCCGTTATTGCTACAGGGAGCCAGTGATTGTGTTGCATTCAGCATATTACCAATATAGGTGCTGGCGCATTCTGTTCCCGTATTTGCCACAATCAATGCTGCTCCGGAACATTCATCATTGCCCGGCAGCGAAGGCAACGTAATAACAGCCGTTGAAACAGATGCCCTTACATTATCTGCAGCTTTACCATACACACGGTAATAATAGATCACACCGGTGGTAAGTCCTGTCAGCGCCACATCTATGCTATCCGGGTTATTGGTATTGGATGAATAACAGCCTTTGGAAGACAGGTTACCACAGCTACCGCCAAATACTTCTACCACAGGGTTGAATGCATTGTCCGATACTTTTACACGGATCGTTTGTCTGGTACTGGCTGCAGTGAATTTAAACCAGATATCGTCTTCTGCACTACCATAACAACCCTGCATGGATTCCGTAGCACCCGTTGTGGTGTATACCGCAGAATACTTCAGAGATTCTGAAGGCGTAACGGTTACCGCACCAGCGCAGTTATCATTACCCGGTACAGGGGGTACTACTACCACCGCAGTGGAAATATGTGTTTCTGCATGATCGTTTGCCATGCCATATACACGGTAATAATAGGTAGCGCCTGCTGTAAGCGAAGGCAGTTTTACAGAAAAAGTATCATAAGCCGGGGCATCGCTGTGATAACAACCTGCTGAAATAAGGCTGCCGCAGGTTCCGGTAAATACTTCTACCACGGGATTAAACCCTGTCTGTTGTGGAGCTATCCAGATAGTATTATTGGCAGCAGTAGCCGTAAACTTAAACCAGGTATCATCTTCTGCACTGCCATAACATCCCGGTGCAGACTCTGTAGCACCGGCTGTAGTAAACGGCTGCGAATAAGTTAATGCAGTAGCAGGTGTTATGTCAATGGCCCCTGTACAATTATCATTCACCGGCGGATCGGGCATTATGATCAGTGTATTGGTCAATACCGCACGTACATTATTGGCAGCACGACCATATATTCTGAAGTAATAGTTATTACCGGCAGTAAGATTGCTGAAGTTCACATCCACACTGTCCGGGTTATTAACAGGCGAGTACAGGCAGCCCAGGGAATTAAGCGCAACACAGGTTCCGTTGAACAGCTCTATTACCGGGTTGTACGTATTGTCTGATACGCGCACGCGCAGTTTGTGCAGTGTGCCGGTAGCTGTAAACTTAAACCATACATCATCTTCCGCACTGCCATAGCATCCTGGCATAGATTGCGTAGCGCCGATAGTACTGAATGTTTGTTTGATGGTAACATCTGTTACCGGTGTCATAGCAATGGCACCGGAACAATAATCATTTACCGGCGGCGCAGGTACAATGCCTACTGATACGTATACATCCGAACGTGCATTGTCCGGGGACTTTCCATATATACGGTAATAATATTTATCACCGGCAGTAAGATTAGGCAGGTCTATTTCCAGTGAAGAAGGGTCCATAGATCCTTCCACATTATAACAACCCAGTGAAACAAGATTGCCGCATGTACCATGAAATACTTCTGCCACCGGCTCGTAAGTATCATCTGGTACAGCTATATAAATTTTATGGTGAGGGCTGACGGCTGTGAATGTAAACCAGATATCATCTTCTGCATCACCAAAACAACCCGGCATTGAGCCGGTAGCACTGATAGTAGGATAATGCAGGTTCTGATCCGGTGTTTCTGATGGCACCTGTACAATAGCTCCGGTGCATTCATCATTGGGTATAATAGCAGTAGCAGTATTAATGCAAATGGTAAAATCGCTCATGGCATTGCCACCATAATAATCGTATACACGCAGATAATAAGTATTACCCGGCACCAGGCTATGCAGCACCGTAATATCCTGCTGACCGGCAAGCCCGTTATTAACACATCCCAGTGAAGTTAGGCTGTTGCAACTACCGGAATAGGTTTCAAAAATAAGATCCTGGTAGCTCTGTGACTCAATGGCAATGCGGTGTGTGGCTGATGTTGCCACGAATCTGAACCACACATCATTGGCAGGAAATCCTGTTGGCATGCATGCAGGGATTGATTCAGTAGCATTTTCCAATGTGCCATTATTGGTTACGGTACCATCGGCAGTAGCATTAACGGTGAGGGCAATTGCTCCCTGGCAATCATCATTGGCTGGTGCAAGCGCATGTTTGTTTTCGCGGGCTGAAAGACTGGCGGCAAGAGAAAGATCCTGCGAAAGATCAGATGAGTCTGGCCGTACCAGGAAGCTTACAGCACCCCAGCAGCAGCACGAAATGAACACCAGTAAAAGGAAAGAAAGTAAGGGTTTACGGTTCATGCAAGGATACGGTTATAACATGAACCTTTTAAAACTTAAAAAAACGGCTATTATTATATAAACCGGTCATTTTAAGCTAAAAACACTTAAAAAGTGCCCCGGCCACCCTACACATGAATATATTTTTTTATGCAACAATTGTCGTCACCACTCTCTAAAAGTATTTTTCCATGGTAATGCCGTAATTGAACAGCAGGTTATCCTTTTGGGTACGGTTGAACCTGTTGTAGGCAAACGCAGCAGTAATGCCCAGCCATTTGCGCAGTTTGATAGTAAGACTTGTATTGGACCTGATAATATAATCATTCCCATCCAGGAAAGAAGGTTGCCAGTAATGCGTACCATCCAGCACTACCAGTTCACGAAAATCAAACCTGAACCGTAAACGAAAAGAGTTCCTGACGGTATTGTATTTATCACGAACGGTATCAATATACAGATCGTTGGTTTCAAACAACACTCCTTCACTCACATTCAGTGCTACGCTTTTCGATTGTACCAGGTCGTATGCAGCACCGCCACCAGCCTGGAATTGTTTATTGATCTTTAGTGAAAAGCTGCTGGTATAATTGGCCAGCGCCCAGTAATAAAGTCTTTTGACCTTTGAATTGATAGTAGCATCCAGTGTAGCCGTTACATCGTTGTTGGTAAGCCCCGATTCATTATTACCGTAGATCCAGTTGCCAAAGCTGTTCAAAGACACCTTCTTTTTCCGGATACCGAATCTGGCTGTATTGGCCAACACATAAGAATGGCTGGTATTGGTTTTATTGATAACACCTGTAGAGGCGTAGCTGGCATAATACTGTGTTGAATCTGTATACTGCGCACAGGCAGTTACTGTAATAACAATCGCAATAATAAAAGCAGACAGTTTCTTCATCCTCATTACATTTTAAATACACACTGTTACCCGCTGCTGCAATTCACATGCCGGTATAGATGTTTATGTACTAAAGCCGTACAATTTTGAATATGGGAACGGGTGGATCAAAGCGTTGATCTTCTTCATTGCGGGCATATATCTTCATTACCACATCCATCCCTTTCACTACTTTACCAAAGGCTGCATAACCCTGCCCGTCAGCATTGTTGGCGCCACCATAATCAAATCCCGGCTGGTCTCCGATACAGATAAAAAATTCTGTATTGGCGGTACCAGGTTCCAGTCGCGCCAGCGATATGACCCCATTGGTATGCAGAATATGCGTTTGCTGCGTGGTTTCATGCGGAATACCGGGCAGTTCAGGTCTTTTACGTTTCCCGCCCCACAGCCCGCCCTGTATCAGTTCTGCCTTGGGTGCATCAGAAGGCTGGTTGTCCATATTCAATACACGGTAAAAAGAACAGTCTTTATAAAAACCGGAGTCTATATAAGAGAGGAATGCGGCCACGCTTTTAGGTGCCTGGTCAGGATACAGCTCTACTTCAATATCACCCGCATTTGTTTGTATTTCGATATGCGGATTTTTGTACTTGTTCGAAGAACAGGCGCCCAGCAAACATATTATGGACAGTACCAGAAAAAAAGGTTTCATAGTGTGATCAGTTACACGGCAAGATTACAACATTCCTGTAACACTCCGATCACGCAGCCATGCATTTGCTCCATACAATCAGGAATACGTTTCACAGATCTGTTTTGACAGTTAATACCGGACAACCTGTTGCAGTTAACAATAACGCAATAACATTGCATTTACCGCATAAGCCTTATTAATATATGAAAACAATAAAGCGAAATTTGCTGCTCCATTACATTGTATTGGCAGCAGTGGTATGCTGCAGTGTAGTGAGCAGTTGTAAAAAAAGCACAGGCGGCGATAGCCCTTTAACCGGCAAAGAAGAGAATGCGATACAACCGGCAGGTACAACAACCGGTAGTGAAGTAATAAAAACAATTGGTGCTGCCGGTGGAACCCTGGAATCAGGCGATGGTATTATTTCCGTTATTGTTCCTGCAGGTGCATTGAACAGCAATGTACAGCTAAGTGTACAATCGCTTACCAATACCTGCGAACCTGGTATCGGTGCAGGGTATCGCCTGCTGCCACACGGACAGCAATTTGCCAAAGAGGTGCAGATCCGGATCAATTACAGTTCACTGCAGGACAGCATCACTTCCCTGCAAACCCTGGGTATTGCTTTTCAGGACGAACAGGGCGTATGGAACATGGTAGCCGATCCGGTGATTGACAATGCAGGTAAAACCATTACAATAAACAGTACACATTTCAGCGACTGGACCCTGATGAGCTGGATAAAAGTGTCTCCGGCTTCCAAAACCATTGGCACCGGTGAATCCGTTGTTGTAAAAGCGCTTCAATACGTTCGTGTATCGGATGAAGATCTGTTATACCCGTTGGTAGAAAACAGCAAGGTGACCCCTGTTATTAAAGTACAACCCCTGCCCACAAAATATGTTAAGGAATGGTACCTGGGCGGTAAAGGAACATTAACGGCGCAGGGAGACAAAGCTGTATATACCGCACCACCAACAGTACCTGCCGCAAACCCACAGGCTGTAACATTGAGCCTGCGCAGTAAACAACAGGTATTGATCCTTTCCAACATTACGGTAACAGGAGATGTGCTGGAATTCCGCATTGGTGGCGGAGAGTGGCAACAACTGGAAGCCATTGCCAATATGCTGGATGATAAGCATAATTCTATTGGAACAACAGCCACAACGGGACAGAATATTGTATTGGTATTTCCTAAAGGCACGGGATCTTTTCCCTGGCTCGACGGGATGTCTTCCATAAAAACAGCATTCAGGTATATACCCGACATAAGGAATGTAACTACTGCTGCTATTTCGGAATATTATAAAGATAAAGAAGATGACGTTATTATCAGCAGTGGCAGTGTGAATATCAGTGCCTGGGGGAATCCCGGTGAATATGTTACAGGCACATTTTTAGTTTCACCTGCGGGATTTTTTAGCATTGCTACGGGCAAACAGACCCAGACTGCTACAGTAGAAGGACGTTTCAGGCTGAAACGTTTGTATTAAAAGATTTGTTTCTCTCCGTTATAGTTCAAAGGCTGCTGTAAAAGGCAGTCTTTTTTATTACACAGGTATATACAAACAAAAAAGGCCTTACGGCCCTTAATGTACTTTGTTTAAGTATAGAAGCATCTACCTATGCAGCTTACTTCTTCCCATTTCTTATCTACTTAAAGCAACCCTGAAAACCATCATAGCTGTACGCTATGCTGCACCGTTTGCTTATAAAGCGGCGATATATTCCTGCAGGGTAATTCTGCCATTCATCAGTTCAATATACAAAACTTCAGGTTGCGCTTTGGCTGCTTTAATATTTTTTACCAGCTCTTTGTCAAAAAATAACTGTTTGAAGATTGTTTTCATAATTGTAATGTTTTAGTACGTTCTGCACACGTAAGTATATGCCTTACCATGGCGCACGTAAGTATGGTTAAAAAAATTTTACTGTGTTGATTCAACCGTTGTTCGGGATGCATTTACATCAGGCAGGCGAAAGAAGCAATCTGTACATGTAGTATGGCTTTTTAAAAAATGGTCCACTGTAGAAACAGCGGGCCTCTAACGATTGCTTGCCATATGAAAATCTTGATAAATCTGCTTTTGTATGGAATGATCTTTTTGCTGTCATTCCTTGTTGCTTTCCTTACTTCACTGTTCTTTCCGTTTCACAATGTAAAAGTAATACGGTTTTTGGCCCTTTCATACACAATATCAGTACTATTCTATTATCTCAAAACTGTCAATAAAAAATTAAAACCCGCTACAGTACTGCATTTCACGCAGAACAACCCATGAAGCCCAACCATTTTTGAGCACCGGAAAAATTGTTATTTCTTTTATTAAACAGGATTAAAACGTGTGTAAAGTGCTGGTTATTCAATGCCGTTGAATGAAGCAGTTGCTGATTCCGGCCGGTGAGACACCGGCTACTTAATTCAACAATATTTGGTTAGCTATTCACTGGAGCGTCTGAAACAAGCAATCAGAAATCTTGAAATCTTATAAAGCATTGTTAAAGAAAGTATTAACCTTAATTAACGTTCGCACATTTAACCTCGTGAACAAGCGGCGGTCTTACTATTACAAAAACGCACAGATATGAAAAAGTTACTTTTACTAGCCACCGTTATTGCAGGAAGCTTTATATATACCACTGCCAATGCCCAGTTAAAAGTGAGTGTTAATATCAACCTTGGCAGTCAGCCGGACTGGGGACCTTCAGGATATAATTATGCAGAATATTATTACCTGCCAGATATTGATGCTTATTACTACATTCCCCGCAAACAGTTTATTTACCAGGATCGTGGTAACTGGGTGTTCGCGAACTCTCTGCCGGCAAGGTACCGCAACTTTGACCTGTACAGAAGTTACAAAGTAGTGGTAAACGAGCCCAAACCTTATATGAACAACAGGTTTTACCAGTCAAAGTATGGACAGTACAGAAACTATTCTAACCAGCGCGTGATCCGTGATGACCGCAACATGGGTATGCACGATAACCGTACTATAGGAAACAGACCCGGTATGCAGGATCAACCACAAAGAAATACACCCCAGAGAGGTGGTGGTCATGATCAGCACAATGACCAGAGAAACGGCAGAGACCGTTACGGTAAATAGTTCCACTCCTCATAAATCGAAAAGCCACCGGTATAAGACCCGGTGGCTTTTTTGTTGTTTGTGAGTTCATGGGCAGTTGCCATTTGCAACCTGGTAGCTTATAGTTCTTTGATGAATACATGGATATCATGTGACGCTGTTTCTTCACCGCCAAAATAGGGGTATAACTGGTAGCCGCTATATACCGTATTTTACAAAGATCATTTCAACAAAAAAGAAACCATCAACGCCCTGTATCCAGGTTGCTGATGGTTTTATATGAATGGTTCATAAAGCACCTAGCCTTTCTTTTTATCCTTCAGTGCAGATTTTGCGATGTATTGTTTTTTACCCTTATCGTCGATCCAGTAATATTTGGAATGTTTGTCAATATAAATGGTCTGACCATCGGGACCTTCCTTATCCTTGTATATCTTATCCACTACTGCGGCTTTTGTTTTTGAAGCCACTTCAGCGGTTTTATGGCCTACTTTTTTGGCATCTTTCTTCACCTCTTCTTTTACCTGGGCATTTGCGGCCGAAAATGAGATCAGTCCCAGGCTCAGGAATATCACTGCTAACTTTTTCATACAGGCTTGTTTTAAAATGAAACACATCATTGTGCTACTAAACCTACTAAAAAATAATGCCACGGGGTTGCGGTGCTATTCATTGTTGAAAAAGCGCACAAAATGTCCGGAACCGGACATTTTTTATTTATAGCATTTGCATAAATAATTGATTACAAACAAAATAACAATGGCATCAGGCTTGGAACATCTTTCCTCTAAAATGAGAAAAGTATAGCCATGGATACACCCCTTTCCACAGATCTTGTTAAAAAACGCAAACGAAAGACAACCCTTGTGATCACAGGCATTGTTGTCATACTTGCCGCAGGATTGTGGTTGTTTCGTTTGTCTCTCTCCTCTTCCATCAGCCAGTCTGCCATTACCACCGGAGTAGTTGAAACAGGTAATATTGAAAATACCCTGGAAGCAACCGGTGAAGTGAACCCTGAATTTGAACAGGTGATTACCAGCCCTATCAATGCGGTTATTAAAAACGTATTGCTGGATGCCGGCACCCCGGTAAAAACAAGTCAATCGGTATTGGAGCTGGACAAAGAGTTTACGCAGATTGAACTGGAGAAATTAAAATACCAGTTGGAACTGAAACAGAACAACATTACCAAGCTGAAGCTGGAAGTGAACAAAAGCTTTTACGATCTGAAAGCAAATGATTCTATAAAACTGTTGCGCATTAACAGTCTGCAGGCAAAAGTGCAGGATGCCAAACGATTGCTGAAAGCCGGCGGCGGCACACGTGAAGAAGTAGAACAGGCTGAACTGGATCTGAAAGTAGCTCAACTGGAAAAAAGACAACTGGAAAACGAGATCCATAATAAGCAACTGACCATGCAAACAGATATCCGCGAATCGGAGATCACTGCACAGATCCAGATGAAAGACCTGAATGAACTGGAACGCAAACTACAGCAGGCAAATATTGTAGCCACCCGCAATGGTGTCATTACCTGGGTCAATAAAAATATTGGTTCTACTATCCGGGAAGGAGAATCGCTGGTAAGAATAGCCGACCTGGGCAGTTACAAAATTACTGGCAGCATTTCAGATACTTATGCAGACCAGGTACGCACCGGTATGCCTGTTATCATTCGCATCAACGATTCATTGTTGCACGGAGAAGTGCTGAACATTCATCCTGCAGTGCAGAACAACATCGTATCGTTCGACGTACAACTGGAAGACCGCAGCAACAAACTATTGCGACCCAATCTGAAAGTAGATATTTTCCTGGTTACAGAAACGCACAGCAATATTATGCGTGTTGCCAACGGCGCAGCTTTCAATGGCGGCAAGAGCCTGGACATTTTTGTAATACAGGGCAACAAGGCCATGCGCCGGACCGTACAAATAGGACTCTCCAATTTTGATTATGTAGAGATCAAAAACAATGTAAAGCCTGGTGATGTGATCATTACCAACGATATGAGCCAGTATAAACATCTTACCACCATCACCATCAAAAAATAGATCGCCGTATGAAAAGAATATATTGTACTGCGATAGTAATAGCCGGTTTAGTAAGCAGATCATTTTCACAGCAACCCGACACACTGGTACTGAGTCTGCAGGAAGTAATAGAAATGGCCAAAGGAAAATCCATTTCCGCCAAACAGGCCGTTACACAGAAGGAAAACAGGTACTGGCAATGGCGTACGTATCAATCCAATTATAAACCACAGCTATTGCTGCAGGGCAATCTTCCCGGCTTTAGCAAAACCTACCAGCAAATTGTACAACCAGATGGAACAATACTGTTTCAACCTGTACGCAACGACAATTCTGCCCTGGACCTGTCATTGCAACAAAGTATTGCACAAACCGGCGGTACCGTATTTGCCACCACTTCCATGCAACGCTTTACTGACTTTGACAGAAAGAACACACTATACAATGGTGTTCCTTATGCACTAGGGTACAGTCAGCCACTATTTATGTTCAATGGTTTGAAGTGGGACAGAAGAATTGAACCTTTGAAATACCAGGAAAGCAGGCAGCAATACATTGAGAACATGGAGAACATTGCTATCCGTGCCAATGGCTATTTCTTTGACCTGTTGCTGGCGCAGGTGAATTTTCAAATTGCTGAAACCAATTTCAACAATACCATCAACATTCTCCGTATTGCCAACGAAAAATTTGAACTGGGTAAAATAGCCCGCAATGAGATCCTGCAACTGCAGCTGGAACTGTTGAAATCGAAAAAATCGGTAGCTACCGCACAACGCGATATGGAAATTGCCATGCTGAACCTCTGTGCCTATACTGGTTTGCAGAATACGCAAAAAATTGCATTGGCAACACCCGGTGGTACCATAAGGATGCCTGTTTCAACTGATAAGGTTTTATCTGAGGCTTATGCCAACCGTTCAGATGCCGTAGCTTTCCAACGTAAAATAATGGAAGCCAAAAGGGATGTAGCCAAAGCAAAAGGCGATAACGGCCTTAATGCTACCCTTACCGCACGCCTGGGTTTTTCCAATACCAGCTCAAACATTCCGGCGGTGTACAGATCGCCCAAAGATCAGCAGTTGTTGCAACTGACATTTGATATTCCCATACTCGACTGGGGGCGTTCGCGTTCCCGTTACAAAACCGCAGAAGCCAACCTGCAACTGGTACAATATGAAATTGAGCAACAACAACAGACCTTCCGGCAGGAGATAGTAACCCAGGTAACCCTGTTTGATATGATGCAGGAACAACTGACGCTTACACAACAGGCAGACAGTATTGCTTCTGAAAAATACCAGATCGCCAAAGAACGCTATGTACTGGGTCATAGCAGTATTACTGACCTGAGTATTGCCTTCCAGGAGAAAGACCAGGCAAAGCGTGACTATATTGCAGCCCTGCGCGATCTGTGGGGAGCTTACTATCAGTTACGCTACCTGTCGTTGTATGACTTTGAGAAAAACGAAAAAATCACTTATCGCTAATATTAAATCCCGGCAACACGTATGATACAATTAAAGAACATTGAAAAGGTATATCGCACCAGCACTGTAGAAACGCTGGCCCTGAACAACATTAACCTGCACGTTGAAAAAGGAGAATTTCTTTCCATCATGGGACCCTCCGGTTGTGGCAAAAGTACTTTGCTCAATATAATAGGATTGCTGGATGCTCCTTCAAAAGGCGATGTACGGATCGATACACAAGCCACTACCAATCTTTCTGATAAACAACTGGCACATTTCCGCAATAAAAAACTGGGCTTCATTTTCCAGAGCTACCACCTCATCAATGACCTGAAGGTGCTGGACAATGTAGAACTACCACTGCTGTACCGCGCAAGCTCTGCACGCGAACGCACCAACCTGGCAATAGAAGCACTGGAAAAAGTAGGATTGAGCAATCGCCTCAAACATTTCCCTACACAATTGTCCGGTGGTCAGAAACAACGCGTAGCCATTGCGCGTGCTATTGTAGGCAAACCCGAAGTGATACTTGCAGATGAACCTACCGGCAACCTGGACAGTGCTATGGGCAACGAGGTAATGGACATCCTGTTGCACCTGAACCAGGCAGAAGGCACCACCATTGTAATGGTCACACACGATGAGCAGATGGCACGCAAAACGCACAGACTGGTGAGATTATTTGACGGAATGCAGGTGCAATAGTGAATATTCGTTGGGGGATTGATGATTTTGAGATTGAAGGCCCCCGGCACTATCCTGCATTTCCACATTAGGCGCTTAGCATTCAACCAGTCGCAACCAGAAACCAGTAGCAATACTTACAACATAAAACTTACAACCTATAGCCTGTATGCTTAAAAACTACTTCAAAATAGCCATAGCAGTACTGAAACGGCGAAAGTTCTTCACTTTCATCAGTCTTTTCGGGATCAGCTTTACCCTTAGTATACTGATTGTGGTAACATCAATGATTGATCACATCATCAGCCCGGCCTACCCGGAAGTAAAAAGAGAAAGATCACTGTATATTAACCTGGTAGAAAAAACCAATGCCGATCATAGCTCAATAAGCAGGGGACAAATGAGTCTTTATTTCCTGGACACTTATGTAAAGACCATGAAGACCCCGCAAACGGTATCCTTTTGCGCCAGCAATAGCACCAACACTTATATCAATAACAAAAAGATGTCTATTGATATGATGTATACCAACATCCCTTTCTGGGAAGTGAATGAATTTAATTTTCTTGAAGGCAGACCTTATAACCAAAAGGAACTGACCAATGCCGACCATGTAGCTGTAATAACCGATGATACAAGAAACCAGTATTTCGGCGAAGGTGAAAGTGCGGTGGGCAAATACATTGAAGCTGATAATGAGGAATACCGCGTTACAGGAGTTGTAAAAGCTGCCCCGCTGGCTTTTAGCTTTTCAAAAGCGAATATTTACGTGCCTTATACTGCTTCTAAATCAGATTATTCATACAAGTCAATAAGCGGGCCCTTTTCAGCGGTAATACTGGCAAAATCTAAAGCTGATATTCCGGCTATACAGGAAGAGTATCAAAGTATTATTGACAAAAAACCCATGCTGGAAAAACATTACACCGAACTGTTCAGTCATGCAGATACGTATTTAACCAGCTATACCCGCAGGGCTTTTGGAGAAGGTAATGATTCGGGCATGGCTTATGTTATTACGGCCACATCGCTGATCGCTTTTCTGTTCATACTATTGCCCGCTCTTAATCTTATCAATATCAATATCAGCCGTATTATGGAGCGTTCTTCCGAAATAGGTGTACGTAAAGCATTTGGTGCTTCCTCTAAAACGTTGGTTTATCAATTCATTATAGAAAACCTGATCCTTACCGTTCTGGGGTGCATTATAGGTATTGTGCTGGCGAGCGTTGTGCTTATGATGATCAATAACAGCGGCATTTTTACAAACACCGTGCTTACTATAAACTTAAGGGTATTGATAGCCGGATTACTGGCATGTCTCATTTTCGGGTTGCTTACCGGTGTATATCCTGCCTGGCGTATGTCCAAATTGCAGGTAGTAGCAGCCCTGAAAGCGTAATAATATTTACTCATCTTATTTAAACCGTCAATATGATCAGGCATTTATTCAAGCTTATCTGGAATCAGAAAAAACGGAATTTTCTGCTGATGCTGGAAATGATGATCTCCTTCCTGGTAATGTTTGCAGTATTTACCATGGTGGTGTATTACTATCATAATTATAAAACGCCGGCAGGCATTGATTACAAACAGGTATGGGCTATCTCTTACAACAACAAACCAGACAATAAAGATTCCCTGCCTTTGTTCTACAACACTATCCGTAAGCATTTGCTGTCTATGCCACAGGTAGAAACAGTAAGCTTTGCTACAGATAACTATCCTTTCTCTTACAGCACCTCGGCCACGGGTCTCAATTACAACGGAAAGGTTGTCAGTATGATCTACTGCTATACGGTAGAAAATGATTATGCCAAAACGCTGGGAATAAAAGTACTGTCTGGCAGATGGTTTTCAAAAGCAGATGATGCAACCCGGGTACAACCGGTAGTAATTAATGAAACGCTGAAGAATGAAATGTTTGGCAATGAAGATCCCCTTGGAAAAAAAATGTCTAACTATGACCTTAAAGGCCAGATGCAGGTAATTGGTGTAGTGCAGGACATGAAGGATAAAAGTGAATTTACAAAACCATCAGCAGGGATATTTTTTCGTGTAGATTCCAATTCTATCAGCTGGATGAATGTAATACTGATTAAAGTGAAAGCAGGTGTTGATGCTGCTTTTGAAGGGAAATTATATAAATCGCTTTCCTCTTACATGAAAAATGCCAATATAGAAATCAATCACCTCGATAATCAACGCAGGGAAAAAAACAGGCAGATACTTGTTCCTATCGTATTAATGATGATTGTAGGAGGGTTTCTTGTTATTAATGTAGCGCTGGGATTATTTGGTGTACTGTGGTACAATATCAATAAAAGAAAAGGAGAGATCGGTTTGCGCCGGGCAGTTGGTGCACCCGGATCTTCTATTTACAAGCAATTGCTGGGCGAATCATTGGTACTGGCCACCATCGCATCGCTGGTAGGAATATTTTTTGCAGCCCAGTTTCCGCTGCTGAATATTTTTAACTTACCAGCCTCAACGTATGTATTTGCCATTGTGCTGACCACGATATTTATTTACCTGTTGGTAATTGTTTGTGCATTGTATCCCGGCAAACAGGCTGCGGGTATTTATCCTGCCGTAGCTTTGCATGAAGATTAAAAAACACCATTGAGGGATGACATCTTTCTTAAAGGATATCATCCCTCAACGAAAAAACATAACTTGAATTTTTATTGGTTCCATGATCCTGATCATTGATGACGATATTGCAGTACGAACCTCTCTTTTACTGTTGTTGCAACAACAGGGGTTTACTGCTATGGAAGCAGGCCAAACGGGCACAGCGCTCGACTTATTACAACAACAACCCGTATCGTTAATTATACTGGACCTCAACTTCTCACTGGATACTTCCGGTAACGAAGGCATGGCATTGTTACAAACAATCAAAGAAAAACACCCCGCCATCCCGGTGATCCTGATCACCGGCTGGGCTACTATTGAACTGGCAGTGAAAGGTATGAAACTGGGTGCCAATGATTTTATCAACAAGCCCTGGAACAATGACCACCTGCTGCAGTCTGTAACTACACTGCTGAACCTGCAACAGAAAAAGGCAGAACACCTGGGTCGTAAAAAACTCGACAATCTCTACAATTTTCAGCATATCATTGGTGAAGATGCTGCCATGCTGGATATACTGGAAACCATTGGCCGGGTAGCCGGTACCGATGCATCTGTGCTTATTACCGGCGAAAGCGGTACAGGTAAAGAACTGATTGCCGAAGCTGTTCACCAGAACAGTTTGCGCAGCAACAAACCATTTGTGAAAGTAAACCTGGGCGGCATTTCCACCTCTTTGTTTGAAAGTGAGATGTTTGGACATGTACGCGGCGCTTTTACAGATGCACGTTTTGACAGAACAGGACGTTTTGAAATGGCGCACAAAGGCACCATTTTTCTGGATGAGATCGGCGACCTGGATGCAGCCAGCCAGGTAAAACTGTTGCGAGTATTGCAGGACAGAACCTATGAAGTGCTGGGCAGCAGTCGCACCAAAACGGTAGATGTACGTGTGGTCTGTGCTACCAATCGCAACCTGCAGGCCATGGTGAGCCATGGACAATTCCGCGAAGATCTTTTATACCGCATAAACCTGATCGCAGTCCGGTTACCTTCTTTACGTGAGCGGGCGGGCGATATTCCATTGCTGGTAAACTTTTTTATTGGCAACCTGCGCGAAATTTATAACCGGCCCGAACTTACCGTAAGCCGCGAAGCGATGAAATGGTTGCAGCAACTGCCATTACCGGGCAATATCCGCCAGTTAAAAAACCTGGTAGAACGCTCTGTGCTGGTTAGTAAAAAAGATTATCTTGATGTAACCGATTTTCAGGCACAACTGGAAACATCGCCGCGCAAACAGGGCAGCATACAACTTCCCGAAGTAGGCAGTATTACATTGGAAGAACTGGAAATAAAGATGATCCGTAAAGCGATGGATTTTCACAAAAGCCGTATTACACGTGTAGCCAAAGCACTGGGCATTACACGGAGTGCCTTGTACCGCCGCCTGGAAAAATATAATATCCCTTACGATGAAGCTTCGGACTAAATACATCCTGTTTGTTGGTATTATACATGCGGTTGCCCTGGTACTGGCATTTTTTATTTTCAGACAGGACAAGATCTTCTTCATTATTGCCGAAGTACTGGTGATCATTTCTGCACTGGTGGCCTGGCAATTGTACAACCAGCTATTGCAACCTTTGAAGCTGCTGATGCAGGGCGTGGACGCCATCCGTGATCGTGATTTCAATGTAAAATTTTCTGTAACCGGTAAATATGAAATGGATCAACTGATCAGTGTGTATAACCACATGATTGATGAACTGAGAACCGAACGCACACGTCAAGAACAACAACACTTCTTTCTGGAAAAACTGATCCACACCTCACCCACCGGTATTATTATTCTGGATTATGACCAACAGGTACATCAACTGAACCCCAAAGCACTACAGATATTAGAACTACCGGAAAAAGATGTGCGGAATCAGCCGGTACAATCTGTTCCGCATCCTCTTATGCAGGAGATCAGTAAACTGTCTTCCGGTGAAAGCAAAACCATTACCATCAATGGTATTGAAACATACAAACTGAAGAAATCCCATTTCATTGACAGGGGCTTTCCGCGTTACTTCATTTTACTGGAAGAACTGACGGTGGAAATACTGATGGCAGAAAAAAATGCCTACGGTAAAGTGATCCGTTTAATGGCACATGAAGTGAACAATACTATCGGGCCCGTAAACTCTATATTGCAATCTACCCTGCACGTACAACAACATGCTCCCGCCATCCGGAATGCGCTACAGGTAGCTATTGAACGTAACAATAACCTGAATGTGTTCATGCGCAATTTTGCCGACCTGGTACGCCTGCCACCGCCAACACGCAAAACCATTGACCTGCATCTGTTATTACACAATGTGCACCAGTTAATGCAATTGCAACAGCAGGATAAACACATCACCTTTGTTTTTGAACTGCATCCCCAACCAGTAACGATTATGGCCGATCCTTTGCAGATGGAACAGGCACTGATCAATATTGTCAAAAATGCCATTGAAGCCATTGCTCATGAAGGCACCATTACTTTTGCCACCACATCGCACCAATTGGTGATAAGTGATACCGGTAAAGGAATTGATCCACAGGTGGCTGACCAGTTATTTTCACCTTTCTTCAGTACTAAAAAAGACGGTCAGGGCATCGGGCTTACATTTACCCGCGATATTTTACTCAATCACGGTTTTGAGTTTTCGCTAAAAACTGTTGCGCCGGGTGTTACATTATTTTCAATAGCATGGTAGCCGTGCTATTTCCATTTGAGATTTAATGTAATAATATTCGATTGCAGATCATTGGTACGGACATAATGTCCATAACGGATTTCCAGCATATTTAATTTGTTCCAGCCCAAAATACCTGTTGGCGGAGCAAGCCTGATACCTGCACCCAAAAAATGGCTGTTGAATTTTGACAGGTCGTAATTGCTGGAATAATATTTATCAGCAACCGTATGAACACCATAGGGGGCAAAATAATCCATTGCCGATTGGGTGTAGAATCTGTAAAACGGACTTACTGAGAAGAAGGACGTTATTTTTACCGGGGTTTCCAGGCCAACCGTATGAGCCCCCAGACCCCAGTTATCTTTGTAATAGCGATAATATCCCCGTAAGATCACCCTGTCGCCCAGGAAATAACTGACCCTGAAACCAATAGGTACCTTAAACCTGTTGTCTGGCAGATTTTCCACATGCACTGAATTATCATCAAAATATACCCGGTAAAAAGGTAACCCCAGGTAGCCCTTCTGATATATAAGATCAAGCAGGAACATAATCTGCAATCGCTGATTAATAATCTGCGAATAGGAAAAAGAAGAACTGAACGAGTTTCGTGCTGATATATCGTAATGGTCATGCTCTCTTCCTGTACTGCCGCTGCCAGTAGTGGTTCGCAATTCAATGGGATACACCAGTTTTACATTATCAAGATAGGCTTGCAGCTTAACAGAAAACTCGCCATTCCTGTCAGCAGTTTTTTTAGCAAAATTGATATTGGCACCTGTAGACTGATAGTCAAACTCATGTGAATAAGATACCCCGGCGCCAATAGTAGTTCCTTTTTTTTCATTCTCCATTGTCCAGTTCAATGAAGGATACAATCTTGTATCAGCAGAAGATGCAGATGAAATCGTTTTGGGATCAATTTTGTCTGAGGAAGCAGAAGTATAATGATCAACACCAATTTCAAAATCAAATGTATGCTTCCTGTCGTACCGATCATACTTATTCAGCTTTATCTCCAGGTTATTGCTGTAATCGGTCAGCTTCTGTGATCCAATGCCGCCCGTTACAGCAGCATGATTACCTTCCTGGTGATAATAACTGGATACCAGGTTTATTTCTTCCACTTTCAGCTTCCGTTTCTGGTATTGAGTACTATCTGGCCTGGTTGTTTGTCCCAACGCAGTTAGTAACCCTATATACAATCCTACTACGGTTAAACATATCCTTCTCATACATTACTATTAGGGGACTTATATAGGTTAATTACATCCGCAGCCGCCACCGCTTTTGCCTGCATTGGCACCGGATGCACCTTCGCGGTAAGACTGAAAGTTTAATTCTGTTTTTTCAGCTTTACGGTTACCTAATACCATCTCAGCATCGTTGAGCTTATTTTTCTGATATTCTTTTACCGGCATGCAGGCAGTAAAGCTCAGCAATACAGCAGCCAGCGGCACCATCAGGCTTTGTTTAAAAAAACGCCTCTTCATTGTAATTGCACATTTTTGGATGTATAAATCTGGTTATTGTCGTCGATAATAATGCAGGCTATATTTTTTATCTGGTCAATCATGGCAATACCAGCCTGTATACCCATAATCATAACCGGAGTGGCCATGGCATCTGCTATTTCTGCATTAGGGCAAATGATCGTAACGCTTTTAATTCCTGAAACAGGTAGCCCTGTATGCGGATTAATGGTGTGGGAATATTTTTTTCCGTCAATGATTACATATTTTTCATAGTTGCCCGAAGTGGCAACTGCCATATCAGTAATGTTCATATAAGAAAATGGGCGACGTATAGCATCCGGGTCAGCAATACCAATAGTCCAGGGAGCTCCGTTCGGCTGACAACCCCAGGCAATTAAGTCCCCTGCGGCATTCACAATGCCGCTTTGTACGCCATGCTGTTTCATCAACTGCCTGGCTTTTTCAGCAGCATAGCCTTTGCCAATACCACCAAAACCAATACGCATTCCTTTGTTCCTGAGAAAAACGGTCCCGTTTCCTTCATCCAGAATAATATTGCGGTAATCGATTAGCTTCACAAGTCTTCGGGCAGTACGCGCATCGGGCAAACTTGTCATATGCTGATCAAAGTTCCATAACCTTTTATCAACAGAACCATACGTAATATCAAAAGCACCCTGAGTTAAAGATGAAATGCGCAGAGAACGCCTGATCAGATCAAAAACCTCACTATCAACCTGCACTGGCTGTATACCAGCATTACGGTTAATCAGGTTGGTTTGACTGTTTTCAGAAAACGTGGTCAGCAATTGCTCAATCCGCCTGATCTCACCAATGGCTTCCTCTATACGCAGCATAGCCCATTCTTCATCTTCACTTACCACGCTAAGTTCAAACCGGTTACCCATCAGCTTTACTACCTTTTTACTGATAATACCGGTAACCGTTTTATCTGCCTGCATTGTTCACTGTTTTCAGTTGACTCACAAATTCATCCGCCCTGATACCCGGATGCCCCTCCCAAACTTTAAGCACATTGCCATCTGTAGTCAGTAATACTGTCAATGGAAAAATACCTTTGGCATTGTACCTGTCCGCCAGCGCATCGTTATGTTTCTGTTGTTCTCTGGATAATTGATTTTTTTTAAGACGCGGAAAATCAGCATTAAGTAATACAAGATGGTCTTTTGAATAGCTCTTGAAAGCTTCATTTTCAAAAATCTCATCATGCATACGTATACAGGGACCACACCAGTCGGACCCCGAGAAGTTCAATAATATCAGCTTATGCTCTTTTTCTGCAAGTTGTTTTGCTTTCTCAAAATCAGTTTCCCAACCGGCAGAAGCAGCTACCATAAGATAACAAAGCAGCAACACCAACCCTGTTTTCATGCAATAAGTTATTATAGTAAGAAGAAAAATGCTTTCTGTAACTTACAATTTATAGCAGCTAAATAGTGAATGTGATTTTGTCCTTAACAAATCCCTGACAATTTTTATAGATTTTATAATCCAGGCTGTTGCAGAAATAAGGCATTAGAATCCGATGACAGTTAACGGCATACAAGTTGATGCAATACCGTGGTATGAAGAAAATATTCAATTCTGTTTTTTTTCTATTTTTATTGCAACTGGCTCAGGCTCAACAACCGGTTTCAAAAGACAGTATTATGATCACAGTTTTCCTGAAACACCAGCAGGACAAGAACCTGGATTCATTGCAAAGAATTCAGCAGAAAAATAAGTTTACCGAACAGTTTCCACCCCAAACTGCCAGGGTGGTTCCTGGTACGTCATGATGGGCATCGGGCAGGTAGTTACGTTAAAGATCCCTGCATCAGAACTGCGCACACTGAACCTGTCTGTTGAAAAAGGAGTATGGGGTGCATTCAATACAGAGTTTTATCCTACGTATGATTATCTGCCCGTCTGGAAAGAATCGACCATTAAGAAACCATAAACTTTTTTCGCGCCCGGACTGTTAACAGATAGCTTTACGCAGATTTACCGACATTTATCATTCCAACAATAAAATCTATCGCAATGAAAAAACAGGTTCTCCCTTTATTTGCATGTTTGTCAGTAACTGCAGCTTTTATAGCCTGCAATGATCAACCGGCTGCCAGCAATACAGAAGGAAAAACAACCGATTCCGTAAAAGTGCGTGTAAAAGGTGAAGAAGTAACCTACAACAGTGATACCGTTACACTGAAAGGTTATGTGGCGTATAATGAAATGGACAGCACCAAACGCCCTGCAGTATTGATCGTACCTGAATGGTGGGGCATCAGCGATTACACCAGGGGACGTGCACGTCAACTGGCTGAACTGGGTTATGTAGGTATGGCTGTAGATATGTATGGCAATGGTATAGAAGCCGGCAATCCTGAACTGGCCGGTAAAATGGCTACTCCCTTCTATAAAAATCCCCAGATGGCAAAAGCCCGTATTGATGCGGCACTGGCAAAACTGAAATCTTATCCGCAGGTAGATACCGGCAAAATTGCTGCTATCGGTTATTGCTTTGGTGGTGCAGTGGTATTAAACGTTGCCCGCCTGGGTGAAGACCTGAAAGGTGTGGTAAGTTTTCACGGAAACCTGGTAGGTGTACCTGCTAAAAAAGAATTGCTGAAAGCCAAAGTACTGGTATGTCATGGTGCCGACGACAAATTTGTACCACAAACAGAAGTAGATGCTTTTAAAAAGCAGATGGATTCCATTGGTGCAGATTATACCTTTAAAGCATATCCCGGCGCTACACACGCCTTTACCAATCCTGCTGCTACAGAGAATGGTAAAAAATTCAACCTGCCTATTGCGTACAACGCAGCAGCAGACAGCGCATCCTGGAAAGATATGAGAGACTTCTTTGACAAGATCTTCAAATAAGTACGCAATAAGAAATAAAAAATACGGGTTGCGCATATGCGCAACCCGTATTTTTTTACAGATAACAAGAATGTATGCAAATGAATTTAGTAAGTAAAATTGATCACACCCGCGTATCACCATACCTGCGTTTTACGCCTTTGCGTCTTCGCGAGCATTAATATGTACATTGACTTAGTAGATCCTCACAAAAATGCCGCCTGCCACCATGAAAATAACATCATCATACCGAATGTTAAGGTAATCGCGGCCCAGGAAAGTATGAACCATCAATCCTACATCATTGGTTACCGAAGGCATATAGGTAAAGTAGTTGTGCCAGCTTAACCGGTATTTTCTATCCAGCGGAAACTGGCTCAGGTTGTCTACAATATATTCCAGTTCGGTACGGAATGCAGCCTGGCGACGCCTGGTTACACGCACGTCGGTTTTAGCGCCCTTTCCCCTGTTCTTATAACTGGATGAATGCAGGCTTGACGGTCTGATCCATTGAAAATTGAAAAGCAACCGTTGCTTGCCATACGACCTGTCCAGCTCATCATTCAGCACCAGCGGCCCTATCAGGTTCACTTCATGCTGGTAACCCACACCGGCAGCCAGTATTCTGCCATTCTGTTTGTAGGTAGCATAGTTTACCATTACCCGGTAATAGTTAGTAGAGAAATCGCCGGAGCTATAGTTGTTGCGTTTAATAGCCGGATCATAATAAAAATTATTGCGCTGTCCGTTGGAGAAATGGTGTAGTTGTATGGTTGTCCACCAGATACCGCAATAAGGGTGTTTTAGTCGCTCCAATGGTGTGATCATATAATCCAGGCCCAGGCCAAACCGTACATTGAATGGCAACAACGGGCTGGATGTATCGCGGGTAAGCCGTGGCACCAGCCCTACGTCAAAGGTTACGCGCGCACGCTGCGCCCAGTCAGGACTATAGTATTTTCCTTTATAGGTAACAAAACGGTTGGTCAGGTTGCCTTCCAGCCAGTACCCCTTTTTTCCTTCGCCTTCCTGCAAAGGAATTCTGCGTTTGGCAACAGGCCAGGTTTGCGGAAACACCAGGTAACTTACCGGGTCTGCATATTTCAGCAGCCGGTGATACCGTTCCATAATATAGTTGGGATTGTCTTTTGATAACGAATCGGGCGACCATACAGATTCCTGTGCAGTAACACACAGGCAATAGCAAAAGCAACAGCAAAAAACGATTGCAGGTTTAAGGAGCATTGGTAAATACTTTGTCAACCGGCTTAAAAATTTTATGCCATCTGCCTGTTGCTATTTTAAATAGGACTGCATTACCAGTGAAAATCTTTTATCAGAATGTATGGTTCAGGCTTAGTATATAACCACCACCTGCCGGATCGCTTGTATACAGTACAGCTATCTCTATATGGTTCCAGCTTTTGTTTCCTACCATTTGCGGCAGTCCTTTAAAAAAAGTAATGTTCTTCACATCATGGTTGGCATCTGTACAATTTTGCCGGCAGCTCCATTCACCACCACCTACACGGGTTACACCACTTTTAAAATTGTAATAATCACGTGCTACGATCAACTCCAATACGTTGGCGGGTACATTTTTTACAAAAAAATAAGGATCATCGGGACGCAGGGCCACTACAGCACAATGTCCTACTGCATCACTCAGTTGTGCACGCGGGTACCATTGTGCATCTGTAAATGCATTGGGCGCAGCCAGCTTTACCGCGTCTGTATGGCGAATAGTTAGCTGTTTTTCCTGTATCCAGACCGAAGCATATTGTTTTGCAAACAGGACCCTGGAAAATACCTGTATAGTTAAAGTACCGTCACCTTCCTGCAGGTTCTTAATATTAGTGACCAGTTGCTGATCTTTAAGCTGTAATGTCACCGTTTGTACCTGTGTGCCCGTTTGCCAGGTAACTACTGCAGAGTCTATTTTATCTGAAGGCATATACTGGTTATCGGGCACCAGTGTCAGCAGAGCATCGCCCGCAGGCTCACCCGTGTTTTTTTTACAAGCCGTTGCCGCCAGTACAGCAAAGGCCAGTACTATAAAATATTGTTTTTTCATGACTATACTTATTGCTATTATACAAAAGCAAAGCTATTGTAAAACACAACAGGCGCATATCACATAAACATGCTACCAGCCATTGGTTTAACAGTCTTTTAAAAGGAATGTACAGCAACAGAAAGGATCATTTTCCTGAAAGAACCGGACATAAACCGAGTGAAGTGTATTGATAAATCGTTTAAGCAAGGAAAAAAAGCAGAAACAACTGTACCGGGAAAAATAATTATGGTTGCGGGAAAAAAATTTACCTTACATTAGCAAACTCAAAAAAAATGGCCACCTGTAGAAACAGCTGACCTCTAACGATTGCTTGCCATATGAAAATTCTTCAATAATCTTTGTTGAAGTGAACGCCTAACGATTGCTTGTCATTTTCACTGTGCCTCTAATTTGATTCTTGCTTCACGATTGCTTGCCTTTGAATCTCATTTCCGTCGTTCACAATGTAAAAGTACACCGGCTTTCACAGGTACCAAAGGCAACTTATATGCCATTTCATTATGTCAAACCTGTGAAGAAAATCCTAAAACCCTTTCTGGCACTGCATTTCACAGCCGCATCTGCATGAAGCCCAACGCCAAAAAGAGCTATCAAAAAATTTTTAAGCCGGTGTTTTTTATCTAAAAAGGAAGGTCATCGTCCGATCCGGGAGGCATCATAAAGTCTGCAGGAGGTGGTGGCGGCATTGAATCGTCGGCAGCTCCGCCTCTTTTGGCAACCACTTTCCAGGCCTTTACATCAGTATACCAGCGTCCGTTAAACTCCCGGCTTTCCACATCAAAAGAAACATCCACCTGGTCACCCGGTTTAAAACTGCTCATATTGATCTTATCGCCCCAAACGGCAATACATACTTTTTTGGGATAGGTGTCGCCCGTTTCCAGGATAAATTCCTGCTTTTTCCAGGTTCCATTTTTTCCCTGGCCGGTTTGTAATTGTAAGAGCTGAATAATCTTTCCGCTGATATCCATAAACTAATAATATTTGCCGCAAAACTAATGATTCGGCTGCTGAAAACCCCGGGCATGGCTTTTGAAAAAAACCCGATATGAATAAATTCCTTTTTTTTACAACAGCCTGTATATTATGGTTATGTGCCTGCCAGGAAAGCCCTTCCCGAAAGAAGGTCCAGCCTTATGACACCCGTGATCTGTCTATTACCAGGGCAAACGCCAGCAATGATGTATTCCTGGACAGCAATAAAATTGAGCAATTTATTACCCAACAAAAGCTGAATGATACCATTGCCAACAGCCTGCGCAGCTTTTACAATACCCGCAACTTGCAGTTTGCCTGGTTTACCAGTAAAGGACTTACAGAAGAAGCTATGGCTTTTCGCAACCTGTACGATTATAATAAGGACAGCGGCACTACCCGCAAAAAGCTGGACGGCAGGCTGGACAGGATCATGGCCGATGACAGCGTTGCCCCTGCTGCCCACGATGATAATACCATCAAAACAGAGCTGCTGCTTACCTGGCGTTTTATTAATTATATCCACAGTATGTACGCTGATGACGCTGCCCGCCATAAAGCTTTGCTACAACTGGTACCGGTAAAAAAGCGGCCCGTAGACGCCTATGCTACTACCATGCTGAACAACCAGGAAAATGCCAGTGAAAACTATAAGGCGTTACAGCAGGAATTGAAGAAATACCTGTCTATTGCAGAGAAGGGAGGCTGGCAAACCATTTCAGCCGGCAAAAAAAGCTATCGCCATGGTACTTCCGACCCGGTTATCATAGCTGTAAAAAAACGCCTGCAGGCAACAGGATTGCTATCCGGCACCGATACTACAGCACAGTTTGATGATGCCCTGCAAACAGCAGTAAAAACAGCACAGACCGCATTTGGACAAACTGCCGATGGCACTATTACCCCGGCACTGATTAATGCACTAAACGTGCCTGTGAATACACGCATACAACAACTGTTGCTGAATATGGAAAGAATGCGCTGGATGCCTGCCAGACCTTCAGGTAAACTGATACTGGTAAATATTCCCGAATTCAGAATGCATGTACTGGAAGGCGGCCACAAAGCATTTGATATGGACATTGTGGTAGGCAAAGAAGGACACAGTACCGTATTGTTCAGTGGACAACTGAACCAGGTAGTGTTCAGTCCGTACTGGAACATTCCGCCCAATATTGTACGCAACGAAATACTGCCTTCTGTTAAAAAGAACAAACACTACCTGGAAGAGAATAATATGGAAGTGGTAAAAGAGAAAAGTGATGAAGATGAAGGACTGCCGGCGATACGCCAGTTGCCCGGTGAAAAAAACTCATTGGGTAAAGTAAAGTTCCTATTCCCGAATAGCTTCAATATCTATTTCCACGACACTCCGGAAAAGTCATTGTTCAAAAAAGACAAACGCGCTTACAGTCATGGCTGTATACGACTGGCAGAACCGGTGAAGCTGGCACAGTTTGTATTGCAGGATATGCCGGAGTGGACACCGGAGGCTATTAATACAGCTATGAACAGCGGAAAGGAAAAAACCGTAATGGTTAAAAAACCGATTCCCGTACTGATCTACTATTACACCGCATGGGTAGATGATAATGGCCTGCTGCATTTTCGCGACGATATTTATAATCACGATACACCGTTGGCCCAACGTCTTTTTATGTAAACGTTCAGAAAATGCCAGAGATCAGCAAGGCTGTCCCGGAACACGGGGCAGCCTTTTTTGTTTATAGCAGCCAGCAGGCCCTTTTGTAGTATTACCGCTTCTGTATGGCTAAATATTCTACTTACCCGTATCGCTTCTGTTCTCCCAAAAGCATTTCCGTCTTCCGGAAATGGGAAGCATTCAATTCCCGCCACGCTTGCAACCCGCTGTATTTCAACAAAATAAAGACTGGCACCCGTTTCGATATTAGTGGCACAGAAGCAAAAAGAACGAATATGAAACAAATCTTTACCCTCTTAATCCTCACTGTAACATTAACTGCGCAAGCACAAACAACTTACAATATTACGTCTAACAGAACCTGGACTAATAGCAACAGCAACGCCATTCCTACTAATTGCATAAACTGTATCATTAACATTTCCAGCGGTGTTACTTTAACCCTGGATGCAGATGTAACCCTGCAGAACTGTTCATTCATCGGTGGTACCGTTACCATGAACAACAGAACGATGACGCTGCAGACCTCTGGTGGTAAAACTTATTTTACCAATACTAAACTGAGTGTAACCGGTACCAGCCTGGTAAAAGGTTCAGCACCTGTTATTATTACCGGTTCTGTTTTCAAGTTTTACAATACCTCCAGCTTTAACCCTCAGCAACAACTTGATATTGACGCCAGCCAGTTGTATTTCTATGACAACAGTTACCTTACTGCTACCGGTGGTCCTGTAAATCTGATGAATAAAAGTATACTGGCAGCAGGTGATGGCACCCTGAAAAGTGCAGCCTATCTGTTCTTCAACGGTCCTACACTGAATATATATGATGCTTCCAGTGTAATGCTGGGTAATAATAACAACTATTACTTTAACTGGAGCAGCTATAACTCTAAAAGCAACAACAAATCTTATAATACTACCAATAATAAGCTGAACTGTGACAATGCATATCCCAACAGGTGTCAGTCACCCAATGTATATGGTCCTTCTACAATGAACTCTACCGGTTTATCTGCCAGCACTACATTACCGGTTGTATTGACAGACTTTACTACTACTGCTCAGGGTAACACCATCTTATTGAGCTGGTCAACTCAACAGGAATCTAATTCTGCATACTTTGTAATCGAGCGCAGTGCAGATGGTATCAACTGGAGTATACAGGCTACTGTAAATGCAAAAGGCAACAGTTCTGTAGTAAGCAAATATTCCTTTACAGATGCTCGTCCGCTGGCCAACGCTAATTACTACCGTTTGAAAATGGTAGACCTGGACAACAGCTTCCAGTACTCAAAGATCAACTCTGTACGTATCAGCACATCCGGTAGCGTAAGCGTGTATCCTAACCCTGCTACTACCAACGTATATGTTTCCTTACCTGCTACCATTTCAGATAATGCTACCCTGCGTTTGTTCAACACTGCCGGTCAGTTAATGCAGCAGCTTACACTTACCAAAGGCAATGGCAGCACAGTAACTGTACCCGTACAACAATATACAGCAGGAACTTACCTGTTACAGATAACAGATGCCAGCGGTTTCAAACAAAGCAACATGCTGGTAATCAATAAATAGTTAGTGTTCTGGAAAAGGAAAGGCGAGTGTTTACGAGGGATCTTCCGTATGGAAGATCCCATTTTTTTGATGGCATTGTTTTTTAACACGTACCGGTGTGCAGATTGCAAATTGTAAATCATTCTTTATGAGTAAGAAAGTATATCCGCCAACACCACCGGAAATTCAACCAAAAGAACCTTCACCGGAAGTAAACCCGCTTACTCCGGGCAAACAGCCGGAGATCAATCCAGAGAAAGCGCCTGATCTGAAACCCGATAGCGATCCTGAGATCAAACCGGAAGACCCAGCAGAAGAACCGGAAATAACACCGGATACAATGCCCGATACACCAGGCCCTGAAATAGCACCTACACATCCTGCTTAATACAACAGGCAATTGTTCTCTTGCAATTATTGCGCGATTCTTTCGAACTTCGCCTCCGTTTCACGGAACAAAGTGGAAGAACGGCATTCATGAATACGACGAATAAACACCAGGGATCCAAAGAGGTTAAACTATTTGCAGCAGGTTTGCTTTTTTCTGTGTTATGGCCTTCGGCCGCTGCCGCTACCAAGATCGGGTTACAGGCTGCACAACCTTTTGTGATCTGTATTGCCCGCTTCTTTACAGCAGGCATTATCATGCTCATCATTACACATGGCTTTCTGCGCAACAGGTTTCCGCAAAAACAGGAGTGGAAACAGATTGCTATTTACGGATTACTGAATATTTCACTATACCTGGGTTTGTATGTATTGGCTATGCAGCAGGTTTCACCCGGGCTGGGTTCATTGGCCATTGCCACCAACCCGGTTTTTATCAGTGTATTCAGTGCACTATTGTTTAAAAAACCTGTTGGCCCTGTCATCCTGGTAAGTCTTGTATTGTGTATTGCCGGTGTATTGCTGGCCGCATTTCCCTTATTACAGAAAAGTTATGCAACACCAACGGGCTTGCTGATATTACTGTTGAGTATGCTGATCTACTCTGCAGGAACAATTTACTTTTCTCAAAAAAACTGGAACGATCTGCCCATGCTCACCATCAATGGCTGGCAAACATTCCTGGGCGGAGTATTCCTGTTGCCACTGGCTGTTTTTACGTTCCATCCTGCACAAAATATATGGAACCAGCAATTCGTTTGGTCTGTATTGTGGCTGGCCATTCCTGTCTCAATAATAGGTGTACAGCTATGGTTGTACCTGCTTAAAGACAATGCCGTAAAGGCATCCTTCTGGTTATTCCTGTGTCCGCTATCCGGTTTTATTATAGCACATTTTACCACGCACGAGCCGATTGGTATTTACACTGTAGCTGGAATGTTGCTGGTGATCGGCGGCCTATATCTTGCGCAGAAAAAAAAGAAGCAATAAACTATAGAGTATTATTGGTAAACGAAGTCTTACCAGCACGGAGATTTTTTTGTCAATCACCTGATCAGAGTAACCGTGCCCCGCTGTACATACACAGCACCGGTATAGTCTACCGCTTTTACCAGCCATACAAAAGTGCCGGACAGTTGTGGTTTGCCACCAACCATACCATCCCAACCCTGGTCAGTACTATTGCTATGAAATACCATCTGTCCCCAGCGGTTGTATACACCAAAGAAATCAATATGATGAATACCGGCAGTAATAGGTCGTAATATGTCATTGCGTCCGTCTGCATTGGGTGTAAATGCATTGGGCACAAATACCATCGGCAGGGTAGCAAATATTTTCACTTTAACAGCAGCAGAATCAACACAGCCGGCTCCATTATACACCAGTACTTTGTATACAATGCCTTCAGAAGGCACAGTATACAGACCAATGGGATTGGCAATGGTAGTGGATGACAAACCGATTGGCGGTTGCCATACATACGTTACGCCGCCGGTAGCATGCAGCTGCAGCGGTTGATTGATCACAACTGCTGTATCCCGTCCGGCAGAAGCATGAATAGCCGGTAGTAAAGTTACCAATACGGTATCGCGCATAGGTTTGGGACAACCACTGGCGGGTATACGTGCTGTAAGGATATAATAAGTTGATATCCGCGGAGAAGCTACCGGGTTCAGGATTGTTCCACTGCTCAATGAATTTACCGGCGCCCAGCTAAAAACAGTACCATTGGTAGCTGCATGTAATTGCGCAGCGGCATTAAAACAAATAGTAGTATCAGGGCCTGCATTTACTATTGGGTAAGGCACTGTCATCACATTCACCCTGTCTGTTGCACTGCAACTACCTATCCGTGCGGTAATGGTGTACAATGTAGATGCTGGTGTAATGGCCTGTGCATTGCCAATATTGGGGTTGATGAACTGTTCCGCAGGTACCCATGAAAATCTTAACCCATCCGACTGAATACGCATGGTAATAGTATCTGTAGCGCAGATGGTGGTATCGGGCATGGCACTCAATATCACTTTATCTGTTACCCGCACCAATACAGAATCGCGGTTAATGCATCCATTATCATCCAGGTTTACATAATACTTTGTGGTTATTACAGGCGCTACTACAGGATCGGCAGTGGCAACGTTCTGTGCATTGATCACCGGCGTCCAGTTGAATCGTCCGCTTCCTATAGCATGTAGTTGTACATTATCAGGTATACAGATCAGCGTATCCCGGAAGGCCAGTGACAACGGTGGCTTATCTACAATGTTCACCACTTTTACAATGGTATCCCGGCAACCGGTAGAACTGGTGGTGATCAGTCTTACATTTTTAACGCCCATTAAGGGATAGGTATATTGCGGATGCTGTAACTGCGACATGTCGTTAACAACCGTAGTTTCTCCAAAATCCCAGTTCCAGCTATTTACTACTCCATATACAGCAGTGGACGCATCTATAAACAATGTGGGTTTGTTAAAACAGATACCAGTGAAATTAAAAGCCGGTATAAAACCCGGGTACACACGTGCAAGTGTTGAGGCAGAATCGGTACAACCAAGACTGGTACTGATCGCCAGTGTTACGGTATAGGTTCCCGTATCTGCCGGTGTATAGGAAAGTACAGGATTTGATGTATTGTACAACAATATTCCCTTGCTGTTCAATACACGCCAGCTATAGGCGTTGATCAGCGAACTGGTAGACATATTCTCTATAGCGATCGTTTTGGTATCCCTGCAAAACATGTATTCCGGCAACAGCGTGGCCGCGGCCACTGAACAGAAAGCAGCGATGTTGATCTGCAGATCTTTCCGCTGTGTGGCAATGACCTGCCCATTACGAAGCTCTTCCACGCAAACAGTGATTACATAAATACCGGCCGAAGGAGCAATACCAGTCACCATGCCGGTTGCAGCGTCTACTTTTACCAGGTTACCCAGCGGAGCTGTTCCATCAAAAAAAGGCGCATTGTAAGGCACTGCATTGTACGGAGGTACACCCGGCGGCGTAACATTCGGTCCTCCTCCCGAATTACTACTTACATACGCATTGCAAAAAGAGTAGCGCAGCTCATCCCCATCTGCATCGGTAGCGCCGAAATTGTAGGTAAAAGAGTTTTCCGCGCATACTACTACCATATCATCACCATTGAACACCGCACTGCTGTTGCGCGGACCCGAGGGTTGCGTGGCTATTCCCGGAATTTCGGCTGTATAGGTAGCACCTATATTGCCATATCCCGGCATCAGGTTACTGATACCGGCAATTCTGAAATTTACCTGGCTGGCAATAATATATCCTGATGTGGAAGCAGGTAGTGTGAGTGAAAAATTATAATATCCAACATCATAGCAAACCTCCGGCGGATTACTGATACAGGGATTTACATTAGTTAAGGTAAGGTGCTGCTGGTTAGACAATGAAACACTGATATCCCTGATGCGTGCACCGGTAACACGATCAAATACAGAAATAATGGTGGGATTATTGAATTGCCGGCCGCTATTACATCGCATAAACAGTTTCAGGGTAAAACTGTACTGGTAATCAGCCCCGGACATTCCAGTAAAAGTGTAATACATTTCACCTCCCGTAATATGGTCAGCTTTGGCAACATACCAGCTACAGGCAACCAATGCAAATACAATTGCAACTCTTTTCATAAAGCAACTGCAGTAATGATTGAAAAAGGGAGGATATACGATCAGGAATGGGTTAGCGGAAAGGATCTGAAGCAATGCATCCTATGTTAATATACGATTTTTCCGTGGTATAGTTGTCTTGTGCCTAAAAATAATCTTCGCACTTTCCGCGCTAAAAGCTGCCGATTAAAAACAGGAAGTGATCCACCGCTTCTGTAATTTGAGACAGGATTTAATATAAGGTTGGTTAAATTTAAGCACGTTTTACCTGCACCAACATGAAGAGAACCTATACCTTTCTACTGCTGGCTGTTTGTACCAGCCCTTTGTATGCGCAAAACTACCGGCAGATCCACGACAAAGCCATTGTGGTAGACAGCCACAATGATATTCTTACCACAGCAGCAGACAAAAAGGTCAGTTTTGACCAGAACCTCAAAGGCGCCACTCATTCCGACCTCGCAAGATGGAAACAGGGAGGTGTTGATGTGGAAATATTCTCTATCTGGTGCGATGGTACATACGGTACCGGTAAAGCATTTGCCCACGCCAACAGGCAGATTGATACATTATACGCCGTTGCCCGGCGCAACCCGGATAAAATGACCATCGTTACCAATAGCAGGATGCTGAAAAAGGCCGTCAGTGAGCAAAAACTGGCAGCCATGATCGGCGTGGAAGGCGGCCATATGATCGAAGACCGGCTGGACTACCTGGATAGCCTGTACAAACGCGGAGCACGCTATCTTACCCTTACCTGGAACAACTCCACCTCCTGGGCCACTTCGGCAATGGATGAACATGGTATTACTGCACTGGGTGAAGATTCCGGCAAAGCCATTCCCCCAAAAAAAGGGCTTACCCCATTTGGCAAAGAGCTGGTACAGCACATGAACCAACTGGGTATGATGGTAGATGTAAGTCATGTAGGTGAACAAACGTTCTGGGATGTTATTAATACCAGTACCAAACCAATCATCGCGTCACATAGCTGTGTATACAATATCTGTCCTGTATTCCGCAACCTGAAAGACGACCAGATAAAAGCCATTGGTAAAAACCGCGGTGTTATTCAACTGAATTTTTTCTCCGGTTTTTTAGACAGTGCATTCTTCACCCGCAATAAAGCATTTGCACTCCGTCATAAAGCAGAAAGAGATTCCATATTAAAAACAGTTACCGATCCTTTTTTTGCCGACAATTACCTGTTTCAGAAATACCCGGAAGAAGTAAAAGCATTGCGTCCGCCATTATCGCTGCTGCTGGATCATCTTGACTATATTGTACGGCTGATAGGCGTAGATTATGTAGGTCTGGGGTCTGATTTTGACGGTATCAACTCTGCACCGCAGCAGTTGGACGATGTCACCAGCTTTCCCCTGATCACACAGGAACTGGTAAACCGTGGCTACAGCAAAAAGGATATTACAAAGATGCTTGGCGGCAACTTTTTACGTGTGCTGAAAGAAAACGAACGATAAAACAGGCAGGCAAACCATGTTTCCTGTATCCATCTATTACTATTCAAACTGAAATAACCAACTGCGCATGAAAAAATCACTATTGCTACTGCTATTACCCCTGTCGTTGCAGGCACAGCGTTTTTCTCAACAGGAAATTACCCGCTGGGAACAACAGGCCAAACGCATTACCATTATCCGCGACAACTGGGGCATTCCGCATATTTATGGCAAAACAGATGCAGACTGTGCATTTGGATTGCTGTATGCACAATGCGAGGATGATTTTAAACGGGTGGAAAGCAACTACATTGATATACTAGGTCGCAGTGCAGAAATAAAAGGCGAGAGCAGTGTGTATGAAGACCTGCTGACACGCCTGGTAGTAGACTCTGCCGGTGCAATAGCTGATTATAAAAAAAGCCCGGTATGGTTACAGAAATTGCTCAATGCCTTTGCTGATGGTGTCAATTATTACCTGTATAAACACCCTTCTGTTAAACCGGCGTTGCTGCAACGTTTTCAGCCCTGGTACCCGTTGATGTGGACAGACGGTAGTATTTCTGCCATCAATACTGCCGGCGTCACTGCACGCGAGCTGAAAAGTTTTTATACCGGCGATAACAGCATCGCAACTGTTCGCTATGAAATGCCGGAAGATATTCACAGTGGTTCCAATGGCTTTGCCATTGCGCCATCACATTCTGCATCCGGCAAAGCCATGTTGTATATCAATCCGCACGTTACATTTTATTTCCGTCCGGAAGTACATGTAGTAAGCGAAGAAGGGCTGAACGCTTATGGGGCTGTTACCTGGGGACAGTTCTTTGTATATCAGGGTTTCAATGAACACTGTGGATGGATGCATACGTCAGGATATTCGGATGTGGCAGACGCCTATGCCGAACAGGTGATCAAAAAAGGTGACTCACTGTATTATCGTTACGACAATATATTACGCCCGGTACAGCAACAGGACATCACCATTTCTTATAAAGATGGTTATACAACCACCAGCAAAAAGATCACTGCCTTTTTTACACATCATGGACCTGTTATGGCCAAACGCAACGGGCAATGGATCACTGTTCGCTCCAACAACCGTTCGCTCAATTCACTGATACAAAGCTGGCAACGCACCAAAGCTACCAGTTTTGCCGCTTTCAAAAAGAATATGGAACTACTGGCCAACTGTTCCAACAACACTGTGTATGCCGATGCAGAAGGCAATATTGCTTACTGGCATGGCAACTTTATTCCCCGGCGTGATACTGCTTACGACTGGAACAAACCTGTTGACGGCACTACTTCCGCCACTGAATGGAAAGGATTGCATACTCTGGATGAGATCATCCATGTATATAACCCAACAAGCGGATGGATACAGAACTGCAATTCCACTCCTTACACGGTAAGCGGCAGCAGCAGTCCACGCAAAGGTGACTACCCGGCCTACATGGCAACGGAAGGAGAAAATTTCCGGGGTATCAATGCCGTAAAAGTGCTGAGCAAAGAACCTGCTTTTAATATTGACAAGCTGATCGCTGCCGGTTATGATACTTACCTGGCTGCTTTTGAATCGCTGGTACCGGCCCTGGTAAAAGCATACGATGCACTGGATCACCATGATTCATTATACATCCGCTTAAAACAACCGGTAAGTGTTTTAAAAGAATGGGACCTGTATGCAAATGCCGGCTCTGTTGCTACCACACTGGCGATAGAATGGGGGCAGCAGTTATCTCCACATATTGCAGCAGTGCGTACTACTAATAGCAATGCCGACCAGGTAGAAAGAACCAGGTATTATGCTGCTACTGCTGCCGGCAGTGAATTACTGTATGCATTACAAAACACGTTAAAAGATCTTGACAAACGATACGGAACATGGCAACAACCCTGGGGCGATATCAACCGCTATCAACGCTTAACAGGACAGTTACTGGAAGTTTATAATGACAGCAAGCCCAGTATTCCTTCCGGTATGGCTGCTTCCACCTGGGGATGCCTTCCATCATTTGTAAGTCGCGTGTATCCCGGTACACAGAAAAGATATGGTTATAATGGTAATAGTTTTATCTGCGCTATTGAGTTTGGCAAAAAAGTAACCGCAAAATCATTGCTGGCCGGTGGAGAATCCGGCAATCCTGCATCTCCACATTTTGGCGACCAGGCAGAGATGTACACCAAAGGACAATTTAAGGAAGTACTGTTTTATAAAGAAGATATATTGAAACACGCAGAAAAGACCTATCATCCCGGCGAATAAACCAATCCTGAACAAACAGTAGTTCACATGAAAAGATATTGCTGGCTATTTTTATTGTGTCCGTCTGTAACACTGGCACAGCCTGCTTATGATGTACTGATCCGCCATGGCAAGATTATTGACGGCACAGGCAACAACTGGTTCTATGGTGATATTGCAGTTAAGAATGGTAAAATTGCCGCTATAGGCCGCTTACCGGATGTTACGGCTGCTAAACAGATTGACGCCACCGGGCTGATCATTGCACCGGGTTTTATTGATGTGCATACACATATTGAAGGTGATGAACAGAAAACACCCACCGCAGGCAGTTTCATTTTTGACGGTGTTACATCTGTAGTTACCGGCAACTGTGGTTCTTCGCGTGTAAACGTGGGTGCTTACCTGCGCATGATCGACAGCCTGCATCTTTCCATCAATGTAGCTACACTGGTTGGTCATAATGATGTAAGAAAAGCTGTACTTGGCACTTCCAACCGTGATCCGGATGCAGCAGAAATGAAAAAAATGGAAGCCCTGGTAGAGCGTTCCATGAAAGAAGGAGCTGTAGGATTCTCTACTGGTCTGATCTATATTCCCGGTGCTTATTCAAAAACAGAAGAAGTGGTAAAGCTTGCCAAAGCAGCTGCTGCATATAACGGCGTATACGCCACACACATGCGCAACGAGGGCGACAGCGTAGTGCAGGCCATTGAAGAAGCATTGCATATTGGCCGCGAAGCACAGATGCCGGTTGAGATCTCGCATTTTAAACTCAGCGGGCAGCAGAACTGGGGCCGTTCTTCTGAAACGCTACCCATGATCATTGCAGCACGTAAAGAAGGGCTCGACGTTACCATTGATCAGTATCCGTACACCGCCAGCAGCACTTCGCTCAGCACCCTGATTCCTGATGAAATATTATCCGACGGTCAGGATTCCATCAATGCAAGACTGAGCCGTAAAGCAGTGCAGGAATATGTGATCAGTGAAATGCTAAAGAAGCTGAAAAAAAGAAAACTGAAACATTACAGTTATGCTGTAGTGGCTTATTATCGTGCAGACACCACCCTTAACGGCAAAAGCATTGAGGCCATTAACCTGTTGAAAGGCAGAAAACACAAAGCACGTGAAGAAGCATTAACAGTAATAGAAATGATGCAACAGGGGGGCGCCGGTATGGTATTTCATGGCATGAGTGAAAAAGACGTGCAGCACATTATGCAATACCCATTCAACATGTTTGCGTCTGATGCCGGTATCCGTGCCTTTGGTCAGGGCAATCCGCACCCGCGTGGCTATGGCACCAATGCACGGGTACTGGGCAGGTACGTGCGTGAATTGCAACTGCTATCACTGGAAGAAGCCGTGCGACGCATGACCTCATTGCCTGCACAGAAATTTCATCTGGATGACCGCGGTCTTTTACGTACAGGCATGGCGGCAGATATTGTAATATTCGATGCGGCTACGGTTACAGACCGCTCCACCTTCGATCAGCCACACCAGTATTCAACCGGTTTTAAATATGTACTGGTCAACGGACAGGTAGTGGTAGAAAATGAAAAACACACCGGTGTACGCAGCGGGATGGCCCTGTACGGGCCGGGAAAAAGTACAGGTAATCAATAACTCTTTAGCCTCTTATTTTCATCACCACCTTCTTAACGGGAGCAGGCGTTTCTGCAAATAATTCAGGCTGATGGATATCTTCAGGGAAAAAGAAAACGCACTGGCCTGCGTGGAGCGTCACGTATTGCAGGTTTTCCGGTGTATAGAACGCTACATCGTTGTCCGGTTTAAAAGGCGTGTGCGGAATCTGCTGCATTAATGGAGTATATCCGAATCTTTCAGCACCCTGTACCACCAATTGTATATCTATATACTGACGGTGACTTTCAGGCATGCATTCTTCCGGTTGTTTGGTCACATATTCATTCACAATAGCAAATACATTTTCACCATCTACTTCATAACGACCGGGAGCCAGGGTGTTAAAGTCTGTTTCCAGAATATAATCAATAGCGGTTGCAATATGGGTACTTAAATTTTTGTACCTGTGCAGGTACAGCAGGGTAGTTGCGATCATCAGGTTCAGTTTGCTTGAGCCGTAAATTAATATGTTGTGGTCATATTCTCATCTACACAGATGATAAAATCAGCTTTCCCTTTGTTTTCGTCCAGCAGGCTGTTCACATTTTTCTGAGAAACGGTAGAGATGGTTACATAGCGCAGATCGGGTCTTGCCTTTTTAAGATACCACAGAATACCCTCATAGTTATCAGAATGGTACGCACCGTTATAATGAATAAACAATGAACCGGGCTTATAGTATTGGAGTATAAAATATGCCATGGTAGCATCTTTAATGGCCTGTGCTTTCGGCAGGTTCTCTCCTCCGTGACCAGGCATCATTTCCAGCATTTTTTTATAGCCTGGCAATTCTGCATCATATGCCACAGGCAAAGGCGCTATCCATGATTTCGATTCGTCTGATAAAGTATCCAGTGCTTCAAAACCGCCGCGTGCCACCATCGAAGCATATCTGCGGGGAATGTTAGTGGCTACAAAAGGCAGACTGTATTCACGTGCAAAATTAACCAATGGCGCATAGTCGGTATTGTAGTTTCTCCACAGGCGGACAGCACTATCCAATTGTTTACCACTGATCTGTCCCTGCAGGTAAAGTGTCAAAGCTTCCTGGTTATCACGTTCAAACATTTCAGCACCCAGCACCAGGTCGCGGGTCTGACGGCAATCGGTAGTTACCTCCAGTTGCAGCCAGTGGGAGATCGGGTTGTTATGAAATTCACCGAACAGTACCACATCCTGTTTCTGCAATTCTTCCAGCATTTTTTTATAGGTAACTTTTTTACCTTTTGCGCTATACAACACATACGCAGGTTTGTCCTGTGCCAGTACCGGCAACATGGCTACAATGCTTACCAGAAAGATCAATACTGTTTTCATGCTGCAAATATTAGCTTTTTTTCACTTTCATGTACGCAAAACCACATCTCCCAAGCACAATTCATCAGAAAACAACATTGCTTTTTATACACACCTATACCAATAACCGACGACCAAACAATAATGATGCAGCGTGTCGTAATTTATCTACAATATTTTACTGTATGCGGATCTTCTTCATTCCCTCCCGGCCAAAGATCACCGGGAAATACATCATTTCTGCTTTTGCCGGGTTTACATGGTATATGCCTGTATAGCGTGGCAGCAGTGCTACCGTAAATGTATACTGACCCTTTGTTAATGCCGAACAGAAAATGCTTACTTTATTTTTAAAATATTCGCGGTGCACTTCGTTATTAACACCTGTCTGCATTTTATCTCTGTAGGAACAACCGGCAGGGATCGGAATTTCCACCATTACATAATCTGCATCCGCTTTTACTGATACGGTCACTTTCAATTCTACCGGTTCACCGGCCTTTAATGCAGACAGTGCACGTCCGTCTTTTTCAAAGGAAGCAGCCACCACAAAGTTGTCACCCGTTCTTTGCGGGTTGATGTTCTGAAAACGCGAATATGCGGTAAAATAAACCGGCAGGGTTCCTGTCTTTTGTATGGTTATACGATCACTTCCCTGCATTGTGGTAGTATAAGGAAACGTTTGTACAACTGCGCCTCCGTTAATGACCAGCGCGGCGGGGCGATGCTCTTTTTCATCCTGCATCAGATCGGGCAGAATGGTTTCCAGTATCAGCGATGACTCATAGGTATTGCGCCACTGACCATTTTTTCTTTTTTCCAGGAAGTAGAACTGTATCTTTTTCAAAATATCACCATGTCCACCTGCTGTTTTTAATACCCTGTACATGATCAGGGTGTTCTGTACGGCATTATCAAACAGGCTATATCCTTCCTCGCCCCAGTAACTATTGCCCAGGGCGGTTTTAGATTGTTTTGCCAGCAGGCTGTCCAGTTGTACAGTCATACCCAGTTGCTGTTTCAGCTCCTGCAGTCGCAACGTATCATTCAGGGAGAACAAACGATGATGCTCTATAGAATCTATATATCTTTTAAAATCAACTTTTGCGTCCAGTAGTTTTAGTAAACGCAATGCACTGATCTTTTGTACATCACGGTAACTATCTGTATTGAATAACAGGTAGTCTGTCATCATCCTTTTATTGATGCTTACTGTATACCCGGCAGCTTCCGCCAGCAACAATGCCTCCGTTGCATGTAGTGAGATCCACGGAACGGGCACATTGTTATTCCACCATCCCCATAAACCTGCATCTGCTTTGTTCTGATTCAGCTTCGAGATCAGATCACGTATATTCTTTTCTTCTTTAAATGCTTTACCCAGGTAATTGTATACTTTCTTTTTCAGCAGCAATGCTTTCAGTTTTGATGCCAATTGCTCGTTGCACAGGTATTCATAATCGCGTAGCTTATCTATTTCATCCAACAGTACCGGTAGCACGGCAGTTTCTGCATGGATCGTTACAGTCTCTTTATTGTTCTGTGGCTGCCAGGTAAAAGAGGTATCGCCTTGCAATGCAGCAAAAATGCCTGTTGTTTCCATTACGCCTTTCGGAAAAACAGGAATGCTTCTTTCTTCTCCGTCAAAATAGCCGGCGCCTTTTTCAATGGTATATTTCAGCTTCAGCGAATCTCTTTTTCCGGCTGTTACGGCAAAAGTGTCGATATACGAATTGCGCAGGCCCAGCCAACCTTCCTTTATCAGCGTATCGTTGGTATAGAACTTACGCAAAACCTGTATGCTATCAGGTTTGTAGTTGAGCGCTTTACCGATCACATACATACTATCGCCGGCAACAATAAACTGTGGCTGGGCCAGGTTGGCGCTTACTATTTTAAACGCACTTACAGAGCCCTCTGCCGAGCCTATCTGCCGGTGATTGTTCACTGCTATTACCTGCGTACGCCACTGAGTGATGTCATCCGGAAATGTAACAGTAAAAGACGCTTTACCGGAAGCATCGGTATTTAAGCGGGGTTGCCAGAATGCATCATCCCTGAAATGACGTCGCAACACATTTCCAGCTTGGGGAGTTTCTATCTGTGATGTTGCAGCCGCAAGCTTTGCTTTGCCGGTAGTAATTATCACTACACCATTGCCTGCTCTTGCTCCCCATATTGACGCTGCTGCAGCATCTTTTAATACACTCATATCTGCAATCAGCGCCGGATCAATATCCGCGAGCTTACCCTGATACGGTATGCCGTCTACAATGATCAATGGTTCAGTACTGACATTAACAGAACTGAGGCCCCGTATCATTAGCCCGGGAGTACCGCCTGCCAGGTACCCGGAATTCTCTACAACGGTTACCGAACCTGTCAACGCATTCATTTTTTGATACCCGTAACCTACTACCACTACCTCGTTTAATGCGTTAGTTACGAGAGACAGCAATATCGTAAGGTCATTATCATTTCCGATAGCACGCTCTGCCGGGTTGTACCCAACACCAGAAAACACCAATGTGCCTTTTTCTGGTGTACGTATCCTGAAGTTTCCCTGTGCATCGGTTAAAGTACCGGTCTTTGTTCCTTTTACTACTACTGATATGCCTGTCAATGGCAGATCTTTATCACCTCTTACCTGCCCGTACACTACACGCGTAAAAGCATTTGCATCCACGTATTTTTCATTGAAAGTTTCTTTGATCTTGCTGAGATCAGTTACCTGCTGGTTACCATAATAATTTCTTTCACGACCATTGATCGTTGCGGCTATTTGTGCACTGATACTGTCACCTGGCCGCACAATATTGTCGATGGTAAAATAATTAACGCCATAAGGTTTTATCTGCAGGCTATCCCTGATGATATAATGATCGTTCTTCAACAACAACATTATCCGGTATACACCCGGTTGTACAAATCCAAGATTTTGGCTTTCCCCTTTATACACGCGTAAATAATCAGGATCATCGTTGCGAAACAGCAATATGTTCTTTACAAAAAGCTCACGCCCGTTTTCATCCTTTTTTACAGACACAAACAATTTGCTGTTATTACTTCCATAATTCATTTCTTCATTCCTGAAAAGCTCCTCTGTTGCATTGCGATGATCCAGATAATGCTGCCATATACTATCGATCATCGGTACAGTCAGTACAAGATCTTTCAGATTATAATCCGGTTTCCGGTAAAAAAGATTTTTGCTGAATACAGTTCGTTCATATAAGGGTTGTTTCTGTTTGATCAGACCCGGTGAAATTTCAAAGGTGTAATTGCCTTCCGGTTCAAACTGCTGCCGGTATTTGTTAAAAACAGAAAAGGTAGTATGGGCGCTGGTAAATGGTCCTGCCAGAAAATCATCCTGTGCGAAATAACGAAGCTTCAAATAATTGTTCAGCGGAAACAAACGTTGCTGCTGTTCTACCATTCCAAGCGATTGCCCGAAATTGTTCTTTATCGCCAGCATATACCTTGCCCACAGATTCTTTTCGTAAGCAGTGAGCGTGTCCGGCATTTTTTCTATCACTACCTGTTTATTGGAGGCATCTGAATTAATGCTGATAAAAGTTTTCATGCCACCGGCAGCCCACATACTGTCCAGCGTGATCATTTGCTTATTGGTCCTTAACCGCAGCTTATGCTTTCCTTCATTCACCTGGAAGCTATATGGCTGCAGTTGCACTGCCTGGTCAAAGAACACAGGCACCTCATCAATATAAAGCTGGTGTATGTGCTGCAACTCTCCTTTGATCACTACAAACGGCGCTATCTGCGTAATGCTGTCAGTAACAGCTTCCGCATGTACATACACCTGGCGGGGATGCAGAAACTTAAAGTATTCAATGCTATCCAGGCCAGCCTGCCGGCTCCACCGTTGCCAGTTCAGCGTAACTTCTTTTTGTTCCAACTCGTTTTTAGTAGAACGAAAATTACCATACCGTTTTCTGTTGAAATACAATTTGCCCAGGTAGGGCAGGTTCAGCTTCGGAGCATCGGTAAACCTGGAAGTATATCCAAAAGCAGTAACGTCTGCATCAGCCACAGGGCTTCCTTTTATATCTTTTACAGTTACTTCCACCGGCACAGTCTGACCCGGATACACATATTGTGGCTGGTTCACCTGTATATTAAGCACTTTGTCTTGGTAAGGAATGGTGTAGTCATTATTATACACGTTACCGCCATATACACACTGAATGGACACAAAATAATTGGCCGGGGTTATTGTTCGGGCAGCATACAATAAGCTGGTACCATAGTATCTATAGATCACTTTTTTGTTGGCAAAAATGGTAATCCAGCAGGGAATACGATGCGGGTTTATCAGTTGTACCATAATAGAATCGTGGGTACGCAGGGAATTACAGCTTACTGTACGCCTCAGTTCGCTGGTTACATAACTACCCTCGCAGCTATCGGCCACCACGGTATATTTCTTTATAAACGGATCTATTTTAATGATGGCGGGTAATACAATCTGTTGTTTCTGCAAAGTATCATTATCTTTTGTCAGGCTGTACAGTGTTGCCGTTGCCCGCGCAGTATCTGTTGCCCGCAACTGGTATATCTGTAAATTATCGGCCTCTGCAGTAAAATTGATCTGCCGGGTATTACCATTAAATTTCTGTTCCAGCACACTGCTTTGTCTTTCATTATTACTGTTGAGAAAAACACAACGTACTTCGTAGGGAAAAGATGCATTTGGAAAAATACTATCGGGTATCTGCACTTTTGTTTCACCGGCAGCTTCCAGTGTTTGGGTATGCTGCCACAATGTATCGGGCAAAAAAATATTTGCCTGCAAAAAAAGAGGCATTGACACAGCCGTGTAGGGTTTTACAGTTATTTCAACCCTGCCATCTGTTACCGGCAAATTATTTTCATCTGTAGCTTTCAGATAAACGGCTACCGGGTTACCTCGCTGATGTTCCTTTTTATCTGCCCTTGCGGTAAACTGTATAGAAGAAAGTTCATATTCTTCATACTCAAAAGTTCCGCGCATCAGCACTTTTCGTTTGGCAGCGTACTCATCATCTTCCAGGTCGCCCGTATAATCATGCACATTGTACTTACGACTGCTCTTTTCTTCCAGTGTAATAAGATACCGCTCATCCAGGTCCAGCGAATCATTCACCACAAAACTGTATTCAAAACCGCCGCTTCTGTAAGGTTTAACAATGCCCATGATGCTGTCTGTGTCCAGATAACGGTCCGAGATCCTTATCAGCAAAGGCCTGTTCACCGGCTTACTTTTCCGGTTCAGCACAAAAGCTTTCAGGTGTACAGTATCATTGGGTTTATACTTTGGTTTACTGAACACCATAAATCCCCTGTAGTTGTTTTCATAGGCAACCGGCCCCCTGCTAAAAACAGGTTTGTATACATATTTACCGGAATGCCGGAACGGCGCCGCCAGATATTTTACCGGGAACGTATGAGATATCTTATACCAGAGACTGCCATTACGATAGCGACCTCTATTATCCTGTAATGGAAAAAGGTACACCTCGTCTTCATAATATACTTTCAGCAGGCTGGCTTTTCTTTTTTTGTCAAGCCGGAAGGTTTGGGTAGTTGCGTCAAAAGGCATTTCCCTGTTATTGGCAAATACTTTTGCATGGTTGATTGGCTGTCCCTGCGGGCTGTGCAACAGCACTACCAGATCGCGGTTATTATTGAGTAATTTGTATTGAATGGCGCCTGAGTTGTGTAGCGAATACACGAGGCTATTTTCGCGGGCATACACAAACAGGTAGTTGCCGCTCTTTAATACAGGCGGCTGTTTGTCTGTAAAAAAAGAATCGACCAGCGTATGCAGGTATTTCTCGTTCACTTTTGTAAGCGCCGATCCTGACAATGTAACAGCTTCTGCATTGCTGATGCGGTAGATATAGGTGTAGATACTGGTGTGTCGTCCGCGGGACAATGATTGTTGTGCAACACTTTTTAGAGAAAACAATAGCAGTACGTACAGCAATAACCCTTTTGGCATAAGCAGCTTTTCATCACAGGATGCACCAACAGATCGTATTACACAAACAACCGGCACATTACCTATGTAATTAAAAAAAAATAACACCCGCTTTCAACAGCAGGTGTTACAACATATCAATATTATATTAATTAATAGTTCAACAGCTTCTGCACGCATTCATCCAGTCTTGCAGATGCCAGGAAGTTTTTTTCCAGTTCTATATTGAACGGGACCGGTGTATCCAGCGAAGCACACCGCATCACCGGTGCGTCAAGATGTTCAAAACAATGTTCTGCAATCCAGGCAGCTATTTCACCGCCAATGCCACCTGTCAGTGTATCTTCATGTAGCAACAGTACTTTGCCTGTACGGCGTACGGCTGCGGCAATGGCTTCATAATCCAATGGCAGCAATGTGCGCAGGTCAAGCACATCAATACTGATTTCCGGATGCGCTTTTGCATAATTCAATGCCCAGTGCACGCCACTGCCATAGGTAATGATGCTTATTTCTTCACCGGGTTGCAGGTGTTTGGCCTTTCCTATCGGCACTTCATAATATTCATTGGGCACAGCACCGCTGATGCTTCTGTACAACGCCTTGTGCTCAAAGAACAATACAGGATTGGGATCGTTAATAGCAGCGATGAGCAAACCTTTGGCATCTGCCGGTGAAGAAGGATATACTACTTTCAGCCCGGGCGTATGCACAAACCATGCTTCATTGGTTTGTGAATGGAAAGGGCCTGCACCTACTCCACCACCTGCCGGCATCCGTATCACCACATCTGCCTGTTGTGCCCAGCGGTAATGTATTTTGGCCAGGTTATTGATGATCTGGTTAAAGCCTACCGTTACAAAATCGGCAAACTGCATTTCCATCATGCTTTTATATCCTTCCAGGCTTAGCCCCAGTGCCGCGCCTACAATAGCACTTTCACACAAGGGCGTATTGCGCACACGCTCCCTGCCAAATTTTTCTACAAATCCTTCTGTGATCTTAAATGCTCCGCCATATTCTGCAATATCCTGTCCCATCAGTATCAGGTTGGAATGTTTTTCCATTGACTGTTGCAGCCCCTGTTTGATGGCATCTATAAAACGTATATCAGAAGTAAGCGGCTCGATATCTGTTGCTGCCGTATCTGTTTCTGCAACCGGTAAAGGTTTGGCGTACAGATCTTCCAGTTCTTCTGCTGTGGATGGAACAATGACCGGCGCTGCAAAACCTGCTGCTACCGATGTTTCAATATATGCTTTGATCTCCTGTTGTATCGTTTCCTTTTCTTCTTCACTCAGAACACCCTCTGCCTGCAAAAACTGTTCAAAGGTCTTTACAGGGTCTTTCTCCTTCCATATTTCAAACAGGTAGTCCGGAACATACTTGGTGCCGCTGGCCTCCTCATGTCCACGCATGCGGAAGGTCATGCACTCTATCAGGTAGGGTTTCTGAAATTCAATACAGTAATCCCGCACACCTTTGATCGTATCGTATACGGTCAGCAGGTTGTTACCATCTATTTTAATACCATCCATGCCATAACCACGTGCACGTTCTACCAGGCTTTCACAACGGAATTGTTCACTTACCGGTGTGCTGAGCCCGTAGCCGTTGTTCTCTATCAGGAAAATAACCGGCAATTCCCATACCGCAGCCGTATTTAATGCTTCATGAAAATCGCCTTCACTGGTACCACCTTCTCCGGTAAATGCCAGCGACACTTTTTTCTCATTGCGTAATTTATAAGCCAGCGATACACCGTCTGCAATAGCCAGTTGTGGTCCCAGGTGTGAGATCATTCCGCAGATATGATGCTCTCTACTACCAAAGTGAAAACTGCGCTCGCGTCCTTTGCTGTATCCTTCGCGACTGCCTTGCCATTGCATAAATAATTTATCCAGTGGCATATTGCGCGTGGTAAACACTCCCAGGTTGCGGTGCAGCGGCATGATCCATTCATCCGGCTGTAATGCCAGCGTGGCACCTACAGCAATGGCTTCCTGCCCGATTCCGCTGAACCACTTGGAAATTTTACCCTGCCGCAGCAGTACCAGCATTTTTTCCTCAATCATGCGGGGCAGCAGTATGCTTCTGTAGAAAGCAACCAGTTGTCCGTTCGTTAAATCTTTCCGATCAAAAATCATGGTATAAACCTAAGATGATTTTTAGGCAGGTTGAAATTAAGATTTTATTCCAGAAGGAAGCGCAGAAGGTTGCAGCATCTGTTGTTATGTACCACTTGTTTATACATGATAAAAAAAGCTACCCCGGAATAACCGGGGCAGCCTGACCCTAAAGCTGCCGATATTAGTTGGAAGAATACCAGCCTTGATTAAATCCGGGAAGAAGGATTGCTACTTTTTCCAGCCGCTGCTGTTGGAAGCCGCAGAGATCTCTCCCCATTTCCCCTTTGCACCGGCATAATCTGCGCCACCAAAAGTATACACAGCCTCCGAAGTCAGCAATATCTGTTGTTCGGGTATCGGGAACTCAGTAGGCGTTCCCGGTTGTAACAGATCATTGCGACGCATAAACGACCAGGGATTGATGCTGCTGCCTGCCAGGTCAATACTGATGGCATACTCATAATGTAGCGTATTTCTCACGGCTGTTTCTGTTGCCGCAATATCACCCAGACCGCCTTTGCTTTTGCGTTCGGCCGTGGGTGCGTTCAGTTCAGCAGCAGCCCCGGCAATATCTCCCAGCCACAGTTTTGCTTCCGCTCTCAGTAAACGAACCTCTTCTGCCAGGAAAACAGGATTGGGATAGCCGGTTACCGTAGTAGTGTTGGGATAACTGCCACCCTGCGACCATCTGTTGTGTTTGTAATTGGAAAACAAGTTGCGACCACGGTCTTCACGCAGGTATCCGAAATTGGTAGTGTATTTGAAATAGGATTTGAACCGTGCATCATCCGTTACTACTTCACCCAGTGTTACCGAAGTATTGGTGGGATATGAATTGGGATACGTACCTGTTTTATCGGCCAGGTAAGCCACTTTAATGTCGGCGGGCAGGTATGGACCACCTCCGGCTTCCACCAGGCCATAGTATACTGAGTAGTTATAAAAACCACCGCTTACATAAGAAGCAATAAAGTCTGAAGTAAAGCCTGCATTGGCATAGTTCAGCACCCTGTTCCAGAATGTAGCGCCCAGTGCCTGTGCCTCTGCTTTATCACGCGGCAGGGATGCCAGTAACCGTGCAGCCAGCGAATTGGCAAATTTGATAAATCCTGCTTTATCAAGGGGTACATTAATATAAAAATCACTCAATGTAACAGAGGATGCAGCATTGGCAGCAGCAATTGCCTTGTCAAAATTAGAGGCAGCCGCTTCTACCAGTTCTTTATACGAATTGGGAAATTCAGCTTTACCCGCAGCACCCAGGTTTTTATCAGATATTATACCACGATCATAGATTGCACCCAGGTAACCATACGACATACCTTTCAGCAGGTAGGCAATAGCTGATATTTCATTGGTACGATCCTTACCCTGGTCATCAACACCTTTTTCACCGGCTTCAAAAGCCTCAAGGATCACGTTGGCATTCAGGTTCACTGTGTAAAAAATGCTATATGGATATGTAAAGTGCGTAAGCCCTCCGTACGACTGACTGTTGTTTAGCCTTGCGCGCGGCTCTTTGGCAAAATCCCACCATTCCTGTACACGATTGGTAACTGTGGTCTGATCGGCAAGCGTGCTCATGCCAAACCCGAAATAATATCCGTCGTTGGCATAGAACAACGCTCTTGAAAAATTACCTGCAGCCAGTTTGTAATAATAATCCGGAGTTGCTGCAATGGCTTCATCCAGTGTGTAAGTGGTAGGGTCATCAAACTGCATCTTTTCGCAGGATGACATCAGGAACAGCACTGCTATGGATGCTATAAAATATTTTCTCATGAACATTTAATTTTGGGGATAGACAATTGATCATTGCGCTTGCTAGAAATTCAGTATTAACCTGCCGGAAAAAGTCCTGTACACCGGGTAAGGAAAATACTCATTCGCTCCTTCCGGGTTTGAACCAGGAAATTTCGTCCAGGTGGCCAGGTTTCTGCCAACAACAGAAAGCCGCGCTTCTTTATACAGTTTTGTTTTTTTAGGAACAGGTAAACTGTAACTGAGCGATAGTTCGCGCAATGACACATAACTGCTTTTCTGTACCCAGAAACTGGTGTAGGAATTACCATTGTACAGTGTTTGCAGAAATGCAAGCGGCAAACCTGCAGACGCATAGTCCTGCCATGTTTTTGAACGGGCATCAAACGACAGGTACTGTGTGGTCTGATCATATTTCTGACCACCTTGTTTCCAGTCCAGTGTTGCGTACAAGGTGAAATGTTTGAAAAGCGTAACGGTATTGGTAAAACCGATCTGGAAATCAGGTTGTGCATCACCTATTACAGTAGAAATATTGCTTCCGCCACTCTGCAACAACAACGGTGCTTCGCCGGCAGTACCAACAGTGCTTTTCAGCACTACAAAACCTTTTTGATTCACAGTAAAATCGTCCAGTATATGTGTACCACCTGCAGCATTGGTCACCAGGCCTGTACCTTTATCAACCGCCAGTTCCGACAGGCTGGTCAGTGCCTTCTGTCCATACATAGCAAACGGACTAAGCCCTACATCTTTCCGGTACAAGCCACTTACAAACGGTGGCAAACCAGCTCCCAGTTCCCTGATCTCGCTACGCACGCGACCAAAGGTTACACCAAAATCCCATGAGAAATTCTTACGTGTTACAGGTGTTCCGCTAATCTCCAGTTCTAATGATTTTGACCGGGTAATACCAAAGTTCTTCACCACACCAGCACCCTGGTAGGGAGTGAACACAGGTGGTGTAATAAAATCGCCGGAGCTTCTGGCAAGCGCATAGTTCAACTGTACATTGATCTTATTGTACAACACGGCGTCCAGGCCAAATTCCCACTCTTTGGTAATGGAACGTTTCAGTGCGGTATTTTCAAGCTGGCTAAGTGTAATACCGCTGCTGGATACAGTAACAATGCTGTTCTTATTATTATACCCAGGCACACTACCCGCAGCACCATAGTTTACACGCGCCTTCAATTCAGTAATGCCTTTACCAAGATCAAAATCTTTTGTAATGCGATATGCCAATGCTACACGTGGAAAAAAAGCGGTCTGTTCATCCAGGCCATATCGTGAACTCTGGTCAATACGTGCAAGGGCATCCAGGAATATTTTATCGCGCCAGGATGTTTGCAGGTTCAGGTAGTACCCATAGTTAACAGTTTTGCTGGTAAACATGTCAGAGCCGCTGCCGCTGCGTGTATCAGCGCGCGTATTGCCGATAGTATAAATTTCCACGCTGTTGCTGTAGTCATAACCAGACACACCAAATCCTTTGGAGTAATAATTTTCATACACCATTTTACCGGTAGTAGAAAAATCAAAGTCGCCGAATTTGGTATGGTAGTTTGCCTGTACCTGCCCGTTCACCATCTGGTAATAGCTGTAGGACAACGACAGGTAGCCATTGTTCACAGTTGCATCAGACGTCATGGTCTGGTAACCGAAAGGGTAGGTATTAGAGCTGGTGTACGTTTGTTTCCTGATAGAACCCAACGCTTCTACAGAAAGATTCTTCAGCAGTTTATAACGCAGTTTGGCGCCGCCCAGGTAATCATCTGTATTATTGGTGTATATACGTTTGCTCCACTCGTACATAGGGTTGCTCAGGTTGGCACCCTGCACCTTCCATCCATCGGGTGCTACATTGTAATCGCCATTGGCATTTTTAGCAGCCAGGTTTATAAAAGGCTCCCATTGCAAAGTAGCTGCAAAGAAAGTGCCCTGCCCATCGGATGATACCGCGGAAGAAGGCTTTTTTTCATTGAAGTAGTTCAGGTATACTTCCGATTCCATTTTAGGATTGGGTCGGAACTGTAACCTGAAACTGACACTTCTTTTTTTGTTGGGATCCACAGGCTCTGCCACACCGCCTGTATACTGGTTCCTGAATGAAATAAATGCATTGTATTTATCACCGGAAGTGGCCACAGATACATAGTTGCTATAATACTGGTTGTTGCCCAGCAGCGCATCGGTGTTGTTGTAATAATTTTTATAAGGATGCAGGTTTACAGAAAAACCATTGTCCTTCAGATCGGGAATACGCGTGGTAGTAGAACCGCTGGCGTATGCAAATCCAAACGGATCACTGTCATTGGTTTTATAATAATGCAGTGTAGCCAGTTTAGGTGTACGCTGAATATTGTTTACGCCCACTTCATTGTCGATAGTAATGGCAAGACCGCCTTTGGTATTTCTTCCTTTTTTAGTAATCACCTGTATTACCCCACCTTCGGCCCGTGTACCATACAATGCAGAAGCCGCTGCACCTTTCACCACTTCTATTGACTCAACATCCTGCGGATTCAGATCAGTTAAACTGAAGTTGGTAACAAATCCGTCAATAACGATCAACGGGCTGATGTTTCCAAACATCGATTTAGCACCTCTTAAAAAAACAGAAGCTCCATCATCACCCTGTGTTTGTGTGATCTGTATGCCAGCTACTTTGCCACGCAGTGTTTGCGACAGATCCAGTGCCGGTACAGTATTGATCTTTTCAGAATTTATTTTGGTTAAACTGAAGGCCAGTTTCTCTTTGCTGGTAGCCTGTGCCACGCCGGTTACCACCACATCCGAAAGTGTTCTTGTATCATCGTTCAGTGATACTTCAATAATCAACTGGTTGCCCACCCTTACTTCACGTGGTTCGTATCCGATGGCAGAGAATACCAGTACATCAGCATGTGTTGCATGAATAACGAACGTACCATCCTGGCGGGCTGTAGAGCCTTTCAGTGTGCCTTTAATAGTAATAGTGGCGCCAAATAAAGGCCCGCCTTTTTGATCAGTAACCTTTCCCCTGATCTCTCTGGGTTGTGCCCACGCCGTATACACGGTCAGGCAGAAGAACGTTAAAAATGTTACCAGAAATTTTCTCATTTGCAGAATAATTTAAACGACGTTAATAGAAATACGCCCGGATCTTTCCCGCTCACCCTGATTTACTACAGGTGTTGTTTAGTTTTGGCAATAGATATCCAAGTATGCAAAAAGCGCTTTTGCATTTATGTTATACACACTGAACCGTGTGTAACAATTACTGTTTACAACAATGGTAAAACAATGCCACTGGCTGCATGGCAAAAGATGCCCGGCCTTCAGTATGCGCCGACTATATTTTTACCAAAGGCAAAAGAAAGTACTACACGCAGATAACAAGCATGTTATCCGCATGCATGCGCCGACTGAAAGCTCATACAATGCATTATGGCAAATATGTACCGATGCTGATTATCAGTACGTAATAATCAATAGCGTAAACAGCGTGTAAAAATTACGATGCGAGGAGGGGGGAGCGATTGGCCCATAGTGCAATAAAGCAGCACCATGAGTGGTGTGGTGAAGATTCTCATGTCTGTCGGTTTTGTTGAAGAAAAAATATAAATATGTTACCTGTAAGCTATCTTGTGAAAACCAGAGTCAGAGTGGTTGATAAAAACTTACAGCAGGCTTAGTTCGTTGATATTAATGGCAGCAGAAAATATATGGCTTTATGAGCAGAGTCGCTGAAGTAAGGCTCTAGTTAAAATTACGTTAACAAGATAAATAAATCAAAAAAAATTGAACAGAAGTGAACAAAAGTTTTACACCAAAATTCTGCACCATTAAATACTTAGTCGTTTGAATATGTATTTTCCCTGTATAGCAAAGAGGTAAGTATAGAAAGCAGTAAGCTGAATAGCAGCGCCCACCAGAAACCATCCACTACAAATCCTTTTACAAATTCACCTGCTATCAATACAATTATGGCGTTGATGACAAAAAGGAATAATCCAAACGTAAATAAGGTAATCGGCAGCGTTAGTAAAATCAGGATGGGTTTTACAATAGCATTTAAAACAGCCAGTACAATTGCCACCACAATAGCAGACCAGAAGTTCCTGATATGCACTCCGCTTAATATATAAGATAAGCCGAATGCAATGACTGAAGTAACAATGATCCGCATAATAAACTTCATAACCAACAATTTTAGTGGCTGAACAACCCGGTTGAGTACAACCAAGGTAGCAATAATTACGCCACCTGTAAAATGTAAATATATAACTGGCTGTTATATAACACTTCTGCACAATACAGTATCAATACTTATACATATAAATAAACAGCCGGCAACATGTGCCGGCTGTTCAATACTATATTACTATTACAGGTATTATCAGATCACCACCAGTTCGTAAAAACTATCCGGCTGCAGGTATTTCTTGGCCAGTTCCTGTACTTCTTCAGCAGTGATGGATTGTATACTGCGGATACCATTATAGAAATAGCTTTCGTCCAGGTTATTCAGTATAATATTTTTCCAGCGACCTATTACCTGGAACGGCCCATCCAGGTCACCCAGTATAGACCCGATCATAAAATTCTGTGTCATCTGCAGCTCTTCCTCATCCACAGGTTCCTCGCGCAGCAGCTCCATTTCTTTATATACTTCTTCTATCGTTGCTTTGCTTACATCGCGACCAGCTTCTGTTGTGATCATCCAGCCACTATCACTAATATAATTCAGGATATAACTGTAAATACCATAGGTATATCCTTTGTCCTCGCGGATGTTGGCCATCAGGCGTGATCCGAAAAAGCCTCCCAGCAGGTTGTTCAGCACCAGTGCTTTCTGAAAATCAGGGTGATGTCTGTTGGGAAAAGGACGTACCAGACGAATAGAAGCCTGTACACCATCGGGATCATTGATCACTTCATATTTTTTCTGCGTAGCCGGTTCTACCGGATGTTTGATCAACGACACATCTTTGTCATGTGCCCGCAATGGCAGTTTACCAAAGTTAGTTTCCAGTTGGGCAATGATGTCTTTCGGAAGTTTACCGGCAACAAAGATCACACAGCGGCCATGACGATAATATTTGTCATAATAAGCCATCAGCTCATTGCGCTGCAATGCTGCATAATCTTCCAGGTTATAACTACGTCCGTAAGGGTGGTTCTCACCAAAAAGATAAGCATCTATCAGGCGGCCTGCCACAAACTCACTTTTCAGCAGGTTTACTTTTAAACGCTGTTGTGCATTCTTCTTATATATTTCCAGTTCTTCCTCTGGAAATACCGCATCTGTAAACAACTCCGTTACCGCAGGCAACAACTCGTGTATATGTTTGCTGAGACAGCTCAATACCACTTCAGACGTTTCCTGGTAACAGGCGCGGTTAAGATAGGCGCCGTAATATTCAAAATGCTCGTTGATATCAAATGCTGATTTGGTTGAAGTACCATTCTTCAGCAGGTAATTGGTAGCTGAAGAAACCGCATGTTTGTCTTCATACCAGTTACCGGCGTAAAATACCCAGCTTATCTGCATGGTGTCCTCACCACCCATATCCAGGGCGTACACTTCCACACCATTTGACAACACATGTTTCTGATAAGGTGGTAATACAAGCTTAAAATCAACCGGGTTCTTTATCGGAGGCGCAATAGTTCTATTCGGCATAATTCGTTTTCCTTTTCTTTGTACCAGCTATACCAATCAGTTATTACTGTAATAGCACAGGGTGTTTGAATTGTTTTCATTGAATATTGTACGGCTGTATTGCAGTATGTCATCGGCAGTAACTGCAAAATACTTGTCCCGGTCTGTGTTGAACAGCGCCGCATCGCCCAGCAGTTCATAGAACGCCAGGTTATTGGCACGGGTCAGTACGCTCATATCTTCAAAAGCAATAGAGGCTTCTGTTTTATTCTTGATCTTCGTCAGCTCCTTGTCTGTAATACCATCGCGGGTAAGTTTCTCCAGCTCTTCTGTTACAGCTTTTTCCGCATCTTCCATGCGTACGCCTTTGATGAGTTTGCCTTCAATGGCCACCAGTCCGCGATCGATAGTACCAAAATGATAACACTCAATGCTGCTGAACAGTTTTTTCTCTTTTACCAATGCCTGGAATAAACGGGATGAACCGCCTCCGCCCAACACTTCTGTGATCAGATCGGTAACATAATAACCATGTTCCAGGCGGGAAGACATGTGCCAGCATTTATAAAATGCGTCCAGCGGTACATCCGCATGTACATCCTGGCGGCGCGGTGCTGTTTGCTCCGGCTCAGCAGGAATAGAACGTTCATATTTTTCACCGGCAGGAATGTCACCAAACCATTTTTCGGCCAGTGCTTTTACTTCAGCAACATTTACATTGCCAGCCACTACCATAATAGCATTGACAGGACGGTAATGTTTAAAAAAGAATTTCTTTACATCTTCCAGTTTAGCCTCTTCAATGTGCGATAATTCTTTACCGATGGTCATCCATGCATAAGGATGTTTTTTATACGCCATCTCGCGCAGCTTAAACCATACATCGCCATACGGTTTGTTCAGGTAGTGTTCCTTAAACTCTTCGCATACTACTTTGCGCTGTACTTCCAGGCTTTTTTCGTCGAAAGCAAGCGACAACATACGATCACTTTCCAGCCAGAAAGCAGTTTCAAGATTCTCTGCCGGCAATTGTATGTAATAATTGGTAACGTCGTTGCTGGTATAAGCGTTGTTTTCACCACCCGCCATCTGCAAGGGAGCCTCAAAATCTTCCACGTTTACTGAACCGCCAAACATCAGGTGCTCAAACAGGTGAGCAAAACCCGTTTTTCCCGGTTCCTCATCCCTTGCACCCACATCGTACATAATATTCATTACTGCCATGGGCGTGGAATGATCTTCGTGCACAATAACCCGCAAACCATTGCCCAGCGTAAATTTTTCAAATTGTATCATACTATCGTCCTTTTTTTGGGAAACAGCAAAATAACGACAAGTTGGGAGATTTGAATGAAAAGGAATTGCGAAAAAAATTAACGTCCGTTGAGGATATTTTTAACCCGTAAAGTCAGCACTTCAATGCCGCTTTGCCTCATTACCAGCACTTTAAGCTTTTCTCCGGCGGCCTGTAGCAGATTTTTGTATACCTGGATATTATGACTGAAATTATTGCTCACCGCCATAATCACATCATCCTGTTTAAACCCGGCCTGTTCGGCAGGCGACCCCGGCATTACGTCAATTACCCGTATTTCGCCATCCACTACATAAATACCCAGGCCTGTGTAGGCATAATCAAACGGGTCTTTGAAATGTGAGTTGGGAGTAAGATAAATATCGTGGCGGTCGTAATTCACAATCAGGTTAAACCGGCGCAACAGATCATTACCAATCAATCCGCCCAGCGTAGGATAATTGGTAATATTATATTCATCATCAAAAATATAAGCAGGTACATTCCGGAAACGATATGGGCCCAGTTTCAGTGTTTTTACAACTCCCTGTCGCATGGGCGCTTTACCGCCCAATCCTTCCGCCTGCGTGGCATACCATTTACGTTTAGGTTTGATAAAGGCACTGTCGCTTACAAAATCATCGGACAACAGTAAGCACATCCCGGCACCGGTATCAAAATAAAAACGACCATACAGGCTGAAATCATCCGCTACTTCAGCCCGCATAATAGGAATGTTGGCCATAACGGGTTTCAGCAAAAAACCGCCACGCGGATATTTAATGGTACCCTGTGTAAATACATCAATGCGGGAACTGTCGTAGTTGATCTTTACAATGTAGCGTGAAAAAAAGCTATAACCGATAATGCCATCTATCTTTTCGCCATAAGAGCTGGTAAGAATATCATAGTCATTTACATGAAAATTAAGACTGTCAACGGTAAGCCCCGGCAGTCGTAACCGCTGGTTATAAACAAAGCTCACCAGTTTCATCCCGGCAATACCGCGTATGGTACGGTCGCTCAATGTAGCTTTCAGCTTTAAACGGTCTGCTGTCATTGAGTCCAGCGAAATACCTCCGCTACCGGTATCCAGTATAAAAGTGAGAGAATCCGGAAGATCGTTTACAGTAGCCCTGAGTGTAATAATACCGCCTGTAAGAATGCGGAAAGGAAAGCTGGTGATAAAACGGGCGGGCGGTGCTATAAATTCTTCCTGCGCACGCAACAGGGTACATGGCAGCAGCAATATCGTAATAATAATGGCTCGCAGTAGTTGTAGTGGCATAAGCAAGTTTAAGCTATTTACATCCTCTTCAGATGTACGGATACGCCCAACCAGCATTTTAAGCACATAAACAGCCATTTCAGATAGCTGAATATGCTTTTTCTAATCAGCTTATTAAGATACGCAATTCCTGCTGAAAATACCAGTGCCAGATCATATAAGTCGCAGTTTCAACCGGCAACAAAGGTCTCATATCTGGTTTTCCGGACTTAATTCCTGTTTCCGGTCATAAATCACTGAATTTATTCAACCGTGGGTTTATTACTTTTGTTATTCAATATTAAAAACGGGATGAAACCTGATACGCTCTATAACAAAGCCCTGGCTTTTGAATTTCTGGATGTGGAAGAGGGCATGTACCTTTTTGAACATGCACCGCTTACTGAACTGATGCACGTTGCCAATGAGATGCGCAAAAAACATGTTCCGCATGGCAAGGTAACCTGGCAGATTGACCGCAATGTGAATACCACCAATGTTTGTATTGCCAACTGTAAGTTCTGCAACTTCTACCGCATACCAGGTCATGCGGAGGCATACATTACCGATATTGACACGTATAAAAAGAAAATAGAAGAAACCATCCGCTGGGGCGGCGATCAGTTGCTGCTGCAGGGCGGTCACCATCCTAACCTGGGGCTGCAGTTTTATATTGACCTGTTTAAACAATTGAAACAACTGTATCCTGCTATTAAATTACATACCCTCGGGCCGCCAGAAGTAGCACATATTACCAAGCTGGAAAAATCTACGCATCGCGAAGTACTGACAGCGTTGAAAGAAGCCGGAATGGACAGTTTACCCGGTGCTGGTGCCGAAATTCTGACCGATCGTGTGCGCCGTCTTATCTCCAAAGGCAAGTGTGGCGCGCAGGAATGGTTGGATATAATGCACGAAGCACACAAACTGGACATTACCACTTCAGCCACCATGATGTTTGGCCATGTAGAAACCCTGCAGGAGCGTTTTGAGCATCTGGTAAAGCTGCGTGAAGTACAATCGCGCAAGCCTGAGCACGCCAAAGGCTTCCTGGCATTTATTCCATGGACCTTCCAGGATGTAGATACCCTGCTGGCCAGGATCCGCGGAGTACACAACCTTACAACAGCCGAAGAATATATCCGCATGATCGCCATCAGCCGTATTATGCTGCCCAACGTGAAAAACATACAGGCTTCCTGGCTTACCGTTGGTAAACAAACAGCACAGGTTTGTTTGCATAGCGGGGCCAACGATTTTGGCAGTATTATGCTGGAAGAAAATGTGGTAAGCGCCGCCGGCGCCCCCCACCGCTTTACTTACAGATCTATTCAGCAGGCCATCCGGGAAGCAGGTTTTGAACCGCAACTGCGCAACCAGCAGTACGAATTCAGAAAATTGCCCGAGATCATCGAAGAGCAGGTAATTGATTATTAATTATCCTGTTTCAGATTAAAATTCTTTATGTTACATCAACAGTGGGGCTAATAGCCCCTTTATTATCTGATTTAAATCAAAAAAACTACTTATATACCCGTAACCGCCAAAAAAATACTCCTGATATTCAATAGAATGAAGAATTCATAGTTAATAAGGCGGGGAATCCAACGGTTAAAATATGAAAAGCCCGTTACGCAAATTATTTCGCATAGCAACCATTGTATTAGCAGGTGTGCTGTTATTCAATTTCTTTGGGTATTATCTTATCAATCGTAAATCAGAACAGAACAAGGAGCTGGTACAGATTGTAAGCATTGCCGGAAGACAACACACACTTAGCCAGACAATTACCAAAAATGCGCTGCTGTTGCTGGACGAAACTTTTCCGGCGGGTAATAAACGTGCAGTTTACCTGAACCTGCAAAGCGATCTGCAGGAGTTTGCCCAGAAAGACAGCTTCCTGCGCCAGGAGATCAGGTTACCAGGTATTACTGCACCCAATAATTTTGAAACCAATCACCAGCTCAGTCTGCTGAAAACCTATGCCAGCAGCCTGATCAGTATAGGTAAAGACATTCTGCTGGCAACCGCCTCCGATTCTGAAAGTCACGAATTCAACAAACCGGCACTCCGCAAAACGCTGCTGTACAACGAAAGCCATTTTCTGCCCATCATGCATTCGCTGACAGAAAATTATGTGGTTATTGTACAGGACCAGTTAAAACTTTCTTCCAGCATCAATACAGGCAAGTTCATTGTACTCATCATTGCATTTATTTGCCTGGGTGTGCTGGTACTAGAACCGCTTTTCCGAAGCAACCGCAACAACCTTATTGCCCTGCAGACCGCCCAGAATGAACTGCTGCAGGAAAAAAAATACCTCTCGTCCATCCTCAATTCGCAAACCAGTTATGTTATCCGTATTGATGCCGACGGGAATTTTACGTATGCCAATCCCCGCTTTTTGAATGACTTTGGCTACCACGAAAAAGAACTGACCGGTATTCCTTTTTATACCACCATTTTCCCCAAAGACATTCATCGCTGCGAACAAATGGCCGATGAATGTTATGAAACACCCGGCAAGATCCGGAAGCTGCTGATACGAAAACCCATTTCACACTCCAGCCGCTATGAATGGACAGAATGGGAATTCATTGCGCTGCAAAACGAAAATGGCATACTACAGTTACAAGGCATTGGGTTGAATGTTACAGACAGGGTAAAAGCAGAAGAATTGAAAGAAGAAGCCATCCTTACCTCTTCCTACGCTATGACCTACGCACGTATGGGGAGCTGGAAAATGAACTTCAATACCAGGGAGCTGGAACTGAGTAAGGAGCTGATGATCATGCTGGAAAACAATCCTTCTGAAGCCACACTACCTTTTGAAACATACCTGCATACGTATGTTGTACCGGAAGACCGGCACATACTGGTGGAGAAACTGCAATTGATGATGCAGAACAGCCACGACAAAAATTATGAGATCAGCTTTACCAACCGCGTTATTGATTACAACAACCAACTGCACTACCTTTCTGTAAAAGGAAGAATTGTTGATGAAAACGGCGGGTTCGGTATTGCTAAAGATATTACTGCTGAAAAAGGTGCCGAGCAGGCCATCCAGAACAGCGAACAGAAATTCCGCTTACTGGCCGAACACTCCGAAGATATTATCACGGTAAATCTTCCCAACGGCACATTACAATATGTATCGCCTTCTATCCAGAAAGTACTGGGTTTCCGCGAGGATGAAGTGAACGGGCAGAAGATCCAGGATTACATTCACCCGGACGATCTGTATAAATTCACCTCCACGGAAGACCCGACACAGTTCAACGATGTAGAATACATTACGCTCCGCTACCGGATGCGTACCAAATTCGATAATTATATCTGGTTGGAAAGTATTCTGAAACCGGTAAAAGACAATGGGGTAGTGACCAGCCTTATCTGCACATCACGCAATATTACCGAACGCAAAAAAGCAGAAGCAGAAAGAGAGCAACTGCTACAGGATGTAAAACAGTCTGAAGAATTACTGCGTACGGTAATCAACTCAACTCCTGACTGGATATATATTAAAGATGTTGATCACCGTTTTTTACTGGTAAACCAGGCATTTTCCAGCAACATGCACATGGCGCCACAGGAGTTTGTTGGTAAAACGGAACTAGAACTGGGCATCCCGGAAGAGCTGGTAAAAGGCAATGATGAAAAAGGTATCCGCGGTTTCTGGACAGATGATGAGGAAGTTATCAGAAGCGGTAAGATTAAATTCATTTTAGAAGAACCGCATATTATAGATGACAAACCGCAGGTGATGAGTACCGTAAAAGTACCTCTGCGCGATGGTGAAGGTGTGGTATGGGGTGTACTGGGTTTTGTGCACAACATTACCGAACTGAAAAAAGTAGAAGAAAGTTTGCGTCGTAAAGACCAGTTGCTACAGGCGGTGTCAGAAGCTACTCACCAACTGATCAGTAACAACAGCCTGGAAGATGCCATTGGTGAAGCGATCCACCTACTGGGTATCAAAATGCAGGTAGATACTGTGAACGTATATAAAAACCGCTATGATGCTGTTGAAGATAAATGGTATGGCAGCCAGATCCTGCACTGGGATAGTTCAACCAACGATCTGCTGCATCGTAATCCTGAGTTCCAGGAGCGTGAGTTGAACATGGAGAATTCTTTATTCTCTACCCTGATCAAAGAAGAGATCTTTGCCAGCCATACACAGAAAATAGCCGAGCAGGATGCCCGTGATTTCTATAAGATGCTGGGCATACAGTCTGTTGCGCTGCTCCCCATCTTCACACTGCACAACTTCTGGGGATTTGTAAGCTTTGGTGATTGTAAAACCGAACGCGAGTGGACATTAACTGAATTTACCATTCTGCAATCATTTGCCGCTACACTGGCAGCCGCCATTGAACGCAAACAGATGGAGCAGGAACTGGTTACTGCCAAAGACATGGCTGAAAGTGCCAGTATTGCCAAAAGCGAATTCATGGCCAATATGAGCCATGAGCTGCGTACGCCCATGAACGGCATTATTGGTTTTACTGACCTGGTACTAACCACCGATCTGCAGAAATCACAACGTGATTACCTGGATAATGTGAAAAGGTCTGCCTATGGTCTGCTGGATATTATCAACGATATTCTTGACTTTTCAAAAATTGAAGCCGGTAAATTACAAATTGACAATACTTCTTTCAGACTGGATGAACTGGTGGAAGAGACCATTGACATTCTTACACTGAAAGCTTTTGAAAAGAACCTGGAAATGATCTGCCACATTGATCCTGAACTGCCTTCGCAGGTAAGCGGTGATCCGGTGCGTATACGCCAGGTGCTGGTGAACCTGCTGGGCAATGCTATCAAATTTACCCAGGAAGGAGAGATCTTTGTTTCTGTAATGAAAGCAGGTGGTATTTACCTGAAAGACAACTGTGAGTTCCTGGATGTACAGTTTGTGATCCGTGATACCGGTATTGGTATTGCCAGGGAAAAACTGTCGAAGATCTTTGAAAGCTTTACACAAGCCGATTCTTCCACTACCCGTCGTTATGGCGGTACCGGTTTGGGACTAACCATTTCCAGAAGTCTTGCTACATTGATGGAAGGTGATCTGCTGGTAGAGAGTGAGCTGGGCAAAGGAAGTGTGTTTACCCTGCATATTCCGCTGGAAGTGATCAATCAACGGCCACAGTTATCACCCACACACAAACCGCCATTGCGCAAAGTACTGGTCATTGATGACAATAGTACCAACCGCTGGCTGATGCAGGAAATATTCGGCTATTTTGAAATTGAATGCGAGGTAGCCGATGGTGCAACCAATGCGTTTGAAATACTGGAAAGGATACAGCAGCAACAGGAAGTGCTGGACCTCATCATCACTGATCACCACATGCCTGAAATGGATGGCATTGAACTGATCACCGCTATCCGTGAACGGTTCAACCGCATTACACAGCCTGCCATACTGATGTCCTCTTCACTGGAGAAAGGCATCTTCCATCATGAGGCGGAAAAACTGGGCATCCATTGCCTGCTGACCAAGCCGGTAAAAATGTACGAGCTGTATGCCCTGCTGTCGTCTATGTTCATGGCCGAAAAACAAGCTACCGTTCCAACTACCCAATACCCTACTATCGAAAAAATGACCGACTCTGCATCTATCCTTGTAGTAGAAGATGACGCCATCAATATGATGCTGATCTCTGAAGTACTACGCAAAATGGGATTTAATGTACTGCAGGCTTTCAACGGCAAACAGGCTCTGGAAATGCTGCAACAGACCGACCCCATACTGATCTTTATGGATGTGAATATGCCCGAAATGGATGGTTATGCCACCACGCGCATTATCCGTCAGTTACCCGAACCATATCGCTATCTGCCGGTCATTGCACTGACTGCGGATGCTATGCAGGGGGATAAAGAAAAATGTATTGAGGCAGGCATGAATGATTACATATCAAAACCTTTCCGCATTGAAGAAATTGAATCCGTATTGAAAAACAGGCTCATATCTGCATAAATTCAGCAGCCCCTATACAACCCGCCGGCGCAGGATTGCATCTTATGTGTAATTCAGCGCCTATGCAACAGTCATCGCGCCAGGTTTCGCTGGCATTCTGTATCTGTATGGACCTTATCGGCTATTTCAGTTATGCAGTACCGGTTCTGGGAGAGCTGACTGATATTATCTGGGCCCCGGTATCGGCCTTTATTTTCTTTCTTACCTTCCGTAGCTGGAGGGGTGCCCTGGGCGGACTGTTTAATTTTGTAGAAGAACTAATGCCCGGCACGGACTTTATTCCCAGTTTTACCATTATGTGGGTCTGGCAGCGGCTGCGGCAAACCAGCCTGCGTACATCCCGCATCTGATCTTACCCCATTACAAAACGATACCCGATACCTTTAATCGTGATGATCTCCAGTGATTCATCCTCTTTCAGGTAACCACGTAGTTTGGTAATATACACATCAAGATTGCGTGAATTAAAAAATGAATCATTTCCCCACAACAGGTTCAGAATATCCTTGCGGTCAATTATTTTATCGCGGTTCTTCAGCAGCAGTTTCAGCAATTCATTTTCCCTGAATGATAACTTCCGTTCTGTTCCATCAATACACAGCGTTTGCCTGATCTGATGAAATACATATTTACCCAGCTTCATTTCATCGCCGGTAGTGGTAGCAATACCTGCACCTTCACGCTTGTATCGCAGTGCATTTTCGATCCGCACAATCAGCTCTTCCATGCTGAAGGGCTTTCGGATATAGTCATTACCGCCTGATGAAAAACCCTTTACCAGATCGTCAGTTTGCGTTTTGGCTGTAAGAAAAATAATGGGCACATCTTCATTTAAGTCACGTATCTCTTCTGCAACGGTAAAGCCATCTTTATTGGGCAGCATTACATCCAGCACACAGATATCGGGATTGATCTGTTTAAATACTTTCAGCACATTAGCGCCGTCATCTTCCATTACCACATCAAAGCCGCGGCTTTCCAGGCTTTCCTTTACGATCTTTCCTAAAAAGGTTTCGTCTTCTACGTACAGAACGCGTGTTTTGCTCATGTGTTTTTGGGTAGTTTTATGGTAAAGCGGCTGCCAATACCGGGTTGGCTTTCAACATCCATTTGTCCGTTATGACGTTGAACTACGTAAGCAACATAGCTTAAGCCCAGTCCATACCCTTTCACATTATGGGTATCACCAGTGGGCACACGGAAAAATTTATCAAATATTTTTTTACGATACTCCGGCGAAATACCGATACCATTATCAGTAACACTCATTTCAAATTCCTGCTCCCGCTCTGTCAGCGACACTTCAATAGCAGGGTTTGCCTTACTGTACTTCAGTGCATTGTCCAGCAGATTGAACAGTACGCTGGTAATATGCAGCTGATCACCTTTCAATGTGAAGTTCTCTCCTTCCAGCCGAACATTGATCTTTGCCTTATATTTTTCAAACTGCAACCGCATGGATGATACAACTTCTTCTACCAGCTTCTGCAGATTAAAATTCTCATGCCGCAGTTCAATCTGCTGTTTTTCAAACATTGACAATCTCAATACTTTATCTACCAGCAGCGACAGGCGTTGCAACTCGTTCTCGGAAATATCAAGGTATTCACTGGTACGCTTCGGATCGTTCAGTGCATTGAAATTTTTCAACGCTTCAATGGCTACACTTACTGTGGCAATAGGCGTTTTTAATTCGTGGGTAATATTGCTAATAAAATCATTTTTCAGCTGTGTTAGCTTACGTTGTTGTACCAGGTTGCGTAACAACAACAGAAATGACAAAATGGTCAACCCCACCAGCAGGAATGATACAATGATCTGCGGATACAGTTTTTTGAGAATGTACCCGAAAGTGTTTTGCAACTCAATTTTGTATACAAAGGGATACAGGTATCCTACCAGTATTTCATTGTCGCCCTGCAATTGCGAACGTCTGGTTGAAATATCGTCATGCTCACGCTCACCCGGACGACGGGCTATCATAAAAGGCACTACCATCTTTTCTTTCTGCATCATGATACGCAGAGTATCTGACAGCTCTTTTATGGTAATGGTATCTTTTAGCAGTTCATTGCTCTTTAGGATCTGAACAAAATTAAATCCCGGAGTTCTGTTGGTCAGTATCCGTGCCGTAGCCTGGCTGGTGCGTGCGGCAATTCCTACGCCTGTTCTTTTGAAAGAAGTATCATAACGCCAGGTAGCTCTGGCCACTACCCCCGCACGTTTTATCCTTCCGGAAGAGTCTTTTATTTCAAGGGTTGTATCAATATTTGCAAATACCAGGTTAGAGTCTCTGCGTTGCAAAAGAATACGTGGCACTTCATTGAGGGAAATTTTTCCTCTCACCCTGATAGTACCGGAATCTTCGGAACGAAAATTACCATTTGCAGCCTCCGGATGTGCCATCATGTGCAACAGGGCTGTAGATACTGCCCGTTTATCGATATTACTATCGCCGGGTGCAACTGATGTGGCTATGGTGGCGCCATCTTTGGTGCGGATAACAATATCACCGTTACGCAGCACATTGACCGATTTTATTTTCTCAGGATCAATATGCACAGAATCCGGCTTTCCCTTTTTAGGCGTTTTTTTTGCAAAGGCCATAGCGGCTTTTACCGGAGCTGTACCAGGACCAGCAACAGCCGGTATATGTATATTCTGGGTATCGTTATCAGATATTTTGCCGATCTGAACTTCATACACGGCATTCCGGAACAATACATTGGTACGCAACTGCAGGGTTTGCTGCTGCTCTTTAAAATTTTTATACAGCCAGTACGACTGAAAGGCAATAATGGCCACAATAGCCAGCAGCATCAGCCCAATGGATATATATAAGCGTCTTTTCGCCATGTACACAAAAGTAACCGATTCGCTTTTACCTGTTTTTCTGTGTTAACCTTAATTAACATTAAACCAAGGTGCATTAACCTGTCTTCGGCTACAGGGACAATAGTTTTGTTCTTATAAAATTTAACCAATTTATGAAGAAAATAATGATTGCGGGGTGTATTATACTGGCCGCATCGCAGGTACAGGCTCAGCAGGAACAGGGAAAGGCATCTCAGATGGATATACTGAAACAGGGAAAAATACTGTATGAACATACTATACAGCTGCGGATTCGCATTGACGGACTGACTCCTGAAATGCAAAACGCTATACCACGCTCACGCACCAACCGGTTGGAAGTATTGTTTGGTAATAATCAATCACTGCGCCGTGCAGTGGTGGATGATATTGCAGATGATGCCGTGCAAGGCATGAGTTCAGGAGGCGCCAACGTACAGTTCCGCACAATGGGTGGAGGAGCCAATGATATTGTTTATACTGATCTGGGTGCGGGTATACGTACACAACAAACCGAATTTGCAGCTAAAACATACATCATTACAGACACTGTCACCAAATTACCCTGGAAACTGACCGGTGACACCAAAGTGATTTTGAACTATCCATGCCAGAAGGCTGTAACACAGGTTATGGGCAAACGCACTAATACCAATATAGTAGATGGTAAAGCAGTTCAGGAACAGGTTGCAGATACCAGCAATATTGAAGTATGGTTTACAGGCGTGATCCCTGTTTCTGCAGGGCCTGATTACATGGCGCAGCTTCCGGGGGCTATTCTTGAAATTGACATCAATAACGGACGCGATGTGTATAAAGCAATTGAGGTATCGCCCAAAATTGATGTTGCCAGCATTAAGGAGCCCAAAAACGGGAAAAAGATCAGCAGGGAAGAATTTAACAAAGAGCGTGAAAAACTGATGAAAGAGATGCAATCGCAAATGCAGATACGAAACGGTAGTAATGGCACCATAATGTTCCGGGCCAATTAAGTTTTCTCCCTTTAGTTTAGAGTTTAAGCCGTCTTCATTTGTATGAAGGCGGCTTTTTTGGTATTAGTTATTTCACTGTTGTACCACGTGGCTGTATGCCAAAAATATCAGCCATCAGTTCATAGCTATGCAGTCTGTCCTCCTTACCCTCAGCAAAAGTAGCCAGCACTATTTCATCCACACCCGCAGCATCAGCCAGCGCCGTGATCTTCTGTTCTACTACTTCCGGCGTACCGATCACCATACGGTGACGATTGAACAATACACGTTGCCATTCAGCATCTGTATATTCATAATCTTTGATCCCTTCATAATACGGGATCTCATCAAAACGACCTTTTTCAAAACTCAATAACCGGTAATCCATAACGGCCTGTACCTGCCTGGCTATTTCTTCGCTTTCAGAACAGAATGCAAAAATACCTACACTGGCCTGCGGCGCATCCAGCTGCGCAGATGGACGGAACCGGTCGCGGTAAATTCTTATAGCTTCTGCTGTTCCTACAGGATTAATGAACTGCGCAAACGACAATGCCATACCCAGGTGTGCTGCCAGGTAAGCACTTTCTCCACTGGATGTCAATATCCACAACTCTGGTTTTGTATCAATACTCGGTATCGCTTTTACTTTGCCGCCACCGGCATTGCCCACAGAAGCGGTATCTGTAAGAAAAGCCTGCAGATCGTGTAACTGCTGAATATATTCCTGCGGGTCGAATGTGTTGGAAGGATTGAGTAACTGTGCTGTCAACCGGTCACCACCCGGAGCTCGTCCCAGTCCCAGGTCAATACGATTGGGATGCAATGCTTCCAGCAAACGGAAGTTTTCGGCCACCTTCAGCGCACTGTGATTGGGCAACATAATACCGCCCGACCCAATACGCAGCTCTTTTGTTTCTGCTGCCAGCCGGGCAATCAGTATTTCAGGTGCTGCACCGGCCAAAGTGATGGTATTGTGATGCTCTGATAACCAGTATCGTGTATAACCCAATGCATCGGCCAAGCGGGCCAGCTCAATACTTTCCTGTAAAGCTGCTGTGGCATTACTATTGCGACGGATAGGCGTTTGATCCAGTACGCTTAATTTCCATTTGCGGGTTTGCATATAACCAATAACAGGTGCAGTGAGAAAAAGTTTAGCATTGCTTCACACGCAAAAGGCAGGCTCATTTTCTGAACCTGCCTTTTGGTTGTACTTATCACGGTATGTTATTAGTTGGAAATAGAGATCGCTCTTACCCCGGCTGGTACAGCACCACCCATTTTACTTAAACTATATGTAAAGCTCAGCATAAAGAAACGCTGCAGGTTCACAACCCTTGAATCTTCAATATAGTTTTGATTGCTGGTACGGTTGATACCAATATTCCTGTCCAGCAGGTCAAATGCACTCAGTTTGATCTCACCACGTTTGTATTTCAGGAACTGCTTACTGAAAGAAGCGCTCCACAATGGTACATGTGCATTGAAACCGGAAGCCAGTTGGTTGTTTATGGTATAAGTGAAATTGGAGCTGAGATAAAAATCAGCCGGCAACTGCCAGTTCACTTCTGCTTCGTAATTCTGTGATACATATTTTGTATTGAGTGCCGATTGCAAAGAATAGGAAGACCTGTTATAATTGATGCCAGCCTGTACAATCAGTTCCAGTTTGCTGGTAGGCAAGGAGCTTACCCGTACAGATGGTCCTATTGTTAATGTGCCTATGTTATTGGCTACTTTGTTGATGAACTGTTTGCCCTTGGTATAACCGGAATTAGCAGTAAGAGTAATATTACCTTTTATGGGTCGAACCGGCAAACGCAAACTCATATTACCCCTGAACGTATATACACCATCCACATTCACAGGTTTGGTGGTTCTGATACCCAGTGAATCTATCTGGTCATAGTTTACGATCTTATTCTGGGTGGTCTGGCCTGAAATATTTACAAACAAACTTTTTCCCCTGAACGGATTAACCGAATTGAATGAAAGGGTCAGAGAATTGGTGAATTCCTGTTTCAGATCAGGATTTCCTTCACGTATACTCAGCCTGTTGCTGATATCAGGAATCGGTTGCAACTGTGAGATCGTTGGCTGTGTAGTGTAAGAAGAATAGGTAACCATCAGTTTGCGGTACTGCGAGAAAGAATACTGGAAACGTCCATTGGGCAGCAGGTTGTAAAACGTTTTCCCGATTACAGAATCTTTAATACCCGATATCACTTTACCTTCCAGGTCTGCCTTTTGTGCATTTACACCTATGGCAATGTTGAACTTACGTTGCTGATAGCGCAGTCGTACACCTGCATTGGTAAATCCATAGGTATTCGAGAAGTCGTTGCTGAGACTATCGTTCAGTGCATCGTATTTACCGCTGAGGTTATTATAGTCGTAGGTTCTTTTGTTGGAAGTATTTTTGCTGCTGCTGCGCCCCGCATTCAATTCCAGCAATGCAGTACGTGAAAGCGGCTCTGTATACACTGCTTTTGCACTATAGCTACGCATATCAGCCGATGTGGTATTGCGCTGATTGAGGGTTTCAGATAATTGCACACCACCTTTATAAAAATCTGTTTCCGATTGCAGGCTACCATTTCCAGAGCTGCTGTTTAAACTGGTTTGCACGGTCAGTGACAATGTTCTTCCCTTGCGATGGAATTTTTTACGGAACAGTACTTCATTGTCAAAATTATAGCCGCTGTTCTCGTAATTATTATCACTGGTGCCGGCATTGGTCAGCAGTTTTTCCTGCGACAGTGTCTGATAGCTGCTGAGTGTATGAGTACGTGCCCGCTGATAACCCAGCGAAGGCGATATTTTTACCGAATGAAAAGAATCGATCATAATATCAGCGCTCATATTCAAACGATGGCTGTTATTATTGTTATCAGATTTTGAACGCTGGTTGTAGAAATACGATGAATCAGGCAGGAAATATTGTCTTTCCACAGTTCGTTCAGTATTGGGGTTATAGTGATTATAAAAATAATTACTGGTGAACTGTGTTTTTTTACCAATGATATTGTTGTAATTCAAACCACCGCCCCAGATGGTTCGGAAACCACTGTTGTTATTTCCACTGGAACCCAGTAAACCAGCCAGTGGATCATTGGCACCTATCGTAAAAGGACCACCACCACCTTGCAGCAATTTGTTGAGACCACCGCTGAAGTTCAGCATATCACTAAATGAAAAACCTTCTGTGTTGGTATTGTTGCCCATACCAATTACTGATAACTGACGTGCTCCTTTGAAGGAATTCACATTAAACCGCCCTTCGTACCGATCATTTGTACCGGCCCCTGCTGTAACTTTTCCAAATACACCTTTTTTCTTATCTTCTTTCAGTTTCAGGTTAATGGTCTTTTCACTGTTACCATCATCAAAACCGGTCAACTGGGCAGCATCGCTCAGTTTGTCGTACACCTGTACTTTATCAATAGCGTCTGACGGCAGGTTGCGCGTGGCCATTTTGGGGTCTTTGCCAAAAAACTCTTTGCCATCTACCAGTACGCGGCTTACTTTCTGTCCCTGTGCTGTAACGTTGCCTTCTTTATCTACTTCCAGGCCCGGCATCCTTTTCAATAGTTGTTCTACGTTGGCATTCGGTGGTGTTTTGAATGAACCTGCATTGTATTGAATAGTATCACCCACCAGTGTTACGGGTGGAGCTTCGGCTGTTACCACTACTTCGTCCAGCATTTTTTTGGCATCTGTTGCGGCAATACTGCCCATATCAATGGTTCTATGTGCATCATCAACAGAGAACATTTTATTGATGTTATGATAATTGATATGGGTTATCAACAGCCGAAGGTCACCATCAGGCAGGCCATTCAGTTCAAAGTAGCCTTTATTGTCTGTCATGGTGAAGCTTACCAGGGAAGAATCTTTTTTCTTAAGTACAGTAATGGTGGCAGAAGAAACAGGCAGTTTGGAAACGGTATCCATTACAATGCCTTTTAAAGTTCCTTTGCTTTGGGCTATACTTGCCAGGGCTATACATTGCAGTAGTAAAAGCAGGTAAATATATCGCATACAGGTTGTTTTCGTATCCTAATAAATCCGGCACGAAAATATTCCTGTACTTCAGCAAAGCAGGTTAAACAGGCTTGCTTTAATGTTAATGAAGGTTAAAATCAGATCATAGATTACTGGATAGAACAAAAATTTCACAGATTGGCAACCCGGTCTGTTGATTTAAAGACAGAGTGGCAGCATTATTTACTTGTCAGCGTCTGAACTGTGTTGTGTTTTTTATCGTATACCTGCAATACAATCTTCCATGCATCAGCATGGCTCATCATCAGCTCTACCTTTAATTCCTGCATGTGTGGCGGTGCAGGCAATAATTCAAACACAATACTGGATGAGCCAGTGGTAGCGTTTCGCGGGGCTTCATAACGACCATTGAGTATAAATGGTTTTTCACCGTCCATTTTTACAATGGTATTACGAATACTGTTGTACGCTTCGCGGTATTGCTTTTGTGCATCTTCAAATTCGGTAGTGACAATCAATTCGCAGCTCCAGCTAAAAACGTTTTCGGTGGTATTGTAACGGGTTACCATGCAGCTTACAGCACCGGGTATCTCTATTTTTGATTTATAGGATTCGCCGGCAAGGCGGTCTCCTTTAATATTGCGGAAATGGTTAGGATAATCCTGTATCACCTTTTGCAGGGCCGTATTGGTCTGATTGCTAAATACATCCTGTGCCAGCGCTGGTAAGGTAACCGCTAACAGTGAGCATAAACAGGCAATCTTGGTCATAGAACGGATTTAACCGAAAAATAGACAAAACAAATGGGGTTTGAAATAGGAAAAATACCTGGGCAATCCCGCACAATAAATAAACCTTGTTTTCGTTTCTTGCTATGGCCTTTGTTATTTACCCTTAAATCAAACCAATATCAATGAAAAAAAATCCTATGTATTATGACGTACGCAGAGCCAGGATCTGCAAAAACGTTTATCATCCTTCTTCTGTAGGTCAGTTTTTCAAAAGTCTGCTGGCTGTTATCATGAAAGGACAATCCCCCATTTCAGGTTCTTCGTACAACAAACGTCTTTTTTATTGATCATCATTTTTCTCTATACCGAAAAGTAATCAGCACTTACCTCTGAAACCACAAATTGTATGTGCTGGCCTCATCTCCGGATGAGGCTTTTTTATTTCCTGTATTTCAACCCCGCTAAAAACAAAAAAGCTCCCCGTTATGAGGAGCTTGTCTTCTTTAGAGTAAGCGATATCTCTATGTTCTTAAACATTGCCTAGAAGTTGTTGCGCATCATACCACCACCGGAACGTTCGCCGCCGCCTTCCATCTGGCGTTGCATACCACGTGGCATATTCTGCATGCCGCGTTGCTGCTGCTGTCCTGCGCGGTTCAGGTTATAAGTAAACGTCAGCATAAAATATCTTTTCAACACCATTGAACGGGAGTCCTGGATGTAGTTGTCAGATACTGTTCTGCTGATGCTCTGGTTCTGATTCAGGATGTCATTAACTGAGAATTTGAGCTCGCCATTCTGTTTTTTGAACATCTGTAATGCCAGGCTGCTGTTCCACAGCGGAACACTCTGGTTATAACCGGCACCACGTCCTGTATTAATGGTATAGTTAAAATCAGAATAGAATACCAGGCGTTTAAAAAAGGTATAAGAAACGTTGGTAGAATATACCTGTGTATAGTATTTCTGGGTAGCCTGAGACCTGGCGTTTCCAGAATAACTTACATCATTATAAGTGAAGCTGCCGTTCAGACCCAAGTTCAGTCCTTTGATATCAAGGTTAATACCGGCTGTTTGTGTAATTACCAGGGTATTGGTAAAATATGTCAGCTTGCTCAGCATACCGGCGTTGCGGTTATAGCTAATGTTGTTATTGAAGTTAAAGCTGCTTCCTTTCAGCTTTCCTTTCAGCGGCAGTCCTAGTGTAATGAATGAAGAGCCGCTGAATGATCCGTTCAGGTTTACAGGAATTGTATACTGTGCGCCAGGTATTGAACTCAGCCCTTTCAGGTTGGAAGGCACTGTATCAATACTGTTCACGATCTTATTGCTGGTATTACTGAAGTTGATGTTTGCAGAAAGGAATTTAAACGTTGTTACATTGAACGTACTATAATTCAGGTTTATGTTATTGCTATACTCCTGTTTCAGCAGGGGGTTGCCATTGGTAACCTGCAATGGGTTTGAGTTATCCGGCGCATCCTGCAGTTGTGTAATACTGGGCTGGTTGGTTCTTCCCATGTATGAGATGCGCAGGTTTTTTGTTCTGCTGAACGTGAAGTTCAACCTGGCAATTGGCTGAAAATTCAAAAAGTTCTGTTTAATAGTAGTGTCTTTACCGGTAAAGGCACGTATGCTATGGCTGCTGAGTTGCGTGGCTTCAACAGCACCGCCAATCTGGAAATTATACAGGTTGGTCTGTATTCTGAAGTTGGCACCACCGCGGTGTTTAATATTGTTGTTCTCAAAATAGTTGGTCTGTACCAGGTTGACCTGATCGTACTCTTTTGTAGCTGTATTATAATTGAACCCATCTTTATCTGAGGTACTATGGTTATGTGTAAACGCATAATTTAACTCAATGATCTTGTTGTTGCCGATAGGTTCTGTATAAGAAGAACTGATTACGTTGTTGTTTGATTTTGTTCTCTGGTAAGTAACAAAGTTCTGGGTAGAGTCCAGGATCAACGAATTGTTGATGTCGTATGAACGCTGGCGGGAAAGTGTATAACCGGTAACCTTGTTATCACCAATACTGTTATTGATACCCAGTGTAAGGGTTCTTCCGGTTTTATGGAATTTCTTTCGGTACAGCAGGTTGTTGTTAAGAGTATAACTGTTCCGTACGCTACTGTTGGCTGTCTGAGCCAGGGTAGCAAGATAATTTTTGGCGCTTGCAGGAGAATACCTGTAAAGCGTATCCCATTGATCAGTGGATGATTCTGAATGCTGTATAGTAGCATTAGGAGTATACAACAATGAATTCAGAGAGTCAATCGCTGCTTCCAGACGTACGTTGAAACGGTGATTCTGATTTTTTGTATCCGCAAGGCTCAGTTCATCCTGTGTAGAAGTAGAGTCTTGTTTGTACGTATTAAAATTGGTTACCCTTTGAATGTTGGTCTCTGCGTGGTTATTGGTATTGGAAAAGAAGTAGCTACCAGTCAGATCCACTTTGCTGCTAAGCTTGTCTGTATAGTTCAAACCCGCAGACAATGTTTTGGTAATACCGCCACTGCTGCCACCAAGACTACTGAAGCCTCCGCTACCCCCACGGCCACCGCCAAAGCCGCCGCCAAAACCACCGCCGCCACTGAAGCTACCGCCAAGACCTCCTCCGCGGTTACCTAATCCACCGGAAATATCACTGTAATTAAACCCTTGTTTGTTTACATTATTAGCTGCACCAACAACAGAGATACGACGATCTCCATTGAACTTATTGAAACTTAATGTTGCATCATAACGGAATTTATCATCTTCACTGATACCTCCACCAGCTACTGCACGACCAAAGTAACCATTGCGTTTATCTTTTTTCAGTTTGATGTTAATCGTTTTCTGACGGCTTCCATCATCTATTTTGGTGAACTTGGCCTGGTCGCTCATATCATCAAACACCTGTACAGATTCAATCATATCGGCCGTAATATTTTTGGTAGCCAGTTTGGGATCAGTACCAAAAAACTCTTTGCCATCTACATATATCTTCTGAATATCTTCACCCTGTGCTTTTACCCCACCATCTTTATCCACCTGCACACCGGGCAGTTTTTTCAACAGATCTTCAGCAGAAGCATTGGGCATTACTTTAAAGGCGCTGGCCCTGAATTCAACAGTATCTTTTTTTACCTGGATAGGAGGTGCTTCCACAATTACTTCTGTAAGCATATCATCCTTTTTCTCCATGTTCACGCTGCCCAGGTCAATAGACGCTGATTCTGCAGCTATAGTAAAGCGTCTTGAATATGATTTATAACCCTGGTAGCTGATCAGCAAACGATAGCTTCCGGGTTGAAGATTTTTAATAAGAAACTCGCCTTTGGCGTTGGATAATACAAATGTTACCAGTGAGGAATCAGTAGGATTCAGTACACTTACTGTGGCTTCTGCCAACGTTTCTTTGTACAAAGTATCTACCAGTGTACCTTTCACAGTGCCCGTGACTCCCTGGGCAAACACAGCCGCAGAAAAACCGCACATCAACAAGAACAGAGTCAATTTCTTACTCATGCATTAAGGGATAAAATGTTTAGAAGATAGATGTTAGACGGTGTGGTGCGGTCAAACTTGTGGAGAAAACCTTAACAAATTAATGTTCCTTTAATTTTCAAGGTGAAAAGGCTCTATGTCCGGATGAACGGACAAAATGATACACTATTGCAGTTTGGGGCAACAGGTAATAAAAAATGTACTACAATATGTAAACCAGCTACATACGTTTTGCCGGTAAAAGTCCTTAACTGAAAAGATATTCCACGTCTTCGCGGGTGAGTGATTTTACAAATCCCTCATCGTCAGTGATCAGGTCTTTGGCCAGTAAACGTTTACGTTCCTGCAATTGCAGTATTTTGTCTTCAATAGTATCTTTACAGATCATCCTGTAGGCAAAAATGTTCTTGGTCTGTCCTATACGGTGCGTACGGTCTATAGCCTGTTGTTCCACTGCAGGGTTCCACCAGGGATCTACAATGTACACGTAATCGGCTGCGGTAAGGTTCAAACCCACACCACCTGCCTTCAGTGAGATCAGGAATACACGGCAATTGGAATCATTCTGAAAACGCTGGATGGCTTTTTCCCTGTCTATAGCCGATGTGCTGCCATCAAAATATTCAAAATCAACTTCCAGTTCTTTCAGCTTTTCTTTGATCAGGGCCAGCATGCCCAGGAACTGCGAGAAGATCAGGGCTTTGTGATCACCTATGTTCTCTGTGATCTCACGGCCTATCTCTTCCAGCTTAATGGAATGATTGGGGAATTTTTCTGATTCATTCAGTATTGCCGGCGAATCGCAGATTTGGCGCAACTTCATCAACCCCTGTAAAATGGTCAGCTGACTGCGCTGGATACCCTGCTGTTCAATGGTACCCATGATCTTGTCGCGGAAATCATTGCGGTAAGCATCATATATATTACGTTGCTCATCTTCCATTTCACAATAGAGGATCGTCTCTGTTTTTGCCGGAAGATCTTTTGCCACCTGCTCTTTGGTACGACGCAGGATGAACGGATATAACAATTTCCGCAGGTGATCTTTGCGATCAGCTTCGCCAAACTTATCAATCGGTATGGCAAATTCCTGTCGGAAGAACTCAATACTGCCCAGCATGCCCGGGTTCAGGAAGTTCATCTGCGCAAAAATGTCGAATGTATTGTTCTGCAACGGCGTACCACTCAAACATATACGATGTTTGGCGTTGAGTATACTGGCAGCTTTGGTTACTTTACTGCTGGGGTTCTTTATTGCCTGCGATTCATCCAGTACCACATAGTCAAAAGGAATATCCACCATCATCTTAATATCACTGCGCAGCGTGCCATACGTGGTAATAACGATATCTACATTGGTAAACTGTTCTTTATCCCTTGTACGCTCACTGCCATGGTGCATGTAATGCGTAAGGGAAGGTGTAAACTTCCTGATCTCATTCTGCCAGTTGAACATCAGAGTTGTAGGGCAAACCACCAATGCGGTCAGCTTACCATGATGATCTTTATAATAGTTCAGGTACGAAAGCGCCTGTACAGTTTTACCCAAACCCATGTCATCTGCAAGAATACCACCCCAGCCGATCTCACTCAGGTAGTTCAGCCAGTGATAACCGTGTTGCTGGTAAGGGCGTAATATATCCTGCAGGTGCGGCAGTACTTCTATTTCTTTTATGTTATTGAAGTTGCGCAACTGCTCATATTTCTCTTCCAGTTTCAGTACCAGTTCCTCTTCATTGCGATTCTCATACAACTCATCAATTACACTCATGTGGAATTTAGAAAGCCGCATCTGGTTCTGCTTGCCTTCACCCACGCGGAACAGCAATGAATATTTTTTAATCCACTCTTCAGGTAAAATACCCAATGTACCATCCTGCAGCGGTACAAACTGCTGGCGGTTGGCCAATGCCTTTTTTACATCGGCAATGGTCACTTTCTGATCACCAAACACAATGTCCACACGTGCATCAAACCAGTCGGTATTGCTGCTGATATGGATCTTGGTTTGTGGCTTGGCTGTATTGAAGCGGAAATTTTTCAATGCATCAAAACCAAATACCGGCACTTTCATTTCTTTCATAGCATCCACAAACAAAAAGAACCAGTTGTTCTTCAGCACTTCATTGCCCTTTAATGCCAGTTGCTGACCACCTTCAGGACGAATAAATCCGGAATGCAGTGCTTCCAGTTTTTGTACAAACAGGTTTTCTTTTTCTTTATTACGATGTACTACCAGCACTTTATCGCCATCGGGAATGATCAGTTCATCTTTTCCACCGGGTTTGGTTTCAAATCCTTTGTACGAGAACAAAGGCTGCAATACCAGGTAATCGCCTTTCTCCTGCAACACCACGCGTTTTTCAGGATCACCGTCTTTCACTTCACTGATCAATGAAGGTTCAAATTCTACATGATATTCTTTGGTAAGCGGCAATACAAACTCGCGCAACTGCTCGGGCCAATCGCTTTTATTGAACACCAGCTTGCCTTTATTGCTGAACTTGTTGACCAGGTTTACACCTTCGGCCTTGTCCCACAAAAAGAGGTTACTATCATGAAAGAACAACAGGCTGCTGCTGATATAATTCTCTGTTACAGGTACATGCTGACCATTCAGTTTCACCCAGCATTCTATTTCATACTGGTTTTTACCATTGAGTGAAACCTTGAAGTAAGGTGTAATAAAATCGGTTACTACTCCGGCCGTATGCAGGTTCTCGGTTTTAAACGCTTTTTTGCCATTCAGATAAAATACAAACGGACTGGCAGCAATATCTGCAAATAATTTTTTCACTTTCGGGTGCAGGTATTCTACCATCAACGCCTTCGTCTCTTCGGGGAGATCATCTTCTTCATGATGAATAATATTTTCCCAGATACCACTGAAAGGCGAGTTGCGGTTCAGGAATTTGGTCACCTCTCCTTCCTGCATTTTACGCAGTGCGGGGATCAGTTGTTTATCTGCGTCATCGTACAGATCCATATTGATGAACTTGGCCAGGTCAAGTTTTTCTATCTTGCCGGTATAAGCTGTAATACCTTCATTGGCTTCACCACTTATTGCATCCAGTGAAAAACCGGGATAGTTTTCTACATTGAAGTTGAACACCACACCTATCCGTTGTTGCGACTGCCGGACAGGAGGTAATTCTTCTGTACCTGCAACTACTGTTTCCACTTGCTCTACCGGTGCAGGCTTGGGCTTTGAGCGGGCAAGATCCTGCGGTGATACTCTTTTGATGGAGGTATCCAGTACACGCAGGAAAGGTTTGCCGTCTTTATAGGTAAATTCAAACTTGCCTTCCAGGTCGTCGGTTAATGAATAACCATACATTTCCAGCAGCTTGTTCTTTTCTTTATCCCAGTTGCGGATGCTGTCAAAATAATAAGGTCCGTAAGCATTGAGCAATTGCAGGAATACAATCACCTTGGGCAAACAGAGCGGATGCTGCCTGTCTTCGTAATCGCAACTGGTGTCAAAATTCCTTTCTTCGTTTTTACGGATCACTACTTTATACGATTCGCCCTCTATATCCACAGCAGCTTTTACCATTTCATCCTGTGCATATTCAATATCCGCACGCTGGGTGCGCAGGTATTGTTCGGCAGCCGTATACACATCCGCCGAACACAGCAAACGCAGTGTTTTCAGATCAATAAACTTCATTTTTACCACCGTATGCCGCTGATCGTACTCTACATCTTCGGCACGCAGCATATTCTTATCCAGCATTTCCTGTAACTGGATCAGCGCTGCCGCCTCATGACGACAGATATCTCCCAGGTTGTACGGGCAGGCGCAACGTACAGACAAAGTGCGGGGGTCCTTAAATTTCTGGATATTGACTTTATAGTAGGTGCTGTAGCTGTCATCCTTTACACGGAATGTAACGGCATCGAGCAACTCATCATAATCCACTAACTCAACATAACCGATAGCATGGATCTTTTTACCTCGTCGGATCACTTCATCAGTTCCATTGGTGTACACATATTTGATTATATGGGGTAGTGCCATGCTTTAAAATTTCCGGTTTAGATTTAACAGGCGGTAAGGGTCCCTGAAAAAAATTAAAATACTGACTTTCAAATACCTGGATTCCAACTGTTAACCGCTGAAAAGGGCGATCTGCAAAAGTAAAGGAAAAAAAACGAGCTTTTGAAAGCAAATCAATATTATTAATTACAATTTCATGCACCACCGTATTGATTTTGCCAGCTTTAGCGCTTGTGAATCAATGATATGAGGACCGGCAATCTAAAAAGTCAAAAAAATTGAAAAAAATGCAGTTTTTTGACCAGTCCGGGCCAGTCAGTGGCACACTCCGGTGAAAACTTTTCTCTACCCGGCTTTTTGATCCGGGAAATACCTGATTTTTTGCAGTGATTTGCCCGCATTTTTACAATAAAATCTCCTGCACACTTTATTGGTATAGCCTTTGCCAGTGATACCTTTGCGCTTATTATCCCCTTGATAAAAAGTAAAGTATGCTGACCAGAACTTCCCGTTTGTTGTTTTTGCTGTTGTTGTGTAATGCCGATTCCAATGCACAGAAATTAAAAAAAGCCGATAAGGCCATTGTAGGCAATCTGCAGACGCATATCAGTTACCTGGCTGCCGATAAACTGGAAGGTCGTCGTGCAGGCAGCGAAGGCGAAAAACTGGCCGGAGAATACATCAGCAACGCTTTTCAACAGGCCGGTCTGCAACCCAAAGGTGAGAGAGGAAGCTGGCTGCAGGTTTTTGAGATCAACGATGGCAAACAGGTAGGCCGCAGCACACTTTTTATCATCAATGGTCACGACCTGAAGCTGACCGAAGAATTCTTTCCGCTGGCCTTCAGTCCCAACAAATCACTCGAAGCAGCCGTATCTGCTGCCCTTGCTGAAAGCGGCGTTCCCTGGTTTACCGATATAAAAGACCTGCTGGAAAGCAATAAGGACAATCCACATTTTGACATTGAAGAAGCCATCAGGATCAAAGCAAAAAAAGCAGCCGACAAAGGCGCTACGGCACTGATTGTATACAACACCTCTGCCATTGCCGATGGTTTGAAATTCAATGGTAAAGACCGTGCAGAACTAACCAAAATACCGGTACTGTATCTCACTGCCAAAGCAAAAAAGACTTATCTGAAAGATGAATCTGCCACGCTTGATATTAAGATTAAAACTGATATCGGCGAGCAGAAAAGAACCGGCCACAATGTGATCGGCTATCTTGATAACGGCGCTTCACAAACCATTGTACTGGGCGCGCATTACGATCACCTGGGTTATGGTGAAGATGGCAACTCTTTATTCCGCACCGGTGAAAAAGCCATTCACAATGGGGCTGATGACAATGCCAGCGGTACTGCCGCTTTGCTGGAACTGGCCCGCCTGCTGAAACAATCCAAACATAAAAAATCCAACTACCTGTTCATCGCATTTTCGGCCGAAGAACTGGGACTGAATGGTTCCAAATTCTTTACCGAACACCCTACCATTGATCTGAAAGATGTGAACTACATGATCAATATGGACATGGTTGGCCGCCTGAACGACAGCAGCAAAGTGCTTACCATTGGCGGTTACGGCACTTCGCCTGCATGGGCCGGTATTCTTACTACTGCTGCCGGTAAAAAAAGCTATTTTAATGTCCGCTACGACTCAAGTGGCAGCGGTCCCAGCGATCATACTTCATTCTATCGCAAAGACATTCCGGTGTTGTTTTTCTTTACCGGCCAGCACAGCGATTACCACCGCCCTACAGATGATTTTGACAAGATCAATTATACTGGTGAACTGGAAGTAGTAAAATATATCCAGAGCATTGTGGAAACATCCGGTAATACGGGCAAACTGGCCTTTACGCCCACCCGCGAAACACAGACTGCCAGCTCCACCCGCTTCAGCGTTACTATGGGTATTATGCCCGATTATACATTTAACGGTGCAGGTATCCGGGTGGATGGTGTTACCAATGACAGGCCTGCACAAAAAGCTGGTTTGAAAACCGGCGACATCATTCTGCAACTGGGTGAACACAATATTTCATCTATGGACGCTTACATGCAAGCTTTGTCAAAATTTAAAAAAGGGGATACTGCCACGGTGAAATATAAAAGAGGTAATGACATGCTGGCTACACAGGTACAGTTCTAAAAGTGAATGGAAAAAATGTTTTTGATTGGGGTTTTGCTTCTTATCATAATCTCGCTCCAGCGCGCGAAACTGTGGCGAATTGGATCGTTGATTTGGGAGTGGGAGATTTAGAAAGTAATTTTGCCCGATGATGCCGAAACATCAAACCCACAACCCGACATTGTTTTAACGTCATTTCACCTTGCCTGTTTTTCCCATGAAACTGAAGCTTGAATTTGATGATCTTGCAGATGATTTTTTCGACAATACCCGGCTGATGGGCATTGTAGCCCCCATACGCAACTACCAGTTCTGCTGGTACCTGAATCAATTGCTGCAATACGATTTCCGCATCAACAGCGATATAGAGATCCAGCTATTTAAAAAACAACGTAACTACTACTTCTCCATTTTTGAATACCGAGAACCCACCACATCGCTGGTACACTATTTATACAATAACCAGTACGATGGTGAATACCTGTTGCCCGAATTCAGACATCTTGACTTTTTATGGTTACTGAAAGGTGATGTAGTAACTGATGAAGCATTGCACCAGTTAACCGTTGCCACCAAAAGTATTCCCGGTGTACAGATGGTAACAGAGCTTACCAATGAAAAGATCAAAAACAAAGGGCATCTGATATTTTAATCAACACGCCTTTGCTTTCATAAACCATTAATTTTTTACAATATGTGGAAGGAAGTCAACAACACGCTTTACAGAAAATTTGAATTCAAAGACTTTTCTGAAGCCTTTGCTTTTATGACAAGAGTGGCGCTGGAAGCGGAAAAAATGAATCACCATCCTTTGTGGACCAATGTATGGAACACCGTAGAAATATGGTTGTCTACACATGATGCCGGAAATGTTGTTACCGAAAAAGACCGTAAACTGTCTCAACGTATTGACAATATCATCAAATAATACTCAACACGTTTCCGCTCTGATAATAAGACTACGTTAAAGCCCTGACAAGCCTGCAAACATGGCCGGGATTTTGTAAATTGTTCAGGTAACACGCACTTTTACCATGAAAAGAACATTCCTATACCTGTCCGTTGTTACTGCTTTATTGATCGCAGCCTGTCAAAGTTCCGACAATAAAAAACAACCTGCCGTTACAGACAATGATGAAGACTCTGTAATTGTGGTAGGCGAAGACACTGCGTTTTCCGTTGAAACCATTGATACATTTAATACGCTGGCTTTTTCTTCTTTTGCCAAAAAAAGAGCACCTGATTTTGACTGGAGCAAATTCCGTATGACCGGCTCCTGGAAAGCCGATTCATTGCGCACCACCAGTTTTAAACCCTCTGCAGGCTTTTTTGCCGCTTACGGCAAACTGATAAAATATTCTCCCGACAGTGCTTTTTTCATAGATCTTGACAGTTATAGCCTGGAAGTAAAAAAAGATGCAACCGGGCGCTGGCGGGGCACCGATTTGGGAACCGATACAGAGATCAGCCTGGTAAACCCGGCTACCCAAACAAAGGAACGGTTATTGTTCTTTGGCCCCGGCAGTTCAGTAGATGATGCTTATTGGCTTGACAAAGACAACCTGGTACTGATTGGCGTACAGGACAATGGCGATTCTACCGGTAAGGCTGCAGCCTTGTGGAAATACAATGTTCCTGAAAAAACTTTTTACCTGTACGAGTGGAAAGATGAGGCAGCAGCCAATAAACTGATACATACCTGGCGCAGAGAACGCCTGCAGGCTGCGCTGAAGTAATGACCAATCAATATATTTTTATACTGGCCTGGTAAGGCTGGTGCAATTAAAAAAGCTACCGAAACCGGTAGCTTTTTTGTATATATTCTGAAAACGTTCTTAGCCATTCATACTGGCCAGGAATTCTTCATTGCTTTTGGTACCACGCATACGTTTCAGCAATTCATGCATTGCCTCTTCCGTATTCATATCGGTAAGGTATACACGCAGCAGGTTCATGCGTTGCAGTACATCTCTTTCCAGTAACAGGTCGTCGCGACGTGTAGAAGAAGATACCAGGTCAATGGCCGGGAAGATCCTTCTGTTAGCCAGGCGACGATCCAGTTGCAGCTCCATGTTGCCGGTTCCTTTGAACTCTTCAAAGATCACCTCATCCATTTTAGAGCCGGTATCGATCAATGCTGTTGCCAGGATGGTGAGTGAACCACCATGTTCTATTTTACGGGCAGCACCAAAAAACTGTTTAGGTTTCTGCATGGCGTTGGCTTCCACACCACCGGATAATACTTTACCCGAAGCAGGCGCTACAGTGTTATGCGCACGTGCCAGACGTGTAATAGAATCCAGCAGAATAATCACATCATGACCGCACTCTACCAGTCGTTTTGCTTTCTGCAATGCAATGGTAGATACTTTTACGTGTTTCTCTGCAGGTTCATCAAAGGTAGAAGCAATCACCTCTGCCTTTACACTACGTTCCATATCGGTTACCTCTTCAGGACGCTCATCTACCAGCACCACCATCAGGTAACATTCGGGGTGATTGGCGGCAATGGCATTGGCCACTTCTTTCAGCAATACCGTTTTACCGGTTTTAGGCTGTGCCACGATCAATCCGCGCTGACCTTTACCAATAGGGGTAAACAGGTCCATGATACGCGTGCTGTAGCTATTGGGAGCAGTGAACAGGTTCAGTTTTTCAAAGGGAAATAACGGCGTCAGATAATCGAAGGGAACGCGGTCGCGAACTTCTTCGGGTTGTTTGCCGTTAATGGTTTCCACTTTCAGCAGGGCAAAATATTTTTCGCCTTCTTTGGGCGGACGTACCGCTCCGTAAACAGTATCCCCGGTTTTTAAACCAAATAATTTGATCTGTGAGGGAGATACATAAATATCGTCGGGTGATGACAAGTAGTTATAATCGGATGAACGCAGGAAGCCATATCCGTCAGGCATCATTTCCAGCACACCTTCTGCCATGATGATACCGTCAAACTCAATATTGAAAACAGATTCACGACGTTGGGGGTATGCACGCTGCGGAGCTTCGGATACGTTAGGATTGCCTTGTTGTGCAGGTGTTTCGGATATCGTATCGTGTTCTTCACGATGATGACCGTGGTGATGAGCAGGATGCTGTGTAGCGGTTTCCTGTGTTGGTTGTCTTGTTTCATTATCATCGTCATCTTCCTCTTCTTCACCAGCCATTGGCAGATCAAGCATGGGAGCATCTTCTGTTTTCTTACGGCCTTTCTTTATAATGGGGGCAGGCGCAGTGGCCTTTTCAATTGCTTTTTTGCGTACTGGCTCTTTCTTCACTTCTTTTACCTCCTTTTTTACTTTTTCTTCACCGGTGCTCATTACATCAGCCTCTTCAGTAGCATTGGCTGTTGTTGTTTTTATAATACGTTTACGTTTGCCTTTATCTTCCTGGGCAGGAGCGCCTTTAGTGGAGCTGGCCATGACAGCCTGTTTGTCAAGGATTTTGTAGATAAGTTCCTGTTTGTCTAGTTTTTTGGCGTTGGAGATTTTTAACTGCTCGGCAATATCCAGCAGTTCAGGAACGAGCATGTCGTTCAGTTGCAGAATGTCGTACATACGAAAACTTGAAAGTTTAAAACTTGATCAGAAAAGCAAACTTTGTTTGTTGAAAAATCTAATTGCGAAATGAGTTTATACTGACCGGAATGAGTTAAACTGATGAGCTTTTGAGAGAATCAGGTATGACTTATCAGCTATATTCCTTCACAATAATACGTCAATTTTACTAAAAGCAAAAATTTTTGGCCCGTGAAAGCCCCTTGCGGTGTGCAAAAGAGCATTTACGCATTGTTTCTACTTGTCTGCCGTCAATAGCCATCAGCAGTATAACCGGCCGTTCCGGCGTCATAAACCGTGCATTTCGCGGTATAAACCGGTTGTGCCAGTACTGTTATACAGGTGTAAAAAACCGGGCCACGATTTTTTACACCCTTCCACATTTACCAATTCTTTTGCAATTTGTCAACTAAGTAAAACTCATTAGCTGTTGTGCACAATTAACCTGCCGTTCTCATAAAACGGTAGTACGTTGGCTACGTCGGGCGTAAGGCAATACCGGATGTCTTTTTCCAGTCCAAAACCCATTAAGCGATGGTAGTGTGAAGCATTTTTTTCTTTCAGCACAGTAAAAAAGTCGTCATCTACAGCACTGCTGTACAGGGTTTCTGCCAGGTTAGTAGCATCACAGTTGATCTCAAAATACTGTTTTATACGGCTCACTACTGCACCAGCAAACAATGTGTCTTCTATATTCACGCGATCTTTCCAGGCGGCGCATCCCAGTATTACCGGCTGCTGTTGCTGTACCAGGTAATTGCACACAGCAGAAAGATTGGGAAAAGAACCCGTGATGATATGGCCTGCGCCCTTTGCCAGGGCCATGTGCAGCAGTTTGGTACCATTAGTAGTGGTTAACACCAGTGTTTTTCCTTCAATGAAATCACGCGGATATTCAAAAGGAGAATTACCATACTGCAGCCCCTCTGCAATTTTACCGTCCCGTTCACCGGCTGTAATACCGTCTATCTGTTGCCCCAGCTCAATACACTTTGTTACACTATCTACCGGAACAATATAGCGGGCGCCATTGTACAGGGCTGTAGCAATGGTAGAAGTGGCGCGCAGTACATCAATAATAACTACTATCGCATTGTTTACATCATACAAATTCAGCAGGGCGGGCGATAAAACAGTGTGCAGGGTGGGCCTGTTAGTACTACTCATAGGTGAAATAAAGCGCAAAAGTAACGACAAGTACATGAAGAGCCAAAGGAGAAGCGCCTGAAGGCCAATTTTGTCCTGACGGGAAGAATAAGAATGTATGAGCGTACAGTATGCCTGACAGGCCGGGCACTTCAGGCCTTACTCTTCGGACATCTGTCATTATATATTCAACACCTGTTGCCACTTATTGCTCTCTGCATACTCTTTGATCAACTGGTTGCGATCGGAAAGTAATTGCTGCAGATACCCCGTCAGGTAAACACCATTCATCAGTTTGCCGATAACGCCATACGGAGTTTCAAAACTGAACAGGTCTATCATCAGTGTCCCATTATCTATTTGTTTGAAATGATGTTCGTGCCGAAGACTTCTGAAATCACCCTGCATCATTTCATCAGTGAAGGAATAAGGCCGCTGCATGGCCGTTATTTTCATTTTCATTATCCGCTCTTTCATCAGGTGTTTTGCTTTCCAGGTCACCGTTTCATCAAGATTAATCAACCCGGAGGCAACGCCGGCAACAGCCTTTTCATTTGTTTTTGCCTGTGATTTTTTATGCAGATCAATACTCCGGCTCAAGTCAAACACACGCTCTACAGGGGCAGCAATGAAGGTGGTCAAATGGATAGTTGGCATGGGTAGATGAATTAGCAAAGGGTAGCTGCTAACCAGCAAGAAACGCGCCATACCTTGTTAATGCATAACGGCGTGGACCCGATTTTACACCGCCGGAAATAAAAAGGCCATCTCTGTGAGGGAGATGGCCTGCTATCATTGCAATCATTTATTAAGCAAAGGGAAACTTTACTATTCTGGCCTGCAATAGTTTGTCGCGCACCTTAATGTAAATAATATTGTCGGGTTGTGCCAGGCTCTTCTCCACGTATCCCATTCCAATCGCTTTTCCCAGAGAGGGCGATTGCGTACCGGAAGTTACTTTACCAATAGTATTGCCTTCCGCATCTTTAATTTCATAATCGTGACGGGGAATACCTTTATCGATCATTTCAAAACCTACCAGCTTGCGTGTAACACCAGCAGCTTTCTGTTTTTCCAATATAGTACGTGCGGTAAAATCTTTAGTGAATTTGGTGATCCAGCCAAGACCAGCTTCCAGCGGCGAAGTGGTATCGTCAATATCATTGCCGTAGAGACAGAAACCCATTTCCAGTCGCAGGGTATCGCGTGCACCCAGACCAATTGGTTTTAGCCCTTGTGGTGTACCTGCAGCAAAAATAGCATCCCATATTTTTTCAGCATTGCCATCTTTGTCTTCAAAATAGATCTCTACACCACCCGCACCGGTATATCCTGTGGCACTGACCAGCACATTGTCAACACCCGCAAATTTTCCTTTTACAAATGTGTAATAGGTAAGATTCATGATGTCGATTTCGGTCAGCGGCTGCAGTATTTTGGTAGCCTGCGGACCCTGTATTGCCAGCAAACAGGTTTTGTCTGATACGTTGTGCATCTCCACGTTTTTAGTGTTGTGCGAGGAGATCCAGCTCCAGTCTTTTTCAATATTGGAAGCGTTTACTACCAGCATATACACTTTGTTCTCTTCAATGCAATACACCAGCAGATCATCTACAATACCGGCTTCAGCATTGGGCAAACAACTGTACTGGGCTTTTCCGGCTGTAAGCTTGGAAGCATCGTTAGAGGTAACACGCTGAATCAGGTCCAGCGCATTTTCTCCTTTCAAAATAAATTCTCCCATGTGGCTAACATCAAAAACACCCGCATTGTTACGTACGGTGGCATGCTCGTCATTGATGCCGCTGTAGGAAATGGGCATATTGTACCCGGCAAATTCCGCCATTTTTGCACCCAGTGCAATGTGCTTCTGAGTGAAAGGAGTATTCTTCATACAAGTTTTTTAGTGCAGCAAAGTAAAGGCAAAATTTGTGAATGCTAAATGCGGAATGCTTATGCCCCGCGCAAAATGCTTATCGCTGGTTATCCATTTGCTTACCGCCGTGCCTCAGGCCCTGTACCTGGCATGTATAGAAAAAATAGGGACCCGGAGCGCTGTATCCGGATCCCTGTTGTTCCAACTTCAACCCCGCCTGCAAACCCTTTTTACGGGTACAGTGCGGCGCGGCTGCACATATATCGTTAAATAGCTCTTGTTTGTTTCTGTACACCTGTATCAACTGCAGGTGTTGTTGTTTTTGGCTGATAGCGGTATCCGCTGTCTTTGCCCTGCACAGGCGCCTGTTCTTCACTTTCCCTGTTACGACCAGTTCTTCTGCGTCCTGAATTATTGTTCTCATCGCGGTTATCGGCACGTCTGGGACCGTCTTCTGTCATGATATATTCCACACCTGTACTTACACCATTTCTGCCCCAGTCATCGTCACGTCCGTACCGATCGTTTACGGTAAGGCCACGGCTGTTGTAACGGATATCGAACCAGCTATAATCGTTCACACTGCGGGCCAGGTAAAAGTGTTTGCCGATGGGTACTTCCAGTACTACAATCACCTGCTGGTTCCTGAATTTATCGCGGTTGCTGATATTGATACCGCGGGGCAGGAACAGAACGCTGTCCTGCTGGTTGATGTTAAACACAATGCGATCTGCTGAAGTTTTTGCCTCACTGCCGGTATTACCACGGCTGGATCTTACTTTGGTAACATGAAACAATCCGTCGGTACTTTTCTCTACGCTGATACGTACTGTACGCAGTTGTAAAGTATCCTGGTCTATTCCGTAAAAAGGCCAGTCTTCTTCGTCAACACCCCACCAGTCGCCCCTGTCGTAATAACGACGGGTATCCGGTGTTACATCTACCACCATTCTGGCAGTGGTAGGTTGTGTAATAGCCACTGACTCTTCAATCGGTACTCTTACTTTAAAGTGACGGCCTATTGCACCGAACAATAAAACGAGCGACAGCAACCCTACAAACCACAGCGTGCCGAACACATATCCCAGGTAATGTTGTTTGGATCGTACACCCATTATGCGGCGTACCAGCCAGGTTAGCAGTGCCAGTATGGGTACACCAATGAACAGCAGCAATACAGACCACGCCAGCAGATTCTGTCCAAAGCCATCCAGAATAAAGTTCTTTAGCGGGAATGCGGCAAAACCAAGTCCGCCAAACAGCAATCCCATCAGCACAGTAAACAACGCAATGGCTATAGAACCGGCAATCAGCAAAAAGAAGGCTTTGAAGATCACTCCGATCACATGTCCTATTCCGCTGCCGGCGCTGCGCGCCATGGGCGCAGCTTCCGCGCTAAAAACCTTTGCCCTGTCGGATGCCTCCTGCCCGAATTCTTTTGCTTTTTCACCCCATTGCTGGGCTGATTGTTTTACTTCATTACTCCAGTTCTGTGCTTTTGATTTAAAGCTTTCCAGGTCTTCCTTCACAGTATTGCGAATTGAATTCAGGTCTACACGCTCTCCCCGCATTTCCAGTTTTTCGGCCGATGTCAATGCCACCGGCAGTGCAATCCACAAAATGATATAGGTAAAGAACAGTGTACTACCCAGCGAACCAGTTACGATACGGGGACCGCCCCATGAATGCCAGTCCCAGCCATTGAACCAGTAGTTGAACGGACCGGATACAATACCCAGCACCAATGGCAGGGCAAAAATGAGACGTGGTATCCAGGTACTGATGTTGAAGTATACCGCCAAACCGCCGCATACACCACCTATTACCTTGTCATCTGCACTGCGGTACAGTCTTTTGGTAATATTGGCCTGTACTGATTTTGAAGGAATGATGATCCACAGCAGTATATACACCCAGAACAATGGTGCTGCCAGCAACACAAACATGATACGCATTACAATGGGATCAATATTGAAGTAGTTGGCAAGTCCGCTTGCCACACCACCCAGCACTTTATCATCCGCATTCCTGTACAGGTGTCCGCGGCCGGTTCCATAATTGGGTGCTCCGCCACCTGTATTGTAGGTGTACGACTGCTGCGACTGGCCAGAGTAATTTTCCTGTTGCCCTGCATTGGTTTCAGCCTCAAAATCTTCGGGGCGGCCCATGCTGGCTATTACAGTATTTACATCTGCATCTGTAATACAAACGGCTCCTTTTTTAAGACGCTCGGCAAACAGTTCTGCAATGCGGCTTTCAATATCATTAATGATCTCATCACGTCCTTCTTCACTGGCAAAATACCTTCGAAGGCTTTCAATATACTGCTTCAATATATCATAAGCAGTTTCCTCGATAGGGATAACCCTGCCCTGGAAATTTATATTGATTACTTTTTTCATGTTACTAATATTTGACGGTTGAAGTTGTTAGTTGTTGGGTGTATTTTCTGCCTGGTTGCTATCGTCGGGCGAAGAGGTAAGCGAATCTCTTTTACTGGCAAGGGTGTTTACAGCGTTGGCCAGCTCATTCCAGGTGGCTTCCAGTTCTTTGAAAAACTCTTCTCCTTTCGGTGTCAGGGAGAAATACTTTCTGGGAGGACCGGAGTTACTTTCTATCCAACGGTAGGTTAGCATTTCTGCGTTCTTAAGCCGGGTCAGCAGGGGATACAGCGTTCCTTCCAGTATTTGCAGGTTTGCACTGCGCATCTCATCTACAATATCACTGGGGTACGCTTCGCCACGTCTGATGATGGAAAGAATGCAGAATTCGAGTATGCCCTTGCGCATCTGGCTCTGTGTATTCTCGATATTCATTTCCTGTTTGTTTTAATATTCATGGTTTGCCATTCCGGCGATTATTTCTGAACAATACCTTTTGAAGGCTCCTCTTCCGCAATATTGGGATAAATTCCCAGGTCGCGGTTATAAAGTGCAATAAACGTTACTTCTGGTTGCAATCCGCACAGTGTGTTTGCTGTGGTTGATCCGGATTGTTCTTTCTCTGTGAACGGTGCTGCGTTGTTGTCAGCAGTGCTGGTCTTTGCTTTTAAAATCAACATCGAAAGCAATACTGCAATCAATATTTTAACTGGCATATACGGCTGTGAGATGAGCTTTATTGTCATTCACAACACAAACATAGGGAGAATTTTAGTACTATGCAACACATAGTACCATTTTTTTAAAGGTAATGTTCATAGGATAGTTATGAGCTTTGCCTTAATTACAGATAATCAGTGATTTATGAAAATCGTATTTAAAAAATTAGGAAGAATGGCAAAAAACGAGGCCAATTGGCGGTACTGCGGACTTTAAAAGCCCATAACTAAAACGTCCCCGGCAACTTTGCCAGGGACGTTTTTATAAATAGGTATCTACAATGAATTACCGGAGTGTGCACACATTGAGCACTTGCAAGCGGCCGTTGCCTTCCACTTGCAATGGAATGGTACGGGCCTGACCACCGGGAACATGTAGTGTAAGCGTAAGCTGGTTTTTTCCTTTCAGCAAGGGAACACGGGTGTAAAAAATAGTATGCGGCAAACTCTGCCAGTTGCGTGTATCAGCTTTTTCAGATGCGAAGTTGAAGATCTGGATGGCCAGTGCAATGGCCTCTTTCTCATCTTTGTTCTTATCATCTTTTTTAGGTCGTGCTGCTATTTCCGCCAACTTTTTTACCGCCAGTCTGCTGAGTGTAATGGCCATGTCTTTCAGAAAACGTTCGCGCAGGGTAGCAAAGGCCAGTGCATTGATATTCTCAGCAGCTTCAAATCCGTAGGTTTCATTATTGGCAGCCAGCGTACCACCTGAGTAGAACATGGGTTGCTCCTGGTACTTTGGGAATGCCACGCGCAGTGAACGCAGATCTTCCAGTTTCAGATCTTCCCTGCGTGCCCTGGTGCTGCTGAAATCAAACGGAATATTGAATGAACCGGACTGATCCACAAACGCAAAATTTCCCAGGCCATCTTTTGTCAGTGCAAAGAAAAAGTTCTGCTCTACTTTCACCGGAGCCAGGCCATTTTCCCAGAACAATACCAGCTCGCCTCCTTCCCACGGGTTCGGCGGCCGATAGGTAGTTTTGAAAAGCTTTTCATACCTGCCAGCTTCATCACCAAATCCGTTTGCATACGCAGTGCGCAATACATCCTGCTGTAATTGAGCTGGCATATCTACACCATAATATACATTATTGTGGCTGAGGTAAATATCTGCGGCGTTGCGGTATGAAATGAATGCATTGTTCACATCACCGCTCTGCTCATAAATAATTCCCTGCAACATCAGTGAAAATGCATCATCGGCATATTTGTTCTTATTACCTGTTTTATCCTGTTGTGCAAAGCTTTGCAGGGTAATACGTCTGGCTTCCACCAGTGCTTCATCCGGCTGACCCAGGTACAGGTAATTCAGCGCTTTGTAATAATGCACCATGAATTTTTCAAAATCTTCGCCGCGGTAGGTCTCCATCATGGGATTTAACAGCGTTCCCAATGCCACATCTTTTACAGAAGTACGGGTATCTTCAATAAACTGATCCGCTTCATTAAAATAGTGGTTGCTGCTGTCGTACTGATGCAGCAGGTGTGCCATTTTACCTTTTTCCAGTAAATACAACAAGCGGTTACGATCGCGTTTCAGCAGAGAAATATTGTCCAGTGCAGCATCTGCTTTTTTGTAGTTGCTGTTGGCCATTTGTGTGTAATAGCGCTGAATGCGATTGTTGTACGTTGCACATGAAAACAAGAAGAGCATCAGCCACAATAAAGCCGATGCTCTTTTAATATGTTGAATTAAATCACTCATCCCGGAGCACCTTATTTAGTCAGGTAACAATTAATTGGTAACGTATTTGGCAATTTTTTTATCACCAATCCATACCACTTCGTTACTCTGCAAATTTGTAAGCTCCAGGTTGATCTGGTAATACACTACTTTTTTTCTTTTCTGTGAGTCAACAATGGAATTGATGGAACCCTGCAGCATATAATCGGCACCCTGTTCAAGGCCGAATTTCTTCATGCTTGAAACAGAGGCATTGTTCTGCTGGTCGGCACGTTCTGCACGCAACTCTTCTCTTTTTTTACCACCCTGCACCAAACGCACTCTTCCTGTTTTGATGAAAGATTGTTCTACATCTTTTACAAAAGTCTCTGCATCAATGTGTTCATGGCTTTTATTGGTTACAAAGCCTACTATTACCACAGGGCGTTGGCCATTGTGTGCTTCCTGGTGATTGTATAACCATTTATCGTTTAAAATGGTCTGTATCATTTCTTCTGCCACCAGGCGCGAATCGGTATTGTTCCAACGACCACTGAGATCTACCTGTTGTCCGGGGTCAATACGGGTTACCTTATGTGCGCAGGAAACACCTGCAAAACCTGCCATAGCTATAATACTAACTGCCCATACAATTTTATTCATACAGAGGATTTTGTTCTTTAGATATATACGAAACTGAAGCGCCTTTTGTTACCTGCACAGTAAACCTAATGTTACAGCAAGGGGTAAAGTATTCCAGAAGTAGTTGCCCCAGGAGGAATAAGGACGGTAATAATTATTGTAATACCCATTATACCCGTAGCCATTATTATAATAGTAGTCGTTCACATTGTACCAGCCCCTGGCTCTTTCCAGGCGCAGTTCACGACGGAAAGCTTTGCGGCGGTCACGGGCTTCCTGTTTATCTGCCAGGTAGTCTATTGCTTTATAGGTTTCCTGGGGGGTGGTACCATGCAATGCTACCAACGAATCGGACATGGACAAATACCTGTCCTGGCTAATACGGTAATTGGGATTCTGATCTGAAGTTTGCGCCTTAGCGGCAGCGGCCCACAGCATTACTGCAAGCAAACAACCATTCAGTAAACCTCTTTTCATAGTATTCTTTTTATATACAGCAAGTTACACACGGGTGCGTTAAGTACGCGTTAAATAAAGACGAACTGCGTATCCGGCTATACGAAACCGGCAATTCATTGTTATATAACGGTTATCCCAGCAGACTGTTGTCTGTAAAATATATCAATAAGGTTTTTAAGCACTTATCACCAGCAAACAGGCTTTACCAGCTTTTAAAACCGGTAAAGCCTGCCGAAAAATAAATGCTATTATTTTACAAAACAACTACTGTTCTATTTTTTCAAACCAATTTCACGTAAACGCTCATCGAGATATTCGCCTGCGGTAGCATCTTCATACACTTTGGGATGTTTACTATCAATACAGCTTTCCAGGCAAGCCAGGCTCATATCCCCTTTGGGATGCAGGAAGAATGGTATAGAAAAACGAGAAGTATGCCACATTTCGCGGGCAGGATTTACCACCCTGTGTGTGGTTGATTTCAGTTTGTTGTTGGTTAACCTTTGCAGCATATCACCTACGTTCACTACAATCTGTTCGGGCAGTGAAGTAACGCCTACCCATTCATTCTGTTTGGTCAGGATCTGCAAACCATCAGCAGAAGCCCCTACCAGCAGCGTAATGAGGTTAATATCCTCATGTTGCTCTGCACGGATGGCCGATTTGGGTTCGCTGGTAATGGGCGGATAGTGAATAGCACGCAAAATGGAGTTGCCATTGTGCACATACTGATCAAAATAATGCTCATCCAGTCCCAGGTACAGGGCAATTGCCTGAAGCAATGCCGTGCCTGATTTTTCAAAAGCACGATAAGCTTTATCAAACGTTTCATTAAAACTGGCAACATCTTTAACCTGTACGTTATCCGGATACTCGCTTTTTATGGGGTCGTTATCTTCCACGATCTGTCCATATTGGAAAAATTCTTTTAAATCCGGTGCATCACTGCCTTTTGCATGTTCTTTTCCAAAGGAGGTGTATCCACGCTGACCAGCCAGCCCCGGAATTTCATATTTCTTTTTTGCATCCAGCGGCAGCGAGAAAAACTGCTGCACATATTTGTACAGGTCGGCAATCAGGGCATCAGGAATACCGTGATTTTTTACTGCCACAAAACCCACTTCTTCATAGGCTTTTCCCAACTGGTTCACAAAAGCCTGTTTCAACTGCGGATCGCCGGATAAAAAGTCGGCAAGATTTACAACCGGTATTGACATAATAATCGTTTTTTAATGATGAAATGCCTGCCCTTTGTAAAAAAGGGGCGTGCAAATTACAAGTTACGAATAAGAAATCTGAAACAAAATTCTGCAACAGTACAAATAGACGCTTTGTCTGGGTAATATCATGTGATTGCATACACATCCTATTCATTGATTATTACCCGTATACGCTTGCTCCACTACCGGGCTAATAACCGATTTTTAGCTACTTTGCAATAAACAAATAAGGTTCATGCAGGCATTCAACAGTTTTGCGTTGCCACGGAATATGCTAAACAGCCAAAAGGCAACCATTCTGTGTTTCCTGTTTGCGGCTGTTTGTAAAGTGCTGCTGATACATGTTTTTTTTAGTTTCAGTCACGATCTGATCCTGCAGGGACTTGCAGCCCGCAGCATGGCCGAAGGTCATGGATTTACCATACCACAGGTGCATGCTGCCAATCTTTCAAAACTGGTATATGATCCGCTACAGGGATGGCCGCCTGCATTCAGTGCAGCCATTGTACCTTTCTATTTTTTACTGAACAGGAATATTGAAGCGGCCAGCCTGGTTGCCATTTGCACATTTGCGGTATTGTTCATTCCGCTTGCCGGCAAACTGTTGAAACAACTGGAATTTCCCACCTGGGTCACCAACCTGTTTATTTTGTTCTATGGATTGAGCATTCCGCAATACCTCGAAGCATTTTCTGCTACTGATCAACCGGCATTGATGTGCTATATGCTGGTTTGCTACCAGTTGTTGCTGTTTACAAAGCGCCCTGAAAAAAGTGATCAATATGGTATTCTTATTGGTATCAGTTGTGCACTGAGTGTATGGTTCCGGTACATGTATCTGCCCGTAAGTTTTGTATTGCCGGTATTATTACTATGGAATGGTTACATACAAAAAGACAAACACTTCAAAAAAGCAGGCTTGTATGCATTGGCCATCAACCTTATCCTGGTAGGTTTATTACTGCTTTTTGAGTACCGGCATACGGGAAGCGCTGCTTACTACCGGCCTGCCGAACGGGGATTTTTTTTATCGAACCTGCGTTCGGTGAATCCTTTTGTACTGACCACGTTTACAGCACTTCATTTTTACACCATGAAACTGTCGTGGCTGTTACACATTCCCTACCTGCAAAGCCGCCAGATCATCACCATGATAGGTTTTATACCGGCCCTGTGTATGATCTATGTATTCTGTAAATATGCACTGCGTAAAAAATTAACTACGGGCGGTTCGTTACAAACCTTTTTCATAGCAGGTGGACTTATCAGCTTCTCCTGTGTTATATTGCTACTATGTCTTACTGTTGCTTTCAATAGTTATTATGGGTTTCCTTCCAACCTCAACTGGATATACGGATCAGAAGAAAGATACTTTATAGTACCGGTGTTCTGTTTACAGGTCACTTTCCTATGGTGGCTTTTTGTCCGGCATCCGGTAAAGAACTATACCATTACCAATATCTGCCGGATACTTTTTTTAATGATCGTATTAGTTGAATTGCTACATGGTGTCACCGTTATTGGTAAATATGCCAAAGGGCATTCTCCGCGACAGTCTGCTATTGATACCTATCAGTCTATACACAGCTTTTTAAAAAATACTGTAGACCACAGCACACAGCAGCAATACGACCTGGTGATCGGTTCGCAGGAAGCCGGTACACAAGGTCAGGCCACACTGGCCGGCATTAAAGAACTGCCCAATATGTACGAGGTGATCAATACACCCGTATATTGCGAACGTCCAACTTTACTGGTGCTGGTAGTACGCAATGCACATCTTCCCTATTTCAAAAACTTCCTGGACACACACAATGCCCTGAAGCAGCCATTGCTGGCCAATGAATACAACGTATTTTACTGTTACCTTGCAGCCGGTGAACATTGATACAAACGATATATTTATCATTATACCCTGTTTTAACGAACAGCACAGCATTGTCAATGTGGTTAACAACCTGTTGCAACAGGGCTATAAACGTATTGTGGTGGTAGATGATGGTTCTGCTGAATCATTACAGACAGTACTGCAACATATGCCGGTAGTATACATTCGTCACGCAGCCAACCTGGGACAGGGGGCCTCGCTGCAAACAGGTTTTGAATATGCCTGCATGCACCGGGCATTGTTTGCAGTAACCTTCGATGCAGACGGGCAACACCAGGCTATGGATATTCCCGCATTGCTGGAGCCGCTGTTATCCGGCAAAGCTGATGTAACCCTGGGATCCAGGTTTATGGAAAAGAACCCTTCCGCAATGCCATCATCAAAAAAAATAGTGCTGCAACTGGCCCGGTTCATCAACCTGTTGTTTTCGGGTATTCTGCTCAGTGATGCACACAACGGATTACGCGCCTTCAACCAAAAAGCATTGCGTACCATTGCCATTACTGAAAACCGCATGGCACATGCCTCTGAAATTCTGTTCGAAATCAGAAAGCATCAACTACAGGTACAGGAAGTTCCCGTACAGGTATTGTACACCGACTATTCCCTGCAGAAAGGTCAATCTGCTTTTGACAGCATTAAAATTTTATTTGATTTAGTTTTACATAAACTTTTCAGATGAACAATATTCAACTGGTTTTACTAACAGGGGTGGCCTTTATAGGCTTTTACTTTATTGTCCGGTTGAAAAAAAGGCTGCTGGATATCCTGTTCCTGCTTGCGCTGGTAGCAACGGCCATGGTATTCATCATCTGGCCCGACATGACCACCAGGCTGGCAAAGTTCCTGGGTGTTGGCCGTGGCGCCGATCTGGTATTTTACGTCAGTATCCTGATCTTCTGGTTTGTGATCCTGAAACTGTATGTGCGTATGCGTAAGCTGGAACAAACGTTTACTGAACTGATCAGGCAGGATGCTTTACAAAAGGCGCAACAATTTCCCCATACAACCTCATTACCCAATGACAAGCAGCGATAGCCTTGAGCGCATCAACCCGGATGCACTTGAATTGAATGAAGCAACAGGCGATCAGTCATTGCAATTGCACCTGGAACGTTATCATTATGCCGGAAAACATCTTATACCGGGACCAGTTGCAGATGTGGCCTGTGGCGTTGGATACGGTAGCTACCTGCTGGCCACTCATTATACACAAAAAACTTCTATTACAGCCATTGACAATGATGCAGACGCTATTGCCATTGCGCATGAAAAATACAGTCACCCATCTATTCGCTTTCTGCATACAGATGCTTTCACCTTCAGCAGCCCGGTAATGTTTAGCAATATTGTGTCGCTTGAAACCATTGAACATTTATCAGATCCGGCTGCTTTTGTTCAGCACCTGATAACGCAACTAATACCTGGCGGACGTTTTATAGCCTCCGTTCCCGTTACCCCCTCTATGGATGCCAATCCTTATCACTTACAAGATTTCACCATTGCCTCATTCAGAAAAATGATGCGCAATGCCGGGTTGAAAGAAGTGGATCATTTTATACAGGTACAACCTTATAATCCTTTTGCTATTGCAGGCCATAAGGAAGTCCGCAGTAAAGACCTGCGTAAGAACATTGCAGGCTATTACCTGCAACATCCGGGAAAATTCCTGTCACGTATCCGCTCATTACTTGTTGATGGATTCCGGAACAAATACCTGGTAGCGGTTTTTGAAAAATCATTATAACTACAGTTCAATATTTTTCATAGCCAGTATTGCTTTTTCTTCGCTGCTGATATCCGTTAGCACATACCGTGGTATTGAATTGATCAGCACTTCGTCCAGCAGGTTTACCACATTGCGGTAGCTGGATGCATACGCTGGTTTTACAATCATTATAAACTCTTTCTGATAACCGGGTCTTATACGCTGCATGGCGGTCTGCTTCTGTCGTATCAGATCACCAATGCCATTGTTTATATTATAGCCAGTGTATCCAAACCGGCCGCTTTGCAATGCATCATCCAGTTGACCATGATAGTAAAAAATACAATCTCCTGCCAGTGGCATAATGGTCAGCGTAGCACTTTCTGCCGCTTTGCTACCCGGTCCCTCTGCCGGCATTATAAGCGGTAATACTTTAGGTGCCGACATGGTAGTGGTGAAAATGAAAAAGGTGATCAGCAGGAAACCGAGGTCAACCATGGGAGTAAGGTCTACACGTGTAGACCTTTTTTTACTTCGCCTGACACCGGCCCTGCGGGCATCAGCCGTATTGGTGTTCATTTCGGCCATACTATTTTGCTTTTTGCTGAGATGCCGTGGCATAGTTTTTCCATACCTGTTAAAATCAGCCATAGCCCTGATGAACGTCATATCTGAACTGCTATGCAGCTGGTAATTTTAATTGTCCAAAAAAAGCAGCATATGAAAAGGATACTTGTTCCCACCGACTTTTCACCGGTTTCACTCAATGCAGTGAACTATGCTATTGACATGGCTAAATCTATCAGTGCAGATATTCTGCTGGTACACATGTACCAGTTGCCGGTTCCTTATACTGATGTGCCGGTTACCGCTTTACCATACGATGAAATAAAGAAATCTGCAGAAGACCGCGTAGAAGAACTAAAAACGCATATTGTGCAGGTTACAGCCGGTGCATTGACCGTATATACAGAAGCAAGACTGGGCGATACTGTAGATGAACTGGAAAGGCTTTGTGAATCAGTACATCCTTTTGCTGTGGTAATGGGTACGAAGGGCAGCAGCGGCCTGGAAAGACTGTTTTTAGGCAGTACTTCACTCACTGCCATCCGTCATCTGAAATACCCAGTAATTGTGGTACCTGCTGAAACCAGCTATAAGGCCATCCGGAAAATAGGGCTTGCCTGCGATTTCAAGGATGTGGCGGAATCAACACCGATTGATTTTGTTAAAAGTATTGTGCAGGAATTTGATGCAGAACTGCACATCCTGAATGTGGAGAACTATAAGGATGATCCTAAAGATATTGCACAGGAGTCTGCTTATCTCGAATCGCTATTGGGGAATATTGTACCCACATACCATTTCCTGGAAGCAGAGCACGTAGCAGAAGGCATTACACAGTTTGCAGAACAACATCAACTGGACATGATCATGGTTATTCCAAAGAAGCATCACTTGCTGGAAAGCATTTTCCGCACAAGCAACAGCAAGGAGTTTTTACAACAGTCGCATATTCCTATTGTAGCAATACACGATTAATTACGATCAATAAAAAGGGATTTAGTGAAAACAGCAACGTAGGTTGCACCAATCACTAAATCCCTCTTTTATTTCTTTAAATTAAAACTCTGCACTCTTCGGTGTTCTGGGGAAAGCAATTACATCACGAATGTTTGTCATACCTGTTACAAACAATACCATTCTTTCAAAGCCCAGTCCAAAACCAGCATGGGGCACACTACCAAAACGGCGGGTATCGAGATACCACCACATTTCTTCTACCGGAATATGCATTTCAGTCATTCTAGCTTCCAGCTTCTCCAAACGCTCTTCACGTTGTGAACCACCTACAATTTCACCAATACCCGGTGCCAGGATATCCATAGCGGCTACGGTTTTACCATCCTCATTCTGACGCATATAAAACGCCTTGATATCTTTGGGATAGTTGGTAACGATTACGGGTTTTTTGAAATGCTTCTCTACGAGGTAGCGTTCGTGCTCGCTCTGCATATCAATACCCCATTTTACTTCGTACTGGAATTTCTTTTTCTTGTACGCGGGTGATTGCAGTAAAACATCGATCGCCTCTGTATAGGTAATGCGCTCAAATTTGTTGTTCACCACAAATTCCAGTTTCTCTATCAGCCCCATCTCACTGCGTTTGTCCTGTGGTAGTGCTTTTTCTTCTTCTTCCAGTCGCTGAGCCAGGAACTCAAGATCTTCGCGGTTGTGCTCCATCACATAGCGGATCAGGTACTGAATGAATTCTTCTGCAAGATTCATATTGTCTTCCAGGTCGTAGAACGCCATTTCGGGTTCAATCATCCAGAACTCTGCCAGGTGACGGGCGGTATTGGAATTTTCGGCCCTGAAAGTAGGTCCGAACGTATAGATCTCACTAAAGGCCATTGCTGCCAGTTCTCCTTCCAGTTGACCACTCACTGTCAGGTTGGTAGCTCGACCAAAAAAATCTTCTTTAAAATCAATACTGCCGTCTTCATTCCGGGGCGGATTATCGAAAGGGAGGGTGGTTACACGGAACATTTCACCGGCACCTTCAGCATCACTGGCCGTTACAATAGGCGTGTGCATGTATACAAAGCCCTTTTCATTGTAAAACTTATGAATGGCAAATGCCAGGGCATGTCGTACACGGAATACCGCTCCGAAAGTATTGGTACGGAAACGCAGGTGCGCCTTTTCGCGCAGGTATTCCAGGCTGGGGCGGTTCTTTAATTGCAGCGGATATTTTTCTGGGTCGCAATCACCCAGTATTTCAAGGGTCTTTGCTTTTATCTCTATTTTCTGCCCTTTTCCCTGTGAAGGCACTACTTCACCGGTAACTTTTAAAGAAGCACCGGGCGTGATCCTTTTCTGGGTTGCTTCGTCCAGCATACCCAGTTCTGCTACAACCTGCAGGTTATTATTGGTAGAGCCGTCATTCAGGGCAATAAACTGGTTGTTGCGGAAAGTGCGTACCCAACCCATGACTGTTACTTCGTGGCCCGTTTGTTCGGAGGCCAGCAGCTCTTTTACTTTTACTCTTGTATTGAACATAACCTGCAAAAATTTTAGGACGGCAAAGATAAGCATTGCTGTTACTTCAGGCGCGCACTGCGGCAAAAGAAAACCTTTTAATAGCACGGAAAACTGGCTGTTTTACCTGTACATTTTATAAATCGGTATATTGCCAGTAGGTTAATATGCAATTCATCAATTCCGGCACATCATTATGAAAGTTGCTTTTTTCTCTACTCAATCATACGACAGGGAATACTTCAACCGTCACAACGGCACACATGAGCTGGTGTTTTTTGACGTGCCGCTGAATGCCCAAACCGTTTTGCTGGCTGCCGGTTTTAAAGCCGTCTGCGTATTCGTAAATGACCAGTTGCCCGCAAGCATTATAGCCAAACTGGCTGAACAGGGGATACAACTGATCGCCCTGCGCTGTGCCGGTTATAACAATGTAGACCTGAATGCAGCTGCACAACACCATATTAGCGTGGTGCGCGTGCCCGCTTATTCGCCCTATGCCGTGGCTGAACATGCCGTTACTTTGATACTGACACTCAACCGCAAAACTCACAAAGCATATAACCGGGTACGTGAAGGAAATTTTTCACTGGAAAAACTTACCGGGTTCGATCTGCATGGTAAAACAGTAGGTGTTATCGGGACGGGTAAGATCGGTGAAATATTCAGCGGCATTATGCAGGGTTTTGGCTGCCGTGTACTGGCCTTTGATGTAATTGCCAATAAACACCTGGAATCGCAGGGCATTGAATACCTGCCCCTGGTGCAGATGCTGCCACAGTGCGACATTATTTCGCTGCATTGCCCGCTGAACGATCAAACCCGTCATCTTATCAATGAGCATACATTGCGGATGATGAAAAAAGGGTCCATGCTGATCAATACCAGTCGTGGCGCTCTTATTGACACTCCTGCCGCCATTGAAGCTCTTAAAAAGGGCCACCTGGGTTATCTGGGTATTGATGTGTATGAACAGGAAGAAAAGCTTTTTTTCTACAATTTGTCCGAAGAAATTATTGAAGATGACACCATTATGCGACTGATGAGCTTTCCCAATGTGCTGATCACCGCCCACCAGGGATTTTTTACCGCAGAGGCCTTAACCCAGATCGCGTGCACCACACTTCAGAATATCAGCGATTTTGAAGCGGGTAAAACGCTGGCAAACAAACTGTAAAAAGCTTAAAAATCTGCCCTTTCTTCTGACAGAATCAATTGTTTATCAGTTTATTTTGTGTAATCTGCTCCTATTGTCTTTTTTCCCGTTCCGGGTTCATACGCCGCTCTTACGGTTTTATCCAAAATCGTAACAGGGCATAAAAGCATATTGGTAAATTTGCCACTTTGCCCTACCCGGCGTCATAGAGAAACAGGTATTTCGTAATGGTTAAGACTATACAAATCGGTTTGGTTGGAAACCCCAATAGTGGAAAAAGCTCTCTTTTTAATGTACTCACGGGTCTAAACCAGAAAGTAGGAAACTTTCCCGGCGTAACGGTTGATAAAAAGACCGGCGAATGTGCTATTTCCCCGGCATTAACTGCCAGTATCATTGACTTGCCCGGAACTTACAGCTTATATCCCCGTCGTGAAGATGAATGGGTGGCCTATCGCGTGCTGATGCAGCAGGACAAACAGGTGCACCCCGAAATGGTGGTACTGATTGCCGACGCCAGCAACCTGAAACGTAACCTGCTTTTCGCCTCGCAGATCATTGACCTGAAAATACCGGTGGTAATTGGCCTTACCATGATGGATATTGCCCGCAAAAAAGATATCCATATAGATGTTGCCGCACTGGAAAGGGAACTTGGCGTACCTGTTATTCCCATCAACCCGCGTAGGAATAAGGGGGTCCCTGCACTGAAAAAAGCCATTGAGCAAACAGCACAACATCTTTATAAAACCCCCGCACGCGATTTCATCAACAATGGTGCGCTGGCCAATGACGCAGTAACTGACATAAAAAAACTGCTACCCGATCTGAGCGATTACCGCGCCATTCACTATCTCATCAATCATGAATCTTTTTCACTGGACAATACCACACAGCAAAAAATAGAAAGCATTGAACAGGCCCATAACTTTAATCATACCAAAACGCAGGCGGAAGAGATCCTGCAGCGCTACCAGCGTATCGGTGGCATTTTGAAACAAACCGTTTCTGAACCTTCGCCACTGGAAAAATCACTGTTCACAGAAAAACTTGACAACCTGCTACTTCATCGCCGCTGGGGTTACCTGATACTGCTGGCTGTGCTGTTCCTGTTGTTCCAATGTGTTTTCTGGCTGGCCGAATATCCCATGAACTTTATTGACTGGGGATTTTCAACACTCAGCGGCTGGTTCAGCAGTATATTGCCAACCACCTGGTGGAGTGATCTGTTTGTGAATGGTTTACTAGCCGGCTTAGGCGGTATTCTTGTATTTATACCACAGATCATGATCCTGTTTGGTCTTATTACCATACTGGAAGATACCGGTTATATGGCCCGCATCAGCTTTCTTACCGACAAGCTTATGCGTAAAGTAGGACTGAATGGCAAAAGTGTAATGCCTATGATCAGTGGGTTTGCCTGCGCAGTACCTGCCGTAATGAGTGCGCGTAACATCGAAAATAAAAAAGAACGTCTGCTTACCATTCTCATCACCCCATTGATGAGCTGCAGTGCGCGTTTGCCGGTATACACCATCCTGATAGGATTGGTAATTCCCAAAAAGATGTTCTTTGGTTTTCTTGGTTTGCAGGGATTGGTAATGATGGGGTTGTACCTGCTGGGACTGGTAATGGCATTGGTGGTATCCTATGTAGCCAAATGGTTCATCAAAATACAGGAAAAAAGCTTTTTCATTCTTGAATTGCCGGTATATCGCTCTCCCCGCTGGAAAAATGTGGTGGTAACTATGATCAGCAAGGCCAAGATATTTGTAGTGGATGCCGGTAGGGTGATCATTGTTATCAGTCTTATTCTATGGGCACTCAGCACCTATGGTCCAAAAGACAAGATGCATGCAGTAGAAGATCATTATGAACAACTGGTAAAAGCTAATCCTGCGGATGAAGCAGAATTGAACCGGCAGAAAAATACCGAACTGCTGGCCAACTCCTATGCTGGTATACTGGGCAAAAGCATTGAACCAGCCATTCAGCCGCTTGGCTTTGACTGGAAGATCGGCATTGCCCTGATCACCTCTTTTGCCGCACGTGAAGTTTTTGTAGGCACTATGGCAACGCTGTACAGTGTGGAAGAGAGCGATGATGATCAATCCACTTTAATGCAGAAAATGCAGTCTGCCACCCGGCCAGACGGCACCAAAGTATATACGCTCGCTTCTGGTCTATCATTAATGGTATTTTATGTATTTGCCATGCAGTGTATGAGCACCCTGGCCATTGTAAAACGTGAAACCCGTAGCTGGAAATGGCCGCTTATCCAGTTGGTGTATATGACAGGACTGGCCTATATAATGAGCCTGCTGGTTTTTCAATTGTTTAAATAACCCGGTTAAATAGAAAAGGTATAAGGAACTTCCGAAAACAAGGGCATATTAATGCCAGTCATAATATGATTAGTGATTTACCGTGATTTTTGCCTTCCGCTGCAACAAACTGATGCCTTTCCGCGTTGGTGATGTACTCAAAATCCATACCCATGAAAAAAACAGCACTTGTTGTTTTTGCAGGATTGTGTTGTCTTATTACCACTGCCCAGGTTCAGCCTGCGCGCTACCACTACACTGAAGAATTTTACTTTGTAAAAGAAATAACCGTTACTGCCTGGCAGGGCAAAAATTTCCGTTATGAAATTGCCGTACAATCACAGGCAGCGGACAGTCTTTCGCAGGTACGCATACATGGTATTGCTGCCGGCAGCGGAAAAGACGATTTTATCAACAGCCGTTACACCGTTGAATCGCGCCAGGAACAGGACTGGACCATTTATACCGTGATCGGTTCCGTTCAGCCCAATGCCAAACGCCTGTGGTTTTATGCCGCAGTAAATGGCAATGGAAAATTCTATTTTGACGATGTAAGCTTTTACATTGAAGAGCAAAAAGGGCACTGGAAACAACTACAGTTAAGCAATCCATCTTTTGAAGAAAGCAAGGCCGATATTTTCAGCGGTTATTATGTCAACAATCGCAGGTCATCTACCGTACAAACCAGTTTAAACCGGGAAGTGGTAAAAACCGGCAAACAATCGCTGATGGTGCAGACCTTCAATGCTACGCCGGTAGCAAACCCCGGGTTCAACCGTGATCTTACCAAATACCAGGACGAAAAAAAATAAGCAAGGATATAAAGATAGTAACGGACGAATGGACATAGAAAAGTAAAAGGAGCTCATAAGAGCTCCTTTCTTTTTTCCAATACCCATGAAAATAACCGTCCGACTAACTATTTATGATGGATGCATCCTGATACCTGCAAGTATATAAGATGCGATCCTTTTCATTTTTTCATAAACCGGCAATGTTTTTAACCGGCTTTACATTATAGACGTAAAAATGGCGCAAAGGCTTGTTATAGAAATCCTAATACAAATACCGTCACACGGCTTTAACAAATTGTACACCTTTGGTGTAAAAGCGGCAGCCGATATGATACAGAAACCGTAGCTTTCGTTAACGATCAAAAAAAACTTCTATGAAAAAAGTACTGCTGCTGCTTGTCACCAGCCTGGCAGGTTTTATAGTTTTTGCCCGTAACACTACAGACAGTATTCCTGCCAACAATAAAGATGTGGCTTCTGTGAACGCAATTATCAGTGCGCTGTATGATGTAATATCCGGTGATGCAGGCAAAGCACGCAACTGGGACCGTTTCCGCACTTTGTTTATTCCTGAAGCGCACCTGATCCCTACCGGTAAAAGAAGTGATGGCACCACTGTAGGCAGAAGGGTAATGAGCGTGGAGGAATACATTACAACCTCCGGGCCTGTACTGGAAAAGAACGGATTTTTTGAAAAAGAGATAAGCTGCACTACAGAACAGTTTGGCAATATTGTGCAGGTATTCAGCACTTATGAATCCAGGAGAAAAACAGACGATGCAAGTCCCTTTATGCGTGGTATTAACAGTATACAATTGTGGAACGACGGGCACAGGTGGTGGGTTATCAATATTCTCTGGCAGAATGAAAGCCCGGAATTTCCGATACCCGCAAAATACCTGAAACAGTAAATACTAAAAAGAGAGCGGAAGTGTGACATAACAAATACTAAAAGAAATATAGTCTGCACTTATAACAGACGGCTTATTATTCACGTTCCCGTCACCTTACTTCTTCTTTCCATCATGACTGTAGTGAGCCATACGCCATTTAACTGGGCTATTTTTTCGCGGTAGCCGATATAGCGGAACCCGCATTGTTCATGCAAATGAATACTGGCTTTATTTTCTTCGTGAATCACACTCAGCAACGACCAGATGCCATTCTGTTCGCTATCCTTGATCAGCGCCTGCAACAGCATTCTGCCGATGCCTTTACGCTGGTGTGAATCTGCCACATATACACTTACTTCAGCCACGCCCCTGTAACACGGCCGGGACGATACCAGCGACAAGGCGGCCCAGCCGGCCACAACACCATCTTCCAGTATCATTAACCGTGAGTGTGGCAGGTATTTGCTGTCAAATTCATTCCAGTCAGGAACTTCTGTTTCAAAAGTGGCCATTCCGGAGACAATTCCCTGCCGGTAAATATCCAGTATCACTGCCTGTTGATCGGCAGACATGCGGGCTATCACAGTCATAAACCGAAGTTAAAAAAAGCAAACATTATCTTCCATAAATATACCTGCTGCAATATTTTATTTTTAACTTTCTGCCACAAACTATTGCCATGAAAACCATCCACCCTGCAATCGCCTGCTGTGCAGTTGCCATGGTATTCAGTACCCTGACTGCCGCTCAAACCACCTACAATCTTGATATGGAAAACTTCAACAGTACTACAGGCTTACCTGTTAACTGGACGGCGTCTTCCAATCCATTTTACAAGATCAGGACCGATTCGCAGACGGTGCAACATGGCAAGTATGCATTATCTATTGAAAGAACAGCAGACAACGGTGAATACGGCGTTTCCAATTTTTTAGTAAACCCAACCTTTGGTGGCAAAAAACTGGTACTTACCGGGTATGTAAAAACAGAAGATGTGACAGGCTACGCAGCACTGTGGATACGCATAGACAGCAAAAGCGGTACCATGAGCATTGATAATATGGAAAACCGGGGCATTAAAGGCACTACCGATTGGAAACAATATACGCTTACAGTGAATTACGATGCAGAAGAAGTAGTCCAGATCTATCTTGGCGGTCTGCTTGTGGGCGGAGGCAAAATGTGGATGGATAACCTTATGGTGACAGTTGATGGCGTTCCTATTGCACAGGCTCCTGCTAAAAAACCTGTTATATACAAGGCACAATCAGATACTGTTTTCAATACCTCGTCGGGTATCAGCAATATTTCACTGAATAAACAGGTCATTGAAAATCTTACCAACCTGGGACAATTATGGGGTTTTCTGAAATATCATCATCCTGCTATTGCGGCAGGTAATTACAACTGGGACGCAGAACTATTCAGAATATTGCCGGAAGTACTGGCCGCGAAAAATAAAACCCAGGCAAATATTGCCATGGAAAAATGGGTGGATGCACTGGGAAAACCCGACAGTTGCGTTCCCTGCAAAACAATACAAAAAGACAGTACCATTAAACTACTGCCGGATTATGGCAGCCTCTTTGCAACAGGAAATTTCAATCCGGGTTTTATCAGCAAGCTCAATTATATCAAAAACAACCGCAACCAGGGTAAAAATTATTATATCGCTATGAACTATGGCGTGGGCAATCCGGAATTTAAAAACGAGAACCCTTATGCCAAAATGCTGTACCCGGATGCCGGTTACCGCTTGCTGGCGCTTTACCGCTACTGGAATATGATCCAATACTTTTTCCCCAACCGACACCTGATTGGTGAAGACTGGAATAAAGTATTACCTGCATTTATTCCTACGTTTGTAAACGCTGCAGATACCAGCGCCTACAGCCTGGCCTGTCTTACCCTGATTGGAAGGATCAATGATACACATGCCAATATCTGGAGCAACAACGCAAGTCTTAACAAGCATTTTGGCAAATACTACCCGCCTGTTCAAACGAAGTTTATCGAAAACAAACTGGTCGTTACCGGTTTTTATACCAATGCAGACAGCGTTCAGCAATTACTGGCCAAAGGAGATGTGATCACCAGGATCAATAATGAAAAAACAGAAGATGTTGTCAAAAGGTTACTACCACAAACACCCGCATCCAATTATGAAACCCAGCTGCGGGACCTGCCTTTAAAAATGCTACGAGGTAATTCAGACAGCCTGTTGCTGGAAATAGACAGAGATGGCAAAAAACAACATTTTTCAGTACATCGTTATGAAACCGGCAAGCTAAAGATGCAGATAGATTACAGTGCGCCTGACAGTAGCTACAAACTCATCACAGGTTCATTCAGCATTACACCGGTGCTGAACAATGGCGGAGCAGATAGCCTGTATTTTACCAGAAAAGTGATCATAATTGTAAACGCTACCTCACAAAGCCAGGCAGAATATACCACCATGGCCTTTCAAAGCGCTCCCAACGTAACCGTGCTGGGCAGTACCACTGCCGGTGCTGATGGCAATGTATCGCCCATTTATCTGCCGGGCAACATCTTTACCTATATTTCTGGCATCGGTATATTTTATCCCGATGGATCAGAAACACAACGTGTGGGTGTACGTATAGACGTACCAATGAAGCCCACTATCAAAGGACTTAAAGAAGGTCGTGATGAGTTACTGGAAAAAGCCATTGAGCTGGCAGAAAAAGACAATGACAATACAGGATCGCCCGCTAAAAAAGCGTTTTGATCTGCAACTCTATATTTTGATCAGTTTTTCTGCTGCCTGTTCAAGCGTGCTTTCTTTTTTAGCAAAACAAAAACGGATCACCTTGTTGTCCGTTCCGTTTTTGTAAAAAGCAGAAACCGGGATGGTAGCTATGCCATACTCTTTAGTGATGCGGATAGCAAAGTCCTTATCCTTTTCATCGCTGATGCGGTCATACCGATAACATTGAAAATAACTGCCATAGCTGGGCATGGGTGCAAAGCGGGTGCCCTTCATCAGTTGCTGAAAATAATCCCGTTTTTTCTCCATAAAGGGAGCCAGCGACTGGTAAGAATCCTTATCAGTCAGGTACTGGGCCAATGCTACCTGCGACGGACTGTGACACGAAAAGCAATTGAACTGGTGCACTTTTCTGAATTCTTTCATAAATGCGGGTGAACTGATGCAGTAACCCAGCTTCCAGCCGGTACAGTGATATACTTTACCAAATGAGAAGCACACAAAGCTTCTTTCCAGCAGATCGGGATAACGCAGTATGGACTGGTGGGGAATATTGTCGAAAATGAGATGTTCATACACCTCGTCAGATACAATGATAATATCAGTGCCTTTCACTATGCTGCGCAATTGCTGTATATCATTTTCCCGCAATACGGCTCCTGTAGGGTTGTGGGGTGAGTTCAGCAGGATCATTCTTGTACGTGGCGTGATCTTTTGTCTTACTTCATCCCAGTTAATGCTGTAATCAGGAAACTGTAGACTGATCAATACCGGAATGCCACCATTGATCTCAACATTGGGAATATAACTGTCGTAAGCCGGTTCAAAAACAATTACCTCGTCACCGGGTTGCAGTACCGTGGTAATAGCTGTATAAATAGCATAAGTGCCCCCGGGAGTAATAGTGATCTGTGTATCGGGATTAATATCACTGCCATACATTAAACGGGCTTTGACAGCAATAGATTCCCGCAACGGCATATAGCCCTGCATGGGAACATATTGGTTAAAACCATCTTTCATAGCCTTGTCCACAAGGCCGGTCAATACGTCACTCATGGGAAAGTCAGGAAATCCCTGTCCCAGGTTAACGGCTTTGTGCTCCGCCGCAAGTGTGCTCATTACGGTAAAGATGGTAGTACCAACGTTGGGTAATTTGGATTGTATGTCATGCATGAGAGATCCGGGAATGTTTACATGTATAAAAGCCTGCCGGTAAGCAACAGGCCATTGAAAGCCTGATAAAATTAAAGCAATACCACATTCAACAGAAAAAAAGTACTGCTTTTATCAACAGGCGTAAACACTTTACAAAGTCACTTGTTAAAAAAACGCCGGTGTACTTACCCGGTAATTACAGCCAGGTTATCTTTATTATACGAACCATTACCTACATGTCCAGGCCATTTTTATTCCTGTTGTTTGCCATAACAGTAAATGTTACTGTTGTGCAGGCGCAGCCTGTGCTGCACAATGCAGATAAGGCATTTGCTACCGCACGCGATACCAACAAACCGGTATTCCTGGTATTTTCCGGCTCCGACTGGTGCCAGCCCTGCATACGTTTCCGGGAAAACATTCTTACTGACACAGCTTTCCTGCGTTTTGCCCGGCAAAATCTTATTGTACTGGAAGCAGATTTTCCGCAACAGAAAAAACTACCCAAGGAAGAGGTACAGCAAAACGAAGCCCTTGCCGAAAAATACAATCCCGAGGGTGCATTTCCCCGCCTGGTATTGCTGAAACCGGATGAGTCTGTGCTAACTTTGGTTGAATATACCAACCAGTCTGCCGCCCTTTTTATCAACCAGCTAAAACAGTATTTACAACAGGCACACATGCTGAAAGAATATACCCGCAGTACCAGGCTGATGGGCTCGCTGTTTGAGTTCATTGTAGTAGCCGATAACGATACTACCGGTCAGCAATGGCTGGATAACAGCGTACAGGAAGTACAGCGTATTGAAACCCTGCTTACTGAATTTCAACCGGGCTCAGATACCGGCCGCATCAACGCACAGGCAGGTATTGCTGCTGTACAGGTAAGCAAAGAAACACGGCAACTGATTGAGCGCAGCCACCAGTTGTCTGTATTGACCAAAGGTACTTTTGACATTACTGCGGGTGCGCTGAAAAAACTGTACAATTTTAAAGGAGAAACTTTTACGCTGCCGGAAGAACATACCATACGTGAAGCATTGCGTAAAACCGGTTATAAGAAGATCAGGGTAACTGCCAACGATACCGTTTTTCTGCCTTTTGCAGGAATGCATATCAGTTTTGCAGCTATCGGCAAAGGATATGCTGCCGGAAAAGTAAAAGAATTGCTACAACAACAAGGCGCAACAAGTGGCGTAGTAAGTGCCGGTGGCGATCTTACCGCCTGGGGCATACGTGCCAATGGCGAACCCTGGAAAACCGGGATTGCTCACCCTGATGATTTGTCACGTATCCTGTTATGGCTGCCGGTCAATGGGTTTTCCGTAGCTACATCCGGAAATTATATCCAGTATTTTGATGTGCAGGGCACCCGTTATTCGCACAATATCAATCCGCTCACTGGTCGACCGGTAAAAGGTATTAAAAGCGTCAGTATTATCAGCCCTGCAGCAGAACTGTCTGATGCGCTGGCAACTGCCGTTACTGTAATGGGTGCGCAAAACGGTGTGAGTTTCATCAACCAGCTACCACAAACACACTGCATTGTTATTGATGATGCGGGGAAAATTTTTACATCCAGACATATACAGGTTACGCATGCAGCATAGAACAATTACCTACAGATGTTTTCCTGCTTTTGTCAGCGCAGTGATATTGCTGGCAGCAGGTTGTAAAGCAGTAAAACCTTATCAGCGGGCTTACCTGAACGACGAAAACATGCAGGTTGGGAAGCTGCCTTCTGAACAATTTTCCGGCAATATGCATACATACCGCGAAGGCGCTTCCGGCGGAGGTGGTGGTAAAAACAATGGCGGGTGTGGTTGCAATTAAACACTGATTGCACCAATTTGAATACAGATTACGTGGATTTCGCAGATTCAGAAGTGCTTATTTTAATTACCAGTTTGTGAAAAAAAAGTACATCATATTCGGCCTGCTGTTCTCCTCGTCTTTATACGGGCTAGGACAAAGAGCAGACAGCAGTTTTAATAAAAGAAAGGTTTCACGTACGGATATACAGGTGGTATATGCACACTACCTGCAGAATGGCAATCATTCTGCCGTGACAGGTGGTATTGGTACGGAAAAACTCACCGTTTATTCGCCAGGTGCAAAACTGACACATCAGTCTGATTCACTCCATTCGTACTCCCTGAATGCGGGGGTAGATGTGATCACATCCGCTTCTACAGACAATATTGATTTTGTTGTTTCCTCTGCATCACGCAAAGATGCACGCGTGTATGCAGATGCAGGCTATAATGTCGGTATTAAACACAGCGGCATTACGTTAAGTGGTGCCGGGCATTTTTCTATTGAATCCGATTATCTGTCCTTTGGTTTTGGGTTAGGAGTAAACCACACCAACAGGAATAAGACCCGGCAGGTATCTGCCGAAGCCGAAGTATATATTGACGATCTGCGCTGGGGACGATTGAGCAAAAATGAGTCACTGAAACTTTTATATCCCATTGAATTGCGTGGCAGGAAATGGTTTACTGAATACAGGCGACGATCGTACAATTTCAATACCATGTTACAGCAGGTCATTAACCGACGCATGGTGCTGGCAATATTTCCCGGCGCTGCTTACCAGGATGGACTGCTTTCTACACCCTTTCACCGTGTTTTTACCAAAGACAGTACCGTGCGGGTAGAAGTCCTGCCGCAACATCGTTTTAAAATACCTGTAGGCATACAACTTAACAGTTTTATCGGCACACGATATATTCTGCGCACTTATTACCGGTATTATTGGGATGACTGGGGCATACGCGCTCACACCTTTGAAATGACTGTTCCTGTAAAAATTACTCCAAAACTGGTACTTGCTCCGTTTGGAAGATTCTATATGCAGACAGCAGCAGATTATTTTAAACCCTATCGTCAACATGCACTTTCGGAAAAGTATTACACCTCCGATTATGATCTTTCAAAATTTCACAGCATAGAAGGTGGACTGGAAACACGGTTTCACCCTAAAGGCAGAAAACCGGTACCACTGTTCAACGAACTTACTTTGCGATACGGTTATTATAAAAGAAGTGACGGATTGTATGCACATACTATCAGCCTGTTGATAGACATGATGATGGTACGAACACATTAATATTTACAGGCACGTCATTTTCCCTGTAACTGCTGACGCATTTTGGCTGGCAGGCTTTTTACCACCAGCTCATACGAATGATCTATCCACTCTTTCAGCAACTTCAGAGATACAGAGCCATCCACAACAATGGTATTCCAGTGTTTTTTATTCATATGATAGCCCGGTAATACACAGCTGTATTGCTCGCGGAGTTCCTCTGCCTTATCCGGGTCACATTTTACATTGAACTTCAATGTATCTGTATCCAACGGACACAACAGAAATACTTTACCCCCCACTTTATACACCAGTACATCAGGACCAAAGGGCAGTGTTTCTTCTACCGCAGGTTTTTGCAGGCAATACGATTGCAGCCACTCAATATCCATAACACATTTATTCAGTTATAATAGCAGATACTTCAATTTCAACCAGGTATTCAGGATCAATCAGCGCGCTTACTTCCACCATGGTATTACAGGGTTTGATGTCTTTAAAAAACTCACTGTGTCCACGGCCATACTCCTGCCATTGCTGAATATCTGTTACATACATTTTTACACGCACCACATCTTTCATGGAAGCACCGGCCTGCCATAATACCTTTTCAATTTTCTGGTAAATAAATTTCGTTTGTTCGTAGGGATTGTTAGCACCTACAACCTTGCCATCTTCACCAGACGCTACGGTTCCTGACACTTCTACTACATTACCCACTTTCACTGCACGACTGTATCCTACGATATCTTCCCACTTTGAACCGGATGCATAGTTTGTTCTTGTACTCATAACAATGGTTGAAAATGTTTTAAGACCATCATGAACCCATTGCACTGGTAGTCACTACTTCACCTCCACAAAATCAGGTTTTATCAGTTGCTCGCCTGTCATACGCAGGTATACCTGTGCTACCGTAAGCACATCTTTCTGACAGTAGGTAGCAATGCGTTCCAGATTATGTTCTTCCCAATATACCTGTGCTACTTTGCTGCCGTCAATATCATCTTTAGGGGTAGGAATATCCAGTGTATGTGCCAGCAGGTTCAATGAGGTATAACTTTTAAAATCGCCAAACTTCCACAATTCCATCGTGTCCAGGTGCTGTACTTCCCATGGCTTCTTGCCAGCGGTATTCAACACTGCGGGAATGGGTACTGCATTAATGATCATCCGGCGACACAGATAAGGAAAATCGAATTCCCTGCCATTGTGTGCACAGAGATAACGGCTATTATCTACGGCCCATTTCTTCAGCATTTCGGCAAACTGTTGCAACAGCATCTTTTCATCATCGCCATAAAAAGATTTCAGCGATAACCTTTTACTGTCTGTGTTGCCCTGGATAATACCACAACTGACACAAATGATCTTTCCGAACTCTGCATAAATGCCGGCGCGGTTATAAATACTTTCGACAGATTCGTCTTCGCGGTTGCGCAGCAGACTTTCCGCTTTTTTTGACCACAATGCTTTCCAATCTTCCGGCACTGAATTATAAGCAGGGTATTGCGGCACGGTTTCAATGTCAAGAAAAAGGATGTTGTTCAGGAAAATCATAATAAGCAGATTTACCAATGTGCAAATATGCGAATGCTCCTCTCAGATCATTCTTCGTTTGTAATAATGCTTTTTCTTTTAGTGGTGGAAATGATCTTCCCGATCATTTTATTCAAAATACTTATTTTTTCCAGTAATGCATCACAGGCAGGATACGAGTCGGAATAACTACACAGCATCAGCCAGTATTCAGCATCTTCCACTTCTTTTGCTGCAATCTTGAATTTATGAATAAAATCAGCCTGGCTTTCGGCATTTTTTGGTTCAACAATATTAGCACCGACAGAAGTTCCGGATTTAAGTAATTGTGTTGCTATAACATGCTTTCTGTTTGCTTCCAGCAACTCGCAATAAGTAATAATATCCAGCGAAAACTCAAACGACAGCTTCACAACAGGATTCTTTGCAATAGCTTCTTTATTCATGATACTGGTTTTACATCATTTTAAGAAGCCTTAACCATCTGTTATTGTCACATCAACTCATATGCACATCCGCACATTACAAAAATTTATCCCCCTTATTCCTTTTCACTTCCGCTACATATTCCTTGATCTCCTGTTCCTTGTCTTTTCTGCAGATCAGTAAAACGTCGTTGGTATCTACTACAATAAAATCTTCCATTCCCTGCAGTACTACCAGTTTGTTGTTGTGGGAATGTATCATGCAGCCATGGGTATCAAATACCATCACATTATCGCCGGCAACAGCATTGTGCAGGTAATCTTTTTCCAGATTTTCATACGCGCTGTTCCACGTGCCCAGATCGCTCCAGCCAAAAGATGAGGGGATCACATACACGTTATCGGCTTTTTCCATGATACCGAAGTCGATGGAAATATTGGTACAGAGCGGGTAAATTTTTTGCAGGGCAGCTACTTCACCGGTGGTATTGAATGCATCTTTTTCAGCCCCAAAGATCTCGTACATCTCCGGCAGGTACCTTTCAAAGGCTGAAACGATATTTTTTACCTGCCACACAAAAATGCCCGCATTCCACAAAAACTCACCGCTGGCAATGAAGGTCTTTGCCAGTTCCAGGTTAGGCTTTTCTGTAAAGGTTTTCACTTTATACACGTTATCGCTCACAGCATGCTGCTCATACTGGATATAACCGTAGCCCGTATTGGGATAGGTTGGCTTGATACCCAGTGTAATAAAGGCGTTGTGTTTGTTTACAAAGGTCAGTGCTTCGAGACAAACTTTCGTAAAAGCAATAGTATCTAATATGAGGTGATCGGCAGGGGCCACAATCAGTGAAGCCTGCGGATCGAGCTGCTGCAGTTTGAATGAGATATAGGCCACACAGGGCGCAGTGTTTTTGCGCGAAGGCTCGCCCAGTATGTTCTGCAAAGGCAGTTGCGGCAACTGCTTCTTCACAATATTGATATACTCGCTGGAGGTTACTACATAAATATTTTCCAGGGGAATGAAGGAGGCGAAGCGGTCAAAAGTATCCTGTATAAGGGTTTTACCGGTGTTCAGGATATCAAGAAACTGTTTGGGATAATTGCTTCTGCTCATTGGCCAGAAACGGCTGCCGATTCCTCCGGCCATGATGGCCACATAATGATGCTTATTCATATCGTTTCTCCGGGGTTAACAGGTTTTGATAAGGTGTTACTACAACGTAAAAAACCTGTCAACATTTTAAAGTATAGTCTAAATAAGTCCTTCTCTTACCAGGTCATGCAAATGAATGATGCCAAGATAGGTATTGCCTTCTGTTACCAGCAACTGCGTAATATCATATTGCCGTAACATATCCAGCGCTTCCACTGCCAGCACACCGGCAGCTACCGATTTGGGATTCACCGTCATGATCTCCTTTGCAGTTACATTCGTCAATGCCACATCTTTTTCCAGCATACGACGCAGATCGCCATCTGTAATAACGCCCAGCAAATGATTGTCATCGCCGGTTACAGCAGTTGCACCCAGTCTTTTCCTGGAAATTTCCATAATCACTTCTTTTAGCGAAGCACCTGGTGCAACCTTCGGCTGTTCGTTATTTGTATACAGATCTGATACGCGCAGATACAGCTTTTTGCCCAGTGTACCACCGGGATGAAAGCGCGCAAAATCGTCGGAAGTAAATCCTTTTAACTCCATCAATACTACCGCAAGCGCATCACCCATCACCAGTTGCGCAGTGGTGCTGGAGGTAGGGGCCAGTCCGTTGGGGCAGGCTTCCTGTGACACCGTGGTATTGAGCACCATACTGGCATTACGGGCAAGATATGAAGCGGTATTGCCTACCATGGCAATAAGGATATTGCCAAAGTTGCGTACCAGCGGGATCAACACTTTAATTTCAGGGCTTTCACCGCTTTTGCTGATCACCATTACCACATCTTCCTGTTGTATCATACCCAGATCGCCATGAATAGCGTCTGCAGCATGTAAAAAAACAGCAGGTGTGCCGGTGGAATTCAGTGTGGCAACGATCTTTTGGGCAATAATGGCACTTTTACCAATGCCACTGATTACCAGCCGCCCTTTCATAGCAGCTACAGCCTTTACAGCCTTTTCAAAATCATCGTTGATCATGGGCTGTAAAGCAGCAATTGCTTCTGCTTCCAGGCGAATGGTTCTTAACGCAACAGATTTAATATCAATATCCAACACTACTCCCATAATTAAGTAACAAACCTACTTGAAAATGTTAATTGCACAAAGCCCGTTTAGCGGTATTACATTATATTATTATTCCATAATTGCCGCTAATCATTATTATGCAATAAAACGGGCTTCGTTCGGCAAAAATCAGTATCTTAATTGAGTTACAGCAATATTTCTTCTATAACCTACCTTTTCCTATGCATGTGGCTAAAACAGAGTGTTAAATGATTGGAGCAACCATTAAAATGGAGTAAATTCGCAACCCCTTAAGAAGAGCCTGCGGACTCCTTGGAAAAAAGGGGACATATTGGCCTCAACCGCTCTGACAACCTGCAACCTGATGCTGTGTTAAATAAAAGTACCGGCCACCTATGTATTCATATACAACAATGTACAGCTTATACGTTATCAGGTGGCTGATACAGCAAGCCAACGTATTATAAACAACGGGGATTTTTAACTGAATTGCTGAAAAATTTGTGTGAAGGAAATTATTAGAGCATGGCAACTACAACAAAAAAGACTGCCGCCAAAACGGCAAAAACTCTGACAACAGAAACAGTAGCAAAGAAAAACGGCTCCGCTAAGAAAAACGGTTCCACTACCTCTGACATTGATCTGCAACTGGCATTACAGGAAAATTTTGGCTTTGACACTTTCAAGGGTAACCAGGAAGCCATTATCAAAAGCTTATTGAATGGTAAAGACACATTTGTTATAAAACCAACCGGCGGAGGTAAAAGCCTTTGCTACCAGTTGCCTGCTATTATAAGTGAAGGCGTGGCCATTATAGTAAGTCCGCTGATTGCGCTGATGAAAAACCAGGTAGACCTGGTACGCAGCTATAGCAGCCAGGACGATGTGGCACACTTTCTCAACTCCACGCTCAGCAAAAAAGAGATCCGTGAAGTACACGATGACCTGTTAAGCGGCCGTACCAAAATGCTGTATGTTGCCCCGGAAACGCTTACCAAACAGGAGAACCTGGAGTTTTTTGCCGATCTGAAACTTTCATTTTTTGCAGTAGATGAAGCACACTGTATTTCAGAATGGGGACATGATTTCCGTCCTGAATACCGCCGCCTGCGCGAAATGATGACACAGATCAATCCCGATATACCGGTGATTGCCCTTACAGCAACTGCTACCCCCAAGGTGCAAAGTGACATTATTCATAACCTGGGATTGAAAGAGCCTGCTGTTTTTATTTCTTCTTTCAACCGCGCCAACCTGTATTACGAAATACAGCCTAAGATCAAGAAAGACCAGACCATCAAGAACATTGTCCGCTTTATTGTTCAGATGAAGAACAAAAGCGGTATCATTTATACACTCAACCGTAAAACCACTGAAGAACTGGCCGATATGCTGATGGCCAACGGTATTAAAGCGGTGGCTTACCATGCAGGGCTCGACAGTAAACTGCGTGCAGAACGCCAGGACCAGTTTCTGAATGAAGATGTGCAGGTGATTGTTGCCACTATTGCATTCGGAATGGGTATTGACAAACCCGATATCCGTTTTGTAATACACTATAACATTCCGAAAAGTATAGAAAACTACTACCAGGAAACCGGTCGCGCCGGTCGTGACGGACTGGAAGGAAAATGTATCCTGTATTATTCACATAAAGATGTAGCCAAACTGGAACACCTGATGCGCGACAAGCCTTTGAGCGAACGCGAAGTAGGTGCACAACTGATCACAGAAACCGTGGCGTATGCCGAAAGTGGTGTATGCCGTCGCAAACTGTTGATGAGTTATTTTGGTGAAGACTATACACAAAAAAATTGCGGCAACTGCGATAACTGTCTTAACCCCAAAGAAGAAGTAGAAGCAAAAGAGAATGCAGTAAAAGTGCTGAAAGTAGTAAAAGCACTAGACGAACGTTTTGCTACCGATTATGTGGTGAACATACTTATTGGCCGGTTAACGCCCAATATCACCATGTTCAGACACGAAGGCATTGCTGAGTTTGCTATTGGTAATGACCAGCCAGATCATTACTGGAACTCGCTCATTCGACAGATGCTGTTGGGCGATCTGCTAAGCAAGGATATTGAAGATTACGGCGTGTTGAAAATCACGAAGAATGGGGAAGCTTTTGCAAAAAAACCCAAATCCTTCAAAATTGTACTCAACAACCTGTTTGAAGAGGCCAATGCAGATGATGATGAAGGCAATGCAGAGGCTGCTACCGGCACAGCAGCAGATGAGAAGTTGTTTGAAATGCTGAAAGAGTTGCGTCAGAAAGAAGCTAAGAAAAAAAGTCTGCCTCCGTTTGTGATCTTCCTGGAAACATCGCTGCAGGATATGGCAACACTGTATCCAACCAACCTGCAGGAACTGGAAAAATGCCAGGGCGTAAGTAAAGGCAAGGCACTGCGTTATGGTAAACCATTCATTGAAATGGTGTCCAAATATGTAGAAGAAAACAATATTGAAAGGCCGGACGATTTTGTGATGAAGAGCGTGGTGAACAAAAGCGGCAACAAAGTATACATCATTCAGCAAACAGATAAAAAGATCCCGCTGGAAACCATTGCCAAGAACAAAGGATGGCGCATGGATGAAATGCTGGAAGAAATGGAAACCATTGCTGCCAGTGGCACCAAGCTGAATCTTGATTACGCTATAACCGAATGGCTGGATGACCATGAACAGGAAGAGATCCTGGAATACTTCAAAGGCTGTGAAACATCATCCCTGCAGGTAGCACTGGAAGAACTGAGCGATGGAAACTACAACTGGGAGCAGTTGAAGATCATGCGTATCAAGTTCCTGGGCATGTATGGCATGTAATTAAAGAAAAACATTTCCTCATACAATGGCGTATCATGATGATACGCCATTTTTATTACGCCTTTATAATTACAATAGAATTCCGTCTGTTCCTGATCTTCGCTGAAAGGTTTCTGCCAAGTCGTTGAAAAGGCTGTTCTACCAAATAAAACGAACAACATACCAGGGTCAGAAATAATACGAAAAGAAGCAGGTATATAAACAACGATGACCTGGTATAACCCGTAAATAGTTGCTGCCACAAATACATACTGTAAGATGCCTGACCGATAAGCAGCAACATTTTATTTCGTGCAAGAATGGCTGAAAAGGGAAAATTACGAGCCATGGTGTACATAATAATGAAAGCACTCAAGGGAAAAATAAGCAACAGGTAGCGTGCGGTCATCATAGATGTTGCCGGAAATGCATAGAAGTATAGCACAAAGACAACCGCCAACCAAAAAAACACAACAGGAACACACTGCAGCATTTTACATATTCTTTGCCTGTAAAACGCAGCCACCACTCCCAACGCAATAGGAGAAAAAAGCAAAGCGGTTCTTCTGAAGGCAAAAAAACCGGTTCCCGTTGACACAAGAGCAACGACCAGCAACAAAATGTAGATGGCTCCAAAAGCCAATGGAGCTTTTTTAACAGGAATGTAATAGAATAATAAAGGAAACGCAATGTAAAATTGCTCTTCAATAACAAGTGACCACAAATGAGCTACATACCATCCGCAGCTCCGGAATGCTGTATTTCCTGTAACATCGCTGATAAAATAACCCGGTACTTTCAGAACACAGGGGATGGAAAAGTCTATCAGTTTATAATAAGCGGCTATACATATTGCCAGCAAATACAACAATAATGGTGGAAATATCCTGAACAAACGCCTGATAAAAAAGCCAGCAACGGACACTTTACCTTGTTGCTGCTGTTCCGCAATAAGACTATTACAGATCACAAACCCGCTTATAAAGAAAAATAAGTACACGCCAGCTTTGGCAAACAACTGTATTTTAGTAAACGGGTAAGTCAGGCCCAGCGCCTTGTCGTAATGCATACAGACATGCCCTGCCAGCACCATACAGATGCTTATTGCCCGCCAACCATCTATAACTGTAATCCTGGATGTTTTTTCCATTTTTTTGCGTACGGAAATATACTTTAATGCAATTTCAATAATAAGATTTTTTAATCACTGCCAAAGCCGTTTCGTGATGTAATTTTGCTGCCTCCTGAACTGCAAAAAGGAACGATTTAATTATGACAAACACTTACCTGGATAAACTCAGGCACTCAATTGAAGCAGTGCGGAATGATATTGTGGCGCATCCTTTATACAGTCATATCCACACCATACAGGATGTACAGATCTTTACACAATATCATGTGTATGCGGTGTGGGATTTCATGAGCTTGTTAAAAGGATTACAACAACAACTTACCTGTGTACAATATCCATGGGTACCGGTAGGCAATGCCAACACACGTTACCTGATCAATGAAATTGTAGCCGGTGAAGAAAGTGATGTTGACGAACAGGGCAACCGCTGCAGTCACTTTGAACTGTATTGCAGGGCCATGCAACAAATGGGTGCTGCCACAGAGGCAATAGAGCAATTACTCGCACTTCTGCAACAGGGCGTAAGTGTACAGGAAGCGTTGGATAAACTAGCTGTTCCGCCAGCGGTAAAGCAGTTTGTCGGTTTTACATTCGACATTTTGCAACAGGGCAATGCAGCATTAATGGCAGCGGTATTCACATTTGGCCGTGAGGACCTGATACCTGATATGTTCATTCACCTGGTGAAAGATCTGGAACAAAAATTTCCGGGGCAACTGGAAGTATTCCGTTATTACCTGGAGCGTCATATTGAAGTAGATGGCGGTCATCACAGTCACCTGGCTATGGAGATGGTACAGGAGTTGTGCGGAGCCAATGAAGAGGCATGGCAAAAAGCAACAGCAGCGGCTGTACAGGCGCTGAAAATGAGAAATTTATTGTGGAGCGGAGCACTGGAAGCAATATTGGCGGAACAAAAGATTTCTATCAATAAATAATTGGTTGATTAACATAGAATTCCTATTTTTGCAACCCCATTAACGCAGAAGCTATTTTTGCAGCAATGGAAAGGATGGTGCGGTAGCTCAGTCGGTAGAGCAAAGGACTGAAAATCCTTGTGTCGGCGGTTCGATCCCGCCCCACACCACGAAGAAAATCAAGCGATTATAACGAAAGTTGTAGTCGCTTTTTTCTTTGGATACAACATAGGTACAACAGGAGGAGAGCGCAGCATATTTTTAAGGTATCAACTCGTTTCCGATTATAGAAAAATGGCTACACGGCGTGATAATGAGATGATCCAGCACTTCTATTTCCAGCTGAGAACCGGGGCAACTTCAACAACAAAAGCAAGCTAACGGGTGAGATTTCACCCAAAATCAAACTCACAAAATATTGACTAACATTCATTTAAAACTAAAGAAGGCTTTATAAACCAGTAGCAATGCATTTATGGAACAGTATTTTCCACATTTTCGATGTAACAAAAAAGCCTTATTTTGGGTTATCCATATGTTATAATGTAGATGAATTGCCATACCCATTAATTATTTGTTTTTCAGATATTTTTGATTATCAATTAATTAACAAATTAATTCTTAGCTTTGAGAATCAAAACCCTTTTTTGCTATCAGCCGGCTTAGTTTTTTTAGTCACTTCATAGCAAACTGGTAATTATACTTTTAGACATTCATGAAAATCGAAACGCTTGCTAATCCCCCAATAAGGGAGGCAATTTTTACGATCGTATATAAAAATGAAGTAAGACTAAATGTCCTACAGGCATTTTCTGATTTAAAAAGCATTAGAGATATTTATCGAAATCGAAAGAATAATTTAGTTGTCGAACATCAGATACAAAGAAAAAATAAGAAAGGAACCGCTGAAACAAACTTGAATATTCAGGAATTACAGGACGGCTATATATTACAACCATCTGACAGTAATCCTGAAAAAATAATTCAGGCCAGAAAGGAGTTATTCTCATTCCATAAAATTAAAGGTTATTCAAATTGGGAAACTCTCCTTGAAGAGTTTGAAAGTGTTGTGAGAGAGCTTATAAAGGCTTCAATTGAACCAATTCATGTTAAAGAAATAAGCGTAAGATATATTAATCATTTGCCTTTCGATGCTACCTGGAATTTAAGAGAATATTTCAACTTACTTCCTGCAGCAATAGAAGGCATTCCGAATAATATAAAAAGTCTTTTCCTTCAAGTTGGAACTACACGCAATGAATTAGACGCAATTATTACAGAGGCAATCATCAAAGTAGGACAAGAGTTAAAATTTGTAATAGATCTCAAGGTTTCAAAGCAATTAGACATTTCTCTCGACGATGCCTCTCTTTGGGATTCATTTAATGAAATTAGGGAATTTAAAAACGATTTATTCTTTAGCATGATTACTGATAAAACCAAAAACCTTTTTCAATGAATAATATTGTTCAATCCACCGATTACACGCAAATTCCTGTTGCATCGCTTGGCAACTCATTTACAACTGACCAGTATTACGAAGAATACTATAATAGTAGCCAATTAGATAACCCACTTAGTAGCTTTACGACAAATTATATAGTCAATTTTGTAACCAAAGTACTTAGAGCTTTCTTAAAGGTTGAAGAAGCAACGCCACGTCAACTGACAACACTACTCAAATTCATAATTAAGCTGCATGAGATCGAGCGAAATTGTAATGCCGATTTAAATAAAAAAATCGACGTAGTCCACTCTGTAGAAGATGAAGTATGTTTTTACAAAAAATCTGATAAGGGTGTATCAATGATTGCTATTGATAATGATGGAGACGTTTTTTACAGCTATATAGGATATCAGATCGATAGTATCTCAAAACGTTTTTACTTTAAAGATATATCTTCAGATATGGAAGAAATCATTTATAACTTTTTGTCGAAATAAAAGATTTAAGAAAATAATTTCACTGTATTAATGTGCGAATTAGTACATATTCCCCAAAGATTGCATCAAGCCGATAGAAATGAAATTAAAGAATTCTACTTAGAAGAGGAGATCTATAGACGTGGAAAAAGAGACGAACTTGAATATCCTTTTGCAAAAATTACGCTTGCAGATATTTCAGTTAATAGGCAAGGCGACCCTTTGTCTCCACTTTGCGAACCTCACGATGTTTTATTCAACACAAAAGATAATGAAGGAGAAAATGTTCCAAAGTATATAAATGAAGGCTTTGTAGTATTGAAGGTTAAAGAATTGCTACCAAATAAAACTTATATAAGGACTTTTAAGGATCATGAAAATACGCTTGAGTTGCATCTAAAACATGATCCTAAGCCTTGTAATTATCCTCATGCCGTATTTGAGTTAGTCTTGAACGGCGTAGTTGTTTCTTTTAAAGAATATAAAAAAACCCTCCAAAAACATAAAGAGCTTAGGGATCAGTGTAGAGATGAATTACAAAAGATGATTATAAGGAGAGAGCTTGTTCTTTCAGAGTTCTCATAGTTTCATCATTTAGGTACAACATAGGTACAACAAACACTGTATTTGCCCAGTACTTAATGAGGTTATATAGTTTTCAAAAGATTGGTAATTAGCCATTTGAGTTTATATTTAAATATATAAGTTGGTGTTTTTCCACACTGAAAATCCTTGTGTCGGCGGTTCGATCCCGCCCCACACCACGAAGAAAATCAAGCGATTATAACGAAAGTTGTAGTCGCTTTTTTCTTGCGATTACCGCATAGTATTAAAATGCAATATTCATTTCATAACTCGGCTACGGCCACCCGCCTCTTTGAGAATAAAAGCACCAATTTCTACAAGATACAGTATCAGTTATGAGCCGAATAAGCACACTATTTGACTCATGACCTAATCTATCCCCTTTTCTTTCGGCAACACCAGTACCGCTTTTAAATTAAAGATCAATAATCAAGCATCTGGACCGATCGTTTTTTATTTTTATATACGCCCGCTACATGCAACGATTCCAGCTCCTCCCTTGTCTATGCATCAGCAACACACAACCAGCGTTTTCACCCTCCTGAAATAGGTTGTTGCCGGAATCTGAATGTATCCACCCTCCATGTAAGATTCTCTCTAAAATTTATTGGTTTATCTGCATTGCTCAGCAATAGCCGGCAATGGTGCCTTTGCATTAATCATTCTAAATACCATTAAAGCGATCAGGACATGTTCACAACTAGAGTTAAAGTAATCAGCAGACAATTATTATGGGTGTTACTGGCATTAATAACAACCTTATCTGCCTGTAAAAAGGACAAAGGAAAATCAGATCCGGACACTAATCCCGGTAATAACAAACCGGAGATCATTTCTTTTACACCTGCAAATGGAACGCCTGGTACCATTGTTACCATCCAGGGGAAAAATTTTAAACCAGACGCGTCTCTTAACAAGGTAAGCTTTGCCGGTGCCGTAGCTGATGCAGAAATTACCAGAGCTTCTGCCACTGAATTAAAAGTGAAAGTGCCTACAGACGCCACTACCGGAAAGATCACCGTTAAAGTAGGTAATGAATCTGTTACATCTGCTTCAGACTTTACAGTTGATGCGGAAGCAGTATCCATTACCGATTTTACGCCCAAGCAAGGCCCCTTTGGTACTACCGTTACTATTACCGGTAAAAAATTTGCTTTCGGCAGTAAGGTCAAGATCAATGGTATAGAAGCTGCTATTTCACAACAGAACAGTACACAGATCGTGTTTACAATTCCTGTCAACACAACGCTCACTGCCCATAAGATCACAGTAATATCTGACAACGATATTCTTGAAACAACAGATCTGTTTACAGTTACTGCAACTGGTCCTTACGCAAACTGGGAAAGCAAGAACATTTCTTTTCTGCCAGACGGTGCCAATGCCTTTCAATTTGGATTGTCATTTGTTTATAAAAACAAGATCTACTGGGGTTTTACCCGCATGTTCTTTAACAGCACAGGTGCAGACTATGTTATATACGACCCGGCACAGAGCGCACAAGGGTGGGTTTTACAAAACCAGCCACCCGCCAACATGGTTCCGGAAAACATACAGGATATGAAGGCAGTAGTGCACAATAACCGGGTATTTATGGGTACCGGACTTATTGGCAGCACACGCAGCAACCAATGGTGGGAATTTCATCCTGAAACCAATACCAGCACGCGACTAACCGATTTTCCGGAAGCTGTTAAAGGTGCTATTACTTTTACTATGAACAACAAGATCTACGCAGGTTTTGGCAGCAGCAACCAGAAGTTATATGAATTCGATCCATCTGGAAATGGTAATGCCGGAAGCTGGAATCTTGAAGCTACCGGTACTTTCAGAGAGTTGAACACCGGCAATGCCTTGGTATTGGGTAATGAGGTTTTCATGGGTAGGGCATTACCTGACCTTCAGCAAACCCGCAATGCGATGTATAAGTTTACGGGAGCCGGAGGCATAACAAGAATCTCCGATATGCCGGACATACAGCCGTCTCTCACTACACCTTCTTTTACCATTGGCAATAAAGGATATTTTGTTATAGGTAAAAACGTTTGGGAGTTTACCGCGGATGCCACAGACGGAACATGGCGCGCAGTACTCAGCGATTCTAATGCTCCTGCTATTATACAGACAGCGATGTTAACGATCAACGGTACTTCTGTTGTATATGGCTGGACCGCTTCCGGGCGATTGTATGAATTTCGTTTCAATTAAAGCTGGTTATTCTTCAGGCTAGTATACATTAAAAGCGCGACCGTAATACGGTCGCGCTTTTATCAATATGCTGTATAAAAAATTATTACTGTACTATCACTTTTTGGATCACAGTTTCTTTCCCCGTAAGAATTTTCAGGAAATAAATCCCTTTGTTTATGCCTGACAGATCAATACGGGCCGGAGCAGTGCTGCTTACATTATACTGAAGCTGTTTTACAATACGTCCGTTGTTGTCAACAACATTTACTGTAACATTCTCTGCCACCGGATTAGTACTATTCAGATACGTGTAACCAATAGCCGGGTTCGGATACACACTATATACATACGCAGATCCTGGTGCATTTAGAGCAATACTGCGGATTGCAGAATAAGTATAATGCGCATCAATATCAACCATCTTCAAACGATAGAGGTTAGTTCCTGCTTGCGGATTGGCGTCTGTGAATTTATACCTTGAAACAGCAGACTGGTTGCCCGCAGCATTTATATAGCCTATTACCGACCAGGTATTGCCTTTGTCTGTTGAACGTTCAATGGCAAATTCTTTGGTATTTACTTCTGCGGCAGTGGTCCATAACAGCTCGCCGGTTTTATTGCCTTTATTGTAAGTAGCCGTAAAGGTCAGCAGGTTCAATGGCAATGCCACATCACTGCGGGTATAATAAATAGGTGCTGTTACAATTTTATTTCCGTCTGCCTGTGTAATAATGGCGAAATAATAATAGTTGCTGTTGTTGGGCTGTACATTCTCTGCATCTCCACTATTAAAGGTAAAATTATCAACACCGCTATACGTTTTCAATGCACCGCTGGGAACTGATCCCCCGGAAACACCACCCCACAATTCAATAGAGCTCACTGTTTCAGCATCCGGATCCGTTACGCTCAACGTCAATGAGGGAAGACCTGATTTCACTACCTGGCTACCCATTACACTTGTTCCGCTACGGAAATCCACGCGCACATTACAATCCTGCGAAGCGTAGAATCTTCCTGCACGTAATGCCTCCATGATCGCCTCTCTTGTTTTACCGCTGGCCAGTACCACCAAACGATTGGTATTGGCTGTACCAAAGGTCATGTTGTGATTGTCCTGGTCCATTTCAGGAGAAACGTGATAACCACGTGCCAGTAAGGTTTTGTAATAATTGAGATAGCTGAGTGATGAAGGGAAATCGTTGTATGTTTTACTGGTTGAAAATGCCGGACCACTTTCTACAGCCACGCCTACAATTGCATTGTCGGCAACGGTATTGTAAGCACCCGCCAGGTTATTGTAATCAGATGAATTGGGATGCGCCAGGCTGGCAAAAGATCCTGCCCTGTTATTGATAACCGGCCAGAGATCAGTATAAACACTTTTAGCAACATAGATATCGTAATTGCTGCTTTCCCAACCTATCAGGTCAGAGCCAAATCCATATACCAATACGTGACCGCCGCCACTGATCACACCCCATTCCATTCCATATAGTGTTACAATGGAATTACCGCTACCGCTGGCAACACCATTTACCTGGTTGGCCTGGTTATATCCCAGCTTAAAGTTGGGGTAACTCATTCCTGCGCCAGAGTGATTGTGTTCTGAGATACCCAGAAAATCCATGCAAAGCGCATCACGGGCAAATTCATAGTCGTCCTTAGGTGTTTTGGCCAGATTATCTTTATTGCCATCGGAATAAGAAGAGTGACTATGTATGTTACCAAACAGGTACTGATAGCCAGTTGCAGGATCAAAAGGAGTACCTGTAACCTGTATGCCTGCTGAGTATACCGCACCCTTGCGTGTAAAGGCTTTGAAATAATAAACAGTACCGTTGGTAAGACCGGTTACCGTTACAGCATTACCGGTTCCACGATATACAATCTGTTCGCCACCGCTATAAACAGTATTGGATGTACCGGTATAGCTGCTGCCAGCACCAGTAACAGTTGCGTTGGACGCAACAATAATGATCTCATCAAAACAACCGGTAGAAGGCGCAGTCCAGGTAAGATTGATCAGCCCGTTTCCTACACCCGCTCCAAAAGCACTTACATTCACCGGCATGGTACAGGCTGTAGTAAAGCTACCGGTAAGTGGTGTAGCCGTATAACAGAAGTTTGCACTGTAATATTCATACACTGCATAATTGTAGACCGTATTCTGCGTAAGACCACTGTGTGTAAAACCGGCAGCACTACCATTATAAACTACAAAATTGCCTGTGCCGATCTCTGAACCTACAGGGTAGTCCAGGCTGTTGATAGGTGCCGCATTGATGGCATCGGTTGCCCTGGCCAACACCAGCACTTTGTCGCCGGAACCACGTGTATAGCTGATATCAATAGCAGTACCCTTAATGTTTGCTGCACTAAGACTAGAAGCCTGTGTACCGGGTGCTGCACAGGCAGGTGGAGTGGTAGTGGTTGTGCTACCTATAAGCGGACTGGCTGCGTTGTAACAGTTGGTAGCGCTTACAGCCGAGAATACATAAAAATAATAAGTAGTAGAAGGCATTAATCCGGTTACAGTAAAGGAGGTAGCATTTCCTACAGCAACCACTTCTGCATTGCCGATCTCATCATCAATGTTATACACTGTACCGCTCACAGGCGCTGCCGTAAGTGTGGAAGAGGTGCTCATCAGTACAACATAGCTATCTGCTGCAGTTGTACCGGCAGTTGCCGCAGTAAATGATCCGGAAACAGACTGTAATGCGGGTGTTAAAGAAAGCGCAGTCGGCTGATTGGAAGGTGGCGTACAACCCAGGGAGAAACTAACATCATCTATCCCCAGTCCATCGTCGGCACCCGCAGCATCTGCATCCAACCAACGTATCATGAATTTTGCACCCGCCGGAATAGAAAGTCCATTGATAACATAAGTAAGTGTAGTTCTGTTGCCGGTGGCATTGCCATTCAGTGCACCTACTGAACCGCTGGATACCGGTGCAATAAAATCAAGACCGTCCACATCTATCCAGGTTCCGTTGGACAGGCTGGTAGCAGTTAAACTATATTGAAAATCCAGCTTATCGCTTCTGCCGGTAGCTCCAAGACGCCACTGCTCACCGGTATAAGTGATCTGGAAAGAAGTCAGCGTTCCGCCGGTGTTGTTGCTGATGATAGCACCGATGGTGGGTATCAGGTTGGAAGAACGCAGCCCACCAAATGCACGCTCTGTGTTGGAGGTAGTACCAAAACTATAGGTATCGCCGGAGTTGGAACTACCATCTGATGCTGAATACATGGTATTGGCATTTCCCCCGGTTTCATACATCAGCCAGCCGGCCGGTAATGTTGAAGATTGACCCGAATTGCTCAGGGTATTAAAGTCCTGTGTATAGCTCCCGGTAAAAGAAATAACATTGTCAACCACCTCAGTAATGTTGATGGTAGCTGTAGCCGGGTTCAGGGTATATCCGCCGGTAGCACCGGACAGTGTCAATACAACGGTTTCTGTTCCTTCCGTTACACCATCATCAATAGCGCTGATAGTAGCAGTGACTGATGAAGTATTTGCAGGAATGGTAAGTGTTCCGGTAGCAGTAGCGGAACTAGATGTAGCGCCTGTAAAAGAAACTGTATAATCGGTACCAAATGCTGCAGTACCGGTAAATGCATAGTTTACAGTAATGCCACTGCTTGTTTGTGGTGACAATGAAATATTGAATGAACCGTTGGTGCCACCTTCCACTGCGTTTGTACCGGCCGCTACACCAATAGTATTGTTTGCTGCAAGCTGTGTGCCTGTAATCCTGATATTATCAATACGGTTATTTCCACTGGCATTGGTTGCCCCGGAAACAGTAACCCTTATTTTAAAATTCGCGTTATCATTTGCATTGGTAACAGCAGAAAAGTCAACTGTTTGCAGAGAGAAAGAAGTTGATGTTCTTCCTGTAATGGTAGCAAAGTCATTATAATTGGTACCATCTGTGGTATAGGCAATGGTGTGGGTATCAAAACCTGTACTGGTTCCGCGTGTGGAATAGGTAAGTACAATGTTCTTATACCCTGTGGTAGGAACATTTAAAATAAATGACTTGTTGTTGCTGGCAGAACTTACAATACAAAAGGCTGCACCGGCAGTAGCAGTTGTAAAACCAGGTGCATCCTGTGTGCTGCCGGCAAATGCATCTGTATTGTTACCAAAACCATGGGTTAAAGACCCGCTGCCTACTGTTTGTGTTGCAGCGATGGTAGCTCCCCAGGGCGTGCCGCTGACACCCGTATTAAAATCCCAGTAATGTAAGCTTGTTTGTGCAGTAGCTGCAAAAGCAAACATGGTCGTGATCAGCCACGACAATAAAATCCTTACATGAATTCGCATTCAGAGTAGTTTAAGCAATTAGTAAAAAAGCAGGAGATTGGATAGCGCAGGATTAGGCGGCGGCAAAAGTATAAATATTTAATATACGTTGTGGTCGTTGTATATTATTAAACCGTTATGTGATCATACCGAAAAGTGCCGTAAAAGATGTAAAGATCGCTATGCAAAAAGCTATTCCATATCCGGATGTTTTCGTTTCCAGGCTTCTGAAAAATAAACACTCCAGTCTTTGACGTATTTATAATAATCGTACTCTGTTTCAAAACTATGGAGCATTTCATAAGACGGGCGGAACTGCACCATAAAAGTGTCCAGCGCAGGCGTTTGTAACCCGGTTATTCTTCTTACCAGTGCTTTATTAAACTTATAATCGATATACTTTTCACGTTCTTCCCACTCCAGTCTTCGTCTGAAAGCTTCCATTCTGCGGATCTTACGGGCACTGAACAATGCCTCCAGGCTGATGCCAGCACCAAAACCTCCATTTCTGCTGGTAAGGTAATCCGGCTCATATTCAAAAGCCTTGCGGTACTCAATACGGTTGTTCAACGAATCTTCACGGTAACTGGGTTGTCTTACCGTAACAGAAGGTAATGAGTCAACAGCAATTTGCAGGCTCATATCAAAATGTTGTCCCGCAGGGATCATTTTTGCGGGAAACTTTTGTGTGGCCTTGCCCAGGTAAGAAAAATAAATGGAATCAGTTTCTGACAACCTGATATTGTATTTACCTGTAGAATCTGTAATAGTTCCTGCTCCGGAAGTGCTCATGACGCTTACCCCCGGTATGCCATACCGTGCCATTTTATCATATACTGTTCCAATAACCTGTACCTGTGCATTGGCAGCCAGCACAAAAAAGGTTAATATCATTAGTATCAGTACTCTATACAAAGCCGGGCAGTTTATACAGCAATATAAGACAGCCTGTATATTTATAAAACGCTAATCACAAAAAAAGAGTTAAATATCGACCAGCAACTTCCATAAGACGATACTTTCCTTTTTTGTACAAAAGACGGTATTTGCAAGAAATATCGTAATGCATACAGCCTATGCAATTTATACCGTTCAAAAAGACACTGTATACAAGTATTGAAAATGTGAGATGACCTATTGTTGCTTAAAAAACAAACACCCACACATCCGACCACTTAAATAAAGAACTCCGGCTTTCATCGCCGGAGTTCTTTTCCCCCTGTAATACCCGATCAATTATTTTTAAAAACCATCCGCCGTGTTACGCCACAGCGGGGGAGGCATTATTAAAAAGAAAAACTATTGATACCCGAATTTTAATTGTGTGGTTCCATCGGTGGAAGTCAATGCATACCCGTCTGCATCATACGTGTAGGTTGTAGTAATCGTTTTATCAAGATCAGTATTGAAGAAACTGAATTTGGCAGTAAGCAATTCATTTTTGCTGGCAAACTGCAGGGAGAATCCTGCCTGATCTAATACATATTTGGATATTTGCGGATAAGGGGACCTTCTGTTCCCAAATGTAAACGTGGAGGTATACAGGTCTGTTCCATCCATACTTACTTTTCTGAGGTTGCCATTGGCATATTGCAGGGTAAAATCAGCTTCCTGCTGCACCAGGTTCATATCCAGGTGAATTTTAGTTACCTGCTCATTTGTAATAGTATATGTAAGACGATCGTCTTCAATCAGCTCTTCGCCGCCACCTGCGCGTTTTTTCCAGCTTTTAAATGTACCCGACACAGGCACATTATTGGTATAGGTATACGTGTAAATATTTCTGAAGTCATCATCAATATCTTCCACCTTTACAAGGTTGCCATTGCCATCGTAAGTAAAGTTGGTCAATTCGGTATTATCCATACTTTTAATAGCGGTCAGGTGTTTGCTGCCGTCATAAGTTAATGTATACACCGTGGTTTGACCGCCTTCCGTACTGGTTACTTTGGTCAACAGTTTAGCAATGCCGTTATTGCCGTTATCTTCTGATTTATCTTTTTTACAGGATACAATGGAAAAGGCAGTTATCATACCCGCCACAATAAATAAATGCTTCATAATTAATAAGGTTAAATGATTGATGATAAGCGTGCGGTCAGATCCTTCACATTCAGGCCGGCAGCACAATTGAAGCGCAATATTAGCACGGGTAAACAGCCGACACCAGTACAACGCAAGTGAGCTGCATATATCGGCGTATGAATTGAGCAAATACATACACCAGAGTTTTTTTATTTACAGATAAGCTACTGACATAAGGCTGTCACTACCCGGTTGTTGCTTTGTATTACTAAAACAATACTGTTATGTTAACCACACAAACAACCATTACGGTAAAGCTGTCTGCACTTATTAAAGACTATGTTATTTATAATCAATGGGCCAATCGTCGCCTGATAGAATGGCTGAAAACCAAGCCTGCTAACATTATGGACCTGAAAGTACCTTCCAGTTTTATGGGCATCAAAAACACGCTGGTACATATATGGGATACAGAAAGAAGCTGGCTGGCACATTTGAAACTGGCGCCACAACCGGAAAACATGCGTAAAGGATTTGCCGGCAGTTGGGAAGAAGTATTGGATGGGTTGCAGGAAGTGTCTGACAATTTTACCAGCTATGTATTATCACTTTCCAATGAAGAGTTACAGGAAACCTGTCATTGCAATGTATTGTTTGTAGGCGATATCTACCGGCCAAGGTTTGAGATCATTCAGCACACCATGAACCATAGTACTTATCACCGTGGTCAACTGGTTACTATTGGTCATCATATTGGTTTGAATGACGCTCCTATGACTGATTTTATGTATTACGTATTGCGGATAAAACAGTAGCAAATTTATCTGCTAGTTTTTCACCCCAATCAAAAACATAGTGGTCACGGGGTATTCTATAGGTTGTAATTGTCCATGTTGCAGCGTGAACAATTCGGCTTTCCCTTTCCACCGGTTATTGGCAATCCATTCATTGGTAAATGCCATTGAAGACGGATGGATGGCAAAACCAGCTTCCTGCAGATGCGTTTTCCATTCTTCAAAATCCCAGTAACAGAATGTCTCATGCATTTCGCTGTCCCAGTTATCTGTATAGTCTTTACGACTCAGGAACTCAGCAGCATTGCGCAGGCAGGTAACTATGAATCGTTTTCCAGCTATGATTTCTTCCCGGAAGATAAACTCATATCCTTCTTTATGCCTGAAATCACGGGAAAACCGCAGCAAACGTGCATATGTTGACAGAGTCTGTAGATAATGGGACAGTTCGTTTCTATCGGCACAACTCTTAAACGGATCTTCATTACTGCCATCTTTATCGTCCACCCACAGGTGTACTTCCTTTTCTTTGTTGTATGGTCCTACTACATCCCTGTTGATCCATACGCCGCCCGGTTTCAGCTCGTTGTAACGGTTCTTAATGAACTGCAACAGATCATTCCTGTTCCCGTAAGATTCAATTTCGTGGGTAAGGGAAGATGTATGGATCGTATTCATCGAACCCGGTTCAAATGCCAGGCCTGTTACCGCGTTTTTCTGAGAGAAGAACACAAAAGGATTTACAAATTCACCATTCACTTTGCGTTGCTGGCACAATTCATATAAATAACGTGATACTTCAATACCATAAAAATCAGACTCCCGCAAACGCGCTTCCTTACAAGCCAGTTTTATCCAGGAACCTACTGCACAGCCAATATCTCCTATACGGCCAGGCTGTATAAAAGGTTCTGTATCCTTAAATTTCATTTCGGCAATATCATCCATCTGCCGTACATATACATTGTAATCACGGGTCTCCGTAAGATCTCCATCACCGCTGATCATGGCATCCCTGAACAACAACTGTACTTTTTCGCCCAGCCTGTATTTATTCCAGACCTGCAATGCCACCGGATGCATGTTCTCCTGTACAAGCGGATCCTCTTTCCAGTTATCACTTTGTGCTATACGCTCCACAATATCCCATGGCATAGCAGCACGATGTTTCCATGTATGCACATCTTCCAGTTCTGCCGGCAAAATGGTAAAGCCAAGCTGATGATACATATTTAATACCGGAGTGGAGCAGATTACCAGCGTGTTCTGGGGGGTACAGTTAAATAATCCATCACTTTCATGCTTTACCCGCTTCAGCGTATAAGTAGCAAAGTTGGAAAGCGATCCTACATCATCAATACCATACATATATACCGGTACACTCAGCAGGTTACCAAAAGCTTCAATACTGATGGCCCTTAAATAAAACGGCAGGGGGTTACGTCTTGTATTGGAGTGATTGGCAGAAGTTACAGCAAAGATCACCGCCTCCACCTTTTCATCTGTTTTAACGGGTTTATCAAATACATCTTTCTGCAGGTGAAGCCCTTCGTGTATTAATTGTTGCAGGTATTGAAACTGGAACTGGGTAAGCAACTGGTGTCTTCCGGGTATCAGTAAGTACATGAAGTGGCGTGTTTAACAATAAAGATAAGCGATAACCTATAGTAAAAAAGACCGGTTGTACAGATACAATTTCCATTTTATATCTTGCACCGGAATGTCCGCTTCACATCCCAATATTAAAGTAGCTGTTGATGCCATTGTATTTGGGTATTCCAAAAACGATGGCGTATCTGTGTTGCTCATCCAACGCAAATACCCGCCTTTTAAAAACAGCTGGGCCATTCCCGGAGGTTTTGTGCTGGAAAACGAATCGCTGGAAGAAGCAGTAACACGCGAGTTGCAGGAAGAAACCGGTATTGAGGTCAATTATCTTGAACAACTGTACACCTTTGGCGCCCCGGACCGTGATCCGCGGCAGCGGGTGATTGCCATTGTTTATTTTGCGCTGGTAAAATCGGCCATGTTCCAGCAACTGAAAGCCAGCACAGATGCAGAGAATGCCCAATGGTTTAATATCAAACAACTGCCGGCGCTTGCTTTTGACCACCAGAAAATACTGAAGGTGGCCATTGAAAGGATCAGGGCTAAGATCCGTTACCAGCCTATCGGTTTTGAGCTGCTGGACCGTAAGTTTCCTTTTGCTGACCTGGAAAAACTATACATCACGCTGCTGGACCGCGATATTGACAGACGCAATTTCTCTAAAAAAATGCTGGCATTGGGCATACTGGATGAAACCAATGAGTATGCAAAACCTGAAGGCAAAGGCCGTCCCAGCAAAATGTACCAGTTCAATAAAAAACGTTACCAGGAATTACTAAAAGAAGGGATCAACTTCGAAATATAGCCCTTTAATGACTATCCCAGTTGTATAGTACTTTAGAAAAGTCTTTTTTAGACAGATCATCAGGATGAATAAAAAAGTTCGCCACACCAACATCTCCCCATGTTATTTCATCAGCACTGTCTATCTGGAGCAATAAAATATAGTCTTTAAGCGCATCATTGAATCTCCGTGGATCATCCTGGGTAAAAGAAGCATAGCCACCTATTTTATGTCCCGCACTACTAAATTGCTCGTACATAGCCCTTATCAGCTTTGCAGAGATCGTGGGGTTATCTTTCACAATAGCATCCCTGTTGAAATATGGACTATTGCTACTCCGGAAATCAGACAATCCTATATAATCTGTTTTGGTAGTAAATGTTAATGCATGTGGCTTAAAAACCGGGCCGGCATCACTTTCCATAACGTTGTCAAGAAAAGCAAAGTCAGTCCTTTTATTTTGCACGTCCTCTTCTTCAAAAAAAAACACCCGGAAAGATATCTGCGCCTGCATATTATCAAAATCGAGCCCATATTGATCATCGCTTCCAATATAAAATTGCAGATACCCCTTAGCAGGATAGCCTGGTAGCGACGCAAACTCACTAAAGTTGATCTGGGCAAGCGGGTATAAAAATTCACCATCAGGACCTGTAGGATAAGGAAAACTTTCCGGGATACACGGATAATGACCAAACTTGCTTTGTTCAAGCGTAAGATGCTTCTGCGGTATGGCTTCTATTGAAACAAATGTCAAACCGGTTTTTTGTATATCCTGCCAATGGTTGGCAAGAACACGGGGCAGCGTAACTTCTGCTGATATTTTAACCGGCTCCAGCAATTGTTTTGCGTTATCCTTTTTCTTAAAAAGAAAATCGAAAATGCCCATAGCAAACAGATTATTTTCAATAACAATGTAAATAAATTTCCGTCTTGCAGGGAAAAATTTTCAAAATCTATTTTGCGTAAATTATACGCAA